>JAGXGA010000013.1 GCA_024636975.1 Mariniphaga sp.
CATAAGCTGATCATTAACTCTATAAAATGTAAATTGGTCAACAGGGTGTTTGCAGTTATAAAAAGGCAAACACCATACGTGAGTATTTATCAACAAAATTTTGGTTAATAAATTTGCATATATCTTAGAATTCACAGAGCCAGGAGAAGAGTGCTATAAATTGGGATTGGAGTATATTGATAGATTTAGTTTGGAAATGAATAAGATAAATAAATAATAACAACTAATCGCACTGAGTGGGCACTGTGCCCTTTGCTCTGTGCCCAAAGCGATACACTATGGCAAATTTTAGATTTATGGATTTGGATATTTGGAAGGAGTCGATTGAAATGAATGACCGGCTGTTTGATTTGGCAGATTTGATGAGTGATGCCAGAAGTTATAGGGTAGCTGAGCAATTGAGAGGTGCTTCATTAAGCGTTTCCAATAACATTGCTGAAGGTTCCGGTTCATTTTCAGACAAAGATTTTGCACATTTCCTAAATATTGCCAGAAGGTCAGTTTTTGAAACTGCCAATATTTCTTTTGTAGCATTCAGAAGAAAGTTTATTGATCAGAAACTCCTGGATCAGATACTTAATGATTTAGATGTATTAAGTAGAAAAATATCAAACTTTAGAAAGACACTATTAAAAAATAACTAAAAGGCACTGTGCCTGGTTCAGGACTTTCTTTGCCCTGTGCCCTGTGCTCTGTGCTCTTTGCAATAACAAGACTATGATACGAACAGAAAAATTGACCAAAATCTTCCGTACAGAGGAAGTGGAAACATTCGCTTTAAATGAGGTGTCCATACATGTAACCAAAGGCGAATTTGTGGCCATTATGGGGCCATCGGGCTGTGGTAAATCCACGCTGCTGAACATTGTTGGATTGCTCGACAATCCAAGTGGCGGGAAGTATTTTTTCGATGGGGTAGAAGTTGGCGGGTATAAAGAACGCCACCGTACACAAATGCGTAAAGGAAACATCGGGTTCGTGTTCCAAAGCTTTAATCTCATTGATGAGCTGACCGTTTACGAGAATGTGGAGCTACCGCTTATTTATCTGAAGATGAAAGCCGGTGAGCGTAAAAAACGGGTGGGCGATGTACTGGAGCGGATGAAAATCGGGCACAGGGCCAAACACTTTCCGCAGCAGCTTTCCGGTGGACAGCAGCAGCGAGTGGCAATTGCCCGTGCTGTAGTTGCCAATCCAAAGTTGATCCTTGCCGATGAGCCAACAGGTAACCTCGATTCAAAGAACGGGGCCGAGGTGATGAACCTGCTTACCCAACTCAACCAGGAAGGGACTACCATCATCATGGTAACCCACTCAATGCACGATGCAGGTTTCGCACACCGCATTATTAACCTGTTCGACGGTGAAGTGCTGACTGAGAATGTGAATGAACCGATGGTGGCTATACTGTAGAAGGAAGAAGGGGCAGGAAAAGGTGTACATTATCAATTTGTTTTAGCAAAAGAACCATGAGAAACATTTTAATCACATTTAGAAAATTAAGCAGGGAAAAGGTATCAACAGTGCTTGGTATAATAGGGTTGATTGCCGGATTGGTATGTGTGATGTATATTTTCCTGTGGATAACAGATGAGGTGAGTTACGACCGGCTACATAAAGAGGGTAAGAAAATTTTTGTAGTCCATGCTTACCTTGAAGAAGGATCAGGCACCATGACGTTCAGAGGTTGTCCGCCAATGGTCGCCCCTTCCTTAAAAGCAGAATATCCTGAGGTGGTTAATTCGTGCCGGTATTTTCCTGCCTATATTGAATCGCTGGCTACATATAAAGATCAAAAGGTGGTTCAGAAAACTGCATTCAGTGATTATTCATTTTTTGATATTTTTTCTTTTTCATTTGTACAGGGGGGTATCGGAGATGAAGGAGTTTCAAACAGGGTGGTATTGACGGAAACTGCTGCAAAACGGCTTTTTGGAAATTACAATGCTGTTGGTGAAATCATTAGACTGAATAATCAACTTGATGTAGTGGTGGCAGGAATAATTAAAGATATTCCTCAAAATTCATCACTCACCTTTGACCTGATACTTCCAATAGAACTGCTGGCGCATTACTGGGGAATCGACAATCCAAATTTTTTGAATACATGGTATAACAATGCCTTTACAACCTATGGACTCTTAAATTCTCCCGAAAGTTTCGATAAAATAGCATCAGGGATAACAAACCGGATTCAAAAGGAACTTCCCGAATCTACGAATTTCCTGAGAGCCTATCGGTTTGAAAACGGCTATTTGTATGAAAGTGGCAATATACGGAACGTAAAAATATTCATACTTGTTGGTATTCTGGTGTTGATGGCTGCAACGCTTAATTTCATCATACTTAAAACCGCCCAGACTGCCAAACAGGTAAAGGAAACAGGTCTGCGAAAAGCAATCGGAGCCAGCAGATGGGGCCTGATACGACTTATTTACAGTGATATTGCCATCATATGTTTATTGGCTTTTATGGTATCGCTGTTGCTGGTAATTATCGGGTTGCCTGTATTTAATCAACTGGTAGGTAAAAACATCAGCATTTCGGTGTTGCTGAATTTCATTCCCTTGACTGCCCTGTTTGCTGTTTATTTTGTTACGGTATTGCTATCAGGAAGCTATCCTGCACTTTACCTGTCATCATTTTCACCTGGACAGGCATTTAGTCCAACACACCGCCGGGTAAGAAACAAAAGCCTGTTCCGTAATGCTATGGTAGTAAGTCAATTTTTGCTGGCCATCATTTTATTGACCTCAACGTTGGTCATTACAAAACAAACAAGGTTTCTGCAAAAGATGGATCTGGGCCTGCAAAAAGATGAACTCTTTTATATAAGACTCGACGGACAGCTGAAACCAAAAGCAAATACACTGAAGACAGAAATTCTCAGGCTGCCTGAAATTTATTCAGCCTCCATTATTTCACAATTACCAACGGGTATAGGCAATAACGGCGAGGGATGGAACTGGGAAGGCAAAGATCCAAACTTCAAGCCACTGATTACAAACTGGAATGGTGATGAAGACCTTCTTCATACGTTTGGGTTTAAATTGCATGAAGGGGAGATGTACAATAATCAGCGTCCGGGAATTTTGATAAACAAAGCATTTGCAGATATTATAGGGTGGGACAGTTTTTCAGGAAAGACCATCAATGGTTATGGTACTGACTACCAGATTGCAGGTGTAATCAATGATTTTCATTTTAATGATCTCTCCAAGGCCATAAAGCCCCTGGTGGTATATCCAATGAATGATGATTCCAGGTCGTGGAATTACTTAATGGTTAAGATGAATATGGATAATATTGAAAAAACTCTTTCCGGAATTCAAACTATTTGCAGAGAGTTGGAACCTACTTACCCATTGTATACCTCGTTTTTGGATGATGATTACAACAGGCTTGTAGTATCAGAAATAAACCTTCAAAAACTGACAGGTATATTTTCGTTGTTTGCACTTGTTGTACTTTGCCTTGGGCTTTGGGGGGTGATTCTTTTTGTTACAGAACAGAAAACAAAGGAAATAGGAATCAGAAAATGCATGGGAGAAACAGTGACTTCAATTACAGGGAGGTTTCTCCTTCCTGTAATACTTTCCGGCCTTGCTGCAATTGTCATTGCCGTTCCCATTGCCTGGTATGCCATGAATAAATGGCTCGAGAACTTTGCTTACAAAACCAGTTTAAGCTGGTGGATATTTGCCCTGGCGGGTTTGTTGGCGTTGGGAATTGCGTTGCTGACTGTGAGCTGGCAGAGTTGGAGGGCGGCAACGAGGAATCCGGTGGTGGCACTGAGGTATGAATAAAATTGAAAGTTTAATTATAATGACCTTTACAACTTGCAATAAAATTATTATTATGCTCGTCAACTTTATAAACAAGTCGGTGTTCGTCGGTTATGCGGCGCGACCAATATCCCGATTTATTAAACTTGAGCGCCTCTGGTTTTCCAATTCCTTGATATGGAGTTCGTTTTATACTTTTCAAAAGTTCCACAATCTTCCTGAATGTTTTCATTAATACAAACAAAGATATACAATTCGATAGAAAATACTTCATTAATGAATAGTGAAGGTTTCATTCCAAGTGAAGCCCTCACTAATAACGAGATTGAAAGTGATGATTAAAACTTAAAATAAAATCAAAATGTTCAATAATTATCTGACTTCCGCAATCCGGTTTTTAAAAAGGAACAAGCTTTTTACTGGAATCAACATTCTTGGGCTTGCGCTCGCCCTGGCTGCATCGTTTATCATTTTATTATTTGTAATCAACGAACTGAGTTACAATACCGGCTTCAAAAACAGGAAGCAAATTTATCGGGTTTTAA
Organism: Mariniphaga sp.; assembly: GCA_024636975.1. Lineage (GTDB taxonomy): Bacteria > Bacteroidota > Bacteroidia > Bacteroidales > Prolixibacteraceae > Mariniphaga. The sequence goes on from JAGXGA010000013.1 coordinate 4,331, forward strand.
ATTATAATGTCGATGTAAAAATAACTGACGACGGATCACCCTATGTTCTTACAAAAAGTATAAAAGACGAATTTCCGCAGGTTAAATATGTTTCTCCAACAAAGAATTTGAATAATTTTAGTATTAAACTAAATGAAGAGTTTGTTCCGGTAAGAAATGCAGTTGCTACCAATTCTGAAATTTTTAAAATTTTTGATATGCCAGTTACCGGCCAACAGGAAAATATTTTGGATGAACCCAATTCAATTGTTCTTTCAAAGGAACAAAGCCAAAAATTTTTCCCGGACGAAGACCCCATTGGAAAGGATTTGGTTGCTCAGGTAAACGACAAGGAAGAGGTTTTTGTGGTAAAAGGAGTTTTTGATGATATTCCCGTTAATTCCACTTTGCAGGCCGATTGTTTTATCAATGACAAATGGGCTTTGGAGCAGCTTAACCTAAGAATCAAGGATAAAAATGCAGAAACTAGCTGGCGTTACTTATATTGGCAAACCTGGTTGTTACTTGACAAAAATGCTATTACTGCTTCCCTCGAAGAACCATTCAGGGTGCTGGAAGAAAAAGTGTATGGCGAAGAAGACTATTATGATTTTTCAGTTCAGAATTTACCCGATGTGTATCTTGGTTCACAGGAGATTAACAGTGGCTTTCCCAAAGGAAACCTAAAAAATATTCGCATTTTTTCAGCAATTGCCGTTCTTATAATTATCGTTGCAGCATTTAACTACATCATTCTTTCAACGGCCGCGTCAACAGGCAGGGCCAAAGAAATTGGGATTCGGAAAACCAACGGTGCCAATACGCAATCCATTCGAAAACAGTTGTTGACCGAATCAGTAGTACTTTCCATGTTGGTTTTACCGGTTGCCGCGCTTCTCGCCTGGCAGGGTAAACCGTATGCTGAAGAGTTATTTCAAACCAAACTGTTGATTATCCAATCGAATATTGCCATTTATATAATTATTAATTTGGTACTAACCTTATTTATTGGGTTGGCTTCAGGACTTTACACCTCATCGTTTTTATCGAAGTTGAATGTAATCAGTATTTTAAATAATTCGGTAAAAACAGGAAAACGTAAATCGCGGGTTCGGTTTGCCCTGATTGTAGTACAACTGGTCATTTTTTGCTTTTTTGTATCGAGTACTTTAATTGTTCGTAGCCAATATAAATTCGCTCTCAACAAAAATCCGGGTTACTACAACGAGGATATTTTGTTTGTCAACATGGGATTGAATTCCCAAAATTCATTAGCATTTATAACCAATATTAAAGCTTATCCTGATGTTATTTCAGCCGGTGGCGCAATTGAAGCTTTGCCAATGATTAACTTTTGGCCATATCCCATGGAGCTTCCGGATGATAAATCGAAAAAAGTACCCATTGAGCTTTTAGCGGTTGATTTTGATTTTATTGAAACCATGGGAATCCAAGTGCTTGAAGGAAGAAATTTCTCGCGTGAATTTAGCGACACGGAAACCTCGTATATATTAAACGAAAAGGCGGTAAAAGCACTTGGATTGACCGACCCGGTTGGGAAAAAAATAGACGTTGTGGATGGAACTGTAATCGGGGTTGTAAAAGATTTTAATTTACATTCCATTCACAAAGATATCCCGCCTTTGTTGCTGATTGCATCAGATGATTTTGCAATGCAGGTGGCAATTCACCATAAACCAGGCACGCTGGGAAATCTTTTACCTTTAATCAAAACCGAATGGGAAAAAGTCGCCCCTGGCCAGCCTTTCAATTATAAAACCATTGAAGAGTTTAAAAAAGAAATTTATGCCGAAGAGAAAAACCTGAATGTGATAATCTCAATTTCTGCGCTTTTTTCTTTACTGATTGCTTCTTTCGGCTTATTTGGAGTAACACTTTTTAGTGTGAAATCTAAGACCAAGGAAATTGGGCTGAAAAAGGTTTTCGGAAGTTCAGAAAAAGGAATTGTATTCTCTTTTCTGCGAACAAATTTTGTTTTAGTAGTAATTGCATCACTATTTTCAATTCCGGTTACAATATTAGTTATGAGTCGCTGGCTCAGCAATTTTGCCTTCAAAACCGATATTTCATGGTGGCTGTTTGCAATAACTTTTGTTTTGGCTGCGGCTGTGGTTTTGCTAACAGTACTTTGGCATTCGTTCAGAGCATCGCGAATTAATCCGGTGGAGGCGCTGAGGTATGAATAGTAAATGTAAGCCTGACGATAAATGGAAGTTATATAGCTTAATTTTGAAGCAGCTAATATATGAAAACAGTAAGTTGGCAAATTTGGAAAACGACTAGTAACCTGGTGGAGGCGTTGAGGTATGAATAAATAAAAAGTGAGTTGGTCACGATTACCCGGGAGCGGGCAGTGACAAGGAATCCGGTGGATAGTGTGAGGCATGATTTAATTTAATCATAAATTTCAATTACAATGAGAAGTTTTAAAGTCATATTAAGGAATCTCTTCCGAAAGAGAAAGTCAAATTTATACGCTATTATCAATTTTTCCATTGCGTTTACATGTGCACTTTTGATTTATCTGTTTGTGGCCGATGAGTTTGCTTTCGACAAGCATTTTTCAAAATACAACCAAATATATCGCCTCAATTTAGAGGCAAATGATAAAAGCAACATCAGTTGTAACCTGCCCGGAGTTTTGTTTGATGAGTTGGAGCAACTAGCGGGAATCGAAGCGTACGCACGTTTGCAAACATACATGGGTGAACGTTACATCGAGGTTGACAATGAAACTTATCTGGATAATAAATTTTTGTTTGGTGATCCGGAAGTACTTCAAATCTTCGAATTTAATTTTCTGATGGGAAGTGCCGATAATGCACTTGAAAAACCGTTTAATCTGATTCTCAGTAAATCAGCTGCCGAAAAATATTTTGGCAATGCAGTGCCTCTCGGGAAGACCATCCGGATGGATAACCACGACTTTACAGTATCTGCCGTCGTGGAGGATTTACCAGCCCAAACACATTTTGATTTTAACTTTCTGGCTCCGGTTTCAAGTTACCGAAAAATGAATGACAATATTCTAAGCCAATGGTATATATCGGCGTTTAACTACTATTTTCTTTTACCAGATAATACCGACAGAAGTAAAATTGAGAGTCTGATAACTGACACTTTTACTGAGGGAAACGGCATTTCACCAGAAGAACGAAATTTTAAAATGGTGCTTGAACCGCTGGCTGACATCCACCTGGAGGCGGTAAAAACACGATGGGACAATGCCATCAAAGGCGACAGTAAAGTAGTTTACGGTTTTATTGTAGTTGCACTGCTGATTTTGGGTATTGCTGTAGCCAATTATATAAATGTACTCACTGCAAATTACCAGCAGAAAGTGCGGGAAAACAGTATCCGGAAAATAAATGGAGCCTCTGGTTTTTTATTAATTCGCGAGCAACTTAGCGAAACTTTTTTCCTGGTTTCTTTCTCTGTAATAGTTGCTGCCGGGTCGGCTTATTTACTCCTTCCGTTTATCAGTAGTTTGAGTGGGAAAGAACTGGCCCTGAATCTGTCTGTCGTTCCGTTTATAGCAGTGTTGCTTGTTGTGATTGTTTCAAGTTCGGTAGTTTATCCGGTTTTATTTATACAGTCTTTCAAAACAATCGGATTTTTAAAAAACCAATCTCCTGTTTTAGATTTAAAGAGTCGGAAACAGCACTTCCGGGTTAGGGGAGGGCTGGTCACTTTTCAGTTAATGATTGCCACAGCGCTTATTGCTTCAGCGTTGATAATTAATAAACAGCTTCATTTGGTGATGAAAGCAAAAACCGGCTTTGACCAGCAGAATACCATGATGGTAATCAATCCCTACGATGAGACTATGAATAAACGCTACGATTTGTTCAAACAAAAACTGGAGTCTATTCCATTGGTTAAGAATGTAGGAGTGGCGCAAAATGCACCGGCAGGATTTATTAATAATTTTACGCCTGTGTGGCTCCCTGGTGAAGAAGACAAGTTAAAAGCAGATCTCGGACAAATAACTGTCGATCATGATTTTCTATCGGCCATCGGGGCAAAATTTATTCAGGGCAAAAATTTCGATAAAAATATCCTGTTTGATGAGCAGATGGGAATTGTAATTAACGAATCAGCAGTTAAAGCACTCAATTTGGCAAATCCTGTCGGACAAAGAGTAGTGGTGCAAAACAATGCTTATACTCCCGACAATGAAATGGAGATTATTGGTGTAGTGGAAGATATGCAGTATTTTACGTTAAAGGAAGCATCGAAACCGGTAATGTATTTTATTCGCGATTGGGGAAAACACAACATTGTTATTCGACTCGGCGAGGGAAATTACCAGGCCGCTTTGCAACAAATTAAAAACAGTTGGAACGAAGTGGAACCTGGTCTTCCACTTACCTACCAGTTTATGGATGGTCGGATCAGTTCCAATTACGCTTCCGAAGTAAATTCGGCACAAATAATTACGATGCTTTCCGGCATTGCAGTTTTTCTCTCTGTATTGGGAATTTTAGGAATGATCGTCTTTACAGTTCAGCAGCGCTTAAAGGAAATCGGTATCCGCAAAGTAAACGGCGCAAAGATTTCCGAAGTAATTGTGATGCTCAACAAAGACTTTGTAAGATGGGTGATTATGGCCTTTATAATTGCCACACCCATTGCATACTTCGTCATGAATAAATGGCTTCAGAACTTTGCATACAAAACTGAATTAAGCTGGTGGATATTTGCACTGGCTGGTTTGCTGGTGTTGGGAATTGCTTTGCTGACTGTGAGCTGGCAGAGTTGGAGGGCGGCAACGAGGAATCCGGTTGAGGCGTTGAGGTATGAATAAACAACCTTATTGATTTTATTTAACGTAAATCGGATAATGATTATATGTAAATTAAAAACACAGAGGTACTTTGATACACTTGTTTAAAAACAGAATGCAATGATACTTTTTAATACAAAACTTGTAATTCGAAATTTATTGAAAAATAAAGTTTATTCTTTTCTAATAATCGGGGGATTTTCAATAGGCTTTGCCGCCTGTATTCTTATTGGACTCTATTATCATTCTGAGAAGAGTGTAAATAAGGATTTTTCTCAATACAATCAAGTTTACAGACTGTACGATGCGACTAATGATTCATATCATATTGATTACGCACTGTATTCAACACTGGCAGAAGATTATCCCGAAATTAAACAAGCCTGCCCGATGGGTTATTTTAACAGAATGGAGTTCACTGTAAAAGATGAAGAATCAAATGCCAGTACCCGTATTAGTGAACTAGTTAGTACAGATAATTCCTTTTTCCCTGTATTTGAGCCTGAAGTGACACAAATGTTGGGATTGTTACCCTTTGAGGGCAATCAATCGGCGATAATTACCGAGTCGGTTGCCTGCAGGCTATTTGGTAATGAAAACGCATTGGGCAAAAAAGTAAACATCCATCAGATGTTTAGTGCAACAGTGACTGCCGTAATAAAAGACTTACCTGAGAATTCATCATTTAAAGCTGAGATACTGCTAAACAGTGACTATGAAAACTTTCGGATTTTCCAGTCGTGCAACAATGGAAAGTGTAAATACCTTACCAACCATTACCTGCTCATACGCGATGATGCCAATATTGAGGATTTAACCCAAAGACTGAATGCCACCATTACCGGCAATGATACATTTGGTCTTCAGAACCTGGCCGACATCTACCTTTCCCCGCTTACTGCAGAAGATATGCATTATAGAGGAAACAGTAAGATGCTGACAATATTCCTTCTCATTGCATTACTGATTCTTGTACTTTCAAGCATTAACTACTTTAATTATATTCTTTCAATTCAGTATTCCAAACTTAAGATAACGGGGATAAATAAAGCCGTTGGAGCCGGAAACAGGCACTTGTTTTCAGCAATTATCACCGAGGTAACTATTGGTGTATTACTTTCAGTGATGATATCTCTTCTTTTTGTTTTTTTGCTTTTACCCTATTCAGGAATGTTGTTTGGCAAAGAGCTTCATTTTCTTCAACCGGGAGTGGTAAGGTTGATACCTGTATTTCTTGCAATTATAATTGCCGTTATTATTGCGAACAGTTTGGCACCCATTTATTTGCTTTCTCGGTTTAATGTAACTGAATTCCTTTCAGGGCTAAGGAAAAAAGGAGGAAGACATATGGGGAAACAGGCAATGTTAACTTTTCAGATTACTGTATCAATTGCCCTTATTTCAGTTGTGCTGATAATCTTCAAGCAGCTGGGCTATATTAAACATCATGATTTAGGCTTTGATAAAGAATTACTTGTAAAAATTGATCTTCCTTTTACTAATCCGAACCTTGTAACTCTTAAAAAGGAAGCGGAAAAATTTCCATTTGTTAAGAACAGCACGCTAAGTTTCGGTACCCCGGGTATGATTAATAACAGTATGGGCAGCAATACAGGGGAAAACAGTTTTACGCTGAATTGCATTTACATGGGAGAGGACTTCCTGCAGACTATGGGTATTGAATTATTAAAAGGCAGGCACTTAATGAAAAGTGACCTGGGCAAGGCCTGTTTGATAAATGAAGAGGCTTATAATCAGTTTGGCTGGGATAATCTTGAAAACAGAAAGTTCAATAATGGCCGGGAAGGTGGATATGAAGTGGTAGGGGTAATCAAAGACTTTCATGTACAATCACTACATCAAAAGATTTCCCCAACAGCCCTTCTTTATGATTCTCAAAACGGACAGTACAACGTCCTGTCGGTTCGGCTTGCACCCGGACAAATTGGTCAATATATAGAACAACTTCAAGGGGTTTGGGGAAAGGTTGTTCCAGATGAAACAATGAATTATACTTTCTATGATGACCAGATTCAGCTGATGTACCAAAAAGAGGACAGGCTGGCAAAATCGATCACCTTTTTTTCCATCGTGGCCATAGTTTTGACATGCATGGGAATCCTGGGGCAGATATATCTGGTTTCACTGAGTCGCGTAAAGGAAATTGGTATCCGCAAGGTGAATGGTGCCAGAACGATAGAGATTCTGGCCATGTTGAACAAGAACTTTTTAATCTGGATTTTAATTGCCTTTCTTTTGGCAACACCTGTTTCCTGGTATGCTATGAACAGGTGGCTTGCTGGTTTTGCCTATAAAACCACAATGAATTGGTGGATTTTTGCCCTTGCCGGATTGCTGACAATAGCAATTGCAGTGCTAACGGTGAGTTGGCAAAGCTGGAAGGCGGCTACCAGAAACCCAGTGGAAAGTTTAAGGTATGAATAGAACACAAATATGAGAAGCTTGTAATTAAGAAAAATAAATATGAATTTCTATTTTAAAATTGCAGTTCGAAACCTGGTGAGGGAAAGGAAAGATTCATTTTTTCTGCTTTCCTCTGTTTGCATCGGAATAATTACTTTCATGCTGGTTTCTGGTTATGTTTTTTATGAAAAAGGATTCGACCGCTTTTTTCGCGATCATAAAAACATCTACAGGGTAACAACAGAAATATTTAATGAGAATGAACTGACCCTTCATATTCCCGAATGTGAACGTGGTGTGTCATTTTTTCTTAAGGAAAATCACCCTGGAGTTTTGGCTGCCGGCTTTCTATCCCAAACTAATAATCCACAATTTAAAATTGGTGAGGAACTGTTTACAAACCAGTATATTTACCATGCCTCTCCCGGATTTCTTGATGTTTTTTCTATCCCGTTGATAAAAGGAAGTGCAGCCGAAATTCTTACAAAACCTTACACCGCAGTTATTTCGGAACGTACTGCCAAAAAGTATTTCGGAGCAACAAACCCGGTAGGACAGGTTCTATTCAAGTATCCGGCTTACGAATATGTCATAGAAGGTGTTTTTAAGGATATCCCGCGGCAGGCACATTTCAGTGCTGAGGTATTGCTTTCATTTCATGACGATATGAACCTTCCACCTCCGGTAAAAGCCCAATGGGGCGAAACAGGTTTTTATACCTACCTGAAACTCATGCCTGATGCTGAAATCAACCAGGTTGAAGCAGGAATTAACGCTGTGGTTCGTGAAAACAAAAGCAGCTATTTCGATATGAACAGTATTCACCATCAGTATCATTTGCAAAGATTGAATGATATCCATCTTCATTCCAACTTAAGAGGTGAACTGCAACCCAATGCGCGAGCCCAATATGTTTATCTCATCCTCATCATAGGGCTGCTTATTTTATTTGCATCAGGTTTTAACTACATCCAATATTCATTTTCCAGATTAGTCTACTCCGCAAAAAAAACCGGAATTAAAAAAGTTAATGGAGCTTCCGGTTCCGACATCATCTTATCATCTCTGGCCGAATCATTAGTGATGCATATTCTGGCACTCCTGATTTCATTATTTGTTGCACGTTTGCTATTCCCTTTCATTTACAACCAGTTTGGAATTGAGCTGGAACCGGTATTTACCAATCCGGCTTTTATGGTCATTCTGCTGGGCATTGTATTACTAAGCATAATCCTAAATGGAATTTTGCCTGCTCTTCTGATCAACCGTTTCAACAGCTTTGAATTGTTAAAGCTGAAGTACAACCCTGTTTCAGGCAGCATCTCCATCCGGCAGGTAATTGTTGTTGCTCAATTTGTTATTATAATAGCTATTATTTCAGGGATTTTTGGAATGAATAAGCAGGTCCGCTTCCTGATTCGAAAAGACAAAGGTTTTGATGTGAAGAATACCCTTGTAATTAAAGTTCCTCAAAACATCAGAAAAGCTTCACAACGGGTAAACAACCTGCAGGCATTCGAAAACAACTTATTAGGTCATACTTCCATAGCCGGAATTTCCAGTTCAAATACAATACCCGGTGATTTGCCTTCCTACAATTTTAATTTTAGGGAAATTCAATCAAAAATCGGAGGGAAAGCTGCAGTTATTGTTGCTGATAAGAACTTTATAAGCAATTACAAAATTAAATTACTGGCTGGCAATAATTTTTTTGATTATAGCTCCGGCGAAGAAAATAGTGGATGTATAATTAACCGGGCCTGCCTTCAGGTGCTGGGATTTCAAAATCCGGAAGATGCAGTTGGAAGGGTGTTGAATATGGAAGATGAAAGCGGGATGCAAAACTTTGAAGCGCCAATACTGGGGGTTGTTGAAAATGTGGATTTCAGCGATGCAAAACAAAAACATGAACCTATAATTTTAATCGACTGGACAAAGGAGATGCTTTGGGGGAACTACTCCATAAAAGCTACAACTTCACAATATGCAACGATTCTGCCATTTATCAGGAAAGTTTTTACGACTACATTCCCAAATCATCCTTTTGAATACATCATTCTTGAGGATTATTATAACAGTCAGTTTGAAAGAGAAAACCAACTGATAAAAATATTCAGGATGTTCATTGGCGTGGCCATTTTAATCAGCGTGATTAACCTGTTTTCTATTTCATTGCTCATTTCTTCAGCACGGGTAAAGGAAATAGGCATTCGTAAAGTAAACGGAGCCAAAGTTTCTGAAATATTAACCCTGCTTAATAAAGACTTTGTAAAATGGGTAGCAATTGCATTTATAATTGCTGCACCTGTTGCATATTATGCCATTAGCAAATGGCTCGAAAGTTTTGCCTACAAAACAAGCTTAAGCTGGTGGGTTTTTGCCCTTGCCGGTTTACTGGCCCTGGGCATTGCCCTGCTGACGGTAAGTTGGCAAAGCTGGCGTGCAGCAACGAGAAATCCGGTGGAGGCATTGAGATACGAGTAAAGCAAAAATAAAATTACCGACATGATTAATCATTTTTTAAAACTTAGCTTTCGCAACATCATTAAAAATAAAACAAACACGGGTATCAACATTGCCAGTTTAGCATTGGGAGTTACTATTTTGTTGTTAATAGTGGTGTATGCAGTAAATGAATTGAGTGTCGATAATTTTAATTTGAAAGCCGATCGAATCTATAAAATCACCTATGGAAATTCGAGTCTCACTCCAGGTCCTTTAAATGAATACCTGAAAGACCAGTTTCCTGAAATTGAGCAAACCACGCACATCGAAACTCGTCAGCTATCTATGTTTTCGCCTGTAATTCAGTACAATAACCAATCTTTCGAAATTGAAAAGTACTATTCTGCCGACCCGGGATTTTTCGAAATATTTGATTTTGAAGTCGTACAAGGCGATCTCAAATCGGCTATGGAAGCTCCCTTTTCTCTTGTTTTAACTGAAAGTGAAGCTTCGAGAATATTTAACAACAAAAACCCCATTGGAGAAACAGTAACCTGGAAAATTTTTCAGGACTTCACTTTTACAGTAAATGCTGTTATTAAAGATTTACCTTCAAACTCATCCATTCAGTTTAATGGTCTTGTTTCCGATGCATCGGTTAATGGAGTGGGAGGTCAACGTTATTCTGCCAACTGGGGTTATACCGTTTATGAAAGTTATGTATTGCTGAAACCCAATGTTGATGCCAAATTGCTGGAGGAAAAACTGGCAGTGAATCTGATTTCCTACTATCAAACGAATTTGTCGGATTCGGAAAGTTTAAATGACGCCAAAGCAAATCCAATTCAGTTGCATACCTTAAAAGACATCTATTTTAATAAAGACCTCTCTAACGACACAACCAACCGTGGAAACATGGCGCTGGTAAATATGCTTTTCATTATTGGTGGCATTGTAATGTTGCTTTCGGTAATCAATTATATAAACCTTACAACAGCGCGTGCATCAAGCCGAACCAAAGAAATTGCCGTTCAAAAGTTAATTGGCTCAAACAAAAGATATTTAATTCTTCAGCACCTTTCAGAAACAACTTTAATTAGCTTTTTAGCTGTTGCTATTGGAACGTGTTTGGCACTTTTGCTAGTCAGGCAGTTCGGCAATTTCATGAATGTAGCAAACGGATTAAAATTCCAGCCCTGGATGTTCGCACTGCTGGTTCCTGCTACTATCGTGTTAGGTGTAGTTTCCGGAATATATCCTGCTTTTTTGCTTTCTTCCCGAAAAGCCATTGATATTATGAAGATGAAGGGGGGTGTAAAAAGTAAAGGCGGAAATCTTCGTCATTCACTAATTATCTTCCAGTTTTCGGTGACCATCGCTTTAATTGCAGCAACATTTTTAATCTTCAAACAATTAAAATTCATAAAAGATAAAGATCTTGGAATTCCTAAAGAACAAATTGTTTACGCCAAACTTCCATTTCAGATTCTTCGGGGCAATAAAGAAATATTACGCGAACGTTTACTTGCAATCCCTGAAATTAAACAAGCCGCATTTTCAAGCAACATTTTTGGAAAAATTGAAGGACTGGATAACCAGGAAATTGATGGTAAAAACCTGAACTTTGCAACAACCTGGGTCGATACAGAATTCATTAATCTTTATAACCTGCAGTTGGTTGATGGACGTTTCTTTTCGAAAGATTTGAAAACAGATGAAAATGCCACCGCTTTAATTAATGAGGCTGCGGTTCGCGATTTTGGAGTTGAAGATCCTTATCAGTTAAGTATTCGTGTGCCGGGAGGAAAGGCAAAAGTGGTGGGAATTATAAAAGATTTCAATTACAAATCGTTGCACAGCAAAATAGAACCGCTGGTCATTATTTATCTTCCAGGGCAGGGGCAGTTTGTAAATCTGAAAGTATCAGGCTTAAACATTCCCGGGACGCTGGAGAAAGTTAGTACCGTTTGGAATGAACTTGCTCCCGGATTTCCATTCAGCTATAATTTTTTAGAACAGGACTTTGAACTACTTTACAAAAAAGATGATCAAATGGCAAAAGCAGTTATGCTGTTTTCGCTTATCGCCATTGCTATTGCAGTACTGGGGATTTTTGGTCTTTCTATTTTTATGGGTGAATTTAGAATCAAAGAAATCGGCATCCGTAAAATAAATGGAGCTAATATTTCTGAAGTGATGGTGATGTTAAATAAAGATTTCATGAAATGGATTGCTATTGCTTTTGCAGTTGCCACACCAATTGCATGGTTTGCCACACATAAATGGCTTCAAGGCTTTGCCTTTAAAACCAACCTGAGTTGGTGGATTTTTGCACTGGCCGGGTTGCTGGCTTTGGTAATTGCACTATTGACGGTGAGCTGGCAGAGTTGGCGGGCAGCAACGAGGAATCCGGTTGAGGCTTTACGGTATGAATAGTCGTATAAATTAGAAAAAATGAAATAATTAAGGGACATCATAAAATCAAATAATTAATTAGATATATATCCATTACAAATTCAAAATAAATGAAAACATTAATTATATCAACTTTAGGACTATCAATCATATTATTATTATCGACTACAATATTGTTTGGTCAAGACATAAATGTAGGGTTTAAAAAATCCATTGAATCTAAGGTATTGAATGAAAACAGAAAGTTAATAATTAATCTACCTAAAGATTATAATACCACTGATAAAACTTACCCCGTTATTTACCGCCTTGACGGAGATTTAGATTTATTTATCGAAACAGTTAGTGTAATTAATCGCCTGATTTATTCAGAAGAATTAATACCCGAAATGATTGTTGTTATGATTGAAAATACAAACAGAAACCGGGATATGATGCCAACAAACACAGGATTTTTTAAAGCAGAACCGGGGGCTGAAAATTTCAAAGAATTTATTGAAAATGAATTAGTCCCCTATATTAATAGCACTTACCGGACAACAAATGAAAAATTAATCTGCGGACAGTCGTTAAGTGCAATATTCACATTGTATTATTTCCTTACAAGTCCTGATTCATTCGATTCATTTATTGCATGTAGTGGCGGGTTTCCCGATTGCGAAGAGTACTTTATGGACTTGACAAACAATTTTCTAAAAAGGAAACAACATGAAACAAAGAATATTTTTTTAACACATGGGCTAAAGGATTTTCTTGACCAGGAAGGTGTTATTAAAAAACAACTACTAAGTTTTTCCAAAAAAATTGAAACGAAGAAAAACATTGTTAGTGAATTAAAAATCTATGAAGAGGAAGGACATGTCCCTTTTCAAAGTTTATATCATGGATTAAAATTCATTTATGCATCAAATAAATAATAATTAGCAAAAAGAGCTGGCGGAAAATAAAATCAGTCAAATTAAAATCCTAGAAGATATGGTACTCTACAGTCTAAAAATAATACTGCGCCGCCTGTTTAAAGACAAAGCTTTTTCGACCATTAGTTTAGTCGGTTTGGTTATCGGAATTGCCTCATTTCTGATCCTGTTTTTGTATGTTTCAAACGAAAAAAGTTTTGATAAACATTTTAATGATCATGAAAGAATATACCGTGTTACTTCTATTCCAGGAGGTCGGGAAGAAACTCTCTGGGCGCGAAGTCTTGGAATCATTCACACCGCCACCGCCAGGATTCCCGAAATTGAAGATGCTATTCAGTTTTCGCACTGCGAAGTGGGAACCATAAAAATGGGTGAGCAAACGTTTCAGCAAAACGATATCATGTCGGTTGACGAAAATTTTATTGAAATGTTTTCGGTACAATCAAAAGTGGGAGATTTATCGGAAATCACCAGACCAAATACTGTTTTTATAAGCGAAGATTTTGCCGGCAAGCATTTTAAAAATGAAAACCCGGTAGGGCAGATAATTTCTATTGAAGCGTTACAATATGCCCGTAATATTGGTAATTATGAGATCAGGGGAATTGTAAAAAACACTCACCCCAAAACTCATTTTAAATACGAATTGCTGCTTTCGCAAAAAGGTGGCTTGCAGGAAAGATATGAAGCGCAGCCCAGTCAGAAAACACAATGGCTTTACAACTATATCAAATTAAGAAAGGGAGCTTTGCCCCGTGAGGTTGAAAATAAATTATTGAGTTATTACGATGCCAGCAGTTTAAAACAAACACGAGGGCCTAAAGATTATCAGTTTCAGTTGGTGCCGATGGACGACATTCATTTAAAATCAAATTTTCGGTTTGAATTAAAAGAAAGTTCCAGCAAAATAAACATCGGGTTATTTTTATTTATTTCGTTTGTAATTTTACTGGTTTCGCTGCTCAATTTTGTCAATCTCACCATTGCCAAACTAATAAAACAGTCGAAAGAACTGGGGTTGAAAAAATCAATTGGCGCCACTCAAGGTCAATTAACCAGCCAGATTTTAGCTGAAGTGTTTCTGTTTTGTTTGGTTTCGATTATTCTTGCATTTAGCACCATCGAATTCATAAAACCTTTTGTAAACAAGTTTTTTGAAATCGACTTTAATATTTATTATTCCGAGCCGGTTGTAGCACTGAGTGTACTTTTGGTGTTGGGTTTCTGCCTCGGATTAACGGCCATTTTTGTCGGGTTGTTTCTTTTGCGAAAAACTTCTGCCATTGAAATTCTTTCTGGAAAAATTAATTATTCGGGAAGTCATATTCTGAAATCATTGCTGGTTTTACAAATTACTATCGTAATTATTATCATATCTTCCACTTTTTTGGTGAACAAACAAATCAACTTTGTTTTAAACCAACCACTGGGTTTCGATAAGGAAAATGTGGTGGTAATCAATCTGAAAGATTTTTCGAATGACCCGGCAGTTTTTGCACGTGAGTTGGAAAAACAAAGTCAGATAGCATCGGTTGGTTTTACCATGCAGCATTTTGGGTACCCTGCACAAAGTTTACCCCTCGAAGGTTTGGGTATCGATGGAACAGCTGAAATGGTTTTCGCCAATTACAACTACTTGGAAACAATGAATATCCAGCTTTTGGAAAACTGGATTAGCCCATCGGCAGATACGGTGCGTGGGATGGTAATAAATAATCATTTGTACAAACGACTGATGGAAAGACACGGAAGTATGGAAGCATTAAAAACTTTTAATGAGTCACAGCCTCTGGAATCCGATCAAACCCGGATTAATTTTGTTGGGGTGGCCAAAGATTTTAATTACAGTTCGGCACACGAATTTGTAGGCGATTTTGCATTTTGGTTGGGTGAATCAAACAACCTGGCGCGGTTTATTCATGTTCGTATAAATTCTGGAAGTCTTCGCACAGGAATTGACAAAATCAGAGAAACCTGGAACACTTACTATCCGGGGCAGGAATTTGATTTTTTCTTTATTGACGAAACCATTTCTTCGCAGTACAAGGCTGAAACCATTTTAAGCCGGATACTTTTTGCTTTTTCAATCATCGGGATTTTAATCAGCATCCTTGGTATCAGTGCACTTGCATTGTTTATTTCTCAACAACGTACCAAGGAAATCGGCATCCGCAAAGTAAACGGTGCCCGTGTTTCTGAAATACTTACCCTGCTCAACATAGACTTCGTGAAATGGGTAGTTATTGCTTTTGTAATTGCCACGCCCATTGCTTATTACACTATGAATAAATGGCTCGAAAACTTTGCTTACAAAACCAGTTTAAGTTGGTGGATTTTTGCACTAGCCGGTTTGCTGGCACTGGGAATCGCATTGCTGACGGTAAGCTGGCAGAGCTGGCGGGCGGCGACGAGGAATCCGGGGGAGGCATTAAGATATGAATGAAGCCCCCTCAAGCTCCCACGTGGGGGAGACAAAAAACAGAAGAGACAATAAATGAAGAAAACAATAAAATACGACAGGCCTAAAATCTCCCCCTTGAGAAGATTTAGAGGGGCTTTGGTGGGCAACAACGAGGAATCCAATTGAGGCAATGCGGTATAAATAATTAATTCAAAAAAAACAAGTATGAGATCAGTTAAATTCATTTTGCGAGGTTTCATAAAAAACAGCAGGCTAAACCTGATAAACATTTCATCGATGGCCATTGGAATTACCGCGGCAATTATTGTACTTACCTATGTTTATCAGGAATTTAATTACGATTCTCAGTATAAAGATTCGGAGAGTGTATATAGGGTTTTAGTACAAAATAGCCGGAATGAACTATCAGGCGCAACCACTTACGGGCCACTGGCACAGGCATTAAAAGCTGACTTTCCTGAGATTGAGGATGCCACACGTTTAAGTTTTTATTGGGGCTACCTGGCACTGGAAGCCGGTGAAAACAGGTTTAACGAAACTGAGACTATTTTTGCCGACCCGAATTTCTTCACACTATTCTCTTTTCCCCTTGAAAAAGGTGACGCTACGAATTGTCTGAGTGCAACCAATTCTATTGTTATATCAGAAAGTGCAGCAAAAAAATATTTCGTGGAAGAAGACCCACTTGGAAAGCAGATTAAAATTGGAAACCACCAGATTTATACAGTTCAAGGGGTTTTTAAGGATTTTCCAAAGAATTCAAATTTCCGTGGCGATATAATTTTGCCCCTGGAAATGATTTCAAAACTGACACAGGTTTGGATTGAACCAAGCTGGAAATATCCTACTGATATTCACACTTTTATTTTGGCAGCAGGGAATTCCGCATCCGAAAATATATCCGTGAAAATAAAAAATTTCCTGTTAAAGCATGTAAAAGAAAACCCGGAAAAACTTGCTCTTCAGTCGATTAAAAATTTACATACTGAAAGACAAACCGGCTGGGAGTCGGTACCTCAGGCAAACAAAAGCAACCTTTATCTTTTGGCAGTAGTTGGACTTGTAATACTTGCTATGTCGGCTGCAAACTTTCTTTTGCTTCATATTGGGATGACTTCTCAAAGGACAATAAATAATGAGGTAAAAAAAGTATGCGGGGCTTCAAAATCAATTCTTATGCGCGAGTATCTGAAAGAAGCACTTTTGTATATGACATTGAGTATTATGGTTTCTTTACTTCTCATTTATTTGTACAAATCAATTGTTGTTACCCGGTTTTCATTTCTTCCTGAAATAAATGATTTTGATACTACACTTCTACTTTTACTTGGAGGATTATTAATTATTTTTGCACTCTTTTCGTCAGTATTATCTTCATTACTAACTTCGGCACAAAAACCATCCGGAATTTTTAAAAGCAACCCTTCGTTGCAAAATCAACCGCGCTTTGTAAATGTTCTGGTTATTGGGCAATTTACAATTGGGGTGGCACTTTTGGCAGTTACAACTTTGTTTTATAAACAGATACATTTTCTTGAGCAGTACAATCCGGGTTTTGTAAAAGAAGAACTAATAACTGTTCCGCTGAATATGCATATCGGTGATGGAATCTATAACGAAAACATGGATGTATTTTGCGAAGAGTTAAAAAAGCATGCTGGCGTAAAAAATGTAACACTTGCCTTTTCTTCACCTGCAAATATTCAGACATCAGCCGATGATTTTAACTGGGAGGGCAAACCCGTTGACAAATCAGTGACAATGCAATGGAATGCAGTATTCTTTGATTACTTTGAAACACTCGGTATTCAAATGGCAGAAGGAAGAAGTTTCAACAGAAGTTTTCCGGGAGATATGCTAAATGAAGGAAATTGTTCTTTCATTTTAAATGAAAAAGCTATTGAGAAAATGGAACTAAATGACCCGATTGGGAAAAGTTTTGAAGCTTATGGCAGAAAAGGTCCTGTTGTCGGAATAGTTAGTGATTTTAATTTCAAATCATTGCACAGCGAAATCTCACCCATGTGTTTTAATATGAACCCGTTTTATTATAATGAAATTATAGTCAGGATTAATCCTCAGAGCCCTGGAGTTCTGGAAAGTATCGAAAATGTTTGGAATGAATTCGTCCCCAAATATCCTTTCGAGTTCAGTTTTGTTGACCAACAACTCGATAAATTGTATGAATCCGAAAAAAAATTAACGGCCAGCATAAATGCATTTGCAGGAATTGCCATTTTAATTGCCTGCATGGGATTACTTGCACTAACCATTTTATCAATGCAAAAACGCACCAAAGAAATCGGTATCCGCAAAGTAAACGGCGCCAAAGTTTCTGAAGTGTTGTTAATGCTCAACAAAGATTTTATAAAATGGGTAGTTATTGCATTTGTAATTGCCACGCCCATTGCTTATTACGCTATGAATAAATGGCTCCAAAACTTTGCCTATAAAACCACCCTTAACTGGTGGATATTTGCACTGGCTGGATTGCTGGCGCTGGCTATAGCACTACTGACGGTGAGCTGGCAGAGCTGGAGGGCTGCAACGAGGAACCCTGTGGAAGCACTCCGGTATGAGTGAATCTCTGGAACAGAGGACAGAAGGTCTGGAGCAAAGAGGTCAGAGAATAGGAAACCTTTCAGCGTCAGGCAAATGAAGGACCTGTCAGCAATTGGAAATGGTAGAAATTGAAATAGTAACTAAAATTTATACAAATGATTAAATTATCAAAAATCGACAAGTACTACGATTCGCGTTTTCAGCGGACATTTATTCTGAAGGGAATAAATCTTGAAGTAAATCAAGGTGATTTTTTAACTATTATGGGACCAAGTGGCGCCGGAAAATCTACGCTGCTGAACATCATCGGACTGCTGGATGAACCCAGCGCCGGCGAATACTATTTCTGGGACGAACCTGCCCACCAGATCAGGGAAAAGCAAAAAGTGCAGTACCACCGCACCCATATAGGTTTTATTTTTCAGGCTTTTCACCTTATAGATGAGCTAAATGTTTATGAGAACATTGAAACACCCCTGATATATCGTGGCGTAAAAGGCAAAGAACGAAAAGCGCTGGTGGCCGATTTTCTCGACCGGTTCAATATTGTGGCCAAAAAAGATCTGTTTCCCAGTCAGCTTTCAGGAGGACAGCAGCAACTGGTGGCCATTGCCCGCGCCATAATCGGTAGTCCAAAACTATTGCTAGCCGATGAACCGACCGGAAATTTGCATTCCGAGCAGGGCGAAATGATTATGAAACTACTGAAAAAACTGAACGATGAGGGAATGACAATCATTCAGGTAACGCATAATGAGAAATTTGCTCAATACGGCAATCGTATCATACGGATTGAGGACGGGTTGGTTAGAAGCGATGCCATGAATATTGCGCTGCAGGCAGAAGTTTGAAACATATGGAATAAAAGTAAAAGGGGATCGTCTGTATGCCGGCACCTGGGATTGCCCTGTTAACGGCGGACTGGCAAAACTGACAGGTAGTGAAGTTACAGTTTTGATGACTTAAAATTCTTCTAAAAAGATGAAATGCCAATGTTTTTAAAAAGTATCAAAATAATATTCAGAGAACTTTTCAATAACAAAGTAATAAATGGGATTAACATTTTTGGTTTGGCCATTGGAATTGCTGCTATCTTATTTATATCACAATACATAAGATTTGAAAACAGCTATGATTCATTTTTAAAGAATAAAGAAAGTATTTACCGGTTGGTATTAAATAGGCACTACACTACCGGATTAGACCAGAGTGTCGGAAATAATTATATGGCGGGGCAGCTGGCAAACGATAATATTCCTGAAATTGAGAGTTTTCTTCGCTGTAAAAAGTCAACTCAGTTTATAAAAGTTGAAGATGAAATTTTTAAAGAAGAAAGGGTTTTTTATGCCGACAGTTCCTTTTTCGATCTGTTCTCATATCCGGTTGTCTCCGGATTTAAACCCGAATTTTTGAGAGCCCCCAATGTGGCTGTAATTACTGAATCACTGGCCAGGAAGTATTTTGGAAACGAAAATCCTGTTGGAAAAACTATTCATTGTGTGAATCCTGGCAGCACCCCCATTTATATACAAGGAGTTGTAAAAGATGTTCCGTCTAATTCACATCTGAAATTTGACATGGTTATTTCGCTGGAAAGCCAGATTGGTCCTTCGTACTGTTATACCTGCAACAATACCAATACTTATTTTTTACTGCGTGAAGGAAGCGACGCAGAGGAAGTTTCAGAAAAAATAACAGGTGTGGCAATGGATTTTTTTGAATCTGAAGGATACAAGCTGGATTTTAAAATTGATTTTCAACTGCAAAAGCTTACTGATATTCACCTTCGCTCGCACTACCGGTTCGAACATGAAGCCAATGGAAACTACAAATACCAACTGGCACTGCTTATAGTTGCCCTGTTTATTCTGATGAGTGCATGGCTAAACTATTCCAATATTTTCAAATCACTTATAAAAAAGAAGATAAAAAGTTTAGGCATTCGAAAAATTAACGGAGCATCATGGCGATCGTTTGCACTGGATTTTATATTGGAAACGCTCATTATTGGTCTTATAAGCCTTGGATTAGCTTTTCTGCTTTTAACACTGTTGTTCCCGGAGTTAAAGAGTTACCTGAATCTGGGTTATTCATCCGATACAATTTTGGACCCTCAGGTAATTTTGTTTTCATTTCTTGTAATTGCAGGTATTAGTATTTGTATCGGAACCTTTATGAGCCTGCAGTTTTTAAAAACTATACCCTTGCAATTGATTCAAAGAAAGGGTTCTGTAACCCGGGGCAAGCGGCCTAGGAATTTTGTGTTGATTGTGCAGTTTAGTATAGCTGTCTTTTTAATTGTCTGCACGTTTATGGCAATTAAACAAATTCATTTCATGCAGGAATCTGCACTAACAATGAATATTGACCAGGTTTTAACCCTGAAACGTCCGGTTGACAAAAATTATAATTCGAATCAAAGAGAATTCGAACAGAGCTTAAAAAACATTCCCGGAGTTTTGGAAACCAGTTATTCAACTGTTACTCCGGGCGAAAAAAACGGATGGGTTAAAGGTGGTATTGCAATTAAAGGTTCTGACCAACTAAGCGACCAGTTTTTTCAATCCAGCGTTTCTCCAGGCTTTTTTAATTTTTTTGGTGTAAAGCTGTTGGCCGGCAGATTATTTTTTCCTGACGAAACCAATTGGGAAGGTGGTACTAAGCAAATAATCTTAAATAAACAGGCAGCTCTAGCTTTAGACGCATCAAATTATGATGAATTGTTAGGGAAGATTTTAGTCGATAATGACGATCAAAATGAAATGGGTGAAGTAATTGGCGTGGTGGATGGATACTTTCAAAATTCACTCGATCAGGAAGTACCTCCAACTATTTTTAATCCCGACCAGTTTGGTTATTTCATTTTTATAAAATTTAAGGGTAAGAGTCCGGTTGAGCTGGTTTCACAAGTGAAAGACCAATACAATGACTTTTTCAAAGACAACTATTTTGAATACTTTTTTCTCGAGGATTATTTTAATAAGCAATATCAGACGCACGTACAATTTAACCGCTGTTTCATCCTGTTTAGTTTAATGGCAATTGCTATTTCAGTTTTGTCGCTGCTGGGGGTAGTAACAATGAGCATGGTTGAACGGATTAAAGAAATCGGTATCCGCAAAGTAAACGGTGCCAAAATATCGGAAATTTTGCTGCTGCTCAATAAAGATTTTATGAAAGGGGTTGTTGCGGCTGTTTTAATAGCTACACCAATTGCATGGTTCGCCATGAATAAGTGGCTTGCAAACTTTGCTTTCAAAACAGAATTAAGCTGGTGGGTATTTGTCCTGGCCGGTTTGGTGGCGCTGTGGGTCGCTCTTCTTACGGTAAGCTGGCAAAGTTGGCAGGCAGCGACGAAAAATCCTGTTGAAGCATTACGATACGAATAATACGCAGATCCCGGGAGCAAAGCAATCCGGGATGAAGGCACGGAGGTGCGAATAAACTTTTTTTAATATGGTACTCTATAAACTCAAAATTACAATCAGAAATGCCCGGAGGAACGAAGTACTTTCGTTTGCCAAATTATTTGGGCTCAGCATCTCTTTTGGGGTAATATTATTTGCTGTGGGGTATGTATTTTATGAAACCAGTTTCGACAAAAATGTTCCCGGGTACGATAGCATTTACCGTTGCCTCATGCAGGGAAAGCTCGAAAACCAGGATGCTGATTTCGCTGTTACAAGCCCTGAGATGGCTCCTGCAATTGTTGCCGATATTCCTGAAATAACTGAAGCTTTAAGAATATTCAACCGGGGAACTGCCACTATAACCTACAATAATCTGCATTTCGATGGGGACCAGTTATTTTATGCTGATTTTAATTTCTTTTCCTTTTTCAGCATTCCGTTAACTACGAATCTGGACCAACCCCTGGCTGCAAATAACTCTGTTGTTATAGCTGAAAGCATAGCCGTTAAAATTTTTGGTGCATCAGATAAAGCATTGGGGGAAAAGGTCAATATTAGTGGAGAAGATGCAGTAATTACTGGCATATTTGAAGATTTGCCATCTAATTTTCATTTACAGGCAAAGCTGATACAGTCGCTGCAAAAATCCAATCCCGGTGAAATCGGATGGGGGTCACAGAATTACTATACCTATTTTAAAACAAACCGGCCCGATATTCCAACCGAAGATTTAAACTATAAACTTTCAAAAACAGTTTATACTTATTACGACGTTAGGATTGATGGCGCTGCTGCACAATCGCTTGACGATCTTAAATATACTGACGAATTGTATGTGCTGTTTACTTGCGAGCGATTAGCCGATATTCATTTCAGCAAACATAAATTCGATCCGGCAGTTACTTCCAGCAAAATGTATGTATATGGAGCAGTTGTACTTGCAATACTAATTCTTCTGATTTCATCCATTAATTTCATTAATCTTACACTTGCCAATATTTCAAACCGTTTAAAAGAGGTGGGAATCCGAAAAACAACCGGTGCATATAATTATCATATTTTAACACAGTTTCTATACGAAACGGCAGTTTTCCTGGTGGTTGGATTCATTCTGGCCTTGGTTTTATACCTTCTGTTTCAGGACCCGCTGGAGCGGTATCTGGGCATTAATATTTTTTTATCAGGGAAGCAGTTGATGAAAATTTTTGCTGTTGTTTTTATAGGTCTATTAGGTTTTAATTTATTGGTTAATTTTCTTCCTATTGCTGTTTTTTCAAAAAAAAATATTTTGGCTTTAATAAAAAATGAAAAACCTGTCAGAAAGCGTTTCTCCGGTATTAACGGCTTTGTATTTCTGCAGTTTGTGCTTTCCTGTTTAATAATTCTTGGTTCGTTATTCGTACAGAAACAGATAAGCTTCATCGTTGATAAAGACCGGGATTACGACTCCGAAAACATTATGATGCTAAACATGTGGGCAATGCACCCCAATACCCGCAAAAGTTTCATACAAGAACTCAAAACCAGCAGTGCTGTTAAATCGGTTACAACCAGCGATATTTACTTTGGAGTAGATCCGGGTATGAATGCGGCCTATTTCGAAACTATGGAGGATGGTAATTTTTTCCATACCAGTGTGTTTCCGGTCGATGATGCATTTCTTGCAACTTTTGACCTGGAGATGAAAGAAGGGCGGTTTTTTGATAAGGAACAACAATCGGATTATAAAGCTGCTGTTCTGAATGAAGCAGCACTCAAAAAATACACGGGCGAAGCGTCAATAGTGGGTAAAGAAGTTATTGTGGATGGGAATTTCAAAGTTATTGGGGTTGTGAAGGATTTTAATTTCCGGTCGTTACATCACAGCATTCAGCCACTTGTTATGACTCGTATTGATAATTTTGGAAATGTCTATGTAAAAATCGGAGCGAACCTTACGGGGGAAGTAATTAAGTTTGCAGAAAGTTTGTGGGAGAAACATAATATTGAAATTCCTTTTCAGTATACTTTCCACGACGATGTTTTTGCCCGCCATTATATCAAAGATCAGCAGGCAAGAAAACTGCTTCTTATTCTTTCGATCATTTCAATTAGCATTGCGTGCGTAGGATTGTATGCAATAAGTTATTTCACAATTGTGCGAAAAACAAAAGAAATAGGCATACGTAAGGTAAATGGTGCAGCAGCTTTCGAGGTGATGTCAATGTTAAGTTTCCGTTTTTTGGCAGGAGTTGTTATGGCATTTCTTTTAGCCATTCCCGTTTCCTGGTACGCAATGAATAAATGGCTCGAAAACTTTGCCTATAAAACCACCCTAAGCTGGTGGATATTTGCACTGGCCGGTTTGCTGGCACTGGGAATTGCATTGCTGACGGTGAGCTGGCAAAGCTGGAAGGCAGCTTCCAGGAATCCGGTTGAGGCACTGAGGTATGAATAATATAAAAACTGAGCAAGAAATTCTTTGGGAGTTATGATACGTTATGAATAAAAAAAGATAATGATTCAGCCATGTTTACATATTCATTGAAACTTTTCATACGACAGCTAATAAGTGGTAACCGCCAATTACTTCTTAACATTTTAGGGTTTAGTGTAGCTTTTGCAGTTGTTCTTTTTTTAAGCACATTTATACTAACGGAGCTTAAAAGAGGCAAATCAGCAGAAAACTACGAAAGCCTTTACCGGCTTAGTGCAGAGGAAGGTGCCTACTGGTCATCACGCAGTATAGAAGAGTTTACCGGGGATTTTCCTGAAATTAAAGGAATAACAAAAGTACATGCCGATTGGGCAGACAGAAGTTACTTTGAAGTAGACGACAACCAGTACAACGCCGGTAAAATACTGTATGCCGATAAATACTTTTTTGATGTATTCAACTACCAAACACTGGTTGGGAATATTACCGGTACTTTGGAAACCGGCGAAAGTATTATTTTTACTGAAACCGGAGCACTAAAGATATTTGGAGGGATTGATGTTATAGGCAGAACTTTGACATTCAGGACCAGCAGCTTTGGAGAAATGGATTTTAAAGTAGCTGCGGTAATTAAAGATTTGCCGCCTGAAGCCATGATGACTTTTGATGTAATAATTCCGGTTGCAGCACTGGAGGATAATGTTTCATGGTATAGGTCAGATCATTGGGGTCAGTCTCGTTACGAGGTTTTTGTGTCTCTTGTTTCAAGTGAATCAAAAACGAATATCGAAAAACAATTAAATGCTGCATTTCAATCAGCTGCACCGGAATATGCTACACAAGACAAAGGTGAAATCTTCCTAAAACCTTACAGTACTTTAAATTTCTCTGAAAGTCATGATGGTGTATTATTACACAGCAGTGTAAGAAAAGTAAAAATTCTCGGAACAATAATGATGATTGTTTTTTTACTTGCCCTTATTAATTTTATAAACCTGAATACTGCACAGAAAATTAAACAGTCAAGAGACATTGGAATTCATAAGGTATTGGGTGCAAGTAATTGGAATTCCTCTGTCCGGATAGTTGCTGAGATACTTCCCTTACTATTTGTAACACTCTTATTTGCTGTTCTGATCCTTGTATTTTCTTTATCTTACTTAAACGGATTATTTGATAGTTCCTTCCATGTTTCAACCTTCATTCAACCGGAGACATTGCTTACCATCGTATGTTTTAGTATTATAACCCTATTCTTTTCTACTTTGTTTATTTCATCGTATTTCTACAGAAAGAATTTGTTTGAAGTATTAAAAAGCAACAGTTCCGGGAAAAAGGAAAATATTCGAAATGCGCTGCTGGTGATTCAGTTTACCCTTTCAATTGCTTTAATTATTGCTTCATTGGTCATCAATAAACAAAACTCTTTTATGCAAAACCAATCCCCTGGATTTCAAAAGGACAACATTGTTTACATTCCTTTATCCGACCAGATGAGTAAGCTGGCAAAAACGATTAAACAGGAACTGGCTGGTATTTCAGATGTAAACAATATCACAATGGCTTCGCATCCGCTTGGAGAATCTGAAATGGGATGGGGGATGACATTAAATGACAATGGAGATGAAAAGCGGGTTGTTTATGAAGCAATGTTGGTGGATGAAAATTTCTTTGACTTTTTTGGAATAGATATCCTCAACGGAGAAGGATTTCGATCTTCTTCCATTCGGGAAAGTGAGCATATTTTTAATGAAAAGGCTATTCAGACTTTCGGAATTGAAGATATTACAAAGGCACGTATTAGCTCTTATGATAATGCAACCGGTGAGATTATTGGAACCGTAAAAGATTTTAACTTCGAATCATTGCATCATACAATCAGGCCTATTGGTTTTGTTTGTGCTGAACCCGAAAATCTTCAGGTTATCTATCTGAATCTTCAGGTAAGCAATGGAAATCAATTGCAGGAAACGCTTCAAAAAGTAGAAGCTGTGTGGAATAAACATGCCAATAGCTGGCCTTTTGAATATTACTTTCTCGATAATACATTGGACAATCTTTACAAGGCGGATCGCAGGTTCAGCAAAGTGTTCCTCCTGTTAACATTTCTTTCTGTTTTTATCGGAAGTCTAGGTTTATTCAGCACCTCTGTATTTATCGCTGAACTGAGAACGAAGGAAATAGGCATACGGAAAGTAAATGGGGCGAGGATTTCAGAAATTCTGGCAATGCTTAATAAAGACTTTGTAAAATGGGTAGCCATTGCTTTTGTAATTGCCACGCCCATTGCGTATTATGCCATGAATAAATGGCTCGAAAACTTTGCATACAAAACTGGTTTAAGCTGGTGGATTTTTGCACTGGCGGGTTTGCTTGCACTTGGTATT
The DNA here is from genome assembly GCA_024636975.1 of Mariniphaga sp. GTDB lineage: Bacteria > Bacteroidota > Bacteroidia > Bacteroidales > Prolixibacteraceae > Mariniphaga. Next base: position 30,518 of record JAGXGA010000013.1, read on the forward strand.
GCAGTAATTACAGTGAGCTGGCAAAGCTGGAAGGCCGCAACCCGAAATCCGGTTGAGGCTCTGAGGTATGAGTAAGAATCCCCGAAATTAATATGTAGCTATGTTTAAAAACCATCTGATATCCACACTACGATTTCTAAAACGAAACAAAATTTTTACAGGAATAAACATTCTTGGTCTTTCTCTTGCCCTGGCTGCATCATTTATTATTTTGCTGTTTGTCATAAACGAATTAAGCTACAACAGCGGATTCAAGAATCGGAAACAGATTTACCGCGTTTTGAGTTATTATGCGGATCACAACATTACAGATGATGAAACATCTTACGTACTGGCGAAAAGTATAAAAGAGGAATTCCCGCAGGTAAGATATGTTGCACCAATAAGTAGACTCAGAAATTTCAGTATTAAACTAAAGGAAGAGCTTATTCCCTTGAACAACGCTGTGGGAACTGACTCCGAAATATTTCAGATATTCGATATTCCTATAGTCGGGCAAACGAAAAATATTCTCGCCGACCCAAATTCGATTGTCCTTTCGAGTACGCAAGCCCAAATGTTTTTTCAGGGCGAAGACCCTATCGGGAAGGATTTAATTGCTTTTGTAAACGATAAGGAAGAAGTATTTGTGGTTAAAGGAATTTTCGATGATATGCCGGTAAACTCTAATTTACAGGCCGATTGTTTTATCAGTTCAAAGTGGCCACTGGAACAACTCAACCTTCGATTTAAGGACAGAAATGCCGAAACAGACTGGCGTTTGAATTATTGGGAAACCTGGCTTTTACTTGATAAAAATGCAGATAGGACATCGATTGATAAACAGTTCAGGGAGTTGGAAAAAAAAGTGCATGGAGAAGTTGCTGACAATACCTATTTTATTCAAAACTTAACCGAAGTGTATCTTGGTTCCCAGGAAATTAACAGCGGACAACCAAAGGGAAGCATAAAAAACATACGCATCTTTTCATCTATTGCCCTGCTTATTATAATTATTGCAGCTCTTAACTATATCATTCTTTCAACGGCAGTATCAACTGGCAGGTCTAAAGAAATCGGGATTCGGAAAACTCATGGCGCCAGTTCCCAATCAATTCAAAAACAATTGTTGAACGAGTCAATTATAATGGCTATGATGGTTTTGCCATTTGCTTTATTTTTAAGCTGGCTGGTTAAACCATATGCTGAAGAATTATTTCAAACCAAACTACTTATAATTGAATCTAATATCATCATTTATGCAGTGGCTTACCTGGCGCTGACATTATTCATAGGGTTAGCATCGGGATTATATACTTCATCATTTTTATCAAAATTGAATGTTATCAACATTTTTAAGAATTCGGCGCAAACCGGCAAAAGTAAATCATATGTTCGTTTAACCCTTATAGTAATTCAACTAATCATTTTTTGCTCCTTTGTATCGGGTACTTTGATTATACGTTCGCAGTATAAATACGCCCTCGAAAAAGACCCTGGTTATCGCAACAAAGATATTTTGTTTATTAATGTGGAAAAGATTCCTCATAATTCTGCAGCATTTTTAACCAGCATTAAAACGTATCCGAATGTTATTTCAGCCGGAGGTGCTACAAACGCTTTACCGATGCTTAGCTCATGGCCATATAGTATTGAACTTCCTGATGACAAGTCGAAAAAAGTATCTATTGAGCTTTTGGCGGTTGACTATGATTTTGTTGAAACCATGGGCATTGAAGTACTTGAAGGAAGAAGTTTTTCGCGTGAGTTTGGCAGCGATGGGGAGACCTCCTATTTGCTAAACGAAAAAGCAGTGGAAGCTCTTGGATTGACTGACCCTATTGAAAAAAAAATAGATGTTGAAGAAGGGACAGTTATTGGCGTAGTGAAAGATTTCAATTTACATTCCTTCCACAGCGATATCCCACCATTACTTATGGTTGCGTCAGACGCATATGTTATGCAGGTAGCTGTTCACTACAAACCTGGTACTCTGGGAAATCTTCTGCCGTTAATCAAAACTGAATGGGAAAAAGTGGCCCCCGACCAACCTTTTAATTATAAAACCATTGAAGAATTTAAAAAAGAAATTTATACAGGGGAGAGAAACTTAAGTGTAATTATTTCATTTTTTGCACTTTTCTCCATGCTGATAGCTTCGTTCGGATTATTTGGGTTAACGCTTTATATGGTGAAATCACAAACCAAAGAAATCGGGATAAAAAAAGTTTTCGGAAGTTCTGAAAAATCAATTGTGCTTTCTTTGTTAAGAGAAAATATGGTTATGGTAGCAATTGCCACTGTCCTTTCGGTTCCACCTACAATTTTGGTAATGAATCGCTGGCTGACAAACTTTTCTTATAAAGTCGATATTGGATGGTGGGTATTTGCCCTGACTTTTTTGCTTGCCGCATTTGTAGTTTTACTTAATGTTTTTTATCATTCTTACAGAGCTTCTCAAATTAACCCCATTGAAGCATTACGATATGAATAAAAGTATAAGGTTCTAAATTTAAAGACAAGAGATTTTATTAAATGAAAAATATAAGTTGGAAAGACAAAAATATTAAATTAGGTAACAGGTGTCAACTTAATGACTTTGAGGAATGTATTTCTGATTTTAAGCTGGCAGAGTTGAAAGACCGTTACCAGAAACCCGGTGGAGTCGTCGCTGGATGAATAAAAACTTAAACTATGATTAACTATTGAATGACAAAAGCAGTTGCAATATTATCATGAAAATGTAATCTATGACAATAAAAAAATACAATTATCTTATTTTGATACTGCTACTGATAATGACTATTTTAATGTCGTGTGGCAGGAACAAAATGAAAACCAATGAGCAGGTACTTGCACAACAGCTAAAATCAGCTGAACAGGAAAGGAAGGAAAATCAAGTTACCAAACCTTCATTCCTGGATTCACTGCCTCCCGGAATTCGGTTTCAGGAAGATCGAAGAATAGAGAAGAACAATTTTCCAGATATTATAGACATTTCCAATTTTCAAAAAACTGTAAGAGATTTTAAACTCTCGGAATTGGTGGAACAAATAACATATATCCCATTGGAAGAACTTCCTGATAATGCTCATCATAAGCCTTCCGAATATTCTGTAACCATAGCTGGTAATCATATTTTAATCCAAAACCTGTTTAGCCTATACCTATATAATCGAAACGGCTCTTTTAAAGATATTATTTGTGAAGGAACGGGTGACAGAATCGATTTTCTTAAAAAGAGTGCGGATAATAACAATTCGGTTAAGAGTACGCCGTCTTATGTAAAAGGCGTCTTGGGGAATGTCTGGACAATTGATAACAAATTGTTTTATCGTTATGCCGACAACCGTGCCCAAAAATTATTGCTTATGAGTTATGACATGGATTCTTCTCATAATGACATTCCATTGCCTGCTGACCAGGAAAATTCCGGGATAACAGGAAAAGGTAAAATACAAACTACATTAGGAGTCGAACGAGAAGAAAGGTATGTGGAATACATTCCGCTTAGTAAAGATTCGTATGCAGGCATTAACAGTAAAATCAAATCAGCCGTAGGCGGATTGTTGATGACAGCTTTCAGGTTAAACGGGGACACACTGAGTTCATTCCCCGACCATGAAACATTAAATAATTACAGCCACACGCTTATGCGTGGTAATTTCCCTCAGTTTATTTATCAGTACGGAAATTTGGCCACTATTCGAAATGCATTTAATGATACAGTTTACCGGATTATTCCTCCAAACAGATTGATTCCCGTTTATATCTTAAAGATGGGTGAATATAAAATTGAAACGCAGGAAGGTTTTACACCAGGGCAGGACATTTCATCGAAACTCTCCATTCATGAATTTTTTGAAACACAAAAACATATTTACATAAGGCTTATACAAGGATACGACAGTCCGGATAACCGTAAAAACAAGCGTGTTAATATTTTTTATGCGATATATGAAAAGCAGAATAAAAAACTAAACCTGCTCCCACTTAATCCAACAGGCTATTACAATACCATTGATGGTATTCAAAATTTCGAAGCTCCTATGGGAATTGTAAATGACATTGATGGAGGCTGTCTGTTTTGGCCTCAAAATGTAAGCCCCAAAGGAGAAATATATGAAGTGGTAACTGGTGATAAGTTAAAAAAGCATATCGTTTCGGATGAATATATTAATTCTAAAGCGCCGGAGAATAAAAAAAATGAACTAAGGAAATTGGCTGATAAAATTAGAGAGGATCAGTTAGTATTAATCGTTTACAAATAAATTGCAATGAAAGCAAGAATGTTTTTTATTATTAGTTTAATTTTATTTACCTCCTGTAAACAGCCCAATAAGCTTAAATTGGATGAGGAATCTATTGCATCAGAAATCATCTTGCTGGAAGAAGAACGTCAGAACAATTTAAAGTTTGAGTTTGGTCAAATACAACAAACAGGCAGCTCAAATATCTTGAGGGTGAAAGAAGATCGTTCGGGAAATAAGGATAGGCCGCCAATCATTTTAGATTTAATCGCTGCACGGAATAATGTGCAAAAAGTAAAGGCTTCTGAACTTTTTACAGGCATCGATTATATAAAACTGCAACCCCTCCCTGATTCCACTTTTTATGAAGTAGGTGCCGATTTTCTAATGAGCGATAATTTTATTTATGGCTATTCCTTAAATGGAATTGCTCAATACGATTTAAACGGTCAATTTTTGAAATATATCTGTAAAAATGAGAGCTACTACACCAAATATGAAGGTGGAGTAATGACAACCAGGGAACAGGCTGCAATGTTTGTAGGTGCGCTATCCCCTAAATTATTCCAGGGAAAATTGTATTATAAATATGAAGACCGTCCGGCAAAAATGGCGGTATACATGGAATACGAAGAAACCGGAGACTTACAGGTTTTAAATCTGTCCGGACTAAATGAAAATACCGGCCACATACGTGGGTTGGGAAAACCTTTTATGCAACTTCAGCATATAGAAAATTTTTTACGTATCCATGAAATGAATCCACTTGGAAACGGATTGGTGGGAATTGCCGATAACCGAAGAGGTGGTGCAGCTAAAGACTTTCTTACCATAACATCCTCTTCCGGCGATACCGTTTGTACCTTCAGAGATTTCGACCCGATAGAAAATTATTCAAAATCGCTTATGCGGGGTGCAGAAAGTGCCTTCGATTATATGATCGACGGAATACTTCATGTCAGGCAGGCATACAACGACACCATATACCAGGTTGTGCCTCCCAACCGTATGGTTCCCAAATACGTGCTCGACTTTGGTGAGTTTAGTATTGATTCTTCTCTTGAAGGAGTTGATCCCGGCTACGACCTGTCTGAAAAATTGCTGCCGGATAAATTTCTGGAAACAAACAAATACCTGTTTTTAACCTACACTAAAGATTATGAGTGTCCAAACACAGCCAAAAATGGCACATTGAAGTACAGCAGGGTAGTATACGACAAAAGCAAAAACATCATTATCCCAGTTTACATTGATGAAGCACCTGTAATACCAAAAGGCAAAATGACATGGCCGGAGGCACCAAATATTAACATTGAAAACGACATTGATGATTCACCTTTCATATGGCCTGCTATGACAACTGCTTTCGGTGTTCCTTTTACCTGGTTCAGCCGGAAACAACCTAATGACAGGCTGCCTAATAAAACCTTTGGGAATTTTACCCTGGGTGAAAATGACTATGTAATTGCAATATATAAATAACTGATAATGAACACAACATTTAGGATATTATTCAGAAAACTGTCATCAAAGCCTGTCTTCTCCTTTATAACCATTTTTGGGTTTACAGTTGGTATTGCAGCCAGCATGTTGATTTACCTTTGGATTTACAACGAACTGAGCTATGAAAAGTTTCATCCCGGTTATCAGCGGATATATCGTGTGCTTACCCTTTCGAAGCAGGGCGACAAAGTTGTAAAATCGGCAGGCAATTACCGCCCGATGGCAAGTACTTTGGAAAAAGATTACCCGCAAATTGAGTATGCAACCTATATCAGTTTCAGTTCCGAAGATTCCCCTCTCCAAATATCTGATGAGGATGAAAAAATTGACGGGCGTGGGTGTTGGCTAAACGAAAGCTTTTTTAACGTCTTCGAAGGTTTTAAATTCAGGGAAGGCACACCTGAACTCGCACTATCAAATCCTTCGGGGATTATTCTGAATGCCTCCTTGGCCCGAAAACTTTTTGGTAATCAGCCGGCACTAGGGAGAACAGTAATCATCAACAAATATTTCAGGGAAGAATTCACAGTATCGGCTGTAGTTGAAATTCCAGATCAAAGTCATATTTATTTTGATTATGCCTATTCAGAAAAGAACAGCCGCATTGTCGCATTGTCGAATAGCTGGTCCGATAAAGCCCATGTTCACGTTTATTTTAAGTTGAGAAAAGATGCCGTAATTGAAAATGAATTTCTTTCGCAAATCACGAACCATATCAGCCGTTATTCTAAGATTACTGATAAACTAATGTTTCAGCCTATTGCTGATATTCACTTGTACTCTGATTATGAAACCCACCATTACGATAAAAATATTGGCAGTTATATTTACATATGGATATTTTCAGGGCTTGCAATTTTGGTTGTTTTAATGGCGTCGTTAAACTTTTCGGTGCTATCGGTTGCACGTGCATCGGAACGACTTACTGAAATCGGCATGAAAAAAGTTAATGGGGCAAGCCGCTTCCAGATTGCCAGCCAGTATTTAAGTGAATCCTTTCTACAAACTTTTGTTTCGCTGGTGTTGGCGATCATTCTGGTTTGGATTACTATTCCTCTTTTTAACAATCTCTCGGGGCAGCAGCTTCAGCTGACACTAACCTTCAAGCTGCTGTTCAATTTAGTTGTACTTACTTCATTTGTTGGCATAACAGCAGGAATCTACCCGGCCTGGTACCTCTCGTCATTAACACCAGCCGGAATTTTTAAAGACAAGACACCAACTGGTTCCGGTGCACGAATTCTAAAGCTGCTTCCGTTGTTTCAATTTGCTATTGCCATCTTTTTTATTGTAGCTACTGCTGTTTTTATACGTCAAATGAATTACATCCAAAGCAAGGACCTGGGATTTGATGATAAAAATATAGTGGTTGTGCCCACTGGTTTATGGTATGGGAATAAAACTTTTAAGGAAGAACTGCTGAAACACCCCGGAGTTATAAGCGTATCCGCAAGTGTTTATGCTCCGGTTGATTTTGCATGGAAAATGAGTATCCCCTACACCCGCGGAGGAACAAACGACAGTTTACAGGCTTCGTTGTTCTGGGCCGATGAGAATTTTGCAGAAACCTATAACCTGGAACTGGTTAAGGGTCGGTTTCTTCAAATGAGTTATGAAGATTACTGGGAGGAGTGGAAAAAAAACAGACCAAATGAAAAGGAGAAAAATAATCAGATCTCATTGCCGGTTGTAATTAATGAAACGGCTGAAAAACAGCTCAGTTTTGATGATCCTGTTGGAAAAAGACTGGGGAATTATGTAATTGTAGGTGTAGTTAAAGATTTTCATTTTCGTCCGTTGCAACATCCGATTGAACCAATGATTCTTACCAATGATCCTCAAAATATCATGTCGGTGAATATCCGGGTTGCCCCCGAAAACAGAGCGGAAACTTTAAAATTTATAGGCGATACCTATCGGAAGCACAGGGATGACCGTACTTTCTCGTATCAATTTTTTGATGATATGCTACAGGAGAAATACAAAGCAGAAAATTACCTCCGCAACCTTACATTTTTATTTGCCACACTGGCCATTCTTATAGCCATGTTGGGTATACTGGGAATGTCGGTATTTTCAATAACAAAACGAACCAAAGAAATTGGCATCCGTAAAGTAAATGGCGCCCGAGTATCAGAAATACTGACACTGCTCAATAAAGACTTTATAAAATTGGTGGTAATTGCCTTCGTAATCGCTTCACCTGTTGCATATTTTACAATGAATAAATGGCTCGAAAACTTTGCATACAAAACCAGTTTAAGCTGGTGGATATTCGCATTGGCTGGCTTTCTGGCACTAGGCATTGCAATACTTACTGTTAGCTGGCAAAGCTGGAAGGCAGCAACAAGGAATCCGGTGGAAGCACTGAGGAATGAATAATATAAATTATAATTATGCTTCTTAACTATGAACAACGCATTCAAATCTTATTACCGTAATTTCAGGAAACAGAAATTAATTTATGCTATTACTATCGGTGGGTTTGCTATGAGCCTGGCGGTTCTGATTATCATTGTTTCCTACATTATTGAGGAAAGAAGTGTAGACAAACATTTTCCAAATATCCATAGTATGTACCGCATAGTACAATTGGATAGAAATGCCCAGGTTCCCCAAATTCCTCAGCGTACATACCAGATGGTATTAGACAGAGCTCCTGAAATTGAAAAATTGTGCCTTATAAACAGAAATCAGGTGCTTTATGAATATAGTGGAGAGAAGAATAGAGCAACAGCTGTCTGCACAAACAAAGAATTTTTTGATGTTTTTTCTGTAGAAGTCATTTTAGGTAAAACAGAAAACCTGCTGGAATCAAAAACGGATTTAGTAATTACGGAAAGTTTTGCGAAATTGGTATTTGGTAACAAGAATCCAGTCGGTGAACTATTGAACTTCGAAAAAAACGAACAGAAAGAGATAGTAGCCGTTATTGCTGACCCTCTTAATACAAGCTCATTAAAGTATGACCTCCTTTTTAATCCGGAACAGGAGCTATTTCATTCAAAAAGGGGCTATAATGAAGAATCTTATATAATGTTTGACGCAGTTTTTGTTTTAAACTCCAATATTAATCCTTTTGAGACTCAGGCAAAAATTACAGATATACTGAAACCTTTTGAAGGTTATGAAGAAACCTTGCTCCATATACAACCTTTCAAGGAGGTTTATTTTGATCTGAAAACAGGCCACGATGTGTTTTTGCATGCTAATCTGAATATGATAAAGCTTCTGTCATTGATAGCATTGATCATACTTGTATTGGCTATTTTTAACTACATCAATCTAACAACTGCATTAAACAGCGAACGTTATAAAGAAATATGCATTCGTAAAACCACCGGGGCCAGGCGCCGGACCATCTTTTTTCAGTTTCTGACAGAGTCATATCTCTCCTGTTTTATTGCACTTCTTATTGGGATCATTTTTGCAATTCTTATTTCACCGCTTTTTAAAGACTTACTGGACCGGGAGATTAATGTTTCCAGTTCGTTACAAAATCCGCAGATACTATTTGCAATTATTTTAATTTTTGTATTGGTAGGCGGATTAACCGGGGTACTACCTGCCCTGGCTGCATCAAAGTTTAATGCAATTGATTTGTTGCAGCGAAAGGTGTTATTGAAAAATCCGCATATAAGGGGAGTACTTAATACATTACAGCTCACTGTAACATTAGCTCTTATTATTTCCCTGATAACAATAACCAAACAAATCCATTTTGTAAAAACAAAAGATATCGGTTTCGATAAAGAATTTCTGTTGGAAGTCGGGCTCGAAGGCAAAGCCCATGGAAGAGCTGCTGTAATTAAGGATAACTTATTAAAACATCCCGATATTGTAGATGTATCTGCAACTCATGGAAGGCCATTTGGTATATATTCTTCAGGTTCAGGATCATGGAAAAATGACAGTGTCGAATATTCAATTGAAAATCTTGCAGACTTAAATACCGACACATCATTTATTTCCACATTTGGTTTAACACTTATAGCAGGCAGAAATTTTCGTTTAACTGATAAAAATGTTTGTATAATAAATGATAAAACGTATAAATACCTTCAATTAAATGAATTAGAAGGGAAATCCATCTGGGGTTCGGAAATAGTGGGAGTGGTCGAAGATTTTCATTTTAAGAACATGTACAATGAATTGGGATTTATTCAGTTAAATTACAATCCGGAAGAGGTGAGCCATTTGAATATCAGAATCAGTGGCAATGATATACCCGGATCCTTGAAGGTTATAAAAGAAACTATAAAGGAGATTGAACCTGCATTATCTGTTGAACCACGATTCTATGAAGACTGGATTAATACCATGTACCAAAAGGAGGAGCGACAGGCAAAAGCTATTGTTATTTATGCTTTCATCGCATTATTATTATCTTGTTTGGGCTTATTGGGATTGGCACGGTTTTCCGCAATCAGGCGTACAAAAGAGATCGGTATTCGAAAAGTGAATGGTGCAAAAGTCAGGGAAATTCTGGCTTTGTTAAATTCAGGCTTTATTAAATGGGTCCTAATTGCATTTGTTGTTTCCTGTCCGGTTGCTTATTTTGCAATGCATAGGTGGTTACAAAGTTTTGCCTACAGAACAAGTATAAGTTTATGGATATTTGCTACAGCAGGTATTCTTGTAATGGCAATATCGTTGCTTGTAGTTAGCTGGCAAAGCTGGAGGGCGGCAACGAAAAACCCGATAGAAGCACTTAGGTACGAATAAATTTAATATATTAATTATGATACAATTAAAAAACATCGACAAGTATTACGAGTCCAGGTTTCAGCGGACATTCGTATTGAAAGGTATTAACCTTGAAGTAAAACGAGGTGAGTTTATAACCATTATGGGTCCCAGTGGAGCCGGAAAATCAACACTGCTGAATATTATCGGGCTGCTGGATGTGCCCAGTGCAGGGGAATACCTGTTTTTCGATCAACCTGCCCATAAAATTAAAGAAAAACAAAAAGTGCAGTACCACCGCAGCCACATCGGTTTTATCTTCCAGGCGTTTCATTTGATAGATGAACTTAATGTATATGAAAATATTGAAACTCCATTAATTTACCGCGGTGTGAAGTCAAGTGAGCGAAAAGCAATTGTGGCCGATTTGCTCGACAGGTTCAACATCGTTGCCAAAAAGGATTTGTTTCCCAGCCAGCTTTCCGGAGGTCAGCAACAACTTGTGGCTATAGCACGTGCCATTGCCGGTAAGCCTAAACTGCTGCTTGCCGATGAACCTACCGGAAACCTTCACTCCGAACAGGGTGAGATGATAATGAAACTGTTGAGAAAGCTAAATGAAGATGGAATGACAATCATTCAGGTTACCCATTCAAAAGAAAATGCAGGCTATGGTAATCGCATAATACAGCTGGTTGACGGAATGGTGGAAAAACCTGAGGCTGTCGTTTTAAGCTGATCCTATACCAGTCATTTCGGGAATAAAACCCGGTTGAGGAACTTAGGTACGAATAGTAAAATACAATTTAAAGTCATGCTGTTAAAATTCGTATTGAGAAACATTCGAAAAAAGCTCCTGCTAAACTTAATTAAAGTGCTGGGGCTGGCTTTAGGTTTGAGTGGGATATTGTTTATTACACTATTTCTTAAAGAAGAATTGTCTTACGACAGCTATCATTCTCATGCTGACAGAATTTACCGGCTGACTATTACTAATCCCGGCTTCCTGGAAAATAATCATTTTGCCCGCATTCCCAATTCGGAGCAGGTTCCCCAATTGGCAGAGTACTTTCCTGAAATTGAAAATTATGTATGGCTTGCCCCTATCAGGGGGGGTATGATGTTCCACAGCGAAAAATATTATTCAGTAAACCAGGCATTCGAATGTGACAGCACATTCTTTGAATTGTTTAATGCAGATTTGTTAATTGGGAAGAAAAGCACTGCATTGAATGCACCAGGCTCAATGGTACTTTCCGAATCCTTTGCCAGAAAAATATTTGGAACCGCTGATCCTACTGGCGAAATCATCTCTATCCCTGCCGGTCAGTTTTATGGTGAACAAACGGATTATACTGTTAAGGGTGTGATGAGAGATTTTCCTCACAACAGCCATTTTCATCCCGTTCTCATTGCCACCCCTGTGAACAGACAATTCCAAGGGTGGGCATGGGTTTACTTATTACTTGCACAACATGCTTCTGTTCAAAATATAACAGAGGGATATCCTTCTTTTTTTAAGGAACATATCGACCAGCAGTCAGTACAATTTGAGGGTAGGGCTTACCTGCAAAAACTAACCGATATACATCTGCATTCCGACAAATTGAGGGAAATTGAATCAAATGGCAATATGATCAATATTTATGTACTTGCCATTGCTGCTGTTATCTTATTGCTCATTTCTATCAGCAACTATGCAAGTTTGAATTTGGGAATGGCTGGTTTCTATTCAAAATTTTTTGCAATGAACAGGGTTTTAGGCGCCCATAAATTTATGAATCTGAAATACTTTGCCTGCGAAAGCCTTATAATACTTGCTGTCGCAGTTGTATTGACTGCCTTATTTGCTGTATCTGCAATACCACTTTTTCTGAACAGTTATGACTTCAGCCTTTTTAAAGGAAACGTTACAATAATAATCATTGCCCTTTTGTTGTTTGTATTTTTGGGTTTATTGGCTGGATTGCAACCTTATTTGAAACAGCAGTTCGACAAATTAATGCCGGCAACAAATAATAAGTCTTTTAATCTGGGGGGCATATTTATAAGCAAAAAGATAATTGTTGCGCAATTCACGTTTGCTATTGTGCTTATTATAGCTATTCTATTTATTACGCGTCAAAACAAATATGCATTCTCCCATTCAATGGGAGCCGGAGAAGGTAACATCATCTGTGTTGAATCGGTCCATGCAAATGTTCAGCAGAAATTTGAACTGTTTAAGGATGAATTACTGAAATTCCATACCATTGAATCGGTATCTGCCATGCTTGAACCCCCGGGTGGAGAGGCCAACGACATGTTCCCTTTTGAAATGGAAGGACGTCCGGTTAAAGAGGGCCTGCAGGCCGACCGCATTGGAGTCTTTCCATGTGATTACTCGTTCGCAAGTATTTTTAATCTGGAGTTTCTTGGTGGCACCAACTTTACTGAGAAAAACAATGATATTGAAGGCTCAGGTGAATACATTATAAATGAAACCGCCATGCATTTCTTAGGTTATTCCAATCCTGGTGAAATCATTGGAAAAGGATTTAAATTAAATTTTACATCACCGGGAATTGAAATACCAGAAGGAAAAATAATTGGGGTTGTCAATGATTTTCACCTCTCAAGTATGAAGAAAAAAGTTAATCCCCTGGTAATGTTTAAGCGCGACAACCTATGGCTTCTGAATTTTGTGGTTTCATATAAACCGGGAATGAGGGAACAAGCCCTTACCGACCTGGAAGAAGTGTGGAATGAATTATTCCCTGCATATCCTTTTTATTATGAACCGGTTGAAGCAATGTATCAAAAAGTTTATCATACTGAACTTCTTCAATCCGGCCTGCTTACAATTTTTACTGTCATCTCCCTGTTTATCTGTTCCATAGGGTTGTTGGCTCTGTCGCTGTTAACTGCTCAGCAACGCATAAAGGAAATAGGTATACGGAAAGTAAATGGTGCAGGATTGCTACAGGTGCTGACATTGTTAAACAAGGATTTAATGAAATGGGTATTTGTATCCTTTTTGCTGGCAATCCCACTTGCATGGTACGCCATGTACCGCTGGCTCGAAGGCTTTGCATACAAAATCAATTTGAGCTGGTGGATTTTTGCCCTGGCCGGACTACTGGCGCTTGGAATTGCAATGCTGACTGTGAGCTGGCAGAGCTGGAAGGCGGCTACGAAGAATCCGGTGGAAAGTTTGAAGTGTGAATAAGTATTTTTTAGCTGATTCGCCTGAATAAAGCCTAAAAGAACGGACTGAACTGGAATAAATATGTCAGTATATTTTATACGGCCAGCTAGTTTATAATTTTTGTTCTTTTCACCTTCTTGCTGGCATCCGGCGTTTTCCAGCTGAAAACAACAATAAGCTGGAAAACAATAAATGGCAGAGTTAGAAGTAACAGGTTTTCCCAGCCAACTGCAAAAATAAACCAGCCCGCCGACAGGGATGCAACTGCTTGTGTTCCAAAAATAACAAAATCATTTACTGCCTGCACTTTAAAGCGTTCGCTGGGATTGTAAGTGAGCGGGAGCAAAGTAGTTGCCCCGATAAACAGAAAGTTCCAGCCAACACCCAAAAGCACAAGTGAAATCCAGTAGTTGCCAAACTGTTTTCCGGCAAATGCAATGGCGATGCAAAAAAGGTAAGCAATTAAACCAAGGATCATCATTTTTGACACCCCCAGTTTTTTGATAATCCACGCAGTAACTAGTGACGGCAAAAACATGGCAACTATATGGCTTTGGATCACCCATTTGGTGTGTCCCAGAGAATGGCCGTCCATTACATGCATGCTTACCGGGGTGGCGGTCATAATAAAACTCATAACCGCGTAGCCTATGGTAGCGCTTAACAGGGCCACCCAAAACACCCGTTGTTTTATAATTTCTTTTAACGGTCGTTGATGATCTCCTTCATTCTTTTCCCTGGCTACAGGATTTCTGAACCAAAATAAAAATGCCAGGCCTATAGCAAAAAGAGCAGTCATCAAAACAAATGATCCTGCAAATTCCTTGTTCAGGATATCTTTACCCAACATAGCGATTTCCGGTCCTATAAATGCCGCTGCAATACCGCCAACCAAAACCATTGACGCTGCTTTTGGTATTAATTTCTCCGGTACACTTTCCATTGCTGCAAACCTGAATTGCATCACGCATGAATACATTGCGCCCAGCAAAAAAGTACTCAGACAAAATAGATAGAAGTGGGAAATGGAAATGGAATATGCTGCAAGCAATGCCACAAAAATTGAAAAAATGCCAATCACAAAAAACGATTTTCGCCGGCCAATGGTGTTCATCAGCAGCGTAACCGGCGGAATAGTAACAGCGGTTCCAACAACAATACTGGCTACAGGCAGTGTTGCCAGATTTTCCAGAGGTGCAAGTTTAGTCCCTACCAGTCCACCAACAAAAACCACAAGTGAACTTACTGAGAGTAAAAGCGCTTGCGAAATGGTGAGTATCCACACATTACGGGGAAGGCTGTTCATTCTTAAAATTAGGTTTCACCAGGATATATTATTAAATCCGATAGTAATCAACAGTAAAACGATTTTGTGCACCGAATGTTCGGATCAATGCTTTTTACCAAAAACGTTTCAGCTAATTTCTTTTATCCCCTTGTTTATTCTTGAACCCGTCTCTTCTTTTCCTAAAATTTCACAAATTACAAACAGATCAGGACCCATATTCCCTCCCACCAGACAAAGCCTCAAGGGGTTCATGATGGCGCCGAAATTCCAGCCTTTTTCATTCATAAATGCCGAGAAGCTTTCTTTTATAGAGGCGGCAGTCCAGTCATCTACCTTTTCAAAAAGTGTATTTATTTCTGAAAGCTGTTCTGGTGTTTCCGCTTTCCAGCGCTTTTTCACTGCCTGCTCATCATAAGTTACAGGTTCTGCAAAAAAGAAACTTCCCTGCTCCCAAAGGTCGGATACAAATTCGCAGCGTTCCTTGATCTCGGAAACCACCTTTTCTATTTTTTTATCATCAGCAAGTATCCCTTTTTCTGACAGAACCGGTTTAAAAAGTTTGGACAATTCGCTTACCGTTTTTTGTTGAAAATAATGTTTGTTGAACCATTTAGCCTTTTCAGGATCGAACCGGGAACCCGATTTAACCACGCGCTCCAGGCTGAATGCCTCTGCCAGTTCTTCCAGTGAGAAGAATTCCTGTTCGGTGCCCGGATTCCATCCCAGTAATGCCAGCAGGTTAATAAATGCTTCCGGAAAATATCCGTCTTCACGGTAACCGCGGAAAATTTCTCCCGTTGAGGGATCTTTCCATTCAAGCGGGAATACAGGAAAGCCCATTTTGTCTCCATCGCGCTTACTGAGCTTGCCTTTACCCGTTGGCTTCAATATAAGCGGCAGGTGTGCAAATTGCGGTTTAGTATCATCCCAGCCAAAGGCACGGTACAGCAATACATGCAGCGGAAGCGACGGCAGCCATTCCTCACCGCGGATGACATGTGTTATCTCCATTAAATGATCATCCACAACATTGGCAAGATGATAGGTAGGCATACCATCCGATTTGAACAGCACCTTGTCGTCAAGGCTTTTAGTCGTGTTAAACGTTACACTGCCCCTGATGATGTCGTTTTCAGTAACATCCAAATTTTTAGGCATTTTAAACCGGATAACGTAAGACTCATTATTATCTAATTTCTGCTGAACTTCCTCTTGCGATAATTTTAATGAATTATTCAGACTCTCCCTAGTTCCGATTCCATAAGAGAAGGTTTCACCTTTCGCTTCAGCATCTTTGCGAAGCTGCTCAATCTCTTCGGTTGTGTCAAAGGCAATGTATGCCCAGCCCGATTCCACCAGCTGATCGGCATATTTCCGGTATAAATTCTTGCGCTCACTCTGACGGTAAGGGCCATATTTGCCTCCTCTTGCGGGATCTTCTACCGGGCTCAGGCCGCACCAGTTCAGACTATCTGCAATATACTCCTCAGCGCCCGGTACAAAACGGTTCTGGTCGGTATCCTCTATCCTGAGGATGAAATCACCCCCGTGTTTTTTCGCAAACAGGTAGTTAAACAGCGCAGTGCGTACACCGCCCATATGCAGCGGACCGGTAGGACTTGGGGCAAAACGTACCCTTACTTTCGGATTATTCATTGATCAATCGTTGTAAATTTCATGCAAATATAGGGTAAATAAAAAACACAGGCTTGCCGGATGAATTACTTTAAGGATATTATTAAATACATACATTTGCTAATCAATTGGCGGTATCCTGCAAAACTGTCCCGTTATAGGCAAAATATTGTTGGAATGGCAGTCCCAAAGGTCCCCAAAGTCCCATGGAAACTTAACTGCAACTTACATTTTCAAAAGCCATATTACTAAATTAACCAATTTATTGCCAAAGTACTAAGTTGAATTTTCAACTATTATACCTACTATAAAATAATTACATTTGCGGCGGTTAAAATTTTGAAAAGCAATGGAACGAAGGGAGATAGAAATAATGGCGCCGGTAGGTTCGTACGAATCGTTAATGGCAGCCATACAGGGGGGAGCCGGGTCGGTATATTTTGGTGTGGAGCACCTGAATATGCGGTCGCGTTCAGCAAATAATTTTTCGCTCGATGACCTGAGAAAGATTGTTGAAATTTCATCAGCAAAAGGGGTGAAAACCTATCTTACCCTGAATGTTGAAATATTCGATACCGAAGCCGATCAAATGCATGCAGTACTCGATGCTGCAAAGCAGGCAGGTGTTTCAGCAGTAATTGCCGCCGATATTTCGGTAATCATGTATGCCCGTTCCATAGGGTTGGAGGTTCATATTTCAACCCAGGTAAACATCACCAATTTTGATGCAGTAAAGTTTTATGCGCAGTTCGCCGATGTAGTAGTCTTGGCCCGTGAAATGAACATTGGGCGTGTGTGGGAAATCAGCAACCAGATTAAGCAGCACCAGATCAAAGGGCCTTCCGGGGAACTTGTCAGGCTCGAAATGTTTGTGCACGGTGCTTTGTGCATGGCAATCAGCGGGAAGTGTTACCTCAGTCTGCATGAAATGAACTCTTCAGCCAACAGGGGTTCCTGTTTGCAGACCTGTCGCCGTGCCTATACCGTTACCGATAAGGAAACCGGGGCTGAACTGGAGATCGACAATGAATACATCATGTCGCCCAAGGACTTAAAGACCATTCATTTTTTAAACAAGATCCTCGATGCCGGAGTCTCGGTCCTTAAAATCGAAGGGCGTGCCCGTTCACCCGAGTATGTGAAAACAACCGTGCAATGCTACCATGAAGCTGTGGAAGCTTACCTTAGTGGTACATTTACCGAAGAAAAAATTACCGAATGGGACGAACGGCTTTCCGCCGTGTTTAACCGTGGATTTTGGGATGGCTATTACCTGGGGCAGCGACTGGGCGAATGGAGCGCCAATTACGGATCGCTTGCTACCAAACGAAAAATCTACATTGGAAAGTGCACAAATTATTTCACCAATATAAATGTTGCAGAATTTAAACTTGAAACCCAGAATCTGAAAACCGGTGAGGAAATCATTATTACTGGTCCAACAACCGGAGTGCATCAAACAGCTGTAAATGAAATCAGGGTGGAAATGGAAGCTGTGGAGGAAGGGCTCAAAGGACAGTATATATCTGTCCCGGTGGGTGTGAAACTCAGGCGTTCTGACAAGCTGTTTAAGGTGGTGAATGCCGATGAAGTAAAGCAGCGGAGGTAAATTTTTACTTCAAGGTTGGGTTTTCGTAAAAGAAAATAATATCTTCATGCCACCAACTTAATATTAAATCATGAAACGCAACCTAACACTACTGTTCCTTGTTTTTATGCTTTTTGAAACAGGAACCGCCCAGGTAATAAGGTACCGGGTAAGTGCAAACAGCGGCATTTTTTTAAATGAGGTAAGTAAAAAGGAAATAACACCCCCAATAGTTAATTCTTATCCGGGAAGTCAGGACTTCAAACCTGTATTCAAACCCGGGGCAGAGCTTGAAATTATTGCACCTTTTTCCCGCACCTTTGAAATGGGGGTTCAGTTCGGATACGACAATTATGCGGGCTATACACCCACTGCTCCATTGTATAATTTTTTTCTATCGAAATATAACCCCATGCCCATTTCAAACAGATACCCCGATGAGCCCCTGATTTACGATACACATATCATGAAAATACTGGGTACCGCCAGGTGGTATTTTTTGTCGTACAGCAAAGAACTGAATTTCTTTATGAAATACTTTGGAGGAGTTGCCTTTACAGGTACAGATTTTACTTTCGATAACCCGGTTCACCGCGTTAAGTACGAAGTCGGCGTTTTACATTCCCGGGGAACAAAAAACAGTGAATACCCAAAATCATCCGGAATAACAGGGGGTGCCGGTTTAGGGGCCACTTATCGCCTGTCGGACCGGTTTGACTTGTATTTCGATGCGACTGCCTCCCTGATTAATTCCGACATTGTAAACGGTGTTCCAAACTACAACTATGTTAATGTAGATGAAGTGCCAAGGATGGAACCAACAAGTGCCATTTCGGCAACCCTGCAGGCATCCATGGGAATCATATTCTCTGCTATTCCCGACCGGAGGATAAACAAAAGTAACATTACCCGGTCGAATAGTATGAACAGAAACAACTTCCTGAAGCGAAAAGCTAAAAGTACTTTCAGCAAAAAAAGAAGAAGAAGATAATTAAACGGTAATTATAGTACAGGAAAAGGCAATGCCAAAGGAAGAAAAGACGATAGCGGCAGTCAGCACAGGCGTTATACAAAGAAACCGTTCCGGATTATTTTTTCGGAACGGTTTCTTTGAACGAACTGTTCAACCGGTTACGGTTAGATTTATGCAGAGCCGATGTCAGCCCAGTTGAGTGAAAACTTTTTCAAGTAATTTTCTGGTGGCAATAATTCCTTCTTTTTCAGGAAGCTCACTACCTTCATATTCAACACCCACCCAACCTTTGTATCCTGAATCTTTAACGATTTTCATGAGTTTATAGTAATTGGACTTGGTTTCGTCACCCTGGCTATCAAAGGCATGCGATTTGGCACTTACTCCTTCGGCGTAGGGCATCAGCAATTCCACCCCCTTATAGCGGTCAAATTCTTCTCCAGTTTGCCGGTTTATGATAAAGTTGCCAAAATCGGGGAGTGTTCCAACCCTTTTATGATCGGTTAATTCCATAACACCGGCCAGCCACTCACCATGGCTCGACCAGCCGCCATGATTTTCAACGAGGATGTTAATCTTTTGTGTGTCGCCGTATTCGCAAAGCATATGCAAACCATCGGCAGCCAGCTTCTGCTGTTCTTCGTAACTGCCCTGGCTTCCTGCATTGACCCTGATGGAATGACACCCCAGAAATTTAGCTGCATCAATCCATTTCTTATGGTTTTCTACCGTTTTCTCACGTTCTGCCTTTTCAGGATGGCCGACCATGCCTTCCCCATCACACATGATAAGTACGCTTTCAACACCTTCATTTTTGCAGATGTTTTTTAATTCAGTTAAGTAGCTGTTGTCTTTAGCTTTGTCTTTAAAAAACTGATTAACATATTCCACACCTGTAATCCCAAGTTCTTTGGCCACACGTGGAAACTCGAGGTTTGTCATTTCTTTGGCAAACAGTGTTTTATGCAGCGACCACTCAGCCAATGAAATCTTAAACGGCGATTTTTTAAAAGCCATGCCGGCAAAGGCCGGTGAAACGAGCATTGAACCTGCGGCAGCAGCCACAGTTGTCCTTAAAAAATTTCTGCGGGAAGTATTTTTCATAATCGTTGATTTAAATTTACTAGTAAAATTAAGGATTTATATTTTAAAGAAAATCCTTTTTCGGTATAAATAAAGGCACAATAACCATTCGAGCGCTAGAATAGTGAGTGAAGTGATCAGGTTCATCCAAAATTCAGGTGTATTGATCCAGCTTAAAATGCCCTTGGTAAAAATAGCTGTAAAGCCATTGAACCATTGGGCACCCACAGTTTGCGAAAACAGGTAAATAAAAATCGGGTTTATTCCCATTATTATAAAAGGAAATATCCAGCCGTTGATTTTCTTAACATCAATGAACCAATAGCTAAATGCAAGGACCAGAAGTGACCATCCGCCTGAAACCAGCACGAATGAAGAAGTGGAAATTCTTTTTATTATAGGCGTTACCGAAGTGAAGTGAAGCAAATAACCTGCTATAAGAATAATTACACCTGCATATGCCAGGTTTTTAATTTTGGACCAGGCAGTTCCTTTTGAAAGCAACAACTTACCTGCCAATACTCCCCATATGGTATGGGCCGCTGTTGGAATAAAGTTAATGGCTACCCAACCTCCTCCGGCATTAATTTTTCCCATCAGCACCAGGTCCATCCAGGTACCAAAATTATGATCTTTGGTAAAGGGCTGGTCAAATCCTTCGAGCGGGAAAAACCTGTAGGCCATTTCGGTTAGTAGCAGAAGCCCCACTGATGCCAGTATTTGTGCTGAAGGTTTATACCGCATCAATAAATAGGCAATAAGAATTGTTACCGACAGTTGAGTCAATACATTCCACAGTTCCCACACGAGCTGCCTTTTGTAGACGCAGTGCAGACCCACTCCGAAAGCCAGCAGTAATAGGCATCTTCTCAAAATATGACGGGTGATTGTTTGTCGTGATTCGCCCCGGCTTACCCTTTTTGCATAGGAAAGGGGCATAGCTACTCCTACAATAAACATGAAGAAGGGCTGAACCAGATCCCAAAATCGTAAGCCATCCCATGGGTGGTGGTGAAACTGACGAAAGAACGGTTCAAGGAATGAACCGGCAACCGGTTCCTGTACCAATACATTCCAAAGCGCAGTACTTTCTGCTACAAGGAGAAACATTGTTGCCCCACGAAAGAAATCGAGCGACAATAAACGTGTTGAAGGATGATTAGTTTTTTCAGGTTTCGATTGATTCATAATTATATTTTATCCTGCAGCCTATGTTTTCAAATGGTCCGGATAGTTTACCGAATAGTTGCTTTTTATTGACTCTATACGTATTTAAACCTTTTTATGTTCTTTTTGGGAGTCTTTTCAAATTCTTCGTCCACCAACTCAAACGAGCTGATTTGCTCATATTTTGGCAATTCTGAATTCACTTTTTTCCGGTTTTCTTCCATGATCTCTTTAAGTTTGTCTTCAGAAACATGATGCGCATCCATGGCTTCTAAATCAGGATATACTTTGGCAATAAGTTTTCCTGCACGTTCGGTAACCACACATTCAGCAACATAACTCATGTTTGAAATCCGCGCTTCAATCTCTTCAGGATAAATGTTCTGACCTGATGGACCAAGGATCATGTTCTTCGATCTGCCTCTTATATAAATGAAATTGTTTTCATCGATAACCCCAAGATCGCCGGTTCTCAGCCATCCATCGTCGGTAAATGCTTCTTTTGTGGCCTGCTCATTTTCATAATAGCCAGTCATTACATTTTCTCCACGTACCTGTATTTCGCCTACAACATTGTACGGATCTTCCGAATCGATTCGCACTTCCATGCGGTCAACCAGACGTCCTGCGGAACCTGGCATGGTTTTATCCCATGCTTCGTAGCTGATAAGCGGCCCGCATTCTGTCATGCCGTAGCCGATTGAGAATTTAAAGTTTATTTTACGGAAAAAGCTCTCCACATCAGCGCTGAGCGGGGCTCCCCCGATTACAATCTCAAAAAACCTTCCACCAAATGTTTCTGTAAGCTTCGTTTTAATCTTATTCAGAATTTTATTCCTGAGGCCCGGAGTTTTTAGCAGAACCTTAATTAAAGGTTTTTCTATTGAAGGCAGAATTCTTTTTTTGTAAATCTTTTCAATAACAAGCGGCACCGATAGAATAAGATGAGGTTTTACTTCCCCGAAAACTTTGGTTATGACAGCCGGCGAAGGTATCCGGCTCAGAAAAGTAATATGGCAACCTAATGTTACCGGAAATAAAAATTCAAATAATAATCCGTATACATGGGCCATTGGAAGGAACGAAACAATTTTATGACCCGGCTGCAGCGGCATATGTTCCCGGGCATATATGATATTGGAAACCAGGCTTCGCTCAGGAATCATCACTCCTTTTGTAAATCCTGAAGTTCCCGATGTGTAGGAAATAATGCAGGTGTCTTTCTTTTTCCATTCTTCAAATTGAAAACTCTCTTTTTTTAATTTATTCTTCTTATAATATTCGAATGCGTCGTTCAGCTTAAATTCAATGTTTTTGTCTTTGGCTGCCTCCAGTGAGAAATCTTCTAAAACTAAAACGGCTATAAGTTTTGCAGCCTTTTTAGAATTAACTTTATTAAGCAGCGATTTCGCACCAAACAGCAATTTCACCTCCGAATGGTTTATTATATGGTTAGTATTGCTTTCATTAAAGTCGGGCAGAATAGGCACAATGGTTATTCCTGCTGAAATGGCTGAAAGGAATACGGCCCCCCAATGAGCTGAATTGCGGCCCAGCACAGCAATCTTATCGCCGCGCTGCAGCCCCGAGAGCTGGTAAAACAAATGCAGCGATTTTATTGTGGATGCAATTTCACTGTAACTAAAATCTTTGCCTTCGTAATCTGAAAAAGCCGGTTTATCCCAATTTTTTTGAAAAGCCTGGGTATAAAGTTGTGATAACGCATGATTTGCCATTACTTTTTGATTTCGTTTCTCAAATGTAGAAAAAATAGAGTTTATAAGCACGATTTCGAAGTGATTTAATGCTTAGGAGATGCTGCTTGATAATTTTTAGGGAAGAAAAATATATTTAACATTTATTAACAATAATATATAAACCTAATATTCATATGTTTATAAGCATAAAAACATAATTGTTTAATATATATTTTAAATAAATGAACAAAAAACGCACTTTTTCCTTCTTATTGATGTGAATAAAGAAATAGATTAAAAATTATAAATTAAAAAATTAGTACGATGAAAACAATGAAAACAACAATTATGGCAATAGCAGTATTTCTGGTACCAGCATTTGCTTATGCATCAGGTAATGTAAGTCTGAATATGAAATCCGCTGGAAATGAAAGTGCTTTTGTGGAGATTTTAAAAAGTTCGGAAACTGAAGTTGAAGTTGATGTAATAAATGATCGCAATGAAGTGGTTTTTTATAAAAAGTTAACTGATCCAATTGCAAATTACCAAAGGAAATATGATTTCTCGGGTTTGGAGGATGGAAAATACCGTTTGTCGGTTTATTCAGGTAATGAAACCAACGAAGCATGGTTTAAAATTGAAAGAGGTGAGGTATATGTTGAAGATACCAGAAAAATAAGGGAACCTCATATTAAAACCGAGGGTAACATGTGGATGATGTCATTCCTGAATTTTCCGATGGAAGCTATGGATCTCTATGTATACGATGGAACTTTCCAGATGTATCACAAAAAGATAGAACCTGAATTTGCCGTACATGAAGGGCTGGATTTATCAAATCTTATTCCTGGTGAATACCAGATCGTATTTGCCAATGAATATAATAATTATACGTATGAAATTACAGTTAACTGAAGCTTAGAGGGGTGTGGGGGTTAAGTTAAAGCCGGTTCTTTTTAGAGCCGGCTTTTTTACGTTTGCTTACAAATGAAATTAATGCTATAATTTACTGTTTTGATTGATCAATTGGTATCTTTGTATCCTGAAAATATGAATCTTGACTACACATATCAGCCAGATAGCATAAAGGACCTGAAACCTTTAAATGATCTAATTGCATTGCCTGAATCAGAAGGCTTAAAAATTGATCGTTCGACAACGGTTTCATTGGAAGATATACAGGTCAGGGAAAGATCAACTAATACGGAAAGGATATTTAAGTCGCCCCCGATCAGGAAGTCCATAAGGCAACGTGAACAAAACCTGATGGTAGGAGGTTCGAAGTTCATTGAGACTCGTAATGAGGTGAATCTTGTAGCAATGGTAAGCACAGATCAGGGATTACATTTACCCCAGCGACCGATTAATTTTTACAGTTATGATTGGATTACCCTAATGCTTTTGGTATCTGTGGCATTATTTGCTTCGGTTAGAACCACCTGGAATAAATACATGACTAATATTTTTCAATCTACAGTAAATTATTCTACAGCATTGCGGATGTACCAGGAGAAGAATAGTTCACATTTTTATGGCGCTTTTCAGCTCGATGTACTTTTTTATCTGGTCTTTGCAATATTTGCCTTTCAGGTTTTAAATTATTTCGGGATTGACCTTCCTTATCAGAACTTTTTTCTGTACTTGGTTTGCCTGACATTCATAGTATTCTTTTTTATGGTCAAGAATACAATATACCGGTTTATGGGTGCGCTCATAAGAAAAAAGAGCGAAACGGGAGAGTACCTTTTCAATGCCAATAACTTTAAACGTGTGGCAGGTTTGATTCTGTTACCTTTGGTTGCAGTAATTGCATTTTACCCATATGGGAAGGAAAATATTCCTGTAACTGCAGGTATGATTATTGTGCTTTTTCTCTATTTACTATTGGTTTTTAGAGGATTTATAATATTAATAAGGAAACAATTTTCAATATTTTATCTGTTTTTATACTTTTGTACCCTTGAATTTTTACCCTTGGTTTTACTGTATAAGATTCTCGTGGTATAAGAATGAGGAAGTGTTAAACAAAAAGAAGAGCAATTTGAAAATCAAGAGTATTCTGGTTTCTCAACCAAAGCCATCGACGGCAAAATCGCCTTATTTTGATTTGGCTGAAAAGAACAATATAAAAATTGACTTCAGGCCATTCATTCAGGTTGAAGGGGTCCCGGCAAAAGAGTTCCGGCAAACACGAATCCATATTCTGGATCATTCAGCCGTAATTTTTACCAGCCGCACTGCCATTGATCATTTTTTCAGAATCAGTCATGAATTAAGGCTTATCATCCCCGATTCAATGAAGTATTTCTGTATATCAGAAGCAACAGCCTATTACCTTCAGAAATACATTGTTTATCGTAAACGGAAGATTTTTTACGGGAACGGTAAGTTTTCAGATTTGATTACAGTAATGAAAAAGCACAAGGATGAAACTTTTCTCGTGCCCCTGTCAGACATTCACAAACAGGAAATACCTGAATTACTGGATAAAGGCGGGTTTAAATACACCAAGGCTATATTGTACCGTACGGTTGGAAGCGATCTTTCGGATCTTATGGAGGTAAATTATGATATTCTGGTATTTTTCAGTCCTTCAGGAATAAAATCATTATTCCAGAACTTTCCTGAGTTTGAACAAAATGAAACACGTATTGCATGCTTTGGTCCAACTACTGCACAGGCTGTCCGGGAGGCAGGCTTACGGCTCGATATTGAAGCTCCAACTGCCCAGGCGCCCTCTATGACTATGGCACTTGAGCAGTATATTAAGAAAGAAAATAAAAACGCTTAAAGAAATTAATAATACAGGCCTAAAGCTGTTCGCCTTTGCGGCGGATGGCTTTTTTTAATTTTTATGGAAAATCCTTCAGGAAAAATAGATGAAAAAGCTCGCTTTCGATTCAAAAAAGAAGAGCGGCTATGCAGTAAAATAATAATAGATAAACTCTTTACTGAAGGGTCTTCTTTTTTGGTCTACCCCTATAAGGTAGTTTATATTGATAGTGACTTTCCGGGCGAATTTCCTGCAAAAGCTGCTTTTGCGGTAAGTAAAAAACTTTATAAGAAAGCTGTATCACGAAACTTAATTAAGCGTCGCACCAGAGAGGCATATCGTTTAAACAAACACATGCTTTCGTCCGATAACACCTATTCGAAAAAGGCATTAATTTTTATTTATATTGGGAAGGAAATTCTTCAATTTCCTTCCATAGAAAAATCGATGATCCGTATAATCGAGCGCATTAAAAAAGTTTCTATTCAGTATCCATGATTTCTGTTTGCATGCGCACTGAATCCTCATGTATAAGTTGAAACAATATTTTAACAAAGGTCTCATTCAGGTCCAGTTTTTTCCCAATGTTTACACGATTATCCATAAGTTGGCTCCACCTGTTGATTTGAAGTGCAGTAACATTATTTTCCTTTTTGTATTGCCCTATTTGTTTAACTATCTCCACACGCGATGACAGCATTTCAAGCAATTCAGAATCGATCGCATCGATACGGCTGCGAAGCATATCCAACCGGTTTTCGAATTCAGGATTATTGGCAGTTGCATGCCTGATAACCAATCTGTCGAGCAGCCTGGCAAGTTCTGCAGGAGTAAGTTGCTGAGCTGCATCGCTCAATGCGCATGACGGATCGATATGAGATTCAAGCATTAATCCTTCCATACCCATATCAAAGGCTTTTTGTGCTATTTCGAATAAATATTCACGTTTACCAGCTATATGGCTGGGATCACATATAATGGGTAAATTAGGCATCAGACGTCGTAATTCAATCACTGTTGTCCAGTTGGGATAATTGCGGTAGATGGTTTCTTTAAACGGGGTAAATCCGCGGTGAATGGCCACAATGTTCTTAATTCCCGACTGGTAAACCCTTTCTATTGCGCCCAACCATAATTGCACATCAGGATTTACCGGGTTTTTAACCATAACAACAGCATTACTGCCTTTCAGTACGTCGGCTATTTCCTGCACCACAAAAGGGCTTGCAGTTGAACGGGCTCCTATCCATATTATGTCAACGCCTGCATTTAAAGCTTCTTCTGTATGCTGGGCATTGGCCACCTCTGTACCAACCGGCAGGCCTGTTTCCTGTTTTACAAGTTGCAGCCATTTTAGTCCTATGGAACCAACCCCTTCGAATGATCCCGGACGGGTACGTGGTTTCCATACTCCTCCACGATAGACAAACACCCGGGGATCTTTGGCCAGAAGTTTTGCAGTTTCAATTGTCTGCTTTTCAGTTTCAAGGCTGCATGGGCCTGAAATCAATAATGGATTATTAATGTGTGGCAGCCATTCTTTTATCGCGTTTATTTCAAGTGTTGCATTCATTGCTGTTTCGTATAAAGTTTTATAATTTTTTCTTCGTTTTTTATAAAATGCGGATGGTCTCCATCCAGAATCGTTCGTATTTTGTTGGCACTTATAATTAGCTTCTCCAACTCATCAAAATGTTTATTTTTAATTGAATCGCGAAATTGTTGCAGGTGGCGTATATATTCATCGAGCGAATCAACCACATATTGATCGTTTTGTTCAAAAATAGGTTTCCACATCGAACATGAACTTTTTGCAAGTCGCACCGTCGACCTGAAACCACCACTTGCCAGATCAAATATAATGTTCCGGTCTTCCTTATCCTGAACTGCATTGGCCAATGCGAATGCTGCAGCATGAGGTAAATGCGATACATATGCTGTACTGTGATCCTGTTCATCGGAAGACATGTATGCAATGTTCATTTCCAATGCCTGAAACATTTTTTCAATAAGTGCCAGATGCTGAGGACCTGAACTTTCATGATCGCATACAATGGTGATTTTTCCCTTAAATAATCCTTCAACTGCTGCATGCGGACCTGAATATTCAGTGCCTGACATGGGATGGGCCGGAATAAATTGCTTCCGGTTGGGATGATTATCAACCAAACTGGTAATAACTTTCTTGGTTGAGCCCATATCTGTTACAGTAGTATTTTTATCGATTCCGCTGAGAACCACAGGTAGTACCTCCAGTTCTTTATCCACCGGTATAGCAATAATTATCAGATCAGTATCTTTAATTCCTGCCTCAAGCGACTCAATCCGATCAACCAAACCAAGTTCTAAAGCTTGCTGTGCATGAACTTCACTGGTTTCTATTCC
Source organism: Mariniphaga sp. (assembly GCA_024636975.1). Lineage (GTDB taxonomy): Bacteria > Bacteroidota > Bacteroidia > Bacteroidales > Prolixibacteraceae > Mariniphaga. The sequence continues at coordinate 58,712 of JAGXGA010000013.1, forward strand.
GATAAATTCATCCGCAAACTTTGCCAGTCGCAAGTCTTTTGCAAGTGAACCACCAATTAATCCCAACCCGATTATAGTTACCTTCATTTGTACTTTTTATGAATAAAAAAGGCCCCGGAATTTCCGGGACCTTTAGTAAAATATCTTAAATAAATAACACTATTCTACTGGTTGATCCCGCTTTCAGAACCAAAATAAAAATACCAATAAAAATATATATTATTAATTAATGAGTTCATTTTCTTTCAATATGGAAGCAAAGATAGCCATTAATTTTAATTACGAATTATTTTTTTTGTTAAAACCTGCCTGCCGTTTTCTTTTACCACCACTAAATACATTCCGGCCTTTCCGTTATCAATATTCATCTCAGTTGTTACCGTGCCAATTATATTGCTATATACGACCGACTTTATTTTTTGTCCATGCATAGTATATATATCAAATTGCAGCAGGTCAATAAAATCATTTGTTTCAACTGCAATTTTGAAGGAATCCTTAAATGGATTGGGATATACCTGAATATTTCCGGGTGAAAGAGTTAATTCCGAATCAGCTAACGGATCCTGAATCTGAAGATTATCGATAGCCCAGCCCCAGCCGTGGGCGTAAGGATCGGAAAATAACCGGAAGCGGATAAGTATTGTGTCGCCCGAAGAAAAATTCCCGTTGGCGAGCATGTCTATTCGATTTCGGATGTATAAATCAGCTGAACCAACAGTTGTTGAATTCATATCTGCAATGGAGCTGTAAAAGTTTTCCTCCCAAACCTGATGTTCTCTTGAATCGTAACCGTCAGCCAGTGGCAACCAGGAATCTCCTTTATCCTTACTGCCTTCCACAATAACAAAATCCCAAAATTCGAAATCACCAAAGTCGGTTCCATCGTTCCCCGGTTCAACCAGCACTATCTCGTCAAAACTCATATTTGCATTATCATTCAGAATTACCGGATGCTTAAAGACAGTTGAAAAGTTTAACTCAACATTATCCTCATCAGGGCTCGGGTAGGGGTGAGGGCTGTGAAGAGCCTTGTTATCAAAACCTTCATCAAGATAAATGTCAAAATCATACAAAATGAAATCATTGGTATCGGTTTCAAAACTGGTGCTGTAAGAAGTAACAGGATCAAGCATTTTTTCTATTGGAAATGACAATTCGTCTTTTAATGGATACCTGCGGATATTAGCGGCACTTGACGCATCAACTGCAACAATATGATAGGAAATTTCATCCTTATCCTCCAGTTGATTTCGGTTTAGTGGAAAGATGCCTTTATAGAAAGCACCGGAATCTTGAGAAAGTCCAAATGGTTGTTGTTCTGTTCCGTTAATGGAATATTCTACATATACAGTATCGACACCCAAATTATCGGTTACCCGGGCAGTAAAAACAAGTGAATCACCCGTATCAAAGAAATAATGTATAGGCTCATGGGTAATTGTAGGTAATATTTCATCGGGACCAAAATTAACTGCAAAAAAGTCAGCAGGAGCCTCTGTTGGATAGGTAAATACCCTGTTCATTGTGTCAGCAGCACTTATATAATATTGCAATGTTGTTGTGCCTGGTTCAATAAGCAGATTTGTTTCATAAAGATTTGATGCCCCGGGCAAAAGAGGAATTGAATCGGATGTTGTTCTAAATGAATCGACAGAAAAGACCAAAGAAAGTCGGGAAAGGTCAACAGGGTAATCGCTTGTAATTTTAACTTCAAAATTTAAAGGCCCGACAACTTCCTGGTCTCTAAGCGGGATATGGTCTATTTTCATATTTTTCCAGCCTAAATCTGCCATTATACCAAGTGTTACCGGCCCCGGATGATGAGTAGCCTCTCCTCTTCCGTATGAATGGGTCATTAAAGTATTAACTGTTCCTGATGGATAGGAGGCGTCATTTAAATGATAGATGCTTGAACCGTCGTCCCATTCAGAAGGTGCATAAAGCCTGGGATTCGACCGGGAGCCTAAAGCTACCGCTACCGGACTGTTGGCATACAGACTGCCTGAGACCATCTGGCTTTTTAATTCTGCTGACGGATTTTTAAAAATAAATGAATCGATAAGTTGTTCTCCTTCCCGGTTTTCAACCAGCCTGTCAAATGAAGTGGCATCGCCCCAGTCGAACCAGCTGTAACCTCCTGTCAGGTCCAGGGCAAAGAAAAAACCTGTAAACCCAAGTCCGTGACCTATCTCATGCAATACAACCGAAACGAAGTCATACATCATCTGCGGTGTGTTTCCATCTGTCCCGAAATACCAGGTGATATCTTTATTGAATTCTGCTATCATATCAGGACGATCAGGCCCTGTTAGCTCAACATCCTGTATTTTTTCGGCCAGCGAAATAGGGTAATAGATCTCCTTGTGCGGAGCGCCTTTAAAATTTTTCTCAAAATCAGAAGGACCGCAACTACCCAATACATTTTCGTCTTTACCCCGCCAGTTTGCCTGTATATAAATTGGTACAGGCGAATCAATCAATCCCTCCCATATGCTTGCAGCATATTCAAATGCCACTTTTGCTTCTTGTGGAAACAAGCTGTACGAAACTATTATTTCCGATTTCTTTTCGACCGATTTAAGCGGATTCAAAAACTCAACAGGTGGAGGAACAAATGCTTTTTCAATCTCGTCTGATGCATAACACCCAGGGTACTGTAAAGAATAACCCAGCTTTTGCCACAACTTTTGACTGGTAGCAGAGAATGTTACCGTCAGCAAAAACAAAAACAGGAAAAATTTTTGCATGGTGCAATTTTAATATTAATTAGTATACAAACTAAATGATTAAAAGTTTGAATTACCAAAAATATGAAATTACACCATGCTTTTTTATTTAAACAGCTAAACTTTAGTTTGTCTGATGATTACTGAATTTTTTTTGAAGTCAGTACTTTATACATCAAAACAGCCGAAGTGATAAGTCCTGCCGAAGCGGCAGCCAATACTACATACAATAGTGTTTCCATTTGGTTAGTTTAAAAAATTAGAATTTAATAGAAATTTGGTCATTAATTTTTAATTATTTTATTTGTAGCTAATACTTCCATGCCATGGTTTATGCTTACCAGGTATATTCCCGGATTAACATCAGTTAAATCGATTTTTGTTTTGGGTGAAAAAGTTGGTTCAATATTATTTTCCTGGCGGATAATTTTGCCCAGCAGATCGGTAATTATCACATTAAGATTTGTGTTTTTATCTTTTTTAGGCCACTCGATAAATAAATGGTTTTTAGCAGGATTGGGATACAAAAGGTAATTGTCTTCAGCTAAAAACTCTTCCTGATCGTTTTGACTTTCCTGAATTTCAAGATTATCGATCGCCCATCCAAACCCGTTTACCGAATTATCTGAAGCCAGTCTGAAGCGAAAAATCGCCGTATCCCCTGCCTCCAAACCTGTGTTTTTTGTTAAGTTAATGGTGTGATTTACAAACATGCTTTCGTGAGGTAAGGCTGTAGATGTGTTACCTGAAAAACTTTTAGTGAAGGCAGAATACCAGTTGTCATTACTCCCTGAATTGTATTTTTCGCTAATTGAAAGCCATGTAGAGCCTCCGTCTTTGCTGGCTTCAACTATCACATAATCATATAATACCGGTTCATTGTGCTGATCTACATGTTCTCCAGGTTCTACCAATACTACTTCGTCGAATTTAAGCAGCCCATCCTGTTGAATTATTAAAGGATATTTAAGCTGGGCTATCAGATTTGCCTTATCGTTTTCGATTACTGAAACAGGATAGGGTGGTGCAGTATGAAGTAAACTTCCTTTAAATCCATTAACAGGAGAGACAGAAAAATCGGCATTTACAAAATCATCCAAATCATTCTCAAAAGTCGTGGAATAACTCGTAACAGGTTCATATTGTGAGTATATCCTAATTTCCTGGAATCCGATGGCAGGATAAGAACGTTTATTATTTCTTGCTGAAACATCTTCTGCAGTTATCCGGTATTCCAAACGGTCATTTTCACCTGGTTTAAAAGGGAGTTGAAGTATACCGGAAAAAACGTTTTTCTCTTCATTTGAAAGATAGATTGATTCATGTAAATTTCCATTAATTTTATAATCAACCTTTATATTCTTAATGCCCATATTGTCTGAAGCTTCAGCAAGCAGATCAATTTCTTTAAAATTTCCCGTATACAATTTTACCGGATTGTGGTATAGATCAGGCACAAAATAATCGGGACCAATATTCATCGAAAAAGATTTGGAAGGAGCTTCAGCCGGATGCCTGTAAGTGCGATTATCGGAAGTTGTTGCTTCAATGTAATATTCCACTTTACCGGAATAAAAGTCAAATAAAAGGTTTCCAAAATAATTGGCACTTGTTTCATTTGGTAGTAACTCCGAATATTTTGCAGTTGAAAATCCGTCAAACGAATAAACAACCCTGATGTTTTTAAATTCATCATCATCAGCATTAATACCAACCTGAAGGGGCCATTCAGCTACTGATTTTTCCAGATCCTTTATAGGATCAAATTCAAAATCCACAGTTTTCCATCCCAGTTCAGCAAGAATGGTTAATGTTATATTGCCCGGATTATGGATGGCTTGCCCTTTTACAGCATATGGCGACATCAGCCCGTTTTCCTCGCCGTAAGCATACCCTTTAAGGTGATAAATGCTCGTTCCGTCATTCCAGACAGGTGGAGCGAAAATCCAGTCAATCATTTTTTGTTCCTGATCGACCGATATAGCCGCACAGAATTTTACATTATCTGAAGTAATTTGTTTATACAATTCATCGGAATTGCTTTTAAAAAGCGATTTATCTGAAATTTGCTGATCCTGGTTATTAAACAGAAAGTAGTCATAAATGCTGGGAAGCTCATTACTATTGTTAAAATAACCCTTGCCGTTCGTTTCATTTAAAAAACCTGAGAATCCTAATCCGTGCGTAATTTCATGCAACGATGAACTAACTAAATCGTAATGCGTGGAAGGAGTTTTTCCATCGATGCCAAAATACCAGTTGTATTTGCTGCTGAAACGACAAATAATGTCGGGAGCTCCTGCATTCATGTCGCGTCCGCTCAGTTTTTCTGCAAGTGCTACCGGGTAATAAACATTGCGCATGGGCGCTCCGCTAAAGTTGTTATAAAATATTGCCGGACTTCCTTTTGCAAGAATATTGCCTTCAAGTGTTTCCCAACGGGCTTCAATGTGTATAGGTATGGGCGATTTTAGTAATTCCTCCCAGATAGAAACGGCATATAGAAATGCCTGTTTTGCCTCTTCCGGAAAATTGGTAAAGGATATTTTAAAATTCGATGTTGAACTTTTAGCCGATTTGAGCTGACTGTCCCGCATAGGCGGAGCAATAAAAACTTCATTTACTTCATCAAGGGCAATGTTTACAGGACTTTCGCAAAAGGCTACAGTGCCTTTGTTGATGTCCTGGCCTACTGCATTGCTTACTAAAGCAATGAACAGGACTAATTGAAGCGTCCACTTCATCGTATTTAAAAATAAGGTTTGTAAATCAATGGCTAAAATAGTTTGATTACCAATTGAAGGGGTTATATATGCTGCTGAAATTGAGTGTATTAAAAAACTGAATTCCTATCAGCAATTGACTGATACCCTAAGGTGCAACCTGCTGATAGAATTATTAAATTCTGATCAAATGGAATTTATTCCTATTTTTTTATAAGCATAAGAGATCATTACCAAAAAAAAAGATAAATTTGCTCACTATTTGAAGTAGTTAAGATTCAAAAGATTAAAATAATAACCCACATTAAAATCAACCGGAGTTTTCATGAAAAAAATCCTGGCAATTGACGACAACGAAATCAATTTAATACTGTTAAATCAAATATTTAAATTACACTATCCAGATTTTATTTTTTTAAAAGCTGCATCAGGAAAGGAAGGAATTGATTTAGCAGTTAATGAAAATCCTGAAATTATATTACTCGATATTTTAATGCCTGAGATGAATGGCTATGAAGTTTGCGCTCATCTGAAAGCTGACACGGTTACCCGCCGCATACCTATTCTGATGATTTCGGCACTTGGGCAGAATCCAATGGAAAGAACAAAAGGATTGAATGCCGGCGCCGATGCCTTCATTTCAAAACCATTTAGCCAGGATGAACTAAGGGCCCAGATCGACGTTGTGCTTCGGATTAAAAAAGCCGAAGATTTGTTGCGGAAAGGGAATGAAAGTCTTGAGATACTTATTAAAGATCAAACTACTAAATACCTTCAAAGCGAAGAACGCTTTCTGCAGATATCAGAACATGCCCTTGAATTTTACTGGGAGGTTGATTCCCGTGGGATCTTTAACTATGTCAGTCCTGTAATAGAAAAGATATTGGGTGAGAAGCCTGATAACATTGTTGGTGAGAAAAGTTTTATAACATTATTCCAGCTCGATCAGGGTAAAGCAAAAAAGAATCCGATTGAAACAAGTTTCCTTGAGCAGTCAAGCTTTAAAGACTATGAAATTGAGCTGGAGCTTAAAGGGAATAAAAAAATCTGGCTATCGGTAAGTGGTTTTTCCACTTTCGATAAAAGCGGTAAATTTTATGGTTTCAGAGGAGGATGTTACGACATTACCAAGCGCAAGCATTACGAAATCGCGCTTGAAAAAAGTATAGTCCAGATTAAGAACTATCAGAAAAAGCTTAAAAAGCTGAATACCGAGCTAACCCTTGTTGAAGAAAAAGAACGCCGCAGAATTGCTGAAAACCTGCATGACAGCCTTGGGCAGACTTTGTCACTTGCATTTATTAAGCTTTCATCTGTTGTGCAGGGCGATTATCCGCCAAATGTCCAAAAAACATTATTGGAAACTTCCGATCTGCTAAACAATGCAATTTCAGAATCACGTACTTTAACCTATGATTTAAGCCCGCCTATCTTATATGAGCTTGGTTTAATGTCGGCCTTCAAGTGGAAGCTGGAACAAATTGAAGGGAAACATGGCATTGACACCTCTTTGGTTGGGGAAGACCTGCAGATTGGGATTAAAAAAGAATTCAACATTTTCCTGTACAGAATCGTTGCAGAATTGCTGAATAACGTAATTAAGCATGCACAGGCTAATTTGATTGAACTGGAAGTGAAAAAAGAGAAAAATTTTTATTATATTTCCGTACGCGACAATGGGATTGGATTTCAAAAACAAATTAAGAAGAAAACAGGCACTAGCGGAGGTTTTGGTTTGATGAGCATAACCGAACGGCTCGATAGTATTAAAGGCCGGCTGGAAATTAATACGGATTTGGGAATTGGAACAACAGCAACAGTGATATTACCAACTTTAGAAGGTTAAAATTATGACAATAAAAGTTTTAATAGCAGATGATCACCAGCTCTTCAGGGAAGGGTTGGTAAATTTAATCTCTTCGGCCCCCGATATTGAAGTTATTGGGGAAGCTAAGGATGGTTTGGAGGCTACTAAAAAGGCCAAGAAATTAAAACCCGATCTGATTTTAATCGATATTGGGATGCCTAATATGAATGGAATTGAAGCTACAAAAAACATAAAACGAGATGACCCGGGCATTAAAATAATAGCGGTTTCAATGCACTCCGACCGGCAGTTCGTTAAAGGTGTGCTGGAAGCCGGTGCCGATGGCTATCTTTTGAAAAATTGCACCTACCGCCAGCTGATTGATGCTGTTCAGTCGGTTGTATCAGGGAAAAAATATTTGAGCGACGATATAACAGAAATGGTTATACAGGGTTACCTCGACCCGGAAGAAGAATCGGAAAATAAAAATGACCTTTCAGAAAGGGAAATTGAAGTACTAAAACTATATGCAGAAGGAAAATCTACAAGGGAAATTTCTGAAAGGCTTTTCATTAGTGTGAAAACAGTTGGAACCCATAAACAACATATTTTTGAAAAGCTTGGCATTAAAAGTAATGCCGATATGATTAAGTATGCTATTAAAGAAGGGTTGATCCAGCTGCAGTAACTGCAACAGGACAGAGTTTTCAGTCTAACTGGATTGTAAAAAAGAGGCTGTCTCAAAATTAGGTTTTGAGGCAGCTTTTTCTTGTTGTCCTCCCAAACTGCTTTTTCTTGTAGTTATTTCTTTTTCAAACCTGCAGTGCGCTATGCAAAAATCCAACTGATTTAATAAAAGAGAGGTTTGCATTTCAGGTTCATCTATGTCCAAAATCAGTCTTACGCCTTTTTAAACCCCGATCAACTTCGAGGTAACTTCGCATTAACTTCGTATTAAATTCGCGTTTTTGCGAATTTAATACGAAGAAACTACGAAGAAACTACAAATAAATATAGAAGCTGAATAGTATCGGATATTATAAGGATCCCAATTTCGCTATGATTTATGAACTGACTTTAAAGAATGATATAATAATGCCGGAAGTTTTGAATGGAAAAGACTCTTATAACTCCAGCATGTATAAGTTTCTTTGTTCCAGTTCGCTGCAGTAACTGGGAAAAGTACATAATAAAAAAAGAGATTAATTCGCAGGTTTAATCTCTTTTCATCAACGGGTAAATAAGTGTCTGTTCAGTAAATATTTCCTAACTTTCTAAAACGGAGAAAATACTTCAATGTTTAATTGTGTTTCAGAGCCGGCCGAAACGGATACATTGTTAAGGAGCATTCCCGTTCTTTTGCTGGTTGTGTTTAAAAAGCCATTGAAAATAAATACATTGTCAGTATTGCGCTTAAACGAAGCAAGCCTGATGTCGTATTCTCCTTCTTCAATAAACGGAAGATTATAACTTCCATCGGTTTCAACTTTAGAACTGGTTACAGCATTGGCAAACAGTATGTTACTCTTCCCGTTTCCTGTTCCCTCAACTGAAGCTTTGAATTCTCCTTTTCTGTAGACATACACGTATATATGGGTATTTTCAAGATCTTTTGCTGATACTGTCCCGGCGATTGTGCCTGCAGTTTCCTCATTTATCACCCTAACGGCATTTTCGAGTTCCAATTCACTAACGAAACTGTAACTGCTTGTTCCCGAAGTATTACGGACGACTGCTTTGCGCAAATCAAAATCAATAACCAGGCTGGTTTCTTTTCCGGGTACCAGTTCAAAAGTTATTGGAACAGGAATTTCCAAATAGGTGGAGCCGAAACTGTCGGGAAATAAATTATGGCGTGAATCATTTTTAGTTATCACATAACAGCCCGGCGCAATATCTGCATCGTTTTTATCGGAGGCCAAGACCAGGGATATCTGCCCGTATTCCTTAGCTGCCAGTTCTTTGCTTATAAGCACTTCTGAATGGCCATTCTTAAGATCCGAAAGTTTTAATGTTCGGGGATTGAAATTTCGGATTGGTTTTCCATCAAGTTTTAACTCTGCGACAGTTATGTAAATGCCCTTAATTTCTTCATCATCTGAAGCAGCATCGGTTATTTTTAATACAAAGGTTCCTGCTTTTGGATTGAATTCTTCATCTTCTGTACATTGTGTGAATACAGCAACAGAAAGCACAATCACAGTAGCCAGATACAGAAATTGTTTGTTCATAATCAAGGTTATTTATTGATTTATTGTTTTACCTCTATTACTGCATATTTTGTTAATTTCCAGAATTCTTCAGGGTTTTCGATTTTTAGGTACGATATTAAATCGTCCTGATAAACAAAGCGGTACGATTCGGCTGCATGCTCGGAGATAATTTCTGCTTTTTTTGCATTAAGCGGGATAAGTTCAGTTTCCCTGATATCAAGTTCAGTAAAATATTCTTCGTTGAAATTTTCCTTGAGGGTTTTGTTTTTTCCTATACCCAGGAATCCTCCTTCCCTCACTAATATATCATTTTCTTTTAATTCTTTTAAGGTTCCGAGTGTCCAGTAGGCTTTATGAAGTTCCTGATCAAGCTGTTTTATCAGTTCCGATGATTTCCCCACTGAATCGTTCAGGGCTGTTAGTGAATCGGTTTGTACCACAAGAACGGTTTCAAGCTTGTTTACTTTTTTGCCCATATCAGCTAATTGAGCATCGCGTTTTTCCAGTTCCTGTTTAAGGTTTGAAACCACCTGGGTTTGATTTTTTAGTTCACTGGTAAGAATATTCATTCGTTTTTTGAACGACTGAATCTCTACTTCCGAATTCTGGAGCTTACTTGTCAGCTCTTCCATTTTTTTCTCACTTTCTTCGAGCATTGTATTCATTAAGGCAATGTCTTCAATAATTTGCTCTTTCCGGTCTTGATTTCCCTCCTGGTATTCAAATTCCAGCTGTTCCCTTTTGATTTTAATGAAAGTGATGTTTTCTTCGATTTCAGTAATAGCCCCATCAAGTTCATTAATTACTGAATCTCTTTTTTGGATAACCGAATCAAGGTTTTGAGTTTCCACCTGAAGTTCATTGATTTGTGAATCCTTATTTAAAAGAATAATAAACCCGATAATAATAATTATCAGGACAATTGCCCCGGCAACTATATTCTTAAGAGCCGACTTTCCAAATTTTCCTGATTTTTTTTCTTCGTTCAATTCATTTTCCATTGTTTTCTCCTCCTAATTTAGTTAACAAGTGCATTATAAAACAACAGCAAGGTATATGCCAATCACTATGTCAGTTAATGAATTTCATCAATTAATTCAAAACCATAAACATACCAGACATAAAAAAAGTTGAAGCTCCCTGCTTATACTTTTGGCATTCTATAAGAAATTTAGCAGTGGAAATCAATATATTTCCCATAAAAAAGAAGTTGCCTGTAAATCAGTTTTTAATTCTGAATTACAGGCAACTTCTTTTAAAGAGTTATCGAAGAGTATTAGTCAGGGGCAGGGCTATTTTCCCTTGGCAATGTCGATGCTCATACGTTTGCCTTTGTAACTGGCATTTTGAAAGGTTTTGAGGACCTGTTTTTCAAAACGTTGATCCACTTCAAAAAACGAAAAGTTTTTCATAACCTCAATATCTCCTATTTCGACGCTTTTTTCAGAAAGATGCTGGTTTACGAGATCAATTATTGTACGTTTATTGATACCGTCTTTTTTTCCCAGATTAAAAAAGAAACGCGAGAACTCATAACCGCCTCTTTTCTTGCTACCGCGGTCACTACGGGTGTTTCTGCCCGGAGTTTCACTTCTGTCTTTTTTGCCCCTTGTGCTTCTTTTTCCCCGTTCTGCAGGTTCATAATCTCTCCCGCTGAAATGCGATTCAGTAACATTTATATCCGGTGCATTTTCATAATACTGCAGGAAGCGGTTGAATTCAACCGACACAAAATGCTTAATCAATTCCTCTCTTTCCAGCCAGGCCAGTTTTTTATAGATTACAGGCATGAACTGTGCTATTTCCGATTCATTTACCTCAATTTTCTCTACCTTGTCAATGAGGTTGAACAGTTGCTTTTCACAGATTTCTTTACCCGAGGGAACATCTTTTTGGAAAAATTTTTTATTAACCGTTCTTTCTACCTGCCGCAGTTTTCCTTTCTCGCGGAGGTGAATCAGAGTAACCGAAATTCCTTTCTTGCCGGCCCTTCCTGTCCTTCCGCTGCGGTGGATATAAATTTCCGGATCGTCGGGAAGGTTATAATTGATAACATGTGTCAGATCATTTACATCAAGTCCCCGTGCTGCAACATCGGTTGCAACCAGCATTTGCAGATGTTTGCTTCTGAAACGTGCCATCACATGATCACGCTGTGCCTGTGAAAGGTCGCCATGCAGGGCATCGGCGTTGTACCCATCCTGCATCAGTTTGTCGGCTACCTCTTTAGTTTCGGCCCTGGTGCGGCAGAATATTATTCCATAAATATTGGGGTTAATATCGGCAACCCGTTTCAATGCAATATACCTGTCTTTTGCATGAATGAGGTAATAATGATGTTCCACATTCTCTGCACCCGTATTTTTCTTTCCTACTGAAATTTCATGGGGATTTTTCATATACCGGTTGGCAATCGACACGATTTCCTTTGGCATGGTAGCCGAAAAAAGAAGTGTTTGCTTTTCGGCAGGTGATGTTTCAAGTATGGCATCCAGATCGTCTTTAAAACCCATCGAAAGCATTTCATCTGCTTCATCCAGTACAAGCCATTTTATTTCATTCACCTTTAATTTTTTCCGCTTAATTAAATCGAGCGTACGTCCCGGAGTCCCTACTACAATAGAAGCCCCCCGATCGAGTTCTTTTATTTGCTTTTGTATATCGGCACCACCGTATACAACGGTTATGTTTATTTTTGGTAGAAATTGTGAATAGTTGTCCAGATCGCTGGCAATTTGCATGGCAAGTTCACGCGTAGGGCTTAGAATAAGGGCCTGGGTATGTTTTTTTTCAGTATCAATTTGCTGAATAATGGGTAGCCCGAATGCAGCGGTTTTTCCGGTGCCTGTTTGTGCCAGGGCAACCATATCGGTGTTTGTTTCGAGTAAAAACGGGATGGTTTGTTCCTGGACAGGGGTGGGTACTTCAAATCCAAGTGATTCAACTGCTTGTTGTATCTCTTGCTTCAGCCCCATTTCATTAAATAAAATCATGTAAGAATATGTATAAAATTTGTGGGCGCAAAAGTAACCTTTTAAAATGAATTTCAGGGGATTAACTTCAGTTCTTTTTAATAATTCCACGAATAGTTAATATTACCCTCATTATTAACAAACAATCCGCGTCTCAGAAGGCGAACACGATACTCTAAATTTTTTTCCAGAAATTTAAATTCATTACAGTCGGGATCAGCTGATACAGCTTTCCTTGTCCTATTTTTACTCGCTGTTTTCTAATATTCCCCGGTTATTTTTCTGCATATTCAACTTAAAATGCTTTACATTTGTTTGTTTTTTATACTCAAATTTTGAGCTTCATGGATATAAAATGTAAGACATCCTGCACAAATTTTTTAAACCGGAGAATTATCCTTATTATTTTGGTAGCGTTGTTTGCCATGAATTTAAAGGCACAGAACGATACCATAATACCTGTTGATACCGATCCGGAAGAGCTATTGAAAGACCTTGACCTGGGTGAAAGCTATGAACCTGGATTCAATATCTGGAATGATGTTTTTTCAGGGCATTGGGCAGGTTTTGATATTGGAATTAATCTTTTTGTGAATGAAGATTATACGGGTTACAGCACAAACTTCATGGAAAACGATGTTTTCCGTTCTAATTCTGCTTATTTTAACATTATTGAAAAATCCTTTGGATTGCAGCGTAACCGCAATACCGTTGGTTTGGTTACGGGAATAGGACTTCATTTGCAAAGTTACCGGCTCGATAACAATACCACTTTCCGACGTCAGGACGATGGTACCATTGAGCCGCAATCACTATTTTTCGATCAGAATCAGAAATCAAAATTTGCCATAACTTCACTAATGGTACCCCTGCTTGCAGAATTTCAGATTCCGCTTAATCATTACAATAACCGCATTTATATTTCAGGTGGATTGTATGGCAGTTTCAGGCTTAACAGCCATACAAAAATTAAATATCGTTCGGAAGGCATTAAACGTAAGTTGAAAACTCCGGGGCATTATTCACTTCAGGATTTCAAATACGGGGTAATGGTGCGAACCGGTTACAGGTGGTTTAACGTTTTTGCTACATATGATTTGGTTCCGTTGTTCAAGGATGAAAAGGGACCTGGGCTGACACCCGTTACATTTGGAGTTACATTAATTAGTTTATAAATTTAGTTTATGAGACCATATATTTTAGAAGAAACCAACTGGAAGCAGGTGAATAACCAGAAGTATGAAGTAGCTATCCTGCCATGGGGAGCTACTGAGCCGCATAATTATCACCTACCTTATGGTACCGATTCACTTGAAACAACTCAAATAGCTTACGATGCTGCAAAGAAAGCATGGGAAAAAGGCGCCAGGGTTATGGTGCTGCCAACCATTCCGTTGGGAGTGCAGAACCCCGGGCAGATTGATATGCCTTTTTGCCTGCATACTCCCCCTTCAACCCAGATAATCATTCTTGAAGATATTGCCAGAGCACTATATAACCAGGGCATTAAAAAATTGGTTGTGATGAACGGGCACGGAGGAAATGATTTTAAGCCACATATACGGGAAATCATGCCAAAATTCCCCGGGATGTTCATTGCCCTGAACCAGTGGTTTAAGCTTGTACCCAATTCCGATTTTTTTGAAGAGGAAGGGGATCATGCAAATGAAATGGAAACCAGTATAATCATGCATTATTATCCGGAATTGGTTTTACCGTTAGAGGAAGCCGGCGAGGGGAGGGGCAAACGCTGGAAATTAAAAAGCATGGAGAATCAAACTGCCTGGTCTCCTCGTAGGTGGGATGAAGTATCTGAGGATACCGGAATTGGAAATCCAAAAAAAGCTTCTGCCGAAAAAGGGCAACGCTTCCTTGAAGAAGTAACCAACCGGATCGGTGATTTCCTGATTGAACTGGCAGGGGCTGATTTGAATGATTTGTATGAGTGAAAAAGTGAAAGTTAAAAGCTTTTAAATCCGAGCGTTTTGAAGAAGAAAGAAAGTGGCTAGCAATTCATATGCAAAAAGACTTTGAAAACCTTTACCCTGATAATCTTGAAATTAAATTTAGATCAAACTCTTAGCATGTAATCCCCTACAAAGAGTTAAATCTAAATGCAGAAGTAGGGGATATATCTGAAAAGTTTCCTCTATAAGAAGTTGTTTATGATCCAACTATAAATGATGAACTTGCTGAAAAATCTTTAAGCCATCTTACTAAGAAAATTTTAAAGAAAAGCATAGATGTTACAAAAAGCAAGTTGACGTTAAGATAAACTCTACCAAATTAAATAATGGCCGGTGAGCCTTTAACCCCACTAGAACACCTCAAAAATGAAAGACAATTAGTCCGTTTATTATGAGTTACTGATCATTGCAACCTCTTCTATTTGCCTGTTTTATTTAAATTTTCGTGTTCAGAATTTTATAATTTCATCAAAACCCAATAATTATCATTGCATAGATTATAAAGGTTTCTGTACTTGCATTAAAAATAAAACAGAAACAACATGAAACTTTTACTTATTAGCAATTCAACAATGGCTGGTGAAGCATTTTTAGATTACCCTAAATATGAAATACAGAAATTTCTGGGCGATAAACCGGTTACAGCAGTTTTCATTCCTTATGCCGCTGTTACGTTTTCATTCGATGAATATTGTGAAAAAGTAGGAGCCCGGTTTGCTGAAGTTGGTCATCACATTAAAGGAATTCATACGTTCACTGATCCGGTAAAGGCAATTGAAGAAGCCGAAGCAATAGTTGTTGGCGGTGGCAATACCTGGAAGCTGGTGCGTATGCTGCACGATAAAAAACTGATGAATCCCATCAGGGAAAAAGCTTATAACGGAACACCATATATTGGCTGGAGTGCAGGTGCAAATATTGCCTGCCCTTCGCTACGTACAACCAATGATATGCCTATTATTGATCCAAAAGGTTTCGACTGCATCGGGTTGGTTCCTTTTCAGATTAATCCGCATTACCTTGATGCTGTTGCGCAGGGGCATGCAGGTGAATCGCGCGATCAGCGGATAGCTGAGTTTAACGTGTTAAAACCTGATATTTATGTTGCGGGGCTTCGTGAAGGTACAATGCTAAAGCTGGAAAACGGCAAGATGAATCTCATTGGTAATAAGGGATGTAAGGTTTTTAAAAATGCAAAGCAACCAGTTGAATATGCTCCGGGTGACGATTTAAGTTTTCTTATGGGAACCGGATGGCTTGCATGAGGTGGTATTCTTAAGCGGAGTATTAATTTTTTAGCAGAATTTGTTCCTTTTTTTCCGGTTTTAAATCAGAGGTAGGCAATTCACTACCTTTGTATCGAAAATATTAGAACAATGGATCTGCTCACGAACAATTATTTTTCACTGTTTTTAATTGTAGCCCTGGGATTTATTCTGGGCAGGATAAAAATTGCCGGCCTTTCACTGGATGTATCTGCAGTTATTTTTGTTGCATTGGTTTTTGGCCATTTTGGAATAGTCATTCCTTCCGACTTTCAGTACCTCGGATTGGTGCTTTTTATATTTACCATAGGTATTCAGGCCGGGCCCGGGTTTTTTGAATCATTTAAAAAAGAAGGCAGACAACTTGCACTATTTGCCACTCTGCTCATTGTTTCAGCAGCTTTAATTACCACGGTGGTAATTGTATTTTTTAATGTGGATAAAAACATTGCAGTTGGACTTTTCACAGGTGCCCTAACCAGTACACCCGGTCTGGCTGCTGCCATCGATCAAACCGGTTCACCCCTGGCATCTATAGGATATGGTGTAGGCTATCCGTTTGGCGTTATCGGCGTCATCCTGTTTATTCGCTTTCTCCCCAAAATGCTTGGGGTTTCGCTAATAAAAGCTGAACAGGAATACCAAATGAAGATAAAAGATGAATTTCCGGAAGTTCTGCATAAAAACTTTAAAGTTGAAAATGATAAGATTGCCGGGAAATCAATAAAAGAACTCCGCATTGGGTACATGACCAAAGCAGTTGTTTCAAGAGTAGTTCATAATGGTATGGCAGTTACGCCTACATCGGGAACAGTATTGCATCAAGGCGATTTAATAAAGGCGGTTGGAACCAAAGAAGCTTTAGATCGGGTGGGAATTTTGATAGGCTCTCCGGTAGACGATGAAATCCCACTGGATCCCAATTACGATGTCCGCTCCGTCTTGATTACCAATAAACAGGTAGTGAACAAGACCATAGGGCAGATAAACCTTCTGCAAACATACAGTGCTACCATTACAAGAATCCGAAGATCAGGGATTGATATTTCTCCAACCCCAAATTCAAAACTTCAGTTTGGTGATAAGCTTATAATTGCGAGCAGCAAAGCCAATATGGGAATGGTTATCCGCATTTTTGGCGACGATAAGAAACGGCTTTCCGATACCGATATATTGCCTGTTGCACTAGGTATTCTTCTTGGAGTGCTGGTTGGAAAAATAAACCTTGGCCTTGGTGATTTTTCATTCAGCTTAGGGCTCACAGGCGGTGTACTGATAGTGGCATTGATATTAAGTCGCATTGGAAAGACAGGCCCTGTTATATGGACAATGAGCTCTTCTGCCAATCAGCTGCTGCGGCAACTCGGTTTAATATTCTTCCTTGCTGCTGTAGGAACCGATGCAGGAGCCGATATTGTGGTTACTTTTCAGGAATATGGTATAAGGTTGTTTTTATTTGGAGGCGTAATAACACTTTTGCCAATGATGTTTGCTGCATTTGCAGGAAGGTGGTTTTTTAAAATGAACCTCCTGAGCATGCTGGGGGCCATTAGCGGGAGCATGACAAGCACCCCTGGTCTTGCTGCAGCTGATTCAATGACCGATACCAATGCCCATTCAATTGCCTATGCTACCGTTTATCCTGTTGCAATGGTACTGTTGATCGTGGTAGTGCAGATAATTTCCCTGGTTTTATAAATCACTTGTCGGAATTCCAGGCTGAATTCATTTTATAAATATCAAGTTTATCAACAATGATTTCGCCACCACTGCAAAACAAAGTCAGGTTTTCAGCACCTTCATCAGGAGTAAAACAATTGGATATTACGGTTTGTCCGCCGTTGACATAAACTTCTATGGAAGCTCTGTCAATTAAGATTTCCAAAGAAATTTTATTATTGACAGGAGCTACCGGTGCTGAAACACCTAATATGGATAAAGTGCCACGCCTGACATCATACATTAATTCGGTACCTGTTTCTTTCTTGCTGTTGCGAATATAAAAACCAAAATTACTGCATGATTTGAGATCAAATTCACCTGTTATGTGCAGACAATCACCTTTAACTTTTTTTACAATGTTTTGATTAATTCCCGGAATGAGTTTCTCGTTTTCCCAGCTGTAATGTTTATCATGCAGCAATGCTATCTCTTCAACAGGTTTACGGGTTACTTTATATCCAAAATTAAATTTGGTAAGTGTTAGCTCAGCCGGAAAAGTCATCTGGCCGTTAAATGGCATATCAGGAAAACTGCCGCCACGCATCCAGGCAATCTGTAGAATCCGGCCATCCTCCTGTGGTATGTTGCTCCATGATTGGGTTGCATAATAATTTTTCCCAAAATCACCGGGCATTTTTGCAGTTTCAGGGGTAAATTTTTCTCCATCGAAATTGCCTATCAGGTAACTGCCATCGCCATCGAATAGTACCCACTTTATTTCCTCCGGACGGTTGGTAACCTGCATGGGAATTAAATCGGGGCACTCATAAAAACCATATACATGGCTTTTATATTCCCAATTGGTCAGGTTTTTTGAGGTATAAAAGGATATACCCTTTGATTTATCGTCTTCCGATGTTTTCCGGTAAAGTACCATCACATAGCTTTGAGAAGGGTCATGCCATACCACTTTTGGATCGCGGGCATCATCGGTTTTGTCATATGGAATAATGGGGTTCCCCTCAAATTTCTCCCATGTACGACCTTTGTCGGTGCTGTAAGCAATACGTTGGCCGCAATGCTGGCTGGTATAAAACGCTACAAGGGTTTTTACTTCTCCTTCTTGCTTTCCCAAAATATTTTTCTCATCAACAATAGCTGAACCTGAAAATGCAGTACAGTATTCTTTATCTTCTGAATTCTCGTCGGGATACAGAGCAATGGGTAAGTGTTCCCAATGGACCAAATCGGTACTTACTGCATGGCCCCAGTGAATGAAACCCCATTCATTACCTTTGGGGTTATATTGGTAAAACATATGGTATTCGCCATCGTAATATACCAGCCCATTGGGATCGTTATGCCAGTTTTTTTCAGGAGTGAAATGAAACTGCGGCCGGTACAATTCATTATAATAACTTTTGTCCGGTTTGGAGGAAGTAAAAAGCAGGGCAAAGCTTATAATAACCAATACATTTACTAGATTTTTCATAATTGTAATACGTCTGTTCAATTCTGCCTGCAAGATAGAAATTTAATCGATTTATATTTTGAGTTTAGTGAGTTAGAATTTTTATTTAAAGAGTGACTTAATAAAAATGTCAAACTCAGGATTGGGCAGCTAAAATTCAGACTATCAAATGATAATGCTATTTAAATGTACCTTCTTACCTTGTGCATGTATACGTTGTACTGGTTGCCATAATGTATTCGCATGAATTTTTCTTCCCTCTTTATAAAGAGGTGAATTCCGGCTACAGTCATTAAGGCCATTGCAATTAACAGGATTCCGGGAAATACCAGGGCCTGACCAATAAAAAATAGATTTAGTGAAAGAAAAAATGGGTTCCTCGAAAATGAAAAAATGCCTGTGGTAATCAGTTTTCCCTGGTTTTTACTGTTCATTCCAAACCGCAATGAGGTTTTAAAATGAACGAGCGTTATGAGCATTAGTACCACCGATAGAAAAATAAATACTGCACCTGTTATTTCAAGTGCCGGTAAATTAATAATTTTTTTAGTCATTAAATGTGGAAGCAGGAATGGAGATAACTTAAAAGTCAGCTCAGTCAGTGCTGCCATCCATAACAGCAGTATCAGCAGAAATACCGGGTACAGGATCAGGCTTGCACCCGGCTTGTATGACCCGGCAGCCTTTACGGTAACCCTTTTTCTTTTTAATATAACAACCTTTCCAAGAATTAAAAGTATAATGATCAGCAACCCTGCCAAAGGAAAAATGCTCAAAAAACACATCGGATCTTTTGAGCATTAAAAGTAATTTATTTTAATCTTTTTAATACTGTTCCAGTGGTGGTTTTCCCGACAACTTTTCTTAAATGTTTGGGAAAGAAAATCCAAAAGTAACAGGATGAAGTTCCGGACCTCGGTCTTCTTTGAACAATGGAGTCATTCCGTAATTAACGAATATGCAGAAATCGCCGAATCCTATCCTGCCGGTAAGGTCATATTTAAACTGGTTCAGATTAAAGTTACTGCGTGACTTTTCCTTGTCATTGCGATATTTGTATTTTGTATGTGAGCCAATATTCACCCCCCCGATTACCCCTCCTGCCAGGTAAAGGCGTGAATGCCCCATTCGCAGAGGTGTTTTTAGTTCAAGCATGAGCGGCGCTGTAAGATAGGTTACATTCAGTTTCGTTTTTTTCAGGCCTTCGGGATCCAGACCTACCGGTACCACAATGCCTTCCCCACCTTGCTTTTCAATTGTTAAGGGCCGGTCGAATGTAAAATCCATAAAACTGAAGCCTAACCCGGTAACCAATCCAAAGGTATTGGCTTCATTTTTAAATGCCCATTCGGCAAAGTTCAGATTAACTGTGATAGATTTACCGTAATGGAGTTCCATAAAATCGTTTGAAATTGCAGGTTCAAAGTTGTTGTACAATGAATAATCCGACTGGTGATACATGTTCATTCCAAACTCCAGTCCGGCCCAATGCGGATTAAAACTGCCGGTCCAGTTTTCTTTACGTTCCTCCTTGTCGAATTTTACATAGGTTCCGTTATGGCCTTCAACAACATTAAACGTGCGCCGGCCAATGCGGATATGGGTTGTATCGCCCCAATCGTCGGTAATCACTTCCACACCCTTATCATTGCCTACCTTTACATGTGTAGTCCTGCCATCCTCAATCACTGTCACTACATTTTTTTTCACCACTTTAAGTTCGGTGGTATCGTTTTGTGCAAACAGGTTCAGGCCCATTAACCCACATAAAATTAAGCTGAAAAATCGTTTCATTTTTTTCTGTTTTAAAAGTTCTGTTCCTCTGACGGACATCTATACAGGAAAGTTACAGGGCTGGAGATAATTTATTGTTCAAAAGGGACCTGGAGATAAGAGTAAAAATGAATAAACTCATAATGAATAAATTCATGAATGGAGTAAGGTTAATTTCTGGAAAGAAGAAGTGATAAATATAACAATCGTTTAAGGGAAGGAAAATTAATTAAAGGGATTCAATTTTGATTTGTAGGGATGGAGAAAGCCAGCAGTCGAGAATCGAAGTTAAGCTCGGTAATCTGGCCATCGGAATTGGTTTCGTAGTTAAATTTTTCTTTTGAAAAGCCGGCAACCATATTAAGCCCCGCTTTGGCTACTTTATTCAGAGAAAGGTTATTCAGGCCGGTTTTTTCAATTACTACGTCAGCCAGAAGCCTTTCTTCATATTCTGAAGAAGGGATTTCAAAATATTCGTTTTCAACAGGGACCAGTGAGGCGATAACCGGTTCATTCCTGTTAAGAGACGCATTCAGGGCAGGAATCCTTTGTGGAACTTCCAGTGGGGGTCTTACCCAGGCAACTTTTTCATGGTCAATGCGGCCGCTGTGCGATTCACGCAGACTTTTATGAGGTTGAGTTTTTGTGTCTGATTTCTTCACAGGAACCTGCGTATTTTCTTTAACAGGAACTGGTTTTTCCTTTTCCACCTTTTCCGGAAGACTTTTTGGTTCGGGATTTTCATTTTTATTTTCCGAAACAGTTACCTGATTTTCATTCAGCATTTGATTTACAGCAATATCACCTGCATACCTGTAAACAAAAAAAGCGACAGTTACAACTGCGGCTACGCGGGTTGCCCAGAGCAGTATGGTTCTTCCTTTGGAAGGGTGATATAATCTGTCTTTTTTAAAGAAAACTACACTATTATCGGGTTGTAGTTTAGTTTTTTCAAACAAAGCAAGTTCCTGTTGTTTTTCTGGATGCACCGAAAGATAAGCTTCGAATTCTGTTTTCTCTTTCAATATGAGATCCCCTTCTAAATACGCAACAGCAGCTTTCTCAAATTCTTTCTTCAGGTCATATTTCTCTTTGTAAAGGCTATCTTTACCTTTAAAATTTTCTGTATCGGGTTTAAGATTCAATGAACCCACCAGTTGCAGCTCTTCCTTCAAATCGGGATTTTGTTGCAGAAATTCAATAAAATTATCCACCAGGGCATTATCCAGATTTCCTTCAAGGTAATCGAGAAAATATATTTCGTAGTTATCTCTTGTAATTTTCATTTTAAATAACAGTTTCAAGTTTTCCAATGTAATTTTTTAGAAATACCCTCGCCCGGTATATATAAACTTTTACCTGCGATTCATTTAATCCGGCTATTTCACCAATTTCCTGATAAGAATAGCCTTCATAGTCGCGCAGCAGCAATACCATCCGCTGAACTTCGGGCAACCGGTTCACTGCCTCTTTTAATATTTCACTTAAGTCGGAATAATTGCTTTCGTGTGTTTCCTCGTGGACAGAAAGGTCATCAATATAGGATGACCGCTTTTCTTTCCTGATGCGGTCAATCATGGTATGGTAAGCAGTTGTAAAAAGATATGATTTTACTTTTGTGCCATCCACATTATGCACATTTTTCCACAGCTTTTCATAACTGTCCTGAACAATGTCCTCAGCCATGTGCATATCCTTTATGCTTTTCAGTACAAACCTGAAAATTCGGTCGGCGAATTGATTTACTGCCTGATTGTATTCGTCTATTGTCATTGACTGTTAAAAACGTTATTCATGATATAAGACGGGCATTTAGTGCATTTGTTACAGCACTTAATTATTTTTTGTCAATATGGTTTCCAAGAGAAACCTGTTTACCTGATTGTATAATTGAAGCTTCCTTAAGGAGAATAGGTCTGAAGTGCTGATCATATATTGTTTAACTATAATATAAAACAAAAAGCTCCGGGATCTCCGAAGCTTTTATTATTTCTTTTGATTTAAGTTTAATATATACAATATGGCGATCTATTCCACCACGGTCATCCATCCAAAATTATCCGGTTCTTCTCCATACTGGATTGCCCGTAGTTTATTGTAAAGTTTAACAGAACATTCACCGGCATCGCTTTGGTTCCCATATTTAAACCATTTATCGTTGTCGGCATCGTATATACCTTTAATGGGAGAAATTACAGCCGCGGTTCCGCATGCCCCAACTTCATCAAATTCGATAAGTTCTTCATAAGGAACTTTTCGGCATTCTACTTTCATTCCCAGTTCTTCGGCCAGCACCATCAGGCTTTTATTTGTAATTGAAGGAAGAATTGATTCGGACAGTGGGGTAATATAGGTATTGTTTTTTATGCCAAAAAAGTTGGCAGGTCCGCATTCGTCGAGGTATTTCTTCTCTTTGCTATCGAGGTATAACACGGCAGAGAACCCCTGTTCCTTCGCCAGTTTTCCGGCACCCATACTGGCAGCATAATTACCTCCTACTTTAAATTTCCCGGTTCCCTGGGGAGCGGCACGGTCGTACTTGCGCATAATCACCAGGTTGGTGGGTTTAAAGCCTTCAGGGAAATAAGGTCCTACCGGCATCACGAATACCATAAATAAGTATTCATTTGCTGGCTTAACACCAATTTCCGGACCAGTACCAATTAACAACGGCCGGATATATAATGAAGCTCCGCTTTCATATGGAGGAATGAACCGTTCATTCATTTTTACTGCCTTGTAAACAGCTTCTGTAAATTTTTCCACCGGAATTTTTGCCATTAAAATTCCATCGCACGAAAGTTGCATCCTTTTGGCATTTTCTTCCATCCTGAATATTCGGATGGTACCGTCTTTCCCTCTGAATGCCTTTAATCCTTCGAATGCTTCCTGCCCATAATGAAGTGCAGTTGCCGACATATGCAGGTTGATTGTATTGGAAGTGCTGACTTCCAAATCTCCCCATTTGCCATCGCGATAATGGCAACGTATATTGTAATCAGCATCCCGGTAACCAAATCCTAATTTTTTCCAGTCTAATTGCTCCATAATCCGATTCCTTATAAAAAATTTAATTTTGAAAAAAGCTTCAAAACCAGTTCTTTCGACAAATTAAGTAAATTTTAACCATGTTAAGAAAGAGAAAAGTCAGGTAATTGCTGATTTGTCATATGATTTAATAATTCACTTCAAGAATGTTACCCGGGGGCTTAATGATCAGGAAATTCGATTTGTAAATAGTATCCGCTATGTTTCCGGATGTTTAGAACCGTTTCATTGTTAAATATTAGATATTGTCCCTTTATTCCCTGCAGGATTCCTTCGATCAGTTGGGTTTTATCGAATGTCAGGCTTTTGACTGTTATCGGGTAAGCAGAAACCGGATAATCGATTTGGGTAATGGCATTATCGTTGCAGCTGTATTTTCTTAATTCAGCAGGTAAAAGGTCCAGGGCTCTTCTTTTTTCTTCCAGAAGGTTAATTTTCTCATTGCCGCAGCTTTTCAGCATTCCTTGCCAGTTTGTGCGGTCGGCAATGTATTTTTTAAGAAAAACTTCTATAACGCCGGCAATGTGCCGGTTTGGCGTGTGTGCCAGTTTTAAGGCATAACTTGCACCCTGATCAATCCACCGTTGGGGGATCTGATGATGCCGTGTTACCCCCACTTTCAGTTCGCAGGCCACAGCCAGGTATACGTAATGGTCACATAAATCCTGAGCTTTTGCCCATTCCAGATCACGCGCAATACCAAAGTGCGACCTGGAAAGTTCAGGCCTGATTATCGATTCTCCGGCTTCAGGTGCAGTTTGAAGGCATTGGTAGCAAAATCCCTGGCTGAATGACCTTTTGATTTTTTTTCCACATGATATGCAGTTAATCTGACCAGTAAATTGCATGCTGATTGTATTTCCAATCAGCGGATTCAGTGGGTATTCATTGTTGCCCACCGGCAGGTAATAAGAAACCGGACGGCCCGATTCTGACTTCATTTTTAGTATAGTGCCTTCACATTTCATTGATAACTATTGATAATTTATCGAAAAATACAAAAGAAGGAGAAGTACTCCATAAAAATTGTCCGAAAATATTTATAGAGCAAATAATAAAATACAAAGACAGTAAATATGCATCAATGGTAAAAATAATAAAACCAAAATACTTCTTCCACCTGTAATAAAAAGGGTTCAGACCATATAAAAAATAAGGCCAAAGACTCTGGTCAAAATATAATCATTACATTGTTTATATTATACCCAGGCATATCTGGCCTTTAAAGG
The DNA here is from genome assembly GCA_024636975.1 of Mariniphaga sp. GTDB lineage: Bacteria > Bacteroidota > Bacteroidia > Bacteroidales > Prolixibacteraceae > Mariniphaga. Next base: position 83,571 of record JAGXGA010000013.1, read on the forward strand.
TCTAACTGATTTCTGAGTTAGAATTTAAATTCTACCGGCTTACCCTCCCTAAATAACCTTTTAAAAATGTTTAAACATTCTTCACAAAACAGATTCAACATTTGTATAAGGAAGGTGAAATGCTTCGGCAACTCCTTCATAAACCACCTTGCCATCGACAACATTTAATCCCCTTCGTAACGGTATATTGTCGATACAGGCCTGTTTCCATCCTTTACCGGCAATCTGCATGGCATAGGGAAGGGTAGCGTTTGTTAATGCAATAGTTGATGTACGAGGTACTGCACCGGGCATATTGGCCACGCAATAATGAATGACATCGTCGATTATAAACACCGGGTCGGCGTGGGTAGTAGCTTTAGTTGTTTCAAAACATCCTCCCTGGTCAACAGCCACATCTACAAGCACGGTTCCTGCACGCATGGTTGTGAGCATGTCGCGAGTAACCAGCCTCGGTGCCTTGGCTCCCGGAATCAGGACGGCGCCGATCACCAAATCGTGGGTCTGCACCATGTGTCTGATGTTGTACTCATTGCTCATCATTGTTTTTACATTGGCCGGCATAATGTCATCGAGATAGCGCAGGCGTTTAAGCGAAATATCCATAACGGTTACATCAGCGCCTAATCCTGCGGCCATCTTGGCTGCCTCGGTACCTACAATACCCCCGCCCAGAACAAGTACTTTGGCTGGCAGCACTCCTGGTACACCTCCTAACAGAACTCCGTAGCCACCATATGTTTTTTCCAGGTATTTGGCACCTTCCTGTACCGACATGCGCCCTGCCACTTCGCTCATGGGAATCAGCAACGGAAGCGAACGGTCATCCATTTCTACAGTTTCATAGGCCAGACAAACGGAACCATTATCGATCATTGCTTTAGTAAGTTCTTCCGACGAGGCAAAGTGAAAATAGGTAAACAGTATCTGTCCGCTTTTAATCAGGCTGTATTCATACTCGATCGGCTCCTTTACTTTCATAATCATTTCAGCTATGGCATAAACATCTTCTATGACTGGAAGTGTTTTAGCTCCTACATGATGATAATCGTCATCGGTAAAGCCACTGCCCAGACCGCCTCCTGTCTGTACATATATATCGTGCCCAAGTTTTACCAATTCTGCTGCTCCTGCCGGCGTAAGTGCTATCCGGTTCTCGTTGTTCTTTATTTCCTTCGGTACTCCTATAATCATCTCTTTTATTTGTTTAATTTTTTTTATCAAAAATAGGTACACTGCAACTACCAAAATATGATAAAACTTAACTATCGGTGTACTTTTGCAGTACATGATTTCTACAGATGATGTGTCTGTATTAATTTGGAAGTTAATTTTTTAATAATATAAAGAAATGAAATTTTTTAATCCTTATTGTTTTCACATTGATACTTGTATATTTGCTTCCCTTAAAAAAAATATTTCATAATATGCCCACAGTATCAGAAAGAGGACGGGCTATGCCCAGTTCACCCATAAGAAAACTTGCTCCACTGGCAGAAAAAGCCAAACAACGAGGGGTAAAAGTATACCATTTAAATATTGGTCAGCCCGATTTGCCTACTCCGCCCGAAGCGTTGGAAGCAATCAAAAATATCGATCGTAAGATTCTTGAATACACACCTAGTGAAGGCATTCGGTCCTTCAGAGAAAAACTGGTAAAGTATTACCACAGGTTTAATATCGAAGTTGATGTCGACGATATCATCATTACTACCGGAGGAAGCGAGGCTGTAACCTTTGCGTTTATGAGCTGCCTTGATCCGGGAGATGAAATTATTGTCCCTGAACCAGCCTACGCCAATTATGAAGCGTTTGCAATAGTTGCGGGAGCGGTTATTAAATCGCTTGCAGCCAGTATTGAAGATGGTTTTGCCCTGCCCCCGGTTGAGGAGTTTGAAAAGCTGATTACCCCAAAAACCAAGGGTATCATGATTTGCAATCCCAATAATCCGACCGGATACCTCTATACACGAGAAGAAATGAATAAGATTCGCGATTTGGTAAAGAAGTACGACCTGTACCTGTTTTCCGATGAGGTTTACCGTGAATTCTGTTATACCGGGTCGCCATATATTTCTGCCTTTCATCTCGATGGAATTGAACAGAATGTTGTGCTTATTGATTCAGTTTCGAAACGTTACAGTGAATGCGGTCTCCGCATTGGGGCGCTTATCTCCAAAAACAAGGAGGTTAAACAAAACGTCATGAAATTCTGCCAGGCCCGCCTGAGTCCTCCGCTGATTGGGCAGATTGCAGCAGAAGCTTCACTCGATGCCGATCCGGAATATATGCTTACCAACTATAATGAGTATGTGAACCGGCGCAAATTTCTTATCGATGGATTGAACCGCATCGACGGAGTTTATTCACCAATCCCTATGGGAGCTTTTTATACAGTGGCGCGCCTGCCGGTAGATAATGCCGATACATTTTGTGCCTGGCTGCTTGATGAATTTGAGTACGAGAAACAAACCGTGTTTATGGCACCGGCATCGGGATTTTATACAGTTCCCGGTAAAGGCATCGATGAAGTACGTATAGCCTACGTGCTTAACAGGAAAGATTTAGCTGTTTGCCTTAAAATTCTGGAAGAAGCACTGAAAGTTTACCCGGGGAGCAAGGTGAAAAATGTATCCTCAATGAAAGATTCATTAAAATAAATACCCCTTTTGACGTGAAGATTATATAATTTTAGCAGGAAAAGTACAAGGTTATACTGTGGATCAGTGTTATTCTACTTGTAAAAAACTATGCACACATGTTATTTATGAAAAAAGATATCTTCAAAATGCTTTCCAAATGATAATGAAAAATGGGAATTATTATTAAACAAAGCATCCAAGGTAGTTTTTGGTCATATTTTGGAGTTATTGTGGGTTTCATAACTACCGGTTATCTTTTTCCAAATTATCTTACAACCGAAACGGTTGGCTTATTGCAGTTATTACTGGCATGGTCGGTGTTACTTGCTCAATTTTCTTCTTTGGGTTTTAATGGTGTAACCGCTCGGTTATTCCCCTATTTCAGAGATAAAAGTAAAGGGCATAATGGCTATCTGTTTTTAATGCTTGTAGCGATTATAGTTGGTTTTCTATTGTTTCTTATTGTTTATTATTTCATTAGATCATATTTGGTTGAAAGTAATATAGAAAAGTCATTAATGTTTGCCGATTATGTTTATCTTCTAATTCCTCTTACTTTTTTTACTTTATTGTTTATTCAGTTAGATATATTTAATAAACTCTTATTCAACGCTGTTTTTGGAACCTTCCTGCAGGAATTTTATCAACGTATACTGATTTTGATTGTAACCCTTTTATTTGTATTTAAATTGTTTAATATTAATCAGTTGATTTTATCCTATACCGCTATTGTCTGCTCTAAAGGAATTGTATTGTTCATTTATTTGTTATTAAAAGGTGAGGTGAGTTTTAAACCCCGCTTAAAATTTATTCAACCCAAATTGCAGAAGGAGATTATTAATGTTGCTGTTTTTAGCATTTTAACAGGATTGGGAGGAAGCATTGTATTTAATATAGATAAAATATTTATAAACCAGATGCTGGGCCTTAGTGCTACCGGAGTTTATACAATTGCATTTTTTTTTGGTACGCTAGTAGTGATTCCTTCAAGACCATTATTACGGATTTCAGGAACATTAATTGCTGAAGCATTTAAAACTAACAACATAAATTACATAGCTGATATTTATAAACGAAGTTGCTTAAATCAATTTATAATAGGGTTATTTCTTTTTGGTGGTATATGGATTAATATAGACAGCATATTAATAATTTTAGGCCCGGACTATGCTGGTGCAAAATGGGTAATTTTTTTTATAGGTCTGGGTTATCTTATTGATATGGCAACCGGCGCAAATGCTCAAATTATTGCCTATTCCAAATATTTTAAAGTATCTTTTTATTTTATTTTAATTTTAATTATTTCTGTAATTGCTTCAATGTTCTTATTGGTACCGGTGTTCGGTATTACAGGTGGTGCAATAGCTATTGCACTTTCATTTTTAATAATTAATCTTTTACGTTATTTGTTTGTTTACTATCGCTACCGCTTTCAACCATTTACTATCCACTTCATAATAGCTTCAATAGTTTTTTTTCTTGCTTATTTTTTAGCAATAATTTTACCTAAAGTGGATCTAATCTGGGATTTGCTATATCGAAGTACTGTTTTTGCTGTTGTTTTTCTGATTTTAATATTCGGGTTAAAAATTTCTGATGATATTAATAATACAATTACTTCAATATTAATGAAGGCAAAAAAAATATTATTTAAGTAAATTGCTTATCATCAAAAGTCTCTTATAATGAATTTGTGTTTGTTTTCCGATTCTATAAATTTATTGCCGTAAATAAACTTAATTTCACATTTACCTACATGTCCTTCAAGGGATTCCCTTATAAACTTTTCATCTTTAAGGCTATATGATTTTTCCTTGTCTATCCTTATTTCTAAAGTGTTTTTATTTTTTTGTATGAACTGATACTGTTTTGCATTAATTTTACCCATTAATACTGTAAGTACAGGAGATCCAATTTTTTTTGAGTTTAACTCGAGATAGTCAGTTGCTCTACCCAACAGCCCTTTTAAAAGATACCTGTTTCCTCCATTTTTTATATGCTCATCTGATATAATCCCCAAATCACCGGTGTCATATCTTAAAAAAGGCATATGAAAATTATGAAGACTTGTAGCAATGATTCTTCCAGGTTGCCCATACACTGCTTTTCCATTTTCATCAACACTTTCCATTACCGACCGTTCTGTATCAATTAAAAAACCATCTTGTTTACCATTTTCAAAAGCAGAAATACCTCCATCATTCAGTCCATAACCATCGTATACTTTAGCAGAAAAGGTTTTTTCGATAATTTTTCTTTGTTGGGGATATAACATTTCTGCTGTAGTAAAGAGTGATTTAACAGATTCTAACTGGTCCACAGGTATATTGTTGTTATTTATAAATTCTGCCAGTAAAAAAATGGAACTGGCATAACCTCTTATAAATTTAATTTTTTTCTTATGAATAATATTTAAAAGAGATCTTAAATAATCATTATTCATACCATAGGATGATGCTATAAAATGGTTTTTCATCTTATGGTATAATTTTTTTCTGACTGTAATATTTGTACTAACAATGGAACCACCTCCGAGCATTAATAAAGGATCGCCTAACTCATACCCTCCATAATTCCATCCCCTGTAAACAAGAGCAGTTCCTAATGCCTGATCTGATATGCTTATTAAATATTTTAATGGCTCACCGGTTGAGCCTCCTGTAGAATTCCAGGAAAAATTTCCTTCAGCCTTTTTGGCTATAAAATCTTCCGGGTTGTTTTTAATAATGGATTTATTAATTACAGGTAAATATTGTAAATCTTTTGTGCTTTTGATATCTGATGGTATAAGGCCTTGATTCTTAAAGTGCGTCTTATAAAATGTAACATTTTCATAAGCAAATGCAACCACCTTTTTTAATCGAAGGTCCTGTTCCTGTTGCAATTCCTCCAGACTTTTATCTGAATTTCTCAATAATTCATAATATAGGGTTACATCCTTTTTTTTAAGTAAATTATGCAGTATGATGAATTTTAAAGTGTTAATATTCTTTCTCATAAAACGTTATTTTGCTTTCTGGTTTTAAAGGAGTTCAGTATTATATTTTGAAATCAGTGGCTTTACAGTATTTTCCCATATCCATGAATCATCTTTCATTTTTTTAAATGCTATTTCATTTTTAAATATTTTAATAACAGCCTTATAAAATTCATCAGCATTTTGCGACTGGATGCTAATTCCAAGACCATTTTCCTCTACAAATTCTTTCATCATTTTTGCTTCACTCACAATGACTGGTTTGTTCATAATTGCATACTGATAGATTTTGGTAGCAATCGTTTTATTAATTTCATCCCTGTTTGCAGGCGGTGTGAAGAAACAGACATCACTTGCTGCAATATAGGAAGGAATTTCATTTTCATCTATCCAGCCTTTAAAAATTATTAAATCCTTTACATCATGTTTTTTAGCCGTTTCAAAAGGATCATAAGGTTTAACAATTCTTCCGCAAAGTAAGAGCTTTACATTAGGTATTTCTTTTTTGATTTGTTTTAAAGCCACTATTGCCGTGTCAATTCCACGAAGTATATCTATACCTCCGGCATAAAAAATGATGAAATCTGATTTGAAATTATCTAAAATGCGGTTATCAATATTATTTGTATTGTATATCTTTTTTGATGGAGTATTGGGAACTGTTATTAGTTTTTTTTGATTTATTCCATATTTTTTAATGTAGTTCTCTCTTAAAGGTTCAGCTACAGTTATTACCATATCTGATAAGGATAAGTATTTTCTTTCATACTTTTCCCAGTTTGACAGAATACCAACCACTTTTCCTAAAGTTGTATTCATATGGGATGTTTTTATTATCCAGTTACTATAAAATTCATGTTGATCACAGATCAGTTTAGTACCATATCTTTTTTTAAAATAATAACCGGTTTTGCTAAGGGGCAGATCGTGAATGTGAAACGCATCGAAAGTATATTTTTTATGCAGTTTCAACATTTGTTTTCTCCAGACAGAAAAATAGAGGGGAAAAATTAATGCCAGGGCACTAACTTTGTTTTTAAAGAAATTACTTGTCTTGAACCGATGTACTGTAAACTGATTGTCTTTTTCGTAAAGTGGCTCCTGACCTTTTGCATAACAAAGAATGTGTAATTCATGTCCTGCCTCTGCCAGGCTTATTGCTTCTTTTTCAACGCGGGAGTCGGGTGGGAAGTGCGAAGAAAGAACCATTAATATTTTCATTCGAATAATTTTCAGTTAATATCTGCAAATATAATAAGGTACAATGTCAATTGCCTTTTTTAACAGTATTAGGATGAATAATTATTATCGTTTGGATTTGTTTATTTTTACATTTTAATTAATTCAATCTAAAATGCCAAAAATTCTCACTGTAGTAGGTGCCCGTCCCCAGTTTGTGAAAGCAGCCGCATTGAGCCGTGCACTGAATAATTACCTAATGGAGGAAGTATTGGTGCATACCGGACAGCATTTCGATGAAAATATGGCAGAAATTTTTTTCCGACAAATGGAAATTCCTGAACCAAAATACAATTTAGGCATCCATTCGCTTAGCCATGGTGCCATGACAGGACGGATGCTCGAAGCGATTGAGAAAGTTATTTTGGTGGAGAATCCCTCTGTTGTAGTTGTCTTTGGCGATACCAATTCTACATTGGCCGGAGCCCTTGCCGCCAGTAAGTTACATATTCCCGTAGCCCATGTGGAAGCAGGTTTACGAAGCTTCAACATGAAAATGCCCGAAGAAGTAAATCGTATATTAACCGACCGTATTTCAGACTATCTTTTTGTGCCGACAGAAACCGCTGAGCGCAACCTTCTCAATGAAGGATTTGGAAAGTTTGATGTCCAAATTGAAAATACAGGGGATGTCATGTACGATGTTGCTCTTTTTTACAGTCGCATTTCGGCTGAACGTTCTGTTGTTTTTAAGGTGCTGCCAAAAGATAAGCCATTGATTCTTTCTACATTACATCGGCAGGAGAATACTGATAACAGTAATAAACTGAAATCGATACTTGAAGCATTGAATGAACTGGCTGCTGAATATAGAATAGTGCTTCCCCTTCATCCTCGAACAAAAAAGATACTGGAGCAGCAAAAAATTAAATTGAATTTTGATCCAATTGAGCCTGTGGGGTATTTCGATATGGTTGAACTGTTAAAGAATTGTTCATTTGTGATCACCGATAGTGGGGGATTGCAAAAAGAGGCTTATTTTTTCAAAAAACAGTGCCTGGTTATAAGAGATGAAACAGAATGGACTGAGCTGGTCGGGCTGGGATACAACCACATTGTAGGTTCTGAAAAACAACGCATCCTTGAAAAGGCCGGTGCAATAAAAAATACACATCTTGATTTTAAGGAAAAACCTTACGGCGATGGCAATGCTGCAGAAAAAATTGCTGCATTATTAAAAGAAATCTAGTCGTATTGGTTCACTGACGTTTAGGAAAGCTTAATTTTGTTTTTTCCGGAAAAGGACAGAAGGGTGATAATACCTAACAGGCAAAATAAAATAAAATGGAAAAGATTCATATGTGCGATACTTATGGTCAGTATCTGACCATGAAAGATGAGATTGATGCTGCTATGCAGGATGTGATTAAATCAACTCAGTTCATTAAAAGCGGAAAAGTTCTTGAATTTGAGGAAGAGCTTTCGAAATTTTTGGGAACAAATGTGATAGCATGTGCAAACGGGACCGATGCCCTGCAGATTGCTCTGATGGCATTTAACCTTCAGCCAGGAGATGAGGTAATAACTAGCCCTTTTACCTTTATAGCGACAGTTGAAGTGCTGGCTCTTTTAGGCCTAAAGCCGGTTTTTGCGGACGTTAATCCACGTACATACAATATCGATGCTGCCTCAATAGAGGTTTTAATCAGTGAACGGACCAGAGTCATATTGCCTGTTCATCTTTTTGGGCAAAGTGCAGAAATTGAACCCATGCTTCAGTTGGCTGAAAAATACAATCTTTACCTTCTGGAAGATGCCTGCCAGGCGTTGGGTACCGATTACTTATTTCGCAATGGCACCAGAAAGCCTGCAGGTACTATTGGACATGCAGGCTGCAATTCTTTTTTTCCATCAAAAAACCTGGGTGCCTTTGGTGATGGTGGCGCAATTTACAGTTCAGATGAAAACCTTGCGGCGGTACTACGGTCAATCGCCAATCATGGGATGAAGCAGAAGTACCAGTATGAAAGAATTGGCGTAAATTCACGGCTCGACAGCATCCAGGCCGCTGTTTTGAGCGTTAAGTTGAAACATTTTGAAAAGCACCTTAAGGCAAGGCAAGATGCGGCCGCCTGGTACGATGAATACCTCAGCGAAGTTGAGGAAATAAAGCTGCCGGAGAGAGTTCCATACAGTACCCATTCGTTTCATCAATATACAATCCGCACTTCCCGGAGGCAGGAACTGCAGAAGTTTCTAAATGGAAAAGGAATACCTTCAATGGTGTATTATCCTGGGGTAATCCACCTACAGGAGGCATACAGGTACCTGGGATACAAAAAGGGTGATTTCCCGGTGAGCGAAGAACTTGCCCAAACAGTATTGTCGCTGCCTATGCATACCGAACTGAGGGAGGAGCATCTGGAATATATTACAGATTCAGTTAAAGAGTTTTTTCACGCAAAGGCGCAAAGGCGCAAAGAATAATAAAGATTAACCTAAGGGAAAATTGATTTCAAAATGTATTTCAAACTAAATGTACTTGGTTAACAATTAGGTATCTGACTTTGCGATTATAAACTTTATTTATCAGACAGGTAAAATTTTTTGAATTTAAGAAGGGGGTTGAAATTAATCACTGAATTAAATACTATGAATGAAAATGAATTGACAAAAGTTATTGTAAATACCTGTCACAATATTCAAGTCGAATTGGGGCCTGGCTTTTAGGATTGTTGGTCAAATTTAATTAAGCCCTGATAAAAAATGGCATTATTAGAATAGTAAATGGTTTATAATTAAAATAGGGAGAGTATAATTTCACGCAAAGGCACAAAGGCACAAAGGCGCAAAGAATTTAGGCAGTAAGCCAAAGGTTTTATTAACTTTTTTGTATTGCTTCTGCTATATTAAGGGTTTAAATAAAACTTATGAGCTAGAAGAATAATTTTTACGTCTTAGCTTCGTTATTAGAACTTTTCAACTCTTTGATATAAATTTAGCACTTTAAATAATGTTTATATGAGCAAAACATACATTCATGATTCATCGATTGTAGATGATGGGGCCCAGATTGGCAAGGGCACCAAAGTATGGCATTTTTGTCACGTGTCTGGTTCGGCAGTAGTTGGTGAAAACTGTGTACTGGGGCAGAACGTTTACATTGGTAACAGAGTTGTGCTGGGAAATAATATTAAGGTGCAAAACAATGTGTCGGTATACGAGGGGGTAATTTGTGAAGACGATGTGTTCCTTGGACCATCCATGGTATTCACCAATGTTATCAATCCACGAAGTGCTGTGAACCGGAAACAGGAGTTTAAATCGACATTCGTAAAAAAAGGAGCCACAATAGGAGCCAATGCAACCATAGTTTGTGGCACAACACTTGGAGATTATAGTTTTATAGGAGCAGGGGCTGTTGTTACAAAAGATGTAAAGCCCTATGCCCTGATGGCAGGTGTTCCGGCAAGGCAGAAAGGATGGGTCAGTCGTACAGGAGCTGTACTTGGAACAGACCTTGTTTGTCCCGAAACAGGTGAAAGATATGTCGAAAAAGATGGTTATTTAAATCAACTTACAGAATAGATGAAACAGTTTTTTCAATAAAGACAATTTGATGCTATCTTAGCCCCTTTAAGTCTTTAAGGTAAATAATTTATACGTATGAAACGATTTGCAATGATAGGTTCGGCTGGTTACATTGCCGACCGCCACATGAAAGCCATAAAGGAAACTGGTAATGAGTTGGTTTGTGCTATCGATCCGTTTGATGTGATGGGACGAATGGACAGTTATTTCCCCGATGCCGAGTTCTTTTTGGAGATAGAGAACCTCGATAAACACATGGATGATCTTCGTCGTGTAGGAAATCCAATTGATTATGTAACTATTTGTACCCCCAATTACATGCATCCGTCGCACATTCGGTTTGCTTTGCGTAACGGGGCCCATGCCATTTGTGAAAAACCTTTGGTTGTTTATCCCGACGACATCCCGGTGATTAAAGACATTGAAGCTGAAACGGGTAAGAAAGTATTCACTGTTTTGCAGTTGAGATATCATCCTGCAATACTCGCACTTAAACAGGAGATTGAAGCTGCCGGGGACCAGGTTTTCGAAATTGATTTAAGTTACATCACTACCCGGGGTAAATGGTATCTTAGAAGCTGGAAAGGCGATGTGAAAAAATCGGGTGGTGTGGCTACCAATATTGGTATCCATTTTTTTGACATGATTACCTGGATTTTTGGAAATGTTAAGGAAAATATTGTCCATCATTACGGTCCGGATATGGCTGCAGGTTTTCTTCAATTGGAAAAAGCCAGGGTACGCTGGTTCCTTAGCCTCGATTATCATGATCTGCCAAAAATAGCTACCGATAAGGGTATGCGCACCTACCGTTCAATCACAGTAAATGGAAAAGAGATTGAATTCAGCGGAGGGTTTACCGATTTACATACAGTCACTTATCACAACATTTTGAATGGAAACGGATTCGGTATTGAAGATGCACGGGAAAGTCTTGAATTAACCGATTTTGTAAGGAATGCTAAACCAGTAGGTTTAAAAGGCGATTACCACCCCTTTTTGAAAGACGCCTGAATGTTATATATCAGCAAGAGCAACAAATTTTTCGGCCAGTTTCTTTCGGGAATAGTTTTCCACGAAAGTGGATTTTACAGTGAGTTGATTTCCCAGGAAAAGATTAAAATAATTTTCTAAGATCGTATGCATTTCCTCTGAATTCCCGAAATCGACAGCTACACCGGTATTGGTTTCCATAATTATTTTAGCAAAATCGGAATCTGTGGGACCAATTGCCAGGATGGGCCGCTTCAGTGCCATATACTCATACATTTTCCCCGGTAATATTCCTCTGGCATTTGGTGCATCATTGATTGCCAGAAGTAAAACCTGTGATTTGGCTAATTCCTGTAAGCCTTTTTTGTGAGGAAGATGATCCCACAATATCAGGTTATCCTGCAGGCCATTTGTTGTAATATCTTTAATAATTGAGTCATCAGTCTGACCAATCAACTTTATGCTGAGCTTGTTTCTAAATTTATGGTTTTTTTCTGCAAGCAGGCTTAGTGCTTTCCAAAGTGCGGCAGGATTGCGGTCACGATTAAAAGCACCGAAATGACATATGGAAAATTTGTCGTCGGGAGTAGTGTCAAGATCCTTAAAGTCTTCTGGATCAAATCCATTGTTAATTACATTTACAATCTTACCCGGTACTTTATCCATATCCTTGGCGCAATTTGGACTTACCGTTACCACATGATCTGAGGTTTCGATGACCTTTTTCTCCAGTTCCCGGTGCTTTCGATCCGCCCATTTGGTTAACCGGAGTTTGTCGTAGAAATCAATTTCAGTCCAGGGATCCCGAAAATCAGCAATCCAGGGAATATTAAACTTTTTCTTCAGGCCCATGGCAATCAGGTGCATGCTGTGCGGCGGGCCTGTGGAAACTATCAGATCGACCGGATGCTCTTCCAGATATTGGGACAGGAACTTTATTGAAGGGTTTATCCAGAACTTGCGGGGATCGGGAATAAGCAGGTTTCCCCTGATGAATACCGATATTTTACTTTTCCAGTCTCCCCTTGAAGCTTCAGAGATATAACCGGGTTTAAATTTTTCTGTTTTCTTTTTTCCTGTAAGGATACGGAAGATTTTGTAAGGCTCCCAAATGGGTGTTTTTATTATTTCCGTTTCAGAGTGAATTTCATCAAGCAGGCTTTCATCAATAACTGATGCATCGGGATTCTCAGGCGTATAAATTATTGGTTTCCATCCCAGTTCAGGCAGGTACTTCGACATTTTAAGCCAGCGCATAACACCGCCTCCTCCACTGGGTGGCCAATAGTAGGTTATGATTAGAATTTTTTTCATAGCTAAAATGGAAAATGAATTTTACCTTCCCGGCTGAAAAACCGCGAGGGAGAGGAAGAGAAAAAAATAAAACTCAACCTCTCCGATATCCTGCCTTCCGGTAGGCAGCTTCGCGGAAAATTATAATGCTATTGTTTTTCAAATAATCTGCGCATGCTTACTTTTTCACCGATTATTGTATCCAGATCGGCAATATTTACCCGTTCCTGTTCCATGCTGTCACGGTAACGGATGGTAACTGTATTGTCGGTAGTGGTTTGATGGTCAACAGTAACACAAAATGGCGTACCGATGGCATCCTGGCGGCGATAACGTTTTCCAATGGAATCCTTTTCATCATACTGACAATTAAAACCGAATTTTAATCTGTCAATAATTTCCCTTGCTTTCTCCGGTAGTCCATCTTTTTTTACCAGCGGCATAACGGCCAGTTTTACCGGCGCAAGTACAGGTGGCAGTTTCAGCACTACACGTGAATCCTTTTCAAGCTGTTCTTCGTGATATGCAGCCGATATCACCTGCAGAAACATACGGTCAACACCGATGGAGGTTTCTACAACAAAAGGAACATACGACTCATTCAGTTCAGGATCGAAATAGCGTACTTTTTTTCCTGAGTATTTTTCATGTTGAGAAAGGTCGAAATCAGTACGTGAATGGATGCCCTCTACTTCTTTAAACCCAAAAGGGAACTTAAATTCTACATCCACAGCTGCATTGGCATAGTGAGCCAGCTTTTCATGTTCATGAAACCGGTAGTTTTCTGCACCAAATCCAAGTGCCTGGTGCCACTGCATCCGCAGTTCCTTCCATTTTTCAAACCAGTCGAGTTCAGTTCCGGGCCTTACAAAAAACTGCATCTCCATCTGTTCAAATTCACGCATGCGGAAGATAAACTGACGGGCTACTATTTCATTGCGAAACGCTTTACCAATCTGGGCTATTCCAAAAGGGATTTTCATTCGACCGCTTTTTTGTACGTTAAGGTAATTTACAAATATACCCTGAGCTGTTTCCGGCCTTAGGTAAACTTTCATTGCCCCTTCGGAAGTTGATCCCATTTCAGTTGAAAACATCAGATTGAACTGTCGCACATCCGTCCAGTTGCGTGTCCCCGACACCGGGCAAACAATTTCCTGATCGATAATGATTTGTTTCAATTCCTCCAGGTTGTTGTCGTTTAACGCCTTTGAGAACCGTTCGTGCAGGTCGTCATACTTTTTCTGGTTATCTACCACTCTCTGGTTGGTTTCCCTGAATTGCTGCTCATCGAATGCATCTCCAAAACGTTTATGAGCCTTTTCGATTTCCTTATTGATTTTTTCCTCAAATTTGGCCAGTTGGTCTTCAACAAGCACATCGGCACGGTAACGTTTCTTGGAATCCTTGTTGTCTATAAGCGGATCATTGAACGCATCAACATGGCCGGAAGCTTTCCAGATAGTGGGATGCATAAAAATTGCCGAATCAATACCAACCACATTCTCATGCAGTAAAACCATGCTGTCCCACCAATATTTTTTAATGTTGTTTTTCAATTCCACGCCATACTGACCGTAATCATAAACGGCGCTTAATCCGTCGTAAATTTCACTTGATTGAAAAACGTAACCATACTCTTTGCAGTGAGCAACCAGCTTTTTAAAAATTTCTTCCTGTGCCATTTATTTAATTTTCAGAATTTAGCGACAAAAATAGAATTTAATTGGGAGTTGAAAAAAAGAAGTATCCTGCAGAATTTCAATCTACCTCTTCAAAATCGACGTATTCACCTTCATTGTGCTGATGGCTACTGTTGTTATTTTGAGAACCATAATCAATGGTCACTTCTCCCTCCCGCTTACCTCCATTATTCTGACGACGACTTCTGTCATTCATATTTTTCTGCATTTGTCTGATTTTATTTTCGAGAATCAAAGGAAGAATATAACGGGTAAACAACTTAATGGCAAAATAAATTGCCACAATAATTATTATTGTTCGAATAAAATTTATCAGGTAAAGAATTATTATAAGATTCATTTGTATACAATTATTGAGTGTCAAACAAAAAATTCATGCCAAGGGACAAATTTAAGTGTTTTGCTTTAGATGGGTAAATGAATCCTAAAATATTATTGGAGGCTAAAAAAAACTGGGTTCGCCGGCCACTGTAACTGAAACCTAAACCGGGTGCTATTTGTGCCAGATTGTACAACGATAAAACTCCTGCCATTTCAAACCGTGTTCCAAATCTAAAATTTGAAAAAGCGGAAAACATATTTACAGGCTGACGCCGGAAATAAATAAACTGGTTGCTTAGGCCCAAAGCTGCTATTTCCGAAACAGTGTATTTTGCGGATACATTCAGCTTCATAGGTAAAATTGAAACTGTTCGTTGGTTACTGTCTTCCACTTCCAGGAAAAATGAAATTGAGTCTGCAAGAGTTTTTAATGCTTCGCGAGGCTCCACATAATGCCTGGAGCCAGGAGAATGAGACTGGTAATGATCTTCTTCAGAAAACATGAACGGGCGAGCCAGTTTCATGTCAAATACTTTATGGCCAAACCCTATGGCACCAATATCGATCAGGCTCACCGACAATTCAATAGCACTTTCGGTTTTTAGTACAAATCCGGCATCAAAAGCAAACCCAAGATTTTTGGTCTGAAAAAAATAATCGCCCGGAAAAATGTTGGCTCTGAAACTCTCATCATATGACAGAGGGCCTGACATAAAATAAGTGCCTTCAAAACCAACCAATATATCATTGTTTTGATTATCGGTGGTAATCTCAACATCAAAATCATTCGTATCGAGAAAATACTTCCCGAATAATAGCTTTGGCCGGATACCAACATCAAACCCTTCCCATATTTCACTGGCTACACCCAATCCCAGTTCTTTATAATGCCTGAACTGCATATACCCGCTTCCCAAGGTTTGATTATTGCCATAAAAGTCAATGAGTCCATCACGGATTAGCCTGATAATTTCACGATCGAAATTACCATTTAAAGTACCTCTTTCTGAAACCGAAATGCTATATGTAAATTTATTATGTTTGAGGCTGGCAAAGAATACCGAAGTGCGAACACCAGCCTGAGTTTTGCCTTTATCATCAAGAGTATCATATAACCTGTGAAAACTATAACTGAAGCCATCAGTAAACAGGTAATTTAAAGCCATATTTGAATTCAGGTTAAGATGAACGCCAGAAATTACAGGAAGTCCTATAACCAGTTTTCCTGACCGATTTTGTAAAGCAGGATTTTCGAGTGATGCCTGGGGAACTGTGGACAGAAAATACAACGGTGATGTTTCCTGGGCAGTTAACCCACCAATAAATATCATCGATATCAAAATCAAAAATCGTTTTTTATTTTTCTGAAAAATTCCTGACATAAAATGTTATGAGATTCTAATTTTTGGGGAAATATAAGCAATAAATACAAAAGCTGCTTTAAAAGTACTTCTTTTAAACCAACTCTTATTTCTATATTTCGTCAGTATCAGGTGAGCGAAAAATAAATCTCATTATCAAATTTACCGTGAAGAAATTGTACCTCCACTTGATTTATCAATGTCTTTATTTTTTGGATTTCCCGAATAACGTATATTTCCCCCGCTGCTTGCCCTGGCAGTAATTTCATTTGCAGCATGAACTGAAATGTTCCCTCCGCTGCTGGCATTGGCTTTGCAATATTCTGATTCAAGGCCTGCAGCATCAATATTTCCTCCACTACTTGTGCTTCCCTTTAAATATTTTGTCTTACCAGTTACATCCAGCTGTGCCCCGCTACTTGAATCAATTGTTAATTCTTTATAAACTAAATCAATATCAACATTACTTCCACTGCTTGCATCTAATTTCAGTGCAGGCCCTGTTAATGTATTTTCCGATTTTACATCAGCCCCGGCTGATGCTTTGATCCTGTTCAGTTCAACAACAGTTAAATAAGCTTTTACTGATGAATAATTGCGCCAGTTAAAAAGATTAAACCCCGATTTATTTTTTAAATAAATGTGAAGTGTTCCATTTTTTACTTCGCTTACAACATCGTTAATCATATTTTCCGGAGCATCAATTCTTAATGACTCTTTATTGTCCATTGTGATGAACAGATCAATTCCCGTTGATACTTCAATTGCATTGAAATTTTTTACATCCCGCTTTTGACTTTTTTCTGCTGTATAATTTGCAGCAAAGCAATCAACTGCAGACAAAATTACTACAGCGAAAACGAACAGAATATTTTTCTTTACTTTCATGTGATTACGATAATTTGTTAATTAACTAATACAATAAACTGGCATTTATTTATGGAGAGAATATAAAATGTTCCCTTATTTTCTTTAAGACGCAGCATGAGTATATTTTGTTACATAAAAAACTAAATTCAGGAAGAAAAAATAGTTGGAGACATTTTAAACTAAAAGGAAGACAATTTTACCAATATAAAAATACGGTCTGATCTTTGTTAGTTCATCTCTTGTAATTTGAATAGTACCATTGAGTTGAGCAATTTGCAGTATGTGTTTTTTTTACCATTAACAGCGTTAATATATTTTAACTTAATGAAATAAGCTTTTGTACTTTGTTCTCAGGTAATGTTTTATTTTTGTGAAATAGTTAATGGTGTTTTATAACAACATCCAGCCATATATTTAAAATAAGAAAACATGAATTGGAAGAAAATTTGGATAGGTTCTTTAATTGTAATCATCACTGGATTAGGATTCTACAGTTTTAATCGCGACAATAGAAACTTTGAGATAGCCAAAAATCTTGAAATATATTACAGTTTATTTCGTGAACTGAATATGTTTTATGTAGATGATGTGAATCCAAACAATCTGGTAAAAACAAGTATTGATGAAATGCTTGAATCTCTTGATCCATATACCAACTATATATCGGAAGATCAGATGGAAGATTTCCGTTTTATGACCACCGGTGAGTATGCTGGTATTGGCGCCTTAATAGGAGAACAAAACGATAAGATTGTTATTTCAGAACCATATGAAGGTTTTCCCGCTCAGAAATTTGGTCTTAAGGCAGGAGACATCATACTTAAAGTTGAAGATAAACCAACCGAAGATATGTCGGTTGAAGATGTCAGCAATATGCTTAAAGGAGCTGCAAAAAAACCTGTTAAGTTAAATATCCTCAGGCCGGGCAATAACAAACCGTTTGAATTGAATGTGGTGCGCGAGAAAATAGTTATTGATGCCATTCCATATTATGGTATGGTCGATGATAAAACTGCATATATCAGGCTATCAAATTTTACTGCCAATAGTGGAGATGGTGTAAAAAAAGCTTTTCTGGAGTTGAAGAAGAATGACCCAGAGGCACTTATTCTGGATATGCGCTCCAACCCCGGAGGATTGTTACAGGAGGCAGTTAAAATAGTAAATTTATTTGTCCCCAGGGGTGAAGAAATTGTCAGCACCAAGGGGAAAGTCAAACAATGGGACAGAACCTATACAGCAACAGCAGCTCCTATCGATACTGCCATACGAATTGCAATATTGACCAACAGACTTTCTGCTTCGGCCTCTGAAATTGTTGCAGGTGCAATTCAAGACCTCGATCGTGGTATTGTAGTGGGGTCACGGACCTTTGGCAAAGGATTGGTGCAGACTACCCGCGATTTAAGCTATAACACCAAGTTAAAGGTAACTACCGCCAAATATTACACTCCCAGCGGTCGTTGTATTCAGTCGCTCGACTATGCGCACCGCAATGAAGATGGCAGTGTTGGCAATGTACCGGATTCCCTGATCTCGGAATTTTACACCAAAAAAGGGAGAAAAGTTTATGATGGCGGAGGAATTGTTCCTGATGTTGTTTTAGAACCTGAGCAGTTAAGTAATCTCAGCGCAGCCCTCATTACACGGTACCTGATATTTGATTATGCAACCAAATTTGCAAATGAAAATAAAACCATTGCTCAACCCGAAGAATTTGAAGTTACAGATGAAGTTTTCGATGGATTTAAAGAATTCGTAAAAGATAAGGATTTTGAGTATGAATCGAAATCAGAGCAAATGTTGAATGAATTGAAAGAAACTGCACAAAAAGAAAAATATTTTGAGCTGGCAGAAGAGGAATTCGAAAAGATGATGGAAAAACTTCATCCGGATGCTGAGAAAGATATGAGAGTGTTTAGCGATGAAATAAAAAGTCTTCTGAAAAGTGAAATAGTATCACGTTATTATTATCAAAAGGGTGCCATAAGAGCTTCCATCACTGATGATGACGTAATATCAAAAGCCCTTGAAGAACTTAAGTCTCCAATGTCCTACACAGAGTATTTTAATCCGGGCATTATAATTACAATGGATCGTTAATCAAAGATATTTGCCGTCACAGCAAATGAAGATATATTTTGCAGGTTCAATACGCGGCGGTCGTGAAGACGCTGAACTATATTTAGATTTTATACAATTCTTAAAAGGCTTTGGTGAGGTTTTAACAGAGCATATCGGTGATCTGAAACTTACTCATTTAGGTGATGATGGTGAAACTGACCGATTGATCCATGACCGTGATATAAAATGGCTGCTTTCTGCCGATATATTGGTAGCTGAAGTTACTGTTGTGTCATTGGGAGTTGGATATGAAATTGGCAGAGCGGTTTCCGCAGGAAAGAAAGTAATATGCCTTTTCAGGCAGACGCCTGATAAAAAACTCTCTGCAATGATATCAGGATGTTCTGATGTAACTCTGATAGTTTATGATAATATTAAGGAGGCCAAAGACAGAATTTTAATGGCATTTAATAAGTTGTCACCAACAGAATAGCTTTAATAAGTTGAGGCCGTGGGATCGTTTTCATAACGAGCTATATCCTGAAGAGGGAATGCAATGAATTTAAATAGTTTGTATCTAAAAAAATCAGTTAAGTATTGTTTTAATAATTTATGCGAATTAAGAGTTGAATTTAAATTGTTATACACAAATGATTGTCAATAATTTATAATTAAAGTAATTAAATATAACCTTAGAAACCAATACTTTAAGATTTTTTTAGTAACCACACTATAAGTCTTATTGTATG
>JAGXGA010000014.1 GCA_024636975.1 Mariniphaga sp.
ATTCAATTGGCTAATTGAAAAAACAGATATACAAAGAGCGTCTAAAGTACGGTCAACCAAAGGACTATTAATTTATGTCTTTGGTCGCTTGGCCGCTGCTTTTATTCATCTAATTTTTTAACTCTTAATTCGCATAATTTATTTGTTATTTGTTTAAGCACCTTAACAGTTTCTGTTTTTAGTAATTTAACCTTCTCTCCATTTCTTCCTTAAACTTCATAAACAAGGGTAAATAGGACACAGATATCTGTATCACAATTTCTTCAGCTATTTCTTCATTATAGGTATGTGAGGATCGGTTCCGGCTTTTAATCATATCCATCCAGATTGCACCGTTATCAATGATTCCGCTTTTAAATGCTTCACGGGCGGCATCACGTGAACCTGATATAGTTGTATTCCCCTGATATTTGAAAAAATCTTTCATAACATTCCAGGCAAGCTCATGTGTGAATTCAAAGGCTTGAATGAGTCCTTGTTTTTCCAGTTCGGTAAGCTCTCTGGTATTTTGAATTTCCACGGCTTTTGCCAGTTGGTTTAGAGCCTTTTTATAATTTGAAAATCGTTGTTGCCAACGGATATCTTCTTCAGTCATAATTATTTTTGAAATAAAAATAGTTAATAAATTTAGGATAAATTACAGATAAGCTCAGTTATTCCGATGAATGCTATAATTTCTAATAAATATTACAGTTATTTTCCTGGTGTAATAACTTTTCTTCATTGTAATTATATTTATCCTGAACATTGCCTGAAAATCAGGAGTAACAATTTTTTTGGTTGTTAAATGATTTCCTATCTTTCGACCCTGAAAACAGAATGCCGAAGAGCATATAACGACACATTATAAAAGATAATATAATATTTTAAAAATGAGAAAATTAATAATTCTGGCAGCTTTACTGGCTGTTTTTGCCTGCAGCCGTAAGCAGGAAGGATATGAAATAAAAGTAAACCTCGAAGGAGCTGAAGGAAGTGTATTGCTCGAGCGGAGAGGTGAAACGGGATGGATACCGGTCGATACAGCCGAAATCACCAATGGAACTGCCGTTTTGCAGGGAGAGGTAAACCACCCTGAAGACCATTACCTTTCAGTATTGGGCGAGCGGCCAAAAACCATTCTCTTTGTTGAAAACGCCCAGATGGAGGTTGAAGGGAAAGTTAATTCCCTGGAGAAAGTAACAGTTACAGGTTCCAAAACGCACGATGAATACAGCAGCGTGAATGAGCAGATACAGCAGATAGGAGAGGAGTACATGGCACTTTACCAGGAAGCACGTGAAGCAGCGGCAGCCGGTGACACCGCCAAAGCACAGCAGATGATGGAACAGGTGGAGGAACTCTATAACAGCACCAATTCCATTCAGCAGGATTTTGTACGTAACAATCCAGGATCTTACGCTGTACCTTATTTTCTTTCGCGGGTACAGTATGGCCTTGAAACCGAAACCCTTGATGAACTGCTTTCTGCACTTAATCCGGAACTCGATTCGGTTGCAACAATAGTGGCATTAAAAGACCGTGTGGAAAAACTGAAAACTGTATCTATTGGCAAAACTGCTCCCGATTTCATTATGGATGATCCGGGCGGCAATCCCATCCGGTTTTCCGATGTGTATGCCCAGCATGAATACACCCTTCTCGATTTCTGGGCAGCCTGGTGCGGCCCCTGCCGTGCTGAAAATCCAAATATAGTTGCGGTTTACAACGATTATAAAGATAAAGGTTTCGGAGTGTTCGGTGTATCGCTCGACCGCGACCGGGAGGCCTGGCTCAAAGCAATTGAAGACGACCGCCTTACCTGGACACATGTTTCCGATCTCTCTTACTGGAACAACGCCGCCGCTCAGATGTACGTGGTGAATTCAATTCCTTCGAGCCTGATTGTCGACCGGAACGGGAAAATTGTTGCCAAAAATAAACGCGACGAGGAATTAAGGGAAACAGTTGCCGACCTGCTTAAATAAAAATATTGAATACAGAACATTGTTTCATTGCCTCTCCTTTCGGAGGGGCTTTTTTATTTCAGGGAATTGCTACATTTGCGCCCTTAAAAATGCAAAACTACATTGGAGAAATAGCAGGTTTGCTTACTGCCCTTTTCTGGACAGTTACCAGCATGGCATTTGAGTCGGCCGGGAAAAAGGTGGGGTCACTGGCCGTAAACCTCATCCGGCTGGTTATAGCCTTCTTTTTCATCGGGATATACAGCTGGCTGGCCCGCGGATTTTTTTTTCCGACTGATGCCACAGCCTACCAGTGGCAGTGGCTTGCCCTATCGGGTGTAGTGGGTTTTGTAATCGGCGATTTACTGCTCTTCCAGGCATTTGTAGTTATCGGTGCACGTATCTCAATGCTTATGATGTCGCTGGCACCACCCTTTGCCGCTTTTGTGGGTTGGCTTATGCTTGGTGAGGTGCTTTCTCCAATGAACTGGTTAGGCATGGCAGTTACCATGACCGGCATCATCATCGTTATACTAAAGCGCGAAAAGTCGGAACTGAATGGTTCCATCGTCAGGAAGCTGAAATCAAGTTATTCAGTACCGGGCATTCTGCTGGCACTGGGTGGTGCCATTGGTCAGGCTGCAGGACTGGTTCTGAGTAAAAAGGGAATGGGAAGTTATGATGCATTCTCCGCAGCCCAAATACGGGTGTTAACCGGCATTGCAGGTTTTTCTATATTGTTCATCTTTATGAAAAGATGGCCTCGTGTGTGGGCTGCACTGAAAAACCCGCCAGCCATGAGACGGATAACATTGGGTGCCTTTTTTGGCCCGTTTCTTGGCGTTTCGTTTTCACTACTGGCTGTTCAGCATACCGAAACCGGCATCGCAGCCACCTTAATGGCCATTGTTCCGGTGCTGATCATTGCTCCGTCGGTAATTCTTTTCCACGAAAAAGTCAATGCAAAGGAAATAGTAGGTGCTGTGGTCACTGTAGCTGGCATAGCACTGTTCTTTCTTTAGGATCTTTACTTTTTATGTAATGGGAGGATATTACTTCCTTCCTCTAAAGTACCTACCTTGTAATAATTATCTCCTTAGTAAATTCAGTTTAAACTCAGTATTAACTCATATATAACTCAGTGTAAATTCAATTATAATTGAGTTTACATTGAGTTAATACTGAATTTGTATTGAGTTAACATTGAGTTTACACCGGAGAAGGTGTGTTTCTTTCAGCTTCCCAAACTGAATAAACTAATATTATTGCAATAGAAATAATTTACCTGCAGAAGAATATTTTTCCTATCTTCAATTAGTTAAGGCAAATTGCTGTACTCGATAAATGCTGAAGAGTTCAAATTGTGTAATATGGCTATATTAGTAACGAAAAAAGAAGACCATAACCATGAAAAAATTAATATTCCATTCCAGCCTGTTGAAGAAAACCTTTAGTGTTGCGTTTTGCATAATGCTTTTATTACCTGGAGCAATTGCACAAAAAGCCAGAGTAATTATCGATGCCGATACAGGCAATGAGATCGATGATGTGCCGGCCATAGCACTTGCATTAATGAACAATAGAATTGATGTAGCAGGAGTTACAGCGGCACAATGGAATCGTTTTGAATTGTGCGGCAGGAAAACCATGATGGAAAGCTGGGAATTGAATAACAGGATTCTTAAATATCTCGACCGGAAAGATATTCCCAGTTTAAAAGGAGCTGAAGAGATGGTTGGTAAGCAATGGACAATACAACCCCCCCGGCAGAGTGAAGCCACCGACTTCATAATTAAAAGTGCGTTGGAGGCAGGACCAGACAATAAATTAAATATTATAATTACCGGTCCTGCAACAAATGTTGCATCGGCTATTATGCTTAACCGTGTTATAGCAAAGAATATTGCTGTTTATTTTATCGGGACCGATTATATATTTGACAGGCAAGCCTTCAGCAAAAATGAGTTTAACGTGCGAAACGATTTGAATGCATTTGATGTATTGCTTGATACGAAAGACCTTGAGTTACATATTATGCCCATCAGTGTTTCCAAAAATCTTGTGTTTTCGAAAGAGGAAGTTTATACCCTTAAAGGTAAAAATGAACTTGGTAATTTAATAATAGAAAGATGGGAACAGGTTGCCGGTGACCTGGAGAGCTGGATTATGTGGGATGTGGCAATTATACAGGCTGTTCTTCATCCCGAATGGGCAATAGAGGTACTGCATCAAACACCTCCTGAAAATGTATCGCGAAAGATTCATCTTTACACTGACATTGATGCAGGAGAAATGAAAGAAAATTTTTGGAAAGTATTTGATGGAGTTAATAACAAATCTAAAGGTATGATTTGATATGCCTTATTGTGAGTTGGATTCAGTTGCTTTAGTTGTTTTTAAAGTGAAATCCCATTCTAATTTATAGCCCGCGTTTCTCTTTATCTAATGAAAGTTGTTATTTTGTGCTGGCTTTTTAAAAAATTAGCAGCCTATTTTGAAACAAACAGAAATAAACCGGAATTAATATGAATTACATTTCACCTGAAACCGGCACTGAAACCCGATTCAGTTTTGATTCGAAAATTAAATACCTTCCAGTTTTAACGGCAACATTATTTTTTATCATTTTTTCATCAGGAATTACAACAGCATCAAAGCTCGTAAAAGTGCTACCGGTAGATAATCAATGCCTGGTGCTTCATTTCCAGGACGGTTTTGTTGAATACAACTGGGATGATACTATTTCCGGTTCATGCAATGGGTGGGACCTATATCACACCGAAAACTGGCACCTGTGCCCCGATAAGGACCAGTATGTTCCTTATGGCATGCCTTTGAATACTATGCAGGCAGTGGAAACCGCCAGTTTTCTGATTTCCTCGGATGACGACAGCAGTTACGGAAGTGCCGGAAAGCAACCGGTGGCAGTTTACCGGAAGTCGAAAGTGTGGGAGGCCAGTCATGACGAAAGAAAGCCTGTAATGCACCACTGGATCTACCTTGAACTTCCTTCACCAATGCAACGGGGGAACTCTTACACATTGAAGATTGATGGAACAACCAATTCGGGAGAACCTGTTAAGCTGTTCACATTTGATGAATATTCACAGGAATCGCCGGCAGTGAAAATTTCAAATATTGGTTATGAACAAAGTTCTGTACATAAAACTGCTGATGTATACTTATGGATGGGCGATGGCGGTGAACGCGACTTTGGCCGTTTAGAGGGTACCCCGTGGCATTTAAATGATTTAATTTCCGGTAAAAATGTGTATTCAGGGAAGCTTCAGTTTAGAATGGAAAATAAGAAAGAGCCCACCCTGGAGAAGGATTTTACAGGCGCTGATGTATGGGAATGCAATTTTTCTGATTTTTCAAAACCTGGTCAGTACCGCCTGGTGATTGAAGGTATAGGCAGCAGTCAGCCCTTTTTGATAGGCGAGAAGCGTTTTGAAGAGGCTTTTAAAGTTGCAATGCAGGGCATGTTTTACCAGCGTATGGGTTGCAGTGAAAAACCTGCAGGTGATTTTCCATATTCCCGTCGTCCATTGTTTAAACAAGGCTTGGAACCGGCCGGTTTCAAAGTATATATTTCGAAAAAAGATATGATAACGGGTATAAACCCTGACGACAGGGGTTTTTATGAAGAGCAACTGACGGGGGAAGTTGCCGCTGCTACCTGGGGCGGATGGAGTGATGCCTATGATAACGACCAGCGGCCGGTGAATTTTATCTGCGTGTATGACATACTTTTGGCTTATTACCTCAACCCGGAAGCCTTTACCGATAACCAGCTTTATATACCGGAAGTAGACAATGGTATACCTGATATTATGGATGAAGCGCTTTGGGAAATCGATTGGTGGCTAAGGATGCGCGATTCAAAAGGGGGATACTTAACGGGGCTTACCAATATTCGTCCACCCGAAAATGTAAATTATGCTGGTGCGCCCTGTGCGTGGCAGGGTTGGAATGTGGCTGCAGGTGCGTCTATGGCTGCCGACTGTTTTCGGTTGGCAGGTAACAGGAAACTTCAGAAAAAGTACGCCGATGCGGCATTAGAGGCTTTTGCCTGGGCGTTGGAACGGCCTGACCAGATGCTTGATACAGAAGTGAGCGATTTAAGGGGGAGTGATCTGAAATTGACCGCTGCTGCTTTTCTTTTTAACCTTACCGGTGAATCCCGGTTCGAGGAGGTGGTCTATGAAGAAAGCGAAGCTAAAAATTCTACTTCAAAAATCAGGAATCCCGGAAACTGGGAACAACAGTATGGTGCAGTAGCTTATCTTTTTACACCTCGTAAAGTAAAATACAAGCAGCTTCAGGCTGATATGAAAACGATCATCATCAAACAGGCGAATGACGATTACCTGGGGAAAATGGAGGACAGCCCAACACGTGCAGCACGCTGGACCAGCAGCTGGGAAGGAATGGCCCAAACCTCCAATGAAATGTCGCTGGTTGCCATTGCCCATAAGCTAACCGATAATAAGGCAGAGAAAACCTGGTTTGAGAAAGGTATGTATTCCGAAGCAGAGTGGACTTTGGGAAGAAATCCGCTCGGGCTGGTGCAGATGACCGGTTTGGGTGAACGAAGCGTTTCTCAGACTTTTGCTCCCGGACGACGCGACGGATACCCCGGCCTGACTCCCGGCTGGACACCTTATATGTGCCGCGATGGCTGGGCCAATGAGGATGATATTCATAAATGCGAATGGTACACCAATCGGAATTATCCGGAAGATAAAGAGGTGTGGCCCTGGGGAGAGCATTTCTGGAACAGCCGCTATTCGGTGCCCAACAGCGAAGCTACCCCTCAGCAGACTTTCAGGCAGAAAATTGTGCTGTATGGGTACCTGTTTGGGATGAATGCCGGAAAATGAGATAAAGAGAAATCTTTGACTTGGAAAGTCAAAGTCCCGTAGGTCGATAGCCACAGGAAACAGTATTGCCAAAATGAGCTGAAGCTCCCGGGAGTCGGACTTTGCAAGTCCGACATTCACAACCCAAGCCATTACAACTTCTTTTTCACCGGTGGTTGTTAACTATAATTCGTTTGTTAAGTATTTGTTTCTTCCTCTCTGATCGCCTGTATTAATCAGTCATATAGCATCTTTGATATAGGTATGAACAAGAAAATAATTTAGCAGCCGGTTATCTTTTTGTATTTTTGCAAAAAAAACAGGATGATTTGTCATTTAGAGCAGAAAGATATTGAAATACTAAAGCCGACCAACATTCTACCTCAAACACCTTTCTGGGGGCGGATTAAGCATGCCCAGGGTTTTATGCCCAATGGATTTGAATTAACGGTATCAAAAGAACTGCTGTACCCGGCGGAAAGCGATCAGGTTAAAATAAAGGACGACATACTGGTTTTTATAAAATACATCAACGATAAATATTGTTTTGCCTATGTTCCCTATGGCCCGAAGCTGGAACCTGATTTCGAGAACCAGGGCGTATTCTTAGAAGAGTTGTCGGAAACACTTCGCGGATATTTACCGACGAATTGTGTTTTTATCCGATACGACCTGATGTGGCAAAACCAGTGGGCACAGGAGAGTGAATATTTCGACAGTTCCGGAAACTGGATGGGACCTCCTGAAAGCACTGTTCAGGAATTTAGGGTGAACTATAAAACAGTTAACTGGAACCTGAGAAAAAGTCCTGTTGATGTGTTACCAAAGAATACATTCTTTTTGGATTTAACCCGCAAAGAGGATGATCTTCTTTATAAGATGAGATACAATACCAGGTACAATATCCGGCGTGCCGGTAAAAAAGGAATCCGGATCAAGGAATATAGTATCGAACACATTGGTGACTGGTATAAACTTTATTTGGAAACAGCCCTGCGGCATAATATGCCTCTTCAGGATGAGCAGTATTTTGCAACCATTTTGCAAAACCAGGATAACACACGGAATGGCGTAACAATTAAAATGCTGATGGCTGATTTTGACGGACAGTTCCTGGCTTCAATGTTTCTTGCCTTATCAAATAAAAGGGGAACTTATTTATATGGAGCCTCCTCGAATGAAAGCGAAAACCTGATGGCAAGTTATGCATTGCAGTGGGAAGCCATCCGAATAGCTAAAAAATGGGGCTGTTCGGAGTATGATATGTTTGGCTCTGCACCCAATTTAAACCGGAAACATCCTTTGTACGGCGTTCATATTTATAAGAAAGGATTTGGCGGCCGGTTATTTCACCGAATGGGATGTTGGGATTATCCTTACTTGCAGAAGGAATATGAATTGGTGAAGGCATATGAAACAAGCCATAAGAATTAACTTTCAACCGAATGTCAATTCAGATATTCGCGGAGTTCAGCAAGTTTCATTTGGCGTTCCATTGAAAAACTGGTGCTTTCACGATCAGTTTTCTCCAAAAGAAAATAAGCCTTCCTGAAAAAATCCAGTTTTTGTTCTGTATCTTCTACCAGTTCGCCCTGCTCCTTCAGAACAAATGCAATCATTTCAATGTGGTTATTTGTTAATTTTTTCTCAAAAGTGAGGTATTCCAGCAGCGACTCAATGTTCATTTTTCGGATGTCCTTTTCTAACTTAAGGTAACTGTAGAAATAATTTATTTGTTCTTCTGCTTCCTGATGCTGCCCTTTTTTTCTGAAGTTAATTATTTTTTGAATCACTTCAAAAAGCATCATCATCTGACGCATCAGGAAATCCCTTTCTATTCCCATGGTGGTAAGCTTTAATCCTCCAAATTAGCAATTAATTCTTTACGTTTACTTATTTTTGCTCAAAACAACATAGAATGACAGGAAAAGAGCTTCGGATAATATTCATGGGAACCCCTGATTTTGCAGTTGCCAGTTTATCGGCGCTTGTTGAAAACAGGTACAATGTGGTGGCTGTTATTACTTCTCCCGATAAACCTGCGGGACGAGGCAAAAAGCTGACCGAATCAGCAGTAAAAAAATATGCCGTACAGAAAGGATTAACAATCCTTCAGCCTGAAAAATTAAAGAATCCTGAATTTCTGGGAGAGTTAAAATCGTTTAACGCCGACCTGCAGGTAGTGGTAGCATTTCGGATATTGCCCGAAGTTGTCTGGAATATGCCCCGGTTAGGAACTTTTAATCTTCATGCATCATTGCTCCCGCAGTATCGGGGTGCAGCACCGCTCAACTGGGCAATCATTAACGGTGAAACGAAAACCGGAGTGACCACCTTTTTGCTTGATCATAATGTGGATACCGGTAAAATAATGTTTCAGAAGGAAACCATTATTGGAGAAAATGACACAGTTGGTGACCTGCATGACCGATTGATGAATATTGGGGCCGGAGTGGTTTTGGAAACAGTTGATGCTTTGGCTAAAGGAGAAGTTCAGGCAGTGTCCCAGTCAGAACTTGTCAGGGAAAAACATTTGAAACCGGCTCCCAAAATATTTAAAGAAGATTGCAAAATCGATTGGACGAAAAAGGTCGGGGATGTAATAAACCTTATACGCGGTTTATCACCTTATCCGGCGGCCTGGGCGAACCTGGTGCATAAGGAAACGGGACGCACCCTTCCTTGTAAAATATATTTTGCACAACCTATAATGGCTGCAGGAATTGAACGTCCCGGAACAATTGATTCAGATGATATAACGTATTTAAATGTTGCCTGCGCAGACGGGTGGCTTGAAGTTACAGATATGCAGCTTTCGGGTAAAAAAAGATTGGGAACCTCTGATTTTTTACATGGGTTCAGGCAAATATTTGATTACAGGTTCGAATAACATTTTGACGTTCTGTCACACTGTCATAGCACATGTCAATTGTCTTTCATATGTTTGTAATACAGTTATTTGTAGTGACTGAGCCGTAACTCTATTTTTCTTTTTTATGTAATTTTGTCCCTTTCTGACGGTAAAAAACACCCTATTTTCTTTTGGTACAGAATGTGATTAAAGTGTGTGTCGATTTTTGAAATAATGAATGTTTAATAACAAAACGAAAAAAACAATGGCGGAACTAAAAGGTAAAATTCTGGCAGGAAAAATTCTGGTACAACCCCAGGAAGCCGAAGAAAAAACAGTAAGTGGAATAATCATTCCCGATTCAGCTAAAGAAAAACCACAGCAAGGAACAGTAGTTTTAGTCGGAGCAGATAAAAAAGAAGAACCCATGGAAATTAAAGTGGGTGATGTAGTAGTTTATGGGAAGTACTCAGGTACTGAATTACACATTGACGGAGTAGATTATATGCTCATGTCGCAAACCGACGTATTGTACATTGCTTAATTTAAAATCAAAAAAAGTAAATAAAAATGGCAAAAGAAATTAAATTCAACATTGATGCCCGTGACCGGTTAAAGTCAGGGGTTGATCAGTTGGCTAATGCAGTGAAAGTAACACTGGGCCCAAAAGGGCGAAATGTAGTTCTTGAGAAAAAATTTGGTGCACCACTGATTTCAAAAGATGGTGTTACTGTTGCTAAAGAAATTGAACTTCCCGATGCATACGAAAACCTGGGAGCTCAGATGGTGAAAGAAGTTGCATCCAAAACAGGCGATGATGCCGGTGACGGAACAACAACAGCAACTGTTCTGGCCCAGTCGATAATTACCGTTGGATTAAAAAATGTAGCAGCAGGCGCTAATCCGATGGATTTAAAACGCGGTATTGATAAAGCGGTTATCAAAGTGGTAAGTAGCCTTAAAGAACAGGCACATACCATTGGCGATGATTATAAAAAAATTGAATCGGTTGCTAAAATTTCAGCAAACAACGATGAAACCATTGGCGCACTGATTGCCGAAGCAATGCAGAAAGTGCACAAGGAAGGTGTTATCACCATTGAAGAATCAAAAGGTACTGAAACCTATGTTGACGTTGTTGAAGGCATGCAGTTCGACAGAGGTTATATTTCTCCATATTTTGTTACAGATGCAGAAAAAATGGCTGCAGAACTGGAAAATCCTTACATTCTGATTCATGATAAGAAGATCAGCACCATGAAAGACCTGCTTCCTGTATTGGAGCAAACCGCACAGGCTGGCCGTCCGCTGATGATTATTTCGGAAGATGTGGATGGTGAAGCACTGGCTACTCTAGTTGTTAACAGGCTGCGTGGTTCATTAAAAGTGTGTGCTGTTAAAGCTCCCGGTTTTGGTGACCGCCGCAAGGAAATGCTTGAGGATATAGCTGTACTGACAGGTGGTTCTGTTATTACCGAAGAAAAAGGTATGAAACTTGAACAGACTACTCTTGATATGTTGGGACAGGCAGAGAAAGTAACAGTTGATAAAGAAAATACAACTATTGTAAACGGTGCAGGTGCATCTGATACAATTTCTGCACGTGTATCGCAGATCAAAAAGCAGATTGAAACCACAACATCCGACTATGACAGGGAGAAACTGCAGGAACGCCTGGCCAAATTGGCAGGAGGGGTTGCAGTAATCTATGTGGGTGCTGCATCTGAAGTGGAAATGAAGGAGAAAAAAGACCGCGTTGATGATGCATTGAGCGCAACCCGTGCTGCTGTTGAGGAAGGAATAATTCCTGGTGGTGGTGTGGCATATATACGCGCTATACCTGCACTTGAAGAACTGAAAGGTGAAAATGAAGATGAACAAACAGGTATTGAAATCATTAAACGTGCCATTGAAGAACCATTGCGTCAGATTGTAGGCAATGCCGGCAAAGAAGGCGCGGTTGTGGTTCAAAAAGTTAAAGAAGGAAGCGGAGATTTTGGTTACAATGCCCGCACCGATAAATACGAGAACCTTTATGAAACAGGTGTTATCGATCCGGCAAAAGTAGCGCGTGTTGCTCTTGAAAATGCCGCTTCCATAGCAGGTATGCTACTTACTACCGAATCAGTTATTGTTGAAGAAAAAGAAGAAAAATCGGCCATGCCAGCCGGTGGCCATGGAGGCATGGGCGGTATGGGTGGAATGATGTAATATAAAGCTGCTCTATATACTTATAAAGCCTTTTCCTCATGGGGAAAAGGCTTTACTTTTGCCTTTTAAAATATGACGATTGTCAGGTACTGTTTTTTAACATCTTTTTTTTAATGATAAAGGATTAATAGTCAGTTTGTTGTGGTTTATGTTGCTATTTTTTCAAAGTGAAGCTAAATATCTAAAAGATATCTAAATTTACTGATTATTTAAAAACCTATTAACATGGATTCAAGCATACAGGCTTTCTTAGAAAAGCTTGAGAACAAATCTCCCGGTGAAAAGGAATTTCACCAGGCAGTAGAAGAAGTAATTGGTTCGGTATGGGATTATTATCAAAATAACCCAAGGTATCACCGGGCAAATGTTTTGGAGCGGATGGTAGAACCCGAGCGGATTATCATATTTCGTGTTCCATGGGTTGATGACCGGGGTGAAGTAAGAGTCAACAGGGGTTACCGTATCGAATTCAATTCAGCCCTTGGGCCATACAAGGGAGGACTGAGGTTTCATGCCAGCGTGACATTAAGTATCCTGAAATTTCTGGGTTTTGAGCAAACATTTAAGAACAGTCTTACAGGCCTGCCAATGGGTGGGGGCAAAGGAGGTTCTGATTTTAGTCCCAAAGGAAAATCCGACAGCGAAATTATGCGTTTTTGTCAGGCCTTTATGAACGAATTATACCGCCATATTGGGGCAAATACCGATGTTCCGGCCGGCGATATTGGTGTTGGAGGACGTGAAATAGGTTATATGTTTGGCCAGTATAAAAAGCTTAAAAATGAATTTACAGGCGTTTTAACCGGGAAAGGACTTACCTGGGGAGGAAGCCTTATACGTCCGGAAGCAACCGGATTTGGTGCTGTATATTTTGTTCGTCACATGTTGCTGCGCCTTGGTATGGATATCGAAGGATTAAAAATAGGAGTTTCGGGTTTTGGTAATGTAGCCTGGGGAGCTATCTCAAAAATTAATGAACTGGGAGGCAAGGTAGTTACTATTTCAGGTCCCGACGGATATGTTTACGATCCGGATGGGATCAAAGATGAAAAGGTTGATTACCTGCTCGAATTACGCACCAGCAATAACGATATTGTTGAACCTTATGCACATGAATTTGGAGTTACGTTTGTTCCGGATAAACGCCCATGGGAAGTGCCGATGGATGTTGCTATGCCTTGTGCAACAGAAAATGAAGTGAACCTGGAGGACGCAAAACTGCTCGTTAAAAATGGCTGCTATCTGTTGGCTGAAGCTTCAAATATGGGATGTACGGCAGATGCTGTGGATTATCTGACAAAAACTATAGGCTATGCCCCCGGGAAAGCTGTAAATGCAGGTGGAGTGGCTGTTTCTGGCCTTGAAATGTCACAAAACAGTATGCGCATTTCCTGGCCACGTGATGAAGTTGATGCACGTTTAAAAATCATTATGGAAGACATTCATGATACTTGTGTTAATTTTGGTAAAATACCAGGAACGGGAAACCGGGTCGACTATGTAAAAGGAGCCAATATCGGGGGCTTTGTTAAAGTCGCCGATGCCATGCTGGCTCAGGGTGTGGTGTGACACTATGCTTGCCCCGGTGTTTTATTCTGAAATGATTTTGTTCTTACCAGAAATGAAAATTTAATCTATTGATAAGATTGGAAATCATTTCAGGATAAAACACTTTTTTACATTTGTCAAAAATTAAACAACATGTTGATTGACACTCATGCTCATCTCTATTCCGAAGATTTTTTGCACGATGTAGATAACGTTTTGCAACGGGCCTACGATAATGATGTGAAGAAAATTATTCTTCCGAATATTGATTCAGGATCGGTAAAACGGTTGCTTGATTTAACCGATGCCTACCCACATTTGTGCTTTCCGCTGATGGGGCTGCATCCCACATCGGTTGGTGCCGACTATAAAGAAGAGTTGCAGGCAGTGGAATACTGGTTGGAGAAGCGAAAGTTTTACGGGATTGGAGAAATTGGTATCGATTTATACTGGGACCGGACTTTTCTTAACGAGCAACAGGATGCCTTTCGTTACCAGTTAAAACTTGCCAAATTGAATCAACTTCCGGTGATTATTCATGTTCGGGATTCCTTCGATGAAATTTATCCAATTGTAAAAGAAGAACAGGATGGTAATCTTAAAGGTATATTTCACTGCTTTACCGGAACTGAAGCTGAAGGCAGGAAAATTATCGATTTGGGATTTTTATTGGGTATAGGTGGGGTCGTTACCTTCAATAACAGCAATCTTGGTGATGTTATAAAAAATATACCAGTTCAAAACCTGGTGCTTGAAACTGATGCTCCTTATTTAACTCCGGCACCTAAGAGGGGCAAGAGAAATGAGAGTGCGTATCTTGCGTATGTTGCCCAGGCTGTGGCCAAGATTTATGATGTGTCGGTTAATGAATTAGCTGAAATCACTTCTGATAATGCCAGAGATTTATTCAAGATTTGATGATTTGTATTTCATAAGGATTTTGTATGGAAAAAAATAAGGAGGAAAACCCCTCCATTCTTATAATCTACACAGGTGGAACTATTGGAATGGTTCAGCGTCCGGAAACCGGAACTTTGGCTCCGGTAAAATTCGATCAGATTCAAAAAGAAGTACCGGAACTTAACAAGTTTAATTACAACATAAAAACCATTACATTTAATCCGGCTCTTGATTCATCAAATGTTACCCCGGAGGTATGGGTGGAAATAGCAACAACCATTAAAGATAATTATGAATTATTTGATGGCTTCGTGGTTTTGCATGGAACCGATACAATGGCATATACGGCTTCAGCGTTAAGTTATATTTTTGAAAACCTTGGGAAGCCGGTTATTTTAACGGGTTCTCAGCTACCGATCGGTACGTTGCGCACCGACGGGAAGGAAAACCTGATTACAGCAGTAGAAATAGCTGCGGCCCGAATCAATGGGAAATGTTTGGTGCCCGAAGTATGTATATATTTCGATTTTGAATTGTATCGCGGTAACAGGGCTGTAAAACGAGATGCCGATTTATTCAGTGCTTTCAGATCAGTAAATTATCCGGCCCTCGCAGTTGCAGGAGTAGATATAAAGTACCGGAAGGAATTCATTCAGTATCCTGAACCGGGGAAAGAGCTTGAGTTAAACACACAATTCAATGATAATGTAGTAATACTAAAAATGTTTCCTGGAATAAGCAGCAGGGTATTTAATTCGGTATTTAGCATTCCGGGGTTAAAAGGAGTTGTACTTGAAACATTTGGGGCCGGGAATGTGCCTACTGCTGCGTGGCTGGTCGATATTATCAGGCAAGCGGTTCAAAATGGGATTATTATACTGAACATAACCCAATGCCAGGGGGGTAAGGTAGTAATGGGGCAGTATGAAACCAGCATTCAGTTGTTAAAGGCTGGAGTTGTTTCCGGAAACGATATGACTACCGAAGCTGCCATAACCAAATTAATGTTTTTATTGGGGCAAGGTTATCCTGCCGATCAGATTAAAATGAATCTGAATAAAAACCTGCGAGGTGAAATAAGTAATTAGCAACTTATTTTTCGTAAATTTTTATTATTTTGCAGCCCTGTTTATCTGGCATGCCAGGAAAACCTGGAGAGGTGCAGGAGTGGCTTAACTGGCACGCCTGGAAAGCGTGTGTACCGCAAAACGGTACCGGGGGTTCGAATCCCCCTCTCTCCGCATAAGGGGAGCAGCTGAAGTTATTTTTCATATTTCTTTAAGAATGGTTGACATACGATATTATTATATAAATTTCAATTTAAAACCATATGGTTTAACTGATGTTTAATATCTATGAATGAAAAATCATGAAAGCTGCTATAGAAAAATCATTTTGCAAGATCAGGATTGGTATTTAAAGAAATAGGTTTTTTAGGGCATCAGGTGATTTTACGAAGGAAAAATACATTTGACTGTTGCTGAAATATTGATCAAAAGGTAAAATGTATAAAAGTTCTCAAAAAAAATTGATGGTTTAAATTTTTTTAAGCTGTATATTTGATTATTTCACAGGAAAAGATGTTATTTGCTGAAAAAAAGAAATTTGACAAGAATTTATAAAATCAAAGAAAATTATTAATTAAAAATTTAAGATTAATCATGAAAAAACTATTCGCGTTAATAGCATTATCAGGAATGCTGTTTTTTATGGCTTCAAACGCTGTGGTTGCACAAACTGACACTGCTACACAAGACACTGCTGTTCAGGAAGAACAGGTTGAAATGACTGCTGATCCGATTGAAGAACAGGCTGTCGTAGCTGAAGAAGGACAATCATTACACAGCCAGTTGAAACAAAAATTTATTGAAGGTGATCCAACCTTTATGTCATTTGTATTAATTACTTTGATTTTAGGATTGGCATTTGCAATAGAAAGGGTTCTTTACCTGAATCTGGCAACAAGTAATACTAAAAAGCTGCTGGCTGATGTTGAGCAGGCACTTGAGAGCGGCGGCGTTGAAGCAGCCAAAGATGTTTGCCGTAAAACCCGCGGACCGGTAGCAAGTATTTTCTACCAGGGGTTAGACAGAGCCGACCACGGAATCGATGTAGTAGAAAAGTCAATCATTTCCTATGGTGGTGTTCAGGCTGGATTACTCGAAAAAGGCTTGAGCTGGCTTGCACTGTTTATCGCACTTGCACCTATGCTTGGATTTATGGGAACTGTAATCGGTATGATTGGAGCATTTGATGCGATAGAAGTTGCCGGTGATATTTCTCCCTCACTGGTTGCCGGTGGTATTAAAGTTGCTTTGATTACTACTGTTTCTGGTTTGCTTGTGGCTATTATCCTTCAGATTTTTTACAACTACTGTGTTGCAAAAATCGACAGCATTATCAATAACATGGAAGATGCATCCATTTCTTTATTAGATTTACTTGTAAAACATAACTTGAAAAGATAAGAGATTATGGAAAAGGCTGGAAAAATAGTTACGATTATGTTATGGGTCCTACTCATTATATCGGCAGTTCTCATTATTTCAATGATGGTAAACATCAGTGAAAATGATGCTGATCCTACAATGGGTGGTTGGATTAACACCACGTTGGTGTGGACCTATATATTGTTGTTTATAGGAGCCGGTATTGCAATTCTTGCAGGAATTTTCCATATGGCTACTGATTTTCAGGCAGCTAAGAAAGGGCTAATGGCTTTTGCATTTCTAGGTGTTATTGCTGTTATTTCTTACTTGCTGGCATCAGATCAGATTCCGCAATTTGTTGGAGTTCAACGGTTCATAAACGCAGGTACTCTTACTCCGCAGGTGGCCAAATTGGTTGATGCAGGGTTATATGCAACATACATTCTGCTTGGTTTGGCAGTACTTTCAATTGTACTTTCGCCGGTAACCCGGTTATTTAAATAATAATATTCGTGGAATAAACAGGAAAATAAATTATGTCTAAGAAAATACCTGAAATACCGTCGGCATCATTGGCAGATATAGCCTTTATGCTGCTCATCTTTTTCCTGGTAACAACCACGATGGACGTTGACAGCGGTTTGGAAAGAAAACTTCCACAATGGGTTCCGCCTGAAGAACTTCAGGACGATCAACAGATTAAGGAGCGTAATGTTTTTGTTGTGCTGGTTAACCGGAACAACGAACTTTTGGTGGAAAATGAATATGAAAGCCTTGATAACCTGCGTGAAAGGGCCAAGGAATTCATGGCAAACCCTTATGATGATGAAACTTTGCCTGAAAAAGAACCCCAGGAGGTTCAGTTCTTTGGCGAAGTTATGATCACAAAAGGGGTAATTTCCTTACGTAACGACCTTGATACCAGGTATGGAATGTACATCGCTGTTCAAAACGAACTGGTTGCTGCCATTAATGAATTAAGAGAAGAGTTGGCAAGACAAGAATTCGGAAAGTCTTATGGGGATCTTGATAAAGACCAGCAAGATGCAATTCGTGAAGTATATCCTTCCAGAATATCGGAAGCAGAACCTAAAAAGGTAGGAGGATCATAATTATGAGTAAATTCAGAAAAAAGGGAGGTAAAGAACTTCCACCAATTTCAACAGCTTCGTTGCCCGATATCGTATTCATGTTGTTGTTTTTCTTCATGGTGAGTACCACCATGCGAGAAGTGACATTCATGGTCGAAATAAAGCTTCCTACAGCTACTGAATTGACCAAGCTGGAGAAGAAGTCACTGGTAAGCTACATATATGTTGGCGAACCTTTGGCACAATATCAAAGAACTTTTGGTGTTTCTTCACGTATCCAGTTGAATGATCAATTTGCCAACATAGGCGACATACAAGATTATGTTATT
This sequence comes from Mariniphaga sp., assembly GCA_024636975.1. Classification (GTDB taxonomy): domain Bacteria; phylum Bacteroidota; class Bacteroidia; order Bacteroidales; family Prolixibacteraceae; genus Mariniphaga. The sequence goes on from JAGXGA010000014.1 coordinate 18,168, forward strand.
GCCGAAAGAGAAGCTCGTTCTGAGGAAGAAAGACCTCATATGAAAACATCCCTGAAAGTTGATGAAAATACCAAAATGGGTATTGTTACTGATATTAAGCAGGAGTTGAGAAAATCAGCTGCATTAAGTATCAATTATTCATCCAGGCAAAGAGTAGAAAGATAGTCAACCATACTATCTCTTGATATAAAAACCGTCTCAGAATCATGTTTTGAGACGGTTTTTCTTTATTGTAGTTTTCTCACTTGTGTTAGAAATATACCTTCATTTTATTTTATTCTTCAGGTAAAGTAATTTTCAGGTTGAGTTCTTTTAACTGCTCCTGTGAAACCGGAGCAGGAGAATCATTCATTACATCGCGGCCTGAATTGTTTTTTGGGAATGCAATAACATCACGGATGGAATCTATTCCGGCAAAAAGTGAAATCAGGCGATCGAAGCCAAATGCTATTCCGGCATGCGGCGGGGCACCGTATTTGAATGCATTCATCAGAAATCCGAATTGCGCCTTTGCCTGTTCGGACGTAAAGCCAAGAATATCGAACATTTTAGCCTGTAACTCCGAATCGAATATCCGAACAGAGCCTCCACCAATTTCCACACCATTAATAACAAGGTCATATGCATTTGCCCTGACAGTCCCTGGGTTTGAATCCAGCAACGGGATATCTTCGGGTTTCGGTGAAGTGAACGGATGATGCATTGCAAAGAAGCGTTGCGATTCTTCGTCCCATTCCAGTAATGGAAAATCAACAACCCATAGTGGCTCAAACGATCCTTTTTTCCGGAGTCCTAACCGGTTCCCCATATTTATCCGCAGCTCTCCCAAAGCTTTCGTCGTTTGATTTTTTTCACCCGAGAGAATCAGCATTAAATCACCCGGCATGGCATTTAATTTTTCAGCCCACAACTGTAAATCTTCCTGGGTATAATATTTGTCGACAGATGATTTGAAGGTTCCATCTTCGTTATATTTAACGAATACAAGCCCTTTAGAGCCAATCTGCGGACGTTTCACCCATTCAGTAAGTTCGTCGGTTTGCTTGCGGGTATAACCGGCACAGCCTTTAGCGCTGATGCCTCCAATATACTCCGCTGAATCAAAAACAGGAAATCCTTTACCTTTTACTTCATTTGTCAATTCCTGTAACTGCATTTCAAAACGGATATCGGGTTTATCCGATCCATAACGTTCCATAGCTTCGCTGAAGGGCATTCTTGGGAATGTACCTACCTCAACATTGAGAACCTGCTTGAAGACATGCCGGGTGAGACCTTCAAAAGTATTCAGTACATCCTCCTGTTCAACAAATGACATTTCACAGTCGATTTGAGTAAACTCAGGCTGACGGTCGGCACGAAGGTCTTCATCCCTGAAACATTTAACTATCTGGAAATACTTATCGAACCCGGCAACCATCAGAAGTTGCTTGAAAATCTGTGGCGATTGCGGTAATGCATAAAACTCTCCCGGGTTCATACGCGATGGAACAACAAAGTCACGTGCTCCTTCAGGAGTAGACTTAATAAGTACAGGTGTTTCCACTTCAATAAAATCGTGGGCTGTAAGGTAGGAGCGCACTGAATGAGCCATCCGGGCCCGTAATTCCAGATTTTTGCGTACAGCGCTTCTTCTTAAATCAAGGTATCGGTATTTCATTCTCAGTTCATCACCACCGTCGGTATCATCCTGAATGGTGAATGGCGGAACAGATGAGGTACTTAGTATTTTAATATCAGTTAATGCAATCTCCACATCACCGGTAGGGATGTTATTGTTTTTGCTGGACCTTTCCCTGACAGTTCCTGAAGCCTGGATTACAAATTCGCGTCCCAACTTTTCCTTTATATCAGTTACTGTCTGCGGAGTATTTTCATCGGTTACCAATTGTGTGATTCCATACCTGTCGCGTAAATCGATAAACGACATGGCACCCAAATCTCTTACCCGCTGAACCCAACCGGCCAGTTGAACTTTCCGGCCAATATGTTCAACTCTTAGTTCTCCACATGTGTGACTCCTGTACATAAAATACTTTTTTATTGATTTGGTTGCGAAAATAAGAAGAATTTAGCAATTTCATCCCCTCAATTCACGTGCATTTAGATACAAGGATGATAGAACCTTTTAGCGATGAATATTTTATGAAGAAAGCGTTTGCTGAGGCACTTCAGGCTTTCGATAAGGGAGAGGTGCCGGTAGGCGCTGTTGTGGTGGCTAACAGGAAGATAATTGCCCGTGCACATAATCTGACTGAAACACTAAACGATGTTACTGCTCATGCCGAGATGCAGGCCATTACAGCTGCAGCCAACCTGCTGGGAGGGAAGTATTTAAATGATTGTACCCTGTATATAACACTTGAGCCTTGTGCTATGTGTGCTGCGGCCATTGGCTGGGCACAAATAGGCAAAATTGTATATGGTGCATCAGACGAAAAAAAAGGATTCCGGATTTTTGCACCAAAGGTTCTGCATCCAAAAACAGAAGTCATCCATGGAATTCTGCACGAGGAGTGTTCTGAGCTTTTACAGGAATTTTTCAGAGAGAAAAGATAAGGAACTTGTAACTTTAACTAAATAGAATGTCTGAGAACAAACGTTTAATTTCTCTTGATGCTTTCAGGGGATTTACCATTGCCGCCATGATTATGGTGAATTACCCCGGAAGCTGGAGCCATGTTTATCCGCCTTTATTGCACGCCGACTGGAATGGCTTAACACCAACTGATCTGATATTTCCGTTTTTTATTTTCATTGTGGGTGTCTCTGTCGCACTTGCATATTCAAAAAGACTTTTAGCAGGGGTTCCCAAAAAGCCGATGTACCGTAAAATTGTTTTCAGAGCTTTAAAAATATTCCTTGTAGGGATACTGCTGTGGTTATTCCCCAAATTTGATTTGGATACTATTCGCTATGCTGGAGTGCTTCAACGAATAGCCATAGTCTTTTTGGCTTCAGCACTTCTTTTCCTGAATTCGAAATGGAAAACCCAGGCAATTGTGGCAGCCGTATTACTTGTCGGCTACTGGCTGGCTATGGTGTTAATTCCCACACCTGGCTATGGAGAGGCTATGCTTGAACCGGGCGCTAACCTGGCAGCGTATATCGATACCAAATTATTGCCCGGTTACATGTGGCAGAAGACCTGGGACCCGGAAGGCCTCTTCAGTACTTTTCCTGCAATTGCATCGGGGATTACCGGATTGCTTGCCGGGCATATTATCCTGAGTAAGTTGTCACCTGAACGAAAGATAATTTACCTGTTTTCTTTTGGCTTTTTTGCATTTATGATTGGCTATATGTGGCACTATGCATTCCCAATTAATAAAAGTATCTGGACCAGTTCGTTTGTAATGGTTACATCCGGTTTGGCGGCAATGTTATTGGCGGTAAGCATGTTCTTTGTCGATCAGAGGGGACATACGCGTTTTACTAAACCAGGAATTATATTTGGAGCAAATGCCATTGCTGTTTATGTATTGGCTGATGTGTGGGGACAAATATTTTACAATATTAAATTTGGAGGCAGCAGTCTTAATGTTCATTTTATGCAATTTTTTGAGACTGCAGGTTGGAGCATGAAGTTTGGCAGCCTTTTATATGCAGTGCTGTTTATTTGTTTTAATTTCTTGCCGGCACTGATTTTATATCGTAAAAGGATATTTATAAAGTTGTAAAGCAGATGAAAAACCTAATATTCTTTATACTTTTTACTGGTATTTTCCTTTCATCATGCCGATCGGAATAGGCCGGGATCCCTGTTTTCTATCATTCATTGATTGATTCAGCTCTGGTTAAGGCAGGTAATAACCGGGCTGAAATTATGACGGTTTTAAGTAATAGTTCGAAGCAGGAAAAAGAAGCTGCTGCTTTTTTGATTTCCTATATGCCTGAACATGATTTAAAATCACTGGATGCAGGGTTTATTCTTGACCAGGTAAAAGGGGCTGTTGGTGCAAGGAATGAATTTCCCTGGTGCAGGGAGTTGCCCGATTCAATTTTTCTGAATGAGGTGTTGCCGTATTACAGCCTGGATGAAAAGCGGGATAACTGGCGGGAAGATTTTTATAAAAGGTTTTCTCCAATGGTTAGTAATTGCCGAAACATTTATGCGGCAATCGATTCAGTGAACCTTAATATTATGGCAGAACTGGGTGTAGAATACAATACAAAAAGAAGTACAGTTAATATCAGTCCTTTTCAAGCCATCGAAGAACAAATGGCCACTTGCACCGGTCTTTCATTTTTGCTGGTGAATGCTTTTCGTTCGGTAGGTATACCTGCCCGTATTGCAGGTACTCCTTTATGGACTAATCTGCGGGGAAACCACAGCTGGGTTGAGGTTTGGATCGATGGAGAGTGGTATTTTACCGAATACTATCCTGATGCTCTTAATAAGAGCTGGTTTTTGGCCGATGCCGGAAAAGCAGATCCTCAAAAGCCGGTGCACTGGATTTATGCTGCATCCTACAAGCCGGCACAAACGCATTATCCGCTGGTTTGGGATAAGGATTCAAGGGAAATCCATGCAGTGAATGTTACTGACCGATATATAAGATTGTACCAGGAGCAACTTGCAGGCAGTGCAGTGAATGAGGATGAACTGATAATTGATGTGGTATTATATGAAGATCAGGATGAACAAGAAAGCCGTGGGCGAATTGCTGAAAAAGTAACTGTTTGGGAAGGTGAAACACAGATTGATTTTGGGTATACTCCTTTACCAACGGACGACCTGAACCGGTTTTTAAAGTTCAGGCTCAAAAAAGACAGGATATATCGTCTTGAATATTCAGGACCAGATGGTAACCCTATTTATATAGAGTTAAATACAACAAAGGAACAAAAGCAAGTGATTAAGCTCTATAAAAGAATTTAATTAACAATCTATACATAGTCCATTACTCTAATGGACCTATTATAAAGCCTGCATTTATTAAATCATCCCAAAAGGAAGGGTATGATTTTGTAACTACATCCGGATTTTCAATTTCAATTGATTGATTTACTAGAACCATAGGAGCAAAAGCCATTGCCATACGATGGTCGTGATAGGTGTGGATAACTGGAATTGTATTTACTTTTGAGTCATCAATGGAACCATCCCAGGCTAATTCTCCTTCATCCGGTTCAGTTAATAGTGCGCCAAATTTTGCAAGTTCGTTGCGGAGAGCAGCTATCCTGTCGGTTTCCTTAATCTTTAAAGTTTTAAGGCCTGAAAAGTGGAAAGGTATTTTTTTCGCTACACAAAGGCAGGCCATGGTTTGTGCCACATCTGGATTTTCGATAAAGTTAAGTATCAAATTCCTTGGCTGAACAGGATGTGTTTTCGTCAGCAGAACTCCATGTGGCTTTTGTTGTGAGAAAACACCAAACTGCTCAAACCATCTTGCGATGGATGCATCTCCCTGCAGGCTTTCGAGTTGAAGATTCTCCAGCAGCAGTTCACCTTTTTCAGCTAATGCCAGTATCTGGTACCAGTAAGAAGCTCCTGACCAGTCAGCTTCCACGGTAAACTCAGCCGGGAAATAATTTTGTTCGGGAACAGTTATTGAGTTGCCTTCCCAATTACTTTTAATTCCAAACCGTGCCATTAGTTTTAGTGTCAGCTCAATATAGGAGCGAGAAGTAATTTCCCCCTCCAGAATTAAAGTTAAGCCATTTTCAACAGTGGGAGCAATCATAAGTAATGCTGAAATATATTGGCTTGAAATACTGCCATTCAGTTTCAGTGTTCTTCCTTTCAGATGTGAACCAAATATTTTTAGGGGTGGGTAACCCTCTTTATCTATATATCTGATACGTGCGCCCAACTGATTCAAAGCATCAACCAGAATTCCAATAGGACGTTGCTTCATTCTTTCTGACCCGGTGACTTCCCATTCTCCAACTATTTTGGAAAGAAATGCTGTCAGGAATCGCATAGCTGTACCTGCATGACCAATATCAAACTGGTTCTGATTTGAATATAGAGCTTCTTTTAATACGCGCGTATCGTCCGAATCGGATAAATTCAGGACTGGATAAGGATTGTAGCATAATGCATTAATTATAAGAACCCTGTTGCTGATGCTTTTTGATGCCGGAAGATTTATGCTTCCATTAATTGCTTTATCCTGACTTGAAATAAGATAATTCATTTCTATGAGAGGTTACGAAAAAAATCAAGTGCTTCAAATACCATTTCCTTGCTGCAGTTTTGATTGATTTCCATTTTACCGGTATCAGACAAGAGGGTGAAGTTTATCCTTCCTGAATCATTTTTTTTATCGTGAAGCATAAGTTCAAACAACCGCTCAAAATCAACTCCATTAATTTCAAATGTTCCATATATGCTGTGAAGCCATTTGCTGGTTTTGTTGCAATCGTCAGTTGAATAGCCGCATATAATAACTGACAGGTACAATTCTGCAATCATTCCCCAGGCTACTGCATAACCATGCATTACAGGCCTCTTTTGCTCCATTGCAAGACTTTCGAAAGCATGGCCTATAGTATGTCCAAAATTCAGCGCCTTTCTTACATTTTGTTCTGTAGGGTCGCTGTTAACAAAAAATTGCTTTACCTCTACTGAATGTTGAACAATACTTTGAAGACTTTTATAATCGATGTTATTTATATCGAAACGTTCTAGTTCCATTAAATGGTCCGGGCTGTGAATTAACCCATGCTTAATCATTTCAGCAAAGCCTGATAGAAAGTTTTCATTATCGAGGGTTTTTAGAAAACCTGTATATATAATTACGGCAACCGGCTCCTTAAAGACACCGATTTCGTTTTTTAATCCATTAAAATTGATACCAGTTTTTCCTCCAACTGATGCATCGACCTGTGACAAAAGCGTAGTAGGAATGTTTAAAAAATCAATACCTCGTTTAAAAGTGGAAGCAGCAAAACCAGCTAAATCAGTAAGCATACCTCCGCCCAAATTTATGAGCAACGACTTGCGATCAGCTCCATTTTTTGAGAGAAACTCCCAAATTTTTGTTACCGAATCAATCTTCTTGTTTTCTTCTCCCGCAGGAAGGATTAGCTTTTTAATTGTTTCTTTTTCAGCCAATTCATTAAGATCTTCCCCCCATAATCTTTCAACATTTTCTTCTGTAGCAAGAAATATCTTGCCTTTCCCGTATTGTTCTAACAATGGAAATAGTTCCTGCCTGATATTTTCAGTATAAATAATTTTTGAATATATTTTTGATTTTCCCATAGTTAGCTGTTAAATTGCAGTAAAGTTACAATAAATTTGTTTTACACTTTTTTAGGGCTATACATGCTCTTGTTTTTTACATAAAATTTAATAAAATGACCATCACTAATAAAAAGCAGACCATTCATCTTCGACGCTTATTCTTTCTTGTCAGCCTGGCAATTGCATTGACTGCCCTGGCTTTATTTCTTCTCGATTATACAGAATATGCAATTGGAGTGGTTGGAGCATTTATTGTATGGTTCCTTTTCTTTCAGTTTGCCGATTATCAGTTTATTGAATTTAATGATGACAGTAATAAAATTTTACTTCGTTATTATAAAGCGGTGAGATTTGGCAGGACTAATTTTAATTCAATTGAATTTCCGAAACCCATGTTGTACAATGTTCATTTTGAAAATTCACTATTTGGTAAAATGACTGATTTAACTTTAGTTATTAAAACCCGTCGTGGTATTGCAGAATATCCCTCAGTGAGTTTGACAGCCTTGTCAAAGGATGAACGGAAAAAATTACAGGAAGCATTACTTCGGGTTATGGGGGTATAAATAGCTAACAATTTTTATGAATGTTAAATGGAGGATGAATTATTTTATAAAATTGCCCTTTCACTGGTACCAGGCATTGGTGGTGTATTAGCCCGTAACCTGTTGGCATATACAGGTGGTGCCGGACAGGTATTTAATGAATCGTACAGTTCATTGGTGAAAATTCCCGGGATTGGGGAGGTAAATGCCAGACGTATAAAAAATAACGGAATCTTCAATAAGGTAGAAAAGGAATTGAAGTTCATTGATAAATACAATATCGATGTTATGTTTTACACCGATAAGGTCTATCCAAGGCGCTTGAAACCGTGTCCTGATGCTCCCATCATTCTTTATTCAAAAGGGAATTTGAATCTGGATGAACAGAGGGTAATAAGTATAGTTGGAACCCGTAATGCCACCGAATACGGTAAATCGATTTGTGATCAGCTTATCCAGGAACTTTCAGTTAGAAATTACCAGGTATTGATAGTTAGTGGTCTGGCATATGGTATCGATATTTATGCACACAAAACAGCCCTGAAATACAATATACCAACGGCGGGCGTTGTCGGTCATGGTCTCGATATTGTTTACCCTTCTCTTCATGCTGAAACTGCACGTAAAATGATTTCCAATGGTGGCCTGGTAACCGATTTCCCAAGTGGAACGAAGATAGAGCCGCAGAATTTTATTCGTCGTAACCGGGTAATTGCAGGACTAGCCGATGCTACAATTGTAATTGAATCAGCTGAAAAGGGAGGAGCTCTAATTACTGCTGAAATTGCTTCTTCCTATAATCGTGATGTTTTTGCCTTTCCGGGTAAGGTCGATGAGCCTTATTCCAGAGGATGCAACCGGCTTATCAGGTCACACGGAGCCAACCTGATCCAGGGAATTGATGACCTTGAATATTTTATGGGCTGGGAATCATCACAAAAGGAGAATGCAGTTCAGTCGGCATTGTTTGTCGACCTGACACCTGAAGAAGACAGAGTAGTTCAAATGCTGAAAGAAGAGGGAGATTTATTTATTGATCAGATCTCATCGAATATGAAGATGCCAGGCAGCAAAATTTCAGCAATGTTGTTAAATATGGAGTTTAAAAATTTACTGATAGCTTTACCCGGGAAGATGTACAGGCTGAGACAACAATAAAAACTCTTCGTGGAATTATATGTATGAATTTATTATTCAAATTTCTACGGCTAATCATTATCCTTCTGGATTTGTTATTTTTGCAGTATGAATAAATCCTTTGAGGAACTTAAAATTGCCAAATCGATACTAAAGTCGCTTGACGAAATCGGTTTTAAGACACCAACTCCCATTCAGATGGAAGCTATACCCAAAATTAATTCGGGTGTTAATGTGGTAGGCGTTGCACAAACCGGCACTGGGAAGACCGCAGCTTACCTGTTACCGCTTCTTTCAAAGCTTCAGAAACCAGAAGGAAAAGATCCTCGTGCCCTGATATTGGTTCCAACCCGTGAACTTTCCATACAGGTAGGTGAGGACGTTGCTGAACTAACTGAATGGTCGGAATTAAGGCATGCTGCAGTTTTTGGTGGAGTTGGATGGACAAAACATGCTGAGCTTATTGTACCGGGAATCGATTTACTTGTTGCTACTCCCGGACGTTTAATGGATTTATACCTTGCTGGCGCCCTTTCTTTGAAAAAAATAAAGTATCTGGTGATTGATGAAGCTGACCGGATGCTCGACCTGGGATTTATACCACAACTTCGGAAGCTGTTTGAAGTTCTTCCGCCTAAACGGCAAAACCTGCTCTTCTCGGCTACTTTCTCAAACGATATAGAAATACTTGTAGAAGAATTTCTTGATTTTTATGAGAAACTTGAAATCGCACCCTCAGCAACGCCAGTGCAGGAAGTAAGGCAGGTGGCCTATAAAGTGCCCAATTACCGCTCAAAGTTGCTGCTTTTAAAACACCTGCTTACCGATGAGGAAACTTTTTCAAGGGTTGTTATATTTGTTAAAACCAAGGATCATGCCGATGATGTTTTCAAAGTGATACGGCGAAAAGTGGAAGGGGAAATCCGCATCCTGCATTCGAACAAAGGGCAAAACGCGAGGATTAACGCCATACAGGCCTTTAAGCATGGCGAGATTCGCATTCTCATAACTACCGATGTTTCGGCACGAGGTATGGATGCCAGCCTGGTTACACATGTGATAAATTTTGATGTGCCTCCTGATTATGAAGATTATGTGCATCGTATAGGGCGAACTGCCCGTGCCGGTAACAAGGGAGATGCTATCACATTTATCGATCCTTCAGAAGAGTGGCACTGGAAAAAAATCGGGGAGTTAATTCGTACGGAGATTACACCATTGGATATTCCTGAGGATATAGAAGCAATAGAAACTACCTATGAAGAGCGACAGCTTCAGTTGAGGGAAATTGATCGCCAGCGAAAAATTGATGACCCATCCTATCAGGGTGCATTCCACCAAAAGAAAAGAAGAGAGAAATCAAAACGTTCGTTTGAAGATAAATTCAAACAGACAAAGCCTGTTCAAAAGAACAGGAAAAGAAACCGATAGGCTTATTCGCACTTTTTATTAAGCTAGGGAAAGACTGTTGTCCAGCTGCTCAAAAAGCTGATTCTTTTCTTTTAAAAGCTTGCTGAATTTTTCCGGTTTAATCCATTTTAACCGAAGTAGCCTTAATCTGCCAATGGTTTTCCGGGAAAGTATGTACCATTTAAAAGCCAGTTTTCCGACAAACGGTAAACTTACCAGGAATGCAATTTTTAAAAGGCCCCCGGGTATCATCCATGAAACAGCAAGAAAACAGATCATATAAAACAGTGGAAACAAGATCAATCCCGGCACAAGGAAAAAAGTGCTCCAAAATGATTTATCTTTTACTTTATTTCTGACGGTAAGATCAATGAGAAAAAACGGAATACAATTAAACAGAAAGCCATAAATAAATAGTGGCAGCCCTGCCAAAAGCAATAATATATTACCAGTTAATTTCCCAAATTGCTTATCGCCGGAACTAATAAGCCAGCTCCTCAGTCCAAGGATGTTAATTTTCTCATAGATATTATTTATCTCCTTTGCCAGTGATGCTGCTGATTCAGGGTTTTTTGCTTCCATTTCATCCAGCTTTTTTACAAGTAACTGGTCCGATTTAAACCTGTTTATTTCAGTGTTTTTTATTGCCTGTCGCTTCAGGAAATGATTGCCATAGATTTCACGGATACGTTCAAATTCATAATAATGTTCCCTTGATTTAATGTTAATGATAAGATCAAGGAGGGCATTGTATATATCATTTTTCAGAGCAATGGATGCAGCATTAGGATTTTCTTTAAATGTTTCCCGGTACTTTCTTACAGGGATTGGTTCACCAAAATTAACAATTAATGTGCGGTTGAATTTCCAATAATGACTGTAATAAATCCCGGCAGGAATAATTTGAATATCCAATTGGCAGTTTGTCTGTTCTTCAGCCAGAAAAGCAATACGTGGAACTGCTTTTTTATGAGGCAGCATCTGTCGTTTAAACGAATGAGCTGCTTCGGGAAACAAGGCCAGTGCGAAATTATTTTCAAGTACTTTTATTGATAAGGAAAAAGTCTCCTGATTTTTGTTAAGGTTTTCTTTTCCGTCACGGATGCGATAGACAGGTATGATTTTAGCAAACCTTAATAAGGCATCAACTAATTTTGATTTGCCAAATATATCGGCTCTTCCCAGCCATACTGGCTGAAAGCTGGTATTTAGTAAAACGGCCATAGGATCACTAAGGGCATTTTGATGGTTGGGCGCAAAAATTATGGGCTTATTTAATGGAATTTTCTCTTTTCCAATAATACATGTTTTTTTTAGTACAAGCCAGTGGACAAAACGTACATATTGTTTAAGCATCCAGTAGCCCAACGACCATTTTTCGTATTTCATTGTACTACAGCCTGATAAACACTTTTTTTCGACCAAAGCCAGGAGATGCCTAATCCACTTATAATGTGCCAGACTCCCCACCATGCTGCAATGACTGTCATTCCACCCAATTCCAGGTCAGGCGGAAATATTTTGGGGTTAAACATGAGCACCAGCGCCAGGCCTGAATTCTGAATCCCTGTTTCAAGGGTTATACTCCTTCTGTCAATTTTTGGTAATTTCATAATTGAGCCTACTGTGAAACCGGTTCCTAAAGCAAGTGCATTATGGATCAGTACAATTAGAAATACCACCTGAATAACCCTAAGAAAGTTGGAAAAATTAGCCGATAAAAGAACAATTACAAATCCTATGAAAATAATAATTGACAGTTGGCGTATTGGTTTTTTAATTTTTTGAGTAAGCTTCGGCAAATATTGGGAAAAAAACAATCCTAAAATTACCGGTAAACCTAGCAGTATAACAACAGTCTGTACCATTTGAATGAAATCTATTTCAATAGGCACCAGGTAGCTTCCTGCCCCGGCAGCATTGTAATGGTTTAAATAAAGTTTTCCCCAAAGAGCAAAATTAAGAGGTGTCATAAACGTTGCGGCCAAAGTTGCTACTGCTGTTAAGCTTACTGAAAGCGCAATATTTCCTTTGGCCATAGAACTCATAAAATTGGATATATTACCTCCCGGGCAGGCTGCAATCAGTATCATTCCAAGTGCCACAGTGGGAGTGGGGTTAAGCACCACAATAAATGCAAAGGTAATTGCCGGCAATAAAATAAACTGAGAAATAATTCCAACAATAGCCGATTTCGGCTTCATTATAACATCTTTAAAATGTTGCCATTTGATGTCGAGCGCTACACCAAACATTATAAATGCAATGGTAATATTTAAGGCAAGCAATCCGGTGGGTGAGAAATTTAACCTCACATGGTCCAAAATTTCCAGCGCTTCTTTCATAATTTATATCCTTTTGAGGTCCCTAAATTAGAAAAACTCTGTTTAAATACAATAAAAAAGCCTGAACAAGTATTTTTATTGGTCAGGCTTCAGTTTCTTTTGCCGGTTTTAGTTGCCTTGCATAACTTTTCTTATATTTTTAGGAACATCTGTGTTGTCCATAATTCCTGTAAATCCCTGAGCACCCGGGCCAAAAGCCATTATAGGTACCATTAAACCAGTATGGCCTCCGGTGGTAAATTCGCCTTCTACCATACCAGTTTCATAGTTTCCCTTAAGTATGGTCATGCCGCCAGTTTCATGGTCTGCAGTAACAATCACAAGAGTTTCCTTGTTTTTTGAAGCAAATTCAAGGGCTTTCCCTATTGCACGGTCCACATCGAGCATATCTTCCACAACATAAATTGTACTTCCTGCATGGGCGCCCCAATCAATCTGTGACCCTTCTACCATTAAGAAGAACCCTTTTTTGTTATTGCTCAAGATATTGATCGCGGTACTTGTTGCTGCCGGCAACATATCTGACCGTTCATTCATCCTTCCGTTGTGTTCAGCTGCGGTAAGGCCTGCCAGCTTACCTTCCCTGATATTTTTAATGGAATTCATATCCTGCTCTACCTGGTACCCTTTTTCTTTCAGTTCTTCAACCAGGTTCCGACCGTCTTTACGTTCAGTAAAATGTTTGTATCCACCTCCAATAAATACATCAATATCTGTTTTGAGGAAGTCAGCAGCTATTTCTTCATACATGTTCCTGCTTTCCTGGTGGGCAATAAACGATGCCGGTGTTGCATGAGTAATGGCAGATGTTGAAACAAGCCCTGTGGCCATGCCTTTATTCTCTGCTTCTTCCAAAATTGTTGTGAGCTTCTTTTTATTTACATCAACCCCAATCGCTCCATTATATGTTTTTGTGCCTGTTGAAAGGGCTGTACCACCTGCTGCTGAATCAGTAATATAATTATCAGCTGAATGGGTTTTCAAAAATCCCATATGCTTAAAATTTTCAAGAAATAATTTTCCTTTATTTGCTGTAAGGGCAGCATGCATCTGTGGAAGGCTCATGCCGTCGACAATAAAAAGAATAACATTCTTTGGTTTTTTATTATTTGTGACTTGTGAATAAACCTCTACCTCGTGGTTCTGTCCACCGGTATAAATCTTTTCATTTACTTCTGCCTGCGCATTTAAATAATCATTCTGCGCCATTGATGAATATCCTGCCAGAAAAAAGACGAGTAAAGCAATGAATTTATATGACATGTTATAAAAATTTAATTATTTAATCTTCAAATTAAACAGAAAAAATATAAAGCTAAGTTGTAATTCAAACAAAAGATTAAGGCATTAAGAAAATTTTTCCAGTTCAGCCTTATTGAAAGCCGAATTTAAATTAAAAGATGTTCCTTCACGTGTCGTTGATATTTTTATTACATCCATAATGATAAAATTGCTAAGAATGTCTTCTGCCTTCTTTCTTGATATATGGGCCAGTCGAATAAATTTTGAAAACGTGATGGAATCATATTTCTGCAGGTACTCCACTAAAAACTTTTCATCATCCGAATAAGTAAAATATATTCCGCGTGGGCTATTTAACTTTTTCCAGGTAACCAGCTGTATTTTATGTGCCAGCACATTTTCGTCTTTAATTCGTATATACGCAAGCCACTTTCCACTTTCGTCTTTTGCATAGTGTGGCTTATTATCACTGGGAGTAATTGAAATTTCAAGAACTATTTTTCCTTCTGAATGCCATTGTTTTGTAATAAACGGAATAGGGGGATCGCTGAATATTTTTGCAGCCGATTCTACCATGTAATATTCTTCATCAGTACGAATGCCTGCAACTTTACCATTGTCCTTTACTCCAATAAGTAATCGTCCGCCATCGGTGTTGGCGAAAGCAACCAGCGACTTTGCTATTTTTTTTGAATCGTTAATGCAGTATTTAAAGTCCTGCTGCTGGTGTTCTCCTTCTTCTATCAGTTTATAAAGTCCTGTATTCACATTTCACTTTATTTTAACCATTCAAACGTTACATAATGATCATGAGTCATGCCAAGTTTCTGGTATACTTTATGGGCTGCTTCATTCGATTTATCGGCGTATAGCCGGATTCCTTTCAGGCTGGAATCATTTAAAACACTATCTTTAATGTGCCCGTACAGTTTGCTGTAAACTCCTTTTCTTCTATATTCGGGTATAATGTATACCGACTGAATCCATAATACTGTCCCATTTCTCCAGTCGCTCCATTCAAAAGTTGTAAGAAGTGAACCTATTATCTGTGCGTCTTTTTCAGCCACATAATAGTATCCTTTTGCAGAATCTTCCAAAACTGCAGAAACGCCTTTTTTTACTGTATCTTTATCAAGTTCAATGCCTTCTGTTTCCCTGGCCATTGCCAGCTGAAATTCCAAAATAGAATTTAAATCGTTTGATTTTGCTTTTCTGACTAACATTTTTCAATTTTATCAGGCGAAAATAATAAATCTGTAGAAATAGTATAACGGGTAAGGGCAACGGAAGTTGTTAGCTCAGGGAGAATGTTGAAAGAAATCAAAAAGATTACGAACAAAAAAAATAATCTCGTTTAATATGAAAATTGTAGTTGCATCGGAGAATCCGGTAAAAATAAATGCTGTGGAAAGTGGTTTTAAAACTTTTTTTCAGGAGTTCCAGGTTGAGGGAATAAAAACAGCTTCAGGTGTATCAGCTCAGCCATTGACCGAGCAGGAAACTCTTACAGGAGCCCGTAATCGTGTTGCTGAGGCACGAAGAACGATTACTGATGCCGATTACTGGGTTGGTATTGAAGGTGGAATACAGGCTATGGAAACAGGACTGGCTGCTTTTGCATGGATAACAATAAGTTCGGCCGGGAAAAGAGGTGAGGCGCGTACAGCAACATTTTTATTGCCCGATAAAATATCTCATCTGGTGGCCGGAGGTTTGGAACTTGGAGCTGCAAATGACCTTGTATTTAATGCATCGAACTCCAAACAGAAGAATGGTGCCGCAGGACTTTTAACTCACAATGCAGTAGCAAGATATGATCTCTACCAGCAGGCAGTTATTCTTGCACTTATTCCTTTTGTAAATCCGGATTTATATTAACCTTTTGAATCAATACGATCAATTATTTCCTCAATTTTAATTTTCTCTTCGTGCAATAGTACCAGTTGTAGTTTTTCCTTTATTAGAATATCGCTAACCAATGGCCCTACTTCTCCGGTAATTATTACCGATACGCCTTCTTTTTTAAGGAATTTTACAAGTTCTATTCCACTGTCTGAAGAGTTTTTAAATGGATTCTCAATAATATTGTATTGTTTTTTACCGGCATTAAAAAAGACTACATTTTCACATTTCCCAAATCGCAGATCGAGAAATGATTTTTCGGATTTACCTGTTGACGATATGGCAAATATTTTACTCATAATTAATTTGTTATTTTATATATAACAATTATTAAAGCAAAAGTTTTATGCATTTTGTTCATTTAATTCCTCCCAGTATTCTAATGCCCTCCTTGTATGCGGTATAACTATGGTGCCACCAACAAGATTGGCAACTGAAAATATTTCAAATAGTTCGCTGGTGGTAATCTTTAGTTCGAAACATTTTCCAAGGTGATATTTGATGCAGTCATCACAACGAAGTACCATTGAAGTAGCAAGTCCCAGCATTTCCTTAACCCTGCTGCTTAATGCTCCATCCTGGTAAGTTAGCGTGTCGATGCTATATATACGCTTCATTACTTTATTGTCGGCACTAAGGATTTTTTCATTCATCCTTCCCCTATAATCATTGAATTCCTCAACCAGTTTCCCCATAATTGCTTATTTCTTTAATCGTTCATTTCGTCGCGATGTATTTTACTCCCCGGGGCAAAACTACAGGATTTTTTAATACTGGTTATTTAATTTTGAAATATTGTGAATTACCGTATTCAACCACTTCTTTATAATTGCCAATGTTCTTGCTATTTCCATTCCATAAGGATTTTGTAGTGAAGAAGCTAAAAAGGTGCTTTGGATTGTTGAAACGCTTGATGAGGATGATGAAGTTCAAAATGTTAAATATAATATGCAGATCACGCCCGTATTGGAAGCCAATCTTTCAAAAGGGTAATTTTTCCTGAATGTTATGAACCAGCCGGGCAATTGAGTTATAAATTAATCGTTATTTGATTAATGGTAATTTGGATTATATTTGCATCCTCAATCAGAGTTTAAAATGAGGTTTCTTTTTTTAATTTTTGCGTGGGTATTCTCTTTTCAACTGCTTAATGCACAGGTTGTATTTCCGGGTGTGCCCGAAAATCCTGATGATGCTTTTCCTGTGGATTCATTGAATATTCTTGAAAATTTAAATATCAATCAGGATCCACGACTGGAAAATATGTTGAAATGGCACATCGGGAACAATATGAAAAGAGATGGCATTTCAGGTTATCGTGTTGAAATATATTTCAGCTCAGCTTTAAATGCCCGTGAACAGGCTTTCAAAAAGAAAAAGGAGTTCCTTTCGGAGTATGGCGATTATAATGTTCATATTAAGTATACTGCTCCCAATTTCAGAGTCAGGGTTGGTGATTTCAGAACCAAGAATGAAGCATTAAAATTACATAAACAAGTTCAGAAAGATTACCCGGGTGCTTTCATTGTCCCGGATATAATTGATTTTCCATTGCTGAAACCAGAAGATATATGAGCGATCCTATAAAGCACGAATGTGGTATAGCTTTAATCCGGCTGTTGAAACCCTTATCGTATTATAAAGAAAAATACGGTACCTGGAAATACGGTCTCAACAAGCTTTACCTGCTCATGGAGAAACAACATAACAGGGGACAGGATGGTGCCGGAATGGTATGCGTAAAGGATCATCTGGAACCAGGCAGTTCTTATATTAACCGTTACCGGTCAATTGCCCAGAATCCGATAATCGATGTGTTTGATCATGTTAACAAACCACTGAAAAAAGCATTACGCAAAGGAATTGATGTTGAAAACTGTGATTGGGCCTACGAACATTATCCTTTTGCCGGAGAATTGTACCTTGGGCATTTGCGGTATGGCACGTTTGGGAAAAACAGCATCGATTATGTACATCCTGTTATGAGGCAAAACAATTGGAAATCGAGAAACCTTGTTTTGGCAGGAAACTTTAATTTAACAAATACAGAGGAACTTTTTAAAGTACTTGTGGGTTTGGGACAGCATCCCAAAGCCTATTCCGATACTGTTACTGCGCTTGAAAAATTGGGGCATTTCCTGGATGAAGAAAATCAGTTTCTTTTCAGGAAATATAAGAATGAAGGATACCGTAACAATGAAATCTCTCCGCTGATTGAAAAAAACCTTGATATTCAAAATATCTTGGAGCGGGCTACCAAAGATTGGGATGGGGGATATGCCATGGCTGGATTAATTGGACACGGTGATGCTTTTGTTGTTCGTGACCCATGGGGTATAAGGCCTGCGCATTACTACCAGGACGATGAAATTGTTGTTGTGGCATCCGAACGGCCGGTTATCCAGACTGTCATGAATGTGAGCTGGGAAAAAGTGAAAGAAATAAATCCCGGTGAAGCATTAATCATTAAGAAAAAAGGCCAGGTCAGCAGCGAAATGATCAGGGTTCCCCATAAAAGAAAATCCTGCTCCTTTGAAAGGATTTACTTCTCGAGAGGCAGCGACCGGAACATTTACCGTGAACGGAAAGAACTGGGAAGGTTGATTAGTCCGGCCATTTTAAAAACGATAGATTATAATTTTGGGGATACTGTTTTCTCCTATATTCCAAATACTTCTGAAACTGCCTTTTATGGCATGATAGAAGGAATCCGTGAATACCTTACCGACTGGAAGATTGAGCAGCTGAAGGAGAAAAACGGAAACATCTCAAATGAGGAAATCAAGGAAATTATTTCTTTGGAACCTCGGGTAGAAAAAATAGCAATTAAAGATGCCAAATTACGTACTTTTATAACAGATGATGCCAGCCGCGAGGATCTGGTTGCACACGTTTATGACGTTACCTATGGGGTGGTTAGGAATTTTGTAGATACACTTGTTGTAATTGACGATTCGATTGTTAGGGGCACTACCTTGAAAAATAGCATATTAAGGATACTTGGAAGATTGCTTCCCAAAAAAATTATCGTGATATCTTCGGCACCACAAATCCGTTATCCCGATTGCTATGGTATTGATATGGCCAGACTTGATAATTTCATTGCATTCAACGCAGCTATAGAACTTCTGAAGCAGCATAAAATGGAGCATGTCATTACTGAAGTTTACAATAAATGCAAGGAGCAGGAAAATCTGCCAAAAGAAGAAATTGTGAACTACGTTCGGGAAATTTATCGGTCATTTTCCCCGGAACAGATATCAGCCAAAATTGCAGAACTTCTGAAACCGGAAGAATGCAAATCGGAAGTGGAAATTATTTACCAGTCAATCGAAAATCTGCATGCAGCTTGCCCAAATGATAATGGCGACTGGTATTTTACTGGAAATTACCCTACACCAGGAGGGAATAAAGTGGTCAATTCATCCTTCATAAATTACGTTGAAGGAAAAAACAAGCGCGCTTATTAGTTTTTCGTCCGACAATTAAAACATTTTCAGAGATTGGGTGTTTAAATTTATGCCTCTGAAAATGAAAGAAAATTAGTCATGGCGTATTATTATCTTTCCTTCGGGAAAAAATTATCTTTCGTTTCTCAGGGGCTTTTCTTTAATAAATACTCCTTTGTAATTTTTCTAATGGCTTTTAAATGTATCCGTTTTGGGTATAGGGCCACAGCATGGTGAAACTTATATTTAATAACGGATTCCTGTCAGGTAAAATATGATATTTAAAAAAATGTAAAGAAAGATAGTTGCTGCAAGTCCGTATATATGAAAGGCAATGATAAAAAATACAGCCAGGCCTAAAAAAACATAGCGATACCAGTTTTCTTTTAATTTAAGGTTTTTAAACTTTAGTGAAAACATTGGCATGCTGATTACAAGCATGCCTGAGGTAAATACCCCAAGGAATAAAAGTGTTTCTGTTGAATACAAAAGCTTCAGCAAACCCTGGTATTTTGGAAATTCAAGCATAAGCCCCAATGAGGCCCATAACAGGCCGTTAGCAGGGGTTGGCAGACCCGAAAAATAGGTTTCACCCGATTGTCTGACATTAAAGCGGGCAAGCCGCAATGCACTCATTACAGGTATGAGCAATGCTGAGAATAATATAATCCAGGTATACCATTGCGCAGAGATGTTCCATATAAGTTGATTTTTTCCAAATAGAGAAAACTCAAGTAATGTAAAAAGTATAGCTCCCGGCGCCAGGCCGAATGATATCATGTCGGCAAGAGAATCCAGTTCTTTGCCAATCTCGGAATATGCTTTAAGAAGTCTGGCGGCTACACCGTCCAGAAAATCGAGTACAGCTGCAAGGCTGATAAAAATTCCTGCCCATGTAAGGTGTCCGTCAATTGCAAATATTACTGCCAGGGAACCGGATACCAGGTTGAGCGAGGTTATCAGATTGGGAATATGTCTTAGCAGTTGCCTCATCCCGATATTATTTAAAAGATGCCAATATGCTTTTGCCACCAACTGTTTTTGTATGAATTTTTGCCATAACTTTGGTGCCGGGAGGCAAAAGCACATCAACCCTGGAACCAAAACGGATAAAACCGTACTCTTGTCCCTGGTCGACTTTATCTCCTGGTTTTATATAATTGACTATTCGTTGTGCAACTGTTCCTGCAATCTGTCGGGACATGATTTCAGTCCCATCAGTCATCTTAAAAACTGTTGACCACCTCTCATTTTTTTCTGAAGATTTTTTTACAAAAGCGGGATAATAAACCCCGCGTTTATGATGGTTGTATACAACCTCACCGGCAACTGGTGTGCGATTCTGATGCACATTAAACGGAGACATGAAAATGGAAATCTGCAGGCGCTGATCATTAAAATATTCCTTTTCGAATACTTCCCCAATCTCCACAATAGCACCATCAGCTGGCGCTAGAATATAATTTTCGTTTACCTCTACTTCCAGGGTAGGTTCCCGGAAAAAGTATACGATCAGGGCAGCAAGGATGAGTGAGGCTGCCATCAGGAAATAAAAAATGAGATATTCCTTAAGAAAAATGTATATAATGACATCAATTACTGCTATAATAAAAAAAGCCACCGGGATTACTTTTTTCCCCTCTTTATGTATTTTCATTTTTTATTTTCAATTAATGATTACTGTAATATTATACATTTCCCGAAAAAGATAGCCACACATAAACAACCGGTATAACAAACAACAGGCTGTCAAACCGGTCTAGCAAACCTCCGTGTCCGGGCAGCATCGTCCCTGAATCTTTTACCTTCAGTCTTCGTTTAATAACCGATTCAAACAAATCACCCAGAGTACCAAAAATAATTACAAGAACTGAAATAACCAACCAATCGATCAGAGTTGGTTGCGGGAACATTTTGAAATTTAATATCCCCATCAGCAAGGCACCGATTGTTCCTCCGATGCACCCTTCCCATGATTTGTTTGGTGAAATCTTTTTATTTAGTTTATGCTTGCCGAATTTCGAACCTGCCAGATACGCCATTGAATCATAGATCCAGACTATCAGGAAAACCCCTATCAGTATGTTTGAATTAAATACCGGATAGTTGGGATATCCGGGATGAACTATAAAGTGCAACAAACTGAACGGAATGGCAACATAAACAAAACCTGTAAAGGTAATGGCGCTGTTTTGTAAAATTCCTGAACGTTCGCTGAATGCTTCAAACAATAATAAAAAAGTAAGAGCAGGAACAAAAATAAGGTACGATTTAGCTGGCAAAATGCTGTTTACCATACCAAAGCATATCAGGAAAAAGAGAATCCCCAGTCCCAGGCCAAAGTTTTTACGGGGTTTGCTTTTTGCCTTTTCCACCAGCCGGTAGAATTCTAGCTGAGTGAAATACATAAATGTGCCGAAAATAATGGCAAACACAACCGGATGAAAAGCTGCCCCTGCAAGCATTAACAACATATATACAATTCCGGTAACCGATCGCCTGGTTATCTCTTTCAATGCTTCAGTTCTTTGAGTAAATCACGTGCCGATTGTTCATTACTCTGTTCCACATATACCACATAGTCTCCAAACGATTTATAGGCAGTATCCTGTTGGTTCATTAGAACTGCCTTAATTCCTGCACTTTCAAGTACATCCATAGCTATAGTGGCCTTGTATTCATGTGCAGTCAGAAATATTTCAACCCAACCTTTTTCCATTATATATTATTTCAAAAACTAAGCTGAAATTGAGTGCCCGGCTGTATTATTTTTGTCTTCTGAATCATTGGAAGTATCATCCGATGTTGTCTGCTTTTTAACATCTTCAATGTTTTCTATTTCAACCAGCTTTTCTTGTCCCCAGTGACGCTTCCCAAAAATAGCCTGAAGGTCTTCACTGAAAATAACCTCCCGTTCCAGAAGCAGTTCTGCAAGCTTTCTATGGCCTTCGACATTTTCCGAAAGGACTTTCTTTGCCCGCACATACTGTTCATCAATAATTTTTTTCACTTCCTCATCAATTAACTCTGCAGTTTTCTCACTGTAAGGTTTCGAGAAGGTGTAATCCGTTTGTCCTGTGGAATCATAAAAGCTCACATTTCCTACTTTATCACTCATTCCAAAGTAACTAACCATGGCATATGCCTGCTTGGTAATTTTTTCCAGATCGTTTTGTGCCCCCGATGAAACCCGATTAAATGTAAGTTCCTCGGCAGCTCTGCCTCCAAGTGCAGAACACATTTCATCAAGTAATTGGTCTTTAGTAGTAATTGACCGTTCCTCAGGAAGGTACCATGCAGCTCCCAGCGCTTTGCCACGGGGTACAATTGTAACTTTTACCAGCGGATGTGCATATTCCAATAGCCAGCTGATGGTAGCATGACCGGCTTCATGATAAGCTATAGTCTTTTTCTCTTCCTTCGATATAATTTTATTTTTCTTTTCCAATCCGCCGATAATCCGGTCTACAGCATCCAAAAAGTCCTGCCGGGTAACCGTTTCACGATTCCTTCGTGCAGCAATTAACGCTGCCTCGTTACACACATTGGCAATATCAGCTCCAGAGAATCCGGGTGTTTGTTTGGCTAAAAATTCAACTTTTACTTCTTCATTCAGCTTAAGTGGACGCAAATGGACTTTGAAAATTTCCCCACGTTCAATTAAATCGGGCAGTTCAACATGAATTTGCCTGTCAAAACGTCCGGCACGCATTAAAGCGCGGTCCAGTACATCGGCCCTGTTTGTGGCAGCAAGAATAATTACCCCACTGTTGGTATCGAATCCGTCCATTTCTGTTAAGAGCTGGTTAAGCGTGTTTTCACGTTCATCATTTGAACCAAAATTGGGATTCTTGCCACGGGCACGTCCAATGGCATCAATTTCATCGATGAAAACTATACATGGGGCTTTCTCCTTGGCCTGTTTGAAAAGGTCGCGCACACGGGAAGCGCCTACACCTACAAACATTTCCACAAAATCGGAGCCTGACATGGAAAAAAACGGCACTTCTGCTTCGCCGGCTACAGCTTTGGCCAAAAGCGTTTTACCTGTTCCGGGAGGCCCTACAAGCAAAGCACCCTTCGGAATTTTACCCCCCAGTTTGGTGAACTTCGAAGGGTTTTTCAAAAATTCTACGATTTCTTCCACTTCCTGTTTTGCTTCTGCCAAACCGGCAACATCCTTAAATGAGGAAGTAACGTGCTGATCTTTATCGAATATTTTTGCCTGCGATTTTCCTACATTGAAAATCCCACCTGACCCTCCTGCTGCTCCGCGGCTCATCCTTCGGAATATCCACAGCCACAGAACAATTATTAATGCGAACGGACCAATGGTCCAAAGAATTTCACCTGCCCAGTTTCGTTCTTCCCTATATTCAGGTAATACCTCCGATCCGGTACTTTCCTGCGCTTCACGCAAATTGCGTTCAAAAGTTTCAACCGAGCCAATTGTAAAGGTAAAATGTGGTCCTTCATCCGAAGGTTTGGTAAACTCGTTTTCAAATTTCGGTTCATATTTCTCCAGGCTGTTATCTTTTATGAAGATATTTGCCTTTTTGTCATTAACCACTACAATGCGTTCAACGTCATCATTAGCCAGCATGGTTGATTTAACTTCACTCCAGTTTGTTTCAACCGGCCCGCTACTGTTGCTCAGGTAATACTGAACAGCAATAAATATCAATGCAATAAGCCCATAAATCCAATAAGCATTGAATTTTGGGCCTTTGGGGTTTTTTTTGTCATTCCGCTTTCCACCTGGTCTATGCGGTTTTGGAGGGGGAATTGGATTTTTATTGTTGTTTTTTTCTATCATAGTATTTTTACGTTTCTTATTCTGTTTTTGTTATTTTAGCATCAGCCCATAAATCCTCCAGGTTATAAAAACTACGTGCCTGTTCATGAAATACATGCACTACAACCTCGCCGAAGTCAAGCAGTATCCATGTAGAATTTTTGTAACCTTCACTGTGCCATGCATTTATTCCAGTTTCATTTTTTACTGTTTCTTCCACTGATTGTGCAATCGCACTTACATGAGTGGTAGAGTTACCATGGCAAATAACAAAGAAACCGCATTCTGTGTAATTAATTGTATTTAAATCTATTATTGTTAATTCTTTTCCTTTTATTTTTCTAATTCCTTCCAGAATTGCATTATTTATTTTTTCTGTAATTTCTGAATTATTATTCATAAAAAATTTTTAACACTACAAAGATAAACTTTTTGCCTTACTTCTATTTTGAAAATTTCATTTTGGCCTATGATTAAATAGTGTAATAAATAATCATCAAATTTGTGCCTTAATAAACCAGCAAATTAAAGGTTGGTTTAAAAATTTTCAAAAAATGAGCAAGGGATTAAATAATTTCATTGTTTTAGACGTAATTGATTCAACCAACAACTATGCCAATCATATGATTTCAGCGGGAACTGCAGGAAATGGTACTGTCGTTTTGGCACATTTTCAAAATGACGGCAGAGGGCAAAGGGAGAATCATTGGGAAAGTGCTCCGGGGGAAAATATTCTGACAAGTTTTATAGTGTTTCCGACTTTTTTAGAACCATCAAATCAATTTTACCTGTCGAAAATTGCCAGTTTGGCCATAGTAGAATGGCTTTCAGCCAAAACGACTGAAGTTTCCATAAAATGGCCGAACGATATTTATGTTGGTCTTAAAAAAATTGCAGGTATTTTAATTGAAACTTCTGTTATGGGAAATACTCTTTATTCGGCGGTTGTGGGAACAGGAATAAATCTGAATCAAACGGAATTCAGCGCTTCATTACCCAACCCTGTGTCGTTAAAACTAATTACAGGATCCGAATTTGAGGTGGTTGATTCAGCAAGGGAGTTGCATAATGTATTTCTGAGGTTATATAAAGAACTGCAAGCCGGAGCTTTTGAGAAAATTGATACAGACTATTTCAATAAACTTTTTCGCAGAAATGAATGGTCATGGTTCAGGGAAAAAGGTGAATTGCTGGAAGCCCGAATAATTGGAATTGGTGAGTACGGACAGTTATTACTGGAAGACCGTACAAGTAAAATTAATTACTATTTCTTTAAACAAATAGAATTTGTAATTTAACTATTTATAAGGTAGAGTCGCCAGTGTTTCCGCCAGCTGATTCAGCCCTTCCTCCAGTCTTTCACCCATCATCATTTTAATCATCACACTCATATCGGCATGCAGCGTCAGGCGCATTTTGGTCTGAAAAGTAGTTTCCGGCATCAGTTGAATCCAGAAGGTAAAACCGATGGGCAGACCTCCCTCGCTTTGTACTTTAATTGTTTTAAACGGAACCCGGTCTGTAATCCGGATTTTTGCCAGACCCATACCTGTAACTTTAAACCGGCATGAATCCCGGTCCGATTCAAAATCAGTGATGGTAACCTGCGGAATCTTGCTTGCTATTTTTTCCAGCAATCCGGAATTTAAATAGGCCCCAAGGTTTTCGAAATTTGAAAGGTAATCGAAAACAACCTGCTGATTGTGCTCAATGTATTTGGTTTTGCTAACGTATTTACTAACTGCCATAAGTATATTTTATTTTCCCCAGTTTGCCGGATCCTCCCGCCATTCCATCAAAGTCTGGACCTGGTCTTCCGAAATCTCACCCATTTCAAGTGCCATTGATATTAATGCCTGGTAATGTCCTAAAGTTGTGAGTTCAATTTTTGCCTGCCTGAACTTTTCATTGGCAACATCGAAATTATAGGTGAAAATGGCCAGCATTCCTATAACGTTCCCGCCAAAATTATTAATGGCTTCGGCTGCTTTGAGGCTGCTGTCGCCTGTTGAAATCAAATCTTCAATAACTACCACCTTCTGGCTCTGTTTCAAATCGCCTTCAATAAGGTTTTCCAACCCGTGGCCTTTGGGCTTCGACCGAACATAAATAAAGGGTAAACCCAGTTTTTCGGCTACCAGGGCACCATGGGCGATGGCACCTGTGGCCACACCGGCAATTACTTCTGCGCCGGGGTATTTTTCTGCAATAATTTCCACAAATTTGTCACGTACAAATTTTCGGGTTTCGGGATACGATAAAATTTTCCTGTTGTCGCAATAAATGGGCGATTTCCATCCTGAAGCCCAGGTAAACGGATTGGATGGTTGTATTTTAATTGTGTTAATTTCAAGTAATTTTTTTGTAATTTCCGAATGCAACTGTTCCATTATTGGTTGTTTTTTCAAGTATGAAGCAAATGTATAAAGTTTTTCTGAATGACCGGGTCATTAAAATTAGCTCCCGCGAGAATATAACATTTAATAAATCGGCGGAAATATTTAGCGATACCTGCACTGTTAAAGAAATCCGGGAATGGTTCAATGAATTTGAAACCGGCGCTGCTAAAGAGGTTGTTTTAATTCATGATAATCCGACGGAATTTTTCCGGCAATTTCGGTTGGCATTTACAGTGGTTAGGGCAGCCGGTGGGGTAGTGGTTGCCGATGACAGGCTGCTGTTCATTTTCAGAAACGGGAAATGGGATCTGCCGAAGGGAAAGCTCGACGGGGATGAGTCTGATGAAGAGGCTGCACTGCGTGAAGTGGAGGAAGAGACCGGCATACCACCGGGGGGTATCGACTATCGGCTTCCATCAACCTATCACATATACAAATCACCTTATGCTAATACCGAAAACCAGTGGGTTTTTAAGGAAACGACCTGGTTCCAGATGAGTTGCAATGGTTTAATTCCCGGGAAGCCACAACAGGAAGAAGGAATTACCCAGGTTAAATGGGTTACCCGGAGCGGACTGGAGGAGATTGTGCAGAATACCTACAAAAACCTGACTCAGATTATTGCCTTGTATCGTGAATAAAAAAAATGCTTACGGAACCATGTTAAGCATCTGCCTTTATTAATACTTAATATATACCTGGTCCGGTGTAAACTCAATGTAAACTCAATATTAACTCAGTATAAACTCAATGTAAATTCAATTTTAATTGAGATTACATTGAGTTTATACTGAGTTAACGCTGAATTAATACTGAGTTTGGTATGGTCCATGTAAGTGTTTCAGGAAGCCATGAGAATGTTACTTCGATTCCAATTCTATTTATACTTCATTGAACGTAATGGCAAACTTCTGATTATTAAAAGCGCCGTATACTGAAAAACACATCAAAGCTTTAAACTCTGAACTTCTTTATTAATTTTGCATCCGCAAAAATGAAAGGAAAAGAATGTCGTTTCAGAAAGAGATAAACCGCCGGCGAACGTTTGGAATAGTTAGTCATCCCGATGCAGGAAAAACCACCCTCACCGAAAAGTTGTTGCTTTTTGGTGGAGCCATTCGGGTGGCTGGCGCTGTTAAAAGCAACAAGATAAAGAAAACAGCCACCTCCGACTTTATGGAGATTGAACGCCAGCGTGGAATTTCGGTAGCTACTTCGGTTATGGGGTTCGAATACAACGGCTATAAGGTTAACATTCTTGACACGCCCGGTCACCAGGATTTCCAGGAGGATACCTTCCGGACACTGACGGCTGTCGACAGTGTTATTATTGTTATTGACGCCGCAAAAGGGGTTGAGCCGCAAACCGAGAAATTGATGAATGTATGCCGGATGCGCAAGACGCCGGTTATTGTTTTTATTAATAAAATGGACCGGCCTGCCCAGGATTCCTTTTCACTGCTCGACGAAATAGAGGATCAGTTAAAGATAAGGGTGCGCCCTTTGAGCTGGCCCATTAACAGCGGTCCCGATTTTAAGGGTGTTTACAGCATATACAACAGCAGCCTGAAGCTATTCGACCCAAGTATTCAGGACATTGAAAAAGGAATTGATTTTGAAGACATCAACAATCCGGAACTGGAAAAGTACATTGGGGATGATGCCCAAACCCTGCGCGATGAGCTGGAACTGGTGGAGGGAGTTTATCATGAATTCAACCGCGGGGATTACCTGAAAGGAAATCTGGCGCCGGTATTCTTTGGCAGTGCCCTTTATAATTTCGGAGTGCAGGAGCTGCTGCATGCATTCCTGGAAATAGCCCCAGCTCCTCAATCTTCATTTGCCGAAGAGCGGGAAGTGAAACCGGAGGAAGATAAGTTTTCAGGATTTGTCTTTAAGATTCACGCCAACATCGATCCCAATCACCGCAGCCGTATTGCTTTTGTAAAAATTTGTTCAGGCATGTTTGTGCGTAACAACATGTACAAACACATCCGTTCAGGAAAGACCATTCGTATTTCTAGTCCTACAGCATTTATGGCTTCACAAAAGGAGCTGGTGGAAGAAGCGTTTCCGGGCGATATAATTGGGGTTCCCGATAACGGCAGTTTTGTAATTGGCGATACAATAACCGAAGGGGAAGACATCAATTTCAAAGGGCTGCCCAGTTTTTCTCCGGAGCTGTTCCGCTATGTTGAGAATGCCGATCCTATGAAATCGAAACAGCTGAACAAGGGCATCGACCATCTGACCGATGAAGGAGTAGCCCAGCTTTTTACCAATCAGTTTAACGGGCGAAAGATTATGGGAACCGTTGGTCAGTTGCAGTTCGAGGTGATTCAGTTCAGGCTGGAGCATGAATATGCCGCTAAATGCCGGTTTGAGCCGCTGCAGATGTATAAAGCGTGCTGGATTGAGTCGGATAACGCTAAAATGCTGATTGAGTTTAAAAAACGCAAGTACCAGAAAATGGCCAAAGACAAGCTGGGGCGTGATGTATTTATGGCCGATTCACAATTCATCCTGCAAATGGCCCAGAATGAATTTAAGGACATCAAATTTCATTTTACTTCGGAGTTTTGAAAGATACAGCTATTAAAAAGTACTGACCGGAAAAACCTGACAGGCATTGCTGCGAAGCCTTTCAACAGCTGTTGTAAGCGGAATTTTAAGCACGTTACCCACCGATCCCTGGCAAAAAGGGCATGCATGCAGCTCACCTTTCGAGTCGATATACATGTAACGATTACCTGCTCCAAGACATCCTACCTGTCTTTGATCGAAACCGGGAAACATAACAATCGGGTAGGTCGAGAATTTTTTATCGGTGTAGGTTTCCAGGTAAAAATTCCTTAGCATTTCAATCTGACCTTGGGAAATAGTAACATCTTTGCCTTTAAAACGGCCCACTTTTCGGGCCTCTAAAATTTTGATAAACCCAACCTTCCATTCTTTCGCGAGCTCATAATACTTTAAAATATTATCCGCTGTCGTAAACTCTTTTGTTGCACACAGGGCAAGGTTTACTATAATGCCTGCTTGATGGCAATTTTTTACGGCTTCCTGTACCCACTGAAATGATTTGGTGTTATTGCGGAATAAATTATGCTTATTTTCATCCCAGTGATCAAGGCTTATACTTGCCCCGGTAAGGCCTGCTTTTTTCAGTTTACGTGCTTTTTCCAGAGTAAGTCCATATCCCGAAGTGAGCAGCCAGCAATCCATGTCTGACTTTGCATTACTAATTAGACGCAGTAAATCATCAAATCGTGAAAGCGGCTCCCCTCCGCCAAATTGTATATGGGTCAGATTAAGCACCTTTAATTTTTCCATTATTACAAGCAGATCATCAAGTTGCAGATGTTCTTTTGAAGCAATGTTCTCCGATTCAAAACAATGGGTGCAATTGAGTGGACACCGGCTTGTAATTGAAAAAATAAGGGTGTTCATTAAAATGCGTTGTTCCGGATTTCCTCGCACTCTCGTTAGTTCTGCTTCAAAGAACCGCCTGAATGTTCCGGAAGGAAAACCGGGAATCTGGTCAGCAAAATGATATTTTCCTTCATGCTTTAAATACCGGTTGATTTTTGAATAACCCTGGATCTTTGTGCGCTTCTTCGAAAAAGTATTGAGTTCGCTTATTACTTTGAAAGGGTTCCGGCTGCTTCGCAAAGCATGCAGGAATACATTCAGAAATAATTTAGTGCTTATAATACCAGCCCTGCTTCCATTTATTATGCGTGAAGGTTCCAGGTTTTTCAAAGTTTTTCTATCCATTCAGGTATTATTTAAAAGAGAGTGTAATAAACTCTTCATACAATTCCCTTGAGTACTGAGCCATTCTTCCGGGGTCGCGGAAGGTTTTAAGCTTATTCCATTGTGCTCGGCCATTTTGTTCTCTTATTATTTTGTAGTAACCTTTACTATGTAACACAATAGTCCGGCTTTCACCGGCTAATTCAGGCACAGGAAAAGTTATTACTGCCTCATTTCCAATTATTGGTTGGGAATAATATATCTCATCATCATTCATTATGCTTTCAGTTATGTCCAGTTTATTTTCATCAAAGGCCTGGGTAGCTGGAACCGTTACCCTGTCATATGAAGCATTTTCAGAAAAATCCAAGGCGGCATAATCTAACTCCCAGAACATTAAACCTGTTTCCAATTTTATTCTTACTGTTTCATTGCTGGTATCTGTTATGTCAAGTGCCAACACATCATTTTTCATGGCCATGGGCCCTGCGATCTCATAAAAATCCTGCAGTACCCATTCACCGTCTCTCTCCAGATAAACCTTTAGCGGAAATCCCTGTTCAAACATCAATTTTCGAAGTTCTTCTGCCGGCTTTTTTGCTTCCTTCTTGTCAAAAGTATTATACATGCGTCCAAACATGTCATGGAAACTTGAGAAAACGTGTTCGAGCCAAAGCGAATTTTTAGCCCTGATTAACAATTTCCCGGTTTGTGCATTTAATGGTTTATTGAATGTTAAAATAACTTCATCATATGTGATGTCAGAACCGGCCGATTCATTGAAATTATAGTAATAGGTATCTTTTTGATTTACCAGGGATAATATATCCTGCCCGTTATGGGTTTCTGCTCCGGAAGGAAGAACAGGTTCCAAAAATGTTTGGATCCGACCGTATTTATCCATTAAAACATTTACTTCTTCAGCATGGTCAATTACATCTAGCTCCATCAGGTTGATGTGCTGAATTTCCTTAACTTCATTGGTCACTTTCAGAAGGTAATCGCCTTCATTGGGTTTTAACTCCGGCAATACCAGGTAATCGTTCCTTTCAAGGCCAGGTTGAATAGCGCCACTGAAAATTTCTCCGGCAAACTGGTAGTTTTCTCCGTCATATGTATAAATAAAAGGGCACGATTCTTTAAAAATCAACACTATTATTGCCAGGATTAAATAAGCGCCTGCGGTAACACCAAGGGCACCTAAAATCCAGGACCCTGTAGTTGTTGCCGTGTCTTTATCGTAAATTTCAACCTTTGATATGGAGCCAGCCGGAACAGAAATCCTGTTATTTCCCAAATCAACAAGTTCTTCAACATACAGATGGACCTCATTCAATAAATATCTTTGATTATTGTTTTTATTCTTATAATACCGGTTGGGTTTATCTGGTTTTACATTGGGTTTGGCATAAGAATCATTGATTTCCCTGACTTCGCCGGATAAGGTATTATTTGTGAGTGAAACATTCATTAATTTCCAGTTTTTATCATTCAAATGGAGAATGAAATTCTTTCCCTGGTCATTAAGTGTTGAGATCGTTTCCGGAGTGGGTTTATTTTTTGTGTTTACTTTAAAGTAATAACAACTCTGCATCAGGTTCAATGTTGCCACAATTAACAGGAAAGCAATCCACCGGGTCAGTTTAAGTTGTTGTAGTCCAGTTAGGCTGGGTAACCCATTCTTAGGGTTCATAAAATTGTTACGTTTGATTTTCATGGCAATCTGATTAAAAGTTTAACAATATTTCTGTTCTGAATATTGATTTGTTATTTACTTCTTTGTTAGTAAAAGTGCCAAAGTCAACAGCTGCCGTTACACGAAGAAAATCATTGAGTTGCCAGTGTAATGCCGGAGAAAGAAATAATCCACTGAGCCATTTATCCGACAAATCTGTGGTGGATGTCCAGGGTTCCTCATCTAAATATTTAATAATTTCTTCCGTGTATTGTCCGGTAATGCCAAATAAACCGAAAGAAAAGCGAAATGATCCGGGTGGAAAGATATAGGCATTTATTCCGGTCCTGCAGTTCCATCGCATTATTTTTATGACATTTGTGTAAATATAGTAGTCTTGATAATCATCATAAAAAACTAAATTCTGAGGATTTAAATTTAATGAAAATGCTCCATAATAGCCAATAACCCCCTTTCCCGGTAAATATTCAAGAGAGAGTTTTAAACTATTATAAAAAGTTAATGCAGCAACATCTAATCCCAGCAACTTACGATTAAACGATTCTATTTCTTCTTCCCGCACTATTTCTTTTAACCCGTATGATGGAAATACATCTTTTGAACCATCTTCATACTTTATGCTGTCGATAGCAGTAATGCTAATGTATCTTTTTATTCCTTCTGCATCACCCGGAAGGTTGTATGACCGGGTTTTTCCTGCAATTCCCAAGTTATACACAGAAATCACTTCACCGTTTTTACGGTAGATTAAAGCCTGCGAAAAAATTGGTTGGGCTATTAAAAAAAGTGCAAAAAACAAAAAAATGAATTTCATTTTCAGATACAGTTTAGCCTAATGATTTTCACCGCTTTTAATGAAAGGTACAAAATAAAATCATACAAGTAAATAGGTTGACAATTTATTTTACTGTTCGAATTTCCACCGGGAATTTTCTAAATTTGCACAAAAAAAAAGATGTTCATTTTGGAAACCTTTTACGACAGCACATTTTTCGCATACATTATTTTACCATTTCTCATTTTTATTGCCCGCATAATGGATGTTACCATTGGTACCATTCGTATTGTAATGGTTTCCAAGGGACAAAAGCTTTGGGCTCCCATACTCGGTTTTTTTGAAGTGTTGATCTGGCTGATTGCCATCTCCCGGATCTTCCAGAACCTCGACAACTGGATGAATTACATAGCCTATGCCGGCGGATTTGCCACCGGGAATTACATTGGCCTCATACTGGAGGAAAAGCTGGCAATGGGTATCGTAAAAATTCAGATTATTACCCGAAAAAGTGCTGCTGATTTAATTGTAAATTTACGAAGTGCAGGATATGGAATTACACACCACGAGGCAAAGGGAAGTAATGAAAATGTAAGCATCATCTACAGCATCATTAAGCGAAATGAGATTCAAAAAGTTGAAAACATTGTTAAAACTACCAACCCAAAAGCATTCTATTCCATCGAAGATGTTAAGTCGGTGAGTCATGGAGTGTTTCCGGTAAAAGAGGCGGCACTAAGATGGCGAAAAGTAAAATAATGCACCCTGACGATTAACTGTAAAATGCATTTCATTATATTCGCAGTATAAATCATTAAACCTTTTATTATTCACGTGCTGGTTCAGCACTAAAATGTTACATTATGAGCAGAAATATTTTTGCATCAGTTATTTTGAGTGTTTTGATCTTAACTTCTTTCAGTTCCTTTGCACAAAAGGTTAACAAACTTTCGGGCAAGGAGAAAAAAGAGGGTTGGGAGTTGCTGTTTAACGGCAAGAATTTCGATGGTTGGAGACAGTACAACGGCGATGAAATGCCAGACAACTGGACCATTGAAGACAATACAATGAAAGTTACCCTTGGTGAAGGGAAACAGGAAGGCCAGGGGGCTAATGGAGACATCATTTATGCAGACGAGAAGTTTAAAAACTTTGAATTGTCGATCGACTGGAAAGCAGACGATAAGGCAAACTCGGGCATTTTTTACTACATTCGTGAAGAAGAGGGAAAACCAATTTATTATGCTGCACCCGAAGTTCAGGTGCTTGATAATAAAAATGCCACCGATAATAAAATCGACTCGCACCTTGCAGGTTCGCTCTACGACATGATTGCAGCTGATCCAAAGGCAGTAAACACTGCCGGTGAATGGAATACAGTTGTTATTAAAGTGAAAGATGGTAAGGTAACCCATTCCATGAATGGTAAGGAAGTAGTTAGCTATACCTTATGGACACCTGAATGGGATAAGCTGGTACAGAACAGTAAATTCAAAAACTTCCCCGGGTTTACTGAAGGCATTGCCAAAGAAGGGTACATCGGACTGCAGGATCATGGTTATACAGTGTGGTTCAGAAACATTAAAATCAGGGAATTGTAATTGATTTTTTCAATAACAACAGCATAAAAGTCCGGTTCTTTTACCATCCAGGTGGTGGCAGGGAACCGGACTTTTCTTTTGAAGTGATGCTAATTATTTCAAATTATATGGCATTTCAGAAGTGCCATTTAATTTTATTAACTTATACTGCAAATTTTAAAAACGTGGTATCGTATTGAAGTTTGAGTTTATCTTGATTTAAAGTAAATTTGTAACAAAAAGATATGCCAAAATTGTATGAGTATTTGGGTTTGATTATCTTGTTCTATTCTCATGAACATGAGCCAATACACGTTCACTGCAAATTCCAGGGGAAGGAAAGCAAAGCTGAACTGATTTTTATAAATGGTAAGTTTATCGAGGTAAGAATAACAAATGTACCTGGTAAGGAACCGTTGGATTCTCAGAACATTAAAAAATTCAGAAAATTAGTTGAAGTATACCGGGATGATATAGTTAGAAAATGGATAGATTTCTTTGTTTATAATAAAGCCATAGAATCGGAGCGTATAACAAAAAAACTTTAAGTCATGGTTGTATCAATTGAAAATGCAGAATATAAGGGTGATTACGTAATTAATCTTCGGTTTTCTGATGGAGTAGAAAGAAGTATTGATTTTGGTGACTTTTTACGAAATGCCAGGAATCCAATGACTAAAAAATATTTGGATAAAGATTTATTTAAATCTTTCACAATTGACTATGGTGATTTAATATGGAATGATTATGAAATGTGTTTCCCGATCTGGAACTTATATGAAGGTAAGATATAAACATCCTGTAATCGGAAACATTAAAGAATTATGTGAACTGTAACTGGTTTTGAGCTATATACTATCTAATCACCAATATTTGCATCAATTGTGTTGTCTCTTTATTATTAGGTGCTTTTCTTACTGCTGATCATTTTTCCATACAAAAGAAAACAATGTTTTCCTACAATAAAAGAGCTGTTAGTATCGGGAGAGATATAATTTGAAGCTACTTTCCTTCAAAATGATCTTTCCATGCTCTTAAGGCTGCATTATATCCGGACATTCCATGCACACCACCCCCGGGAGGAGTTGAGGATGAACAGATATATACTCTGGGATCGGGTGTGGAATAGGGAGAAATACTTGCTACGGGGCGCGTATACAGCTGGGTGATGTCCTGTTTTCCGCCATTTATGTCACCACCTACAAGATTCGGATTCATTGCCTCCAACTGACTGGTATTATGGGTTGTGCGATGCAGGATGCAATCCTTAAACCCCGGTGCTGCCTTTTCTACCTGGTTTTCTATGGCCCCTGTCATATCTTTGGTGCTGCCATGAGGGACATGGCAATAGGCCCATCCGGTATGCTTTCCCGATGGCGCCCTGTTTGTATCAAAGACCGAATGCTGTGCAAGCAGTACATAGGGTGAATCCGCAGTGTCTCCGCGATGGACAGCTGCCTCTGAATGTTCAATTTCTTTGGCAGAAAACCCCAGATGAACAGTGCCTGCCCTACGGCAAACCTCACTTCGTAAAGGAATGGGATCGGATAAGGCCCAGTCGATTTTAAATACCCCTGCTCCATAATTGTATCCCGATAGCCGCCGCCGGTAGGATTCTGTAAAGCGTGTTCCCTGTATTTCCAGCAGCTGACGGGGGGTAATGTCAAACAGATAGACAGATGCATTGGGGAGCTCCCGGATATCTTTTACCTGATGGTTAAGGAAAATTTCCCCTCCCAGATGATTGTAATAACCGGTAAGGGCTTCAGTAATTTTTCCTGCCCCTCCTGCAGGGAATGGCCAGCCTGCTTTATGACCAAGGATGTTAAGCACCAGTCCGAAGGAAGCAGTGGCTAAACTGGTAAGGGGAAGTGTTGAGTGGGCGGCCGCTCCGTAAAACAGCAACCTTGATTTTTCTTCGCTGAAATTACTTTTGGCGAAATAACGTGCCGGCATTAATGCATTCAGGCCAAAGCGGGCCATCTTAACAGGATGTTTGGGGAAGGAGAGGGGGCCAAGGATGTCTTCGGTAATATGGGGCCAGTCGTTAACCAGCCTGTTGAACAAGCTTATGTATTTCTTTTTGTCGCTGCCAAGCTGCGCGGCTGTTTCTTCAATGCTGCGGTAGCATGCATAAGCGCTTCCGTCGGTAAAGGGATGCGCATAAGGTATATCAGGGTGCACCCACAATAAGCCATAATCCTGAAGTGGGAGGGTTTTAAAGAATGGAGAATCGAAACATAAGGGATGTATCGCAGAGCCAATGTCGTGCTTAAAACCGGGAAGGGTGATTTCCATCGTTTTAGCGCCACCGCCCGGTAAATCCGACTGCTCAAAGACTGCAGTTTTCAGCCCTTTCTGCTGAAGAAAAACAGCGGCTGCCATTCCGTTGGGGCCACTCCCTATTATTAAAACATCAAAATCACCGGACATCGGGCAAACAATTTAAGTCAAAATTCATTCTGTATTTCTTTATAGATTTACTTCAATTACTACGCAATACAGGTAAACTGGATTCATCTTTCCGTAACAATGCACGATGACAATTCGTTCATAACATTTATTTGATACATAGTGGAATGTATAAAAGGAATTAACTATAAATTTGCGATCGTAAATTTTATGACCGGCCTAATAGTTAATCAATGGTATCTCCATTATTTAATCACCTTTTAATCCCTTTTATTGCTGCTATGCTGCTTGCCATTACTATGGGAGGCAGTGGAACAGCACCGGCATTTTCAGCAGCATACGGAGCAAATGCAGTGCGAAAAAGTCTTATACCAGGTTTGTTTGGTATAATGGTGTTTCTGGGGGCCATTATTGCCGGCAAGGGCACTGCCACTACAATGGGGCAAGACTTGCTTTCCCCGGAAATGATGACCTTCACGGTAGTAACCATTATCCTTTTTTCGGTAGCTTTTACCCTACTCATTTCAAATCTGGCAGGCATACCCCAGTCGACCAGTCAGGCCACCGTGCTTGCAGTGGTTGCTCCTGCGCTCTATTTCCATGATTTCAATTCACAAAAACTTTTTGCTGAAATTATTCCGGCCTGGTTTATTCTGCCTGTTATTTCTTATTGTCTCAGTTATTTCTTGGGAAAATACATTTACCGTCCCATGCGCCGGAGAGGGCTTACTATGTCTCGGGCAAAAAACTTCAACCTGAAACCCATTTGGAATGGCATTATTCTGGCAATGTCCCTTTATGTCGCCTTTTCAATAGGTGCAAACAATGTGGCCAATGCTGCCGGGCCGATTGCTGCCATGACTGCCAATGAACTGAACCTTCCACTTGAAAAGAATTTTATCATTATTATGATTCTTGCAACGTTAATTGTTGCACCCAGCTTCGGCATTGGAAGCTCTATATTTGGACATAAAATTGTCCAAAACACAGGGAAGGAAATCGTATTGTTTGGTAAATTCGAGGCAGTTATTATTGCTTTTGTTTCTGCCAGCCTGCTTTTACTTGCTTCAGTAACCAAAGGTATACCCACCTCACTGGTTCAGCTGAACGTGGCTGCAATATTGGGAATTGGCGTTGCCAAGCTGGGGCGAAAAAACATTTTTAAGAAGACGGAAGTGAAGAAATTCTTTCTGATGTGGCTCATTGCTCCGTTAATTTCCTTTTTCCTGTCACTGCTGCTCGTTTATCTTGCAGATGTATACGAATATTTATAAAAAGCAGCTGATACATCATTTAAGGCAGTAAAAACTCAGTTGTCAGGCTGTCCTTCTTCCATTTTCTTTTTATTTTTACCGCACAAAAAAAGAACGTATGATTAGCGGTAAAAAAGTTGTGGTGGTCCTTCCGGCATACAATGCTTCCAAAACCATCGAGAAGACTTATAAAGAAATTGATTTTTCCATTGTTGATGATGTCATACTTGTTGATGATTTAAGCAAGGACGACACCGTGGAAGTGGGCCGGAAACTGGGGATTAAGCACATCATTGTGCATGAGAAAAATACCGGCTACGGTGGAAACCAGAAATCGTGTTACAACAAGGCCCTTGAAATTGGCGCCGACATGGTAGTAATGCTTCACCCCGATTACCAGTACACCCCCATGCTTATCCCTTCAATGACACACCTGATTGCCTCTGGTTTATACCATGTTGTGCTTGGTTCACGCATTCTTGGCAAAGGCGCCCTGGCAGGTGGCATGCCTTTGATAAAGTACGTTGCCAACCGTGGCCTTACCTTCTTCCAGAACATCCTGATGAATGCCAAGTTGTCGGAATACCATACAGGCTACCGTGCATTCTCCCGCGAGGTACTTGAAAAGGTAAATTACAATGCAAACTCCGATAATTTTGTATTCGATAACCAGATGCTGGCCCAGATCATTTATGCCGGATATGAAGTTGCAGAAATTACATGCCCTACCAAATATTTCGATGATGCATCGAGTATTAACATGAAAAATAGTTCAATCTATGGGATAGGGGTAATAAAAACCTCAATTCAATTCCGGCTACAGAAATGGAATTTATTAAAGCATAAAATCTTTTATAAAAAAGAAGCAACATCCTAATCTTCAGTAATCTTTTTTTTCAGCCTGATTGTTACAAACATCGATAACTGTGGCCATACTTTAGCCAGGAGCTTATCCAGAACTAAAAAAAAACCATAAGTAAAATCAGGGACCAGTTGCTTAAAGGAAACACCTCCACTAATTAAATAACGTAAGGGTGTGTGATATTTTATTTCTTCAATCACAAAACCCGGGAAACGGGATTGGAAAACTTGCACATCGCGTTCAAAAACAATCCATGGCAAGGCGCCGTTTGCTCCGCTAAGGGGCCCTGAAGCGGGAATTGACCATCCAGCTTCCGGCTCGAAGGGTTCATGGTGGAAATTCTTGTAAATGAAACGTCCCCATATCGAATTCGCGGGTTCAATCATTGTAATTGCACCCCCTTTTTTTAGTACCCGCCCTGCTTCCTTTAAAAACTGTCCGGCATCAGGGATGTGGTGAAAGGTATCAATCATAAACAGGGCGCTAATTTCCTCATCAGCAAAGGGCATGTCAAGCGCAGAAAATGTAATGTCGTTTGTTGGTAATTCAAGCACATCAGAACAAATAACTGAGGGTTCGAGGTCTTTCAGAAACCCTCCGCCTGAGCCAAGTTCCACCACTTTCCCTTCAGGGAGGAGTTTCATTTGCTGTTGAAAGATGCTGTACCATTCCTCATAGAGTTTCCTGAGATAAAGCTTTTCCCTTATTATATTTCTGTGAAACAGGGTTCTCTCAGGAGAATCAAGGTCATGGGATATGTTGTACTTCAGCGCTTTTAACATTCGCAATCAGAGTATTATTTAAATTTTATCTTAAACAATGCGAACCACCACATTTTTAACAAAAGCAAGCCATGTTTAAACCGCGAAATGTTGGTGTCGCCATACACACGTTCCTGGTAACGTATGGGCATGTCGATGATTTTAAGGTTGAGTTTGAAGGCTCCAAATAACAGGTCGAAATCACCAAACGGATCGAAGTTGCCAAAGTAATGACGATTGGCCACCAGTTTCAGGTAATCTTTGCGAAACATGACTTTAGTACCGCACAAGGTATCCTTAACGGGTTGCTCCAACAGCCAGCTGAAGGCAAGGCTAAAGAATTTATTCCCCAGTGTGTTCAGAAACCGCATGGCATTCTTTTCCATCGGGTATATTAACCGTGTACCATTAATAAATCCGCCTTTGTTGGTTGCAATGGCTGTGTAAAACTTAGGCAATTGTTCGGGAGGAACCGTTAAATCAGCATCAAGAATCATTAAAATATCGCCGGTAGCAATGGCATAACCTGCACGAACGGCATCACCCTTTCCTTTGCCCGGCTGTTGCAGTATTTTAATATCGTGAGTATCCTTATATTTCTGCTGTATTTCCTGGATTTTCTCCCATGTGTCGTCGGTTGAATTGCCTTCTACAAAAATGATTTCAATATGTTTACCGAAATCGGGCATCCGATGAATGGCATTTTCAATGTTTCCACTTTCATTTCGTGCAGGAATCAACACCGAGGTAGAATAGCTTTGAGCTGCTTCCTCTTCGCTCACCTGTACAACCGGCTGGGCAAATGTGTAGTGGTTTAAGGCAAACCAGTTAAAAACAGGTAAGCGCGATAAAAACTTATTTAAAAAAGTGGATATCAGGGGCACATAAAAGGGGAAAAGCATCGACCGGTTCTGCTTGTAGGTTTCGAAATCGGCCAGGTAAAGCAGGTTGGATAAATCTTTACTTGAAATCCAGCTTTGCTTGGGGCCTTTTTTCTTTATTCCAATTGTTTCTGAGAATTTGATAAGCGGTTCCCAGAATATGTTGTAATATGTAATAATTATTTTGGTTTCGGTATGACAAACCTTGTGCAGTTCTTCAAGAACCTGCTGAATATCGACCAGGTAACCTATCAGATTGGAAAGAATCACCACGTCAAACTTCCGGTCAAGCCGGATATCTTCGGCAGCGCTGCATACAAACTCGATGTCGGGAAACTGCATTTGGGCTTCTGCAATCATATTCTCACTAAAGTCAATCCCACTTTTTTCCCTGCCGTTTATTTTAGCCAGTAATTCACCTGTACCGCACCCAATTTCAAGCACCGATGATTCAGGGTGTACAAAAAAGTTCACATAATCGGTAATGCTATCCCAGTAGTAGCTCTTACTTCTGCGGTATTTTATGCGGTTGATGGCAACTTTATTAAAGTAATCCTTTAAATTCTTTTTCTTATCCTTATAGATATCCATTTTAATCTCAGGTTCTACTTCATATGTATCCAACATAGGCAAGTATTAAATTAAACGATTCAGTTATTTAAATAAAGTTTAAATGTACTTCTTTTGGTCCGGCTAAGTTAGCAATTATCTTCATGTTCATTTGGTTAATAAAATTTTCCAATTCCTGTCAAACAGAGAATGTCGCATAATCCGAATACCGGAAATTGTTATAAATTTTCATTGGGCGATTTCACTTTTGAAGTGACTGATGCCTGAAACATATTTTGAGTTCTTATCAAGCCGGAAAGGAATCTGGTTTGTAATTTGTTCTGCTTCAGGTGCCCAATCCCTGTCGTATTTCAGCTCAAGCACCGATTTCAGGTGTTCCCTGTGTACATGCAAAAAGTGGTTCCATGTTGGCCGGAGGTTGTAATACTCCAAATTATCGTCGACCGTAATTCGAAACTTTTGGTTAACAGAAGTGAAATAACTCCGCTGATAGGTATTAAGTAAAACAGGCTGAACCCCTGAAAGCTTAAGTCGTGCTTCATCTGGGAGATCAAGTGAGCGGAAATAATCCTTCCAGATGCCTCCGCTAAAATAGGTTCTTCCTATTTCAAAGGGTGGCAACAAATAGGAGCGCTTCGTCCCTGCCAATCCTTTTTTAATTTTGAATTCAAGTACGGGCGAGTCAACCTTACCGAACAAACTTCCGTACCACCTTACCCTTACCTTCCACCGGTCGCCGACACCGAACAGATTATCGAAATAACAATCCATCCCGGGGGTATCGAAATAGATATTGTTAACCTGGCGTGCAGGGTAAGCTATAGTAAAAAATGCACTGTTTTGTTTTACCACCAGTTCGGCAGTTTGCCGATTAACTTTTTCAGCAACAAATTTCCGTTCAAAACGGTAGGTATCAAGCCGGGTATAACCTTGCATCCTTTAAAACGAATTGTTGTCAACAAAAGAGACTCGTGTTTCAGAACTGATTTCACTCAGACGGGTTTTAAACTGCTGCAGGTCGTTAGCTTTCTTTGTTTCAATCCAGAAACCGGCTTCAATCAAATCGGCTGTCTCATCAAACCGCACCAGCTTTGATGCTTTAAAAACCTGTTGAACAAGGTCATCGATGTTTTGTAGCGAAGGTTTGCCCGAGCCATTGCCGCTAACAGTAAGGTAGAGGTTCTGTTTCCTTGTTTTCTTTGATGTTAAATGGCGTACCCAAATAACAGCCAGAAGAATAAAAGCTGCAACAATTGTAACTACCCGTTGGTTAGCCCCAAAACCCAGCCCTATTCCAATTGTAAAAAACAGGAAGGCCAGTTCTTCCGGCTCCTTAATAGCCGACCGGAAGCGAACAATTGATAATGCACCAACCAACCCCAGGGAAAGGGCCAAAGAAGATTTCACTATGGAAATGATGAGCATGGTTGTAAAGGCAATCAAAAAGAAATTTGTTGCAAAGGCTCTTCTGCCTGAAAGGCTTTTGGCACACCTCCGGTAGGTGAACTCAAGTATAAACGACAGTAACAAGATAATGACTGCATTAATTAAAAATTCCAGGATTGAAATTTGTGAATTTTCGGTTATTAAAAACCTCTGAAACAGATTAAACTTATCCATTTTTCTAATTTAGGTTTATTGATATAATTTTATTGCTAAGTTTTTCTCCCTGCCGTGAATGGGTTGTTCATTAACAGTGAGAACTGAACCTTCCTCTATCTGATGAAAAACCATTAC
This sequence comes from Mariniphaga sp., assembly GCA_024636975.1. GTDB lineage: Bacteria > Bacteroidota > Bacteroidia > Bacteroidales > Prolixibacteraceae > Mariniphaga. Next base: position 60,870 of record JAGXGA010000014.1, read on the forward strand.
TCTTTTCATTTTCAAATTTTCAGCCTCAATGGATGCAGGACCGTATTCAGGTTTTTTTATAAATGAAACAAATCCATAGACTACTTTAAACATCTCAATATTATTTAACTCCACATGGGATGAATCTTTTGAAGCCACACCTATTGTGGCTTTCTCAATTATACAATCTTCAGCTATAAGCTTTGAATTCTCACCCCCGGAAATGGCTTTGTCATTCACCTCATACATTTCACAACCGGTAATGGTTACATGACTGCCTGAAAAGTCGATGGCATCGTTGCCTATGTTTTGAAATTTACAATCCACCACCTTTCCTGTGCAGAAATCACTGTCGAATGCATCGGCAAAGGTATTTATAAATGTACAGTTTTCCGCATGGAAATCGGAGCGAACGGTATTCAGTGCATCATCGCAATCAACGTTTGCCTCAAAGGTGCAGTTGTAAAAATCTACATCAGCTTCATAAAACGTTACTGCCGATGGTGTCTGCCATCCTCCTTTTCGAATATTGCTTAAATGAGTAAATGCAGTATACTTCAAAACCGACCGCCTGGCAGCCTGCAACACATGAACGCCCTGTGAATTCTGATCGCCTGAATAAAATGCTACAGGGTTGTTTTCAGTTCCTTCTGCATTGATGGCAGAAAAAGAAAAGAACCCTGCTCCATTGATAAGATTAATTTGAGTGCCAGCTTTTAGCACTACCTTTTTCCCTTTTGGTATATTAACATCAGTATTAAATATATACCTTCCATCGAAGATTATAGAATCACCATGTTCCGGCAGTTCTGTTCTTTCTTCGGAGAATTGAAGCAGTTGCCTTGAACTCAGCTCATTGTTATAAGGCCACTTACTTACTTCAGTTTCCATCATTTCACCGTCAACAGAGAAAAGTATTTTATAAGGTTCACCTCCAACAGCTACTGTTTTTCTGTCAGCATTTAAACCATCATAAGCACTCAATACAGTTTCAGAAGTAAAATTCTCGGGCAGGCCGTTTGTTATCAAGGCTCCGATAACCAAAATTTCTGCCGCATGATAATTCAGAATATCAATGCGTCGGGAGTTATTGTCATAATATGCATGTACCAGAAGAGGCGTAATATTTAGGTTTACATCAGCTGTGTACGTTTTTAAAAACTTATTTCGATTGATATTTTTGAAAGCTTTTTCCAGTTTAAGTATATTATTCTGTATAATTCCAATATTCTCGTTTATAAAACGGGCCTGCTGACTGACATAATCAAAATCAAACTGATAATAGGGGAACTCTTGTCTTATCATTTCTGCAAGAGAATCACTTTCAGGTTTTAATTGCTCAATCATACCTTCAATGGACTTCGGGTCAGAATACTGTTTCAGGTAATGCACATATTTTGTGTTAAAAATGCTGTCGGTAAAAACCTGGTAAAGCAATAACTCTTCTTTATTGAATGAATTAATTTTTGTAGGGTCGAGTAAGGAAATAACCGGTTCTTCAATTCTTTTAAAAACTCCTCCTTCTATATACCCGTCAAAGGCAATTGGTTCAAGCAGGCAGGTAACCGGGTTGAAATAAAACCGCTGATTATGCCAGGTAAAACCATGATAGGCCTGGGTTACATCCATTAAGGCATAGTATTTTGCAAGTACTTCAGTATCGAAAATTTGGGATACCGGGGCTGACCAGTTTTTATACTGCATCAGAAGCTTTCGGGCCTCTACAGTTTGCAAGGTTTTCATTGTATCGGCAGCTACGGAACCTTCTTTAAACGGAGTTATCTGTGCGGCACCAAAATAATCAACATCGTATAAATTTCCGGTTTTATTGTGCTCCAAGATGCGGTTCCAAAAGAGAGTTTCATCAAAACGTACAATTGGTCCCTCACGGCGGTTGCTGCTTTCAACAAGGTGCTTTTCGAAATGCTCTTCCCATGCATAAATGCCTTTCGACTGGTTATTGATTATCAAAGGAGTAAAACCATACCGTGTAGTAAGCACATCCTCGTTTGAAAAAATCTGATGGGCAAGCCACTCGTGGAGGAAATTCCGGGTTGCAGGGTTATGTACTGAAAACGTACGCACATGGTTCCAGGCAAATTCGCTTTTAAGCTTAATTCTGAACGACCATTTATCACCCTGAATATGATCTGTTAAATCGCCCTTAAGCCTTATCTCTCCATTTAGAAATTCATTCCCGTTAAACAGAACGGCACTTGCATAATCTTCCTCGTTATTAACTAAAACAGTTGTTTGAAAGGCTTCGTGTCTTTTCCGGTTAAAATATTCCAGGTTTTCTTCTTCAGTATATATAGTCAGTGCTATTTTCGGATCGTACTCAGGGTACTTCTTTTTATTCCGGTGAATGATCTGTATGTCATCGAAATAAACGGTATCCTCTCCAATATTCCACACAAAAATGGTCAGTTTGTTTTCAGGTATATGAGGCGGGCTATACATCTCAATGAAAACTTTTTGCCATCCCTCACGGCGTTCTTCCACCACATGTCTGCTTGCATCGTAAAGTTTGCCCCCTGAACCAATACCTATTGCTCCATCATCGCCGGTGCATTTTCTCCATGCGGTAACCTGAATGTATTCGTCAGGACCAACAGTATATTCAGTTGTGAATCCATATGCTATTTCCGGTGTTAATTTTAATGCATATTTCCCGGTAAAAGCAACTTCATTGGTACGGGCATTCACATTGCCAAAAGTTAAGGAATCACCTGATGCCTCATGAAATGAGTAAGTGGCATTATCTACCTCCTCAGCACTGCAGCTATAAATAAATTCAAATCCATCAGTCTCAGAACTGAAATTGTTTTCAGGAGCACATCCATAAAACAGAATGACGAATAACTGTGGTAATATGTATTTATGAAGTCTGTCCATCCCTGTGTTGCAACCTAATTTATCAGGCCGGCTAATTTAACAAATCTGTAATAAACTTCTTACCTTTACCGGAGATTAATCCCTTTTGTTCAAAAAATGTGAAACTCAAAGAATAGGTTTATAAAAATGATAAAGATAATAACCCTTCCAATTATTCTTTTTTTCCTGCTTTTATCATATGCCGGATATTCTCAGGATCAGAAAATTCAATATTCTTTTTTTGTGGCAGGCCATACTTCCGGTAAACCGGGAGTAAAAAACGGCCTGCATCCTCCCTTTAAAGATAAGTATGTTTACATACAAAACCGGCAGGAAATTAAATTCGGAGTTTTTACCGGAGATATAGTTGCTGCTAATCCCACTGCAGAAGATTGGGATAAAGTAGATGCTGATATTGATAGCCTGGGGCTGCCGATTTATTTTACCGCAGGCAATCACGATATGGAAAATCGACTTCTTTTTGAAAGCAGGTATGGAGCAACCTATTATTCTTTTACCTTTCAAAATGACTTATTTATTGTTCTGGATCCAAACATTGACCAGTGGAACATATCAGGAGCTCAACTGGAGTTTTTGCAAAACACGTTGAATGAAAACAACAGCGATACAAATAATATTTTTGTTTTTTTTCATCAGTTACTGTGGTGGAAACCCAATAGCGTTTATGCCGAAACAGGCCCCAACTCCTTTGAAGGGAGGGCAGATTCCATCAATTTCTGGACTGAAGTTGAACCCTTGTTCTCGAAATTGCCCAATGAAATATTCATGTTTGCCGGAGATGTGGGCGCCGGTAGCTGGGCTGTAGATTTTATGTACGATAAATACAATAACATTTCTTTAATTGCCAGCGGAATGGGGGAAGGTCCAGGTGATAATTTTATTGTGGTAAATGTTCTTGAGAATAAAGAAATTAATTTTGACCTGATCTGCCTTAACGATTCAGTCTTAAACTGCTTTGGTAATATAACCGATTACAGGCTCACTACAGGCAATTCATTTCTTCAGACCCATCAGGAGATTGTTCATATTTATCCAAACCCGGCAAACAAAAAGTTTCAGGTGCTTATAAAATCTGACACTGAAAAGCTGCTCGATTTTCATTTGTATGACGTAAATGGTAAGATAATCCTGTCAAGACAAATCTTTTCGAATGTAGTTACTGAAATTCAGCCGGCTATAAAAAGTGGATTGTATTTTTACTGCGTGGAAAAAAATGGAATCAGGATAAATTCTGGTTGCCTGTTTTTCAGCAGCCATTAATAAGAGCATTATTGCCGGAAACATTCAGCCAATAAACTATGGAGCAATTTTTCTTTTTTATACTACCATTACTTAGGTGTAATATTTTGAATATCATACACAATGATATTATCATATTCGCCTAATTTATTTTGTGTAAATGGTCTAATGTGGTCGTTATTGATTATGGTTGAATCGTTGACTATAAGATATTTGGCTCCCTGTTCTATCCGAAGGTAAAAACCTTCTTCACGAGTAAAGTCACTTCCAAATTCAGTATAACCTTTTCTGTTCATATAATACAACGATCCATTTATTGTATTATCGGGCAGTGAAATTACCTTATCCTCAGGTTGAACCCCCCACTCCTGAAATAAAGGTTCTATCTCTGTAAGCGCTTCCATCCGGTGATACATTTCATTCATCCAGCCCAGGTAACGGTTCTGTATACGGTCACGGCAGGCTATTGCATTCCATGTCAGAAATGCTACAGCAAGAACACTCGCAGCAATTTTAAACTGAGGTTTCATTTTCTTTAGCTGAGCCAGGAATACTGCCCATACAAATACAAATACGATTATAAGGTTGATTAAGTAATAATCGTGGCCTTCCAGAACCTGAAACCACAAAATCAGCTGGATGGCCATCCCTAATGGAAGTACAACGATAAAGTACCTGAGCACCGGTTTTAACGACCTGATCCGGACAATCAGAAATAACCAAACGGCAAAAGTGAGATACTGAGTGAATGGTAAAAACATCTCCTTAAAGTAAATCTTATCAAGAACGTCGATTATTCTTGAAAACTGTTCCTGTGTCATATTCCATATTGGCCAAATGCCATGAAAGGAAATGTGCCCCTGATGAATGCGGTTGTAATAATCAACGTACAAATACCACGAAATTACTGGTATAATGGCCAACAAAAAAGGAACAAAATGCTTCCACCTGAAGCAAAAAACACATTGGTCTTTCTTCATTAAAAATACTTCAATGATAATCCAGCCTCCCAATGCAATAAATGAAAGAGCTGCTGTGATCTTCAGCAGCATAGCCAGACAAAACATCAAAGCTGAAAGCCAAAGGTCCATAACATTTCTGTTCTTCAGGAACCGGATTACAAAATACCAGGCAATGAAAACAAACGAAAGCGATGGCACATCGGGCAAATAATTCGGGCCATAAAAAACAACCATGGGTGACGTAAAGATTAAAAGGCTTAAAAAACCAGCCAATAACTGATTCTTTATAATGTATTTTAATCCGTGAAACAGCGCATACAATCCGAAGAACAGTATAAATACCTGTACCAGTTTAAAAATCCATTCGTGAGCGCCAAACACATCCCAAAGCCGGGCAACAAAATAGTATATGACGGGGAACTCACCTGCTGCCTTTCCCGAATAGCCTCCACCCCCAAACTGATTGTGCATTTCCGGCTCCAGGAACGGAAGATCGTATTGATGGTAGTTTAACGTAAGCGAAAGGCAATTTGTCTGGCGCCAGATATGTACCGATTGGGGTGGAGTAAAAAGTGAATGATTTAAGTCATATAGATAGAAAAGACCTATGAAAACTGAAACAAACAGTATATTAGCAGTTAACCTTTTGCTCAAAAAGGAAAATTTCATCTTTAAAAATATTTATAGACTCATTATTATGAATTAGCCAGGTGTTTCATTTAATTCCAATAATTTTATCTTGGTATGATTATTTTATTTACCTGTTTAATATGGCCGGCTAAAGTAGTAATTATCTGTAAACTGTATTATTTACAACAGGGAATTTTTTGCCTTGGGGAGATAATTATCATATTTAAAGTATTTTACATGAAACCCATTTTGTTCTTTTTTTATACTGTTGCAATTTTTACTTTTGCCGTATCAAATTTATGCTAATTCTGAAAGTCAATAAAATATAATATGAAACCTTTCTTTCAAGCTTTATGGAAAAGTAGATTCTTACTTATACTGATTTTTCCTTTCTTTTATTTTTTTGCCGGCCTTTACATTAAGCTTATACTTGAAGACCCTTCATTAAGATCAATAGATCCGGATTATGCTTATTTTATAAGTGGGTTAAATATTTCAGAAGGAATTTTTAAACTTACACATATCGATCATCCAGGCACACCACTTCAGTATCTTATTGCACTGGTGATAAGAATAGTTCATTTATTTCGTAATAATCCCAGTTTACCTGAAGATGTTTTAGCCAATTCCGATCTTTACCTGACGGTGGTAAACATTATCATCACACTTATTGTGGCACTGTCTCTTTTTATTGCCGGAAGATATGTTTATAAAAAAACCAATTCGGTTTTATATGCAATGCTCATTCAAACCGTTCCGTTTGTGACTTACATATGGTATGAAATTTTTGGAAGAATCACACCAGAACTTTTAATTCCGTTGCCCATAATATCTCTGAGTGCATTGCTTGTGGTACATCTATCAGGAGAAAAGGAAAGATTTGATAATTCGCAGCTGGTTATTATGAGTATCATCCTGGCATTTGGGTTATCATTAAAACTTACTTTGATACCTTTAATGATAATTCCCCTGGTTATCGTAAAAACATGGAAATCAAAAATAATTGTCATTTCATTAACTATTTTGTTTTTCCTGATATTATCGTTTCCTGCAACCCTGCAAATCGACAGGTTCCTGACATGGATAAAAGGCCTTTTTATGCACAGTGGAAATTATGGTACCGGAGAAGAAAATATTGTTGATTTTGCATTGCTCAAAGCTAATTTTGGAAAAATAATCAGATTGCAAAAAAGTTTTTCATATCTGGTTACAATAGTATTCGTGATTTTCATAGGCTCTGTTGTTTGGTTCAGAAACCGGTCAGGTTTTCAGATAGAAAAAAAATTAAGGGTTACACTGGCTATTCTTTTAATGATATTGGCTCAGGCAATAATTGTCGGTAAACACTATTCGCCACATTATTTTATTCCCGCAGTAATGTTTACCCCACTTCTTATTTTTTTAATCATTGAAATTATTAAAGCCTTTAACTCTTCAAAAATTCTGAAAATTTCTTTGATGTGTTTACTTGCTGTTTTCCTTGGCTGGCATTTAAAGCAACAATTATTTACAATCAGATACACGTCCGGAGCCTTTCAAGACCAAATAGAAGCGAGAAAGGTAACAAGAGGTGTTATCAATACTTTTGAAAAGGAATCTATTAAAATTATTGTTTCCCAGGATTACGGATCGCCTTTTGTTGAGTATGCCCTTCATTTCAGCACCGTATGGTCGGCTGCCTCTGCCCGCGAACGCTACAGGGAAATTCTTGGTGAAATTTTTCCCAACACTTACCAATATACCACCTGGGATGGTAAATTCATTCATTGGGGAGAACCTTTGAATCTTAAAAAAATTATTGACGAAAACATTCAGGTTTATGTTTATCTGGAAAATAACTCAGAGGAGCTTTATCAAAAATCAATTGATAAAATCTTTCCAGAAGAAGAACAACTAACGGTAAATGCAGAGCATATTTTTACCAATTCAATAAATGGCGAAGCTATAGTAAAACTTGATATTAAACGATATTGATTCAGTATTATAAGCTATACTAAGGTTTATTGAATCTGTATCCAAAACGAACCCCCATGCCTTTCAACATTGGCCAGGTTTTCATGATGCCACACAGGATCGATGACTTTGCTCAAGGGCTCATCTTCAAAAATAAAATAGTTTGGCAACAGGGGCTTATATTTTAACGGATTGGCCAACAGGTACATCGCCAAACCGTATTGTTCAGAATAAAACCTGTCGCACATAAACTGCGGGTAATCGTAAGGCAGGTAAATATCGTGAATGTGCACGATGACACCTTTTTTCAGTCTGGGTAAAACTTCCATAAAAAATACCATGGAATCGGAGTTTGGCAAAATACGATGCGAATTGTCAACAAACAAGATATCATTTTCATCAAGGTCTGCCAGAAACCGGTTATCAACATTTTCGAATGGTTCCCTGATTACCTGGTCAGCCAGCTGATCGATCTCTGCCCTTGGGAACGGGTCAATCGAAACTATTTTTGTTGGTAATTTTTGTTCGCTGATGGCTTTATAGGCAACTTTCGTGGAATTCCCTGATCCAATTTCAATGTATTTTTTTGGCCTGTATATAGCTAAAAGGGTATATAACCCGATGATATCCAACCCCGGCAAAAAACCATTGTTCCATGTGGGCTTATTTCCTTCTGTCTCAAACCGGGCATCCTTTATCTGCCAGAACCGTTCCTTGTATTCCAATGCTTTATTGAGGAAAGTTTCATAATCTTTCCTGTTGGCATCTATTATTGAATACAACTCCGGATGTGGTGGTAATCCCTCACCATACCTGGGCTTAAATTTAACTTTATACTCCAAAAAAACATTTTGATGCTTAGGTGATAAAAATTTATATACTTCTTTTAGATTCATGGGTTGTGGTTAAATATTTTAATTGGTAAAGAACTGTTATTTTGAAATAATGAAATGAACCTGATTAAAATTATATTATTTTTCCATTTGCAGTTTCTATTTTAATAGCTCTTCATCTCAACCAATATTTTCTCCAAAAGCAGGTGTTTTTTGTCTTTGTTCCATACATAAAAAACCATCTTTGCGGAGTCAGGAATGTTGGCAGGTATCCGTGCAATTAATTGCTGTTGTTTCCATTCATTTTCATCAGCAATTAAATCAGCTTTCTCATACCTCAGGCTTTTTCCTTCATTTTCAATCGAAAAAACAAGCAATGTTTCATCCGGGTTAAGTTGATCCAGGGCTTTGTATCGCAGGGTGACGGTTACATCAAGTACATCATGTAGCCTTATAACATCGGGGTAAATGGTCAAAGCAGGACCAAATTCCTGCGTGTGGTCGTATTTCCAGACTGAAATTCCATTCACCTCTTTCACCTCTTCCTCCTGATAATCCCCGAAACTTAATGTACTGCTGTAACTATCGGAAACTACAGCAGAATCGGCTTTAGTTTTTACTTTTTTAAAGATTTGCACGCTGTAGTCGTATCCGCCCAAAACAATTATCTTTTCAATGGGATAGTAAGCTTTTAGTTTTTTCAGGTAAGGGTCTTTTTCCAGGTTTTCCAACTGCACACGTCCTTCATTGGGACCAAGGTGAGCATCCCAAACCAACAGGTCGCCCCAGTCAAGTGTATTGGAAGGCTGCTGTTTATCTGCAACCCACCAGTTGCATTGTGAAGTATCATACGGATCGAGTTCCAGGTAATGTATCAGAAGGGGATTGAAATAGTAAACTTTTTCACCCGCTTCATTTGAGCTGATGTACTCTGCGCTTTTTTTAATTAATTGTTCAGTAGTATCAGCTTTCAGGTGTAAATTATGACGGGTAAACAAAAGCACAACCTGAAGAACTGCCAGTACTGAAAACAGGCTATATATAACTGTTTTTCTCTTAAAGTTTTTTATCAGGACTCCATACACTTTCATACCGGTTATAGCAGCCAGTGGAATTATTCCTCCCATTACCCTTGTTAACCCAAGTGAACCTCCCGTACCCTGCCACCATACATAGGTGTGGGCGGCGAAAAATGTAATCCAGCTGCCGGCAATCAGGACAAATAAAACGGTATCCCGGCTGTGCAGGGAAAACTTTTTGGCAACCCCGGATATCCATATAACTATTCCTATTAATATCAATATAAGCAAAGGTATCCCAAAAATGGAAGGACTGTGCTTAATGAAATGAAACAGGCTGCCACTTCCATAAATGCTTTCCCCCATTGAATACGGCTGTTTGGTAATAAGCCATAATATGTCACCAAACACAAAATACCCGATTATAGAATATAACACCATACCTGAAATAAGAAAAGGCAGGGAACGGTACGAACGGCTAAGTACCAATGCAAGGGCAAATACCGGTAATATTACTATCCCTTCGCTACGCACCAGGGGAAGAAACGACAATACAACCGCTGCAAAAATAAATTTATTACGAATAAACAGATATACTGCTGCTACAAGGACAAAACTGAAAAGCACCTCTGTCAGACAACTTGCCGCCACTAAAAAATAAACTGGTGAGAAGGCTATAAACAGCACAATAAAAAACGGGCTTAATACATCAGGAAACATTCGTTTGGCAATCTTTGCAGACAGGAAAAGGGTAAATACGGCGACCATCACATTAAAGATTTTAGCCACATCGTAACCAAACTGTGCGAACGGTGCAGACAGAAGGGTATATACCGGCTTTCCCCAAAGGTCGAGCAACAATTCCGGATATTTAAATGAATACCGGGAAATCTGATAATGGGCAATGTTATCGGCGCCTCCATATCCGTATGCGCTTTCGCTTATGAATATCAAAATAACATGCAGCACTATGTATGCCGGAAAAAAGAAATAGTACAAATGTTTTTCTGAAAGGCTTCGCATAGGAATTACTTTCTTAATACATTGTACTTCAGCACGCACCACAACGCCCAAAATCCATCGCGCCAGCCAATTTTTTTCCCCTCGGCATAGGTACGTCCGTAATAGGAAATTCCCACTTCATAGATTCTTACACCCGGCACCCGGGCAACTTTAGCCGTTACTTCGGGCTCAAATCCAAAGCGTTTTTCCTTTAAATCAATTTCCTTTATGATTTCTGATCGGAACAATTTATAGCAGGTTTCCATATCGGTCAGGTTGAGATCGGTAAACATATTCGAGAAAAAAGTAAGGAATTTGTTCCCGATGGAGTGCCAGAAAAAAAGTATCCGGTGTGGGTTTCCACCCATAAACCGGGAGCCGTAAACCACATCGGCATTCCCTTCGGCAATTGGTTTCAGCAGGTGGTTGTACTCGCGCGGATCGTATTCCAGATCGGCATCCTGGATGATGATGCAATCGCCCGAGGCTTCATCAATCCCTTTATGCAGTGCAGCTCCTTTTCCCATATTATGGGGCTGTAGCAGCAACTTCATATTTATATCCGGATGTTTTTTAATATAATCTTCGATTACCTCTACGGAATGGTCGGTGGAAGCGTCGTTCACAATAATTATTTCCTTACCGAATCCGTAAAGCAATTCAACCTCCAACACACGGTCAAGGATCTCATGAATGGTTAGGGCTTCATTATAAACCGGAATTACAATGGATAATATCATCAGGTTTATCTTTATATACTGTTTAGTTTTTAAAATTATGAGTTGTAGCCAAAGATAATTAAGTATCATTGATGTCATGCAATTTTTTTTTAAAAACTAATTATTGGATGATTTTAGTTTCGTTCCTACTGAACTTAGGGGAGGGGGGCTGGTTCTTTTTTTATCCATATTTCGTTCCTACGGAACGTTCTTGTCAGGGGGAAAATATAGGAATAAAATTTGTTTTAAAAATCACCCGGGGCTCTGCAGAACTGTCCCGTCAGGGACAGGATATGGGAAGAAAGCAGGTTTTATGCACTTCCTGAAGTCCCATCGGGACGAAACCTTGTATTATCAAACAACAACAATAATAACTGAACCCTTTTCCCCATCTGCCTGACACCAAAAATAAAACTATTCAATTTTTAACGAATAGCATCTTCAGTCTTTATCAGAAAATTAGGCTCAAGTGCATTTTTCCGGGTTTTAGGATTTAGAAATTTAAATGAAACAGCGTTCATTCCCCGTTGTTCGATCCGGTAAACGGTATCTATTTTAAATCCCATTTTCACAATCTCGTCATGCTTCCATTCATTTGTATACAACCAGGTGCCGGGTTTTTCCATGGCCTCATGCATTTCCTCCCAGTCAGCAATATTCCGGACTGAATCTTCCGCCATAAAAAACAACTCGTATTCTTCCAGGTCCCAGTTGTAAAGCTGCTTTCCATCAGCTTCATTCTTTTCGAAATAATGTATTGCCTGCCGGGCCCCCTGATAGCTGAAAAATTCGGGTATAACCTTAGCATTCATAAAAAGATTAAAGGCAGCAGAAATAAGAAGGGTAATAAACAGTATGCGTCTGGTGCCTTCGAGTTCAGTTCTGAAAAAGAACAGCGACAAGAAAACAACCGTAACAACCAATATTATAAGCAGCCCCGTTCCTTTTCCTTCAATCACATAAAACCACGATACAAACAGCAAAAGAACCATTATGCCCAGCAAAAAATAATGAAAATAAATGAATCCTGATTTCATCTTTGACGACCAATGTGCAAACTCCTTTATTTTTCCTGCTGCAACGACAGCCAAAGGAGGCAGAAGCATCATCAGGTAGTTGGGGGCTTTGCCCCGGGCAATGCTGTATACAACAAGCAGCACCATAACACTTCCCAGCAGTGCAGCATTTGATTTATGGATGCCCCGTGCCGTGAACCATGTTTTAACTTCAGCAACCAATCCCGCAATTACAGGCACAGTCCAGGGTATAAATGCCCACAGCAGATTATAGGTATAAAAAAACGGATCGGTACTTGTTCCGACAAATTCTCCCGAAATGCGGCCAATATTATTGTAGATGAAATAGAACTGCAACCCGGAAGCCCCAAAATTTTCCCATAAATGGTAAAGCGTTGGTGAAATAATAAGAAGAACCAGCATAATGCCACCCAGCCATTTGGGATGAAAAAGCTGCCTGTAATCTTTTTTCAGGAGCAGGTAAAAAAGAACGAAAAAGAAAGGAAGAACAGCCCCCACCGGCCCTTTTGTCAACATGGCCAGACCAATCCCGGTAAAGGCAAATATAAAGTGCACCGGTTTTTTATGCTCAAGGTATTCTGCGAGCTGCCATAACGATAATATTACCGCACTCTGCAGCACCGTATCGGTATGGATATCGAAAAAATAGAGGAAATACATTTGTGAGGTCCCTGAAAAAAGCGCAGCCAGTCTTCCCGCAGTTTCCGAAAATAACAACCGTGCGAGGCGGTAGGTGAAATAGATCCCCATTACTCCAAATAGAAAAAGGAAAAGCTTAAATGCAATATTGGAAGTCCCACCCAGTTCAATTCCCGGTCCGGCAAGCCAGAAAAACAAATGCGGTTTCTGATCGTATGCCCTTCCATTAATTTTCAGGTCGAGCCAGTTCCCCGACTCAACCATCTGCCTCGATATTGCTGCATACAATCCTGAATCGCCGGTAAGATCAATTTTCAGCCCAAAATACCAGGTGAGCGCAACAAGCAAAAAAGCAACCGCCCAAAGACTATTTTTCAAATTAGTGTTCAATCCGAATCCACAGTTTAATTATCGTAAAAGCAAAATAAATGAATTAAACGCGATTCCGGTTTAAAAATGAATATAAAAAAACCAAAGGTTCTGAATCTGCACCCTGATTGAGATTATGAATGCCTGCGACTTTACCTGCTGCAATAAATGCCTTCACCAATCGTTTAGAAGAATATCGAAAGAACTGTTAAATTAAAATCGTTAATTTTGTGAATAGAAATTATGGAATTAAAATTCCGTTAAATAGATAATCATGAGAACAGCCATTTTCCCGGGTTCCTTCGATCCATTCACCATCGGTCATGAATCAATTGTAAAGCGCGCCGTGCCAATGTTTGATAAGATCATCATAATGATTGGCTTCAATGCCAACAAAAAATCTTTTTTCTCATTGGAAAAAAGGCTGAAGTGGATCAACCAGGTTTTTCAGAACGAGAGCAAGATTGAAGTCCGGGTTCATGAAGGGCTGACGGTTGATTTCTGTAAGGAAGTGGGGGCAAAATATATATTACGCGGATTAAGGACCTCGGCCGATTTTGAATACGAACGTGCCATTGCCCAGGTGAATAAAAAAATGCATCCCGAAATTGAAACGGTTTTCCTGCTTACGTTACCCGAGCATACGCCAATTAATGCTACCATTATTCGTGATATTGTGTTCCATGGAGGTGATGCCAGTATGTTTTTGCCTGCCGGCCTCGACCCCAGTGAATTTAAATCCAACAATTAATCATTGAGAATTAAAATGCGTTTTATCCTCCTGTCATTTTTGCTGTTAGGCTTTCTTAATGGAACTTCCACTGAAATTGTGGGACAAAACAAAGAGTATTCCGGCAAAAAGCTAAGGTTTTTTAAATATGCCGACCCGGTAACACTTGAAAAAGAACTTGTTTTTTCTTTCGAAGTCGATGCCGCCGGAAACTTTAAAGCAAATGTGGATGTTGATCAAATAACCTTTGTATTCAGCGAATTCGGAATATACAGGGGCAATTTATTTCTCGAACCCAATCAGTCTGTTGAGTTGCTGCTCCCGCCCCTGCGTGAAAAATCGTTTGCCGAACAAAAGAATCCCTATTTCCGCCCCGTTGAATTCTGGATTGCTACCAAAGAAGGCAATCACCTGAACGATAAGGTATCGGCGTTCGATAACCAGTTGAACCTTTTGACCGATAAATATTTTAACCAGCTCTATTTTCAGCAATCAAAAAACGCCTTTGATTCCGTTAGGATAAATCTCCAAAAGCATTTCAATTCCGGTCAACCGGAAGTATTCGCACAACATAAAAACCTGAAGTTAAAAGCTGTTGAAGCAGATGTTTTCAGGCAATCGGCCGGAAAAATCACACCTGCCCTGACGGAAACAAAACCTGCTTACTGGAATTATCCCGCATTTATCCAGTTGTTTGAAAAAACGTTTAGTGGAAAATTAAGCTTTGAAGTAAAGGCGATGCAGGGTAATGAAATCCGCAAAGCCATTGCCGGCTCTGACATTGCTTTTTTTACCGACTTTATTAAATCTGATTATGGAGTAACAGGCGTTTTGTCTGACCTTGTTTTATTAAAAATGCTGCACGACGGTTTTTACTCAGGAGATTTTCCACAGGAAAGCATTTTGAAACTCGTTGGCGCCAGACATTTTACAGCCAATCAGAATCAAACAGTCAGGAAGGTGGCTGAAAATGTTACCCAAAAACTGATGCACCTGCGTGTGGGGAGCAAGGCTCCTGTAATCTGCCTTAAAAACACGGATGGAAATAAAGTCTGCACAAATGTAACCAGCGATAAATTCAAGTACATCCTGTTTGCCGACACCGAAATGATTGTTGTTAAGGAACAGCTGAAATATTTGACTAAAATAGAGGAGCTGTTCAACAAGCACCTTGAAATTTATGTGGTCCTGCTCAAAACCGATCTCATGGAAATGAAAGTATTCCTGGTTAAGGAAAATATTCCCGGGGTGCACCTGGTAGACGCCGACCAAAAATTTATTGAAAAGTACCGCGTTAAATCGTTTCCTGCCGCTTACCTGCTTAACGGCAATCACGAAGTGGTTTTCCAGGATGCCAAAGCGCCCCTCGACGGCTTTGAGCAACAATTTGGTACCTTCCTGCGCCAACACCTGTTTCAGCAACAGCGAAACCAGGCACAATAAAGTATATTCAACGAATTTATAGAATTTCCAAATGACAATCGGAATGAGACCTATTATGCCGGTTCGGATTTTCTTTTTAAATTAGTCCTTTCTGAAATTAAAAATCAGGTTACATCATGAATAAAACTACAATCCTTTACCCAGCCTCTCTTTTATTGTTTACAGCATGCCAGAGCGTGCAAAAACAGGCAGTTGAACAGCAAAAACCAAACATCGTGTACATTTTGGCCGATGATTTGGGTTATGGGGATTTAAGCAGTTACGGACAAGAACACTTTTCCACTCCTAACATCGACAGGCTGGCAGAAACAGGAATGAAGTTCACCCAGCATTATTCCGGAGCTACTGTATGTGCTCCGTCGCGTTCAGCTTTAATGACCGGCAAGCACACGGGGCATACCTTTATCCGTGGTAATAAGGAGTGGAAACCTGAAGGCCAGTACCCGCTGGACGCTGAAGCCTATACGTTGGCAGAAGCCTTGCAGGAGGCCGGTTATGTTACAGGGGCATTCGGTAAGTGGGGGCTTGGTTATCCGGGTTCGGAAGGCGATCCCAACAACCAGGGATTCGATGAGTTTTACGGCTATAACTGCCAGCGGATGGCCCACAACTATTATCCGGGCCATTTATGGTATAACCAGGAGAAGATAGTGCTTGAAGAAAACTCCGGTGACCAGTTTGAAGTTTATGCCCCCGATCTGATTCACACACGGGCTTTGCAGTTTTTGGAAGATAACAGGGATGAACCTTTTTTCCTGTTTTATCCCAATGTTATTCCTCATGCCGAATTGTTGCTGCCTGAAGAATACCTGCAGGAATTCAGGGGTAAATTCCTTCCTGAAAAGGAGTTTGATGGTGCTGAGCCAGGTGACGATAATTTTCGGAATGGCCCTTATGGTACGCAACCTGAAAGTCATGCTGCCTTTGCGGCTATGGTTACCCTGCTCGACCGGCAGGTGGGTGAAGTGGTTGCAAAGCTTAAGGAACTGGGTATATACGACAATACCATTATCGTATTTACTTCCGACAACGGACCGCACCTTGAAGGAGGCGCTGACCCCGATTATTTCGATTCAAATGGCATTTACAGGGGCTATAAACGCGATTTGTACGAAGGTGGCATCCGGGTACCGATGATTGCTGTATGGGAAGGGAAAATTCAGGCAGGATCGGAAACAAGTCATCCCTCGGCATTCTGGGACGTTTTTCCAACTGTTGCTGATGCTGCAGGTTTTGAGGCTCCGGAGGGAATTGACGGCATCTCTTTTTTGCCAACGCTTTTAGGTAAGGATGATCAAAAAGAACATGAATACCTTTACTGGGAGTTTCATGAGCAGGGCGGCAGAAAAGCTTTACGCAAAGGCGACTGGAAACTTGTAAATTACAATGTTTTTAATCCTGATAAAACAACGGTTGAATTGTACAATATACCTGCTGATCCCGGGGAGCAGAAGAATGTGGCGGAGGAGCATCCGGAGATTGTGGAGGAGCTGAGTAAACTTATGGCTTCGGCACGCACCGAATCGGAGATTTTTTCATTTGAATCGAAAACCGTCATTCAGTAATATCTTCAGCATGAATTAATCGGCCGATGGTTTTGCTGCTATATCAAGGGATGATGCAGTTCATATTTATTATTCAAGTATAAAGTAGGGCTATAAAAAAAGGATTAAGTTGTTTTTTAGCTCCTTAATCATCATTTTAAAAAGTTAAAACTTTGGCACCACCTTTCAGATAATCCGAAAGTGGTTTGCCCATACCCCTGACATCGAAGTCTAGTTTTTTGAGATCACTGGTAACTCCATAGGCATCGGCACATGTAATGCAGGCCCTGATTTCCACTCCGTCAGCCTGCATGGCTTTTAGTTTTTCCTGAATTTTAAGATTTTCCGCCGTTAATTTGGCCGATGGCCCCCAAATTATGAGGGTTACTTCGCTAAACCAACCTGCTGTTTTGGCGGCGTGGGTGTACATTAAAGCCACACGTTCGGCTACATAGGGGTCGTCGCTGGTCCAGACAATTACAAGCTTGTCGGAGGTGTTTTCTGTTTTTTCTGTTTGTCCTGTAACTTGTGTTGCACCCAAAATCAATAGTGCAGTGAATATGGAAAGGAACATTTTAGTGTTCATAGCATTACTTTTTGATTTATACATTGATTATTTCTGTTCAATTTTCAATTCTTTTAAGACTGCCAGTAAAAGACCGGCGCTCAAACGGGTTTTATAATCGGGATTGATGTATTCAAAAGCTATTGTTCCTGAAGTGTCGATTATAAATACGGATGGTACAGGAAGGTATCCTTCATTCAGTCCGCCGGAATAATCGAATAAGCGCGCGGCTGACCGTTCGGATGCTTTAAATGCAATTCCCATGGCTTTGGTAAATTTGCCGTCGCCATCGGAATAAAGACTGTAATTAAGTTTGTTCTTTTCGTCGGTAGCCTTCAGGTTTTCGGGTGAATCGGGGCTGATGCCTATAATCTGGTAACCAAGTTCAAGTATCCTGGTTTCTGCTTCCTGAATTTCTGCTAAATGAGTATTGCAATAAGGACACCATCCGCCTCTGTAAAAAAACATTACAGTTGGTTTTTGACTAAACAGTTCCAACACCTGATGGTCATTTCCTTCAGGGGATTTAATTGTAGCATCAGGAATCTTTTCGCCTATCAGTAATGGCGAAATGTCTTCGGCTTTTTCAGGCAGCTGGGCACTTACAGAAAAAGCGATAAAAACTAAAAACAGGAAGAATAAGGTTTTAAATGATTTCATACTATTTATTTTTAATTTATTCCAAATTCATGCTTTGAAACTGGTTTAAAAAATTATTTCAACTGTGTCAATGCAATATGAATGAAGTCGTTGAGCCGGCTTTTATCCATTGTTTTACCCGCAACTGAAATTCCCTGCATCACTCCCAGAAAAAAGCTAGCCTGTTTTTCTACATCCGTATTTTCCGGAATTTCTTTTTTTGTTACTGCATTTTGCAGAACATGCAGGAGCATAGTGCGGATAAAATCGTAATACAGGTTTATTTCTTTTGCTATTTCGGGGTCTTGCTCTCCCAATTCACCTGCAGTATTTACGATCAGGCAACCTTTTCTGTCATCTTTGCCTTGTTTTGATGTGGCAACATTCATCAGAAAATTTTCAAGTTCTTTTAATCCTGCATCTTCTTGCAGCAATGACTGAAACCTGTTTTCAATTACAAATTGCCGGTATTTTTGCAAGGCATTGATAAAAAGGTTCTTTTTATTTTTAAATGATGCGTATATGGAGAACTGGTTAATGCCCATTTCCTTTTCGAGCAAACGCACTGAGGTGGCTTCATAACCATGAACCCAAAAAACATTCATTGCTTTTTCAAGTACCAGATCGTTGTTGTAAGATTTATTCCTTGGCATGATATAAAACTATTAATGCAAGCTAAGCAATCGCTTTGAATTAACCAAATCCGGGGTGGGGGATTGCGAGGATGGTCACGTACCTTTTCATTTTTCTCAAGCCAGGCATCCTTAACTTTCCATTCGAAGGCAATGAACTTTTCAAGGTATTTCGTAATCGCCATTCGGGTCTATCAGCCAATTGCAAAGTTCATATGAAACAAATCAGACTTTGATAAATTCTTTGATCCATATGTTAGTTGGATTTTTCTGTATAGCTACCGGTGTGTCGTACTGTTCAATTTTTCCTTTATTAATAATGGCCATATGGGTTCCAAGCGAGAAGGCTTCCTGTAAGTCGTGGGTAACCATTACAAAAGTAATTCCCAGCTTTTGGTGCATTCCCTTGATTTCATTTTGCAGGTTACGTCGTGTAATATTGTCAAGGGCACCAAAAGGCTCATCCATTAATACAATTTGAGGCTGAGATGCCAGGGCGCGGGCAATACCAACACGTTGCTGCTGTCCTCCGCTTAAGTCTGAAGGAAAGGCATTCAACTGTCGTTCATCAAATCCCATCATATTTGCCAGTTCGGTGATTCGGTTATTAATTGTCTGAGTTTTGGCGTCTGAGATATTTAATACAAAAGCAATATTCTGCCTTACTGTAAGGTGCGGAAAAAGTGCTCCCTGCTGAATAACATAGCCAATTTTCCTCCGAAGATGAACCAAATCCCAGCTTTTAAGGTTTCTTCCCATGACTGTTACCTGCCCTGAATCAAAACCGGTCATTCCATTTATCAGTCGCAACAGGGTAGTTTTCCCGCAACCGCTTGGACCTATAATGGTTACAAATGCCCCCTGAGGAATCTCAAGGCTTACTTCTGCCAGGGCTTTGTTCCCCGATTCATAGGTTTTTGTGACATCTATTATTTCAATGACAGGATTGCTCATTGTTCGATTTTAGTTCTACAATATGTGTTTGTTCAAAAAATCAGCCGCCACTTCCCCTGGTGATTTTTTTTCTATCTCCACTTCATAATTAAGCTGAAGCATGACTGAATCGCTGATTTTATTCTCCAGGCGTGCCAATATTTCCCTTAATTCAGGGAATTGCTGCAGTGTTTCATTCCTTATGACTATTCCTGCCTGGTAGGCAGGAAAGAACGATTTGTCATCTTTGAGTACCCGCAGGTTCATTTGCCGGATACGTGAATCGGTAGAAAAGGCATTAATTACATCCACCGTATTATTTTCCAGTGCCTGAAACTTCAGGTTTACATCCAGCTCCACTTTGTTCTTAAAATTGAAAGAATAAGCTTCACTTAATCCGGGAAAACCATCTTCGCGTTCGAAAAAATCAAACTCGGCTCCAAATATAAAGCGGCTGCTTTTAGCTGCCAGTTCCGAAAAAGTGGTTAAACTTTCACTTACTGCCAGCTCTTCGGGGAGTGCCAGTGTAAAGGTGTTATTGAATCCAAGGCGGCATAACCAGCTAAACCCGAACTCTTCGTTATAGGCACTTTTTAATGCAGAATATAAACTATCGGGCTGATTGATCTGATCTCTTTTCAAAATAAAGAGCCATGCAGTACCCGTATATTCAGGATAAACGTCAATTTCGCCTTTTAGCATTGCCGGATGGATATTGGAAGTTCCACCGCCAATACCAAATTTTCTCACCACATGAATATCGGTTTGCTTTTCTATTAACTGTGAAATAATCTCACCCAAAATATATTGCTCGGCTGTGGGCTTTGATGCCACAACAATTTCTTTCTCCGGAAACTTTCCGGATTTGGGCAGGAGCATATATATCAGGAGAAACGAAGCAATCACAAAAGTTACAGATTTCAGGATGCGTTTTTTCTTTCCTGCCTTTTTTGATTTTACCTTGGCTGATTTTTCAATTGCCCCGATGCTTAAATCAACAGCCAGCGCCAGGAGTGCCACTGCAATTGAACCTACCAGGATAAGCGAAGCGTTGTTGGTATTGATTCCCCGGTAGATGGCCTGCCCCAAACCTCCGGCTCCGATAAAGGAAGCCAGTCCGGCCAGTGCGATCGTCATGACTACCATTGTGCGAAAGCCGCTCAATATGGTAGGGAAAGCAAGCGGCCACCTCACACGTGAGAACACCTGCCAGGGAGTGGCGCCCATTCCTTTTGCGGCATCCAGCAGGAGCGGGTCAACATCATTCAACCCTGTATATGTGTTTCTGATGACAGGCAGCAATCCATAAATTACCAGCACCACCAGAGCATTAATATAACCGATTCCAACTAAAGGAATGAACAATCCAAACATGGCGATGGACGGGATGGTGTATAGAAAATTAACTGTTCCTAAAACAGCCTGTCGCCATTTTTTATACCTTAGAATGGCAATTCCCGTTGCAAGACCAATAATGGTGATGATAACAATAGCCCCAAGACTCAGCTGAATGTGCTGAACGAGCAGGTCGTAGAGGTAATCGCGACGCTCAATTACAGTCCTGAAGATATCTTTTATCGTAATCATATTGTCCTTCTTTTCATTTTATAAGAACATTTCCGCATGAGGTTGTTGTATCAGGCATTAAATTTCCGCATCCAAACCATTTGCTTTAAATGAATAAAACTGTTGACACATATTCTTCCTTTTGATGAAATTGGTATCAGTTAAAGCCAATTTAGCCATTCCTGATCAGAAGAACAAAATGAGAATGAGTCTTATTATATATTCTTTGAGAAGTAAAGGTAAAAATAGCAGAGAGAAGTTACTCTCATGATATTGAATTAAGTTGGATTAAATGATTTCTGTGTTCTGCTGATCCAATATTTTTATTGATGGAGGGATGTACTTCGTTATTTATGAATTGGTGACATTTCCTGGAAATAAAAAAGGATTAAGCTGTTTTTTAACTACTTAATCCTTTTTAAAGTCGGGGTAGCCGGATTTGAACCGACGACTTCGTCGTCCCGAACGACGCGCGCTACCGGGCTGCGCTATACCCCGCTATATTACTTCACAATTTCCTTTATCTCATTCAAGGTATACCGGCTTCGTCGTCCCGAATCCGTCGGCTGACGGACTACCGGACTGCGCTATACCCCGCTATATTACTTCACAATTTCCTTTATCTCATTCAAGGTATACCGGCTTCGTCGTCCCGAATCCGTCGGCTGACGGACTACCGGGCTGCGCTATACCCCTCTATATTACTTCACAATTTCCTTTATCTCATTCAAGGTATACCGGCTTCGTCGTCCCGAATCCGTCGGCTGACGGACTACCGGGCTGCGCTATACCCCGCTATATTACTTCACAATTTCCTTTATCTCATTCAAGGTATACCGGCTTCGTCGTCCCGAATCCGTCGGCTGACGGACTACCGGGCTGCGCTATACCCCGTTATATTACTTCACAATTTCCTTTATCTCATTCAAGGTATACCGGCTTCGTCGTCCCGAATCCGTCGGCTGACGGACTACCGGGCTGCGCTATACCCCGTTCATATTAATTGCTGCAAAAATAAACTTTTTTACAGCAATACAAACATTAAATTCGTTTCATTTCCCGTATATATTTATTATGAAAATACATGCCGGGAAGGTGGTGCCTGAACAGGCTCGTCGATGGCTGCAGGAAGTGAAAAATAAAACACAGAACCTTCACCGGGTTGACTTTCAATCCATATTTTTCCACCGTTTTTCTCAACAAAATCCTTACAGATAATTAAGCCCAATCCGGTTCCTGCTTCTCCTTCAGTGCCTGTGTTTGCAAGATTTGAGCTGGCTTTAAAAAGGTTACATAATTTATCAGAAGGAATACCGATTCCTGTATCTTTTATGCCGATAATAATCGATTCCTCAGAATTATCTGCAATAATTGTAATGGAGCCACCCCGATGGGTGAATTTTATAGCATTGGAAATCAGGTTGCGCACTACAATGGTAACCATTTCCTCGTCAGCAAATACAGTAGTGTCGGCCGGTACATTGTTGACAAAATTAATCTGTTTGTGCGTTATATTATGGGTTAGCAGGCTATAGCACTTATCGATTATAAGCTGAATGGAAATTTTTTGGGGTATTATATTAATCCGGTTTCTCTGCGAGCGGGCCCAGGTGAGCAGGTTATCAAGTAATTCTGAAACAGACTGCGAAAGCTGGTAAATAATTTTATTGTATTTTCTGATTTCCTCATCCGAACACTGGTCGTATCCACTATCAATGAGCTCTGAGAAACCAATAATGTTGCTTAGTGGTCCTTGCAAATCGTGCCCAATTACTGAAAACAGCTTATCTTTTGTTGCATTTAATTCTTTCAGCCGCGATTCATTTTCCTTCAGGCATTGTTCTGCTTTTTTATGTTCTGTCACATCTTTTGAGGTAGAAATAACGCCATCAACTCTTCCTGCTGCATTGAGGTGAGGGTAATAGTTCATTTCGAGAATTTTGAATTCCCCTCCGGGTATTATACCTTCAAACTGCATTGAAACAGTTTCTCCTGCAAGGCATTTGTCGATGCCCGCTTTTAAGTGGGTTCCAAAGATGGAGTCTTCCCAAACAAAATCCACTGTCTTACCAATTATATCTTTTGTTTCCCAGTTATAGAATTTATTGAAGGCACTGTTAACAAAATTGTACCTGTATTTTTTATCGATAAATGTGGCAGGTTCGGAAATGGTATTTAAGATTTCTTTTTGATAATGGAAATATCTGTTTTTTTGGTTTTTTCCGTTACGTTTCATTTGTCGATTTAAGTTTCGATTTTTAGATTGGAATAAGTTTAATGTATTCAGAAGCTTTCTTACTGATGTTTGGTGGTT
Organism: Mariniphaga sp.; assembly: GCA_024636975.1. Taxonomy (GTDB): domain Bacteria; phylum Bacteroidota; class Bacteroidia; order Bacteroidales; family Prolixibacteraceae; genus Mariniphaga. Next base: position 84,512 of record JAGXGA010000014.1, read on the forward strand.
TATTCCAGTTTATCGTTTGAAAGCCTGTAAAATAAGTCATCTTTTTACAATAAATAACTAAGGTTCAGTTAAATTTATTTTATAGGACCAACTTTTTAAGTTAATTAGGTGGCTAAAATAAAAATGATTTAGTTAATAAGCAAATAATGTGTGCCAATACTTTGAACACAAGCTTATAAAATGTTTTTATATTCTTTTAAATACAATTAACCTGAAATCCATAACTGATGAACCGGTTATATCAGTAGCTTTCAATGTCAGCTTTCCTTTTCCCTGAGGAAGATAAATAGTCCCTGCCTTCATGGGTATAAAGTCTTTAACGTACGATTCCATTCTTTCTACACGGTCATTCTCCATTCCTTTCAACGGAGGATTATGAGCTTTTGAGATTTTTGCTGATAAAGATTTTCCTGCAAAGCTTAATTTGATGGCAGAACCTACAGCTTCGGGCGGACATGTATAATATATTTCTACCTCGAAGTTGCCCTCCGCAGGCACTTCGGCATCCCAGACAATGCTGTCGGCGACACTGGTCCAGTTGGTAAAGAAGGAGTCATTCGGATATTGATTTGATCGTTCAATGTTACCGTAAGGGATACCATCACGTGCCGGTATGTGGGTATATTTGTAATCGGGATGCCCTATAATAAACGGACGGTTGTCTGATTCAGGCAATTCACTCAATACATCAGCTTCCCAGTTTTTCTTTGCTTCCTTCATGGATGCTGCTACTCCCGGATATTTTTCTGATACATCAGTTGTTTGTTCCGGATCGTTTACCATATCGAATAACTGCCCGCTGTCATCGAACCTGAAGTTATTGCTTCTGATACTTACACGCCCGTTCCAGTGGCTGTAGAGAAAACGCTCTTCCTGTTCCCGGGTTTCACTGTCAATATGTGGTTTAAGGCTTATGCCATCAAATTGTTTGTGAGGTTGCAGGTTTAAACCTACCAAACCGGCAAGAGTTGGCAGCAGATCAATTGATCCGGCTATCTCCTGAAAGGTTATGCCTGCAGGCAATACCCCGTCCCATTTAATAAACATAGGAACCCGCACACCACCTTCATCAACCGAACCCTTTCTGCCTTTCATGCCGCCGTTCCACCTCCAGCTGTTGGGTCCGTTATCCGACATATATATGATGATGGTATTTTCCATAAGTCCAAGTTCTTCAACCCTTGAAATAATCCTGCCTACATTCCAGTCGATGTTTTCGCACATAGCCAGTGCTGCACGTGTGAAAGGAATATCTTCTTTCTCAGGATCACGGTGAAGCATTTTCAGATCCTTATCCTTAAATTTATCCCACCACTTATCGGGTACCTGCATCGGGCTGTGGGGAGTGTTGTAGGGCAGGTAGAGGAAAAACGGGCGGTTTTTATTTTGGGTTATAAAATCGATTCCCTTGTCTGTAAAGTCATCAATTACAAAACCGTTTCCTTTTACTATTTTACCGTTGTGTTCGAGCATCGGACTGAAGTAATCTCCCCAATGGCCGGAGCAAAACCCATAGAAATCATCGAAACCACGTGCGTTTGGATGATATGGAGGCTGCATTCCGTTATGCCACTTGCCATAAGCAGCAGTAGCATAGCCTGCTTCCCTGAGGTAGTCGGCGATAGTGGTTTCATCCACATCAAGGCGTTCGCCCCCTGCAGAAGTGGAATATACACCTCCCCTCGGATGATAACGGCCCGTTAAGAGTTCAGCACGCGTGGGGGAACAAACCGGGCTCACAAAGAAATGGTTGAAAGTAACGCCGGTTTTTGCCAGCCTGTCGATGTTAGGTGTTTCCAGATTGGTATTCCCGGAAATGCTTAAATCACCCCAGCCCTGATCGTCAGTGAGGATAAGGATTATATTGGGTTGCTTTACTTCAGTAACTGAAGGGTTTCCGAAGCTGGTTAAAGCAAGTGTGGCCGGGACGATTAAAGAGCCGATTTTTTTAAGCATTATATGAAATTAATTATTTCTCCAACTGGTTTTCAACCGGTTCAATACCTGCCAGGTGTTCCTGAAGCACATTTTTTATCTCAGCTATTATTTCAGGATGTTGTTCTGCAATGTTGTATTTTTCTGCAGGGTCAATGTTTAAATTATAAAGCAGCGGGGTTTCATGCACAGTTGGCGCATTAGTAATTTCCAGTGGCGGATCGGTTATTGGGTGGGCAGTCTGGCTTCCATACTCGTTTTGAGTAATGAAATGTGCCTTATATGCGCCTTTGCGGACAGCATACACCTGTTCACCCCTGTAATAGTAAACAACGTCGCGTTTGCTTTTGCCATTTCCCAGTATCAGTGGTGAAATATCATAACCATCGTATGTGCGGTCATCAGGCAGTTGTGTGCCCGAAAGCTTGCAGAAGGTTGGCAGTAAATCCATCGTTGTAGCCATATCCATAACCACTCCGGGTTTCAGTGTGCCGGGCCACCTGAAAACAGTAGGCTCCCGCATTCCTCCTTCAAAAGTGCCCCCTTTTGCGCCACGCAATAAGCCGGCTGTTCCTCCGTGGGTCTTAAAAGTATGCCAGGGTCCGTTATCGGAAGTGAAAATCACCAGCGTGTTTTCATCAAGGCCTTCTTCTTTCAGTGTTTTCAGAATTTGCCCCACCGACCAGTCGATTTCTTCAATTACATCGCCATAGATTCCGGATACCGAAACATCTTTAAATTCTTCGGAACGGAACAGAGGAATATGAGGCAGGGAATGAGCCAGGTAAATAAAGAAAGGTTCCTGTTTCATACTTTTAATCCTGGCCACAGCTTCTTCGGTGTAGCGTTTGGTTATTGTCCGCTGGTCGGCAGGCCGCTCTATAACCTCTTTGTCACGCAGTAAAGGAACGTTGTAAGCCTGGTATCGTTCATTCTCTGCAAGGGTGAAATGGTCTGTCTTTTCTACCTTGTCCATGTCGTTGGAGTAGGGAATTCCAAAATAGCTGTCGAATCCATGGTCGGTGGGAAGATGAGGCGATTTATGTCCAAGGTGCCATTTCCCTACAGCAGCTGTTTTGTAGCCATTCTCCTTTAATGCCTTGGCAATTGTAATCTCGCTTTGGGGGAGGCCTCCGTTGGAATCGGGAAAAAGTACTCTGCGTTTATCGCTGCACATACCCGAGCGAATGGGCAGACGGCCGGTTAACAAACCTGCACGGCTGGGGGTGCAGACGGGGGCGGCAACATAAAAACTTGTCCATTTTTGTCCTTCTACAGCCATTTTGTCAAGGTTGGGCGTTTTAATGACTGGATTTCCGAAAATTCCCAGGTCACCATAGCCAAGGTCATCGGCAAAGATTACAATGAAGTTGGGTTTTGTTTCTTTTTCTGTTTTTTCTGCTGCTGAAACAGCACTTTGTTGTCCTGCCAACCCGAAGGAGAAAATTCCGGCAAGGGCAAGTGTTCCGGTTTTAAATAGTTTCATATTTTATTAAATGTTAATATTTTTAATTCAGTTGCTTTCCTGTCCAGCGGTCAAACTTATCCGGCGTAGGATTTACGGGAATAGAGTCATTGGTTTCCTCAATCCATGAGTCAAGCAGATTCCGCATTTCAGTTAAAACTAACTCATGGTCAGGGTCGTGAGCAAGATTTACAAATTGAAAAGGGTCCTTCAGCACATCAAAGAGTTCCTCAGGGCTCCGGGGTTCCTTAAAACAATCAAGCTGATACGGGTTCAATTCACCGGCATGGTACATTTTAATCATTTCCTGATAGGTAATGCTTCTTACAGCATCGGCTGGCGGTGAAGCATTCAAGTGTGGGAAAGCATTCAGGATGTATAAATAGCGGTTGTTCCTCACTGCCCGTTCATGTGCCTGGTAATCGTGCCAGTTGTGCTCGGAAGCTATGTATTCCCTTGTTTCTGCAAAATAATCATTTAATACAGGCACAAAAGAAACCCCCTGGAAGGTTTCGGATATTTCTGCTCCTGCCAGTTCGCAGAAGGTTGGAGCAATATCAATTGAGCTTATCATAGCATCAGCAGAGCCTTTTTGAATCTGTGCCGGCCACCGGACAATAAACGGAGTCTTGATTCCGCTATCGTACAGCCGGGTTTTAGCCCGTGGGAAAGGCCTTCCATTATCGGACATAAACAGCACCAGGGTATTTTCATCTACTCCCTGGTTCTTTAGTTCTGCCATTACCTGTCCTATGTATCCGTCCATTCTGGAAATTTCATCGTAGTAAAGGGCTAAATCTTTTCGGGTGGAATCGTTATCCGGCAGATAGGGCGGAACAATAACATCTTCCGGGTTATGTGGTTCAGGAATGGTATTTGGAAAATAATCACGGTGCGGATCGAGGGCTGCCAGCCATAGAAAGAAAGGTTTTTCCTTTGGTCTGTCTTGCAGGGCTTCCATCCAAAACTCGCAACCACTGGGGCCACTTTCATAAATGGTATCGAACTCAGCTCTTTTCGGACCGATGTGATACTTTCCTGCAACTGCAGTAAAATAACCTGCTTTCTGCAGCTCACCAGCGAACAATACCTGGTCGGCGGGCAAAGGCATGTGCAGTTCAGGCGCTCCGGTATTGTGCGGATAGCGGCCCGTTAATATGCTGCAGCGGCTGGGACTGCAGGAACTGGTTGAAAGAAAAGCATTGTTAAAAACCAGTCCTTCCTCTGCCAGTCGGTTTAAATTGGGTGTTTTAATCCGGTCGTTGCCATATGCCCCGAAATCGTTCCATGCTGCATCATCGGCAATGAATACGATGAAATTAGGTTGCACGGCCGATTCCTGCTGAGGGCTTCCACATGATGTTGCAGTCAGAAGTGCCAGTCCTCCTATAAATGGTTTTATGAAATGTTGTTTCATGGTTTTAGTTTTAAATTTACCAGTTGTCTGTTATAAAATTAAAGGGATCATCATATAACTACTGTTTTTGCCTTAGTTTCAAACTTGACAATATCCGCCACTAAAATTCGACTCCCAGGGGGCACGGTGCCAATATACACAGATTGCCTGCCCGTAAGTTCAGGCGGGCTTTGCTGCGCGCGCAATGACGGCTCTGTTGGTGCGATAGGCAGGCCCATAAACCATCAAATATGTAACTCCCATGACTGCGAATTTACTTATGTTATTTTTAATTTGATATTGCCCTGGCAATTTGAGGTACTGCCTACTACTGACTACCGCTGCCGCTTTCTTTTTACTATTTACTGTTTACTGATCACTGTTCACTTTTCACTGCCTCCTCTTCTCCATATGTTCAAGATATTCTTCAAGGTATTTCTGATTCAGTTCATCGCTGTCGCCATAATACTCACGAACTTCTTCCAGCTTTTCATGCATCATATCCCTGATATTGGCATACTCGGGATCGTCGTAAACATTATTCATTTCCATAGGATCCACTTCAAGATCATACATTTCCCATTCATCGATATCGTAGTAGAAATGCATAAGCTTATACCGTTCGGTAGCCACACCATAATGCCGTTTAACCATATGTACCGAAGGGTATTCATAGTAAGTGTAATAAACAGCATCGCGCCATTGAGTGGTATCGTTTGCCATAAGTCCCCGGAAGGATACACCCTGCATATCGTCAGGTATTTCCACATCTGCATAGTCGAGCAAGGTAGGAGCAAAATCAAGGTTTTGAACCAGTTTTTCTATTTCCGTACCTGCACTGATTTCCCTGGGGTAGCGTACCAGCAAGGGAGTACGGAACGATTCCTCATACATGAACCGTTTGTCGAACCAGCCGTGTTCCCCAAGGTAGAAGCCCTGGTCGGAGGTATATATAACTAATGTATTTCCTGATAATCCTTCTTCATCGAGGTAATCAAGCACCTGGCCCACACCATCATCGACCGATTTAATTGTACGCAGGTAATCCTTTATGTACCGGTTATATTTCCAGTGGGCAAGCTCTTCACCCTCTGGCATATCGTTAAGGAGTTGCTGGTTTTCCGATTCGTAGGCTTCCATCCATTGGGCTCTTTGTTCAGGAGTCATTCTCCTTAACTCATTGGCAAATCCGGTGGAGTCACCTTCAGGGTCAACTAAAAGCTTAAAGTCGTGGCCCCATCTCATGTGCTCTGCGATTTCCATTTCCTGCTCCTTTGCTGCCGTTCCCATTCCTTCGTAATCGTCGAAGAAGTTCACAGGGGGAGCAAAGTTGTCTTCGTCGTACAGATTCAGGTATTTTGGTGCCGGCTGCCAGTTTCTGTGAGGCGCTTTATGGTGGTAAAGCAGGCAAAATGGTTTATCCGGGTCACGTTTATTCTTCAACCAGTCGAGGGCAGCTTCCGTTATGATTTCGGTTGTATATCCTTCTATCTGAATACGCTCACCATTGATCAGGAAATCGGGGTTGTAATAATGTCCCTGTCCGGGTAAAACCATGCTGTAATCAAATCCCGTAGGATTTCCATCAAGATGAATTTTTCCAATCATAGCAGTTTGGTATCCGCTTGCCTGCAGGAGTTTTGGGAAATTGTTCTGGCTCCAGTCGAAAGGCTGCACATTATCCACCTTGCCATTTATAAAACTGTGCTTGCCTGTCAGTAAAACTGCCCTACTTGGTGCACAGATGGAATTGGTAACTGTGGCACGTGTAAATATGGCACCTTCTTCGGCAATACGATCAATATTCGGAGTTTCATTTAACCCCATACCATAGGCGCTAATGGCCTGGTAAGCATGATCGTCACTCATTATAAAAATGATATTGGGATGTTCGGCTTCCGGCTCCTTTAAATTGCAACTAAACAAGCCCATTCCGGCTGTAATCAAGGCAAATGATTTGATAAAATACTGATTCATACTATTGGATTCTAATTATTGTTACCTGTGATAATTTGATGTGGCTTTTAGCTCTACGGTATCGCTCATTGCAATCCGTTCCTGCTCCAGCCTTTCTGTCATAGCTTTAACAATGTCGGTGTAGTCCGGGTTTAAATATTCATTCTGCATTTCATCCGGGTCATTTTCCAGATCGAACAATTCCCACTCATCCGTGGTATAAAAATGAATGAGCTTATAGCGGTCGCCGCGGATTCCATAATGCGGCTGAACCATATGCCAGTCGGGCCATGCATAATAATGGTAATAGGCAACATCCCGCCAGTTTTCGGGGCTTCCATTCTTCAGTAAAGGAACTATGCTTTTCCCCTGAATATCTCCGGGAATGGTAATATTTGCCAGGTCAAGAAAAGTCGCGGCATAATCGGTATTTTGTATGATGGCATCGTTTGTTGAGGCAGCAGGTGTGACATCGGGCCAGCGCACTATGAGGGGCATCCGCAACGATTCTTCATACATCCATCGTTTGTCGAACCATCCGTGATCGCCAAGATAGAACCCCTGGTCGGAACTGTAAACCACAATGGTGTTTTCTGCAAGACCCGATTCCTCAAGGTACTGAAGCATGCGTCCGATTTCCTTATCCATTGAAGTAACCGACCGCAGGTAATCTTTAACATAGCGTTGGTATTTCCATTCGGCAAGCTCATTGCCGGAAAGATTTGCGTCTTTAAAATCACTGTTTTCCTGATCGTATGCATCTCTGAATTGTACCAGTTGTTCTTCATTCAGATAGCCCGGGGCGGTAAGTTTTAAATCCTGTTCATTCATGTGCGTGGCAATCTCCATCTCCTGTTCTTTCAACGCTGAGCTGCGGGTACTGTAATCGTCATAGAAATTGGTGGGAACAGGAATGTCTGTATTTTTATAAAGGTCGTATTCTTCAGGGCCTGGCACCCATTCGCGGTGAGGTGTTTTATGGGAATAGGCAAGAAAGAATGGTTTACCTTCATCGCGTTGCGATTTCAGCCAGTTAATGGCTCTGTCGGTTATGATTGTTGCGGTATGGCCTGTGACCTTTTCCTCCCCATCGGGTGACCCCAGTATGGGATTGTAATACGTTCCCTGTTGCCCCGGATTATCAAGAATCTGCCAGTGGTCGAATCCTGTGGGATCGGAAAACAGGTGCCACTTTCCTATCCATGCTGTTTCGTAACCTCCGTCCTGCAATAATTTTGGGAAGGTCTGCTGGGCTCCGTTAAATATGGTGTCGTTGTTCAGCATTCCGTTCAGGTGGCTGTGCTTTCCGGTTAAAATGGTTGCACGGCTTGGGCCGCAGATGGAGTTCCCGCAAAAGACATTGGTAAATAGCATTCCCTCTTGTGCCAGCCGATCGAGATGAGGTGTTTGCACCAGCTTGTGCAGCTCCGGGTTGTTATGTTTCGGCCCATAGGCACCAATGGCATGGGTTGCATGGTCGTCGCTGAAAATAAACAAAATGTTTGGCCTTTGTGGTTCGTTGTTTTCAGGAGTACATCCCAAAACGCCGGCTCCTGTAATAAAAAGGGCAAGCGATTTTTCAATAATACGGTTCATGTAAGCTTTAAATAGTGATTATACTACAATTTTACAAAAAAAACATAAGGGAAAAGAATATGCCTCCATGTTATGTAATTGCTGGTTAAGAATAGAACGAAGGTATGTTCAGGCTATTTTTCAACAATGACATCCCCTTCGGGATGCCCTTCCATTTGATTTCCTGTTAATTCGGGCTGAATTCCATTTGCCATGATATATATTGGAGCCTTCTGGGTTTTTTCGCCTGTACTTCTAAAAATATTATTTACGAGTTTTAAATCGCGGGCAGGCGAGTTGATTGAAAAGCCATAACCGCTGCCTTTTGTGCCATTGTTTTCAATTACATTTTCCTGAAAGGTATTCCTGTGAGGTGCATTCGATTCACGCTCCCCCCTAAGGTGAATGCCGTCGCTTCCATTGTTGAAAATACGATTTCCTGTAAACAAAACATCCGTGTCCTTATGACCTGTGCAGATACCGTAACGCCCGTTGTTGTGAAACCTGTTGTTACGCACTTCGCTGTTATAAACACGCCAGCATATAAAGAGCCCATCATTATCGTTGCTGTGCACGTTGTTGTTTTCGATCAGGGTGAAAGGAGAACCAGTTCCCGGGTGCATTCCTGTATTGCCGCTGCCAGAAATTTCACTGTTACGAATGGTGACATTTTCGGTGATCTGCCAGCTGATTCCTTCCCCGTTGAAATCCTTAACATGCACATTATCTACTGTAATATTTTTCGACTTAAGGACTAAAATTCCTGCACTGTTACATCCGTCAGCCAAAAAATTTTCGTTCCGGTTCCCCTCGGCAGTTAAATTTGAAATGTATACATTTTCAGCTCCTATGACTTCAATAACTGAGGAGGCATTGGAAATCATTCCGTCACGATCGGACCGGTAGTCATGCTTCAGGTATTCATCAATGTAAATGACATTGTCCTGTATGTCGGTAATATATGCAGTGGATACTCCCCAGCAGGAACTTTTGTCATTGTCGGTAACCTGTATTTTCATTCCGGGTTCAAATCCATCGGAATTTTCTACCGTGATCTGTAATTCAGCATAATCGGCATCCACAACAAAACGGGTCTGAATCCCTTTGCCTCTTTTTAAAATGGTTTCCCTTCCTGAACCAATAAGCTTTACATTCGATTTCATGCTTACCGGGGCCACTATTTCATATAGTCCCGGCATCAATCTTACAGTTCCGCCAGTTTTGGCTGCTGCATCGATGGCATACTGGATGGAACGATTGCTGAACCCCGGAATATCTGCAGCCTGACCGCCAACAGTTATTTCTGTTTCAACTATACGCGGTGAAACCAGATACACAGCCTTGTCTTCAGTGATCTGGGCATTAAGATTTATTGTGCCGGTTGCAAGAAGGAGCATAAGGATAAGATTTTTCATAGCAATATGGTTTATAATCTTCTCAAAGATAAAACAGAAATAAATGTACCCAAACATTTTTCTTTTTACAAACTTGTTTATAAATTGCAGCACAGTTCAGCACAGTATGAATGCTGAATGTTCTTATTGTTTTCAATTGATTTAAAGTGTTATATGTCAATTGTCAGAAGAATAAATGTAATTAATAATAAAACGAGTTATAAGATGGCAAACAGATTAATCGGAAGGTTACCAAAGGTTGGTATACGGCCTGTGATTGACGGGCGTGAAAGAGGTGTACGGGAGTCGCTTGAGGTTCAGACAATGAACATGGCAAAAGCTGCTGCAAGGTTGATTGAAGAATCGCTTCGTTTTCCGGGAGGGGAAGAGGTTGAGTGTGTGATTTCCAATACAACAATTGGCGGGGCGGCGGAAGCAGCTTTATGTGCCGATCAGTTTGAGCAGGAAGGAGTGGGGGTATCATTAACAATAACCCCCTGTTGGTGCTATGGTACTGAGGTGATGGATTCCAATCCGGCAATCCCGAAGGCTGTCTGGGGATTTAACGGAACCGAACGCCCCGGGGCAGTTTATCTGGCTGCAGCCCTGGCAGGGTATACCCAGAAAGGATTACCTGCTTTTGGCATTTATGGTCGCGATGTGCAGGATGCAGGAGATGAAACCATTCCGCAGGATGTGAAGGATAAATTACTGCGTTTCGTTAAAGGTGCCTTGGCAGTGGCACAAATGAAGGGCAAATCATACCTGTCGGTTGGTTATACTTCAATGGGTATCGCCGGTTCGATGGTGAATCCCGATTTCTTTCAGGATTATCTGGGCATGCGTACCGAGTTTGTGGATATGGTGGAAGTGAAAAGGCGCCTGGATGAAGAAATCTACGACAAAGAGGAGTATGATAAGGCTATAGCCTGGACACGTGAAAAGTGCATCGAAGGAGAGGACCGGAATGCGGCAGATAATCAAAGCGACAGGGTCCGTAAAGACTGGGAGTGGGAAACTGTTGTTAAAATGACACTCATATTCAGAGATCTGATGATTGGCAATCCAAAGCTAAAGGACGCAGGTTTCGGTGAAGAGGCATTGGGAAGAAATGCCATTGCCGGTGGCTTCCAAGGGCAGCGGCAGTGGACCGATTACTATCCTAACGGTGATTTTCCGGAAGTAATCCTTAATACATCATTCGACTGGAATGGTATACGCGAAGCCTTTGTGTTTGCTACAGAAAACGACAGCCTGAATGCTGTTCCCATGTTGTTTGGCCATCTGCTTACCGGCACAGCCCAGATTTTTTCTGATGTGCGAACCTACTGGAGCCCGGAGGCTGTAAAACGTGTTACCGGAAAAGAACTGTCAGGCCTTGCAAAAGGAGGTATCATTCATTTAATCAATTCAGGTGCAACCACACTCGATGCAACAGCACAACAGCTTGATGCGGAAGGTAATCCTGCAATGAAACCTTACTGGGATATTACAGAAGAAGAAGTGGAAAAATGTTTAAAGAACACCCGGTTTTGCCCTGCCAATAAGGGGTATTTCAGGGGTGGAGGTTATTCCAGTCAGTTTAAGACTGCAGGCCAGATGCCTGTTACCATGTCGAGGGTTAACCTCGTGAAAGGAATGGGACCGGTACTTCAGATTGCCGAAGGGTTTACGGCAAATATTGAAGATGACATCCACCAGGTGCTTGATAAACGTACCGATCCCACATGGCCGACTACCTGGTTTGTACCTAAACTGACAGGAAGCGGTGCATTTAAGGATGTGTATTCTGTAATGGCTAACTGGGGGGCCAATCATGGTGCCATCAGCTACGGCCATATTGGAGCCGATTTGATTACACTGGCATCAATGCTCCGTATACCTGTTTCAATGCATAACGTTGATGAAAACCTTATTTTCCGTCCCAGTGCCTGGAATGCATTTGGCGAGGATAAAGAAGGCGCCGATTACCGTGCATGCAGAACTTACGGACCGGTATATAAATAGGAAACTCATAGTAAAAGAACTATCGGAAGTAGTTATTTGATCTTTCATATGACGAAATGAAAAGTACTTTTCAGTGTCGAAATCATTATTGAAAATACCGGAGAAAGCGGGCCAGACAAAAATTCAGCAGGTAGTTAATGCCATTGCAGAAGCTATAGCCAATGGCCGGTTAAAGGAAGGTGAAATACTTCCATCGGTTAACCGGCTGAGCACAGATACCGGGTTTTCCCGCGATACAATATTTAAAGCTTACAAGGCGCTTAAGAAACGTAATCTGATTGATTCGGCACCTACACGGGGGTATTATATTACCGGTGGTTCCTTCAAGGTGTTCATGTTGCTCGACGACTTCAGTGGATTCAAGGAGCAGTTGTACCAGTCGTTTCGAAGCAACCTCCCGGAATCGTATTCGGTCGATTTGCTTTTTCATCATTACAACCGGGAGGTCTTCACCCAACTGATTCAAAACAGTCTGGGCAGATACAGCTTATACATTGTAATGAATATAGACCATGGAGGCATGGAGCCTGTTTTAAACAAAATTGATCCAACCCGGCTGCTTATCCTGGATATGGGAAGACCTTCGTCAGATAAAATAAGTTCTATTGTACAGGATTTTGACCAGGCCGTGGATAAATGCCTGGAAGATGGTCTGGAGCATTTAAAAAAATATTCTGAGCTGATACTGGTATACAATGAAAATGAGACCCCTCATCCTGCGGATACCGTACTGGCAATAAGCCGGTTTTGTGATCGACATGGTATTGGTTACAGAATAGTTAAAAATACCATTCATGAACAGGTGAAAAAGGGGCAATGCTGGTTTTTGATCCGTGATGCCGATTTAGTGGAAGTAATTAAAAAATGCCGGGAAAAGAATTTAAAAACAGGAAGGGATATTGGTATTCTTTCCTATAATGATACACCCATGAAACAAATCGCAGGGGGTGGAATATCAGTAATCTCCACCGACTTTGAGCAAATGGGCAGTCTGGCTGCGGAGTTTGTAAAAAACAGGCAGATTATAACGAAAGTTCTGCCAACTTCATTAATTTTGAGGGAGTCGGTTTAAAAAGTTAAGAGTAACCAGCTGCAACAGGAAGAGAGTAGTAACTGACTTATTAATTTAAAGTAATATGAAAAAAATCGTTTTATTGTTCACACTAACCGTGTTATCAGTCAATGTAATGCAGGCACAGCAGATGTTTCAAAAGTTTTCGGGTGAAGATATCGGTAATCCCAAACTTAAGGGGGATTACACGTTTGATAAGAAAAGCCAGCAATTTACGCTTGAAGGAGCCGGTTACAACATCTGGTTCGACCGTGATGAGTTTTACTTTGTATCGCAGGAGGTGGAAGGTGACTTCATTTTTTCTGCCAACATGGAATTCATTGGTGAAGGTGTGGACCCGCACCGGAAGATGGGTTTGATGATCCGTGATTCGAAAGCCGAAGATGCTGTATATATGGACGGGGCTATTCATGGCGACGGACTCACTTCTTTGCAGTACCGCCAAAATGCAGGAGGGGAAACCATGGAACTGTCGTCTGAAATGAAAGCGCCTGAATTTGTGCAGGTGGAACGGAAAGGGAATGAATTTATATTCCGTGTTTCCAAAGATGGAAGACCCCTGCAAGAGGTTGGTAAGGTGAAGCTGGAAACAGGCCATTCGGTTTTTGCCGGAATGTTTGTCAGTTCACACAATGAAGAGGTTATCGAAAAAGCCCGTTTCAGTAATGTACGTCTGGAGAAACCTGCACCTGAAGATGTTGACGGCTACCAGACCCCATCGCCCAGCCGGCTGGAAGTGCTGAATATTGAAACCGGCAACCGGGAAGTGATTTATGAAACCGATACCCATATAGAAGCGCCCAACTGGTCGCGCAACGGGAAATTTCTGGTATATAATTCAGGCGGGAAATTGTATAAGTTTGACTTGAAAAAGCAGAAGCCGGCAGAGATTAATACAGGCTTTGCCACCAACAACAACAACGACCACGGCATATCTTTCGATGGGAAAACAATGGCCATCAGTCATGGTACCGAAGAAAACGGCAGCAGGCACTCCATTATTTATACCGTTCCGATAAAAGGAGGTACGCCCAAAAGGATTACTGCAGAAGGTCCTTCGTACTGGCACGGCTGGTCGCCCGATGATAAATGGCATACCTACTGTGCCGAGCGAAACGGCAATTACGATGTTTATAAAATACCGGATGGAGGAGGCGAAGAGATTCGTCTTACTACCGCTGAAGGGCTGGATGACGGACCGGAATACTCACCCGATGGCAAGTACATTTATTTTAATTCAGTGCGTACAGGCAGCATGGAGATCTGGCGCATGAAGCCCGATGGCTCCGGCCAGGAGCAGGTGACCGATGATGAATACCAGAACTGGTTTGCCCATCCCTCACCCGATGGAAAGTGGCTTATCATGATTTCGTATCTGCCAGATGTGCCGGCAGGTTCCCATCCCCACAACAAGAGGGTAATGCTGCGTATGATGCCGGCTGATGGAGGAGAAATAAAATCGGTTGCTTTCCTTTACGGAGGGCAGGGAACCATTAATGTACCCTCGTGGAGTCCCGATTCCAAAAAAGTGGCCTTTATGAGTTATACCTACTGATGTAACCCCGCTGAGAGTTACAGATCCTGAAGTATTACAAATAACGGAAATTGAAAAACCTGTCCCCAGGAAAAATGAAGTGCTGGTTATATGCTTCATCAGTGACTGCGGAGGATCCAAAGATGAGAGGTTTTAATCATCCTCCCCTTTTAAAAATTCCGGTTGGCTTGATGTTTGGCTTCCGGAAACCTAAAAAAACTGTTCTTGGTATTGAATTTTCCGGAATCATTGAAACAGTCGGTCATGAGGTCAAAAACTACAAACCAGGTGACTATGTATTCGGGTATTCAGGACTCAGCTTTGGGACATGTGCCGAGTATAAGTGTATCCCCGAAAATGGGTTAATGCATTTCAAACCTAAAAATTTTTCATTTGTACAATCAGCAGCCATTGTAAATGGCCCTCTTACTGCCCTGACTTTTTTAAAGAAAAAAGGTAAAATCAAAAAAGGAGACCGTGTATTGATATACGGGGCATCCGGCTCTATAGGTACTGCCGCTGTTCAATTAGCAAAATATTTTGGAGCCAATGTCACAGGAATTTGCAGCACCAAAAATTTGGAGCTGGTAAAATCAATAGGGGCTGATCATGTGATTGAATACACCAAAGAGGATTTTACAAAGGCAATGAAAGCTATGATATACTATTTGATACGGTCGGTAAAACCTCGATGAAAGAAAGTCTAAACTTGCTTAAGCTAAAACATAAGATGAGAAAAATGGAAAGAATAGTAATTGTAGGATACAAACCCTTTCCTGATAAAAATCAAGAACTTAAAAAATTGATGAGAAATCATTGGGAGATTTTATTTAAGGAAGGATTAGTAACAAACAGAAAATCTGTTTTAATGGAATCGAAAGATGGAACCATCATAGAAGTGTTCGGATGGAAATCAAAAGAAGCCATGGATTCAGCCCATACAAATCCAATCGTTCAAAAAATGTGGGAGCATTATTCTGAAGTATGTGAATATATACCAGTTGGAGAGATTAATGAATCGCTTGAAATATTTTCAGAATTTAAGCCTTTAGAATTCAATAATAAAAATGAATAGATTCTCTTTAATTTGAGAGAGAAATAAATAAATTTGACTGTTTACTTATTAATAAGTTTCTGCCGATGAATATCAATGTGATTCTTTTTCACTTTTGTTTGCTGTTTGCAATGGTTTTTGCGCCTTACGATAGTTACAGCCAGTCAGGGGATATTGTTCAGCGCCGGTTTGTTGTTACACTTCCTGATGCGCATGTAGGAGACCTTGAAATTGACACACGGTTACTTGATAGTTATGGTTCTATAGATGAAAACAGAAGGCAGTTTTACCTGGATTCCCGTCGTATTTTCACTGAATCAGAAGATGCAGATTTCACCCATCCTGAGATTCTGAAAGCGGCACGTAAACACGGTGTTGCCTTAATGGGAGGGCCCATGCTTGGAAACCTGGAGGAGAGTGGGGCAGTTCTGTGGCTGCGCCAATCTGAATCCTCTCCATTGAAGGTTAAAGTTACCGGAACAGATAGTGGTAATGAGAAATCATACTCGGCCGGCTCAGTTGAACCGGGTACAGAACAGCGAATCATAATGGATGGGTTATCTTCAGGAACCGATTATACCTATGCTGTTTATGTCGATGACAGAAAGGTTGCAGAAGGCAGTTTTAGAACCGCACCTTCAGCCCCTGATGAGAGTGAATTCAGGGTGGCATTTGGTTCATGCTTTCATAAAATTGGCCTGCACAATCCAAATCTGGTAAACCAGATTGTGAATAGAAAACCGCAGGTGATGATGCTTCTGGGGGATATTGCAGTGGATGACAGGGAAAACAACATTGGCATGCACAGGTCGGATTACCTTCTCCGTGATGTTTCCGGCGCCTGGCAAATGCTTGCAGCCAATGTACCGCTGTATACTTCCTGGGACGATCATGATTACCTGAACAACGACCTCAGCGGCATACCTGAGCGATTCACCCCGGCTGACCTTAAAGCCCTTCGTGGTGTATGGCAGCAGAACTGGAACAATCCGGAGAATGAGGCTGATGGAATTTATTTCAGCACACGTACAGGCCCTGTGGAGCTGATAATGCTGGATACCCGCTCGTGCCGCAATGTGGCAGAAAGAGGCAATTACGCTTCCTACCTGGGCAGGGAGCAACAGGAATGGTTAAAGGAAACTCTGAAAAGCTCCACGGCTCCGTTCAAGATTATTTCAAGCGGAACCATGTGGTCAGACTATGTAACAAATGGAAAGGATTCATGGGGAACGTGGGATACTTTGGCAAGGCAGGAAATTTTCAGCCTGATTGAAACGCAAAATATAGCAGGTGTATTACTGGTGAGTGGCGACCGCCATGGTGCACGCGGATTCACCATTCCTGGGGCATCGGGATATTCTTTTTATGAATTTGAAGCAGCATCGCTGGGTGGTGTTCCCGGTCCTGATGCCATGGCTAAAGTTCCTTCGAACCAGATTTTTGGTTACCACGGAACAGAAATCATAGCTTTCGGGGAATTTACTTTTGATACCAGGGGAGGCGAGCCGTTTGTTATTTTCAGGCTTATTAATGAAAAGGGTACTATTTTAGAGGAACATACCCTGATGTACAGTCAATTAACCCCACATAATTAATAATATTGCGGGCTTTTAGTCCAAAATAACCTGTAGGCCCTTATTTGAAGGTTTTGCCAGTATAGGGGAAATGATGGTTTCACCTGCCACCGCCCAGATGCGCACAGGTAATCCGGTATCGGGGCATTTGGAAGCCGCCAGCGAACGTTTGCCAAAATCGAGTTGGGCAATGCGGTTCAGCATTGGGGCGATGCGATTTTGGTAGCCCAACTCATCGGGATAGGTTGAGCTGTCCCAGCTATTTTGAACTGCCAATATAAAAGGATTCATCAGGCAAATAGCTCCAATAAGCAGAAAAAGGATTTGTTTAGGTCTTATCATCACTAAAGTTTTTTATCCAGTTTTTGCAATCTGTTTATAATCGCAGCATCATTTTTTTCGTCAAACCCACAAATTTCAGTCAAAACATTTCGTATTCCCGTTTTGTACAGCTGATCAAATTCAGCATCTGCCGGGAAAAGTTTTCCTTCCTCATTGGTTGCCCGAAACCGGCATCCGCAAACCAGGGCTTTAAGAATTTTTTCATCAGGTGAATTTGTTTCCTGTGCCAGGCGAATTGCACCAACCAGCCGGTCGTCAGGCCCCAGTTTGCGCGGTAAATCACAGCCTACCCTAAATATGGTGTCGCCCAATGCCCTGTTTTGAAACCGGGAAAGTAAATCGTTGATATGTTGGTTTAATGACTCTGAGGTAAATTCATTTGGATACCTTTTTATTAATGCCTTTGCTGACTGTTGCATGGTTGCTTTCGCCTCATTGAATATTTCCGGGACATTTAGTGCTTCGTACAAATAAATAAATAAGGGATTGTGCAGATAACCCATATAGGCGGCTGCTGCATGCCCCAGGTTATGGATAAACAACTTGCGGTCAACCCAGGCTTTCATATTTTCTTTGGGTGACAGTCCCGCAATGTCAGGTATCGGATTCTTAAAAGCTTTTTTATCGAGAATGAGCGTATTGTATGGTTCTGCAAAAACCTGAAGCAGATCTTGTTCCACATCTTTTTTTGTCATAATCGGCACCATTTTCCCGATGCTGGTTTCAACTAATCCAACCAACTGACCGAAAGGGTAAGAGGAAGGCAGCAGCTTTTTTAATTCTGTTTCAAAGTATGTTGCAGCATTCCTAAGATTTTCAGCAATGATGATATCAAGCGGTTGGTTTGGGTGCTTCTGTTGGCGTATTTTTAGTCCCATGGCCAGCAGGGGAAAAATTCCCGGCAATCCATTTTGCCCGACAGCGGTAGCAATAATATCAGCATCACAGATTTCGTTAGCTACGGCTATTTCATCACCAGCAAAAATTCCTTTTACATGCTCAACGAAGAGGACCGACTCTTTTTCACTTTTGATGACCACCTGGTACCTTCTACGGCGGTTGAGTTCTTCGATTACCGGTTTATAAACATCAATAAAAACAACCTGGAAACCGCCAGTCGAAAATAATTGCCCGATAAACGACCGTCCGATTTTTCCCGCCCCGAAAAGCACCAGTTTCTGCATAAATAGTTTTATTGATTGTAATAATCTGCAATCAGCTGCTCAATTTCATTCCTTTTCTCCCCGGGTGCCTTTTCAAAATAAGTGCCTCCGTTATAAGAGCAGGCAAATCCTCCAGAACAGATCCCTTTAATTAAAGCTTCTTTCAGGTTTAATTTGCCTTTTTGTTTTTTAAGTTGATTCGCAACAGAAGCAATTACACCACCCACAAAGTTATCACCGCACCCGGTAGTGTCGCCGCTGTATGCCTTGTCCTGAATTCTTAGAGTTACCTCTTTTGATACCTCAAGGCAGCCAGTTTCTTTTTTGAAAAGGTTACCATCAGAAAAAAAATGTACCGGTTCAGCCCCCTGAGTAATAACAAATGCGGAAGCTTTGGATGCAAAAAAAGTTGTTGCATCGGAAATCTCTGAACACCCGCTGATTTTGAGTGCTTCTTCCTTATCCATAATCAGGATATCAATGAACGGATAGCTTAGATCAGTCTTACCCAGTGGCCATGGTTTACCATGTTGTAGTTTTTCATTTCTAAAATCAAAAACTGTATTTACAAGAGTAAATGCCCCCGTGGTTTTTGCTTTTTCAAGTAATAAATGCAGATTATCGTGCAGGTTGGGAGTGATGGCTGTTCCTCCAAAACAGACCATATCTGATTCGTAATAAGAGTCAGGCAGGAATTCAGGGGTTAAATCCCAGGCAGCTCCAATATTGTTTATAAATGTTCGTTCGCCATGACCGCTATCGAAATTTGGGTCCGAAAGCACATGGGTAAAAGGTGTTGACTTTTTACTTTCAGAAAGATACCGGGAAAAATCCACAGGTGTTTTTTCCAGAAGTTCTCTGATCTTTTCGGCTGTTTCATCCTTTCCCGATATGCCGCAAAAGTTCACCTTAAAATTTTCATCCGCCTCAAGCATTTGGGCGGCATGGATTAGGGAGACCAAAGAAGGCCCGCCAATATTAAACGAGACCGCCGCACTGCCATCTGTCAGTTCATTTAAAATTTGTGAATAAGGAACTCCTGCAAACCGTTCCAATTCCTCTGTAAAAACCAGTTTGCCGGGACTTAGTCCTCCGTCACCCGGAGTTTGGGAGCAGTATTTTTCAAATGCCGCTGAATGAAATGATACATTGGTGTATAGAAAATCGGCCAGTGCACAGCCAGTTCCGGAAATGATGAATTCTTTTCCCGCCATGTTAAAAATATTTTGTATAATCGGAAACCAGTAAATGGAGCGGTGCTTCATCTTCTTCGATATCGGGAAAACGGCCCACCTGTTGATGAAAACGATTGTCGGATGTATCATCGTTTACGGCACTCACTTCTCCCACAAACACTTTTCCCTTGCCGGGCTCTCCGTAAAAACGGTGGTAAAGTCCCTGCTCCAGGCAAATGCTTTCACCAGGGGTAAGAATGATTTTATCGCCCGCATTTAGCTTTCTTAGAATACCATCGGTTTTAACAGTAAAGGCTTTGTCGGAAAGCTTTTCATTTTCGTCGGAAGCATACAACTCAATGACCAGGTTACCGCCGCCGCGGTTGATGATGTCCTCCATTTTGCTCCAGTGAAAATGCATGGGCGTTTCTTGCATCTCTTCAACTATCATCGCTTTTTCGGCATAGGTTTTATTATCTTTTTTGATATTACCGTTACGGATTGTGAAAAGGATGAGACCACGCTTGTGGAAATCGCCGCTGCCAAAATCTGTCAGATCCCACCCAAGCATGTTGTCTGCGATTTCGGAACAGGTGTCGTATTTCCCTTTCCAATCTTCCGGATCCCAGAATGCCCAGGGTGGAAGGTGAAAATTCATTTCCCTAAAAAAATCTTTCGATTGCCGGATGAGCTGATTTATTTCACTGCGTTTCATTTTGATTGCTCTTTTGGTTTATATTTATTCCAAAACCTAAAAATAACCATTGTATTCGAATATTTACTGTTTCTGCATACTCAGTTTTTTAATTGAAGGAAGTAGTCCTTCCCCAAATTATGTAACGATAGTTGATTTTCCAGCGCATATGTTGCTGCCAGGCCGGCTGCTTCGCCAAGCATCATAAAAACGGGTTCCATACGTATGGAACCGTAGGCTATTTTAAAAGAGCCGGCGATTTTATTCAGAAATGTTACACCACCGCTTGAGGTAAATGGAGGAGATTAACAGGGACTAAACTAAATTGGTTTTACTGATCGTAACCGATATTCTAAAAGTGTAATAATTATATCGTACGAGTTGAGAAATGGGTAAGGATTAAATTTGTATTTGGAATAGGCAGGCGCCCTCTTACTTATTTTTGTTTCCTGTGATCTTATTTTTTAACTTTTTAAGGGAGCCTATATAATCTATTTTTTGATTACCCAATCCCTTGCTGCTAAGCAGATAAGCATACGGTTCCAGACCTTCAATGTTTTTCATTATTATTTTTAATACAGCAATAAAAGGAATGACAACCAGCATTCCTGGCAGGCCCCAAATCATATTTCCGATTAAAAGTCCTATTATTACCGTTAGTGCATTTAACCGGACATTTCCTCCAACTACATTTGGCGTAATTATGTTGTTTTCAAGGAACTGTACGATTATAAATAAAAACACCACTTTCAACGCCATACTTAATGGATCATCCATAGCAACCAGTACATAAAAAATCGGGATCAAAGCGCCTATTAATGTCCCAAAATAAGGGATTAAATTAAGTATTGCAGCCGCTACTCCCAACACGATGGCATGGGGCACGCCAATTATCAGTAATCCTGTTGAATTTAAAACAGCCAGTATAATTACAACGCCAATCAATCCACCCAAATATTTTGTAGTTACCATTTTTATTTCCCGAAGTATTTTTACTGTCTTTTTCTTTCTTCTGCGACCAACCACCCGAAAAATAAAATATGCTGTTTTTGTACGATAGAATAACAGAAAAAATATAAAAACAGGTAAAATACCTATTTGAAAAATAGTAGTTGTTGTTGAAGAAAAAACAGTGGTTTGCCCATCGCTTCCGGAAAAGAGACTATTAAACATGGAATCGATATAGTAGTCCATAGTTCTCATATTGACTCCAAATTTATTTTCAATTTTTTCTTCAGGTGATCCCGTTTGTTCTACCAACTTGGTTTTTATTTCGTTTAAATCGATTTGGATATTGGAAATTTGTACTGCAAAGAAGAATCCAACTGCTGCTACAACTGCCAATGTGAAAATTATAACAATAAGAATGGAAAAAGACCTGTGAATGCCTATCCGTTCAAGCCTCCTGACAATAGGATACATTAAATAGGCTAATAAGCCACCAAATGCCAATGGAATTAAAATGTTTTTGGCCACTATTAAAAAGAATATAAATGCCGTGATGATAAATATTACACTGGCAGTTTTTATCAAGGAATCTTTATTCATGATGTTAAATCGAATTCGTATAAGTTTTATAAAAATTATGCCACTGCATAAAAAAAATCTGACCCACACTCCTGTAGACCCATAATACCTATTTGTTAAGGGGTATAAATGCCCAAATGTCAAAAGTATTAACTGTAGCTTGTGTTTCAATACTTTTTTAATATGTAAAATACACTTAATGATCTCAATGTGGAGTAATTTAGAAATCTGAGGAATTTTATACACACATTCCCCATATACAAACTTTGGGAATAGGGGAAGGATTTCTTTATAATTTATAGTTAGCTTATTAAAATATTTGAAATCAATAGAGTAAGATGTCCTTTTTAGCATGAATTTATTTTGGCAGGGTTTTTAAATAAACAAAAGAGGAATTTCAGCAATAATTTGAAAAACAATTTAAATATGGATAAGTCAAAATTAAAAAGTGCATTGCAGGATGTGATTGATACCTGTTACGATGGTGTTGAAGGGTATGAAACGGCAGCCGATGAAATCGAAAATGATAGCATTAAAACATTATTTCTTCGGTTATCGCAGCAGCGCAAAGGTTTCATTGAAGAACTCAAAAATGAATCGCTAAAGTTGGGAATTGAATTGAATAACTCGGGTACGTCCAAAGGTTTTTTCCACCGCACTTGGCTTGCAGCCAAATCTGCTTTGAGTAGTGACTCAAAAGATAAAATAATTGAAGAGGCCATGGATGGGGAAAAAAGAGCGGTGGAGGTTTATGCAAAAGTTCACGCTAACCAGGATGTGCCTGAATACATTCAGGATACATTAAGGGAACAGGAACATTTGATAAAAGTAGCTATTCATCAATTAAACGGACTATTTTCAGAATAGATGTAAATTGATGTTTTAATTGTGCATGAAAATGAAAAATGAAAAAAATGAAAAAATTAAAAGGAATTAAAGTAGCCATACTGGCAACCAGTGGATTTGAAGAGTCGGAATTGTTTGAACCGAAGAAAGCTCTCGAAGAAAATGGGGCAGAGGTTGATATTGTTGCTCCGGAAGAGGGCAAAATTAAAGCGTGGAAGCATGGCGACTGGAGCCGCGACATAGATGTAAATGTTGTGGTAGATAATGCCGATGTGAATAATTATGATGCGCTGGTCATTCCGGGAGGTGTGATTAATCCTGATAAATTAAGGCGAAATGAAAAGGCTGTTAAATTTGTATCATCATTCTTTGATTTGAAAAAAAATGTTGCATCAATTTGTCATGGTCCTCAAATGTTAATTGAAGCAGGGGTGGTGAAAGATCGTAAACTAACTTCTTTCTTTTCGATTAAAAAAGATCTTAAAAATGCCGGGGCAAATTGGGTCGATGAAGAAGTTGTTGTCGACAACAATTTGATTACATCAAGAAACCCTGACGATTTAGATGTTTTTAATAAGACACTGATTGAAAAATTGTCTGATATTAAAAAGTAATTAATACGATTCATCCTATAGTAATGCATATGCCTAAATAGTTTTAGCATATTTTGTCAAGAGATGGAGAAAGAGCAAGCCCCTGGTTCACTTGTTTATGTGAACGACAGTATGGAAGGATTATCCCGTTCCGGGAAAAATCCCAATTTCGTCTTTATCGATAAGGAAGGAAATAAAGTTGTTGAAGCAAAGGTATTAGAGCGCATTGCAGGATTGGTAATACCACCCGATTGGAGGGATGTATGGATATGTAAAAAGCCACTGGGCCATATTCAGGCTACAGGCCGTGATTCGAAGGGCAGAAAACAATACATCTACCACGAGCGCTGGGGAAAACACCTGAGTAAAAGAAAATTTGAAAATCTTAAGGAATTTGGAGACAGACTACCTCAAATAAGAGAGCAGGTACAATCCGACCTGCGGAAAAGAACGTGGAACAAAAAGAAAATCACTGCTCTTGCCATCACACTTATGGAAGAATCATACTTGCGGGTAGGAAATAAACTCTACCAAAAGATGAATGGTTCCTTTGGATTAACAACACTGAGGAGAAAACACCTGAAAGAAGAAGAGAATGATCTTACTTTGGAATTTAAGGCAAAGAGCGGTAAGGATATGAAAGTTAAGATCAGTCATCCCACCCTGAAAAAACAGTTGAAACAATGTTCTGAGCTACCTGGCCATGAATTGTTCCGGTATAAGGAAGAGAACAAATATGTCCCTCTGAACTCAGCCGATATTAATGAGTACCTGCGTGATGTTTCTGGTGCAACTATTTCCTCTAAAGATTATAGAACATGGGGTGGGACTGTTCTTACAGTTAAATTCGAACAGGTAGCCCGACAAATATGCAACGAGAATCCAAGAAGAAAACTTGAAACTACACTTGTTCAGCTTGTAGCAAAAGAGCTCAACAATACGGTATCAGTGTGCCGTAAATATTACATTCATCCAGATGTATTAAAAGCAGTAGTTAAAGGAAAGACCACGGATTACGAGCCGAAAAAAAAAGATAATGATAACTCCTTCTTCAGCAGGGAAGAGCTTGTAGTTATGAATATTATCAGCGAATAACTGGCTATTAATTTGACTCCCTGTATTCTAAAGATTATGAATCTTGCCAACTGCCGCAGCATTGCACGGCAATTGGAGATTCATTTTTAATACAGAAGATTCTAATACTTTTTAAAGTAAGAGCAGCAAAATAAGAATTATGATTATTGCGGTACCTGAAATATAAATACCGGCTTGTGATCCCTGAGCTGTGGCTTCAGCATTGGCTCTTGCTTCAGAGTCAGCCTTTCCATATGCTTTCAATTCTTTGCCTATAGTACGTACCTCATATCTTAATTCTTTTTTTTCAGTTTTACTCAGTTCAGAGAAATCCATTTCTTTAATTTCTCCAAGCCTGTCAACACGTGTTTTTACTTCAAAAGCTATTTCAGCTAATGCTTCCGTAGTTTCTGCTTCATTTGCTTTCTCATCTGCTGATGTAAATGCCGGAAGGGCAAACACCAGAATTGAGGCTACCATCAAACTTAAAATTGTCTTTTTCATCATAATACATTTTAATTGTTACTAAATTGATTTGTTTTAAAATTGGTCATATCTGGATATGATTTGTAGTTCATATTCATTCCTTAAGAGGAAATTCTATAGCATTAACTGTTCGTTTACTTAATGCTTCTACAAAAGCATTTCTGAAAAGCCCCCAGATGCTGGGCCAGATACCTGCATCAAGGTTCATCTGGTTTAAATTTCCTTTTAATGGGGTTTGTGTGGCAACCTGTTCTTTTTCCGGATTTTCAAAGATAGCTCTGACGCCGCCTGCTACAGCTTCCCATGCCTTACTAAAAAAACCTCCTTTCTCTTCATCCCAGTCAAGTATTTCCAGGTCTTCCAACACCGGTCTTACATATCCCTGGAGCTCGGCATCATCAATAACAAGTTCAGTGTAAAGATTAAATGTACCCTGTTCTGCATCAAGACTTGCATAAGCCCTCAAAAATTTATTCAATGCAGTCATTTCAACCTGTTCAATTTCCATTGTAAGATCAATATCAGGAATTTCTTTCAGTACGTTAAATCTTGCATCAATATATAGTGATCCTCCACCAATTGTATTTCCTGTTGCAGTTAAAGTTGACGGCAAACTATCCACTTCCTGTTCTACATTGGTAAGATTTGTCATTAATAAATCCAGATTCTCAATGTATACGTCAACTTCGGGCTGGGAAGTGAAGTCGTAATAATGAACTGTCCCATCAATGATCTCGAACCGGTTAACAGTTATCGGCAATAATTCTTTAATCATTTCCTGCCAGTTTGTTTCTGTTCCATCCTGTGATGCTTTCTCTTCAACAGCAAAATTCACAACAGGACGTTCCAAAATTATTTCGCCCGCAATTTTCCCTTTGAATAGGGCACTCCATTCTACAGATAAATCAATCTCAGGAATACTGAGAAAGGGAACGGCTATGGCATTTGACTCATCTTTTAATACCAGGTCGTTAATTACATATGCTCCTCTAAACAGATTCAGGTCGATATCGCTTATTGAACCATTATAACCTTCCATATCCTGAAGGGTTTTATTTACATAGTCTTTTATGATAAATGGTAATGCTATCCTGATAGCAACCAATACTATCACAATTATCAGCACCCAAATCCATGTTTTTTTCATATAATCTATGCAATTAAAATTATGCAACAATTATTTGCCGTATAATTTTTTTTATTCATAAGATCTTAAACGGGTGAACAAAAAGCGAACAAAATACTGCATCCGGGTATTTCAGATACAGTAGTGTTTTTGTAAGGTGCTGTATTTTAGAGTTATGCAGGTAATGATGTATTCCTGATCAAATATAGATTAACCCCTTCAATGGGGAAAATTTTACACATCTGTGGGGAATTTGAAGTAAACTAATACCAATAATAAATTGGCAATGGGATTATTATTACCATGGTACAAGGTTAGATTTATAGTAATCGATCCCCATTGCTTCGAACCGTTTTCCGTGTTGAGCCAATCTGTTTTTATACCCTTCCCAGTTTCTTAAATCCGGTGATGACCAGCCAATCTCAGCAAATCCGGGAAGCCGCGGAAATACCATATATTCCAGTTCATCCATATTGGTGATGGTTTCTGTCCAAAGCGGTGATTCAATTCCCAGAATATTTTCTTTTGTAATGCCCTCTATGTATGTAGCAGGATTCCAGTCATAAGCTGTATCCACTTCAATATATGCTGCCCAGTGCAGGCCAAGGTGAGTGGTTGAATCGTACTGCATATCAAGGTAAGCTTTTTTGGCAGGCGACATAATTACTTTAGCTCCCTGTTCCACCCCCATTGTTGTATTTTTTATATCCGCCCAAAACTGGACCACCGCGTTATCAATAAGTGATGCGTTGGCAATTTCATCCCAGCCCATAACTCTTTTTCCATGGGAATCAACAATTTTTTGTACCCGGTTTATAAAATAAACGTAATCATCATGAGCTGTAACATGTGATTCATCACCACCAATATGAAAAAATGGACCAGGAGTCAGAGCTGAAATTTCCCTGACTACATCTTCAACAAACTGGTAAGTTGTTTCATTTCGGGTGCACAATGTGCTGAATCCAACTTCTGTACCGGTATAAAGTTCAGTGGCTTTCCCATCGCAGTTAAGTTCCGGATACGAAGCAAGGGCGGCATTGGTATGGCCCGGCATATCTATTTCAGGAACAATAATTATATGTCTTTCATTTGCATAATTTACAAGTTCGGTGTAATCCTCCTGCGTGTAATATCCTCCGTCTCCACCGCCAACTTCGGTACTGCCACCAATCTCTGTTAATTTAGGCCACGATTTGATTTCAATGCGCCAGCCCTGATCATCCGACAGGTGAAGGTGCAGTGCATTCATTTTGTACGTAGCCAGGAAATCAATGAAACGTTTTACATCTTCCACGTCAAAGAAATGCCTCGATACATCGAGCATAGCGCCGCGGTAGCCGTATTCCGGGAAATCGTTAACAGTTCCTGTTGCAATGTGAATGGGTTGGTCACCTTCTGCCTTAACCGGTAATGTTTGCAGTAAGGTCTGGATTCCGTAAAAACTTCCTGCTGCGCCTGTGGCATCAATTGAGATAAGTTCTTTGCCAATCGTAAGTATGTATCCCTCATTTCCAGTGTTTTGTTCATCTTCGGTTAACGAGAGGTAAATACCTTCTTTGGGCAACTCCTGCACAACTTCTATTAAGGGAGCAGTTCCAGTAATTTGTGCTAAAGCTTCCGATAAGAACTGCGCGGTTTGTTTTAAGCCTTCTTCTCCTTCTTCATAATAAACCACAATTGATTTTTCAATCTGAAACGAACTGCCGGTTGCAGTTACAGAGGCAGGGACGGGAATAAAGCTGGTTTGAGTTAAATCGGTGGCCGGTTCATTTTCACACGATGAAAAGGAAATCATAATAATTGAAATTATTAGTGCAGAAATAAGTTTACTTTTCATTTTTTGTTTCAATATTGGTTATTATACTTATAATCAGTTGATTTGATTTTTAACTTTAATAATTCAAGCGGAAAATTCAATTTTAGAATATCTTTCCTGCAGAATATGGATCATAAAAATAGGGAAGATTTTAGAATAGTTGATTAAAAAGTTCTCTAAAAAATACGAAAAGGGCAAACATACTTTATTATTCACCCTCTTCATCAGATAACAACATAAGCTCGTCTATTATCATGTTAAAGCGCTGCCGTATTCCGGTGGCGCTTTTTTTTCATAATAAGGGCTTGTAAGGGACCTGGACGCTACCAAAGTCATTGTTAATTCAGTATTAACTCAATGTAAACTCAATTATAATTGAGTTTACACTGAGTTAACATTGAGTTTGTATTGAGTTTACATTGAGTTTAGTCAGGAGAAGGTAGCATGTACGTATAGATTAAAATCAGCATTGTTTAACCCCGGTTTTAGGTGTTATTTATATAAATGATTGTATTTTTATGATTCATTAAAGTTTTTCAGTTAATTAAAATTTATAGAAATGAGGAAAACCATACTATGTATTTTTCTTGCCGGACTGTTTGCTGCAACAACAGCCCAGAACTGGCAACCTGCCGGAGATAAAATTAAGACCCAATGGGCGGAAAACATTGACCCGGCACAACCATTGCCGGAATACCCTCGTCCGCAGCTTGTGCGGGAGCAGTGGTTAAACCTGAATGGGTTGTGGGACTATGCCCTTGTTGACAGAGGCAGCAGTATACCCGCTGCTTTTGATGGGGAAATTCTTGTCCCTTATCCTGTTGAATCAAGCCTTTCAGGTGTAATGGAGCGGGTAGGAAAGGACAAGGAACTATGGTACCAGCGTTCGTTCACAGTTCCTGCAGGTTGGAAAAATAAAAACGTAGTGTTGAATTTCGGAGCTGTCGACTGGCAGGCCGATGTATGGGTGAACGACATTAAGGTGGGTACCCATAAGGGAGGCTATACTCCTTTCAGTTTTAATATAACTCCATTCCTTGTAAAAGGGGAACAAAAACTGACGATAAAGGTGTGGGATCCTACCGATAAGGGATTTCAGCCAATTGGTAAGCAGATCAGTGAACCACGGGGTATCTGGTATACTCCGGTAACAGGTATCTGGCAAACAGTTTGGATTGAACCTGTTGAGGAAACTTATATCACTCACCTGAAGACAGTACCTAATATTGACGGTGGAAATATTACTGTAGGAGCATCTGCTGAAGGAACTGCTGAATCAGATATTATAGAAGTAAAGGTGTTGGAAAACGGAAACGTAGTCGGCACCGGAAAAGCAGTAGCCGGTCAGGAAGTGCTGGTGAGTGTTCCCGATGCTAAACTTTGGAGTCCTGAATCGCCTTTTTTATACGATCTGCAGGTGGCTGTGCTGCGGGGCGGCAAACCGGTTGATGAGGTGAACAGTTATGTTGGAATGCGTAAAATTTCTGCCGCCCGTGATGAAAACGGAATTATGCGCATGCAGTTAAACAACCAGGACTATTTTCACTTTGGTCCGCTCGACCAGGGATGGTGG
Source organism: Mariniphaga sp. (assembly GCA_024636975.1). GTDB lineage: Bacteria > Bacteroidota > Bacteroidia > Bacteroidales > Prolixibacteraceae > Mariniphaga. The sequence goes on from JAGXGA010000014.1 coordinate 113,892, forward strand.
CCCGATGGACTGTATACAGCACCCACCGACGAAGCATTGCTTTACGACATTAAAAAGACAAAAGATTTCGGGTTTAATATGATTCGCAAGCATGTGAAGGTAGAACCGGCACGCTGGTATTACCATTGCGACCGTGAAGGCATTTTGGTGTGGCAGGATATGCCCAATGGCGATGAGCATCCGGAATGGCAAAGCAGGAACTATTTTAATGGAAAAGAGCTGGTGCGAAGCGCTGAATCGGAAGCTAATTTCCGCCGGGAATGGAAGGAGATTATAGACCTTATCTATTCAAACCCCAGCGTGGTGGTTTGGGTTCCGTTTAACGAACGGTGGGGCCAGTTTAAAACAGAAGAAATAGTGGAGTGGACCAAAAATTACGACCCGTCGCGTTTGGTTAATTCTGCAAGTGGGGGGAACCATTACCCTGTAGGCGACATACTCGACATGCACAATTATCCCGACCCGGTTATGGGCTTATTCGATTCTAAGCGGGTTAATGTTTTGGGAGAATATGGTGGCATCGGACTGGCAGTTGAGGGGCACCTCTGGGAGCAGGACCGGAACTGGGGGTATGTTCAGTATAAAACATCGGAAGAAGCAACCGACGCCTATATACGGTTGGCCGAAAAACTTAAAAACCTGATTCCTTTTGGCTATTCAGGAGCCGTGTATACGCAGACTACCGATGTGGAGTCGGAGGTTAATGGTTTGTTGACCTACGACCGGAAAGTAATTAAACTGAACGAAGAGCGGATACGGAAAATAAATCAGGAGATAAGCAATTATTTTAGTAAATAGCCTTGATGAAATCCAGGATGTTTCTTTGAATTCATCTTTATTACATGGAGAAAAGGAATCATGCTTATGAAAGCAGAGATTCCTTTTTCATCTATTTTTACAATGGTGTTAATTAAAACAATGAAAATGTTATTTGGGCTAAAAATTTCATTATTTCAAATAGTCTTGTTGATTGCTCCGGTAGCCGTTTTTGCCTGTGAAAGGCAAAACCAGGATTTGGCTGAAAAAAAGGAAAAGGAAGAGGTTTACCGTAATCCGGTGGTGCCGAAAAGTTTACCTGACCCCACAATTATTAAGGCATCAGATGGCTGGTTTTACCTGTATGCAACTGAGGATATCCGCAATACCCCCATTTACAAATCGGACGATTTGGTTAACTGGGAATTTGTTGGTACGGCTTTTACCAACGAAACCCGGCCCGTATTTGAACCGAAGGGAGGTTTATGGGCTCCTGATATTAACTACATAAACGGGAAGTATGTACTGTATTATTCCATGTCGGTATGGGGTGGCGAATGGACCTGCGGTATCGGTGTTGCTTCGGCCGGCTCCCCGCACGGACCTTTTACCGATCATGGAAAATTATTCCGTAGCAATGAAATTGAGGTACAAAACTCCATTGATCCATTTTATATTGAAGAGGATGGGAAACACTACCTTTTTTGGGGAAGTTTCCGGGGGATTTATGTCATCGAACTAACCAATGATGGGCTGGCTTTGAAACCGGGTGCGGAAAAACGGCAGATTGCCGGTACAGCTTACGAAGGAGTAAATATTCATAAAAAAGACAACTGGTATTACCTGTTTGCTTCAATTGGTTCGTGCTGTGAAGGCATCAACAGTACTTATACAACTGTTGTCGGGCGGTCCAATAATCTTTTCGGACCATATAAGAACAAAGCAGGCCAGAGCATGACAAATAATCACCACGAGGTAATTATTCATGGAAACGACCGGTTTGTGGGCACCGGTCACAATTCAGAACTTGTTGATGATGATGCCGGAAATACCTGGGTTTTATACCATGCGGTGGATAAAAATAATCCGCACGGCAGGGTACTTATGCTCGATGAAGTTCAGTGGGAAAATGGCTGGCCTGTTGTTGATGGGAACACACCAAGCAGGGAATGGAAATTGCCTGAGTTTAAAGAGTAGTTTTTTATGTACCCGGTGTTCAGGTAGTCTTGCCGAAGAATAAAGATGTAATGCGAAAAATTAATCAGAAATGAAACAGAATACGATTTTAAGTTTAGTGGCCCTTGCACTCCTCTTTTTAGGTTGTGACACAAACAAACAGGAAAAGCAATTCAATAATCCGCTTCCGGTACAGTTTGGCGATCCTTATATATTGAAGGCTTCCGATGACATTTATTACATGATTGGTACCGGAGGGGTACGCGATGGATTTAAAATGTATTCTTCGGCCGACATAAAGGAATGGAATGACGAGGGGGCCATTTACCATGGAAATACCGACAGTTCGTGGTGTGTTGCCAATTTCTGGGCGCCTGAGATGTATGAACATAACGATAAGTTTTACTTGTTTTACAGCGCCGACTGGAGGGAGAACCCTACAAACGAACTTGAAAATTTCAGGATTGGCGTTGCAGTTGCCGACAAACCTACCGGCCCTTATACCGACCTGTATAACCGTCCCATTTTCGATCCGGGCTATCCCATTATCGATGCCAATCTATGGTTCGAAGACGGGCGGGTTTTCTTATATTACTCAAGGTGCTGTTATAAAAACCCGGTGGAAAGCGAACTCGCCGATTGGGCACGCCAAAAGGGAATGTTCGACGAAATTGAGGAAAGCTGGATTTATGGTGTGGAAATGAAACCCGATTTTTCGGGTATTATTGGTGAACCCCAATTGTTACTCCGGCCCCCGGTTTCAATGGACGACGAACAAGCGGAGTGGGAGAGCCGTTCGGTTACATCAGGAGAAATTAATCGCCGCTGGACCGAAGGTTCCTATATCTTTAAAAAGAACGACATATACTACATGATGTATTCTGCCAATTATTTTGGAGGGCAGAATTATGCCGTAGGTTATGCAACGGCCAATGATCCCCTGGGGCCATTTACAAAGGCTGCAAACAATCCTGTGCTTCAGAAGAATGTTGAACAGGGTGGAATTGTGACCGGTACCGGTCATAACTCCGTTACCTGGTCGGCCAACGGACAGGAAATGTATTGCGTTTACCATGGCCGCACATCGGCAACAGGTGATGACCGTGTGGTTTTTATCGATCACATGGAAGTGCGCGATGACGGGACCCTTATTGTGAACGGACCGACCACTGCAAATTAAGTATAAGTAATGCTACCGGTTAAGAAATGAAAAGGAACATTATATTAATATTATTCCTGTGTTTTTTTGGATGGTCCATAGATGCACAGCAGAAGGTTAAGGAGAATTTTTACAATAATCCTGTAATACCGGGTGATTTTCCTGACCCAACCATCATCCGGGTTGGCAATATGTATTATGCGGCAGGCACAACATCCGATTTTGCACCGCATTATCCGCTTTACGAATCTACAGATCTGATAAACTGGACGCATATAGGTGCAATTTTTCATGAGACTCCTGAATGGGCTTCCGACAGCTTCTGGGCACCTGAATTGTTTTATTATAACGGAACTTTTTATGCCTTCTATGCCGCCAAACGGAAAGGCGACCGGATATCGTGTATTGGAGTGGCAACTACAAAAGATGTACACGAAGGATTTACCGACCATGGTGTCCTGATCGAATGGGGGAATGAAGCAATTGATGCATTTGTTTTTCAGGATGATGACGAAAAATTTTACATTTTCTGGAAGGCATACGGTCTTAATCCTGACAGGCCCATCGAGATTCTTGGTTCTGAACTGGACCTGAATAAACTATCTCTTGTTGGTGAGCATTTTTCTTTAACTGATTACGATGACGGCTGGAAAGGTCACGGTGATGAAGGGCAATGCCTGTTTAAAAAAGACGGAATGTATTACATGCTCTATTCCAACGGGGGGTGTTGCGATAACCAGTGCGATTACAGGGTGCTGGTTGCCCGCTCTGAAAGCCTGAAAAGCGGGTGGGAACAACTTCCTGATCCTATTCTTGAGGGTGGCGGGCAGTGGCTATGTACCGGTCACGGTACACTGGTAACTACTACTGACAACCGGTATTTTTATATGTACCATTCCTACCATGCTGTCGATTTCGAATACATCGGCCGTCAGGGAATGCTCGATGAACTGGTTTGGGATAAGAACACTGGCTGGCCCAGTTTCAAAAACGGAACCTATGCATCTGATAAAGCGCCTGTGCCCTTTGTAAATACAGTTCAAAATCGTGAACCTGTATATCATGATGATTTTTCAACCGATTTGAACCTGCAAAACTGGCAATGGGATTTGAATAAGGAGAAACCCGGAATGAAACTTCGCAGGGGCCGGCTGGAATTGTCTTCCGAAGAAGAAGGATTTATATTTACAGGTATCAGCCCCAAAACCGGTAACTATATTTTTGATGCCGGTGTGAATGCAGGTAAGGATGTGGAAAGCGGGATTTGTATATATGGCAACAGCCATAATATTCTTGCACTTACCGTAAAAGAAAATAATCTTGTTATTTTATCAGTTAAAAACGGAGTGGAACAAAAGCTGGCTGAAAGAAAAATTAATGGCACAAGCAATTTGACTTTAAGGATGGAATCTGAAAAAGGCCGATATTTTAAATTTTATTATTCAGAAAGCGGAAATGCATGGATTGCAATTGATACAATTCCTGAATCCGGAATTGACGGCCATTTTTTGCCTCAATGGGGTGCTGCTGCCCGCACCGGTCTGCTGATTAATGGAGCCGATAAGGGTAAGGCAATTTATCGTTTTATCAGAATGGAATATAAGTTTCGTTAGGAGTAAAATTTCAGTATTGTTTATTTAAAGTCTGCTGATAAACTTGAGTTTGTTCCTTTTGCTATCAGATAGGTTTCATATTTTCAGGAATAAATGAGTCAAAAGATTTTCGACCCTGACCAGTTGCGCATATCTGCACGTTTGATTTATGTTTTTTTAAAACATTTTATCCCTGTATTATAATTTCCGGTGCAGGTTCTCAATTGCAAATATTATTAGGTTGTACATTAAATCGGGTTGTGCATGATTCAATAAAACAATCATTTATTAAACTAAATTTCAGGATGTATATGGTATAAATGAAAAACATCTCTGAGGCAGGCTATTGCAGATATAAAAAGGAATTATTTTATAAAGCTGTAAATTTTTATATGAAAACATTAGACTGATTGAACGAACTTTTTAAATGTTAAAGGTGTTAACATTTTTTAAAAATCCTTATTCTCGTTTAACAGAAAGGACATAACTTTGAATTTTAGGGGACGCTAAAAATCACAGTAAATATTTTCAAAGTAGCAAACACAATTGATAATTATAACTAAAATTCATTTTTTATGAAACATTCACATGTAAAAGGAAGGGGTTTACCTTATTTAATGCTGGTGTTTTTAATGATTTTTTCTGCTGAGTTGTATGCTCAGCAACAGACAATCACCGGCAGAGTAACCGATACCAGGGACCTGGCTTTGCCCGGAGTAACGGTGTTGGTTGAAGGAACTACGGAGGGTACAGTGACCAATGAAAATGGTTACTATACATTAAATGTACCCGAGGGAGCTGAAACGTTGCAATTCTCTTTTGTAGGAATGGCTAGCCAGGTGGTAGAGATTTCCGGAAGGAGTACTATAGATGTTCAGCTTGAAGAGGATGTGATAGGGCTAGAAGAGGTGATAGCCGTGGGATATGGTGTTCAGCGGCGTTCGGACGTAACAGGTTCGGTGGGAGTTGTCAGTTCTGAAGAGATATTGGAACGCCCCTCATTCAATGCTTTACAGGGTTTAAAAGGTAAGGTTGCCGGGGTTAACATATTTGCAAATTCAGGTTCACCAACCGGCAGTACCAGGGTGGTAATTCGGGGAATGAACTCCATTTTAACTTCCACAAATCCGCTGTATGTAGTTGATGGTGTGGTTATGGAAAACTTTAACCTGGTAAATCCCAATGATATTGCACGAATTGAAGTATTGAAAGATGCCTCCTCTGCTGCAATCTACGGAGCCAGGGGTGCTAACGGTGTTATTTTGATAACTACCCGCAGGGGGGCTAAGGCCGGAGAAATTAATGTCAGTTATGACGGTTACATGAGCGTTGGCAAGATTCGTAAGAAAATGGACTTGTTGAATGCTGAGGAGTGGCTTGAAGTTATACAAAAGGGGTATGAAAACGCTCCAAAATACAGGGATTATGACCCTGGAGAAGAACCCACCATCGATTTCACAGATGAAAGGTTGTTTGATTCAAGCGGAAATCCATTATACGATACCGATTGGCAGGACGAGGCCACAAGAACTGCATTCTCGCACAATCATCAGTTATCTTTTCAACAGGGAAGTGAAAATTCATCGGTAGGTGCCTTTATAAATTATACCGATAGTGAAGGTATCATGTTGAATTCATGGATGAAACGTGCAAACGCAAAAATAGCCTACGATATTCAGCCCAAGGAGTGGCTGGAATTTGGGGCCAATCTTATGGTGAACAAGATTTGGGAAAATGAAATTGAAGAAGGAGGAGGACATCAGATGCCCCGCCGCTCGATGATTGAAATGGTTCCCATTATGCCGGTAAAATTTCCTGATGGCAGCTGGAGCAACAGTTCCAGCACCAGTAATTTTGCCCTGGAAGGAATGGCAAACCCGGTTCATGTTTTAACCACTCAGGAACGGCTTAGAGACCGAACCAAGATATTCGGGAATTTTGCTTTAACCTTTCATATTCTTCCTACACTTGAATTGAAAACGCAATTCGGAGTCGATAATTCGATTCAGCAAAACAGGGAGTACAGTCCAAAAGATCTAATCAACATTTCATATCCTAATGCATGGGCCAATGTGAATGATTATACTACAAATTATTGGCAGGAGGAAACCTACCTGACCTACAATGAAACAATAGGTTCCCATCGGTTAAATACTGTTTTAGGTATGAGCTGGCAGGAAAGGGTTTACAGGCAAAATACGATCAATGTGTCGGGATTTTCTGATGATTTTTACAAGTATAACAATATAGGAGCAGCCAGTAATCCGAGCGCTCCCGGTTCTTATTATGAAAGATGGGGGATGAACTCTTACTTTTTTCGTTTTGGATATTCCTATCAGGACCGGTTTATGGCAACTTTAACTGCCCGGGTTGACGGATCGTCCCGTTTCGGTGAAGACAATAAATATGGATTTTTCCCGTCAGCCGGTTTGGGATGGAATATTTCCAATGAGGATTTTATGGAAGATATTTCATTGATAAATCATTTGAAGCTTCGCGCCAGTTATGGGATTACCGGTAGTACTGAACTGGGTACCTACAGTTCGCTTGCAACAATGGCCGGCGGTACAGTTCTGATAAATGGTGAAAGGCAGAATTACAACGTTGTGACCCGTCTCCCAAATCCTGGTTTGGAATGGGAGAAATCCTCACAGTTAAACGTTGGTTTTAATTTAACTGCTTTTGATCAAAGGGTTACAGTAGAGGCAGATTACTATTATAAACTTACCACCGATTTGCTGTTGGGCCGACCTGTTCCGCATTCCACCGGGTTTACTTCAGTCACCGATAATATTGGCTCAGTATCTAACAGGGGAATTGATTTATTGATCAGCACACAAAATGTTAGGAGAAACGATTTCCGATGGGAAACTAATTTTAATGTGAACTACAATAAAAACAGAATTGAGGCATTAGGCGAAAATGACGAAGATATTTTCCCTGGCCCCTGGTGGGTATCAGGAAGCCAAACCATTCTTAGTGTAGGTGAATCCTTAGGCTCTTTTTATGGATATCGTCGTTTGGGTACCTGGGGCACCGACGAAGCTGCTGAAGCAGCCGAAGTGGGCGCTGTTCCAGGTGTAGCAAAAAGAACTTCTGAACGGGAAATTATTGGAAAAGGATTGCCTGATTTTACAGGCAGCTTTATCAACAGGTTGAACTACCGCAATTTTGATTTAATAATTGACCTTCAGTTCACCCTTGGAGTTGAAATAATGCAACAGTTCCTGCATTCAACAGAAGACCGGACAGGCTATGCAAATGGTCTGGCTACCATCCTATATGATGGATGGACCGAATCAAATCAAAATACAATGGTGCAACAAATCAGGAATGCTTCTTTGAGTGGTCAGAATTCAGAAGTGGATGACCACTGGGTTATTGATGGTTCCTATTTGAGGGGAAATCTGTTTTCATTGGGTTATAATTTCAAAAGCAGTTCATTGGAGAAATACGGATTGAAAGGATTGCGGACGTACATAAGCGCAGAAAATCTGTTTGTTCTTCATTCAGATGATTTTAAAGGTTATGATCCGGAAGCCACTTCATGGGGCGGTGACCAGTGGGGGCAAAATATATTCTTCTTTCAATACCCAAAACCCACTACTGTTACTTTTGGGGTAAATGTTAAATTTTAATCTGCAATTTAAATATAATAATGATGAAAAAATTATTAGCAATAATATCCATTCTTGGATTTTTTACTTCGTGCACCGATTTTCTCGCAGAAGAACCAAGAAGTGAAATGAGTGTGGACCAGTTCTTTAGCTATCCTACACATGCATATAATGCAGTGAACATATTGTATCGCACCGGCGCACCCACTTTTTACAGTACCGGCGTGTATGCCGGCAGCCGTGCAATGCTGGGAGGTTATATGTCGGGTTATTTTGATAATGAATATAAAGGGCAGGAAATGCATGTTCAGCACAGTCAGAATTTAACTTTGAATGGTCAAAATTTAGGTTCCTATTTTGATGGAGCCTGGGATCCGTGTTACCTGGCTATTTCCAGGGCTAATTTTGCTATTGAGAACATAGCAGAAACTCCGGGTCTGACAGATGATGAGATAAGTCAACTTGAAGCTGAAGCAAGATTCTTCAGAGCTTTTAACTACTTCTACCTGGTAAAAACTTTTGGTGATGTGCCATTAATTCTTGAACCCTATTCTTCACTGGAAGGTTTATATGTGGAACGTACCCCATCTTCACAGGTGTACGATCAGATAATTACCGATCTTCGATATGCTGTAGAGCAGGGAGGACTTGATTACCTGCCGATGCCTCAAAACGGATACAGGATATCAAGGGCCACTGCAGCCACTCTTCTGGCTGATGTATATTTAAATGTAAGTGGTTACCCGGTTCAGGAAGACCATTATGCTGAAGCAGCCATAACCGCACGGGAGGTAATTAACAGTGGTAATCTGTCGTTAATTGAACACGGTGCCGATGAAAGCCAGAGCGCCTACAACGTTTTGCGGCAATCGGATGTCGAAGATGCATATATTTATGTGATTGAATACGATGTCAGCATATCTCAAAACTACTGGCAACCTGCTATCACTTATCCCAACCTTGCAACTGCCTGGGGTATCTTTGCCTATTCTATTACAAATAATGCCTATTGGCCGGTAGATGAACTGCTTTCGATGTTTGATGAAGAAAATGATCTACGTATTCAGGAAAAACAATTTTTTCATTCTTCCTTAACTTTTATGCAGGACGGACAGGAAGTGACCCGAACTTTTGAAACTGCCCCTTACCTTTGGCACAACGATGATGCCTTATTTGAAACGGGGCAAAACGGTAAGGACATGGTTGTGTATCGTTATGCCGAATTACTGCTTATAGCTGCTGAAGCAATTGCACGATCGGAAGGGGTTACAGGGGAAGCAGTTGGTTATTTGGCTGATGTTCGTTCACGGGCATACTGGCAAACGCCACGCAGCGAAATTGTTGCGGAATTAACCGGGCTTTCTGTTGATCAATTTGTTCAGGAAGTATGGAAAGAACGGTTGCGCGAATTTGTGCTGGAATACAGGCTTTGGTCGGATGTTCAGCGAACAAGAATGATTCCGGTTCCGGCTGATGGTAGTTCGGGCGACATTTCTTTTGTAGATGTTATCGGATTTCAGACTGTATGGGATAAAACAATTCAGGAAAATCATTTATTGTTCCCCATTTCTGAAAATGAAATACAACGAAATCCCAATTTAGAACAGAATCCCGGATATTAATCCCAATTATATCTATATAAGTGATTCTGTTTTTTTAGATAATTATAAATAGAATATTTGCATTAGATAAAAGCGCCGGTTGAAATTTCAGCCGGCGCTATTCATAATGTTTAACGCCAGGTATCATCCGGTTTTCTTTATAAAATAAATTTCATTCACAGAAGGGCAGTTCACAAATTTTTTTTTCGTTTTGCAGAATACTATTTTTGTTGAAACGAATGGAAAATAAAAAATGAAAAACTTGACTTTTGCCTTACTGAGTTTAATTGGATTAACATTTATAAGCTGTAATCAAAAAACAAATCCAGTCTCCGTTAATTGGAATGCTATTGCCGACAGCAGCAGCCGGGTGCTGATTAAAAATTACTGGAATGAGGAGGAAAAATATTTTAATTACGGCAACGACGACAATAAAACCGATTTCCATTACTGGCCCCAGGCACATGCCCTTGATGTGCTGCTGGATGCCTATTCGCGCTCAGGAGACGATTTTTACCTGACTTACATTCATGATTGGTTTCAGGGAGTGCCCGTAAAAAATGGCGGCAGTTTTTTGAACCGTTACATCGACGATATGGAGTGGAATGCCCTGGCTATGCTGAGGGCTTACCAGATAACAGGTGATGAAAAGTTCATTCAGGCAACGGAGCTGGTATGGGAAGATATTAAAGCACATTGGAATGATAATACCGACGGTGGTTTGATGTGGGAGAAGGAAGACCCCTTTGGTAAAAACGCATGTTCAAATGGCCCGGCGGCAATTTTCGCTGCCCGCCTGTTCAGGGAAAAGAAGGATTTTGATGACCTGGAGTGGGCTAAAAAAATCTACCACTGGGAACGCAATACATTATTTGATGAACAAAGCGGAGCCATTTGGGACAATATAAAAGAAACAGATGGAGGCCTGAAAATCAATAAGGATTGGATTTTCACCTATAACCAGGGAACATTTATTGGAGCGGGTGTTGAATTATTTACCCTTACAGGTGACTCGGCTTACCTGCGGGATGCAATAAAAGCTGCCGACTACACGCTTGAGAATTTGGTTAATCCGGCCGATAACCTGCTTAAAAGCGAGGGAGGCGGTGATGGCGGCCTGTTTAAAGGAGTATTTATACGTTATTTTACTCAATTGGTTATGCACCATGCACTTGATCCGGATCGGAAAGCACGATATACTGAATTTTTATTTCACAATGCAGAAACCTTATTGCAACAGGGAACCGATCAGGAGCGCTTACTTTATGGACCTTACTGGAATGAACAACCCGAAGGGACAGTGGATTTGACAATTCAACTAAGCGGATCGATGCTTATGGAAGCAGCTGCTTTGCTTGATAATGCAGGTTATTCAGAGAAAGCACAAAACAACAGCTTTGAGGTTTGGTCGGGTAACCCGGTGTTTGAAGGCTGCTATGCCGATCCGGAGGTGATTGTTTACGGCGATCGGTACTGGATTTTTCCTACGTTTTCGGCCCCTTATGAAGAACAGGTGCATTTCGATTGTTTTTCATCACCCGACCTGGTGAACTGGACAAAACATGAAAACATAATCGACACCGCTGAAGTGAAGTGGGCACGACGTGCTATGTGGGCGCCGGGTGTTATTGCTAAGGATGGGAAGTATTACTTCTTTTTTGCTGCAAACGATGTGCATGAAGGTGAGGTAGGGGGTATTGGAGTATCTGTGGACGATCAGCCGCAGGGGCCTTATACCGATCTGCTGGGAAAACCGCTTATCAATGAAATTGTAAATGGTGCTCAGCCAATCGACCAGTATATATTCCGCGATAAAGACAACAGCTGGTACATGTTCTACGGCGGCTGGCGCCATTGCAATGTGGTTAAGCTGAATGACGACTTTACAGGACTGGAACCTTTACCCGATGGTGAAATGTTTAAGGAAGTGACTCCTGAAGGATATGTTGAAGGACCAATAATGTTTATACGAAACGGGAAGTACTATTTTATGTGGTCGGAGGGGGGCTGGACAGGTCCCGATTACAGGGTAGCCTATGCCATTTCCGAAAATCCGTTCGGTCCTTTTGAGCGATTAGGAACAGTTTTGCAACAGGACCCGCAGGTGGCTACAGGAGCAGGACACCATTCAGTGCTCAACATTCCCGGCACCGATGAGTGGTATATTGTTTACCACCGCAGGCCTCTTACTGAAACTTCGCCTCACCATAGGATTACCTGTATCGATAAAATGGAGTTCGACGAGGAAGGGAAAATCCTTCCGGTGAAGATTACTTTTCATGGAGTTACATCAAGAAGATTATGATAATTTATTTTTCTAACAATTATGTTATCGACATTTAATATGATAAGTAAAAATAAATATCTGAGGAATTTTCTTTGTAATTGTACCCAGGATTTATCTGACTGAATGCATTAAATAATGGAATTAAACTTCTTTTTAAGTAACACCTGGAGATAAAAATTACCTGAGGTGTTTTTTTTATCTTTAAAAAAAATGCTTAAAAACATATTTTGCAGAATTTGATGCCAGGCTTATAACAAAGTGAAAAATTCCTTCGTTTTTGATTTATAACAGACTACCTGATCTGATAAGTGTTTCCTGTTTAAAATTGCAGACAGATTTTCGAATTTGCGTTGCAACCTTATGATTTAAATCAGTAGGATATTAAATTAAGAAAGTTTAACTTTACAATTGAATTTTTAACAATTAATACTAATAAGACTATGGTTAAAATCTTCAGTTCTGATACTTTTCAGCAATTATGCAGAAATAAGTCAATTCAATTATTTAATTTCTAATTAATAATCAATATTCTATGAAAAGCAAAATTAAAAATGGGTTAATGCCCTGTTTTCTATTTATTGCATTTCTGGCATTTTCATTTAATGCCGGAGCACAACAACGAACTGTATCGGGTAATGTCTCCGATGAATCGGGACTGCCATTGCCCGGAGTTACAATTGTTGTCAAAGGAACCACCAACGGTACAATTACCGATCCGGAAGGAAGCTATACTCTTGGAAATGTTCCATCGGATGCTACGCTTGTATATTCGTTTGTAGGCATGCGGGCGCAGGAGATTCAGTCAGGAAATCAGACCTCAATTAATGTTACCATGGAGCAGGAAACCATAGGAATCGAAGAAGTAGTTGCCATTGGTTACGGAACCCAGCAGCGACGCGAGGTGACGGGGTCAGTCAGCAACATTTCCGAAAAGGATTTCAACCAGGGTTTGACACAAAATGCCGTTGACCTGCTGAAAGGAAAGGTTGCCGGTCTGTCCATTACCAATGGAAGCGGTGACGTAACAAGCGGGCAAACCATTCGTTTACGCGGTACTTCATCTTTAACCGGCAGCAGTTCTCCGTTTGTTGTAATTGACGGTGTTCCGGGGCTTAGCCTGTCATCGGTTGCCCCGCACGACATCGAATCAATTAGTATTCTTAAGGATGCCTCGGCTGCCGCCATTTACGGTTCGCGTTCGGCAAGTGGTGTTATACTAGTAACCACCAAAAGCGGACGCTTCGATCAGAGCATTGTTGAATACGACGGGTATGTTGCTTTGGCCAATGTAACCAATGTTCCGGATGTGCTTACTGCTCAGGAGTGGCGCGACTATGCCTCGTCAAATAACATTAACACCGAAGGCCTTGACAGGGGAGCCAATACCGACTGGTTTGATGAAATTATGAGGCAGGGCGTCAGTCAGAACCATAATATCTCGTTGTCAGGAGGTGGTAAAAGCAGCAGTTACCGTGCTTCGATCAACTATCTCAATCAGGAAGGGGTAATGAGAGACAACTATATGGAGCGGTATAACGGCCGTCTGACATTCAATCAACGTGCTTTGGACGACCGGTTAAATATTGTTTTTACAGGAGCAATGACAATAAATGAGCATTCTCCTACCGACGGCAGGAACTTTGTGCTTGCCTATAATATGATTCCGGTGGCCCCTGTTAAAAACGCCGACGGTACATGGTATGATACCCAGGAATACGACCAGGGTAACCCGGTCAGAAATCAGCAATACAACCAGGAATTGCGTAAATACAGTCTTTTGTTCGGTAATGTATTTGCAGAACTGACCATTGCTGAGGGTTTTACTGCAGGAATCCGGTTGCATAAGGAAAGAGAGGCCCAGGATGAGGGGCGCTATTATAATTCTGAAACAGAAAGAGGCCGGAATGATCAGGGATATGCCCGAAGACAAAACTGGACCCGTGACAAGCAGTTACTCGAAACTACGTTAAACTATGAAAAATGGATGGGCGACCATAAACTTACTTTATTGGGTGGTTATTCCTATGAAGATAGTTACTATCAAAATTCAGGTTCCCAGAACCGTCAGTTTGTAACCGATTTCTTTGGATACGATAATTTACAGGCAGGTGAAAACCTGCGTCCTTCGGACGTATGGTCGGGAGCAAACATGAACAAACTGGTATCGTTTTTTGGAAGGGCAAGCTACAATTACATGATGAAGTACATCGTAACTGCTACTGTCCGACAGGATGGTTCCTCCAAATTTGGCGCAAACCATAAGTGGGCAATGTTCCCTTCTGTTTCTGCAGCATGGCGTATCAATGAAGAATCTTTCATGCAAGGTGTCTCTGCACTTGATGATTTGAAACTTAGGGTAGGTTACGGTATTTCAGGAAACCAGGATGGTATTGATCCATACAAATCGTTGCAGCTTTATGGTACTTCAGGCCAGTACTACGATAACGGAAAATGGTACAGGGCTTACCAGATTAGTCAGAATGCCAACCCCAACCTGAAATGGGAGGAAACTTCGATGTTTAATATAGGGCTGGATTTTAATTTTAATAACAGCCGCATCAATGGTACCATCGAATATTACGATAAACAAACAAAAGACCTGCTGTACACATACCAGGTTCCTGTTCCTCCGTACCTTTATCCCGACATGCTGGCCAACGTAGGTTCCATGTCGAACAAAGGTGTCGAAGTCGTTTTAGGTGCTGATATCATCCGGAATAACAATTTCAGATGGACAGCTACTGTTAATGCTGCACACAATAAAAATGAAATCACCAGCCTTTCAAGCCAAGAGTTTGAAACAAGTTCCATAAAAGTTGGGGATGCCTGGATTCGTGGCGGCTCACAAAATACAACCCATATTATTGAAGAAGGATATGAAGTAGGAACTTTTTACGGATGGCAAAGCTATGGGCTGGATGAAGACGGCATGTATATATTTGATGATATGATTGACGGTGAAGCAGGTCTGACAAACGATGACCGTACCTATATCGGTTCTGCACAACCTAAGTTGACCTATGGTTTTTCCAACATCATCACAGCAGGGAACTGGGAACTGAATTTCTTTCTCCGCGGTGTTTACGGAAACGATTTGCTAAACTTCTCAAAAATGTCGTATGCAACTACCCAATGGCTCCCCGGAGCAAATGTTTTGCACGATGCCTTAACTATTGGTTTAGCTGATAACCCAAAGTATTCGAGCTTTTACATTGAAAAAGGATCTTTCCTGAGACTTGATAATGCCAGCTTAGGATACAACTTTGATGTATCCGGGATGAGTGCTTTACATAAACTGAGGGTTTATGTAACAGGCCAGAATTTATTTACTATTACCAATTATACAGGACTTGATCCCGAAGTCAACATGGGTGGACTTGACCCTGGTGTTGAAGGAAGGGAATATTATCCAAAATCAAGGATCTTCTCATTGGGTGTAAACCTTAGTTTTTAACTTTTAATTTATTAAGATCATGAAACGAACAAAAATTATATCGCTCATCTTCGTCTTTTCATTGTCGGTATTTTTCAATGGCTGCACCAATCTTGACGAAGAGGTATTTGATAAACTTCCTGTAGAGGAGTTTGGACAGAAAGAGGCGCAGATTAATGCGCTTATTGCACCGATTTACAGAACGCTCAAGGGTGTATTTCCAGGCAATTATTTCTTGTTAAGTGAATGTTCTTCCGATATGGCTATTACGCCAACCCGTAAGGGTGGTGACTGGTGGGATGGTGGTCAGTTTAAGGAAATGCGCTTGCATACCTGGTCTCCCAATACCAGCCTTGTGCGCGGTTCATACAATTCTGCAATGGGAAGTGTTTCGAGTTGTAACAGGATTTATGCAATGATCGATGAAAATGAAGGAATCGAAAATAAAGAGCAGATACTTGCAGAGATAAGAGGTGTAAGAGCCTTCTGGTATTACATGTTGCTCGATTATTATGGAAATGTTCCTATTGTTACCGATTTTGGCGATACTTCGTTGCCATCAACAAGCACCAGAGCCGATGTGTATAATTTTGTGCTGAGTGAATTAAATGCCATTAAAGACATAGTAAGGGATGATGTTACACCTGCCAGCTACGGCAAAATTACAAAAGGTGTGGTCTATACCCTTTTGGCAAAAATGTACCTGAATGCTGAAGTATGGAATCCTGCCGGTGGAGCTAAATGGCAGGAGGTTGTTGATGCCTGCAATATGGTAATGGACCTTGGATATGTTATTGAGCCCAATTACAGAGCAAGCTTTGTGGTTCAGAATCAGAATTCAAAGGAAATTATTTTTCCGATTGTATTCAGTACTGCTGATGGTGGAAACCACATCCATAAAAGAACACTGCATTATCTCGATCCTATTCCGTTAAACCTTAACGTAGGAACCTGGAACGGCATCAGCGCCATGCCTGAATATGTTAGGGCATATGACGAGGAGGATAAAAGAGTAGGCTGGTCATTCCTGACAGGCCCTATGTACGATACCGATGGTACCATCCTTAATACTGCACACGGCAGGGAATTAATTCACACGGTGGATATCGAAATAAAATACAATGTGGATGCCGATGGTTGGGGACAGGTAGAACAGGAAGAAGGTGCACGTGTATTTAAATGGGAATTTGAAAGCGGGTTGAACGGTGATATGGAGAATGATATGGCCATCTTCCGCCTGGCAGATGTTTTCCTGATGAAAGCAGAAGCCCTGGTACGTCTTGGACAGGATAACGAAGAAGCTACCCGCCTGGTGAATGTTTTGCGCCGCAGGGCATTTGACGATGAATCAAAATTGCTTGAAAGCGTTACCCTTGATGATGTTTATCAGGAAAGAAGATACGAACTTGCATGGGAAATTTCAGCCCGTCAGGATATGATTCGCTTTGGAAACTTCCTGGATCCAATTCCGGGATGGAAACCACAAACCAGCGAAATACGTTTGTTGTTCCCGATTCCTCAGTCTGCCCTGGATGCAAACTCAAACCTGACTCAGAATCCGGGATACTAAAAGCTACACTGGCTTAATCTAATAATAATGAAACTGCCTCAGCAATGGGGCAGTTTTTTTATGGTTGTTTTTTATCTGAATTTAGATGTATTAACTGCTGCAGCAGTTATTGGATCGTAAAAGTGAACAGTCAGATGAATTGTTTTAGCAGTATTATATAAAAAATAACTTGAGTAAACCAGCAGCCATAGAAATTGGAAAATCACGGCCAACTGCTTTCTTCCAATGATTCCGGAGGAATCAAATGGGTGTAGCAATGCAGCATCAATCTACCACCTCGCGGCGCAACTGCCAGCCTGAGTTTGAAAATCATCCTTTCCATGCGCCGCTAATTGGGAAGTAATTGTTTTTTATATGATAGTAAAAAGTGAACAGCCCGTTAAACTGCTGCAGCAATATTAAATAATAAATAACATAAGAAGATTTGCAGTTATAAAGACTGGAGAGACATTTTAGGAAGCTATTCCTTTGCACCGGCCATCTTCCCGCCAACGATTCCAGAGGAATCAAATGTCTATAGCAATGCAGCTCCAAACAAACACCTCGCGGCGCAACTGCCGGCCTGGGCTTGAAAATCGTCCTTTCCATGCGCTGCCAGGGAGATTCAATATTTTTAGTTATATGATAGTAAACAGACCGTTTAAATATAAAAGAACCCTGACAAGTTATTCTCAACCTGTCAGGGTTCTTTCATCTAATTCAGTAAACTTAAACAGGCGGTATTTTTACTTTACCAGAACCACCCAGTCCTTTTCCGGATCAGAGGGTGGGTTGCCAAGGCTCACAAAACCGGTGCCTTTAACGCTTTTCTGACTGCCTTCTTTTAATTCTCCTCCGGTACGGGGGTTAAACCACCTGACTGAGAAGGATTTTTCGGATTTAAGGTCCATGCGGTACTCTTTGGTTCCAATCGGAAAATATACTGTATATACCTCCCCGGGGTTGGCGAAACACCATGCATTGGATTGATTTACCAGGTTATTGGCACCTTTCATTTTCTCAACAGGTAACTGATTTACAAACCGGGTTGCAATTGTGGATTGGTCCCACCAGGTATCGCGGCTGCGAAAATCTTCCAGTCCAAGATCGTTGTGCGGGTAGCGGTATCCGAAATACCACTCCACGCCGGTTGCTCCGGCCAGCAACGACCCCCAAAGGGCCTCTGCACGCACTGTATCGTGACGGGCATCGTGTGAGTCGGGCATTATCCCTCTGTAGTGCGGGCCAAGTTCATCGAGGTTCACCAGCCAGCGATTCCCTGCTTGTTCCGATTCATTTACCCATTTGGCAATCCGCTGGTTAATCCGCGCAGGATTTCCAATCTGCATCGAAGGCCCGTCGAGGTTCTCAATATCAAGGAACGGTGTAAGGTACTCATCCTGGTGTTCATCGTTGGCATGCGTATGCACCACAACAATATTTGGGAACGGATTTGTTTTCTTCAGGTAATTGGCCATAGCTTCTTTCTGCTGATGGGTTTGGCCAATAGGCGTCCAGTTAGCCGGCCCATTTTCTTCTCCCATATTCCAGGTTACTGCCAGGTGGTGCCCAAAGCGGGCAATCAGTTCGCGCAGGTAAACCATTCGTTGCACATCGGTATAACCATTGTCGAGCAGGGTTTCGTTTTCTGTTTCCTGCAGCACAAAATGGTTCATCATACCAAGCTGTTCCATATAGTCGAATACAATTTCCCATTGGTCGAGCTTACTGCAGTCGAACCGGTACCGTTCATTGTGGTCGGTGTAAGGCCATACATCCTTCCCATCGCCCAGGATGTTCATGGTGAGCATATAAACAGAGTTTACTCCCTTTGACTGCAGGTAGTTTAAAGCGCCAATCATTCCCTTGCCCTTGCCGTTTTGCCAGATGGGATTTCCTTCTTTCCAGTCAGATTGGTGGGGCTGGTATTTGTGTAAATCTTTTTTAGGATCGGCTTCGCCTTCACGTACTTCTGTTTTCAGACTGAAACGGTAGGTTTGATCGAAGTCGGCATATGCCAGGAAATTTTCGGGGCTGTCGGCACCATTTTTAATCCAGACTTCATCTGTATCCTGAAATTGAAAGTAACCTTCACCTCCGTTTACAATCCTTCCTTTTGAACGGAAATCCGCTCCACCTTTGTCAGAAGAGATTATATTAAAACTTCCTGTTTTACCATCTAATGCTACCGGTTCGCCTGCTGCTTCATTGTCATTCAGCACAATGTCTTTTCCTTTGCGGAAGGAAATTCTGTAGTTCCATTGTCCGGTGGCATCGGGACGGAACCTTATTTTCCAAATGCTGCCTTCATCAGCAGACGATTCTGCAGCATTTCCGTCGGCTGCATAAAACCCGGGGACGGTATAGCTTTTACTTCCGCTGGTAAATGTAGCTTCCAGCCGGTAATCAAGGAACGGGTTTTCTTTGGCCCATTCCGAGGTTTTGGGGCCATCGAGCACCAGTGTGACTTTATGCCACTGTTTCAGCTCCCCTTCAATTTTTACATTGTTTTGGGAAATGGAATGGAAGGGTATAAGTAAGAGGGTTAAAAAGATGTAAAACAGATTTTTCATATTATAGAATTTAAATAATTATTATTGATACTGACGATGATTACACTATGGCAATTTCCATATCGACAGTTTCAGGCATGCCTGTTTTTCCCGAACGGTAAACAGCTTCCTGCACCGCCAGGCTTTTCATGTAATCGGTGCCATTGGTTTCGAATTCACTGCCGGTCAGAAGGCAATCGATAAAATGACGCTGGGTATTGTAAACGCAATCGCCGGCGAAATTAATGGGTTGCATTGGGTAAGAATGTTCTGATTCTTTTTCCCCCAGCTTTTGAATGGTAAGTTTTCCGTCGGAATAAAGGCGTATGGTCCCCCGGGTACCATCAACATGGAATTCACCAAAAGTTAGCCGGGGATTTACATAATTGGGCTCATTGTAGCGGTTGGCATCCCAAAGGGCAAGCAGTTCCGGGTTTTCAAATTCGAAATTTACAAGGGCAAAATCTTCACCTGCAATTACCGGGTTCAGTTTTTTAAGGTAAGCAAAAACTCTTTTGATTTCCCCTCCCAGGTAGCGAAAAGTATCGATAAAATGAATGCCGTTTTCATAAACTATCAGCCGTGGATAATCCCGAAAATAGGGTTGTCTGGGTATGTAGGCATTTTCACCCCATCCGTCGCCCATCCGTTTCCGCCAGTTCATAAAATGGACTTTGCCGATAGCTTCATTTTGAATGAGTTTTTTGATTTCGCGGTGCCATGGCTGAAAGCGCCAGTTTTCGTGCACCATAAATCGGATGCCGGCTTTGCTTGCATAGTCAACAATGTTTTGTGCTTCACTGAAAACAGGTGCAAGTGGTTTCTGGCAAATGACATCAATGCCCCTGTCAGCAGCAAATTTAGTCATTTCATAATGGGTTTCAGGAGGTGTAATAATATCTACAAAATCGGGTTTTTCCTTTTCCAGCATTTCCATGTAATCGTTGTAATGCCTGGCAATCCTGTATTGCTGCATGTAGGGTTCGGCTTTATTACGGTCGCGGTTACAGATGGCGGTAATTTCAACCTCAGGTATCCTTTGCCATGCTTCATATTGAAATGGGCTGAAATAGCCGGCTCCAATACAGGTTCCCTTTAACTTCTTCATAAAAATTATTCTATTTTAGTAATTTCTGTTATTGGAGTCAAAAGTAATTTTCTGAATTCTATTTCGGAGCCTTCAGCCTGAACTGCGATTTTTCCTTCAGTGGCAGTACATTCATATCCATAATTCACTAAATCATCGTTTACCCATACTTTGACTTCATCTTTTACACATTCAATGGTCATGGTGTTCCATTCACCTACCGGATTTTCAGAATCCTCAGTCAGATTCCTTATTCTGCGGTTTTTCCCTTCGGTTATTCCCCATTCTTCTTTGGGGCCGCGGCGTTCTTCCATGTTTGGGACTGTGATGTCTTCAACAATACACCAGAAATCACCTGCATTTTCGTGCATCATCTGCACTTCAAGCGATTGCGGGAACATTTCGTATAAAGCCCTTGGAGTGGATGCATGCACGAGTATACCGCAGTTTCCGGGTTCACCCGCAAAACGGTACTCTACCTCCAAACGGTAATCCTGAAACACCGAATCGGTAACCAGGTGGCCCCCCGGGGTTCCAAGGCTCACAAGCATGCCATCGCGCACAATGAAAGGATTGATAGTGTCGGGGTTGTTGTCCATGGCCGGAACATCCACTTGCCAGCCGGTTAGATCGTTTCCGTTAAAAAGACTTTGTGTTTTTGGTCCGTTATCTTTACAGGATAAAGCTCCAATCAGAATGATTAAAAAAAGTAAATTGGTTTTCATGATATTTATTTTATTGATTTATGATTTCCAATGTTTTTCAAAGGTGATTTCTTTCCTGTTGCTTAAAAATAATAAATACTCTTTTTATAAACTACATGTTTAAGGGCGATATGCCTGTTTTTTTTATTCAATCACAAATTCCGTGTCAACCTCTGATTTTATATTTGATAAAAATTGTAAGTTAATCATTTAAAATTGGTTTATCCGGATGTATAAAACTCCAGCTCATGATTGCGACAAGTGCCAATGCTGCTCCGGTGTAAAAGAAAGGTTCTTCCGATCCTGTCCAGGCCTGGAGGTAAGGGAAAGCCAGTGCTGTAAGGAACGAACCCAGATTACCGGCCATATTCATTGTGCCCGATACAGCACCCGAATTCCGTCGCCCGATATCTACGCAAAACGACCATGAAGGACTTAAAGTCATATCCGCACCAAAAATAGCAAGGGTTAAAAATAAAACCGCTCCGTTAACCGATTCCATGTTCAGGCTTCCAATCAAACCAATAATTACCAGCATAAAACCAATAATAGCAGGAATGCGACGCGACATTTTCCAGTTTCCTTTTTTAAATATTACATCAACCAGCCATCCTGA
This sequence comes from Mariniphaga sp., assembly GCA_024636975.1. GTDB lineage: Bacteria > Bacteroidota > Bacteroidia > Bacteroidales > Prolixibacteraceae > Mariniphaga. The sequence continues at coordinate 136,021 of JAGXGA010000014.1, forward strand.
AAACCAGTTACCCAGTGCACCGCCGATTAAAGGCGCCGAGGCGTAAAATCCTGCCTCAACGATTTCGAGGCTATACTTGGTTTGCAGGTGAGGAAACAGCCAGGTAAGCGTGAAAAAGAAGGTAAAGTTACTGGCAAAGTATTGAAGCATGGCCAGCCACATATTTCCTGACTTCAGCATGGTGCCGATTTTTATTCCTGCTTTTTCCGATTCATTGATCTGCTGCCTGTTTTTAATGATATATGCTTTTTCTTCCTCAGAAATTCCTTTATGTTCTTCGGGTGTATTGCGAAACCAGAAATACCAGAATACAGACCATAGAATTCCGATGATGCCAAGAATAACAAAAGTTGACCGCCATCCGGTGGCATGAATAAGCCATGCCACCAATGGCAAGGCAAAAGCAGCACCAAGCCGCGAGCCAGAGAAATTAATGCCTGTAACAAGCCCTCGTTCCTTTATTGGATACCAGGAATAAACAGCCCTTGAGATACCAGGGAAGGCTCCGGCTTCGCTGGCTCCAAAAAGAAAACGTACCAACAGCATTGAAACGAAATTCCATGCCGCAGAAGTTAAGGCAGTAAAAGCCGACCAAAGAATCACTATTGTTGTCAATATTTTTCGGGGGCCAAGCCTGTCGGCCAACATTCCAGCAGGTGTCTGAAACAGGGCGTAGCCCAGTGCAAATGCCGAAAGTACCCAACCCATCTGCTTATCGTTAAAACCAAGGGATTCGGAAATGGGAACTTTTGCCGCAGAAATACAGGCCCTGTCGATGTACAGAAGCAATGAGAGCAGGAAAGTTCCGGAAACAAGCAGTACACGGGTAGGTATTAATTTTCTCATTGGTTTTACCTTTAATCAGTATATTAATCTTCCGGAATTTCCCACGTTTTACTAAGGAAAAACTTATCGAAACGGAAACCATCCTCCCGCATGGAAAAGGATATTATATGATCACCGGGAGAAGTAATATCAAGAAAAATCAATTTTTCTTCGCCACAGTGATTCGCCACCGTACGTTGCTTACTGGCCCAAGACCATTGTTCTTTGCCTTCGCACCACTGCATTCGTTGTCCGCTTTCAGGCCAGGTACCATCTATTCCAACATGAATTCCATTGTCTTCTGCTCCTGTTGAATAGGCCTTTACCCACACATAATACTTTCCCCGGTTGGAGAAATGTATTTTATAATTGATGATGGCCATCTTACCTGGCTCGTTTGAAAAATTTTCCCCATGTATAAGCTTATCATCATGAGTGGTGCGGGTATCAGGTAAAACAGCAATGAATTCATTTCCTCCGGCACCGGCACATTGCACTGTATCAACTCCTTTATACAGCAAAGCTGACTGGTTGTCGATGATATACCATTTTCGGGTTTCATCCATCTCCTGGCTGTAGAATTTTTCCGCTTCAATGAATACCCTGCCATTTTCTTCATTAAACAGCTGAGAAAAAGTCAGAAAGGGTATCAGTAAGAAAAAGGTCAGACACTTTATTTTCATTTCTATCCTATTTAAATAAATTTTTGAATGGCATTGTAAACAGCATCATCCCCTCCCAGATTGCCGGGAAAAGGCATGTACATCAATTTTGGAAAAAGCTCACAGTCATCGAGCTGCCATAGCGGGACCCCTGGAATGATTTGTCCAAGAACCTTAGCTTTTCTTACTTTTAATGCTTTGGTAAGAATGTCGCTGGACGTAATTCCTCCCTTGGCAATAAAAAAGCGCGGCCGGATGTGCATTCGCTTTATGATTTCCACTATTCCTGAAGAAACCTTGTTAACTATCTTCAGGCTTTTTTCAGGAGTTTTTCCTTTGATTACCTCACGACTGGTATATACTACCACTACCTGGTTCTTTTCAACAAAGGCATTGATTTTTGCTGAAACCTTTGAAATTTCAGTCAGAAAACCTGCTTCATTCAACAATTCTATGGTCTTGATTTCAATATATTCCACCTGCAGATGCTGCTTCAGGAATTCCAGCTGACGGGAAGTCATGGGTACATAGGAACCTACTACAACCACTCCACCTTTGCCTTTTGGGTTTAATTGGTTTTTTTCAAATGGTGGTTTTAATGATTTTCCTGCCAGACTGGGAATAATGGAAGCGGCAGTTCTGAACAATACAGGTTTCAGTCCCTCTTTCAGTGCTTTATAAAAACCGGCAGTGAATACATCCAGATCAGATTGAACAACAGCATTCACAATGCAAACCTGTCCGGGCTGAAGCATTTTCAATACTTCTGCTATTTTTCCGGGTCCCGCTTGCCGTAATTCATTTAGGCCGATTGAAACAACCTCGCCGGATGTTATCTTTCCCCCTGTTTTTTCCTCTACGTAATCTTTTAGGTTGGAAGCCTTATAGCCGAAGCTGGAATCTTTTGCAAAAGGAGTTTCACCTGCAGGTGCAAGATTATCGCCATCACGCACATAATGTACATCGTCAACAGTTATTCTGCCTCCCTGGAAAAAAGCCGGTATTATTATTTGGGGGGCAGTATTTATTCCCAATCCTTCTCCAAGTGCAAGCACTTCGTTGGGATAATGCCCGCGCAAAGTAGAGTCACCCCGGCTTATGGCCAGTGTATTTTGTCCAGTTTTTTCGGATGCATTCCTTATGTTTTTGCCAATATCAATGGCGAGTTGGTCTGCTTTCTCAGAATTCAGGCTGCGCGAGTTGGTCAGGATAAAGAACAGAGGGACTGATTGATTCAGCAGGTTTTCAATCTCTGCTTCCCCCCAGGTGGTTAGGACGGGCACATCATAAATTGTTTGCGTACCTGTTGGATCATCGTCAAGAACTATGATCGACATTTTTGAATCTAAAAATGCATTCCTGTTTTGCTCCGTTAATATTTCCGGAAATTCAGGGGGTAAGGATTTGATGACTTCATTATAGTTCAGCATGATTAATCTTCAATGACAATTACACGGCAGGGTGCTCCGTCGCCATCCTTTATTTTAAGTGGAAGCGCTACAACCTGCACTTTGAGTTTTGTAATTTGTTCGAGGTTGACCAATCCCTCCACGATAAGTATATCGGCCTCAAGTAAAATGCGGTGAATCTTTGTCAGCTGTTCAAGATTGTTTACATCGGCAATCGAAGGCGGCTCTACACCAATGAGGGAAACTCCCTTATCCACACACCAAACTGCCAGTTCTTCACTTATTGCGGGCAGGCCATCACGATAAAAAGGTTCATTAAGGAGCCGGCTCCATCCGGTTCTGAATATAAGGCCTTCTCTTTTTTGCAACAGATCTGGAATGTTGCCAAGATCAGCAACTTTTATTTCCGAACGGGGTTTGATGCCCGGTAAATCGACCAGATGACATTGGACAAAGTACCTTGCGGGATCTGTCTGTTCGATTGACTTTTCGCTCACCCCAAAATGGACAGGAGCATCCATATGCGTTCCGGCATGGGAGTATAGATTAAGTGTTATGGCATTCCAGCCATCTTTGGAAAGAACTTTTGCCGGTTCAAATTCCACCCCCCGCATTCCGGGTTCATAAGTTAATGTTACATCGATGTATTTCATTAATATTAGCTATAACTTTCTCACGAATATCATCTAACCAGGCTAAATCCTGATGCAATTATTCCAGATGCCGGATGATTGCATCTGCAATTTCATTTGTTCCGGACTTTCCTCCCAGATCAACCGGGAGGATCCCTTCTGTGCAGGTTTTGTCCATAGCTGCCATTAACTTATCAGCCGCAACAGTTTCTCCCAAATGTTCAAGCATGAGTGCTGCCGACCAGATTGTTCCCAGAGGATTTGCGACATTTCGCCCTGCAATATCCGGTGCTGAGCCATGAATGGGTTCAAACATGGAAGGATATTCTCTTTCAGGATTGATATTCCCGGAGCCTCCCAATCCGAGGCTTCCCATAATGGCACCCCCCAAATCGCTGAGTATATCGCCAAATAGATTGGTGGTAAGTACCACGTCGAATAGTTCAGGGCGCAGCACAAAATTGGCTGAACAGTTATCGATGTACATTTGATAATGTTCTACATCGGGGTATTGAAGGGCAACTTCCTTAATTACCCGGTCCCAATAGGTAAGGCTGTTAATCAAAGTATTTGATTTGGTAATGTGGTGAACCTTTTTCCTGCGCCTTTGAGCAAGCTGAAATGCATAATGGGCTACTCGCTCAATGCCTTGCCGGGTAAAAACACTCGTATCGATTCCCATTCCATTTGGTGAGTCAGGCATGAATTGTCTTCCCACCTGTACGAATTCACCTTCAGTATTCTCACGGACTACCACAAAATCAATATTCTTTTTATCCTTCAATGGGCCATGAAAACCGGGCCAGGTGCGCACCGGTCGGTAATTTACATACTGCTGAAAGCCGGTTCTTACCTTAAAGGTATAGTCTTTTGCAGGGAGTGTGTCATCCACTTCGGGTAACCCAACAGAACCGAAGAAAACGGCATCAAAAGGTTTAAGGATTTTAAGTCCGTTTGATGGCATAAATTCTCCTGTATTAAGATAATTACCTGCTCCCCAGGAAAAGTAATCTTTCTCAAGACGGAAACCTTCGTTTTCTCCAAGGGCATCCACAACCTTAAGAGCTGCCGGAACAATCTCCGGCCCAATACCGTCGCCGGGAACAACTGCTATTTTAAACGATTTCATGTTTATTTAATCTATAAATATTTCTTTTACCTTATCAAAAAAGCCTTCTTTACGTTCAGAGCTGATCTCCCAGTTTACCGGAACACTTTGATAGCCTTCATCAAATCCTTCATCTTTCATCCTGAAATCGAAGTATCCCCAGGAGGCATATGCTTTTGTGGCATTCACAAAATTATTTACCGGCTTATCGAAATCGAAGTGGTCGTCTTCATTAAAAACAATGGGCATTGGACGGTAGGAGGGGAGGGATCGCACAGTTTCAACCATTTCGGTAATCCGGGCAGGTTCATGAACGCCATTTCCGTGAATTAAAACATAATCAGAGACTTCCACCACTTTTTCGGGTGGAATGGAGCCACCGTTAAAACTTGTTGAAACCAGCAACTCCGGGGCCTTCTTTTTAATGTGCAAAATCAGTTCATGGATTCTTTCTTTAGTTATGATGTCTTGTTGGTACCCCCTGTTGTCACTTTCGTTGGCTACTTCAATAATGACATTGGTAAAACCGTTGTTTTGTATCCAATCTACCGTATTGTCAACTGCAGCGATGACGGCATTTTCATCCTGCAAACGTTCATCCTGGCCAAAGTAAAATATGCCAAGGATGACCACCATTCCCAGATCATCGGCTTTTTTTACAATGCGCTCCATACGATCAGCATAGGCACTCCGCAGGGTCCCGTCGGGTTCGAAGGCATTGTTTTCCCACGGCTGAGATTTCGAATACCCTTCCGGACTTCCTCCCTGAAAATTGATTGTAAATGCCAGCAGGCCATGGTTTCTCCATTCGGGCATAGCTTTTATAAATTCGTTTGTATTTCGTTCAGCGTCCCATTTTCTGGTATCGGGATATTTCCATTTAGCTACGGTTTCGGGGTTTAAATCGTCGAATACCCCCTGTACCATGCGGGAGTTGGGTAACAGCCCCTCAACTTCACTTCCTTTCCATTCTCTTCCCTTGAAAGTAGGTTCCCCATTGATCAGGAATTTTTCACCTTCAATGGATACATGCGTTTTGGGTTCATACACCTCTTTTTTTAAGAAATTCCGGTTTGCCCATTTTATGTATTGCTCCCAGTCGTATGCAGTTACTCCGTGTCCGTCGGGTCGTGTATGATATGCTACAGAGTTCAGTATAGGCTGATTAATGCCAGGCATATCTTTTGAGGGGATGCCTTCTTTCCCGTAAAGATTATACGCTGGTGTAGCATAGAATGCAGAAAGAAATTCTCCCCGCGGGTCGGCCCACAGGTCTTCTTCAGCACTGGCCACATAAACGGGGCGGGGTGCAATCAATGCCAGTAATTCGTGCTGGTCGACAGGTAGGGCTTTTTCATTTTCATTGTATTTTGTAAAATTATCGGCAAACCAATGTGGAAAAGCATTATTAATTCTGCCTACAGTCTCACCAAACTGACGCTTTGAAAGGGCTGCACCTCCACAACCTGAATTATTGGAAATAACCCCGGCAAAACGCTCATCAGTTACGCCGGCCCACAGGGAAGTCTTTCCTAAGCGGGAGTGACCAAAAACAATAACTTTGGATGCATCCACATCTGTATCCTGCTCCAGGTAATCCATTGCACGGCTTAACCCCCATGCCCAGGCTGCGATCGTTCCCCATTCATTGATTGCAGGCGTTTGCTGGCCTTCTTTATAGAAAAATGGATGAATGCCATCATTAAAATCTTCTTTGTCGGGATCTACTTCACCATGAAAGATAGTAGCCAGACCATAGCCTGCATCAATTATTCTTTCCACCTGCCAGCTGTCTCTGCTTACTCCCCGGCCCTTTTCAGTTAAACGATGATCGGTAATTCCTTTTGTTTCATTGTTGCGACCCCAGGCTCCGGAAATAAGTATGTTTTCATCGTTGTAAACTGAATGGTTTCCATAAAAATTATAACCCAGGAAAAGAGGCACATTCTCTGCTTTTTGCGGGATGTACATAAGGATATTGAATGAAAGTGTCTTTCCGTTTTGATTAAAAACAACCTCTACCTGCTTACGCTGAGCTTTACCATTAAGGGCCTTATCGCTCTGTTCAACTACCTCCCATTTTGATATTTCAAGATCACCCGGAACTATTCCATAGACATTTTCTGTGAAAAAATTCAGCAGTTCAGGACGGCGCACTTTTTCCCACTGGCGACTGTTTTTGATTTTCTTACCGCTAAACGATGTCAGTGGATCAGGAATTTCGAAGTCGGGAACTTTACTCTCCTCATAAATGGGTACAAAATTACTCTCATTTTGCCCGTTGCAGAAAATAAATGTAAGAATAAAAGCAAGGGAGATCAGCGATTTCTTCATAGCAATCAGTTTATATAGTTTTTATGGATGAAAGTCTTCAGGACATTGTGAAAATTAAATTTATGAGTTATTTCACTTACTGGTTTAATTAATTCTGAGGATTGGGTCAATTTACCATATTCCGTTAGAATCATTATACTGACTTTTAAAGATAATTCTTTTTAATAGAAAAAAAATGGGGCAGATAATCCGATTTTATCTACCCGTTTAACAAATCAATATTTCATCAGTAAATTCAGAAGCTTTCTGTCGAGCTTATGACCATGCCAGTCTTCATAGGCAACGTCTTTTCTCCCGGAATCAAGAATACCAAAATCCCCTCTGAAGTTCCAAAGGGCATAACCAATATCATGTTGTGTCAACACATCGAGTACATCTCCAAACCACGAAAGAAAAACTTCATGAGGGGTTTCATTATAGCATCCGCACTCCCCGCAATGAACGCCGACACCTTTATTTACGGCATCGATCCAGGGTGCATAAAAATCTTCGAGATCCTTTTTGCTGAATTTCTTTCCGTCAATTACACCTGGCCACACTACGGGAGGTGCATCATCAGGATTTTTAAATACCCACGAAGCCCTGTAATGAGAAATGTAATGCGGGTAATAGCCACGGCAGCTTTGGCCTATTTCCAGATCAAAAATTTCAGGAATTACATCGCTTCCTACATTGTTCCCGTCGGCAATGACCATATGTTTTGGATTGTGCTGACGGATAGTTTCCATCGATTTTTTGGCGACTTCCCTGTATAATTGTCCCGGTATGGCTCCACGACGGGAGTGCTGGTCATTCATATCTTCGCGGGTACATGGTTCATTTACCAGGTCGAAACTAATCTGTTTCGGTGTCAGATGTGCGAAGCGTTTTGCCCACATGCTCCAGTGCTGGTAAAAGGCTTGCTGTGCCTCTTCATCCTGCCACAGATTGTATGGTTCATTAAACCCTGCATTTACGCAAAATCCTGGTGCCCTGTGAAGGTTGATACTCATGTGTAGACCATATTTATTGGCCCGCTCTACAAGCGACTGTATGTTATCCACTTCTTTTTCGTTGAAGTCAAGAATATCATCGGGTGTAATGTTTTTTGACGGGTCGTAATTTACATAACGGGGATAGGCCATGGGAAGCCTTACGAAATCAAATCCCCAGTCGGCCATCCATTTTAAGTCTTCATCGGTTGTCATCGAACGGGCATTTCCTGCACGGGGAGAAAAATAATCAAGGAGGTTAAAACCTTTCCAGCGGGGTAAATTGTTTTTTGTTGGATTAAGAAGGTTTCCCGCAGTGGCTGATCCTGCAATACCTGCACCAGCCGCTACTAAACCTGTGGTTTTAATAAAATTTCTTCTTTTCATTTTTTAGGACATATAATTGGTTATGCCCTAAAGATATTTAATTATGAGGAAATACAAAGAATTGCATTTGTTTCATGGGATAAATGTTTTCCAGTCTGTTCCTCCGGTAAGCCATGCCAGATTAAACCGGGCAATTTTTGCACCTCCTTCACTTTCGTAAAGCAAATAAATAAAACCTTCCGATGGTGTGCCTTCACGTCCTGCTGCCAATGAAGAATAAGCAAAGCTGCCTTTATCAACCACCCGCTTTACAGGCCAGGTCTTACCGCCGTCAAAACTAACCCATACCGATCCGTTCAATCGGCGGGAGGTTCGCAGTTCGAAAGGGACATCCTCTTCCGATCTTTCGGCAGGAACATCTATATTGCTGTAAATCAAAATATCGTGCCCTTCTACAGGTAGTCTGATCAAACCCGCCATTAAACCGTAGTCGGTATGTTGGGCACCGTCCGGCAATTCCTTGCTTACCGACAAGTTTTCCCAGGTTTTACCGCCATTGCAGCTCCAGGCAATATGCCTCATGCGCGGGTTAAGTCCGTCGGTTGACTTATGCCGGCGGGAATTGTAATATATCGTACCGTTTTCCAGTTCTGCAATTGCTGCTTCTCCTGTGCCGAAAGCCGGAAAAGGTTCGCTTGACTGCCAGATTCTTCCTCCGTCATCACTGTATATGGCGTTGGTATAATGGCTGTTCCAATACTGACGGTCATTACCTCCTCCATAGTGCCGTGAAGGTCGGATAAGCCTTCCCTTGTAATGACCATATTGAAGTGTGATGCCGTGTTCATTCATGTGCATTGATGGAATGTGGCCAAAACTGTTGGCATTTATGACTGCTTTTTCAGGTATCCATGTCAGGGCATTATCCTTACTCCTGTATATGGTTAGCGGTGCCGGCGGATGGCTTTCTTCCACGAATAACAGTATATCGCCGGTGCTTACATCCAAAAGTGTACCTCCACCATGAAATCCGGAATCCGAAACCGTTATTTCAGGTCCCCATGTTTCGCCACCATCGTCACTTCTCCTTACCCTTATGTTTTGGCTGCCCCAGGATGCTATCACAGAACCATCTTTGGCTACAATTACATTGGGAAACCTTTCATTGGAAAATATTTCCTGTGTTTCAAACAAAGGCGACCCCTCGTTCCAGAAGGGATTCCTTTCGGATGAGCTGCAGGAAATGAAAAATGCGTAAAAGAAGAGAAGGAAAATGATCGGAAATAATCGTTTCATTATTTATCATTAATTTACAGAATGAATCAGTCATTGCCGGCTTTGCCCCAAAAGAATTTCTGCATTTGTTATTAAGTATATCCTCTCTTTTCAGAATGCTTTCAGCTTTTACTCAATGTAAATTCCCTGCCTGCCTTAAATGCTTCAATGTTCATTTCCACAATTTTCTCACCTTTGGCTTTAAAGATTGTCTCAATGCCTTTAATAATAATTTCATCATGAATGGCAATGAAAGGTGAGGCAGCTCCCAACATCACCATGTTTGAAGCTTTCGGATTTCCTGTTTCCTTTGCTATCCTGTCGGCATCAATTCGTATGATGTTTATGTTCTTTGCAAGCTCTGTAAATGTTTCCTCCAGGTCAGGATAATCCGGAATATTTACAAACTCAGCAGTATTGGTAACCAGGCTCCCTTCAGGGGAAAGATAAGGCAGGTAACGTAGTGATTCCATTGGTTCCACTGAAAGTATAAGATCGGCATTGCTTATAGGAATAAGATCGGAATATATGGGATGGTCGGCAATGCGAAGGTGTGATACCACAGCTCCCCCGCGCTGGCTCATGCCATGTGTTTCAGCCTGTTTCAGATAATAATTTTCATTGAGTGCAGCAGCACCCAGTGATGCGGCAATCGAAAGTATTCCCTGTCCGCCTACGCCTGACAATATGATGTCTGTTTTCATTTTATACCTGTTTTATTGCTTTGTTCATTTTCTTTGTCTTTGCAATCCGCTGGACACATTCTCTGCGGCCAATAATTACAGAGACTCCGTTAAATGCCATCTCTTCACGAATGATTTGCACAATTTCGATATGATTCTTTTTCAGGGGAACAAACAACCGGATGTGTTCCGGATCGACACCAACACCTTCGCAGATTTTTTCAATCCTGCCCTTAGCCGAGGAATCCTGTCCACCTGTCATGGCTACCGTCTCATTGTCTACAATAAGTATGTTAATATTCGTTTTCTCGACAACGCAATCGAGCAGACCTGTGATGCCTGAGTGGGTAAATGTGGAATCGCCAATAACGGCAAATACAGGTACAAGCCCTGCATCGGCTGCCCCTTTGGCCATTGTTATGGAAGCTCCCATATCTACACATGTATTGATTGTACTGTAAGGTGGCAGTGCACCCAGCGTATAGCAGCCAATGTCGGCGAATACCCTTCCGTTACCTGCATCTGCAATTACTTCATTCAATGCTTCATAAGAATCCTGATGACCGCATCCTGCGCATAACGACGGTGGCCTCCCGGCGAGTGTCTCAGGCATCTTAAGCGGTTCTTTCAACTCTTTGCCCAATGCCTTTGCAAGATGGTCGGGGTTGAGCTCTCCTTTTCGGGGAAGTGCTCCGTTTAACCTGCCCCATACCCTGGTTCCTTTTCCGAAAAAATCAGTTAATTGTTCTTCTACCAGGGGGTATCCTTCTTCTGCCACCAGCAGCTCATCGCATTCCTTTTCAAGTTTGTGAAGCAACTTTTCCGGAATGGGATACTGTGAGATTTTCACTACAGGATAAGGACAGTTATCCTCAGGATAGTTTTCCATTAAATAATTATAGGCAATCCCGCAGCAAACGATGCCAAGGCTTTTGTCTTTACCTTCAAAATAGTCGTTATAGGAAGACTCTTCAGAAAGCCGGATAAGCCAGTTTTGCTTATCAAGAAGGTTTTGGTAGTATTTTCTTCCATATGCAGGAAGAAGCATAAACTGCATGGGGTTTGAAGGCAAATGAAGCGGATTTTCATTCTGTACCGGCCTTGAAACAACTCCTGCACGTGAATGTGCCAGTCGTGTGGGAATGCGCAGCATAACCGGAAGGCCTGTTTTTTCAGAGAATTCAAAGGCTTCATAAGTCATGTCGTAAGCTTCCTGCTGATTGGATGGTTCAAATACAGGAATCATGGCAAACTTGCCGTAAAAGCGGGAGTCCTGTTCGTTTTGTGAGGAATGCTGCGAAGGATCATCGGCAACAACTACGACCAGACCGCCGTTTATGCCGGTTATGGCCATATTCATAAATACATCGGCTGCAACATTCAATCCCACATGTTTCATGCAGGCCAGACTTCTTTTTCCTGCATACGACATTCCCAACGCTGCTTCCAGTGCTGTTTTTTCGTTGGCTGACCATTCGCGGTGAATGTTGCGTTCAATCGCCAGTTTATTATGCTGAATGTATTCTGTTATCTCTGTTGATGGTGTACCTGGATAGGCGTATACTCCCGATATCCCTGCATCAACGGCTGCCTGGCCAATAGCCTCAACACCCATGAGTAATTTTCTTTGCATTCTATTCTATGGTTTGTTTAGGCGGCAAAATAACATTTTTAATGGACCAGGAAAACAATAAAACTCAGGTTATTCATTTTTCTTCAGTATAATCAGATAGTTTTCATACTACTATTACCTCTGATACAATCCGGCACTTAAATTTTCTTTCAATTCAAATACAAAAGAATAATTCATATTAGTGAAGATAATTTTAGAACAACTGTTATAACTGATCGATGTTCTTCACGAATAAATTGTAATGACTGCCTTTCTTGTGCCCCCATAATTTCGGAATTCACAGAAATAAATCCCCTGCCATGTTCCCAGGTTCAGTCGTTGATTCGTGATTGGAATGGTTATCTCGGCTCCTATAACCGATGACTTCAGATTGGCAGGCATGACATAGTTAATACAAATTAATACATATAATATTCGTAATTATTTAGTTAAAACTATTTTTAATGTTACAGTTTGGCAAACAGGTTAAAATAGTAAAATCAGATAAAGATAGATTAGTCAGGACACTTGGATTATTTAGTGGTAGGAGATTTGAACATAAATAAAGAACCTATAAGACAGGGAATGGCTTGGCACTAAAACAGTATAATGAAGACGAAGAACTGGCTAAATTGGAGCAGGGAGCACGTTTGAAGAAGATTAAGCACAACAAGGCAGAGTAAATTTAAAATCACTTCCTTTCCCCAACACGCTTTCAACCCAGATTCTACCTTGGTGTTTTTCCACAAATTCTTTGCATATCAATAATCCCAGACCAGTTCCAGTCTCTTTTGCTGTACCTTTTGTTGTATTAACTTCTGATATTTCAAAAAGTTTTGATAAATCATCAGTAGATATTCCAACACCATTATCTGAAACTGATATTGTTACATTTCGAGCAATTTCCTCTGCACTAATATTTATTACGCCACCGTTGTTTGTAAACTTAATGGCATTTGACACAAGATTTCTTAGTATAGTTTTTAGCATGTCTGTATCTGCAAAAACATTTAAGTGGTCTTCTGCAAGACAATTAATTACGATGTTTTTTGCATCAGCAATTGGCTTAAGAGTTTTTAGCACACCAATACAAACATCTATTAGACTCAGATTCTGTGGGTTGAATGGAAAACTGCCTTGCTGACTATTTGCCCACACCAGTATATCATCCAGTAAATTGTGTGCATTTTGTGCAGATATATTTATACCATTTACTAATTTTTCTATTGTATCAATATCGTAGTTATGAATGTTTTCTGTTAAGAGTTCAGATAAACCAAGTAGGTTATTAAACGGACTTTTTAAATCGTGTCCAAGAATAGAGATGAAGCGGTCTTTGTCAGTATTTAGTTGAAGTAATTGGGTTAGTTCTATATTTGAAGTGATTAATTCATCTGCACGTTTTTCTTTTTCTGAGTTTTGAAAAGCAAGTTCCTTATTAGCAATGATTAATTCATTTGCACGTTTTGCTTTCTCTGCATCAGCAATAACTAACTCTGCTACACGGTCTGCTTTCTCTAAATTTGCAATGACCAACTCTGCTGCACGGTTTGCTTTCTCTAAATTTGCAATAACTAACTCTGCTGCACGGTCTGCTTTCTCTAAATTTGCGATGACTAATTCATCTGCACGGTCTGCTTTCTCTGCATCAGCAATAACTAATTCATCAGCACGGTTTGCTTTCTCTGCATTAGCAATGACTAACTCTGCTGCACGGTCTTCTTTCTCTATATTTGCGATAACCAATTCATCTGCAAGTTTTGTCCTCTTAACCTTAGCAATGACTGATTCACGCATTTTTTTCTTTTTTTATCATATTATATTAAAGTTGCATCCGTTATTATTTATTCGTCTGTTTCAATTTTCATACGAAGACGATTAAATTCAGACAAAATCAACCTTTATTAAAGTTGAAACTTGGCAAGTTAGTCATTTAAATAAGAGCAACCTATTTTATTGATTATTAATAATTTATTTCATTCATCCTGATAGAATAAAGTAGATAAAAATTATAAACAACATGCACTTATGTCGATGCTCAGCAAATTATTAGGTATTCGTGCTTTTATTGATGGCAAAGACCAAAATCATTAAAAAACATATATTCAACAGTAAAACTAATTAACCAATTATCGTAGCTAAGATTTTTCTCCTTCCCCCATGATTACGAAATTCACACAAATATATTCCTTGCCACATACCTAAATTCAAGCGATGATTCGTAATTGGAATGGTCAGTTCAGCACCAAATAGAGAACTCTTTATATGAGCAGGCATATCGTCACTGCCCTCATAGGTGTGAATGTAAACCGGATCATCTTCCGGAATCATTTTGTTGATGAACGATTCAAAATCGGTTCTGACCGATGGATCGGCATTTTCATTAATTGTGATTCCTGCCGATGTATGCTTTACCAGAATGTGGAGCAATCCCTTTTCCGGGAGTGGGGGCAGCTGTTTCTCTATCAGGGATGTTATTAAATGGTACCCTCTGTTGAATTTTGGCAGTGTAATCTCCAGTTGTTCTATCATAATTATTTCCGTTTGAGATGCAAATTGTCAATATTGAATTGTGTATTTTATAACAATAACAACAGTAACAAATTTCAGTTCCCTCCAAACCGCTTACCCCACCATTTTTGCAATCGTTCCAGTATTTTAATTTCCAGCTGGTTTTTACCGGGTTTATAAAACCGCTGGTTTTTTATTTCTGCAGGTAGAAATTCCTGTTCAACAAAATTGCCCTCATACGAATGTGCGTATTTGTAATCCTTGCCATATCCGATTTCCTTCATGAGCTTGGTAGGTGCATTGCGGATGTGAAGCGGAACGGGTAAATTACCGGTTTTACGCACCAGGGCCAGCGCTTCGTCTATGGCCATATAAGCAGAATTGCTTTTGGGGGAAGTAGCCAGGTAAATAGTACATTCCGACAGCACAATCCTGGCTTCCGGATAACCTATCTGATGCACGGCATCGAAGGTGCTTTGCGCCAGAAGCAGGGCATTGGGATTAGCCAGCCCGATATCCTCGGTAGCCAGTATTAGCAATCTGCGGGCAATGAACTTTACATCTTCGCCGCCTTCAATCATGCGGGCCAGCCAATAAATAGATGCATCCGGGTCGCTTCCGCGCACACTCTTGATGAATGCCGATATAATGTCGTAGTGCATTTCACCTTGCTTGTCGTACATAGCAAGGTTTTTTTGAAGGCGTGCAGTTACCTTATCATCCGTTATCTCCACCACATCACCGTCATCTGAAAGGACCACCAGTTCAAGTACATTCAGCAGCTTACGTGCATCGCCACCCGAAAACCGGAGCATGGCATTTGATTCTGTTATAGTGATTTCTTTATTTTTCAGTTCACTGTCTTTTCTGATGGCACTGTCAACCAGCTTTAACAGGTCTTCTTTACCAAGTGGCTCCAGTATGTATACCTGGCAGCGGGAGAGGAGGGGAGAAATGACCTCGAATGAAGGGTTCTCGGTAGTGGCTCCGATGAGGGTAATGGTTCCGTCCTCAACTGCACCCAGCAGCGAATCCTGCTGCGACTTGCTGAAACGGTGGATTTCATCGATGAACAGGATAGGATTAGGTTTATTGAAGAATTGCTGCTTTTTTGCTTTCTCTATCACTTCGCGTACATCTTTCACCCCGGAGCTTACTGCGCTCAGGGTATGAAAAGGCCTCTCAAGTGTATTGGCAATAATTTTTGCCAGAGTTGTTTTACCGACCCCCGGAGGCCCCCATAATATAAGCGAAGAGAGGTTACCCGATTCGATCATTCTGCGCAGTACAGCATTCTTACCCACCAAATGTTCCTGCCCGATGTAGTCATCTAGATGCCTGGGCCGTAATCGTTCAGCCAGCGGTTGGTTTGTGGCCATATCCTTACCTTTATGACTGTTTGTAAATTATTTTCTAATTAAATTTCAAAGGTAGGATTAATTTTTTTGATTAATATCTGCCATATTCCTAGCCCCTTTTCATTGCTTCCTTTCGCATCTCATCAGGCATCTTTTCAATGGCATAACGGAGGGCTGTCCGGGGCATTTCGTTTTTACGGCTCATCACATAATCGTAAATCTCTTTTTGGTGTGTCTGGCTTGCCACCTTCAGCATCCATCCATAACCCTTTTGAACCATATCATCTCCATCGGTCAACAATGCATCTGCAATTTCCAAAATCTCGTTCAGGTATTTGCCTTTCCTTGCCGGTACAATTAAAGAGACGGCTGCTCCCCGGCGTACCCAGCGGTTATCCGATTTGGTCCAGCCTTTTAAATCCGACAGATAATCGGGATACTTTTCAATAAACCCTCCAATGGTGTGGTTGCAAAAGGTATCACACGAAGCCCAGTTGTCGACAAATCTGTTCAACCAGCTTTCATATACCCTAAAATCGTCCGGTTCAAAGCTTTTACGTGCAAGGTATGACCATTCACAGGCTATAAAGCTTTCCTCCAGATAACCCGATTCCCAAAGCTCTTCGCATAGCCTAAACAATTCTGCTTTTTCAATTGGTCCTGCTTTTTTATAATACTCCTTTGCTACTTTTCTTAACTGATTTGATTTTACCCCATAGGTTTTGACTTCTTCTTTAAAAAAGCGTTTGGCCGATTCTCGTGTTTTTTCATCGGCCTGTTGGTCTAATTCATTTCTGATTTGTCTGATTATATCTTCCATGATGTTTTTGTTTCTTTCTGAATCATCAAAATTGAAATACTTTTTACTCCCTTCAGTAAGCGGATCTTCTAAATTAGAATTTTATGTATAAATTTAAACCAAATACTTCAATTTATGCAATTTAGTTATAAACATATGTTATGCATTTTCGTTATGCTAATGCAGTATGTAAAAAATGAATCGGGAATAAGTAAAAGATTTTTGGAGTAAGTAAATATTTCAATTCTCTTTGGTGAAGCACGAGCTTCCGGCAAGCCAGCCGGTCGACCAGGCTATCTGAAGGTTATACCCACCGGTTTCTGCATCCAGGTCAATCAGTTCGCCGGCAAAATAGAGACCTTTTACCAACCTTGATTCCATAGTTTTTGGTGAGATTTCTTTGGTAGAAATACCTCCTGCTGTAATAATGGCTTCTTTAAAAGAGCGGTGCTTTATTACCTCAAACCGCAAATTTTTCATCATGTGCCTTATCTGTTTTCGTTCGTTTGATGACACCTGGTGGCACATTTTATCCGGATCAAGCTTAAGGTCTTCTATAAAAACAGGGATCATGGAAGCCGGTAACCAATTGCGGAATATGTTTGACAGATGCTTTTTTCCATGCTCATTTAAATCACGCAAAAGCCTGTTATCAAGCTTCTGTTCATCGAGTGCCGGCTTTAAGTCGATTGTGAATTCCACTTTGCTGTTGTTTTGCAGTGCTGCCACTGCAATGCGGCTTAAGGTAAGTATGATTGGCCCCGACAGTCCGAAGTGGGTAAACAACATTTCGCCGAATGCATCACCTGCTTTTTTACCATCCACCCAAACCACTGCTTTTACATTCTTGAGGTTTAATCCCTGCAGCCGCTGGGCAAGGTCTCCACTGGTTTCCAGTGGCACCAGGGCAGGGATTGGCTTTATGATGGTATGTCCCACACTTTTTGCCAACTCGTATCCATCTCCTGTGGAGCCGGTTGCAGGGTATGATTTTCCACCTGTTGCCAGTATTACATTCGGTGCATTATAAACTTCTTTGTTCGATTCTACCCCCTGAACCTTTCCGTTTTCTGCGATAATCCTTTCTACGCTTTGTCCGCAGCGGATCTCCACCTTCTGTTCTTTAACCCACTTAAGCAGTGCCCGCAACACATCGAGCGATTTATTGCTGGCCGGGAAGTATCTGCCCCCCCGTTCGAGGGTTGATTCAACACCGTGCTCTTTTAGTAATTCAATGATGTCTTTGGCATAAAAATGAGAAAAGGCATTTCGCAAAAACCGGCCATCGGGAAATACATGCTTAATGAATTCGGAAGGAGCAGCATCGTTGGTAATATTGCACCTGCCCTTCCCGGTAATTAAAAGCTTACGGCCTTCCGAACGCATTTTTTCCAATACCAGTACCCTGGCTCCAAGTCCTGCAGCACGGCCGGCTGCCAGCAATCCGGAAGCTCCTGCTCCAATAACTATGACATCATATGTATTCATGCGGGCGCAAAGGTAAGTTTTAACAGCGATATTTAAAATGGCTGGATGTTCTTATCCCTCTTGATTATATAGCTATCATGAAATAGAAACAGTTGTCACAGAAGCCTGCCATTATCTATGATTAAACAGATTCAACTATCTTTACCAAAAAATTTTTACATGATCCGTTTTTCTGAAAACCAAACGTTAAAGCCGTACAATACATTTGGAGTAGAGGCCACATCGCGATATTTTTTCGAGTTTACCGAACCTGAGGACCTGGATACATTCGTCAATGCCAATAAATCATGGAAGGATCTGCCCTTGTTTGTTCTTGGAGGTGGAAGCAATGTATTGTTTTTGAACCAGTTCAACGGACTGATACTGCATCCCAATATTCCCGGTATCGGAAAGGTGAAGGAAGATCGCCAGAATGTATGGCTGGAGGTGGGGGCGGGGGAGAGCTGGGACGATTTTGTGAAGTACTGTGTTGGTTTCCAGCTAGGAGGTGTGGAAAACCTGTCGCTTATACCAGGGCTTGTGGGAGCAGCCCCCGTGCAGAACATAGGTGCCTACGGGCAGGAGGTAAGTGAGGTGATTGAGATGGTAAAGGGATACGATCTTCAGCAAAAAGTGCATGTTGAATTTCCGGCCGTTGCCTGTGAATTTGGCTACCGCGACAGCCTGTTTAAAAGAGAGCTGAAAAACCGGGTCATTATCACTTCAGTGGTTTTTCGTCTCGAGAAATTCCCCGAATTCAGACTGAATTACGGTCAGGTAGAAGAGATGGTCAAAGCTTTGGGTGAAGTCAACCTGCAAAATATTCGTCAGGCGGTAATCGATATCCGCACATCAAAACTGCCCGATGTGAATGAACTGGGAAACGCTGGCAGTTTTTTCAAGAATCCTGTCGTAGAAACAGCTCTGGCTGAAAAAATCAGGAAAACCTATCCTGATTTACCCGTTTACCCGCTTGACATGGATAAAGCAAAGCTGGCTGCAGGGTGGCTCATCGAGAAAACCGGTCTGAAAGCGTATCGCGATGGGAATGTTGGTGTTCATGCAAAACAGGCCCTGGTGTTTGTAAATTACGGAGGGGCCACAGGTAACGAAGTATTAAATTTTTCGGAGAAAGTGAAACAACAGGTTTATGAAAAATTTGGAGTGGAACTGGAAAGAGAAGTAAATTGTGTTTAATGGGGCACGTGTATTTTATTAGTAGTTTGCACGTATTATAATATTTTGTTATTTTTACAATCAAATGTATGTAGTTGTAAAATGAATACAAAACTCACATTAACAATAGAACAGAAAGTTATTGAGCGGGCAAAAATATTTGCCCGTAGCAGAGGACACAGCTTATCTAACATTGTTGAAAATTACTTAAAGACAATAACAACCGATGATCAGGATAAATATTTAAATGATGCTCCAATAACAAATTCATTAAGAGGTTCTTTTAAAGCCCCTATGGGTTTTGATTATAAAAAAGAATTATCGGAAGCATTGAGAAGAAAATATATCGAAAGTGAAAAAAATTCTGATTGATACGGATGTTCTTATGGATGTATTTCTCGATAGGTTGCCCTTTTCAGTGCATTCTTCCAAAGTTATAGCTCTATGTGAGGTTGGTAAAGTTAAAGGATTTATAACACCGGTAATCTGTAGTAATCTTTATTATCTTCTTCGCCGAACAGCAGAACATAAAAAGGTGATTGAACAATTAAATCAGTTGCTTTCCTTTACCGATGTTGTCCTGATGGATAAACAAACAGTAGTTCATGCTTTAAATTCCGAATTTAAAGATTTTGAAGATGCATTACAAAATTGTGCAGCTGAAAAATCAGAATCTATTGAGATTATTTTGACCAGAAATACGAAAGATTATTCCAGGAGCAATCTGGTTGTTTTAACACCGGAATTATTCTTAAAGATGCTGAAATCAATTTAGCAAAGTATTAGAATTATTTGTAAATCCTTAACTTATCAAGTGCCGCCCTGTACTTATTTGCATTACGGTTATGTTCGGCAAGCGTCGTGGCAAAATTGTGATAGCCTGAAAAATCTTCACGGGCAACCATGTATAAATATTTATGTTCTTCGTAACTCAGAACGGCTTCAATTGCTGAAACTTCAGGAAAATTAACAGGTCCGGGTGGCAATCCTGCGTACAAATAGGTATTATAGGGAGAATCTGTTTCGAGATGAACGTTAAGAATCCGGCGGAGGGAAAAATCACCTACAGCAAATTTAACTGTAGGGTCGGCCTGCAGGGGCATTCCCCGGTTCAGCCTGTTGATGTATAGTCCTGCCACGCGGCTCAGTTCTTCTTTTTTGGCTGTTTCTTCCTGTACTATCGATGCCAGGGTTGTAACTTCCACCGGTGTCAGTCCAATGGATTCTGCTTTTTCACGTCGATCTTCATTCCAAAACCGGTCAAATTCCTTTTTCATCCTTTCGGCAAATTCACTGGCATCGGTGGTCCAGTAAAACTGGTAGGTATTGGGAATGAACATAGCTTTATAGGTTTCCTGAGTAAACCCCCATTCCCTGATTCTTGCCGTATCGTTAAACAGCTCCAATATGGAAAGCGAGTCGGCCTGTATGTGACGGCTCACTTTACCGGCCATTTCCTGCTTAAAGCGGGCATTGCTGAAGATGACATTTACCGGGTCCTGCTCACCGGCCCTGAGCTTGTTGACTATCTGGTTGGTGTTCATATTCTCCCTGAGAAGGTACCTTCCCGGCTTCACTGATTCCGGATAATTCTTCTTTTTAGAAACCCAATGGAATGCCTTGTAATTGAGAATTATATCGTTGGCCTGCAACGAATCCACAACCTGATTGTAGGTAGCGCCTTCCGGAATAATTAGAGCATGCTCAGTTTTTACATTCTCATTGAAAATGTATAAATAAAGCTGGTAACCGCGTAAGGCTGCCAAGATAAAGGCAAAGGCAAAAAATATTATTATAAATTTTCCCACCCGGGGGAAAGTCATTACACGATTTTTTTTATTTAATGCCATTTAATATTTTCTTTGAATATAATTTCATTTTTAGTAACCTACTGTATTTTTTTAATTTCTCACTGTTCATATTTCTATCCCATCCTGAGAAATATTCTGGTATATAGGAGAATTTACATTTTCCTCCCAATGATATTTATTTCAAATAAAACTGCGACTAAAGATAAAGCAAATTTAGTATTTCCTCTTTTACAATTATTATGTTCTGACAATCTCTTTAATTTCATTAATTTCGCGACCTGAACATTAAAACAAGAATCATGCAATATGTAAATCTTGCAGAAGATATTTATTTTTTGGGGTACAACGACAGGCGTACCTCCTTGTTTGAAAATATCTGGCCCATTCCATATGGTATTTCCTACAATTCATACCTGTTAGTTGACGAAAAGATTGCTTTAATTGATACGGTTGAACGTTCGTTTATTGATGATTACATCGACAGCATCGAAGAAATCATTGGCAACCGTAAGATTGATTACCTGGTAATAAACCATATGGAGCCCGACCATTCCGGGGCGCTCAGAGCAATTATTCAAAAATATCCGGAGATAACACTTGTAGGGAATAAAAAAACTTTTGCATTGGTTGAGTCATTTTATAAGGAGCCGGAAAATGTGCTTATGGTGCATGATGATTCAGTTCTGGAGCTTGGTAAGCACCGCCTGCAATTCCAAACGATCCCTATGGTACACTGGCCTGAAACCATGGTAACATACGAGGAAACCAACAAGATATTGTTTTCGGGCGATGCATTCGGAAGCTACGGAACGCTCGATGGAGGTATTTTCGACGATGAAATCAACCTCGATTTTTATGAAATTGAAGTGATGCGTTATTTTACCAACATAGTTGGTAAATATTGTGCGCATACCCAACGTGCCATTAAAAAGCTGGCGCCACTCGATATAAAAATGATAGCTGCTACACACGGTCCTGTATGGCGTACTGATCTCAACTGGGTGCTTACCCGGTATAACAAATGGAGTTCCTACGATCTCGACACCGGTGTGGTAATCGTTTATGGCTCGATGTACGGCAATACCCAGAAAATGGCTGAGGTAATTGCTCGCAGACTGGCTGAACGTGGCATAAAAAATATACGGGTATACGATGCTTCAAAAACACATGCCTCTTATATCATCAACGATGTTTTCAAATACAAGGGTTTTATAGTGGGTAGCCCCGCCTACAACAATTCAATGTTTCCAAATGTGGAAATCCTGCTCTCTACAATTGAGCACATGGCTCCTAAAGATCATTACCTGGGAATCTTTGGTAACTTTTTGTGGAACGGAGGTGGGGTAAAGAACCTGAAGGTGTTTGCCGAAAACATCAAGTGGGAGCTGGTTTACGACCCGATTGAAGAAAAGGGGGCATTGCGCAAAGAGAACAAAGAACATTTGCTGAGTCTGGCCGATGCCATGGCCGATAAACTACTGGGGTAAAAGTGAACGCGTTCAGAGGTTTCCAATTTCGGGAGCAGCGGTTTCCAGCCCTTGGAGCAGCGGTTTCCGAACCGCTGATTGAAAGACATTTGTTATTAGAGGAGAGAATGAGCGAATCGGAATTCGCTCCTCCCACTAAAATGAGCGGATCGGAATCCGCTCGTCCCGATGAAATGAGCAGACCGCAATCCGTTTGTCCCTTAACCTCGTGTAAAAACAGGTTTGCCTGGTTTTGATAGCCTGGGGTTGTAATGATAACCGTCGGCATCGAAAGCCTGCAAATCGTCAGGATGCTTTAGTTCGTTCTCCAAAATGAACCGGGTCATTAGTCCCCGGGTTTTTTTGGCAAAAAAAGTGATGATTTTGTACTCCCCGTTTTTCATGTCCTTGAATGCAGGAGCAATTATTTTGGCATCCAGTTTTTTGCTGTTTATGCTTTTGAAGTACTCATTCGACGCCAGATTGATCAATATTTTACTGCCCGATTCATCGATGGCCTGCTGAATTTTATTAGTGATTTTATCGCCCCAGAAAGCATACAAATCTTTTTTTCTTCCAATGCTTAACGAGGTTCCCATTTCAAGCCTGTAGGGTTGCATTAAGTCCAGCGGCCGGAGTACGCCGTAAAACCCCGATAATATTCGTAGTTTCTGTTGAGATTTTTTAAGCTTCTCTTCCGAAAGGGAAGGAGCGTCCAATCCAATGTAAACCTCACCGTGGAATGCCAGCACAGCCTGTTTTGCATTTTCCGGTGAAAATGGCCGGTGCCATTCCTGGAAGCGTTGAAAGTTTAATTCTGCAAGTGAAGATGAAACATTCATCAGTTGTGAAAGTTTCTTTGGCTTCATTTTCCGTAGCTTTTCAACAAGCTTTTCCGATTCATCAAGAAATTCCGGTTGTGTATAATCCGGTATAACAGGTTTCGATTCGAAATCCAAAGTTTTGGCCGGTGAAATAATTGCAAGCATGAATTTTAGTTTTTTTGAAAAAACGGATTTGGTTTATAAATGTTCATTTAATCAAGAAGGAGTATAGCGGCGCATGGATAGGATGTATTTCAAACCGGGGCTGGCAGTTGCGCCGCAGCAGCTGGTTGGCATGTTTACCCGGGGCGCTGCCACCGGGCTGAATTAACCTGGGCTTTCAGCCCGTTAGATGACTACTTGGTATTTCTCTTGCACCAGATGTTCGTCTATTCAGGTTATTATGGTGGTCGACTTACTCATGTTATTTGTTGAATAATATAGCCCATTCCTTAAATGGACTGTTCACCGTTCACTTTTTACTGTTTACTTCTCCAATATTTATCATTACCTGATGTCATTTGAAAACTACCAACTGCAGACTGTTTCTATCGGCTTTCCCCTGTTTGCCTGTGTCTGTGCTTCCGCCTTAAATACTGCTTAAAGCATCCAGTGCCTGCTGAATGGCTCTTTTATCCTGTTCAGGGATGCCTTCGATTTTCAAGGTTTGCTCGTAAAGGATTTTCAGCTGCTTGTTATTTCCTTCCCGCATATACATATCGGCCAGAAAACTTACGGCATTGAGATAAAGCGGATGATCGGCAATGAGTTGCTTTAATGTTTTTTCAGCCTCGTCCCTTTGTTTATTTTGCAACAGATAATAGGCAAGGGTCCAGGCATATTTAGGTTCTTCGGTGTAGGCTTCTGCTGCAATCCGGGCATACTGCACGGCTTCGTTGGTACTGCGCTGTGAGCAAATCACGCTGAGGTTATATGCTGCAACTGCCTGTTGAGGATTGGCATTCAAAGCCGCTTTTAAAGCGGTTTCGGCTTCCTGCATTCTTCCCTGTTCAGCAAGAAGCAGGCCCAGGTTCAGATTGGCAGCTTCATTGACAGGATCGATCTCAACTGCTTTCTTCAGGTTCTCTTCCGCCTTCGGATGATTTCCGATGTGGGAATACAGAACGCTGCTGTTGATGAGCGGCATCAGCGATTCCGGGTAAAGCCGTGCTGCAGTTTCATACGACTCCAGGGCTTTGTTGGCATCGCCCCTGTTCTGATGAAATATGCCTTCGTTGTAATGCGAGCTCCAGTCGTCGGGGCGGGTGACCAATGAATTCATGTATTCATCAGTTGCCTTTGCCACCGTCTGTGCCTCAACCGGTGAGAATTGTGTATTTGCAAATCCTGCAAGCGATATTGCAGCTGATATACGAACCAGCCTGAAATCATCTGCTGCAGCACCCAGCAGGGCATGTTTTGATTTATCTGAAGAGTTGCCAATCAGCGAGGCAGCGCTAGCTGCACGCACCAACGGTGATTTGTTATTTAAAGTCTGAATAACGGGGTCCCATTTTTTTTCATCGGGACAATTAGCCAGCAACCTTAGAAAAGAGGTGACAACTACCTCATTCAATTCATCTTTTTGGATAATGTCCAGCATCTCATCAAGCCGTTTCCATTCTCCTGCACGGGCTTCTTTTATAAGCTGTGCCCAGTAAAGCGTTTCATCCTGGTAGTTTTTATTTGCCCGTTTTTTCACTTGCTGGTTAGCCCATTCAGGCGATTTATCGGTGTGACAAATGTTGCAGGCATTGGGTGATCCGAACTTTATGGTTGCTTCGGGCATTGGTGGCCTGAATGAATGATCGCTGCGCACCATTCTTCCGAATTCTGTTTTGGGCATGTGGCAGTTAATGCAAACGGCACCTTCGCTGCCCGCAGGATGCATCGAATGCTCAGCCACATTCTCCACATTGCTGCGGTGGCATGAAATGCATGCATCGTTCGGATTATCGGCAAACCGGTCGCGCCCGCTGGAAGTGTGACAAGTTACACAATGCAGATCACTTTTTTGAATGCATTCATTCATCATCCATGAGGTGTAAGTGTAGTTTTCCCCCAGATCCCGACCGTCAGCATAAAAATCGGCATTCTCAAGAGTGGTGAGATCGTAGTTGTCGAAATACCGCTCGCCAGGCATAAAGCTGGGTGTAATGGGCTGCATTTTTGCATGGCATGGCGCGCATGATGCATTGTGCTGTTTGGGTGTAAAGGTGCTTGTAATAATTATTTTCAGATCATCGGGGACATTGCCTTCACCGGCTTCCATACATACCCGCACGTGTTCGGCACTGGGGCCATGACAGGTTTCACAGTTGATGCCCGGCTCTTTCCATGTGGTTTGATAGGAGTCGGAGCTGAGATCGAAATTGGTGGCCAGCTGGCTGACATGACAACTGTAGCAAGAGGTATTGAATGTGTACATCCTGTCGCGCCAGGGCAAGGCTTCGTCGGGATCTCCTTCGGGAAAATGCCGTACAGCCGACTCGGGATTATTGTACCATTGCCCGGTTCTGACATCAAATGCCAGAGGGATGGTCTGCAGTTTTCCTTTTTCCATGGGTGTCAGAAAATAGAAAACATTCTTTCCTCCCAAAGCCCATGTAACCGGGAATTCTTTTGAAATTCCTTCTGTAGTTTCAGTCATTATCAATGCACTGTCGTCCCTAAGTATCTTGTAGGTTTTTCCTTCAAGGGAAAAGGTTTCGCTGGAGGCTATTTTTTCAGTTTCAAAAAAAGCAGTATTTATGGGCTGCATAGCTTTACCATGGTGCGAGGATGACCAAAGTTCATAAAACCGCTCATGGCATTGTATGCAGCTTCCTGATCCGGAAAAATCATCAGCAACCGTCTGCTGATTTTTCTTCTGAACACAAGAAACCAGGAGCGACAAGACTATAATTCCGTAAAAATGGAGATTCTTTTTTATTATCATTGGCCACTGTTTGTTCATACAAATATTGATAATAAAATTTTTAGAATGAATATAAGTTATTGTAATTGTCAATATGAATGCTGACCAGGTATTTTAAATTGAAAAAGAATCGAAAAAGTAAAAGGAGGAGGAATATCTGAACAATATATTCTGGAATGGCACAATACAAAAATGTGGGCAATCAATAAAATTTCGAGTTCTTATTTGTATATTTGCAATACTCTTGCAAATTTAAAAATAAGAAAAAATGATTATACAAGAATTTAGTTTTGGTAATTTCAGGTCATTTAAAGACATCCAGACTCTGAATCTGGCATCCGCTAAAATAAAATCAAGGTATAAATCAATTGATGAAAGTAATGTAATAGTAAATGAAAAGTTTAAAAATATTTCATTTTTAAAATCTAAGGCTATTTATGGCGCAAATGCCAGTGGTAAAAGCAATATAGTTAAAGCTTTTGAAACTTTCATTAGTGTCATTAAGAATTCAGTGAAAGATGAAGATATTTTAAATCTTGTAGAACCATTTAGATTATCAACCGAGACAGAAAATGAACCTAGTTTTTTTCAACTGATATTTTGGATTGATGATATCAGATACAGATACGGATTTGAACTCGATAAGAAAAGTATTTATGCAGAGTGGTTGTATGCAAAGCCTAATGAACGGGAATTACCCTATTTCATTAGAGATAATCAAGACATAATAGAGATTGACAAAACGAATTTTAGTGAAGGTAATAAACTTGTAAACCTTTTTGAAGGTA
The DNA here is from genome assembly GCA_024636975.1 of Mariniphaga sp. Taxonomy (GTDB): domain Bacteria; phylum Bacteroidota; class Bacteroidia; order Bacteroidales; family Prolixibacteraceae; genus Mariniphaga. Next base: position 162,976 of record JAGXGA010000014.1, read on the forward strand.
GTACTTCTGAAAATGAAATCTTTCGAAATAACTCATTATTTCTATCTACTATTTCATCATTAGGTTTTGGAAAACTATCTAAAGAAATAGTTGGAAATATAGCCTCAATCTTTGTGATCAATGGATTAAGTCATACTGGACTGTATTCAAATGCAGGAAGCTCGTTAGGTGATTCGAAAAGGAAAAAATACATAATTGATTTTTTGAAACATGGTGACACAGGAATTAAGGATATTGACACTTATGAAGTCCCATTTGGTGATGCAACAACAGACTCAGATTATGATGTTAAGAGTGGTTCAGGAGAAGATAAAAAGAGAAATCGAATTATTTCAACCAGAAAAAAATACAATGAGAATTTAGAATTCCAGGAAGATGAAACATTCTCATTCCGTAGGATGGAATCTGAAGGAACCCTAAAACTTTTTGAACTTAGCCCAATTGTGTTTGAAGCTTTAAAAGAAAACAGACCCGTGATAATTGATGAATTTGACGCAAGATTTCATCCATTATTAACAAAAAAGATAATTGAATTATTTAATTCAAAACAAAACTCAAAGGCTCAATTAATCTTTATTACGCATGATACAAATCTGTTATCAGCAGATATATTAAGAAGAGACCAAATTGAATTTATTGAGAAAGATAAATATGGAGCAAGTCATCTCTATTCACTCGTTCAGTTTAAAGGCATTAGAAATACAGCTTCATTTGAGAAAGATTATATCAATGGAAAATATGGCGCTATACCTTTCTTAGGTGATTTCAGCAAACTTTTAAACATTGACGACAATGCCTAAGAAAACAAAAGCAATAAAAGTCACCGATAAAAAAGCCCAAAAAGCATGGCTGAAAAAAGTTAAGCCTTCCATTTATGAAATTGAAACAATGGAGCCAAATAAACTAATCCTGATTGTCGGCGAAGGTCAAACAGAAAAATTGTATTTTGAATCCTTTCCAGTCGTATCAATGACTGTAGAAGCAATTGATTTAGGTGGACAAAGTAAGCTAAAGCTGATTGAAGCAACAGAAGATATTGTTGAAAAGAGTGTTAAAACGTACGATAAGATATGGTGCGTTTTTGATATGGATGTAAAGAAAGGGGAAAAAGAGTTTGCCGATTTTGATAATGCCATAAAAAGTGGAATAGCAAAAGGATTCAATATGGCCTATTCAAATGATTCGTTTGAGCTTTGGTTTTATTTGCATTATCATTATACCGATCAAAATAATCATCGGCAATTTTATTACCAGGCTTTGAGTGGCTTGTGGAGTTGCAATTATGAAAAGGTTGGAAAGTCTTATGAATTTTGTCAGAATATTTATGGAAGATTAGAGAGTGATGAAAATGCATCCCAGGAAGAAGCTATAAAACGTGCTGAACATCTTTTAATTACTCAATCTCATTTAAACTATCATATGCAAAATCCTGTTACATTAGTTTATGAATTAGTGAAATTACTTAACGAAAACAAGAGAAGATAAAAGTAAATACATGATTATTGGAATAATACGGGAAGGAAAAATTCCCCCCGACCGAAGAGTCCCTTTGACACCGGAACAATGTGTGGAAGTGGAGAAGAAATTTCCCGGAGTAAAAGTTATTGTGCAACCCAGTCAGGTGAGATGTTTCAGCGATGAGGCATACCGCCTGAAAGAAATTACTGTTCAGGATGATTTAAGTGATTGTGATGTCTTAATGGGCGTAAAAGAAGTTCCTGAAGGCGAACTAATAGCCGGGAAAATATACTTTTTCTTTTCGCATACAATTAAAATGCAGGAATACAACAGGGAGCTTCTAAAAACCATCGTCAGTAATAAGATACAACTTGTGGATTATGAGGTGCTGACCGACAGGGATGGATTCCGTATCATCGGCTTTGGTCGCTTCGCAGGTTTGGTTGGTGCATACAATGGGTTACGGGCTTTGGGGCTGCATTATTCTATTTTCAATCTTAAGCCTGCATTCCAGTGTGACGGGATGGGCGAAATGCTGCAACAGCTTGACCAGATTAATCTCCCTGCCATTAAAATTGCCATTACGGGCGACGGCCGTGTGGCAAAGGGAGTGGTTGAACTGCTCAATTTTAAGAAAATTCAACGGCTTTCACCTGAACAATATCTGAAAATTAAGAAACCTGCCTTTCCTGTTTACACACAAGTGCTGCCCCAGCACTATGTAAGGAGGAAAGACCAAAGCGATTTTGGGCTGATGCATTTCTTTAATCATCCCGAAGAGTATGAAAATGCATTTATGCCTTATGCCCAATCGACCGATTTACTAATTGCAGCTGCCTATTGGGACCCAAAGGCACCGTTGCTTTTTTCATCGGAAGAAATGAAACGTGAGGAGTTTCGGATTCATGTGATCTCCGACATCACCTGCGACATTGAAGGTTCAATACCTTCAACCAAACGGGCGGCTACCATCGAAGAACCTTTTTATGATTATAATCCTGAAACTGGAGAACTGGAACCCCCATTTTCATCAGAAAAAAATATAACCGTTCAGGCAGTGGATAACCTCCCGAATGAACTGCCAAAAGATGCATCGGCCGATTTTGGAAGAAACCTGATCGATAAGGTTTTTCCTGGCCTGATTGGTGATGATCCGGATGGAATTATTGAGAGAGCTTCCATTACAAAAGATGGTAAGATTTCTGAGTCATACAGTTATTTAAACGATTTTATAAATAAAGGTTGAGCCGGCATTGTTTCGAAAACACGGCCTTCCCGTTGTAAATACCTTTAATATTACTGCTGTGGGATAGTCAGTAACTAATTAATTCAGGTATTGCCTGCTTATTTGTTGCCTGGTGTTAATCTTTAACAGGCAGTTCATTTGTTTAAACAGAAATCGGTAAAACTCACTAACTGGAGTACCCCCGGGCCTGATTAAATTCAGTATTAACTCAATGTAAATTCAATTGTAATTGAATTTACATTGAGTTAATACTGAATTAATAATGAGTTTACATTGAGTTTATACCGGAGAACGTATAGACCATAACAGGTTTTTTTCTCTTTGGTCAGGTAGAAATCAAGCTTGTCGGGCCCATGAATGAAATACAAAAAAAACCGCCTCAAAATATCTCTTGAGACGGTTCCATTAAAGGATCGTTATTTTATCTGTCGAATTTGATTATTCGCCAGAATTAAATGCAGTAGATTATTTTATCAGCTCCACACTTCTTTTTACAAATTTATCCAGATCGGCGCCTTTTAACATGCCGTTGGCAAGCAATGCCAGGTCAACCATTTGTTTGGCAAGTTTATTTTTCTTTCCAAAATCAGTGAGTTTTTCTCTTTTACTTTCTTCCAGCTTTACTAACTCATTGTTCAGGTCGTCCAGCTTTTCCTTATCGGCCTGCGGAACTTCCTCTTCCTTTTTGCCTTCTTTAGCTTTTTCCAGTTCGCTGATTTCAGCTTTCTTTCCTTCTATTTCTGAAGTTGCTTTTTCAAGTGTGGAACCCAGCTTTTTATCCTTGGCTTCCAGTACTTTCTTCACGAGCGGATGGGTAGTATTTACCACCAGGTTAAGGCTTTCGGGCATATCGCCATAGAAATTCATACCGCCCTGCATCTGGCTCATGTCTTTCATTCTGCGCATCCATTCGCTTCGGGTAATCACCATCGGACTTGCCTGTTCACCCAGTTCCTTAAAGTCGATTATGAATGAATGGCTGTTGCTTTCGGGGCATACCGCCTGGAATACCGGTGAAAGTTCCTGTTTTTCTTCCCAGCTAAGTTCTTTCTGGCCGGAGTCGTCTTTTTTAATCAGGTTTTCAACCACATCCGAGTCTACGCGCACAAAGTGCTTGTCAGTATTTTTTTGTTCAAACTGGCTGATAAGGTGTGGTGCGAGCACATCGTCAAGTACCAGTACATCGTACCCTTTATTGCGGGCATCTTCAACAAATGTATACTGTTCTTCCTTATTGGTGGTGTAAAGATATACCAGCTTCTTGTCTTTATCTGTCTGGGTATCCTTAATCAGTTTTTCGTATTCTTCAAAAGTAAAGCATTTGCCTTCTGTGTTTTTGAACAGGAATATTTTCATGGCACGCTCGTAGAATTTTTCATCGGTGAGCATACCGTATTCAATGAAGATCTTTAAATCGTTCCATTTTTTCTCAAAATCTTCACGATTGTCCTTGAAGATATCGCTTAGGCGATCGGCCACTTTTTTGGAGATGTGGCTGCTTATTTTTTTAACATTGGAATCGCTTTGAAGGTATGAACGTGATACATTCAGCGGGATATCGGGTGAATCGAGGACCCCGTGGAGAAGGGTAAGGAATTCAGGCACAATGCCTTCTACCGAATCGGTAACAAAAACCTGGTTGCTGTACAGCTGTATTTTATTCTTTTGAACCTCGAAGTTATTTTTGATTTTTGGAAAATACAGGATACCTGTCAGGTTAAACGGGTAATCGACATTCAGATGGATGTTGAATAAAGGTTCATCAGCCATCGGGTAAAGGCGCCTGTAAAAATTCTTGTAATCTTCATCTTTCAGGTCGGCAGGAGTTTTTGTCCAGGTAGGTTCGGTATCGTTTATCTGGTTGTCTTCTTCTGTATCTACCTGTTTGCCGTCTTTCCATTCGGTTTTTTTACCGAAGAGAACCGGTACAGGAAGAAATTTACAGTACTTTTCAAGGATTTCTCCGATTTTGCTTTCATCTAGGAATTCCTCTGAATCGTTGTTAATATGCATTACAATATCGGTTCCCACATCATTTTTTTCTGTTTCGCCGATGCTGTATTCAGGTGTCCCGTCGCAACTCCAGGTAACAGCCTTTGCACCTTCCTGGTACGATTTTGTAAAAATTTCAACCTGTTTTGAGACCATGAAAGAACTGTAAAAACCCAGACCGAAATGGCCGATAATGGCGTTTGCATCGTTTTTGTACTTTTCCAAAAACTCGTTGGCTCCTGAAAATGCAATCTGGTTGATGTACTTTTCAATTTCTTCTGCTGTCATCCCGATACCGTTATCGGAAACAGTAAGAGTTTTGGCATCCTTGTCGAGTTTAACCTTTACCTTCAGATTGGTAACATCTCCGTTATATTCCCCTTTTGATGCCAGCGTTCTCAGTTTCTGGGTGGCATCTACTGCATTCGAAACAATCTCCCGAAGGAATATGTCGTGATCAGAATAAAGAAACTTTTTAATGATGGGGAACAGATTTTCACTGGTTACGCCAATTTTTCCTGTTTGCATATGTTTTTAGTTTTAAATAATACTAATTATAATGTTTGCAACCAAAAGTCAAACCTTGTGCCAACCGTTTATTATGACTATTTGTCACAAAAAGCTGATAAACTTTAGTTATAATTATCATAAAAGCGGCTTAATTTGCAGGAATTTATTTCGAACCGATATATATGAGCCTACTTGAGGAATATTTCAGTAAATTCAGAAAAAACATTACCGGTATAGATCAGGAATTTATATCAGCCTTTGGGAGCCGGAAAATTGTTTATGCCGACTGGATTGCCAGCGGCCGGCTGTACCAGCCCATTGAAGAGAAGTTGGTTCATGATTTTGGGCCGTTTGTTGGCAATACACATACTGAAACCAGTAAAACGGGTTTGCTGATGACTCAGGCCTATCATCGTTCACATGAAATCATAAAGAAGCATGTAAATGCCGGTCCCAAAGATGTAATCATTACCGCAGGTTCGGGAATGACTTCCATGATCAACAAATTTCAGCGTATACTTGGATTGAAATACTGCGGAAAGCTTACCCATTCGAAATGCTTACAGGAGCGCGAACGTCCGGTTGTATTCATTACGCACATGGAACATCATTCCAACCAGACCTCGTGGTACGAAACCCATGCCGAGGTAGTGATTATTGAGCCCGATGAAAACCTGCTGGTAAAACCCGGTAATTTGCGCAAAGCACTTGAGGAGTACAAGGACAGGCCATTTAAAATGGGCTCATTTACGGCTTGTTCGAATGTTACAGGAGTACGGACTCCATACCCTGAACTGGCACGTATCATTCATGAATACGGGGGCGTTTGTTTTATCGATTTTGCTGCTTCAGCGCCTTACGAAGAAATTAATATGCATCCCGATGACCCGCTTGAAAAGCTGGATGCAGTGATGTTTTCGCCACACAAATTTTTAGGCGGACCCGGGTCACCCGGTGTACTGATATTCGATGCTTCGATGTATAAAAATCTGGCTCCCGATAATCCGGGAGGGGGAACCGTCGACTGGACCAACCGATGGGGTAAGTATAAATATGTGGATGATATTGAGGCCCGTGAAGATGGCGGTACACCCGGTTTTTTGCAGTCGATAAAAGCGGCACTGGCATTCCAGCTTAAGGATCAGATGGGAGTGAAAAACATACAATTGCGTGAAAAGGAGTTGCTCAGTCGTGCCTTTTCAGGTCTGGAAACGGTACCGGGAGTTAAAATCCTTGCCGATAATGTCCGCGACAGGCTTGGGGTGATTTCATTTTACATTGAGGGGATTCACTACAACCTTATTGTACAGATACTGAACGATAAATACGGAATACAGGTTCGTGGAGGCTGCGCCTGTGCAGGAACTTATGGCCATTTCCTCCTTGAGGTAACCTACGAACAATCGCAGGAAATAACCGATAAAATTAACCACGGCGATTTGTCGGAGAAACCGGGGTGGGTGAGATGGTCGTTGCACCCGACAATGACCTTCGCCGAAATTGATCTTGTAATTTCTGCACTCCATGATATTGTTGTTCATATTGAAGAATATAATAATGACTATATCTATAATAACCGCAGGAACAGCTTTATCCATAAAAATGAACCGGGTAATGAAGACCTGATGAACAAATGGTTTTCTTTAAACGGGATTTAGTTGAAAAAACATTATCCAGTTTAATAGTAAATATTTAAACTGGCTTGTTGTATTTTTGTGCCAATAAGTTTACTTTTTCTGTTTATGCTTAAATCGTTGGGTTGTACATGTTGTAAATCAAACGTTCCAGACCAGAAAGGATGTTTTAACTGCAAGTGTACATGAATACAAAATATACATTCAGTAAACTGATAAAAAATTCAAGTTGGTTCTCTGTTTTCCGGGCAGTCAGTGATCTGCTGCAAGGGAAAGGACAAACAATAAAATAAAAATGAAAAAATATAAATTCGGACTCGTTTTGAGTGGTGGAGGCACAAGGGGATTTGCCCATCTGGGAGTTATAACCGGTCTGCTCGAAAAGGGAATTCAACCCGATGTGATTTCGGGAACCAGTGTTGGGGCAATAGTGGGAGCTTTTATAGCAGGCGGAAAATCACCGGAAGAAATTATGAAGATTTTCAACAAAGGATGGTTCTTTAAATATACCAACCTGCATTTTCCGGATGATGGTTTGTTAAAACTTGGTGGTTTAAAAGAGGTAATAAAAAAGACCATGCCATTTGAGACAATTGAAGATTTGCCCCTTCCTTTTTTTGTAGCTGTTGCAAATCTTAATTCAGGCTCAGCTGAATACCTGAATAAAGGGCCTTTGGGTTTAACCCTGCTGGCTTCTGCATCAATACCCGTATTGTTCTCACCCGTGAAGATTAACGGTCAACTTTATGTGGATGGCGGGTTGGTTGACAATATCCCTGTAGAGCCCATTAAAGATGATTGTGAGCACATAATAAGTGTTAATATTACACCTTTAAATCCGCGTAAAAGCATTAAAAACCTTATTCAAATTGCTTCCCGGACATTTTACATGGGTGTAAACGCCAATATGAACGGGGTGCATAATTATTCCTCATTATATATCGAACCGGAAGGCATTGATAAATATGATATTTTGAGTCTGAGCCATGCCAATGAACTGTTTGAGATAGGATACAATGCGGTGAAAGATAAAACATTGCCTTTTTGAGTTGAAGACATAGATTATTATAAGGACTATTTATTTTCGGGAACAGATCTGCTGATTTACTTTCTTTATTCCTTTTTTACGGGTAATTGTTGTATTTTTGGATATAAACTTTTATTTCATGATTTATAAAGAACGAATTACAATTGAAGCTGGAAAAAGAAGCGGAAAACCATGCATTAGAGGTATGCGTATTACTGTATATGATGTATTGGAATATTTAGCTTCAGGTATGACTATGGAAGAGATATTGGATGATTTCCCATTCCTTGAAAAAGAAGATATTTTGGCATGTCTGAGTTTTGCAGCCAATAAAGAAAAAATTGAGCTTTGTGCATAATGAAGTTATTGTTTGACCAGAATCTTTCCCCTAAGTTAACTGAAGTTTTTAAGGATTCTTTACATGTGCAAAACGCGGGTCTGGATCTTTCGGATGATTTGATGGTATTTAGGTATGCAAAAAAGGAAGGTTATACCATTGTCACTAAGGACAGCGATTTTAACAATTTAATATCATATTTTGGTTTTCCTCCCAAAGTAATTTGGGTTCGAAGAGGGAATTGTTCTACAAATGTCGTTCGGGGATTACTTCAAAAGAATTTACATACTGTGGAAAAGTTTTTAAGTGATAAAGAAAATGGCATTTTATCTTTACTGTAAAAAGAATTGCTGTAAAATTAAAAGATAAAAAAGAGAAAAGTGAAATTAAATATTTACGGCTGAAGATTTATATGCCATTATCCATCTATAATCCAATATGTCTGTAAGATAGAACCTTATATTTTCCTGTAACAATATAATGAGCCTGAATAGGTAAAGAGAAATAAAGGTTTCAAGGCAAGTTTGTCTTTACTCAATGACAAAATCAATTTCATTTTCGGGCATATCAATTTCTGTTCCCGATTCCTTTAATTGATTAATAAGATCAGAATAATCATAATAAGCCATGCTTCCCGGCACCATGTTAAAGGCATCTGCAGGCTTATAGTATCTGTTCCTTACCAGGTTAACTGCCGTTTCAGGTAAATTGATGAATACTGCTTTTTTAAATTTGTTGTTTAATACAGCATAATGTAAAAACGATGAAGCTGCAAATCCCTGTACCAGGGCAAAGTTTTCTGCATCACTAAACCGGTTGTCCTGTTCTGTAAATTGCATCAGCAAGTCAATTGCTTCAGACTGGATGCCCGGAATGCTTTTTCCTACAAGATTGGCGCCGAAGGTATAGTTGAAAGGAACTCCCTGAATTACACCGTCCCCGCTGAACTCCGGATCATGAAGTTCACCTGTTCCGGGCAGATCGGCAGAAATTACAGAATAACCTGCACCCAGGATTTCTTTTAACAGAGGTTCATCAAGTAGTTTCTCCTTTCCTTCAGGATGAAACCAAATGACAAGCTTTTGGTGATCGCTGTTTTCATTTTTCAGGATATAAATTGGCAGTGCATAATCCTTAAGATCATTTTCAAGAAAATACCTTTCAACTTCAATGTCGTTCACCGAAAACTTTCCGGTATACACTGCGGCTTTCAACGTTCGTTCAAAATTGATACCGGCATTTTTTGCAAGGTGAGTGACAACAGTTTTGGCATCAAATTTTTTGCCTGGAAAATATTTCCGGTTCAGGCTGTATACTGTTTCACATTCCAGTGAGGTGCCAACCTGGCCGGTTGATGTTACCCAAAGTTCTTCCCTTGAGAAGGGGGCGATATTATTATCGGTGCTGTCACCCGGCAGGTTTAAATGATTTTGAAAAAATGCATAAAGCGATTCCCTGTTTGCTATTGTGGATTGATGACCGCCTGCATCTTCAGTCATCTGAAGGTTTTCGGGATGACCCAAAGCAGCATACGACATTTTTGCTTCAGAGTAAGCTTCACGGGCTCCCTGTATGCTGAAAAAATCGTTTGATGTGGTTAGCATAAGTGTTGGTTTGGGAGCCCTTATGTGCAGGAAATCGGGAAGATCGAAACCTTTTGATATAGCCATGTATGGATTTTGTTCTGCATCCTGCGGTCCGATCGATTGCAGCAGCCGTTTAAAAGTAGTAATGTAATTTTCAGGAGCCGCAGCATAAATGCGGTTATCGCAGGCAGCTATCTGGGCAGCCTGGGTGCCTCCGCCTGAACGGCCCGTAATTCCAATGCGCTTCATATCTACTTCCGGGCGTGTTTCAAGGTAATCAAGTACCCGTATGCCATCCCAGATAAAATAATCAGTGAGGGAAGTACCTGTGAGCAATGTTTGAATACCGGCATACGAATGTTCTTTTGTTGAACCGCCTATTTTTGAATTTCCTGATTCAGGATCGGGATATTGCAGCCGTTCACCTTGCCCTAAGGGGTCGAAGGCTAATACAATAAACCCTTTGTTTACCAGATTAAGAATTACCTGCTGATAGGTTTCACTGCGAAAACCCAGATCTGTATGGCCTGAACAGTAAATGACAGCAGGGGCCGGATTTTGCCTTTCCCGCGGCATAAACAGACCGGCAGTTACATAAAATCCAGGGTGGGATTCGAACAGGATTTTTTCCACAGTAAAAGTTTCCCGTTCCAGAATACCCGTGACACGTGCATTAAGCGGTGTTTTGGAGAATTTTTCCAATGGTTGGCACAGAACCGGCTTTACCTCATCCTGATAGGTTTTCCATTCTGCCTCAGTCGTTAACTCTGCTATATTTTCTGCCCGCTCTTCCAATTGTTTGAAAGCTTCAGTAGTAATGATCCGGTACAACGCGCGGTGATTATCTTTATAGGAAAGCCACTGGCTGTTGCTTCCCCTGTTTGCATGAAATACTGACCGGTCGGCCGATTGTGAAAAGGCAAGATTAGTCATCAACAGAAGGATTTTAACAATCAGGAAAAATTTATTATTCATAGCTGCTACTATTAACCATCACAGGTTTTGTTTTTATAAAATTGTATTGGTACTTGATATAATGTAACGACTATTATCATACAATGCTTTCCATTACATCAACCAGATGTTTCCAGAACTTTTCTGTGGTTTCAATATTCAGTCGCTCGTCGGGAGAATGTGCACCTTTAATTGTTGGACCAAACGATACCATGTCGAGATGAGGATACTTTTCAAGGAACAGGCCGCATTCAAGCCCTGCATGGATGGAACGTACTACAGGTTCTATCCCGAATAATCTTTTATATGATTCCACAGTCGTTTCCAGTACCCTGGAATCGGGATTGGGAGTCCACCCGGGATATCCTTCAGAATGTGCCACGTTGGCGCAGGCAAGTTCAAATACCGAGCGTACCATTTCAGCAGCAAAATACTTTCGGCTTTCCAATTCACTGCGCTGGCTGGTTGTGATTTCAATTTTATTATCGTTTTTAAATTTAATTGAAGCCAGATTTGTTGAAGTCTCCACCATGCCTTCCATCCGCGTGCTCATCTCTAACACGCCGTGCGGACAGGCAAACAAAGCATTTAACAGGTTCTTCTGAGTTGCACTGTCGATTGTTGAACCGGGAACTGCCACTTTTTCAGCCTTTAATTTCAGGTTGGGTTCATTTTTTTCAAATTCGAGTATTAACTTTTTTGTAAATTGTTCAAATGCCTCTGATATTATCTTTTCCTTGTTTTCAGGAAATACGATTACTGCCGATGCTTCACGGGCAATGGCATTGCGCAGGTTTCCTCCGTTGAATTCTGCCAACTGAATGTTGAACTCACGGGCAGCTTTCCATAAAAAGCGTGTTAGGATTTTCACAGCATTTCCGCGGTTTTTGTGGATGTCGTCACCTGAATGACCGCCCAGTAAGCCTGAAACAGAAAGCTTTAGTGAATCTGAATTTTTAGGAACTTCCATTTTTTGGTATGTGAAGGTTGCCTGTGTGTCGATGCCTCCTGCACACCCGATAAACAGTTCACCTTCATCTTCCGAATCCAGGTTCAATAATATGTTGCCGGTTAAAAATCCTTGCTCCAATGCAAAAGCCCCGGTAAGACCTGTTTCTTCATCCACTGTAATCAGGCATTCCACCGGTCCGTGGTTGATGGAGTTTGAAGTTAGTATGGCCATTTGTGCCGCGATTCCAATACCGCAATCTGCTCCCAGGGTGGTTCCGTTAGCTTTTACCCAGCCATCGGTAACAAAAGGTTCAATTGGGTCGTTTTCAAAATCGAATACTTTATCGCTGTTTTTCTCACCAACCATATCCATATGCGTTTGCAGAATTACCGTTGGGGCATTTTCTTTTCCCGGAGCGGCAGGTTTGGAAATTAGTACGTTTCCTATGTTATCAGTTTTTGACGAAAGGTTATTTTCTTTTGCAAAGTCAAGTAGGAATTTTCTGATTTTTTCTTCCTTTTTCGATGGCCGGGGCACCTGGCAAATGTCCTCAAAGTAACTGAAAAGGGGCTGTGGGTTAAGTTGTTTCAAATTTTCCATAATTACATTTTGATTCTATAATGTAAAGATGGTAAAAATGGATGAATCTTTTATCAGACCTTTTACATCAATTTATAATTAAATATAATTTTATCTTAATCTACAGTGATTGAATTATTTCAGCAAAAAAATGTATATTGGCACCAAGTTTTTTGGAGGATTTCAACCTTTATGTCATGTATGAACCAATTGTAATTGGCCTGATTCAAAATATAGCAATCCTTATGGCCTTTGCTATGTTGTATGAGAATTTCTGGCTTCGAAATGACAACCCCCGTAGTTTAATATCTAAAATATTTACCGGATTAGTGATAGGGGGCATTGGCATAGTGCTGATGTTTACACCATGGAAAATGTTACCAGGACTGGTATTTGATGCCCGTTCAGTTATGTTGGCCATTTCGGGTTTATTTTTTGGGGCAATACCAACTGTTATTGCCATGGCCGTGGTATCTGCTGTTCGCATTTTCATGGGTGGTGATGGCATGTGGATGGGTATTAATGTTATAATTTTATCAGGTACTATCGGAATTTTATGGGGAAAGCTGCGCACGGACTGGCAGCACAAAAATATGAAGGTTGAATTGCTTATGCTGGGTATTGTGGTTCACCTGGCTATGCTTGGTTCTACTTTATTACTGCCAAATGAACAAATAATAACCACCCTGAAGACCATTGCTTTGCCTGTGATGCTCATTTATATACCAGGAACCATGTTGCTGGGATTGATCTTGGCAGCACGAAAAAATAATATGGAAAACCGGATGGCCAAATCGAAACTGTATAATGCAGAGCGAAAGTTTAGCCAAGAGCTGATACGGAAACAAAAGCAGTTACATAAACAGGTTAATAAATATGCCAAGCTTACCCGGAAATTTAAGGAGCAGAATAATGAAATAAAAATAGCAAAGGAGAAGGCGGAAGAAAGCGATCGTTTGAAATCGGCTTTTCTGGCCAATCTTTCCCATGAAATAAGAACACCCATGAATGCCATTATTGGATTTACCGAATTATTGGAGATAGATGAACTTTCGGGGGCGCAGCGGGAACAGTACATCCAGATTGTAAAGAATAGTGGCGAGTACCTGCTATCCATTATTAATGACATCATAGAAATATCACATATAGAATCGGGTCAGGTAGAAATAAAGGCAAAGGAGATACATATTGAGAATTTCCTCGAAGAGCTATTTAGCTCTTTGAAGTTTTCAGTTCCGGAAGGCAAGAAAATAACGTTGGAACTGGTTAAATCACCGGCAGGATTACCCTCCGATATATTAATGGATGAGGTAAAACTAAAGCAGATACTTATAAACCTGATAAACAATTCCTTTAAGTTTACGCTTGAAGGGAAGGTCAGCTTTGGATGTTTTGTGAATGATAAATCTCAGCTTGCATTTTTTGTAAAGGATACCGGAATAGGAATTGATCCCAAAAACCACCAGGTTATATTTGAGCGTTTCCGCCAGGTTGAGAACAGAAAAAAACATATAAGCGGAGGATCAGGGCTTGGGCTTGCAATTGTAAAAGCATATGTTGATTTGATGGGAGGTACTATTGAAATAAAATCGGCACCGGGAAAAGGTACAAAATTCACTTTTACCTTTCCTTTACAGATATCGGAAATTAAGGAAATACCTAAAAAACCAGAAATGACAACTTACAGGGAGAATGAGCATAAGAACTTTATTCTTGTGGCAGAGGATGAAGACATCAATTGGTATTTGCTCGACCAGATGCTTTCACCACATAATTTCCAACTGATGAGGGCGGTTAATGGCAAGGAGGCCGTTGAGTTTTGCAAGACAAATGATAACATCAACCTGGTACTGATGGATATAAAAATGCCCTTGATGAACGGGTATGAAGCGCTTGAAGAAATCAGGCGGTTTAAGCCGGCATTGCCTGTAATAGCTCAAACAGCATATGCTTTGCCCGCTGATGTGGAGCGTTTGAAAAAATCATTTTCAGATTACATCACCAAACCAATAAACCGGCACTTGCTGTTGGAAAAGATTACATCTGCATGGAACAATCATAATAATACAGAGGAACTTGTTTCGTAATAAATGCGTTTATAATCTACTTCAGGTAGAGGTTACTGTCGCCGTAACTCAGAAACCTGAAATTATTTCGTAAAGCAAAGTCATATACTTTTTTCCAGTCGTTACCTATAAAAGCGCCAATAAGTAATAGAAGTGTGCTTTGAGGTTGATGAAAATTGGTAACCATTCCTTCTATTAGCTTGAATTTATAGCCCGGCAGAATAATGATCCGGGTTGAAAAGCGGAATGATTCCAGCTTGTGGCGATTTAAAAAATCAATAATATTATGTAGCGCTTTTGGAACATCAATAGTTGCCTCGTTCTCGTATGGTTCCCACTGCTGAATGTCAAGATTCTCCGGAGAGATTTCCTGGTCATTTAGTTTTAATCCCAGCCAGTAAAGGCTTTCAAGAGAACGTACTGAAGTGGTTCCCACAGCAATGATTTTTCGGGAGGTCGAAGCCAGTTCTTCAATGAATTGTTTAGGAACAACTACTGTTTCATTATGCATGGTATGCCCATCAATAGTTTCCGACTTAACCGGTTGGAAAGTACCGGCTCCGACGTGTAGCGTTATATCCCTTAAAGCAGTATTTTTTTTCGAAAGTGTGGCCAATAACTTTTCAGTGAAATGCAATCCTGCTGTAGGAGCTGCTACAGAACCGTCGGCTTTTGCATATACGGTTTGATATGCTTCTTCATCGGCTGGTTCAGTTTTCCGGTGCAGGTAGGGAGGAATTGGCAGAACACCTGCTTTTTCGATGATTTCAGCAAATGTAAAGCCGGAAGTCCAGCTAAATTCAATTAAAAATGAGTTGTTTTCATTATCAGCTTTTTCTGCCTTTAGTTCAACTGAATTGCCATTTATTTGAAATTTCAATACCAAAATTTCATCTTTCCATTTCTTTGCATTACCTACCATGCATTTCCAGATTGCTTTTTCATATTGTTGAAAAGCTATCTGGTAGTCGGACGGAAGCACTGGTTCAAGGCAAAACACCTCTATTCTGGCACCGGTTTCTTTTCTGAAAAACAGGCGGGCATGAATCACACGTGTGTTATTGAAAACCAGCATGGAATCGGTTGGAAGGTAGTCACTGATATTTTTAAATAAATCTTTTTTAATATTACCCTTTTCCCACACCAGCAGATTTGAATGGTCGCGTTCCGGCAATGGATATTTAGCAATCCGCTCATCGGGAAGATCGTAAGTAAATTCGCTGATTCTTATATTTCTGATATCTGTCAAAGCTTCTGTTTTTTATAGTTCCGCAAAAGTAATTCAAAAAATGAATGGATAAAAAAATAGTACTTTTGCATAAAATTCAGAAAAATGATAAAAGTAGGCGACAGGGTAAAATTTTTAAATGACGTTGGGGGAGGAATAGTAACCGGTTTTATTGGCAAAAACATGGTAAATGTTGAAAATGAAGACGGATTTGAAGTTCCTTATCCGGTATCAAAACTTCTTAATATCGATGATCCGGCTCTGAACAAGGGAGACGTTATATCTCAAAAGCCTGTTTTAGCAGAGGCTCCTAAACCTGAAAAGGAAGAAATAGTAAAAGGGAAAATTCTGGCCGGTAAGGATTCACCCGATTTTTATTTCTGTGTTGTACCTTATGATTCAAAGAATCCATTGGGTGGTGATATCGATTTCTACCTGGTAAACGACAGTAATTATACGGTAATGTATCAGTATGCGCATTTTATAGATGATACTTATCAAACCGTTTTGCACGGTTCACTTCAGTCAAACTCGAAAGAAGAACTTGAAACCATAGGGCAAAATGACCTGTCTGAACTGCCCGAATATTACTTTCAGCTTATTTATTTTCGTGACAAAGAGAAGGAACGTCATCCCTCAATCTCAAAGAAAATAAAGGTAAATCCGGTAAAATTCTATAAAGAAAAGAGTTTTCAACCGAACCCGTTTTTTAAAAAGAACGCCTTAGTATACCAGATTACAGAAAATATACTTAATGTAGAAATTGATAAACTCACGGAAGATGATTTCAGAAAAGTGGTTAAAGTAAAGGAAAAAACTCCGGCGGAAAAGATATCCCCAAAACCCCAGCAACCTGAAATTATTGAAGTGGATCTTCATATTCACGAATTGATTGATAATTCAACAGGTCTGAGAAATAAGGAGATTCTGGATATTCAGATGGAGAAAGTCGAACGGGAAATGCATTCGGCTATACAATCGCGGGCCAAACGCATTGTGTTTATCCATGGAGTAGGGCAGGGTGTACTTAAACAAGAGGTGGGTAAACTGCTAAAAGCAAAGTTTTCGAAGTATAATTTTCAGGATGCTTCATTTAAAGAATACGGATATGGGGCTACCATGGTGATTATCCGAAAAAAGTAGTTTATAATTCACGAGAATAATCTTTTTCGCGGGGATTTTCAAATTAAAGTAAATTCAGTTATTTTTGCATCCGGCAGGTTGCTTTATCGCTCCCTGTGTATACAGGGGGAGGAAAGTCCGGGCAACGTAGGGCGCCGTGCTTCCTAACGGGAAGATCTCTGAAAGGGGATAAAAGCGTAACAGAAAATAACCACCTGTTTGCTTTTTGGTAAGCAGGAACGGGTGAAAAGGTGGGGTAAAGGCCCACCGGTGGTTGTGGCAACACAGCCAGCCGTACGCCTCACGGGTTGCAAAGCCAAATATATCCTGATTGCGCCGCTGTAGCAGCGTAGCAAGGTTGCCCGCTTTGTTTCCGGATGCACACCGGATGTCAGGAGGGGTAGGCTGCAGCGATCCCGTCAGTGATGACGGGACCAGATAAATGATAAAGGATGCTTCATACGGCTTATAGCAGTGTGGAGGATTACAGAACCCGGCTTACAGGCCTGCCGTTTTTATTAAAAAATCAGTAAAAGGTTGTCTCATAATTAGAGGCAGCCTTTTTCTTTGCTTCATTTAGTTTATGAAATAAATAATCTGATGCTCCTGTAGATTAATCGTTAATCACGGCTTAATCAGAAACCGTGAATTCAACTGTTGCAGAAACAGCATTTAGTTTATATTATAGTAGTTTTTGTACCATTCCACAAATCTGCCGATCCCCGATTCCAATGGTGTATTGGGATGATAGCCGAAGTCTTTTTCAAGGTCGCTAACATCAGCAAAAGTTTTATAAACATCACCTGGTTGCATTTGCTTGAATTCCTTTATAGCTTCTTTTTTTATTGAATTCTCAATTGTTTCGATGAAATCCATAAGCTTTACAGGTGAGGAGTTGCCAATGTTGTAAACTTTATAAGGAGGATGCAGATCCGGTGTTCCTTTTAATACATTTACAATTCCTTCCACTATATCATCGATGTAGGTAAAATCCCGGTACAAATCTCCCTGGTTGAATACTTGTATAGGTTTTCCTTCCACTATAGCCCTGGTGAAAAGGAAGTACGCCATATCGGGTCTTCCCCATGGACCATAAACCGTAAAAAAGCGTAACCCGGTGGTGGGCAGACCAAATAAATGGCTGTATGTATGTGCCATGAGCTCATTGCTCTTTTTTGAGGCAGCATAGAGGCTTATAGGATTATCTACTGCATCGGAAGTTGACAGCGGCATTTTTTTGCTGTTGCCGTATACACTTGATGAACTGGCATACACAAGGTGCTTTATTTTATAACGCTTGCAGGCTTCAAGGATATTTAAAAATCCCAGAATATTACTGCTGATATAGGCATGTGGATTTTCAATGCTGTAACGCACTCCTGCCTGTGCAGCCAGATTACATACGGAATCGAAATGTTCGGATTCAAATAATTTATAAAGTACATCCTTGTCTTCCAGATTCATTCTAATGAACGAATAGTTTGCATTGCGCGAGCTGACTACTTTTTGACTCCATTTGGTTGCTTCATCCGAAATTCCTGCTTCCCGTAAGCGGTCCATCTTAAGGCCGGTCGAATAGTAGTCGTTAATATTGTCAATTCCTACTACTTCATGTCCTTGTTCAACCAATTTAGCGGCAAGATGAAATCCTATAAATCCGGCAGTACCTGTTACTAGTATTTTCATTTAGGCTTTATTTAACGGGAAAATTTTATTTTTTTCCAGATATCCAACAATATTGGTAAGGTTCAGTTCATTTTCAACCGGATTAAAAATCAGTTTTGCGTCTTTCGGTTCATGGTATTCCAAATCTACACCAGGGAGATTATCCACTTCGCCACGGTCGGCTTTTTCATATAATTCAGGTTTGTTGTTGCGGCAATATTCAAGCGTTGCATTCATATAAAAAAGATGAAACCGTTCTTCCCCTATGATTTCTGCAATTTGCTTACGTAACGAATCATTTCTTGAAATAAATGAAGCAATTACAATAATTCCCTGGTCATTCAGGATTTTACAGATATGGGCTACCCTGCGAAGGTTCTCTGCCCTGTCGGCGGGCGAATAATCCAATTCGTGATTCAGGCCCGACCGTACTGAACTGCCATCCAGTAAAACAGCCTTAGCACCAAGATCAAACAATCTTTTTTCGAGACTGAAGGCCAGCTCATTTTTTCCTGAGCCATGTAGGCCAGTAAACCAAAAGGTTTCTCCCCGCTGATTGTATTTTTCCTGACGTTTTTCCGATTGAATTAATGATTTACCAAGTCGGATGGTTTCCTTGTCAACATCGGTAATCCGTGAGGGCAGATCTTTACTTTCCAACTTATCAAGGATCATCCCCACAGCTACGGTATTATTTGTAACCGGGTGGATCAATACAAATGAGCCGGTATTTTTATTCTTTTTATACGGATCGAAGAAAAGGGTTTTAGCAGTAGTGATTACACCAAGTCCTATTTCATTGAGTGTAAGTTTTTCAATTTCCGATTTCTGAAGGGTATTCACATCCACTTTATGCCGCATAACATCAATGCGGGAACGGGTTGTATTTGAAGTGTGCTTCAGGAAATACTGCACCGAAAGGTCCATTGGGTCTTCATCCATCCAGACAAGCATGGCTTCAAAATGCCGCTCCATTCGTGGCAGATTGTCGGGTTTTACCAGCATTTCACCTCGTGAGATATCGATTTCATCTTCCAGTACGAGAGTTACCGACTGAGGCGGGAAAGCCTTTTCCAGGTTACCATCATAGGTAGGAATGGCTTTTACTTTTGATTGTTTTCTGGAGGGAAGTGCCATTACCATTTCACCCGGGCTGATGATACCTGATACCAACTTCCCTGAGAAACCCCTGAAATCTTTGTCGGGGCGGAGTACATACTGAACAGGGAACCTGAAATCATCGTAGTTGCGGTCGCTGCTGACATACACTGTCTCCAGGAATTCGAGCAATGATTTGCCGTGGTACCAGGGTGTTTTCGATGATACTTCAACCACATTATCACCTTTCAGGGCTGAAAGCGGTATAAATTCAACATCGGGAATATCAAGCTGAGTGATAAAGTTTTTATAGTCTTCACAAATTTCGTCAAATACTTCTTTACTGAATTTTACCAGGTCCATTTTGTTTACAGCCAACACCACGTGTTTGATACCAAGCAGCGAAACCAGGAATGTATGGCGCCTGGTTTGGGTAATTACCCCCTTAGTGGCATCAATAAGGATAATGGCAAGGTTGGCTGTTGAACCACCGGTGATCATGTTACGGGTATACTGTTCATGCCCCGGGGTATCGGCAATAATAAATTTACGGTTGGCAGTAGAAAAATAACGGTAAGCCACATCTATTGTAATGCCCTGTTCGCGTTCGGCTTTAAGACCATCGAGGAGCAGCGCATAGTCAATATCTTCGCCTGCATGCCCCATGCGTTTGCTGTCGCGTTCCAATGCAGCAAGCTGATCTTCGTAGAGCATTTTGCTGTCGAACATCAGCCTGCCGATGAGCGTTGATTTGCCATCGTCGACTGATCCTGCAGTGAGTAACCGAAGCAGGTCTTTTTTCTGATCCTGATCAAGAAAAGTTTTTATATCGAGATTCGATGTTGTCGGTGTCGTCATGTTGTTATTGTTCTTGATGTTGTTTTAATGACTGTCGAAGAAGCTTTGTTACTTACTTCCTGTTACTGTCGAAGCCCAGTCAGTAAAATCGTATTTTTATTATTATGGAATAAAGTGCAGCAGACAAATACAATTCTAAAAATACCCTTCTCTTTTTTTCTGCTCCATGCTGCCTTCCTGGTCGAAATCAATTACACGGGTAGTGCGTTCCGATACAGTGACTGTCATCATTTCTTCAACTATCTTCTCAATGGTATCGGCTTCCGACTCCACAGCACCTGTCAGCGGGTAACAGCCAAGGGTGCGGAACCGTACTTTTCGCATCTGCACCTTACCGGCAATCTCTTTTGGCATACGCTCATCGTCGACCATTATCAGGTTGCCATCCATATCAACAATAGGCCGTTCTTTGGCATAATAAAGAGGGACAATCGGAATATTCTCAAGGCGGATATACTGCCAGATATCCAGTTCAGTCCAGTTACTTAAAGGAAATACCCGGATTGATTCGCCTTTATGTACCCTTGCATTGTAAATGTCCCATAATTCGGGGCGCTGGTTTTTAGGATCCCACTGATGGAAACGGTCACGGAAAGAAAAGATACGTTCTTTTGCCCGTGATTTCTCCTCGTCGCGGCGAGCACCTCCAAAAGCTGCATCAAATTTATATTTGCTTAAGCCTTCAAGCAAAGCCTGGGTTTTCATTGTATCAGTATGCACCTTACTCCCATGGGTAAACGGGCCTATACCGCTTTCAAATCCCTGTTTGTTGTAATGCACTATAAGGTTCCAACCTTTTTCCTTTGCATACCGGTCGCGGAATTCAACCATTTCCCTGAATTTCCATTTGGAATCAATATGCATGAGCGGAAATGGAACCTTCCCCGGATAAAAAGCCTTTTCTGCCAGCCGAACCATCACCGATGAATCTTTTCCAATGGAATAAAGCATTACCGGGTTCTCGAATTCGGCCGCTACTTCTCTGATTATATGGATGGCTTCGGCTTCCAGCTCTCGCAGGTTTGTTAAACTGTATTCCTTCATGAAAGCATTTTAATAAATTTGAGCCTGTTTATTTAAATTCTGTAAAAATAGATAAAGAGGCAAATATAATATATTTAACAAGAGTAAAAGGTAATGTTATTGCCGGTTATAAATTTGAATTAACATTGAGTGCGGACAATTATTGGATTTGGTTAGTGAAAGATTATTATACAAATTTGTATAAAAAATGACCGGGAAGAAGCAGTTGTAGTTATGAAATTATTAGGATCGAATAAGGAATAAGAAATCAGTTACTGCGTCTGTCCCGGTCTTGCTATTTTATATTTTTAGAAGTTTACCTGTTCATAATCTTCTATCTGGTTGAAAGAATACTGATAGCTCATAGGAACAATATCATTGTATTCTTCCACTTTCGCATTCGATAAGCAGGCTTCAATAATTCGTCGGCCAGTTTTATACAGGTCTTCCTTTAAATACTTTTGAAGTTCGTTCTTAAAGAATTCCTGCAGTATTTCGGCACCTGCATCATATCCTTCTGTTCCAACCTCAGCCTGGCTGTATACTTTCAAAAAGCGTGTCGGAATCTTTGAGCTTTCAATTGTGAGGTAATTCAGCTCATAACCAAGCAAATTGCATCTGGCAGGTTGGTATTGATCATCGCGCAATTTGGCAACACCACGGCGGGTCAAATATTCACGCATCAGTAATTGTGGCATAAAACCTACCTGCCAAACCCCGATGTTCTGATTGGGTACCAGGGTAAATGTGGTACGTGGTGTCTTAATTATCTGGTCGAGCAATAGGTTGGCATGGGTTATTCTTTTCCCGGCTGCAAATGGCCAGTATGAACCTACGCCTTCACTTTCCATTTTTCCTGTTCCAACTATACTTGGATTGTTGTGCCCCCTGGGCGAAACCAGACGCCATAACCAGGCAAGTGCAGGTGGCAGTATATGAAACAAGCCGGCAATTCCGTATGAAGGATTTTCCCTGCTGCAGATAGGTGTTCTTAGTCCAAAGCTCCTTACATCAGCAGAAACAGAATGGTTAATCACATTTTTTACAATTTCGCGTGGAAGTATTACTCTCGGATTTGGGCAGGGTTTTCCCGGTGCATCCTGGATATGATCCCATATGAGAGCTGTTGAGTTGGGAACTGTCTCAATGTTTAAGAAAAGCAATGGCTTCTCAGGGTTAAGGGTAGCCTTCTCCAAATGCGGGTCATCACCGTATCCTTTTACACTGTCCACCCTTACAAACCAGGCATTTTCAGCATCAATTATCTGCAACTTTCCATTGTTTTTCTGAATGGAAGGATGGCAAAAAGCCATATCATCTGCTACTGAATTGAACGTGCAGAACCGGGGAATGCTTATAAACCGTTCCTCCTGAGTAATGCTGTTCCGGCCAATTAGTACCCTGCCGTCAGTTTCCCTGATAATATGCTGGTGCATTTCACTCTTTCCCCCTCCACTTGCTCCCTCGTGCATAAAGGTTTTTATGTTATCATAAGGGCTGATGGATTGAACGGCGGAGCAGTGGGCAGTAACCCAGCCTTCTCTTTCACCCTGCGTTAGCAACACCCCGTAAAGTCCTTTTTTTGCACTGGGGCCGGGATATAAATTATATGAGTAAAGTTCATGTATGTTGGCCTTGCGGTTATGCACAACAACCTGTTTCCCATCGAAATGTGTATGACGGAATACAGGAGCAACAAATATGGCAGATTCTATTTCTGTTTCAGGTGCCAGTTTATCAACGGGAACTATCTGTTGCAGCATCGACAAACCCATTGCAAAAAAAGCTGCGTTGGCAGGGGCAATGGCAATACCTGTAGAACCAATGTTTTCTCTCCCTGCAAAGTAAAAGAAACATGCCAAATCCTGTTTCTTTAGCCATTCATAAGTTTCTTCCTGTAATGAAGTAAAATCATAACCATACTTATCGCTGAAACGCTGTTTATCTGTTGGTAAAGCATCGGCAACTGTCATGGTTCCGGGATCGCGTCTTCGCATATAAGGTTCGGTATAATTTACCGATATACCATTTTTTACCCGGTGAACAATGGCTTCAGTGTATTCTTCCTTTTCAGGAATGTCATACTTAACGTGGTATTCTGAATTTTCTTTACCATTGGTTGCTGCCTCAGCGAGGTCCACTGTTGAATTAAAAATTGTAAGGCTTTTACACTCCTTTAATACCGATTGGATGTTCTCAGGTAGCTGAATATTTTTTTCTTCTAAAATGCTGAATAGCTTATTCATAATAATTAATGGATATTTCTTATACTGTGTATAGTAATATACAATGCAAAGGTATCTTTGTTTGTTTAATTATTGAAGCCACACTTAATTATAGTTAAGTGCAGGTGAAAAAATTAATAAATACTTAATTTCCCTTTACATGTTCTCAGGTGGAGTAACAATAAGCAGGAACTGGGAATTACTACCGGCAATGTTTATTACGGAATGTGACCTGCCCGAATTAAAATAAAAGCTGTCGTGTTTTTCCAATACATAACTTTTATCATCGAGCTTAAATTCAACTTTTCCTTTAAGCAGAAAACAAAACTCCTGGCCCGGATGGTTTTTCATTATTCCCCTGGTCTCGGCTCCGGGTTCGAGATCAATCAGAAACGTATCCATTTGCTTGCCGTTGCCATGATTTGACAGCAAAAACAAAGAAGCTCCCGATTCGTTTTTTTCCACAAAGCTCTTTTGATCGAACTTTACCAGGGGGTTATTGGTTAATATCTCGTTTTCTCCAATCAATTCACCTACAGAAGTATACAGGCTGTCAGCAATTGATTTAAGGGTAACAATAGACGGGAAGGCCTTTGCTTTTTCGATCTGGGATAAAGCGCTGGAGCTTACTCCTACTTTTGCTGAAAGTTCGTTTAATTGCATGTGCAGGCTTTCTCTTTTTCGCTTTATTCTTTCACCCAATCGTTTCATTATGATGTATTTTGGCGATAAAAATAGCGAATAATATCTTAATACGAAAGCGTAAAATAAAGGAGAGTTTAGGTTTTTAAGTATTACTTACTCAAAGCTCCAGAAATAGGGAATCAGCAAAAGGGAAAGTATAAAAGCAATTATATTCAATGGAAGTCCTATTTTCAGGTAGTCGGTAAATTTATAATTACCGATGGCCTGTACTATCAGGTTGGTTTGGTAACCAATGGGGGTGGCAAAGCTTGCCGATGCAGCAATGGCAATTGTAACAAAGAAAGGTTTTGGGTCGATATTAAGTTGTTGTGCTGCAGCAAGCGCTATAGGGAAAACCAATGCTGCTGCTGCGTTATTAGTAATTACCTCAGTTGAAAGTGCAGTAACAATGTATAAAGCAGCAATGATGCCCACCGGGCCAAAGCTGCGTGAAAAGTTAATGGTTGTGCGTGCTAATGATTCGGCAGCTCCTGAATTCTGCATGGCCTTACTGATGGCAAATGCGCAGGCAATTGTTATTAAAACATCCCAGCTAATGGCTTTCGTGTATTTCTGGTGGGGCATAATTTTCAGCCAGATGAGTAGTACGGCTGCAAGAATGGAGAAGAAAAACATATCAAAGGTAAGGCCTGCCGGCGATTCAAAATACCGGCCAACAGTGGCACCGGTTATCATAAACAGCAGGATGATAAAGGCCAGCCACTTTTTCCAGAAGGTCCCTGTGGTTTTGTAGTCGCGGATGTACGAGGTAAGGTAAAATATTTTGGAATCGCCCCAGTTTTGAATAAAGCTGTCGGAGGTAAGCAGCACCAGGTTATCACCCGATTTAAGCTTTAACTTGTCGATGTTTGATGTGATACGTTCTCCATTCCGGTGAATGGCCAGTACCACTGCCTGGTAATGCTGATAAAAGTTAAATTCGGGAATGGTTTTTCCTACTCCGGGGAACCTTGGCGAAATTACAGCTTCATACTGTTTCAGCTTTTCCCGCGGAACGTTTTTGATCAGGTCCATTCCCTTGAGCCGAATGTTAAAGTTTGTAAGGATATAATTCAATCTGTCAGATTTGCCAGCCAAAAGCAATTTATCGCCCGGCAATATTTTAAACATCCCCTTTTTTGTTTCAATAATGTTGCCATCGCGCTCAATGCACCTGACCAAAAGCTTAGGGAGTTCCTTTAACCGGCCATTTTTAATCTCCAGACCAACCAGGTTGCTGTTTTCCGTAACCGTAACATCGTAATAATAATCTTTTAGCCCGGCTGAACTTTTGGTATTCAGCAGGATTTTCTTTCCCGGAAGCAGCTTGTTCCCTGCAACAGATACATAGATTATACCAACTATAGCTATAAAAATGCCCACTTTCCCTAACTCAAACATACTGAAGCCGGGATAACCGTTGTCGATGATCAGTCCATGTACTACCAGATTTGTTGAGGTGCCGATAAGGGTACACATTCCTCCAAAGATAGTGGCATAGGAGAGGGGAATAAGAAACTTTTTATGGGAAAGATTCAGCTTTTCGGACCATCTTTTAACTATGGGAGCAAATATAATTACCACGGGTGTATTATTCAGAAAGGCCGATAGAAGCGATACCGGAAACATGATCCGGGGTATTAAAAATACAAGTTTTCCCCTTTTACGGGGCAGGTAAGTCTGTGCCAGGCGGTTTAATACTCCCGATTGCCGTACTCCTTCGCTGACCAAAAACAGTACAGCAACAGTTATCATCCCTTTGTTCGAAAATCCTGCCAGTAACTCCTGGTCGGAAATGATGCCGGTCGACATTAATACAACTGCCGATGAGAAAAATATCAGTCCCGGACGCATTACTTCCTTTGCAAGCGCAACAATGGTCAACAGTACCACTGCCAATACGATATATCCATCGAGGGTCAACAATTCGGTATCATATTACACAGGCGTTTCATCCCTTGAACTGCTTTTTAGATTGCGGTCAAAACTATATATAAAAACGCATCATTCAAAAAAAGCCAGCTATTTTATAAAGTGATATCGATGACAAAATAAATTGTTAACGATGACAGAACATGAGAAGGAGCATCTTCACACTTAGCTCACCACTCTTAAATAACCTTGTCCTTCTTTAAAGGGAAGCATAAACCAAAAGGTGGTTCCTTTACCTGTCGCTGACTCGAGCTGAAGCTCACCGCCAAGCAGCTGTATGTAATGTTGGGCAATGGGTAACCCAATACCTGAGCCTGAAGTCAGTTCATTGATTTCATTCTTCACCCTGTAAAAGCGGCTGAAAATATTCAGGAATTCTTCCTGGGGGATGCCAATGCCAGTATCTGATACAACAAACTTAACCTCTTCGTTTCGCATCATTTCGTAACCCAGGTATATTTCTCCGCGGGTGGTATATTTAACAGCATTATCAACAAGTATCTGGAGTGATTCCATAAGCAAACGGCGGTCGGTAACAAAGCCGAAAGCTGTATTGGGGACATCGATGTTCAGATTCATTTTAACGTTTCTGCCATCTGGAATCAGCGGTTTAAAGTGGTTGTAAATATCGCGGACAAGGGAATTTACAGGGCAGAAATTCATATTAATCTCAATGGCATTCGTTTCAATTTTTGAAAGATGAATCGTATTATCAATCATATTCAAAAGCTGAATGCCGTTCTGCGAGATAGCATCGGCAAGTTCTGTACGCTCTGCACTTGCCAGTCCGCCTTCAGCCAGCATACGGGTGAAGTTGGTGATAATGTTAAGTGGTGTTCTGATTTCATGCGACAGATTTGCCAAAAAAGCCGATTTCAGCCGGTCGCTTTCCTCTGCTTTTATCTTTGCTTTTTCAAGGTTAAACTCAGCCGTTTTACGGCGGGTAATGTCCCTCGATACTGATATGACCGAACGGGCAGTCAGTCGGGCCAGCCGCATTTCAAACAGATAGGTGCCATTGGGCGTATTTAATGAATATTCGATGGTTTCAATGCTGTTGGTTCTAAGACAGGTGCTGATGCAGCTCATTATTTTTTCAGCCATATTATCAGGAAACCCTACATCGTAAATGGTGCTTCCTATAATATTGGCATCTTCCACTTTAAATAAGTCATTTTCCTTGATGACAAAATCCTCGTACGTACCATCCTTTCCAATCACAAAAAACATATCGGGGATGGCTTCCAGCAGCACCTTGTAGCGCCGTTTGCTGTTTTCCAGTTCCTCCAGCTTCTTTTTAGCTTTTGTTATATCCTCCAGGATAACGTAGTAGGTATTGAGCCCTGGTTTTAAAACATGAATTTTAAACCAACGTTCCAGTTGGACGGCATGAAACTCTTTAATACGCGTATTGTTGAACAGCAAGATTTTATTCAGATCAAAATGGTCGCGCAGTACCAGATCGAAGATATAATTTGCTTCCTGTCCCCTGACTTCGTGAAGCTGTATTTTAAAAACCGATTCAAAGGAATTGTTCACTTTCTCAACCTGAAGGTTTAAAACATTCCCCTGTTCATCGCGGGTGGCTTTTATTTCGGCTACAGGAGAGGCTGTATCCCGAACAACCTTTGATATACTTTGCCTTGTAGCTTTAAGGTTTTCATCAAGATATCCGGCAATTGAATTAAATTTCCTGCGTACCATGTACCCGGCTGAAAAAATAAATACATAGGCTACAACAGGATGAGGTATAATAAATGAAGGACCGGCAAAGTAACCAAAAAACTGGCCTGCTTTTAAAAGCTGAAACGAGACGGTAACTAAGGCAAGAATAGAGTATAGAAATACTTTGCTGTCAGAAATTGAAAAGTAAAGCAGGAAAAATGCACCGGCAAGCAGCAGGCTCACCGATTGATAAACGGTATCGGTTAGTTGGGGATGTATTGAAAAATCGGATATGTAATAGGCATAAACAAACAAGGGAATGGTAAAAGCGGTGTTTAATGCACAATCTATTTTGTTGTTGATTGTACAGGTAAGGCCTAAAAAAGTAACCAATACCAGTCCGGCATCGCACAACAGGCAATGATTGCTGCCATAGCCAAACAGACGGAAGAGAAAATGAAGCAATGCAGCAATAAAGAGAACTACCAGCGGAACCAGTAATTCAAAAAGCTTCTGCTTCCCGGTCTCATTCATTTCCGGCCACAGCTTTTCGGTGATGGTATGGTATAAAGGTTTGTTCAACGCCATAAAAATAGAGATAATGGCAGAATAACAGTACTTTTTTTTAAAAAATCGAAGTTACTAAGTTCTATTAATTTTCAAACTAAATAAACGGAATTTTATTTGGATGTACAAAAAATTGAGTAAAGCATCTGTTTGTAACATAATTATTTAAAGTTAAATGTTTGTCTACCTGATTTTTGTTATGATTTTGGTGGCTCCTGTTTCATAGTTTTGCAGCAAATGAATTTAAAAACGAGTAAGATGCCAAAAGGAATTTTTAATGTGCCCGTTGCTAAAAATGAGCCGGTTTTGAGTTATGCTCCCGGCAGTCGCGAAAGAAAAGAAGTGCAGGAAATGCTTAAAGAACTGCGTTCGAAAGAAGTTGAATTGCCTATGGTGATTGGAGGCAGGGAAGTATATACCGACAGGAAAGTCAGAATGTTTCCTCCTCATGATATCAGCCACACATTAGGATATTACAATCAGGGTGATGCCAGTCATGTTGAGATGGCCATTGATGCAGCCCTGAGTGCACGTGAGAAATGGGCCAATCTTTCATGGCAGCATCGCGCTTCAATTTTCCTGAAAGCTGCAGATTTAATTGCCGGGCCCTACCGTGCAAAAATAAATGCGGCTTCGATGCTTGGGCAGTCAAAAAATGTATACCAGGCCGAAATTGATGCAGCCTGCGAATTGGCCGATTTTTACCGTTTCGGTGTAAAGGCAATGACCGACATTTATAAAATGCAGCCCGAATCGGCACCGGGGATCTGGAATTACAATGAGTTCCGCCCGCTGGAGGGGTTCGTGTTTGCCCTCACACCGTTTAACTTTACATCAATTGCCGGAAACCTCCCGGTAGCACCTGCCCTGATGGGTAACGTTGCTGTCTGGAAACCTTCTAAATCGGCAGTGTATTCCGCCGGGGTTATTATGGAAGTATTGCAGGAAGCCGGTTTGCCCGATGGTGTAATCAATCTTGTTTTTGCTTCAGGACCAGTGGTTGCCGATGTTGTTTTAACCCATCCCGATTTTGCAGGTATACATTTTACAGGCTCTACCGGCGTTTTCCAGAACATATGGAAAACCATCGGGAACAATATCCATAAATACAAAACCTACCCGCGCATTGTAGGAGAAACAGGAGGAAAGGATTTTATTTTTGCAGACCATACTGTTAAAATACCTCAACTGGCAACGGCAATTGTCAGGGGCGCTTTTGAATACCAGGGACAGAAATGCTCAGCCGCTTCAAGGGTATATGTACCCGAAAGCATCTGGCCTGAGTTAAAACAGGAGTTGGGAGATGTTCTGAAAACAGTTAAAATGGGCCCCCCTGAAGATTTTACCAATTTTGTCAACGCTGTAATCGATGAATCGTCGTATGAAAAGTTGAAGGCAGCCATCGATCAGGCTCGGGTTGATAATGATGCGGAAGTTATTTTTGGAGGTAATTGCGATAAAACGAAAGGATATTTTATTGAGCCTACCGTAATTTTGGCCAAAGTTCCCGATTACGTTACCATGCAGGAAGAGTTGTTTGGGCCGGTGCTTACAATCTATGTATATCCTGATGAAAAACTCGAAGAAACCCTCGATGTGCTGGACAAAACATCGATATATGCCCTTACTGGCGCTGTATTTTCACAGGACAGGTACACCATAGAGAAAATAACCAAACGACTCGAAAATGCTGCCGGCAACTTTTACATCAACGATAAACCCACCGGAGCAGTGGTTGGGCAGCAGCCATTTGGAGGAGCACGCGGTTCGGGTACAAACGATAAGGCAGGATCGCTCTTTAATTTCCTACGCTGGGTCTCTGTTCGCACCATCAAGGAAACTTTGGTTCCGCCAATAGATTATTTGTATCCCAGTTTTTTACCCGACCAGGAATAATTAGTCAACGCCCGGGTGTTCATAAAAAGAGGAGTGAAATATTTCATTCCTCTTTTTAATGTCTACCCAATGTTGTATTTTTATGCCAAAATATATCAGGTATGGAAAGCAATTCCCGCAGGAAAAAAGATGTGTATAAATTTTTGAAAAACAAATACTTTATTGCATCCTTATTGTTTTTTACCTGGATTGTCTTTTTTGATGATAACAGTTTTGTTTCCCGCAACGAAAACAACCGGCGGCTAAAGGAACTTACAAACCAGAAAGAATACTATATTGAACGCATTCAGTCGGACCAGGAAAAACTTGAGGACTTAAATGCCGGTAAAAGTGAACTTGAAAAATTTGCCCGCGAACAATACTTTATGAGCAAACCCGATGAAGACCTTTTTATCATTGTTGAAGAATAAATTCCCCCAACTGCAAAAAAAGCGCATAGTTTTTGTATAAATGTATTTCAACTGTTTGAAGGCTGGTTGAAATTTTTTATATTGCTATAACTATGAATGACAATTTAGACATATTTAAAATACAAACAAATAATATTTCACCGCAAAAAGGAAGAGTTCTTATTGCTGAGCCATTTTTACCGGGCAGTTATTTCAACCGGTCGGTAATTTTGCTGGTTGCATACAGCGATAAAGGCGCCGTTGGTTTTATATTGAACAAGAAAGTCGATTTGGCTATTCATGATATTCTTCCCGGATTTCCCAGTTTTGAAGGAGATGTATACCTGGGCGGACCCGTTTCAACTGATTCAATTTATTTTATCCATAAAATCGGGAATAAATTACCCGGAAGTATCCAGGTCATGGATAACCTTTATTGGGGGGGCGATTTTGAAGTGCTCAAGCAACTAATTCTTGAAGGACGTATAAAAGCCTCCGAAATCCGATTCTTTGTCGGGTACTCAGGATGGGATGCCGGGCAGCTGGAACGGGAAATTAAAGAAGACTCATGGCTGGTGAATGATGTGGATGAAGAAACCGTAATGCAGAACTTGCATCCTGCCTCATGGGCCGAATTCGTTAAAAGGGTTGGAAACCGGTATTCGTTATGGGAGAACTTTCCCGAGAACCCTGCAATGAATTAACTGCCTGCATTTTTAATCTTCTTCCGTATTACCTTATAGCGGATTAATTCCCGCTTTGGCTTTCAACAGAACGTTCAATTCTTCGGCTATCTTTTCTGAAAAGTAATGAATGAACCGTTGCTGATCAATACCCAATATCCATTGAATTCCCCATTCTTCCGAAGCACAGAAGATCTCATCGGCTTCAAAAATCTCGTCCGCCGATATGAAAGCTGCTTCATTTACTTTTAGTCCCAGCACTGCTGCCGCTTCAATTACAAATTGACGAAGGACATTTTCGTGGCAACCCGACTGATAGGAAGGAGTTGTCAATTCATTCCCTGAGATAATAAATAAACTATTGGCGGCACATTCGCATGCTGAATCTTTTTCATTAAATATAATTGATTGATGGTAGGGCGTTCCCCGTAACTCTGCAAATGCCGATTGCCAAAGCCTTTCGTTATAAAAAGGCAAACGGTTCATCGCGTTCGTCGTGAACTTTTTCTGGGTGGAAAATGCGGCAAGCACACCTTCTTCTGAAAACGGGAAAGTAAATTCAGAAAAAGTTGTACAGCTTACAAGGGTATGTATGGAATCGTTTCCGTAAAAAATCTGAAAATGCACATGGCCCGAGCGGTAGAATTTATTTTTATTAAGCATTCGCTTTATCAGGCGGAACAATTCCCTGCTGTCTTCAAATTCTTCAGGAAACGGCAATTTAAGTGCATCAGACTGCATTCTAAGCAAGTCGATGTTCCCGGTGAAAAGAGGAATTCCACCGTAGCCATACCACATTTTATGTGAAATCGTTAACCGGTTATATGTAAATTCTTCCGGTAAAAGAACAGTCCTTAAATCATGAATTTTTCCGTCTACTATTATAAATCGCATGCTAAAAAACCCGGGATAAAATTATACCGGCAAAGTAGCAAAAATCTCTTCTAAATATAAGATTCATCGCCATTTTTATGCGAAACGGTAACAATTTCCTTTAGATTAATAAAGAAAATTGTGGCAGAAGTATTTAATTGTTTCTAAGAGCATGTATCAAATCATCTTTTGACATCTTGCTGCGACCTTTAATGCCTACCTGCCTTGCCTTATCCATCAGTTCCTTTTTTGTCCGCTCTTCGTAACTGCTTGCCTGACCCCCTTTTTTTCCTGCCTTATCGGTATTGGCTATCCGGGCTGCCTTTTGTTTGCTATAACCTTTCTCACGCAATTTTTCATACTGGTCTTCATTCTTAATACGCGAGGATGTGTTTTTGTCTGGCATAACCTGTATATTTTATTCGTTAATCGTTAAAAACAGAGCATACTCAGGCGTCATATTGTCTCTGTTCCACTTTATTCATAAAATCGGAGGTTGATTCCGAACCATCGACTCCAAAAGAATCGACCACGGTACCTTTAACACCTGAGTTGGTTTCAAGTACATAAACGATGCTCATATCACCCGGATCGGATGTTCCTTCAAACCGGTGAAACTCTATTAGTTTAACCTGCGTCGGGTCAAAGCTTTCCTCCCCGGTTTCAATAAGCTCTCCCTGTTCATTAACCCTGAAATTGTGCGAATAACCTCTCTTTTTAAGAAGTTCAACAGCTTCCGATAATGTGTTGTACTGATTGTTCATCTTTACAGTTATTTGAAAATTTTAATAGCTAATCATCATGCTGAAAAAATCACGCCAGAAATGCAGGAAGCTGCTAACTTGCTGTATGGCTTTATTTAAGGAGATTGTCACTGGCGTGAATTGATTCATTGGGGAAATTGTGGGGATTTTATCCACAGCAGCGAAATGGGGAAACGGATGGGTAATACTGAATTGAATTTTATTTAGGTTATTGTACGTGTTTAATTAGTGTCTGTCCATAAAGTACGATTTTTTTAACTTTTTTCTTTTGGAGTTTTATTCCGATTATTTATTGAGTAATATTCAATGTAACTTTTTCCTGTTATTCCATTTTTTTGTTGTTTTTATCATTTTTTTCTCTC
>JAGXGA010000015.1 GCA_024636975.1 Mariniphaga sp.
AGTCAGGCTTCTCAAACTTTATTTTAAAATCTTCAAATAGTTTCATTGGTATTTTTTCCTAAATTTACAAAGGAAAAGACTTTTTAAGAAGCAAATAGAGTGCTAGTTATCAACATTTTATTGTTTATTGACAGACACTAAATACTGTCTGGGCACAGTTAAAACGGGCAAACCGTTCATCGGCCAAAGCTGATTTTTTGCTCATATTTTTACAATTGATGAAGGCGAGTACAGTAAAACATTTGGTGTATAATATTTACCTCCGGCAATAATGCCAGGTAAAAAAAGCCCGGAGCATTTCACCCCGGGCCTGCTTGCTTGTTTTCTATAAAGAGTATAGGAGAGACTTATTCACCCCTGACGGCAGCCACACCGGGCAGCGTCCTTCCCTCGAGGTACTCGAGTAAAGCACCGCCAGCAGTTGAGATGTAAGACATTCCATCGGCCATGTCGTATTTGTTTACACAGGCAACTGAATCGCCACCTCCTACAAGTGAGAAAGCGCCGTTTTTGGTTGCTTCCATAATAGCTTCGCCAACGGCTATTGATCCTTTGGCAAATTTGTCCATTTCAAACACGCCTACCGGACCGTTCCATAAAATGGTTGCTGAGTTTTTAATAACTTCCTTGAATTTCTCAATGGTCTCAGGGCCGGCATCCAGCCCCTGCCATCCTTCCGGAATTTCATTTGCCGGAAGAATTTTTGTATTGGCATCCTCACTGAAATCATCAGCAGCCAGCACATCGGTGGCAATGTATAGGTTCACTCCCTTTTCTTTTGCCAGCTTTTCAATATTACGGGCGGTATCCAGGAAATCGGTTTCACATATGGAATTGCCTACCTCTCCGCCGTTGGCTTTTACAAATGTATAGGTCATTCCGCCTCCCAGAATCAGGTTGTCAACCTTGTCGAGCAGGTTTTCGATAATGGTAATTTTAGATGAAACCTTTGCGCCACCCATAATAGCTGTAAGCGGCCGTTTTGGGTTCTTAACAACCTTGTCGATACTTTCCACTTCGCTTTCAATCAGGTAGCCAAACATCTTGTCGTTGGGAAAAAATTTGGCAATCACAGCTGTTGAGGCATGGGCACGGTGGGCTGTACCAAAGGCATCATTAATCCAGCAGCCGCCGTTTTCGGCCAGTTGCTTTGCAAACTCTTCATCGCCTTTTTCCTCACCTTTATGAAAGCGCAGGTTTTCGAGCAACAGTGCTTCCCCTGGCTGCAGGTCTTGGCACATCTGCTTTACCTCTTCACCCACACAGTCGGGAGCCAACTTCACCTCTTTGCCCAGAAGTTCGCTGAGGTGGCTTACCAGGTGCTTCATGGAGAATTTATCTTCAGGACCTGACTTCGGCCTTCCAAAGTGCGACATGATAACCGGTGATCCTCCATCTTCCATCACCTTTTTGATAGTAGGAATGGCGGCAGTCATACGGCTGTCGTCGGTAATTTCAAACTTCTCGTTCAGCGGCACATTGAAATCCACGCGGATGAGCGCCTTTTTCCCTTTGAAATCGTAGTTGTGAATTGTTTGCATTGTATACGTTTTTAATGAATTCTATAAATTTTAATCAAAGATAAAAAATATATCCGGCACGTAAGTTCAGAGCGACCGGGAATAAAAGGAATTAAAAAATGTTTCACAAATGGCCGGTTTTAATATCAGATAACATTATAAAACCATTATTTTTGGCCTATGTTTTTCAAAGATGTAGTTGGTCAGGATAAGATAAAGCAGCGGCTCATACGTTCGGTAAAGGAGCAGCGGATAAGTCATGCACAAATGTTTACCGGCCCTGAAGGAACGGGAAAACTTGCTCTGGCAATTGCCTTTGCACAATACATTTCATGTCGAAACCGGGGGGAGAACGATTCGTGCGGCGAATGCCCCTCGTGCCGTAAATACAGTAAATTGGCGCACCCCGATTTGCATTTTGCTTTCCCGGTCTTTCCCCTTAAATCGGGACATAAGCCAATTTCCGACGATTTTCTTCCAAAATGGAGGAAGATGGTACTTGAATCACCCTACTTCACATTGAGCCAATGGCTTGGTTTTGTTGACAACGAGAATGCGCAGGGTATGATTTATGAAAAAGAAAGTGATATCATAATCCGCAAACTCAGCCTGAAGTCATTCGAATCAGAATATAAGGTAATGATAATCTGGCTGGCAGAAAAGATGAATCCAT
Source organism: Mariniphaga sp. (assembly GCA_024636975.1). GTDB lineage: Bacteria > Bacteroidota > Bacteroidia > Bacteroidales > Prolixibacteraceae > Mariniphaga. The sequence continues at coordinate 2,194 of JAGXGA010000015.1, forward strand.
CCTGTTCTAATAAACTGTTGAAACTGATAGAAGAACCGCCAAATAAAACCCTGTTCTTGTTGATAACCGAAGACGAAGAAGCGGTAATCAGCACAATCCGTTCGCGCACCCAACTGATAAAGGTCCCTTTCATCGACGATGAATCGATGCATAAGGCACTGGAAGCGCGATCAGATATTGGTGCCGACCAGATTTCCGATATAATTCGCCTGGCCAATGGCAACTTCCTCAGGGTGCAGGAGCATCTGGATCCTGAAGAAAACACACCGTACTTCTTTCAGAAGTTCCAGGAGATGATGCGTTTTGCCTATACGCGACAGGTGTATGAGCTCACCCAATGGGCCGATGAAATGGCTGCCCTTGGCCGCGACAGGCAGAAGGCATTTTTTGCATTTTCCTTACGAATGATACGCGAGTATTTTATTATGAACTTCAGAAAGCCTGGCCTAAATTACATGAATGAGGAAGAAAAGGAATGGGGAGAGAAATTTGCTCCTTTTATCAACGAGCGTAATATCATCCCGTTTGCACAGGAATTTGAACTGGGGATAAAGCACATTTCCATGAACGGTAACGCAAAGATTGTGTTTCTGGATACAGCCCTCAGGATGGTGAGACTGATAAAAAGATGAATTTTAAGACACAAGATAAATAGACACAAGTAACAAGACGGGATTTTATGTAACAGTGTAAATTTTTCCAAATCCTGATACTATAATTAAGACACAAGATCTTTACACACAGGTAACAAGACAGGATCTTTTACGTAATAGTGTTTATTTTTCCATGTCTTGATACTATTAGTCTTGATACTATAATTAAGATACAAGTTTTTTCAGTCTTGATACTATTGGTCTTGATACTTGATACCAAAATTAAAACACAAGATGTTTAGACACAAGTAGCAAGACAGGATTCTTCTGAATAACAAACATTCTTCCCAGTCTTGATACTTAATACTAACAATCTTGATACTAACAATATCCTCTCTTTTTAGCTTAAAAATCACTTCTCCCGCTATCTAATTGGTATTAATCCTTATTTTTGTCAGTAGAATGCCAAGATTCGGGTGAATTATCTGCATCGGGCATTGAATTTTTTGTATATGGAGAATGTTGACACAATTGACAGGGGTGTTTGCTCCTGCAGCTATGGCAGCTGCGATAAGCTTCATGCCACCGACTGGCTGAAAGACATTGCCGGAAACGGGGATTTTGACATTGTAGAGGTGCGGTTTAAAAACACCCGCAAAGATTTCTTTTGTAATGTAAACAACCTCAAGCTAACAGCAGGCGATCTGGTTGCAGTGGAAGCCAGTCCGGGTCACGATATCGGTATTGTTTCACTCACTGGTGAACTGGTAAACGAACAAATGAAGAAGCATAAAGTCACCACCATAAATGGTGAGCTTCGCAAAATTTACCGCCTTGCCCGTCCTATGGATATCGATAAATGGAAGGAAGCCATTTCTCTTGAATATGAAACCATGATTCAGTCGAGAAAGATAGCTTCAGAACTGAAGCTGGATATGAAGATCGGTGATGTAGAGTACCAGGGCGACCGCACCAAAGCTATCTTTTATTACATTGCCGACGGAAGGGTCGATTTCAGGCAACTGATACGTGTACTTGCCGATACTTTCCATATACGTGTGGAAATGAAGCAAATTGGGGCACGCCAGGAGGCAGGTCGCATTGGCGGTATAGGTCCATGTGGCAGGGAACTTTGCTGTGCCACCTGGATTACCAACTTTGTATCGGTTACTACCAATGCCGCACGCTATCAGGATATATCTCTCAATCCGCAGAAGCTTGCAGGTCAGTGCGGAAAGCTGAAGTGCTGTCTGAATTATGAAGTCGATTCCTACATCGATGCACAGAAAGATTTTCCGCCGAACCATATTCCCCTTCATACTGAATTTGGCACCTATCATTTTTTGAAAGCCGATATTTTCAAAGGCATCTATTGGTATACGGTCAAAGGAGATGTTCCGTCGGGGCTAGTGGCAATACCGGTGAATGTTGTAAAACGTGTTCAAAGAATGAACCGTAACGGGCAAAAACCCGAGAAACTGATTTCAGAAGAAAAGGCTGCTGTTCAAAATATAGAAGATACCTTCCTTAATATGGTTGGACAGGAAGACCTGGATCGCTTCAACAGGCCAAAAAGCAAACAACGTAAGAAAAAACGCAGGCCTCCGCACACAAACAGGAGCCAGGGAAAAGGCAACATACACATAAAAAAAGTCAAGGATCGCTGAAAGGATAAATTATGAGATGCATTGCGAATCGTCTGATTGTAATCATTATAGTGCTGGCCGGATTGTCAGCATGCGATGCTGGTAGGGTATTTGACCAATACAAAGAGATTCCTGATTCAGCATGGCATAAAGATTCCGTGGTGGTATTTCATGTTCCTGTTGATGATACGCTACAAAACCACAACCTGCTTGTCCAGATACGCAATGAAACCAGCTACAGTTTCAGTAACATATGGTTGTTTATTGAAATAAAACAGCCAGATGGTAAAACAGTTAAAGATACCTTTGAAGTGGTACTGGCAGATCCCTCCGGCCGCTGGCTGGGTGAAGGTTATGGGGGATTAAAAACACGGCAGGCTATATACCGGCGTGATGTGTATTTCCCAATGTCGGGAGAATTTACTGTTGCAATCCAGCAAGGTATGCGCGAAGAAATTCTGGAGGGTATTCATGACGTAGGCTTCAGAGTAGAAAAAACCTCTCCCGATTAATTGACAAATACATAAAACAGAAATATATAACACTATTGTGGGTAAAAACAAACTGGCAAAATTCGAAGAGATAAAAGCCTTTGAACACGTGGTTCAGGCCCCATACAACACACTACGCAACAACGAATTCCACCTTAAGGGGAAATGGCGTTCAGAATTCTTTGGCAATCAAAACCCCATAGTTTTGGAACTGGGCTGCGGTAAAGGAGAATACTCAGCAGAACTGGCAGAAAAATATCCGGATATCAATTACCTGGGTGTGGATATAAAAGGTGCCCGATTATGGAAAGGCGCAAATACAGCACTTACAAAAGGATTAAAGAATGTTGGTTTTCTGCGTACCAATATAGAAATCATAAACCGGTTTTTTGCACCTAAAGAGGTAAATGAAATCTGGCTTACATTCCCCGACCCACAGATGAAAAAGACCAGCAAACGGTTAACATCAACTTCTTTCCTGAACCGTTACCGCCAGTTCCTGAGGAAGAACGGCATCATTCATTTAAAAACCGACAGTAACTTCCAGTATTTATATACCCGTGCGATGATCCTGTTAAACAAGTTCGAAGTGATTGCCGATACTTCCAATCTGTACGAATCGGAAATTTTAAACGATACGCTCGGTATTAAAACATTTTATGAAAAGCAGTGGTTGAGCAGGGGAATCAAAATAAAATACCTTGCATTCCGGTTAAATGATACCGAATTCCTTGAGCCGGAAATTGATATTGAGAAGGACGAATACCGGAGCTTTGGCAGAAGCGCTAGGGAGTTGTGAGGAAGTCAAGCAGTAAACAGTGAACAGTAAAAAGTCAGACTGGCAGGATTTAGCCATAGGAGGAAGATGGCAGCGGAAATCACCTGCAGAAAGTCCTGGAGAGATTGAAGTCAAAGTGAGAGGGTTAACTCAGATAACAAAAAGAATTAAATGAGCGATTTCTTTAGCAGGGTTTATGAGGTGGTAAAGCTGATACCACCGGGAAGGGTGACTTCTTATGGTGCAATTGCAAAATATATTGGAACAACAGGTTCGGCCCGGATGGTAGGCTGGGCAATGAATGCCTCGCACAGCCATCCGGAATTTGTGCCTGCCCACCGTGTAGTGAACCGTAACGGCCTGCTGACCGGAAAACATCATTTTGATACTCCGAGAGCAATGAAAGAGCTTCTGGAGAACGAAGGTATAAAACTTAAAGGCGATCAGATATTAAATTTTAATAAGCATTTCTGGGACCCATCAGTGGAACTGGAAATGGAATAGCTTTTACTATAACTACCTGACTTCCTGTTTCAAAAAATACACATTGGTGTGTAACCATTCCCCAAATCACTTCTGCTATTGACTATTCCCAGACTGCTAATTATCCGCACACCATAAGGTTTCTGCAACACATCCACCAGCTTTGCTTTTTTGGTACATCTTTTTCAATATCAGGGCAAGTAAACCAATGCTTTGTGAAGGCATATTAACAATTAACCCACCAGAAAGGAGAATTAAAATGTACCTTAGTTCAACATTAAAAGTACCCATACTTTTTATTGCAGCAGTTGTCATTTTATCTGCAGGCTGCAATCAGCTATCACAAGAAGTTGACCTGGTTAATAATGAAGCACACAAACACCAGGCATTTAATCAGATACTTGACAATCCGGAACTCCAGCAGGAATTTATGGTTAAACTGATGAACAATGAGGAGGCGATGAATCGCATGATGAGAGACAGGAAGTTCACAAGTGAATTTTTTAGTGAGAAAAACATGAATTATATCTGGGATCAGAATCCCGGAATTGATACCACGGTAATCGATAATGTTACAACACGAATGCATACCGATACGAACTTCATGAAAAAATTCGACAGTAGAATGGAGAGGGGGACTCCTTCCAATATTCCGTAAAAAATATTAACCCCAATAATAAAAATTATGCTCACGAAATCTGTTTGGAACCAATTTGCTTCACCGAACACCTATCCTTCACTAAATAACGACATCACAGCTGATGTTGCCATCATTGGCGGAGGTGTAACAGGTATTTCAACTGCACGCCTGCTGACACAAAACGGATTGAATGTGGTGGTTCTGGAAAGTATGAAAGTGGGAGGTGGCACTACCAGCCACAGTAGCGGAAACCTGTATTTCACTGTAGATAAAAACTTAAGCCAGTTTCACGACAAATACGATTTTGGTGTAATCCGAAAAATCATTACCTCCCGTTCAGCAGCGTTAAACCAGATTGAAGAATGGGTGAAGGAATTTTTTCTCGACTGTGATTTTAATAGGGTACCCTGGTTTTTATATTCAGGAATTGCAGATAACAATAGTAAAATAGAGAGTGAATATACTTACGCCAGGGAAGCAGATGTACCGGTAGATTGGGCGGAAGCGGCCCCTGTTCCTTTATCCTTCACAAAGGCAGTGGAAGTAAAAAACCAGGCACAGGTTAATCCCATGCGTTATGTACAGGAACTGGCACAGGCTATACAATCTGATAATCTTTCCATTTTTGAAAACACCCGGGTGACCAATGTAAATGAACACAAAGACCATATTGTAATTGAAACCACCGGTGGGACCGTCACAGCTCAATATGCAGTGCATGCCACCCATACCCCTAAAGGAATAAATATTCTGCAGACTTTACTGGGACCTTACCGCGAATACGGAATTGCCTGCCCTGCAGGAGATAAGCACTTCCCTGAGGGAATTTTCTGGGGTTACCATGAAGATGGGAAAAAATTCTCCTCGCTTATCTATGAGCGTAACGGCCACAGGTATGTACTTGTTATTGGTGAGCCACATAAGGTGGGACAATCGGAAGATAGTATCAAAGCCATCAGGAACCTGGAGGCATTCGCTGAAAAACACTACGGGCTTACAGAAGTAGCCTTCCGCTGGGGAGGCCAGCACTACCGGCCTGCCGACCTGCTGCCATACATCGGTAGTGAGAGCAAAACTTCCAACGTATTTGTTGCCACCGGTTATTCGACTGATGGACTGGTTTACGGAACGCTGGCAGGTATGATCATTGCCGGAGAAATAAGTGAAACTCCAAATGAATGGGCTGGTTTATATAATGCTCACCGGTTTACTCCGGTTAAAACTAATGTTGCCGGGCGAAGGAGAACAGTTGGTTCAATCGGAAGCAGCACTGAACGGACAGGAATTGTTTATGGAATACTGCAATCGTTGCCATCCTGCAGGGAATGCCGGTCTGGGTCCATCAATCATTAATAAACCTTTACCCGCTTTTCTTATCAAAAAACAAGTACGGAAAGGTTTAGGAGCAATGCCATCTTTTGATAAAGAACATCTTACCGATAAAAAGCTTGATAATATTATAGTCTACATTAAAAAAATCAGATAAGTACTTCAGAAATTAGGTAAAAATTAAGCTACAGGATCGACTTTTGAATAATTATTGTCCCCAATGCAACATTAAAAACAAAAATACTATTTTAGGAGCTGCTAAAATTTGCAAATAAAGAATTAAACCATTTATGATGAAACATCTCAGCAGTTTACTATTATTATTTTTTCTATTTGTGGTTGCAGGTTGTGATAAAGAAAATGAAGAGCCGGAGGTACCAGAAGGCCCTGTGGTTATAAATGAATTGCTTCCCATTAACAACAATTTAGTTGCAGATCAGAACGGACAATTTGAAGACTGGATTGAATTGTATAACCGATCAGATGAAGATGTGGATCTTTCAGGATACTATCTCACCGATAGCAAAAAGAATCCTGCAAAATGGCAGTTTCCTGAAGGAACGTTTATCTCGGGAAATGACTACCTGATTATTTGGGCTGATGGTGATACACTTCAGGCCGGGTTGCATACCAATTATAAACTATCATCTGACGGAGAAAAAGTGCTTCTGCTAACACCTGAATTAGGTATCCTGGATGAAACAGAATATCCTTCTACGGTACTTCAGGAATCATGGGCGCGTGTACCGAACGGAACAGGAGACTTCGAATGGATAACACCCACTTTTAATGGCCCAAATTAATAATTAATGAATTATCTTCTCCGGTACTGATCGTCATAATATTTTTGGTAATCACCCGATGTAACACTTTCCAGCCAACCGGTATTCTCCAGGTACCAGCCGATGGTTTTTTCTATGCCTTCCTCAAACTGCAGTGAAGGTTCCCACCCAAGTTCATTCTTAATTTTGGTGGCATCGATGGCATACCTTAAATCATGTCCTGCACGGTCCTTAACAAAAGTTATCAGTTTTTCCGACTCTCCGTTGGTGCGGTCAAGCTTTTTGTCCATTACCCTGCAGATCACCCTTATTAAATCAATATTTTTCCATTCATTGAATCCACCTATGTTATAAGTATCTCCTACCTTCCCTTTATGAAACACCACATCAATAGCAGCAGCATGATCCTCAACCCACAGCCAGTCGCGGATATTTTCACCTTTACCATATACCGGCAGCGGTCTGTTATTTTTTATGTTGTTAATGAATAAAGGTATCAGTTTTTCAGGGAACTGATAGGATCCGTAATTATTGGAGCAATTTGAAATTACTACAGGCAATCCGAATGTATCGTGATATGCCCTTACAAAATGGTCGGAGCTTGCTTTTGATGCCGAATAAGGACTGTGCGGGTCGTACCGGGTTTCTTCTGTAAACATACCATCTTCTCCCAATGATCCGTATACTTCATCGGTTGAAATATGATAAAACAAATTATCATCATTTTCTCTCCAGATATGTTTGGCCGCATTCAAAAGGTTTACTGTTCCGACAACATTCGCAAGAACAAATTCAGTAGGATTGGCAATTGACCGGTCGACATGAGATTCTGCAGCAAGATGAATCACCGCATCGAATTTCCTTTCATTAAACAGCTTCAGAATGAAATCACCATCCACAATATCACCCTTCACAAATTCATAATTTGACATATTCTCCACATCCTGCAGGTTTGCCAGGTTGCCTGCATAGGTGAGCTTATCGAGATTGGTGATTTTATATTCAGGATATTTATTCACAAAAAGCCGCACGACATGCGAACCTATAAATCCGGCTCCGCCGGTAATAAGGATTGACTTCATTCTTGGTGCTATTTTTATTTTATATGTTATTCTTCTTAAACCCGCTGCCAATATTTCTCTACATTTTCCCTCTTACCCTTTTCTCCCATTCCCAGGCAGAAAGAAGCGTTTCCTCCAGTCCTTTTTCAGCTTTCCAGCCAAGTTCACTATTTGCATAAGACGTATCTGCCCAAATTTTTTCAATATCGCCCTGGCGCCGACCTACAATTTTATAGTTCACTTTCACGCCGGTAGCCTTTTCAAATCCTTTAACCATTTCCAACACTGATACGCCCCGACCCGTTCCAAGATTAAAAATTTCAAAATTCTCCTTATTTTTCCCACCGAGAAGCCTTTCAATGGCTACTACATGAGCTTTAGCCAAATCTACCACATTAATGTAGTCACGTACGGCCGAACCGTCGGGAGTATTGTAATCGTCTCCGAAAACCTTCAGTTCATCCCTTAGGCCGGCAGCTGTCTGAGTAATAAATGGCACCAGGTTCTGTGGAACTCCCAATGGCAGTTCTCCAATCAATGCTGAAGCATGTGCCCCCACCGGATTAAAATACCTGAGTGCAATTCCTCTTAGTTGAGGATGGGCAGCAATGGTATCCCGCATTATATCCTCGTTTACCCGCTTGGTATTGCCATATGGTGATTCAGCATCTTTACGAGGCGTTTCTTCAGTTACAGGAAGCTTTTCCGGCTGCCCGTAAACCGTACACGATGAGGAAAATACCATATGTGGAATTTGAAATTGCACCTGGCACTCCAGAAGATTGATAAGCGAAACCAGGTTATTCCCGTAATATAGAAGAGGCTTTTCAACCGATTCACCCACAGCTTTTGAAGCAGCAAAATGAATAATTGCCCCTATATCTGAAGTTCTTTCAAAAAAATTATGTGTTTTTTTCCTGTCAGCTAAATCAAAATTTTCAAAGTAAGGTTTAATTCCGGTAATCTTATCAATATTATCGAGTACCTCAATATTTGAATTAGACAGGTTATCCACCACTACCACATCGAAACCTGAATCCTGCAATTCAACAACTGTATGCGACCCTATATAACCTGTTCCTCCGGTGACCAATATTTTTTTACTCATTTTGACTGGAATTTTGGCGTAAAAATATAAATTTATGGGCAGCTGCATAGCAGAATTAGCAGCTAAGGTATGATTTATTGAAACTTCTTTCTTTCTTCACCGGATGTTTGTTAATTTTACAATACAAAACGATCAACATGAATATTGGACATTACATTCGTTTACTGTTACCAGAACACGAAACGGTTATTATCCCGGGGATGGGAGCATTTATTTCTGCATACAAACCGGCTCAGATAGATGAACAATCAGGCGAAATGATGCCACCATCAAGGGAAATCTCATTTGAACCCAGAATCAGAAACAATGATGGCCTGCTGGCCGGGACCATTGCCCAGGAGGAAGGCATTTCGCTTACTCAGGCTTACCAGGAACTGAATAATGAGCGGGAAGAAATGATTTACCTGCTTGATAAAGGAGAGCAAGTGGTTCTGGAGAACCTGGGAGTATTATATTACAATACTGACAGGGAAATCAGGTTCACCTCTTCAGGAAAGGATAATTTACTGCTCGATGCCTATGGTTTGGAAACTGCGTCATTGGCAAAGGAACCGGAAGAAATTCGTGACCAGGAATCCCCAAGGGTAGAAACAGCAAAAAAACAGGAAAGGAAAGGAGCTTTTGAAGAGGAAGCCCCTTCGGTATATGCCGGAGCTTCAATTAGAGATACTCAGGTACCGTCAAAAAAAAGGAGTAGGGCATGGTGGCTGTTTTTATTTCTTATCCCTGTTATTGGCGCAGCAATTTACCTTTTTACACAGGATGCTACGGTACCTCCTTCAACCGTCGATGTAAGGATTGAAGAGCCAATTCCCAGTGAAATAATTCCTCCGGCAGATACCACAGTTACTGATACAGTCCCCGCACAGGAAGAGGAAATTGCTGCAGCATCCGAAGTAATTGCTGACACAGTAAATAGTGTAATTCCCGACACAACTAAATATTATTTGATAAGGGGTAGTTATGAAGAATTTGAAAATGCCAATAAATTTGCTAATAGGCTAAAAAGGCAAGGCTATGACCCATTTCATCTGGGTAAGCACGGAAGTTTTTACCTGGTAGGAATTGATGTTTACGACAACGAAATAGTAGCATATGGCCAACAATACAATTACCTCGACAAGTATCCGGAATCAGGAGTATGGATTTTTGCACCAGGAAAAAAGAATATCCTAAATCAATAAGTATATGAATTCATCAAGAAGAAATTTCATTAAGAAATCGGCACTGGCGGCCTCTGCTGCTGGCGCGACAAGTTTAATTCCCGGCAGTGTATGGTCGGCAGTCGTCCAACCATCTGATAAAGTAAATGTAGCTCTTATTGGTTGCCGGAACATGGGATTTGGAATCTTAAAGCACCACCTCGACACAGGGATGGTGAATTGCGTGGCTTTGTGTGATATAGACGATAATGTACTGCAAGAAAAAGCGCAGTCAGTTAAAAACGATTATAACCAGACCCCCGAGCTGATAAAAGACTACCGTAAGGTTCTGGAGAGAAAAGACATTGATTCGGTTATTATTGGCACTCCCGACCACTGGCATTGCCTGATTATGGTGGATGCCGTCAGTGCAGGAAAGGATGTATATGTTGAAAAGCCCATGGCAAACACTATTGGCGAATGCAACATTATGGTTAAGGCAGCTAACCGCTATGACCGTATTGTACAGGTAGGCCAGCAGCAACGTAGCGGTAAGGTTTTCCTCGATTCGATGGACCTTATCAAAAACGGAGAAATAGGTACATTGCGTAAAGTGAATATCTGGGCCAACTTTAACTACGGACTCGGAACTGCCCTTGTTGAAGATTCTCCGGTTCCCGAAGGGGTAGATTATGATATGTGGCTTGGGCCAGCTCCCGAGCGTCCGTTTAACAAAGCCAGATTCCACGGTAGCTGGCGTCATTTCTGGGATTATGGCGGTGGCCTGATGTCGGACTGGGGCGTACACCTCATCGATATGGGGCTGTGGACAAAAGACCTTGTGAAAGGGCCTCAAAAAGTTATCACCTATGCCGATAACCTGTCAAAACAGAAGATGGCACGAGAAACCTTTGATACAATGAATGTAACCTATCCGAAAGATGGCTTTGTAATTAACTACGATTTAACAGCCGGAATCCAGCAAGGACCGTATGATTCACCTTATGGAATCCAATTCATTGGAGAAAAGGGCACCCTTGTAGCTGATAGAAGTAAATATCATCTCTACCCTGAATGGGACGGGCAAAAAAATGCTCCCAAAACAGAAAAAGTATCATACACTGAAGGAAAAGAATCACATCGCCAGCATGTAGATAACTTCCTGGAGTGCATCAAAACCCGGGAAACACCTGCATGTCCTCCTGAAACAGGAAGGGCAGCAGCTGTTCATGTGCATATAGCTAATATTTCTGCTCGTGTTGATGAATCCGTTTTGGAATGGGACGATACCAAAAGCAGGTTTACCAACAGCAAAAAAGCCAATGAGCTAATTACACCCGAGTACCGCAAGCCCTGGAAATTACCAGTTGTCTAACTAATTCAAATAATATAATCATGAGTAACAGAAGAACTTTCTTAAAAAAAGGCGCAGTGGCAACAGCTGGCTTAATCTGCGTAAATCCTTTAATGAGTCTTGCTGCCGAAGGAAATGCCCGGTTAAAAAACTTTGGTTTTATTTCCGGAATAGCAGGTGAAGCTATGAAAGCCGACTGGAAAGACACATTAAAAAAAGCCGCCGAATTTGGTTTTACTGAAATAGAAGGAGGAAGCAACCATGCTTCTTCTCCCCAGGAATTTTTAAGTTACTGCAAAGAAGTTGGTATTAAGCCTGTTTTATCAGGCATCGATTTCAAAAAAACCGGAAGTGAGCTTCAGGCTGAATTCGACAAAATCAATGCCCTGAACATGAAATATGCCGTAACCTACTGGCCCTGGTTGGGGGGTGGCCCATTTATGCTTGAAGATTGCAAAAAATCGGCTGAAATGCTGAATGAAGTGGGAACAAAGGCAAAAGAAAATGGAATTAAATTGCTCTGGCACAATCACGATAAAGAATTCCATGCCATGGAAAAAGGACTGCCCTTTGATTACCTGATGGAAAACACCGACCCTGACCTGGTCGCATGTGAATTAGATATTTACTGGGTGAAAAAAGGAGGAGGCGACCCGCTGGAAGTGTTGAAAAAATATGATGGGAGAATTCCGGTCCTGCACGTCAAAGATATGGCACCAGATGAAGATTTTATATGCCCCGGAAGGGGAATCATCGACTTTGCCTCTATCTTCAGGGAAGCAAAAAAACAAGGTATAAAGCATTATTTCGTAGAACGCGACAATGAGCCCGATGGCATGGGATGTCTAAGTTCCAGCGCTGAATACCTGAAGAACCTTAGGTTCTGATCTTAAATTTCCAGAGGAGTTGCAGAAAGTATTTTAATGAGCTACAATACTTTCTGCTTTTTTATTACCTGTTCTTTCATAGAAAAAACACAAATACTATTGCATGTTTTTTGTAAATTTGAAAATACAGGAATCATAAAAATAACTTGTTTTAACCTTTGTCATGGATATAATAAAAGTAGGCGTTGCAGGGTTGGGCTTCATTGGTCCTGCTCATATCGAAGCCCTCAGAAGAATACCCGGTATAAAAGTGGTTGCAGTTTCAGAACACACCGAAGAATTGGCCCGTATTAAAGCGGAGCAACTTGGCGTGGAAACGTTCCATGGAAGCATTGAAAACCTGCTGAAAGAAAATATCGATGCCGTGCACCTCTGCACGCCCAATAACCTCCATTTCGAAATGGCCAGAAAAGCACTTGAGGCAGGAAAGCATGTGGTTTGCGAAAAACCTCTTGCCACAACAATCGATGAAGGAAAGGAACTTCTTGAACTGGCGAATAAAAAAGGACTTATCCATGCCGTACATTTCAACATCCGCTACTACCCGTTGGTGCGACAGATGAAGGTAATGCGCGAAAAGGGCGAACTGGGGGAAATCTATTCCATTGTGGGTTCATACCTGCAGGACTGGCTGTTTTATGCTACCGATTATAACTGGCGACTGGAACCGGAACTGTCAGGCAAGTCTAAAGCCGTTGCCGATATCGGATCTCACCTGATGGACTTGCTGGAATACATCTCAGGTTTGAAAATCACTGAAGTGATGGCCGATTTTAATACCATTCATCCTACGCGAAAAAAACCGCTGAAACCTGTAGAAACATTTTCAGGAAAAATGCTGAAACCGGAAGATTATGCCGATGTACCCATATCAACAGAGGATTATGCTACAGTTATGCTTCGTTTCAATAACGGGAATAAAGGGGTGATAACCGTAAGCCAGGTTGATGCCGGCAGGAAAAACCGGCTAAGCATAGAACTATCGGGTTCAAAGGAAACCTATGCATGGTGCTCTGAATCGCCCAACGAAATGTGGATTGGCAAACGCGATATAGCCAACCGGATTTTAATGCGCGACCCTTCCCTTTTCCACCAGGAAAGTACTTCAATCGTTTCATTTCCGGGTGGGCATAATGAAGGATTCCCGGATACATCGAAACAGATGTTCAGTGAAGTTTACGATGCCATTCGTAAGGGAACCATGGAGGGAGCTAAATTCCCAACGTTTGAAGATGGCCTGCGGGAATTGATCCTATGCGAACGGATAATGGAAAGCAATGAAAAACAAAGGTGGGTAAAGGTGGAATAAACTAACCCGGTCACTAATGCCGGGGCGAATAAAAACCCTAAAAAGCATGGGCTTAAGTCCTATGTTTTATTAGTAAATATGTTTTAACAACTAAAACTGCAGAACCATGTTGGATTTAGGATTCGTTAGCGCCATACTGGCCGAAAAAAGTTTTGAGGAAGTCATAGCATTTGCCTCCAAAAACCAGTTTAAATGTGTAGAAATAATGTGCTGGCCTGTCGGAAAGGCTGAACGCCGCTACGCCGGGGTAACTCACATCAATGTGGATGAAGCCGGTGATGAACAGGTGGCTCACATTAAAAAAATTCTTAACTCTCAAAACATCTACATCTCCGGTTTGGGGTACTATCCCAACCCGCTTGACCCCGATGAAAAGCAGGCTGAAGTTTACATCGAACACATAAAAAAGGTGATCCGTACGGCAGCAAAGCTGGATATTGGTGTGGTAAATACATTTGTTGGCCGCGACCCTGTCAAAAGTACTGAAGACAATCTGAAAAAGTTTGCAGATGTTTGGCCTGCCATTGTAAAAGTTGCTGAGGAAAACAACGTTAAGATAGGAATCGAAAACTGCCCCATGCTGTTTACCCGCGATGAATGGCCTGGGGGTAAAAATCTGGCAACCACTCCGGCAATCTGGAAGAAGATGTTCGAAATTATTCCCAGTCCTGCCTTTGGCCTCAATTACGACCCTTCACATCTTGTATGGATGCAGATGGATGAAGTAAAGCCCATATTTGATTTCCGTGAAAAACTTTTCCACATTCACCTGAAAGATGTAAAAATTTATCGCGATAAGCTGAACGAAGCGGGCATAATGGCGTACCCGCTCGATTACCACTCACCAAAGATTCCGGGACTGGGTGATGTCGACTGGCGCAGTTTCTTCTCCGCCCTCACCTCGGTTAAATACCGTGGACCGGTATGCATCGAAGTGGAAGATAAAGCCTTTGAAGGTTCGGAAAAAGACGTTGAAGCGGCAATTTTAACCAGCCGTAATTATTTAAAACAGTTTCTCGCATGAACAGGTACATTTTAATCATTTTGTTACTGGGAACTGCAATTAATACTTTTGCACAGAACCCCATTGTTCCTGCAGGAGTATATATTGCCGATCCTTCCGCAAAAGTATGGAATGACGGTAAGCTATACATTTACGGCTCTCTCGACGAAAGCACAGATTACTATTGTTCATGGCGCCACCATGTGATGGAAACAAATGACCTGCAAAACTGGAAAATTACCGAAAAGGTGTTTTCATCGAAAGGCGAAAACGATCAGGTTTCCTATTCCGATGCCTTGCTGTTTGCACCCGATTGTGCATATAAAGACGGCACCTGGTATTTATACTATTGCCAGCCCGACCCCAAAGCTGCCGAAGGAGTTGCCACCGGAAGTTCTCCCACCGGTCCTTTTATAAACGGAAAAAAGATGGAACTGAATGGAATGGAAGAAATTGATCCTGCTGTATTTATCGACGACGATGGACAGGCGTATTACATCTGGGGCCAGTTTCAGGCAAAGATTGCGAAATTAAAACCCAACATGACTGAAATTGATACCTCTTCTATTGTTTCCGGTTTTGTGAACGAAAAAGAACATTTTTTTCATGAGGGCGGTTATATGGTGAAAAGGAAAGACATTTATTATTTTATATATGCAGATATGAGCCGCGCCAACCGCCCCACCTGCATCGGTTACGCCACAAGCGATTCCCCAATGGGTCCATATACCTACAGAGGAGTGATTGTCGACAATTCGCATTGCGATCCGGCAACCTGGAACAATCATGGTTCCATTGCAGAATACAATGATCAGTGGTATGTTTTCTATCACCGCTCGACCCACAACAGCCGGATGATGCGCAAAGCGTGCGTTGAACCAATCTTTTTTAATGATGACGGAAGCATCAGCGAAGTGGAAATGACCTCGCAGGGAGCCGGCGCTCCCTTGAGCGCATTTGATAAAATTGATGCCGAACGTGCCTGCCTGCTCTTCGGGAATGTAAGGATACAGCTTTTCGAACCGGGAAATGAGGAGCTTGCTGAAATTGAAAATGACGACAATGCCGCCTACAAATATATAGATTTTAAGGAAGGCGCCGCAAAAGTTACTCTTCGTGTTAAACCATTAAAGAATGGCGGAAACATTTCAATACGCCTCAACCAACCATGGGCAAATCAAATTGCCTGGGTTATTGTACCTGGAAGTAATACCGGCGAATGGCAAACAATAACTGCAGAAATTGAAAAAACTGAAGGAATCCATGCCCTCTGGTTGTCATTCTACGGCGAGGAAAAGGATATGTTTGAGCTGGACTGGCTTCGGTTTGAATAGCGGGAAATGAAAATCAGTACCCGTTAAAGCCGCAAATCACTTCTATAGGCTTGCGGATTTTCTTGCGCTGCCTGTAATCATCCGGCGCATATCCCAAAGTAATAACAAGCCCTATCCTGAGCTTATCCGGAACATTCAGCAGCTTCTTTATTTTCCGCTCGTTGAACCATCCGATCATGCACGTTCCCAAACCAAGTTCAGCAGCCTGAAGGCAAAAATGTGCCGCCGCAATGCCAATATCATAATGCGGGTATTCCTGATTCTTTATACTTCCCCCTATCTGTGCTATCAGTTTGGCCTTTTCAATGATCAGTACTGCAATAACGGGGGCTTCTAGTGCAAAACGGTTGAACGAAATGATGTCGTTAAATGTAGCACGGGCTACCTGTTCCTTTAATTCCGGTTCATCAACTATAATCAGTTTCCAGGGCTGTGAATTGCATGCCGAAGGAGCAAGATGCACCGCCTCAATTATTTTATCAATGTTTTCCCGTTCCACCGGCTTATCCTGGTAACGGCGCACACTCTGCCTCTGTTTTATCAATGCTTCAAATGTCATAACCTATCCAAATATTTTTCGGAATACCTCTTCTACCCGTGATACTTTTTCCAGTTCGATGTTGAATTTTTTTGCATCGAACCCTTTATTAAGCTTAGGAATAAAAATCTTTTTAAAGCCCAGCTTATCAGCTTCGGCAATGCGTTGCTCAATGCGGTTAACACCTCGTATTTCTCCAGTAAGCCCCACCTCGCCCGTAAAACAGATTTTGTGATCAATTGCAATATCGATGTTTGACGACAGAATAGAACAAATAACCGCCAGGTCGGTAGCCGGGTCATTAATACGGAGGCCGCCGGCGATATTCAGGAACACATCTTTGGCCAGCAGCTTAAACCCTGCCCGTTTTTCGAGCACCGCCAGCAGCATGTTCAGCCGCCGAAGGTCAAATCCAGTGGAAGATCGCTGCGGTGTACCATAAGCCGCTGAGCTTACCAGCGCCTGGATTTCTATCAAAAATGGCCGCATTCCCTCTATAGTCGCAGCAACAGCCGTACCACTGACATCATCGCTCACTTTCGAAATTAACTGTTCTGAAGGATTCAATATTTCCTGCAACCCATTGCCCCGCATCTCAAAAATACCCAGCTCATTGGTTGAGCCAAACCGGTTCTTGCTGGCACGCAATATCCGATACATGTAGTTGGTGTCGCCTTCAAACTGCAGCACCGAATCAACAATATGCTCCAGTACTTTTGGCCCGGCCAGACTGCCTTCCTTGTTGATGTGACCAATGAGTATAACGGCTGTATGATTTTTCTTGGCAAATTTTAATATGCCTGCTGTACATTCCCTCACTTGTGTTACCGAGCCAGGTGACGATTCAACGGCATCAGTAGCCAGTGTCTGTATGGAATCGATGATTAAAAGATGTGGGATCACCTGCTCAGTTTGTGTAAGCACATTCTCCAGTGAGGTCTCACTCAGGAAAAGGCAGTTGCTGCCGTTCATGCCCAGCCGCCCTGCACGGAGCTTTATCTGCTGCAAGCTCTCCTCACCGGAAACATAAAGTATTTTTTTATCTTTCAAACCCAGCGCCATCTGCAGCACAAGGGTTGATTTGCCGATACCCGGCTCACCTCCCAGAAGAACTATGGATCCCGGAACAATTCCACCCCCCAGTACCCGGTCGAATTCGGTGATGCCCACCTGAATGCGTTCCATTTTCTCGGTTGTGATTTCTTCAAGGGTAAGGGGCTGGTTTCCGGAGTAGGCTTTCGTAGCCACAGAACCTGCCCGTTTCTTTTCAATTATCTCTTCAACGAACGTGTTCCAGCCGCTGCACGAAAGGCATTTCCCCATCCACTTGGGCGATTGGGCGCCGCATTCCTGGCATACATACACTGTTTTTACCTGTGCCATTAGTCAAGGTTCTTTATCCGGTTAATCAATTCAGAGGTCGATATCCCTTCAACCAGCTTTAGCCGTTCCACTTTACCTCCGTGCTCCAGAACGGTTTCATGCCCCGCAATCTCTTCCAGCGAATACTCCTCCCCCTTCACCAATACATCGGGAATAATATGTGCAATGAGTTCAGCAGGCGTCTCTTCCCCAAACACCACTACTGCATCCACAAATACAAAAGCAGCCAATAGAACAGCACGGGCACGGGCATCCAATACCGGCCGGCCTTTCCCTTTTAACAGGTGCACAGATTCATCTGAATTCAAACCCACCACCAGCCGTGTACCAGATTTTGCGGACTGCTGAAGGGAATCAACATGACCGTGATGTATGATATCGAAACAGCCGTTTGTGAAAACGATCACTTCACCAGCTGACCTCCAGCTATGCAAAACGGGTTCAAATTCTTTATAATCGAAAAATATCTTTGCTTGAATGTTGATTTCCATATTCCAGGTTCATCTTTGATTCCAAAAGTACAAAACACGAACGGTTTCATGCTCATATCAGAACAATTTTTCAGGTGGTATATTTTATGCTAACTCTAAAAACTGATTGCAGACCGCTCAGGCGTATATGTATTTAAAAATAATTTCTACTTTTGTTTCATTCTATCCAACAGAAAATTAAGATGAACTACATCGACATCATTCTCGTCATCCTGTTGTTGCTTGCAGCCGTGAATGGATTCCGGAGAGGCCTGATATCAGAAGTAGCTTCACTGGCAGCACTGGTTTTGGGTGTATGGGGCGCCATTGAGTTTTCTTACATCACCTCAGAATTTCTTACCGAAACCATGGGATGGGAACCAGGTCACCTGAATATTATCTCATTTATTATTACCTTCATTGCAATTGTTATTTTGGTTCATTTAGTGGGCAGCTCATTAAGCAAACTGGTGGAGGCAGCTATGCTGGGATGGGCAAACCGGATTACCGGACTGGTGTTTGGTGTTTTAAAAACAGCCTTTATTTTAAGCATACTGCTGCTAGTCTTTAATAAAATCGACGAGGAAGTGCATATCCTGTCGGAAGAAACCAAAATGAATTCGCAGCTGTATGAACCCATACGCAAATTTGCTCCCTCGGTCTTCCCGTTTATAAGCAACTGGGAAAGGGAAAAAAGACCACAAAGGAGAAGCAAGGAGATCGTTTGAATAAAGGAACCTGAATTCCATTAAGTCCAAAAAATCCCATTAGGGATTAAATATGGGTAGAAAATAATAAGTTTGGTTTTTGTTCCGTCCCATCCTGTGAGGGAGGGGAATGTGCTACATGATGTTACTACCCATATTTGGTACATACGGCACCAATATACTACGCCCGGCAGCTTTGTCTATATCTTATAAATTAGCTATTTTTGAGTAATTTATTAATAATTTGAAATAATGAATCTGCAATTTATATCAGACAGCAAAGGAAAGATAACTGGTGTATTCATTCCTATTAACGAATGGAATGACCTTAAAAATAAATATAAGGAAATTGAACAGGAAAAAATTGGTGTTCCCGAATGGCACAAAGCTTTGGTATTAAAACGTCTTGAAGAATACAAGAAAGATCCAAGCTCTGCTGTGGATTTTGATAAAGCCATGGACGATATTGAAAAAGAACTGTAATGTATATCTCGATAATCTTACAATTTGAATTTCATTTAACGTTTCCACCTCCATTTTGCCCCGCTCGTCAAATACATCAATATAAATTTGCTGAACTTTTTTTATCCATTGCAAGGTTTGTATATTTGCATAGTAAGAATGGCTAATCATATCTAAAGGGATATTAATCAAGCTTACGAAATGCACAGCGTTTTAATCTTAAAAATGACAGGATCATGAAAATAATAGCACACCCGGCAAATGCCAAAGAAATGAGCGTAATAAAGGCTTTTTTTGAAGCACTGAAAATTAAGTTTGAGGTTGCGAAGGATTCACCTTATGACCCGGAATTTGTTAAAAAGATTGAAAAAAGTCGCAAACAGGCTTCCGAAGGCAAGACAGTTAAAATTGACCTTGATGATATATGGAAATAGAATACACCCTGCAAGCCACGGAAGACCTGGACTTCTGGAAAAAATCAAACAATATTGCCGTTTTAAAGAAAATCCGTAAGCTCATCGAATCTATTCTGCAAAGTCCCTACGAAGGCATTGGCAAACCTGAAGCCTTAAAATACAACCTTACCGGCTGTTGGTCCCGTAGAATTAATCAAGAACACCGCCTTATTTATGAAGTGTTCGACGAAAAAATTATAGTACATTCGCTTAAAGGTCATTATTAATACAACATTTAATTTCTCTTGGTCCTCATTATTTTTCTTTACTTCATTTTCAAGTAAAAAATGTCGGATTTGCAAAATCCGACTCCCGGACGTCCCCACAATCTTGCAATTTATCCATTGCACAATTTAACCATTTTTCAATAATTTACCCCGGCATTTTTTATCTTTGCCCCGCATTTCAGCCCTGCCGTAGGCAGGGAGCATTAAAACTGTTAAAAATGAATTTTGTAGAAGACTTGAAATGGAGGGGCATGCTGCACGATATAATGCCCGGCACGGAAGAACAACTCAAGAAAGAACAAACTTCGGCTTACCTGGGCATTGACCCCACGGCTGACTCACTGCATATAGGCCACCTGGTGGGGGTTATGGTGCTGAAGCATTTCCAGCTTGCAGGGCATAAACCAATCGCCCTTATTGGAGGCGCTACCGGAATGATCGGCGACCCGTCGGGCAAATCGGAAGAGCGCAACCTGCTCGATGAACCTACCCTGCGCCACAACCAGGAGTGCCTTAAAAAGCAGCTGGCCAAATTCCTCGACTTTGAAACCGATGCTCCCAATGCGGCAGTGCTGGTTAACAACTACGACTGGATGAAGGAAATTTCCTTCCTGGAATTCATCCGTGACATCGGTAAGCACATCACTGTAAATTACATGATGGCCAAGGATTCGGTAAAAAAACGATTGGGAGCCGAATCGAAGGACGGCATGTCGTTTACTGAATTTACTTACCAGCTTGTGCAAGGTTTCGATTTTTTGTGGCTTTACAGGAATATGGACTGCAAACTGCAGATGGGAGGCTCCGACCAATGGGGCAACATCACCACCGGCACCGAACTTATCCGACGTAAGGCTGGCGGCGAAGCTTACGCCCTTACTGTACCGCTAATAACCAAAGCCGACGGCACAAAGTTTGGCAAAACAGAGCAGGGAAACATATGGCTCGATCCCGATCGTACCTCCCCCTACCAGTTCTACCAGTTCTGGCTCAATACTTCAGATGCCGATGCTGAAAAGTACATCAAAATATTCACCCCGCTAAGCAAGGAAACAGTTGATGCATTAGTTGCAGAACACCAGCAGGCGCCGCATGATCGGCTGCTGCAGAAACGGCTGGCAGAAGAGGTGACCATTATGGTGCATTCGAAAGATGATTATGAAATGGCTGTTGAAGCCTCGCAGATCCTGTTTGGAAAAGGCACTGCCGAGCAGCTAAAAAAGCTCGACGAACGTACTTTCCTTTCGGTGTTTGAAGGTGTTCCGCAATTTTATGTTTCGAAAGCTGAAATTGAAAACGGCATCAATGTAGTGGATTTACTGGCTGAAAAAACAGAAGTTTTTCCTTCGAAGGGAGAATTAAGGCGTACTATTAAAGGCAATGGCCTGAGCATCAATAAAGATAAATCAGGCGATGAATCTTTAACAATAAATACAGAATACCTTATTGGCGGGAAATATATTCTTGTACAAAAGGGCAAAAAGAATTATTCGCTGATTATTGCTCAATAATAGAACCAAAATCAACAAAAAAATATACTAAAAGCCGTTAAGAACCGTTGCTTAATTGCTATCAAATGAAACCATTTTATGAATAATTTTTTCGACAACCAGCGAATCCTGGACGTAATCTGGAAAAGAAAATTCCATTTTATTATTATTGGTGTAGCTGCTGTAATTCTTGCAGCAATTTTTTCAGGACCAACTTTCATAAAACCGAAATTCAAATCTTCGGCAAGGATCTATCCTACCAATATCTGGGTTCTGAGTGAGGAATCGGAAAGCGAACAAATGCTGGAGATTATCAATTCCAGGGACATTAAGCAACAAATGATGGAGGCCTTTCGGCTTGACGAGGTGTATAAAGTTGACCGCAACAGTCCCTACTACATGACCTACATGATGGACATCTACAATGAAAATGTAAATGCAGGTAAAACAAAATTCGAAACGGTCGAGATAAATGTGATGGATTACGACCCCCAGCGGGCAAGCAATATGTGTGACTCCATAATCCACTTTTTCAATAAAAAGATGCGTGAAATGCACAAAAAAAAGGATTGGGAAATGGTGGAAATAATAAATAAGGGGCTTGAAAGAAAATACATTGAACTGGACACATTATCATCAAACCTGGCTTTAATGCGAAAAGAATACGGTATCCTTGATTACCTGAGCCAGGTGGAAAGGGTAACTGAGGGGTATGTGACAGCGCTGGCTAACGGAAGAATGGCTTCGGCTGATGCACGCAAAATTCAGGATTTATACAACAATCTTGCAGAGAAGGGAACTGAAGCCCGGGTTCTGGAAGTAAAATTCAGTTCTGCAGTAAATGCAATTGACTCACTGAACCGAATCAGGGACGTTTATATATCAGAATTTGAGAAGGATATTACATATGCACACATTGTGGAACACCCCGTACCTGCCGATAAAAAGTCGTACCCTGTGAGGTGGCTTATTGTAGCTTTTTCTGCACTGTCGGCTGTATTTCTTGCCGTACTTGTATTTTTAATACTCGATTACAGAAAAACAACTTAACGGGTGCTTCAGAACAATGCCATAAAAATTTCTCTTTTTTACCTGGTTACAATCGGTTTTATTTTATTGAACCTTTGGTTTGTTGTAACCAGGAATTCAATGGCTGCAAATGTGTTGCCTTTTCTTATGGCAGCAGCTCTGCTGGTAATATTTTCGTTCGATAAGCTTATTTATTTTGTTGTATTTTTTGCACCGCTTTCGGTTGAACTCAGCGACATTATGCCGGGGTTTGGGTTTAATATGTTTCTGCCCACTGAGCCTGTTCTTGCTGGTATTCTAATCATTTTTCTTCTGAAGATCGTTCATGAAAGAAGTTTCGACCGGAAAATACTATTACACCCGGTTTCACTGGCTATTTATCTTAATCTGTTCTGGATTCTTATTACCAGTATCACCAGTTCAATGCCCATGGTTTCCATAAAATTCCTGCTGGCCCGGTTATGGTTTTTGGCAGCTTTTTATTTTTTAATGGCTAAAATATTTTCAGACGGGCAAAAAATCGAAAAATACGTTTGGCTGTATCTTGCAGGCTTTCTGATAGTAATATTTTATTCTATTTACAGGCATTGGGGTTACGGATTACTCGACAAACAGGCAGCCCATTATGTAGTTACACCATTCTATAACGATCACACCTCATACGGGGCTGCCCTGGCCATGTACTTGCCGTTTGCCGCGTGGTTTGCACTAAGCAAAAGGTATTCTGTTAAAATAAGGACATGGTCGACGGTCGTTTTTGGAATTTTATTTATTGCTTTTATACTGTCGTACAGCCGGGCAGCCTGGCTGAGCATAATGATTGCCTTAACGGTTCTGGCAGTCATTAAATTACGCATCCGGTTTAAGACCATTGCCATAACATCTGTTATCATCCTTTCATTTCTCTTCTCTTTTCAGAATGAAATAGTAATGTACCTGGAAAGGAATTCAGATGAATCCTCCTCCAATCTAACAGAGCATTTTTCATCGATGACCAATATTTCATCAGATGCATCCAATCTTGAGCGGCTTAACCGGTGGGGCAGCGCTCTTCGCATGTTTAATGAAAGGCCGGTATTTGGTTACGGCCCCGGAACCTACATGTTCCAGTATGCAAAATACCAGCTAAAAAAAGACCGCACCATAATAAGCACCAATGCCGGCGACGGTGGCAATGCCCACAGTGAATACCTTGGCCCGCTTTCCGAATCAGGGGTTGGCGGACTTGTTACTTTTCTGCTCATAATCATCACGGTTATGTATACTGCCATCAATACATGGTCGCGCCTGACCGACTATCGCCTCCGGGGAATCATTCTGGCTGCCCTCATTGGCCTTGTAACTTATTACATCCACGGCTTATTAAATAATTTTCTCGATACTGACAAACTATCGGTGCCTTTCTGGGGATTTACTGCTATGATAGTTGCCATAGATATTTACTCACGTAAGCTTCTTAGTAAGCCTCAATCAAGAGTTTAAGGATTTTATTGTTTGCCCGAAAGGAGAAAATTCTTCTACCGGTGATAATAGTAGCCAAACAAATTTCTTAAGAAACTTGTTCCTTATAAAAATTGGAAACAGGCAGGTTCAGTTTCCAATAAGGCCATCATTCCCTGGATTTTTTAAACATTAAGGAAGTCAACATTTCAATTCCTAAATCATTCCAACCTAATTTCTAAAGGTAAAAATTCTTCCCCTATTGTATGGATCAGGTAAGGATTTAGCAAATACCAACTCCTTATCAAATTCATATCAAACTCGTATTAAACTCGTATTAAATTCGTGAAATCGCGAATTTAATACGAATAAACCTCGAATAAACTACGAATAAATAACGAATTTAACAAGGAGATGATAGAACTCTGGACTTGCTCGTTAAACAATGAATATATAGCATTCAATCAGGAGCAACATGGAATAAAGGAAACCGCCATGGATGAAGCAGAACTAAAGTTTCAGGCAAATAAAATCCGGTCTGAAGTTCAGACCGGATTCGATAACTATTTTGTTTAATATCTTAACTTTTAACACGTTCGTTGTATGAACGGTCGCGGGTATCGATTTTTATTATTTCGCCTTCGTTAATAAACATAGGGACCATAATTTCGGCGCCGGTTTCAAGGGTTGCGGGTTTTAATGCAGTTGAGCTGGCAGTGTTTCCTTTCTCACCTTCAATGGTCTGAGTTATCTGGAGCTCTACAAACGCAGGCATCTCAGCAGTTAATGGTGTTTCAGTTTCGGTATGAAACTGGATTTCCACGATCTGGCCTTCCTTCATCAGATCAGAGTTTTCGATCAATGTTTCAGGAATGGAAATCTGCTCGAATGTTTCGGTATTCATAAAGTTAAAACCCATATCGTCTTTATACAGGTATTGGTACTGGCGGCGTTCAACCCGTACCTCATCGACTTTAACTCCGGAGTTGAATGTATTTTCAATTACTCTCCCGGTTTTAACATTCTTCAGTTTGGTACGTACAAATGCCGGGCCTTTGCCGGGTTTTACATGAAGGAAATGTACAATGGTATAAATATCGTCCTTGAACATAAGGCACATTCCGTTTCTAAAATCTGCTGTTGTAGCCATGAATTCGTTTTTTACATTTAAATGTTGCAAAAATAAACAAATCGGTTAAATATCAATTTATTCCTGCATGAATAGCAAAAGAAAAAGCCTTTATTTAAATGCCTGCTCCTTGCCATCCACCTCATAACTTTGCATTTCGGCACGCAAGGAACCAACGCGCATGTCGAATTCCAACAAGACCGGAAGTTTTGTTTTTTTGGAAACATAGAACTTCAAGCCATCGGAACGCTTTAAAACTTTTCCCTTATCAACATTGGGGGCCAGTATATAACAATCGATTTTACCCTTATTGGTTTCGATGGTTATATCGCCCATATACTTTACACTATAATCTTTTATTTCGTCGGCGTGAAAAGTAGGCATTGTTACACTGAGTCCCTGTTGCATCCCATCGTCGAGGTAGTGGTTTATGAAATAGAAAAATACGGAAATTATATCGACCAGGTTATCGGGGACACTCCGCCATCCCGATTTCTGGCTGTTTATGGAATCGATTTCGTGATAATACATTGTTTCGTTATACCAGCGGTATTCGCCTTCCTTAATATTGCGGATTGATTTCAAAGGCAGCCGGGTTTCATAATCAACAATGGTTTCGTAAATATCGTTTACTCCATATAATTTATTGGCTAAACCGGTAGTGCGGCCTTCCATATAATAATGAAGTGCCTTTTGATTGTTAAAAATGGTATCGGATATTATAAGGTTGGCTTCTCCCCCTTTAATGAATCCAAATTTTAAATCGAACCGGATCTTTTCTTTTTTAGCTTCCGAAACAATTGAAAATGAAACCATTAAAAGAAGTATAATCGTTATTTTCTTCATTTGATACCTTTTTTTCCGGGAATTGTTGCTATAAAATCCTTAAGATAAAAAGGTTCAAAATAAGCAAGGTCTTCCCAATTGTTGTTTTTGAATTTTTCTTCGGCATAATTAATCATAAACCGTGCCGAAGCTTTTGGCGGTCCGGAAAATATCGCATTGGGATGTGTAAGTGCCTTTCTGCATTTTTCTGCTCCGTTCCCAAAAAACAGTATCCTGTGATTGGCCAACCGGGAGGCGAATGAGTTTTCTTCGATTATTTTAGCAGACACAGGCTCAACCTGATTGCCTGCTGCATCAAAAAGAGCAGTAAAAACTTCCATCCGGCGTGCGTCGATCATGGGGCAAAACAATACATTTTCATCTCTTTCCGGAAGGTATTCTTCCTGATTTTCTGCTGCGTATTTTCCTATTACATCAAGTGTTCCCACAGCCAGCAAGGGAATATCAAGCGAGTAGCACAACCCCTTGGCTACCGAAACCCCAATGCGCAAACCGGTATAAGAGCCAGGGCCTTTGCTTACAGCCACCGCATCAAGCTGACGTGGGGAAATCTTGTTTTCTTTAAACAGTTCTTCAATAAAAACAGTCAGCATCTGTGAATGATTCAGTCCTTCGAGACTTTCCTTCTGATATAAAAGTTTCCCGTTACCTGCTATATTGACAGAACAAACTTCGGTAGAAGTTTCAATATTAAGTATTAAAGCCATTTTCTTCAGTTAAGTATACAAAAATAGGCAATCATTTTGGTTTTCAACAAACTCAAACCAGCTGTAAGCTAACCGCTGCGCCTGGTTTCTCCGTTTCAACTTTACTTTGCAATCATAAGGACCTTGAGGACTTTGAGGACATTAACCCACAGTTCTGTGTTTTTAGTTTGACTTATGCGCTAAAGGCTCTTTGCTCTGTGAATTCTAAGATATATGCAAATTTATTAACCAAAATTTTGTTGATAAATACTCACGTATGGTGTTTGCCTTTTTATAACTGCAAACACCCTGTTGACCAATTTACATTTTATAGAGTTAATGATCAGCTTATG
>JAGXGA010000016.1 GCA_024636975.1 Mariniphaga sp.
CATACAATAAGACTTATAGTGTGGTTACTAAAAAAATCTTAAAGTATTGGTTTCTAAGGTTATATTTAATTACTTTAATTATAAATTATTGACAATCATTTGTGTATAACAATTTAAATTCAACTCTTAATTCGCATAAATCATTATATTCTTCACTTTTATATATATAGGCAGCTTTGCGAATCAACAGACCAAGGTTGTCTTCCGTTGACTGCCAGTCTGAAATTTGTTCATATGGCCAGTCGTGTTCACGTCCTACGTATGCGATCAAATAATCAAGTGCTTTTTGTAAAGAACCATTTTTCGTGTTTTCATAGCGAAAGATATCCACACCCACTTTTAAACCAATACTGCCTGCATCAAAAAAGTTGCGAAGGTTACTAACTGAATAGCTGAATGCCCTGGTACGAATTAATTCGTGCGGCTGGCTTCCATCTTCTTCAATCATAGGATCAATCCGGCGTGAAGGCATCTCCCCCACTTTTGTTTTCACATAATCATCTTTTCCCAGAAAGTAAGCAATTCCGCATGCCTGCACATCGTATGCAACCGAGTGGTTATTTCTGTATTTGTCTTCTTCTTTGCCAAACTCACTCTCAGTTAACCAGCGAAGATATTCTTCAAACCACTTTCTGATACCGGTTCTTTCCTCTTCAGTTAATGCACCTGAGGTTTCCAGCAAAGCAATGGCGTCAACCAAAACTGCAAATGAGCGACCGTCAATAATCCCAATAAACCTTCCATCGGTAATACCTGGAATTGCCTGCCCATAATTTAAATGCGGATTCATTAAGGTTTCAGGGTCAAGGAACCAAACCCTTAACAGTTGGGCAGCCTTTTCAGCATACTGAGGCTGCTCTGAAAAAAACCAGCCGAGTGATAATGAACGAACAGAGTCAATCATCTTCCTGAGTTGAGGGCTATCCAGGCTATCGCGTTCAGGGTTAACCTCGCCATCGCGGCGGATATATGGGAGGCCATTTGGTTTCTCCGGGTCGGGCCACCAGTAAGGCCCCATACTCATGTAATCATTCTTTGTACCGCCCGGGGGAACCATCTTTTTAAAGGTAACCGAATAGACTCCACCTTCCAGAATTTCATCAGCATTTAACAGCAACTGGTTATATGCAGGTAATAAATCTTTACCTCCATTTGTCAGGTCATTTTTGACTGCAGTCATCCAGTCTGTATCCCATCCTCCCAATTGAAGGGGTAGTTCAGTTTCTGCTGCCTGATTAATTGCACAAGCTGAAAAAAGGATTAACGGAATTACGACCAGTTTTAAAATTTGTTTTTTCATTCGAAATATTCTTATTAAAACTTATTCATTAATAATAATTTATCGTGTTATTAATTACTTCACCTCTGAACCTCCCCTGAAGACATTGAGAACTGATACTGCAGGTTAATCACATTCCACTGTTACAATTTAATCGTAACACTGTCGCCCGCATAATTATCTTTCGGAAGTTCAATTGATAAATGCGTTTCTCCTTCAGATTCATTCCAAATGGCTATGAAATTATTTCCTGTTGCGTTAATCTTAGATGATATGGAAAGATTGAATCTGCTCAATTCACGATTGGGATCAGAAACAGACACTTCCGAAACCTGACCGTTGCTCAATTTCAGCATCACAATACCAGGATTATCGCTGGCAAGTTTTATTTCATCAGTAAATTCAACTTCTTCCCCTTTGTAAAACACAGCCTGAAAGATATCAAGATTATGGTTCATTACAGCCTGTACGTCAGGTGTATTAACAAGTATAGAAATGTTCTTTCCTGAACTATATTGTTCAACTTTTTCAGCAGTAGTAGCAGGAACCACAATGTACTGATACGATTCATCCGATGGTCTTAAACCATGGCTAACCCACAGTTTAAAAATATCGAGGCTTATTTCCTCCTTTGGTGAATCGGATTGTTTGTTTATGGTCCACCATGAACCGGATACTGCATCGTTTTTTAAACCAACCTTTGCAGGTTGAGGAAAGATATAGCCAATACCATCATGAAGGACCCAGTCAATATTTTCATAATCCTTTTCTCCTCTGGAAACAACCGTCGTGCGATTTTCAGAAGAGAGCACTACTTCACCCCGAAGCAAGCACTGATTAACAGCAGTAACTACCGGAAGTTCCTGTTTGCATGAGATTCCGGCCCCCAGGCAAACATACTCCTCGTCGAAAAAGAACCACGACTTACGTGCAACAAGCGGATCGTGGGAGCTTTTAAAATCAAAAGCAACAGTTCCATATGTTCCATCGGTAACAGCACCGGCAAATTCAGTCTCACCCAGTTGCTGAATCTGGTTCGGAGGAGGCAGTTCCTTTTTCTGCATAATGGTTGCACCGGGAATCATCTGGTAATCAAAAACAGGAAAAATATCATAATACTCATCACCTGTCCGGGAAATATGATTGGCACCATCTCCCCTGTGGTGGTTGAGTAATCCTTCACTATTGTAAGGTTGTTCCATATTATGAGTCCGGGTGGAATACATCCTGACCGACGTAAACCACTCGGGACGTTGATAGGAAAAATGCTCAGTATTCCAGAAAAAAGTAGCATGTGAAAGGGTTGGTTTGGTTCCTTTATTGCGGATATCAGCAATTTCCTGCAATTCTTTTTTACGATAACCGGTTGTGAGCAACAAGTTCTCAGCGGTTTCAGCATTAAAAGGATCAAGAGTACCCAGGCGGCTTACACTTCTGTTTTTGGCCCCGGGATCGGGATATTTACCATAAATGGCTGTTTTGCAAATACCGTCAAGGTAATAATCAACCAGTCGTTCCAGTTTATCACCGGCAAATGCATATTTGGTTTCTGAAGTAAAAACAGCCCATTCAACAAAGGCATCGGCATAACCCAGCCCATAGGAAAGTGTATTATTTACGCCGTCGGCCCGGTGATGAAAACTATTCCCGTACTGTATGCCACGGCCACCAGCAGAACGGTTTGCAAATCCGGTTAAATGAAGCCGATAAGTGTATCCGAAATTCCTTCCAATCCATTCAACATATTTGATTTCATTTTCAATCACCTCAATTACCTTATTAAATGTTGAATTGTCTCCGGTAAAAAGGGTATTCTTTGCCTGGATGCCTGCAATTTTAATCCGATCGCCACCAGGCCTTGCACCAGGTGCATCGATATGTGCCCTTCCTATAATGGGCTGTGCTCCTTCAACCAAATCGTCAGAAAGCTGATCTCCAATGAGAAGCATTAATTGAACCAGATTATTTGGCGTACCTATCTGGTTATGCCACCAGTTCTCACAGATATAATCGTTTTGCACCCAATTCCTGAGCGCCAATTCAATAACACTTTTTACTTTCCTGCTTTTATGAAATTTTGACGTTTTTAAATTGTATGCCCTTGCCAATGTCACCATATTAGCCAAATGATTTCTGTGCTGAAATCCTTCATTGGAGACATCCTCATAATCAATTCCGGGCCAGGTGCCGTTGTCACTTATTGAGTTTACCAGTATTTCTACTTCTGAATCGTTAACCGAAGATTGCATTAATGATTCAAGTACTCTTTTTTTTATAACATCAAAATCGGATGGCGCAGAAATGCCACTGTAAGCAATACTTCCTATAAAAAGTAAAATAAATAGTTTCAGGTAATTTTTCATTTCAATTGGTTTTAAATAGTTTCAAAAAGACAAAAATTCCGGGACTGTAGTTCAGTAACAGCAAAAAGCTGTCTGAAAACTTCAGGTTCAAATTATTCTATGGTCTTTTATTTTTCCAAAGTTTAAAATCGTCCCAATATATTTGCAAAGTTTTTCCTTCGCTTTTCATATAATCGATTAATTTTTTGGAAGTGTACAATTTTAATGGATTGAAGTCAGTAACTCCATCCGGATCGCTGTCCTGCGAATTATGTGTAAACCGGGTTACATCAAATACCAACTCCTTTTCACCACCTTCCGGTTGAATTGTCATATAAAAGCGCCCGCTTTCATTATCCCCTTCCTTATAGTAGTATTCCATCGTAAACCATTCTTCGATTGGTATTTCCACTTCTTTATTTATTTCCGACCAGAGCGTGGTATACTTCTGACTACCGTCTTCAAAAAGCTGACAATCCTGCCCATCAAGAATAAAATATAAATCGCTTTCTTCTTTCACCGGCTTACCCATTCCCAGGGTTACCCTAAACCCATGAGGCACTTGCTGGCTCCATGTAATATCGTTCCAGAATTCTGCAATGGTAAGCCAATGAATATCGTCGGGGTAAGTATGTACGGTATAAAAATCTCCCGGCAAAAAGATTTTTACCGACTGGTAAAATTCTTTCAGGCCATTTTTTCCACCATAAATATTTGCCTGTATTTGTCCTTTAGTACCTCCTACATTAGGTTCATTGAGCCAGAACCAAAGCACATGATTTTGCGGGTTTCCGGGTTCAGGCACAATTTGGGCAAACCGTTGCGTAGAATCACCTCCCTGGAATTGCAGGTTAAAGTTTCCTGCGACCGGATTATCATCCAGATTTGATACCCAGTCATTTTTTTCATCCATCGAAAGATCGGTGCCAACAATATCAGCATCTGAACCTCTGGCAACCACTTTTGATTCCGGCTCAAATCCCGATTGAAAAATCAATTCCGGTTCTGGTGCCTGCTCATCCTGAGAATTATTGGAACAGGACCAAAAAACAATTAGAGATATGAACAGCATTAAAAAAATGTTCCTGAATTTCACTTGCCTGTGATTCATACTCATCTGTATTAGGTTTTAGTCTATTTAATTTCGTTGAAATACCATTTTACCCCCGGGTCATCGGCTGTGCCCATCCCTCCTAAATCAAAACGATTTTCGAATCCCTGCCCAGCCCCCTGGAACCAGGTATTAGAATGAAAATGAACATACAAACCAGGCTGTTTCAAAGCTGCTTCTATTTCATTAATATGAATATCTTTTCCTTCAGGGGTATATACTCCCTGGGGAATAAACTGCCCTGTCCAGCCACCGAAAATTTCCACATTTACTATTGGCTTGTCAGGAACTCCATTCGTTTTAAAATAGTTGTAATGCCAGCCGCTGTCGTGTGCTTTTTCAATATCACCGCTGAAGGTATCAAAAAGCAAAACATCCACAAACTCCGATTTACCAATTACCACATTATAGCTGTCGTGATAACCACCGCCTCCAACGATCCTGTCGGGATCTATCTGCTTCACTTCTTTACATAGCTGTATAATGTTTTGCGGATCGTTAAAATTAAATCCTTTAAAGGACCGGTAATAAGATGAATTTTGCTCATTAGCAATGTTGATTATAATATTCCGGAATGGTTTTAATTCCTTTGTAATAATACGAACAGCGTTTATTATATCCTGCTCATTTCTCAGGTTTCCAATTTCAGGATCCTGCAAAGTTCGCTGATAAAAAATTCCCACAATTACCACCATTTTTCTGACTGCACATGCTTCAACTATTCTTTTTATCCTCTTCAGGTGGTCAGGATCAACTGAGTTTCCATCGGGTCCAAATGGATCAGAATATTTACCGCTGGAACCTTGCACAAATACTGACAACGTGTTTATTCCAACTGATTTATAATCGTCGAGATTTGCAATTAACTCCTGCGTATATTCCTCGCATTGTGAGGCACTGGCTGTTCTTACTCCCCACATATCAAAAATCTTTCCCCCGACAGTAAAAAACTGCCCATCCGTTTTCAAAACCTGTGCTGTAGCATTGACACAAAATATACTCAGAATACCTATTAGCACAACCAATCCTCGTGATGTATTTCTAAATTCTTTCATATGCCCTCCAATCTGACCTATATCAGTCCTTTATCAGTCCTTTAATTAATAAGTCCATCCCTGATTGCTGCCTTTACCGGGAAACGAAGATTTTGTTTCCTTTATCATCAGCCAACAACTTTTTTTAAAAAGCTATAGCAATAAGAACTTTATTTAATTATGTCCTTTAAATTATAACTCAGACAGCCTTACTTTTATCGATTCTATTTCGTTTTCAACAGTCCATGCAGGAATACGGATTTCGAGCCTTTTTAATCCTTCCATCTGGCGGTCAAGTTCCAGTGGCGCCGGATAAAGTGAAACAACAGAAACCTCCAGTTCAGGATGCGATATGTTCTCCAGTTTTAATGACTGACCATCCTGTTTGAGTATCGCTCCGCCTTCAATAAGTTCAACATCAGCGGTTGTCATCATATGCCAAATAATCATCTTTGTATTATCAGAGAGCTCTAATTCATCTTCTATTACCACGGAAATGGGGCTGTCTTTAATGAATCTGCGGGAAGCTGATTTTACCTGTCCCTTTAAAGTTTCACTCATATCAAATGTAGCTTCAGGAGAATCACCCTGTTTAAAATCAGCCAGTGTAACCAGTCCTTCCGTGCGATGCAGGGAATCATTTATTGTGAGCGTGCTGTGTCCGAAATTGTTTTTAGTCAGAAGAGTCCAGCGTTCACAGTTCTGGCACCGGCCCCATAAATCGAACCCTGCACTTTCAAGTCCGTGATAACTCTGGTTTCCCGGATCGATTGACCACCTTACACCATTCAGTTCAAAAACAAATGAGCCACCGTCCATGTTTCCATGGTTTACCATTCCCCGGCCCCCTTTTCCTCCGAAATAATAATTATGGGGATCATTCTCTTCACCTGTAAATATGACAACAGGATTTGCCCCTTCACCTTTCCATGCAGTTGGAATTTTTTCCTCCCCTTTTTCTTCATATTGTGCCAGCCACACCAGGGCTGCACCTGCAAGTCTGGAAAGTTTCCCCATTTCTTCGGCAGGCATTAAAAAACGTTCTTTTTCAAAGAAAGAACTGTTGCCAGTTTTTGTAGCAAACCAGGCCAGTGTAATATCACCCTGCTCACTGCGCTGGTCTCCGCAATCGGCAAAATTATAGTACCAGCCTAAAGGAGCAATACTTAGCACCCTAAAAACTGCACTTTCCTTAAATCCCGGATAATTAAAATGTCCAAAGTCAGTACCGAATGCACTTTCCAGCATTGCTGCCGTTGCAACAGAAAAACTGGTGCCATAGCTCCAGTAAGTAGAACCTTCAGGATATACTCCATCGGGCATATACTCAGCCAATGAATGAGGTAATCCATCAAGTGCACGCTCTATTGTTTTGGCTGCAAGTTCCGGATCTTTTTCAGCAATGGTTATGGATGCTGCAATCATTCCCCCATTGCATACCTGGTTCCAGTTGTTGGTACCATAGGCCCAACCCGGATCATTTCCATTCTCCGGCCAACTTGGTTTTATGCCTTTTTCAATCAAAGCATTTTGGGCAAGTTCTATTGTCGGTTTTGGTAATTTACCTGCCGTCCAGTCCAGAGCAATAGCAACAGCCATCGACATTTCAGCCACATCAAGGTAATGTGAAGGATTCCAATCGGAAAAGTTACATACAGCTGTCACTTCGTCGTTAATCCGCTTTAGCACCTTAGGATCCTTGTCTATCCGATATACCATACCAAGCATATTCATCCGGTAAAGCATTTCGCGGGATACTGAAAGTAAACGGCGGCCGGTCACTATACGCTCCAGCAAAGGTTCTTTTTGAATTTCAGCTGCATTCAGCTGAATGGCATTGTACATATTCTGAATAACAGGATCGGTTTTCAGCTTTGATCGGAGATTTTTTTCCGTGGCTGCATTCAATACTAACCGCGGCTGTGAATTCCGCAAGTTTTTTTTAAGATACTGCACTGACATCGGATTATCAAGACCTGGGATGTCGGTTCCTGTTTCGTCACTTTCCCCCTGAGCAAATGCAGGCACAATGAGCATATAGAACAAAATACCTGCTAAGAAATTTAAGGTTGTCTTCATTTTATTTATTTATCAGATTTAAATTTAATATTTTTTTAGCAGTTTCCTTTTATTCCTTTTTCATCCGGTGCTAAAAGCCGGTTATGGTTTTCATTCTGATTTAAGCATTTCAAATCTTACTTTTCAGGTTAAAGCCATACTGCAAAAAAATAAATTAGAAAACAAAGCCGTAATTAAAGAATAATCACGGCTTTGTTTTCTTTATCACGATAAGATTATCATTCTACAATTCGAAGCTTTTTACCAACCTGGAGTTTGGACAAAATTTTCATTTTGAGCAATCGAACGTGATTGGTAAATACTCCCAACTGGTATCTTCTCCAGTACATCACTTCAGGCACTCCTGTGAGATCAGGCGTCATTTTATGAATGGCCTGATAATCGTTATCAGGATCTCCTGTAGAATACAAAGTATGAGGTCCGTTCTGCATCAGATCGAGCGCTGCACTGGCAGCTTCCTGTAACCACATTTCGGCATTGGAACCGCCATGGTACTTCCTCCAGGTTCCTTCAAACAGGCAAACTCTTGATTTTACAAGTAGTGCGTCCCATTTGTCCAGACGTCCAGGACCGCCACCATCGCCCCAGTCGGCAGGTAAATGTTCAGTGGCAAAAGTGAGATCCGCCAAAACATTCTCCATCACTTCATCTCTTGGGGTGCGGGGTGCATAAAGCTCTTCTGAATCGACACTCAGTTCAGTGTCTACCCATGGAACATCTCCATATTTCGACACCTTTTCGGCATAAAACCAGCCACGAAACAACCGGGCTTCTCCTTTATATTTGTTCACAATTTCTTCCGACACATTGGCCAGCGCTTTATCGTAGTTATCCATCCCTACATTAATAGCACGTACAAAAGCCCATCCGCCATCTCTCCATCCATACATCTGAGGTCCTGTAGGAACATTGTGTTTACCGGCCCGTACTTCCTGGTAACGATTGTGTCTTGAATGCTTTGGAGCAATGTTGTCGGAAAATTCATCGAGGTACCAAATACTCTGGTTGTTACTGTCGAAACCATCATCATGGGCCATTAATATAGGCACATCAATATCGTTTCTGGCTCGATCGTATATGCTGTTGTTATATACCATCAGGTGGTTCTCAGTTTCCCAGTAAGTATCATTGCTTATCCGATTGAGTGGGTTTCTTTCCAGGAAATCGTTGTTGCAACCCGCGAACAGTAATGTTGCAAAAACTACACAACTAAATTTTAAATTATTCTTTTTCATCTTGATATTCATTTTTAGTTATTAGAAAGTAACTTTTACACCAACACTATAAATGCGTTGGAAATAATATTCCTGCGTTAGTGTTTCAACTTGTTCCGGATCGAGTGGCGCATGAATTTTTGTATATTCCCATAAATTCTGACCTGACAAATAAATTTGTGCCCTGCTAATGCCAATACGTCCGATAAAATCTGCGGGAAGATTATAATTCAGGGTCAGGTTTTTCAATCTGACTTAAGCTGCATTCTGAACGTAACGCGATTGCGGTTCAATGTTCTTTTTTGTGTTGGTTGAAATATGTGGTGCTGCAAAATAGGCATCCGGGTTCTCAGGGCTCCAGGTTTCAGTTAAATAGAAATCCTCTATATGCCCTGCATTAAACGGATAAAATGCATTCCAGTTTCCATTGCCGGGGAGGTAGTCCCTGAACAACCCCTGGAAGAACAATGTTAAAGTCCAGTTTTTGTAGCTCAAATCGGGATTTACACCAAATGAATACCTCGCTGTATTGTTTCCGATAACCGAACGGTCGTCGGGATCTTCTTCCGTATTACTCCCTGCGTTTATTTTCTCATCCCCGTTCAAATCCATGTATTTGATCACCACAATCAGCAGTCATAATAATTGAGCAGCTTTTTAGAATTCTCTTCTGAGGATTGATGAACATACCAGCCTAATTTGCCTGGTCCGTTTCAATAAAATTATTCCGGTTCCCTTAGTATGTCCGAGTTCTGAAATCATTAAAGAGTATTACAAACAAAGATGCAGAAATTTCGGAAAATAAAGCAGAAATATATAAATTGGTGTTTTAAAATTGAATTTTCATTTATCGTACACTTTCACCTCCACTTCACCATTAGCCACCAGAAGGGCATTCATGGCAAGGGCTTCCAGTTCATCTTCTCCGGGATAATCAATAACCGGCCCCAAAAATTCAACTTTATTACGGATGCTGGTCACAAGGTTTTTGCTGAAAGCCATTCCTCCGGTCAACAAAATAGCATCAATATTTCCTTTAAGCACCACAGCCATTTGTCCTATCATTTTAGAGACCTGATAGTGCAGCGCTTTCTGAATAAGTATAGCCTTTTCGTTTCCTGCAGCAGCCATTTCCTCCACCTCTTTGGCGCTGTTTGTTCCCAGGTACCCCACATAACCACCTTCACCCACAACCATACGGCGGATTTGGTCCTCGGAATATTTTCCACTGAAACACAAGTCAATTAACTGGCCCACCGGCAATGTACCGGATCTTTCGGGACTGAATGGCCCTTCCCCGTCGAAAGCATTATTTACATCTACTACCCTGCCCTTTTGATGTGCCCCTACAGAAATGCCTCCCCCTAAATGGACTACGATAAGGTTAAGTTCCTCGTATTTTCTGCCTGTTTTATTAGCATGAAGCCGGGCAGTGGCCTTTTGGTTCAATGCATGAAAAATGGAACGCCGCTCAAACATTGGATGGCCGGCAACCCTGGCTACTTCTATAAGCTCATCGGTTACTACCGGATCGGCAATGTAAGCACATGCATCTGGGATCTGAAGGGCAATGTAATCGGCAAGCAACGGTCCAAGGTTACTGGCATGCTGTCCTAATATACCTTTGCGGACATGCTCAAGCATGCGGTTGTTTACCTTATATACTCCCGATTGCAGCGGGTAAGTAAGACCTCCCCTGCCAATAATAATTTTAATTGCATCTACCTCTATTCCTTCTTCGACAAGGGCATCAACTATCAGGCCTTTGCGGAAATCAAACTGATCAACCACATTATTGTACCGCATCATCTCATCCATAGAATGACGTATGGTTTTATTCAGAACACATTTACTGTCGAAATAAACTGCAAATTTTGTTGAAGTAGAACCCGGATTTATGGCAAGAATTCGATGCATACATTAAACTGCTTAGCTGATAAGTGAAGCAAGCGCTATTGAATTCAACTTTGTTTTTTCGCTGTCGCCCCTTGACGAAACTATGGCAGGCACTTTGGCTCCAACAATAATTCCTGCCATTTGAGCTTTGCACAATTTCGAATTGGTTTTATAAAATACATTCGCAGCGTCGATGTTCGGAAACAGCAAACAATCGGCATCTCCTGCAACCGGAGAAGTAAACCCTTTAATTATTGCAGACTCACGATTTATGGCTACATCGAGGGCCATGGGACCGTCGACAAGTCCTCCTTCAATCTGGCCGTGCTCAGCCATTTTAGCAATGGTAGCACCATCCATACACGACTGGATAGAGATGATGATTTGCTCGGTAGGAGCAATTACCGCCACCTTTGGCGTTTCAATTCCAAGTTTGTGTGCTGCTTTAATCAGGAATTCCGTTATAATAATTTTCTGTTTTAAATCGGGATATGGAATTACACCTGCATCGGAAAATAACAAAAGCTTGTGGTAATTCGGGTTTTCCATCAAGGAAATATGACTTATTATGTTTTTGGAAGGAACAAGTCCATAATCTTTCTTCAATAACACCTTCATGAACTTATCAGTCGATACCATCCCTTTCATAATCAAATCGGCTTTACCCTCATGAATCAGTTCCACTGCTTTTTCAGCGGCTTCACTGTCAGAACCGGTGTGGATGATTTTGTAGTTTCCGATATTAATTTTTAATTCACTGCAGGTTTTTTCTATCTTACCTTTATCTCCTGTAAGTATTGCTGAAACCAAACCCAGCTCAACTGCTTCATTCAGTGCTTCCAATGTATTGGCATCTACTCCGTTTACTGTAACCAGTCTTTTCTCCGGTTGTTTTCTAACAACTTCCAGTAAATCGTCAAAACTATGTATTTCCATGAACTAAATTTTTTGCGAAATTAGAACAATCATTTCTGTAATAAGATAACATTTCTCATTATAATGAAAGTTTTACCCCGGCTATCAATCTGTGATAATTCTGCAGAAAATTATATTCCTCTTTTGGAATCCACCATGGATGCTACTTCACGGGCAATTTCAAGTTCCTCGTTTGCTGCCACAACTGCCACTGCAACCGGTGATTTTTTTTTGCTTATTAAGGCATCCCCTGGCCCGGGACTTTCATTTTCCTTCTTATCCAAATCAATACCCAGGAATTGCAGACCTCTGCATATTTTCTCCCTTGCCCTGCTGCTGTTCTCCCCTACACCTCCTGTAAACACCAGTGCATCGACACCTTCCAATGCAGCAGCATAAGCCCCTATGTACTTTTTTACACGATAATGGTAAACATCGAGTGCAGTTTGCGCCTGACCGTTTCCATTTTCAGCAGCTTCTTCCACTGCACGGTAATCGGCTGAAATGCCAGAGAGCCCCAGTAAGCCACCTTCCTTATTGAGCAGGCGCTGAATTTCCTCAGCAGTTAGCTGGTGATTTTCCATTAAATGAATAAGGACCCCTGCATCAATATCACCACAACGGCTGCCCATTATTAACCCTTCGAGTGGGGTAAACCCCATTGATGTATCAATAGATTTGCCTTCTTTAACTGCTGTGACGGAAGCCCCGTTTCCCAGATGACAGGAAATAATTCTGCTC
This sequence comes from Mariniphaga sp., assembly GCA_024636975.1. GTDB lineage: Bacteria > Bacteroidota > Bacteroidia > Bacteroidales > Prolixibacteraceae > Mariniphaga. Next base: position 12,612 of record JAGXGA010000016.1, read on the forward strand.
TTTTCAAAAGGAAGACCTGCCAGCTGACATGCTTTATGTGAAGCATAATTATGCGAGGTGCCGTGAAATCCATAACGCCTGATCTTATGTTTATGATACCATTCAGGAGAAATACCATAAAGATATGCTTTTGGTGGCAAGGTATGATGAAAAGCTGTATCGAAAACACCCGCCTGCATTACACCAGGCATAAGCTGCCGTATAGATCGGATGCCCTCCAGGTTGGCCGGATAATGTAAGGGGGCAAGCGACACTGAGGATTCCATAAATGAAATAAGCTCTTCCGTAATTTCCCGGCAACCGGTACCTTTCTCTCCTCCGTGAATCAGTCGGTGCCCAACAACATCAACTTTATCCAGTGAAGAAAGAACAAGTTCATCCATCAAAACCTGGAAAACAGTTCTGTAAGAAAATTCCTTAAGTGGAAAGGTTATTTTTCGTGTCTCTGTTTTAAATTGGAAATCCGTTTGTCCCTGCTTATTCTGTACCGCTTTACCCTGCATAAGCAGTACTTCCCCCGGCATTTTAAACAACTTAAATTTTACCGATGAGCTTCCGCTGTTTACAATCAGTATGTTCATAGCAAATAATATAAAAAAGCTTATAATATACTAAATCACCACAGAATGATCAGAATAATTACAGGATTAAAAAATAAAATCCATTGTGTTATAGAATATACAATATTCTTTTTTCAGAATGTTTTTTTTATGTATATTATACGAGATTTCGAATATGGTGTTTTATTAATCACATTAGAAAAACGTGCGGGGCATTTGTATATCATACATTCCTTTCTGTTACAACTTCGGAAATTCATGCGAAGCAATTATAAATACATACACATTTGACAGATTTTCCACAGGAAAAAAAAGGTCATCGGGAGTTTTATAATTGAACTGCTTTGCCTGAGCAGCGAGAAACATCAAATATTAATTCATTCATTATTTTAAATTCTAATTTATGGTAAATAAAATAACAGATCTTGCCGGTTATTTGGAGAAATACCGGCAGAGTGTTGCTGATCCTGAAGGTTTTTGGGCTGAAATTGCCGAAAGTTATCAATGGCAGAAGAAATGGGATAAGGTACTCGACTGGAAGTTTGAAGGAGAAAGTGCGCCCGATGTAAACTGGTTTGTAAATGGCAAAATGAACATTACAGAAAACATTTTCGAAAGGAATATGTCTTCACGTAAAGATCAGGTCGCCATTATATGGGAACCCAATGATCCAAAAGAACCAGAAATCAGGTTAACCTATGGGGAGCTTTTTGATAAAGTAAAACAGTTTGCCAATGCATTACTAAAACTGGGGGTAAAAAAAGGGGATCGTGTAGCCATATATCTTCCCATGGTGCCGGAACTGGCTGTAGCCATGCTTGCATGTGCTCGTATAGGCGCCATTCATTCAATAGTATTTGCCGGCTTTTCAGCATCGGCACTTGCCGACCGGATAATAGATGCTGAAGCCAAAATTGTTATAACATCTGACGGAGGTTTCAGGGGTACAAAATCCATCCATCTTAAAAACATAGTCGATGAGGCACTGGCAAATTGTCCATCGGTAGAGCTGTCTGTAGTTTTAAAAAGAACAGAGGAAAAGGTTCACTGGGAAGAAGGTCGCGATGTTTGGTGGCATGAAATTATTGAAGGGGAAAGCACTTCAAATGATGCCCAAGCTATGGATTCAGAAGACATACTATTCATTCTCTATACGTCAGGCTCTACCGGTAAACCCAAGGGCGTGGTTCACAGCACTGCAGGCTATATGATTTTTGCTGAATATACGTTTAAAAATGTTTTCCAGTACAATGATGGTGACATGTACTGGTGCACGGCTGATATTGGGTGGGTTACCGGTCACTCTTACATTGTTTATGGTCCGCTGCTTACCGGTGCCACATCCATAATGTTTGAAGGGGTGCCAACCTGGCCCGATGCAGGGAGGTTCTGGGATGTGGTTGACAAATACAAGGTGACCCATTTCTATACAGCTCCAACAGCAATACGTGCACTTATTGCACAAGGCGATAAATGGGTAGTTGATCATGATTTGAGTTCCCTGAAAGTGCTGGGGACAGTTGGCGAACCCATTAATGAAGAAGCCTGGCGCTGGTATCACGATACCATTGGAAAATCACGCTGCCCGATTGTGGATACCTGGTGGCAGACCGAAACCGGAGGTATTATGATATCTCCGCTAGCTGGTATTACACCGACCAAACCGTCTCATGCCACTTTGCCACTTCCTGGAATCCAACCCATTTTGGTTGATCCTGAAGGCAATGAACTGAAGGGAAACAGTGTGGAAGGTATTCTGTGCATTAAATTTCCCTGGCCAGGCATGTTGCGAACCACCTATGGAGATCACAAACGTTGCTTTAATACTTATTTTTCTGCTTTTAGAGGGTTGTACCTTACAGGTGACGGCGCTAAGCGCGATGAAGAGGGGTATTACAGAATAATTGGCCGCATTGACGATGTAATCAATGTATCGGGACACCGGATAGGAACCGCCGAAGTTGAGGATGCCATTAACCAGCATCCTAAAGTTGTGGAATCGGCAGTGGTAGGATACCCTCACGAAATAAAAGGTTCGGGTATTTATGCATATGTAATTTGCGAGGATTTATCGGATAGGGAAATGGCCACAATTGAGAATGAGATCAGGGATACGGTGAATAAATTCATCGGGCCAATTGCCAAGCCCGATAAAATACAAATTGTGAGTGGATTGCCGAAAACCCGTTCAGGAAAAATCATGCGCCGTATATTGCGCAAGATTGGAGAAGGGGATGCCAGTAACCTTGGTGACACTTCTACACTTCTTGATCCTGGTGTAGTTGATGAAATCATCAGTGGAGCTAAAGTTGAAGTGAAACGATAGTTCATTCAGAAAAAAGACATCTTCAAAACGAGGGTGTCTTTTCTTTTTTAAACCAAAAATTAATAGTTATGAAAAGCCAACAGAAATTTAACCGGGGATTTGTAATTCTCGGTGCCATTCTAATTCAACTTGCACTCGGTGCAATTTACGCATGGTCGGTTTACACCCGGCTTCTGGTTGAAGAAGGCTGGACAAGAACCCAGACTCAAATGGTATTTTCTACAGGTCTGGCAGTATTTGCCGTTGTAATGGTAATTGCCGGCCGTATGTTGCCAAAGATTGGGCCCCGAAAACTGGCTTTAGCCAGTGGAATTGTGCTTGGATCGGGCTATATCCTTTCAGGTGTATTAGGAGCAGAGAATTTCCTTACCACCCTGTTGTTTTTAGGAGTAATGGGGGGCAGTGGAATAGGTTTGGGTTATGTAGTGCCGATAGCAGTAGGTATGCGCTGGTTCCCCGATAAAAAAGGAATGATTACAGGGCTGGCCGTTGCTGGTTTTGGCTTTGGTGCCACATTATGGATGGCACTTGCCGACCGGCTGGGTCCGCTGGGCGGGGGAGAACTACTGGCCTCTATTGGTATTTCAAATACTTTCATCGTTTATGGAATAGCATATCTTATTATGGTTACGGTGGGTAGCATATGGATGATATTTCCACCGGAAGGCTGGGTTCCCGAAGGCTGGACACCACCTGTTGCAACAAAATCCAACTCTGCAGGTACAATTAACTTTATTAGCAGCGAGATGATGCGGACACCTCAATATTACCTCATCCTGCTTACTTTTACATTCAGTGCAGCAGCCGGACTGATGAGTATTGGATTAATGCGGCTGTGGCCCCAGGAAGCGCTGACCCGGGCAGGGATATCACCAGAAGCAGCTGGTGCAGCAGCAACTTTGGCAATGGCAGTGTTTTTCGCACTTTTTAATGGCCTGGGACGCATTGTGTGGGGAATGATAAGCGATAAAATAGGAAGAAAAAAGTCAATCATTATTATGATGGCTACACAAGGGCTTTTTGTAATCCTTTTTCAATGGATGGCAGGTAACATTTATACCCTGTACATTTTTGCAATGCTTATAGGATTTAATTTCGGAGGTAATTTTGCACTGTTCCCTACCATTACAGCAGATACTTTCGGCACAAAACACGTAGGACAAAATTATGGATGGGTGTTCCTGGCATATGCCTTCGGTGGTATATTCGGTCCGGTAATGGGTGGAAAACTGGGCGACCTAAATAATTTCCCCCTTGCATTTACCGTTTGCGGAATACTCTGTTTTGTAGCAGTTATAACAATTGCCATGGTAGTACCGGCAAAAAAACAAGTTGAAAAGCAATTATCAAAAACTGAAATAAGGATTAAACAAACCAGCATTAGCTGAATGTATCTGGCAGCTAATTTAAGTTTACATATTTCTTCCTGAACATCTTCTGCAAGCATCTTGCATGTGCAAAATATATAAGTTGCATTTGCAGATAAATAATCGGGAGTTTAGGGTAGTATATACACCATTTATCGTCTGGCTGGCAATTTAATGTTGTTAAACAGGTATATTTTTTATTGTTTTTAAACATAAAATCACAAAATAAAGGCACTAAATTCACTGCAAAAAATTGATTACCTGACACATTCAGTAATTATTAAATTTAAGAACCATTCGCGCAAAATATTTTTTAACATGACTTTTTTTCCTGATTTTTATAGGCAAATTATTAGACATTTGAAAACTGGCAAATAGTATATATAAATTAAAACAACATAACGATGGCCATAAAAAAGTTAGACAGCATTTTTAAACCAAAGCGGATAGCATTAATTGGCGTTTCAAACAACCCAAACAGCGTTGGAGGAATTACATTGCGTAATTTGGTTGGCGGAGGTTATAATGGGGTGGTTTACCCGGTAAATCCAAAACGGGAAGCAGTTTTTGGAATTCCCTGCTATCCTGATGTAAAGAGTCTCCCGAAGGTTCCCGATCTGGCGGTTATCATGACCGCAGCCAAATTTGTTCCTCAAATTGTGCGGGAATGCGGTGAGGTTGGAATTCATGGTGTCATCATCATGTCAGCCGGTTTTAAAGAAGCAGGAGAAGAAGGGAAAAAGCTGGAAGAAGAGGTTAAGTCTGAAAAGAGTAAATTCCCTGACATGCGGATTATAGGTCCCAATTGCCTGGGGATCCTGGTTCCTGGTCTCAGCATGAATGTCAGCTTTGCAAACGGAATGCCTGAGAAAGGACATGTGGCTTTCATCTCGCAGTCAGGAGCATTATGTACATCGGTCCTCGACTGGGCCTATGAATCACACATTGGCTTTTCATATTTTGTTTCCATAGGGAACTCCATGGATGTTAATTTTGGCGATTTGATTGACTATTTTGGGCAGGATCCAGGTACCAAATCCATCGTTTTATATGTTGAATCCCTATCTAATGCCAGGACCTTTATGTCGGCAGCCCGTGCCTTTTCACGTGAGAAACCCATCATTGTGTATAAATCGGGAAGGTTTCCCGAATCGGCTGCAGCAGCTGCCTCCCACACGGGGGCATTGGCATCGGAAGATTCCATTTATGATGCCGTTTTCCGCCGGGCGGGTCTTGCACGGGTTTACGATTTCGGTAACATTTTTGATTTTACCGACCTGGTAGGACGTAAGCGCATTCCCAAAGGAAACAGGTTAGCAATTGTAACCAATGCAGGAGGCCCGGGAGTAATGGCCACCGACTCACTCATTTCATGGGGAGGAAAACTGGTAAAGCTTTCAGACGATACCATGAACAAGCTCAACGATTACCTTCCTCCCTTCTGGTCGCACGGCAACCCGGTAGATGTGCTTGGAGATGCCACTCCGGAACGTTTCGCCATGGCTACTGAGATTGTTCTGGAGGACAAAGGGGTGGATGCAGTACTTGTAATATTGACTCCTCAGGCAATGACAGCTCCTACAGAAACAGCCGAAGCCATTGCAGAAATGGCAACGAAAACTTCAAAAACAATTATGGCAGCATGGCTTGGAGGTGCCAGCATGCGCGGCGGCATACAGGTGTTTAACAAGGCAGGGATTTCAAACTACCCGACACCCGAACAGGCAATCAGGGCATTTATGACCCTTTCACATTATGCCAAAAACCTGACCATGCTGTTTGAAACTCCCAAGGAAGTTCCTGTTTCATTTCAATACGACCGTAATGAGTTGAGGAAGAAATATTTGGAAAACGTATTTCCAAAGGCAAAGATACTGAATGAAGACGATTCAAAAATGCTTGTGAACGATTATGGAATCGACACAACGCATCCTACACCAGCTTATAATGAAGATGAAGCAGTTGAAATTTCTAAGAAAAAAGGATACCCGGTTGTATTAAAGATTTATTCACCGGATATAACCCATAAATCGGATGTTGGTGGAGTTGCCCTTAATATAAAGGACGATGAAATGGTAAGGGCAACCTTCAGAAATATGGTTAAAACCGCTGCTGAAAAAAAACCGGACGCAAAAATAGAAGGGGTTACTGTGCAGCGGATGGTCGACACCAAAGATGCTGTGGAACTCATTCTTGGAACCAAGAAAGATCCGTCCTTTGGTACAGTAATGCTTGTAGGCATGGGCGGCACCAGTGCAGAATTGTTCAAGGATAAACGGCTTGAGTTCCCGCCGCTTAACGAAAGCCTTGCCCAACAGATGCTTGAATCGCTCCAGATTTATCCTCTGCTGGAGGGATATCGGGGTGCGACACGGAAAAATATTGAAAAGCTCGTTGAAGTGCTTATACGTATGTCATACCTGGCAGCTGATTACCCGGAAATAAAAGAACTTGACATCAACCCGCTGATAGTTACCCCCACCGATGTCATTGCTCTCGATGCACGAATTGTAATCGATGAAGAGGTAATGAAAAACCCGGTCAAGGAATACTCGCACCTGGTATTGAGGCCTTATCCGGAAAGCCTCGTAAGAGAAGCCGAACTAAAAGATGGATCACCCATTACCTTGCGCCCCATTAAACCAGAAGACGAACCTATGTGGCTCGAGCTATTGGCCAGCTGTTCCAAAGAGGCTATTTATCACCGCTTCAGATATGACTTTTATTTCGACTCACATGAAGTAGCCACACAATTTTGTTTTATCGATTACGACCGGGAGATCGCTATCGTAGCTGAAGTTGAGGATGAAGGAAAGAAAAAAATTATAGGTGTTGGCCGGCTCATTGCCGACCCGGATGTGGAAATTATGGAATATGCAATATTAATTACCGATGCATGGCAAAAAAAGGAATTGGGTTACATACTCACCCAATACTGTATGGAAGTTGCAAAAAGCAGGGAAATTAAAACACTTGTTGCTGAAACTACCCGCGACAATAAACCCATGATTTCGGTTTTCAGAAAACTCAACTTTAAAATCCGGTTCAACGAAGATTCGACTGTTTCAGTAAGAAAAGACCTGACCGAAGAATAAATTTTTCGCTGCAACGTTTATTCTCCCGGCAGAACAAAACTGCCGGGAGTTTTATAAACCTGATAAATGGATACTACCGCAATTAACGAAGCCATAAAGCTCATCCGGACATCAAAATATATGGTTGCTTTTACCGGCGCGGGAGTTTCGGTTGAAAGCGGTATCCCTCCTTTCAGAGGTGCCGGAGGATTATGGAATAGCACCCACCCCATTTTTCTTGAAATTGAATATTTCAGTAAAAAACCTCTTCAATCGTGGAAAAAAATAAAGGAAATATTCTACGATAAGCTGGGAGATGCTGAACCTAATCGGGCGCATGAAATATTATCCCAAATGGAAAAGCGAAGCTTTTTGGAGTCGATAATCACTCAAAATATCGATCATCTGCATCAGAAAGCAGGTAGCAAATGTGTTTATGAACTACATGGCACCTACAAGCAACTTGTTTGTAAAGAATGCGGCTCAGAATACGACTTAAGCTTTGCCGATTTAGATTTTCTTCCTCCTATATGTTTTGTATGCAAGGGAATATTAAAACCTGATATGGTTTTTTTCAACGAACCCATCCCTCAATATGCTAAGAAGCGTTCATTTGAAGAAGCCCGTAAATCAGATCTGTTACTAATTATAGGCACCAACGCCGAAGTGCTGCCCGCCGCAGAAATACCAGAAATTGCAAAACAAACAGGTTCAAGAATCATTGAAATAAATATTAAACCTTCCCTGTTTACACATACCGTAACCGATATTTTTATTGAAGCCCGCGCTACAGAAGCTATGGAAGAAATTGGCAAAGGGTTGTATTTATAGAAATAAAAAAGAATGTTTTTCGGGAAAATATTATTATCGAAAATAAATTATTCGAAACGTAGTGGCATAGGCGCTGTTGGCGTAAAATTGTAAAAGTTCTGTCTTCGTTGTTCTTCAATCAGAACACCTGCGAAACTAACGTCAGAAGGCGAAAACGGATAAAATGCAAATCTTATCTGGAAAGTTTTAAACACAAGGTGCTCATTGTGGAATCTCATCCCAAACCCTAACCCGCTGTAATAGTTTTGATTTATGATAAATGATTTATTTGAACCAATAATGCCGACATCGGCAAAGCCGAATGCTGCCATATTAAATTTATAGAATTCCTTTCGCAGAAATAATACATATTCAAGATTAAGGCTTAAACGCTGTTTTCCTAATGCCTCCCTGCTCCTGAATCCCCTTATGTGCTCATTTGTGTTAAAACTAAGATTTTCTATTTCAAACCTCCGCACGCCCAATAGATAATTCGATCTGATAAATAAACGAAACCTCTTTCTTCCGGCATTAATTTGCCTTGAAATGTAATTCATCCCCACCTGGATCTGCCCTTGTTCATAAGCATTATCCTTAAAATACCCACCAATCCCGCCGGCAATATAGAGGTAGCCTTGTCTTTTTACCAGAAGGTTCCCATTTGATAAAAACAGGTGAGCATAGTGGCGGTTGCCAAATTCATTTACATCGTATCCATACACAAATTCGTTTTTAAAACCTTCAGGTATATCTTCAGTAATACCATAACTGTAAACCAGGTAGTCCTGAGTATAGTGCCGTTGGGCAAGAGTGATTCCGGCAAGATATAATGTGTTGTTTGAGAAATATTGTTTCGTTTCAGATTCAGTCGGAGGTCTTTGAAAAAACCGGTTGTTATAAAAGCCGGCAGTTATCACCAATTGAGAATTTTGAATGTATCGTGGCCTGATGGGAAAACTTCGTCCTCCCCAGGCACTGAAGAAATATAAATCCATAGGTATTTCTGTCTGTATTGGATCATTATCATAAATCCGGTTTGTACGATACATTCTTAATGCTGACCCTCCATATCCCCATGTAACAGAAGGAATAAGAAATGGTTTGTCTACAATCAGGCTGAAACCTTCCCTTTTGTATGTATTCATATAACCTGCCGTTATATCAAGAAACTTTCCCCTGATGTTATTGATTTTATAAAAAGTTTCCAGACCGGCATAAGGTTGACGTCTGAGATGACCTACAAAGCGTAAAGACACTTCGTGCCCGACACCAAAAATGTTCTGGTTATATAATTCCAGCGCCGCAGAATTGATCCCACTTACATCACCGGTGACTCCAAATGGAAAGCGATCTTTTGTTACCACATGAACTTTAACAAGACCTTTATAAACCGAATCCCGTTCCAGAATAAACACTACGTCCTGTATGTACCTGAGCGATCGGATGATTCGTTCATTTTCATACATCAAATCCGGATCGAGAAAATCACCCACCTTAAAAAGAAGCATATTTTCAATGGTTCCTTTACTTGTAGTCGTATGAATCAAGTTAGCAGTTTTTTCAAGCCATGAAACTGCATTTCGGGTAGTATCTTCAAATGTAGGACCGAAAACTTCAAGAGTATTAATTGAGATTTCGGAAATAATTTTACCTTCCATTTGAGCGTAATATCTATAGGCAACAGTATCTCTTCCTTCAGAAGTTCCGGGTTGTGAAATCAAAAAATCATAGAGTAATCCTGTAATTGAATTTTGCTTTGCTTTGTATTCAAGGCTGTCGTAAAACATTTCATACTTTTCATCATTGCCATTGCCGGAATTTAAAGTATCGTTTTTTTCATCCTGCGCCATGGCTGACTGGCATTGTAATAAAAAAAGAAACACACTTAAATTAAGTGCAACAAAAAACAAGATTGATTTTCCGGACCTTAAATATTTTATATTTTTCGACAAATAAAAATGGTTAAAAATTTACCGGAAAAATAATGATTTTCAAGACTTAAATGCCAGCCACGCCTTGTTAATTTACGTTAAAGCCCTCGATAAAGGGCCAGAATCACTAGTAAACACAACAATACAAAATGCTCTCATTCGTTTTCCAAGTTCCGATAATTCATCCGTTAATTTTATAATTTTGCCGTGTGGGAAAATTTTATGAAATATATAAGCGAAACATCTATGGGGTAATTGGAACACTGGTGTTTCATATTTTACTATTTGCAATTTTTCTTTTAGCCGATATCGAAAGAAAAGGTAATCTTCAGGAAGAAGAACTATTAATAGAATTACCGGAGCTCATTGCCGAACCAGAGATTCCGGAGGAAGAGCAGGAAAACGAGGATATTCAGGAAGAAGAACTAAAACCAAATGAGGCTTCTTCTCCCCTTTCAGAAACTCAAAGCAACCGGACGAATGAGGCTTCAAACCGGCTGGCTCAAAACGATAAGTTCTTTAATGAAGACTATATGAAAGAAGTGGAAGAAGCAAAAAAGCTGGTTTCAGATGTTAACAATCAGCTTGCAAAGGAAAAAGTAAAGCTCGAAGACATTAAAATGCCGGTTCGTACAACCGGGGAGATGGACCCTGATTCAATTGGGAATTCGGTTTACTCCGGTGAAAGCAATATTGTGTATTATCTTGAAAACAGATATCACAGAAGTCTACCTATCCCTGTATACCTTACCAAACGTGGAGGAAAAATAATAGTGGACATCACAGTAGACCGGCAAGGCAGAGTAATCTCTGCTGAACCACAAAAGACACCTGGAATTAATGATGAACAACTTTATTTGTACGCCAGGGCTGCTGCTTCCCGAACAATATTTAACAGCGACCCCAAAGCTCCTGAACCTCAACGTGGAACCATCCATTATACTTTCGTACCACAATAATATAAATCTCTACTAATAAAATGATACAGGGAGCAAAAAGCACAGATCATGGTTTAACATGATTTAACACATATGAGTTGCATAAATGCGATACAGCCTTTATCTTTGTGTTACGTTTATTTTCATAAGTTTAGGTTTAGTTAGGTTAGTTAGTTTAATGAGAAAAGGATGGGTTGTTGAACCCATCCTTCTTTTTTATAATCTCCTTCAAATTTTATTCTCTTCCACCTGCATCCTTCCACCTTTTCATGAGTATCAAAGCTTAAAACATGTAACCACTCCTGAAGCCTCAATTGGCTTGAATGCAATTGAAAATATATATAAGTATGTTACTGCAAAATGTATTTCGTTTTACAATATATGTATCTGAGCATAATGGATAATGTCGTTTGTAAAATGAAGTCAATCGCGCAGCATATAAATATTTTACAAATATACAATGGCAAATACCAATGCATCTCTTTATATTCATTCTAAATTACCCTTTCATATTTACTACGTATTGAAGAATCTATATATTTAGCGTCCTTTAAAGTAAAATAGCGAGTGAGAGACAACTTTTAATGCGCATTTTTGTTAATTTTTGTGACATTTCAGAGTATATTCTACGAACAAAAATATTATAGCATGTTTGATTTAGAACTGATTAAAAAAATTTATTCAGAATTTCCAAAGAAGGTTAATAAAGCAAAAGAAATCATTAATCGTCCGATGACGTATGCCGAAAAGATCCTTTATGCCCATTTGTATGATGATGAGCGACTGGTTGCATTTGGACGGGGGAAAGATTATGTTGATTTTGCACCCGACAGGGTAGCGATGCAAGACGCAACGGCCCAGATGGCATTGCTTCAGTTCATGAACTCGGGCAAAGAAACTACCTCAGTACCTTCAACTGTTCATTGCGACCACCTGATTCAAGCGCAGGTTGACGGAAAAACTGACTTAGGTGTTTCTTTCAATGTCAATAAGGAGGTATTTGATTTTCTGGAATCGGTATCAAATAAATACGGTATTGGTTTCTGGAAACCCGGAGCCGGCATTATACACCAGGTAGTGCTTGAAAATTATGCATTTCCCGGAGGTATGATGATAGGCACCGATTCGCATACTCCCAATGCCGGAGGATTAGGCATGGTTGCAATCGGTGTTGGTGGTGCCGATGCTGTTGATGTTATGGCCGGCATGGCATGGGAACTTAAAATGCCTAAGCTGATCGGTATAAAATTAACAGGCAAACTCAGTGGCTGGGCTGCACCAAAAGACATTATCCTTAAAGTTGCAGGAATCCTTACAGTTAAAGGAGGTACCGGTGCTATCGTTGAGTATTTTGGTGAAGGAGCGGAATCCATTTCAGCAACAGGTAAAGGTACAATTTGTAACATGGGTGCAGAAATAGGCGCTACAACAAGTGTTTTTGCCTATGACGAAAGTATGGCACGATATCTTAAAGCTACCGGCAGAGGTGAAGTTGCTGATATGGCCAGCGAATTAAAAAGTTTTCTTTCACCCGATCCCGAGATTTATGAAAATCCTGAACATTATTATGACCAGCTGATAGAAATCAATCTTTCTGAACTCGAACCTCATATTAACGGTCCATTTACACCTGACCTGGCAACTCCCGTTTCTGAAATGAAAGAAACAGCCAAAAAACATGGCTGGCCTGTGGATGTAAAAGTTTCATTAATTGGAAGCTGCACTAATTCATCCTATGAAGACATATCCCGTGCTGCATCAGTAGCTGAACAGGCTGTTGAAAAAGGTATAAAGGCAAGATCAGAATTTACTATAACTCCCGGCTCAGAACAGGTAAGGTATACCATCGAACGTGATGGATACATTGATATATTCGAGCAAATGGGAGGAAGAGTATTCGCGAACGCATGCGGCCCCTGCATCGGTCAGTGGGCAAGGCCGGGAGCCGATAAAAAGGAAAAAAACACCATCATACATTCATTTAACCGAAATTTCTCTAAACGAAATGATGGGAATCCAAATACACATGCCTTTGTTGCATCACCCGAACTGGTGACAGCAATAGCAATTTCGGGAAGACTCGATTTCGATCCCATTCACGATACTGTTCCGGGAAAAAACGGGGAGCCGATAAAACTGGATCCGCCTACAGGTTTTGAATTACCTGTCAAGGGTTTTGATGTTAAAGACCCCGGTTATCAACCTCCGGCTAAAGATGGGTCAAATATACAGGTAACTGTTGATCCAGGTTCAAACAGATTACAACTCCTTGAACCTTTTGAACCATGGGATGGAAAAAACATTACCGGAGCAAAATTACTTATTAAGGCATCAGGGAAATGCACCACAGATCATATTTCTATGGCAGGACCCTGGCTCAGGTTCAGGGGTCATCTCGACAATATATCAAACAATCTGCTCATTGGCGCGGTGAATGCTTTTAACGATGAATCCAATAAGGTAAAAAACCAACTTACTGGTGAATATGGTGAAGTACCAAAGGTCCAAAGAGATTATAAGTCACATGGTATACCAACAATTATTGTGGGAGATCACAATTATGGAGAAGGTTCCTCACGAGAGCACGCCGCCATGGAACCACGTCATTTAGGAGTGATTGCGGTAATCGTTAAATCATTTGCCCGCATACATGAAACCAATCTGAAAAAACAGGGTATGCTGGGATTGACTTTTGACAATGAGAGCCAATATGATCTTATTCAGGAAGACGATGTTTTTAACTTTCTTGATCTGGATGAATTTTCGGAAGATAAGCAACTTTTACTTGAAGTTGTTCATACCGACGGCTCCAAAGATATGGTTAAGCTAAACCACACATACAACCAGCAACAAATAGACTGGTTCAGAGCCGGATCAGCATTGAACACGATCCGAAAACAAAAAGATTCATAAAAAAAACGTATTAGTACACGATAGATTAAAACGAAAACTGAATTTTAACATAAATTAATTGGGAATGCAAAAAATCAAAGTGCAAAATCCGGTCGTTGAACTCGATGGAGATGAAATGACGCGGGTTATCTGGAATTTTATTAAAGAAAAACTAATTCTGCCTTATCTCGAAATCGACTTGAAATATTATGATTTGGGAATCGAAAGCCGAGATGCTACAGATGACCAAATTACTGTAGATGCAGCACATGCAATTCAAAAATATGGGGTAGGAGTCAAATGTGCAACCATAACACCTGACGAAATCCGTGTAGAGGAATTTGGACTGAAACACATGTGGAAATCGCCTAACGGTACCATACGAAATATCCTTGGCGGAACGGTATTTCGCGAACCCATTCTCATTAAGAATATACCCCGACTTGTACCTGGATGGAAGAAACCTATATGTATTGGCCGCCATGCGTTTGGTGATCAATATCGTGCAACCGATTTTGTTACTAAAGGAACAGGTAACCTTACAATTACGTTCACTCCTGATAACGGCAGTGAACCCATTTCTCATGAAGTTTATCATTTTGAAGGAGACGGAGTTGCCATGTCGATGTACAATACCGATGATTCCATTACAGGATTTGCCAGGTCATGTATGAATCAGGCCCTTCTGAAAAAATGGCCTCTCTACATGTCAACAAAAAACACCATCCTTAAAAAGTATGACGGAAGGTTTAAAGATATATTTCAGGATATTTTTGAAAAAGAATACAAACAACAGTTTGAAAAAGCCGGTATTACCTATGAGCATAGGCTGATTGACGATATGGTAGCTGCAGCCATGAAATGGGAAGGCGGCTATGTGTGGGCATGTAAAAATTATGACGGTGATGTGCAGAGTGATACTGTAGCGCAAGGTTTCGGATCTCTTGGTTTAATGACTTCAACTCTTGTGACACCCGATGGAAAAACAATGGAAGCAGAAGCGGCTCATGGAACCGTTACACGTCACTACAGACAACACCAGAAAGGAAAACCAACTTCTACCAATCCCATTGCTTCCATTTTTGCCTGGACACGCGGACTCGAATTCAGGGGAAAGCTTGATAACAATCAGGAATTAATTCATTTTGCCAATACACTGGAACAAGTTTGCATTGATACCGTAGAATCAGGAAAAATGACGAAAGACCTGGCACTTGTTATCCATGAAAAGGACCTTAAGGAAGAGCATTATCTTACTACTGAAAATTTTCTGGAAGCCCTTAATGAAAACCTGAAAATGAAACTGGGTGCATAAAGAATGGATAAAATAAGAATTATAAATGGTTCGCTTCAGGTTCCCGATAAGCCGGTAATACCTTTTATTGAAGGTGATGGAATTGGCATTGATATCACCATGCCAGCTCAAAGGGTTATCGATGCCGCTGTAAAAAAAGCATACGGAGATAACCGAAAAATTATCTGGAAAGAGGTTTTAGCAGGAGAAAAGGCATACCGCGAAACCGGGAACTACCTTCCTGATGAAACGCTGGCAGCTTTCAGGGAATACCTGGTGGGTATAAAAGGGCCATTGCAGACACCTGTTGGGGAAGGCATCCGTTCGCTCAATGTCGCATTGCGCCAGGTCCTCGATCTGTTTGTATGTCTTCGTCCGGTGCGATGGTTTAAAGGAGTCCCTTCACCGATCAGGTACCCGTCACTGGTTGATATGCATATTTTTCGTGAAAATACGGAGGATATTTACGCTGGAATTGAATATATGACAGGAGATATTGATGCCAAAAAGTTAAAGGATTTCCTGATCCAGGAGATGGGAGTCGATAAAATTCGTTTCCCTGAGTCTTCTTCCTTTGGCATCAAACCTATTTCAAAAGAAGGTTCCGAACGGCTGGTAAGGGCAGCCCTTGAATATGCCGTACGAAGAAAGCTGCCCTCAGTAACTCTGGTTCACAAAGGAAACATAATGAAGTTTACTGAAGGATCGTTTAAAATTTGGGGTTATGATCTGGCAGAAAATGAATATGAAGACAAAACCTTTACATGGAGGCAATTTGATAAAATAAAAAATGAAAAGGGACAGGCTGAGGCAGAGCAAGCATTGGAAGAAGCACAAAAAAGTGGTAAGGTAATTATCAAGGATGTCATTACCGATGCCTTTTTGCAGGAATCGTTGCTTAAGCCTTATAACCATTCTGTAATTGCCACCATGAACCTTAACGGAGATTATATATCTGATCAGTTGGCAGCAATGGTAGGAGGCATTGGGATTGCTCCCGGAGCAAACATCAATTCCATTAGCGGCTATGCAATTTTTGAAGCAACTCATGGTACAGCTCCTGATATTGCAGGAATGGGTAAAGCCAATCCATCATCACTCATACTTTCGGCAGTAATGATGCTTGAATATATGCAGTGGTTTGATGCCGCTGAACATGTTTATGATGCCATGGAACATGTATTTGCAAAACGAAGAGTTACTTCAGACCTATACGTTCAGATGGAAGGGGCAACATTGCTTTCCACCACAGCTTTTGCCGATGAAATCATCAATCACATTCATTGAATAAAATAAATAAATCAAAAATATAAACAGATGGAATACATTAAGTACCGTTTTTTTCAAAAAGCAAGTGAATGCTCAAAGGAATTTCAGCGAATTAAAAAAGAACATTCCGATAAAGTTATAGCCCAGGTAACTCTTGGCCAGGTATTTTCCGGAATGAAAGGGATCCCGCTGCTGGTAACAGATACTTCAAAACTGGACCCCAATGAAGGGATCAGGTTTAAAGGCTATTCAATACCTGAACTTCGGGAAAAGCTTCCTAAAATTACCCCGGAAGGAGAACCACTTCCTGAAGGTCTTTTTTACCTGATGCTGATTGGCGAAATCCCTACACAGGACGACGTATCTAACCTGTCAAAAGACTTTGCCACAAGGGCACATGTGCCACAGCACGTATTCGATGTAATTGATGCGCTGCCAAAGAATTCAAGGCCTATGACCCAGTTTAGTGCTGCCATCATAGCCATGGCCACTGAATCGATTTTTCAGAAAGCCTACCGCGCAGGAGTAAACAAGAAGTATTATTGGGATTCATTCTATGAAGATGTAATGAACCTTATTTCCCGGTTACCGCATATTGCTGCTTACATTTACCGTCGTAATTTTCATAACGATAAACATATCGAACCCAATCCGCGCCTCGACTGGGCAGGCAACCTGGCCCATATGATGGGATTTGAATCAGAAGATATCAAAAGACTGTTCCGGCTTTATATGGTCATTCATGCCGACCATGAAGGGGGAAATGTTTCAGCACATACTGCCCACCTTGTCGGTTCAGCTTTAAGCAACCCATATTATGCCTATGCTGCAGCCATGACCGGCCTTGCTGGTCCACTCCATGGATTTGCAAACCAGGATGTCATCCACTGGATGTTTCAGATGATGGAAGATCTGGATACCGATACACCGTCTGATGAGCAGGTAGCAACACACATCAAACAAACTTTGGAAGAAGGACGTGTCATTCCGGGATACGGGCATGCAGTGTTACGTAAAACAGATCCCCGGTTTACTGCACAGCAGGATTTTGCAGACAAATACATCAAGGATGATCCAATGATTAACCTTGCAAACCAGCTGTACAGGGTAGTTCCTCCAATTCTGTCGAATATTGGGAAAATACAGAATCCCTGGCCTAATGTCGATGCTTTCAGCGGCTCACTGCTATACCACTATGGAATCAAGGAATATACTTTCTATACGGTTTTATTTGGTGTTTCCAGAGCTTTAGGTGTTTTGGCTTCACTCATCAACGACCGGGTATATGGTATGCCTATTGAAAGACCTACTTCCCATCCTCTCCAGTGGTTCCGGGATCAGGTTGATGGTGAGGGAGGAAGAAAATGTTGATTTACAATAGTTGATTAAAATAAATCTACTTTATAAAATGCCGGTTCCCCAACCGGCATTTTTTATATATATATCATTAATTGCAGTAAACTGACACTATTTTTATTAAAATCATCTTCTCATTTACCTAACTAACAGTTTACATTACAGAAGTTTGTCGCCAAAAATACCGAAAGAAAGGATTTGCATATAATTATACAATTTTTCCATTTGGAAATTATCCCTATTTTTAGTTTCTCATTAATCAAGCCAATTATGAAATTTAACGTTTTGTTTACTACCCTTTGTTTTATCCTATCTCTTAATGTTCCAGTTTCAGGTCAAAATGTTATTATTAATGAAATTATGTCGTCCAATTCATCTGTAGCATATGATGACAATGGCGACTACTCCGACTGGATCGAACTTTATAATGCCGGAACTCAACCTGTCCAGTTGGAAGGATGGGGTCTTTCTGATAGTTACAGTGATCCAAAGAAATGGATCTTTCCAAAGTACACATTCAATCCTGGAGAACATTTGTTGCTTTGGGCATCCGGTAAAGATAGAAAACCTGTTGCAGGAGAAATGGTAAATGGCCTTACAAGGGAAGTTTTTTCCAATTTACCAGGATCCTTGGTTCAGGATTTATTACAGCACGCCAATTATCCTGATAATCCGGATATCAAACAAATAATAACCGGCCGATTTGAAGCGCCAGCAAACGTTGCTGATAATTACGGACAAAGAATTCATGGCCTTCTAAAAGCCCCTGTCACGGGGAATTATACTTTTTGGATTGCCAGCGATGATAACGGACAATTACTAATCAGCACGGATGATAATATTGAAAATCTGGAACTGATTGCTGTAGTTCCCGAGTGGACCCAACCTGGAGAATGGGAAAAATATCCGCAGCAGAAATCGGAACCAATATACCTGCAGGAAGGAGAATTTTATTACATAATGGCACTGATGAAGGAATGGGGTGGTGGCGATAACCTTGCGGTAAGATGGCAATTGCCTGACGGCACAATTCAATCACCCATTTTGGAAAATCATTTATATACAACAGGAGAAGTTCCCTTTCATACAAATTTCAGCATCAATGACGAAGGTGAAGAACTAATTCTTTCAAATGGTGCTGGTGAAACAGTTGACGAAATTCAGCCCATTTTATTACCTGTTGATGTATCTTTCGGAAGATCACCCGATGGCAGCCAGAACCTTTTGTATTTTGCCCATGCTACTCCCGGAGAAGCGAATAACAGTGCCGGCTACAATGAATTGCTTGAACCACCTGTTTTCTCACAAACAGGAGGATTTTATGACAGTTCATTTGAACTCGAATTTACCGCACAACCCGGCACAACCATCATCTATTCCACTGATGGTACTGATCCAACTCCTTTAAACCGCTCAGCAAAAACTTATTACTATAATAATCAGTACAGGCAGTATCCTGGTTCTGCAGCAGGTCCTTTTATCAGTAAAACGTTCCGCAGCTATGCCTATACAATACCTCTGAGAATAACAGACCGCTCCGGTGAAGAAAACCGGATATCAAACATATCATCCACCTATGACCTTAACCCATGGTATTTGCCCGCTGAACCGGTTGAAAAAGCAGTAGTCGTAAAAGCCAGAGCCTATAAAGATGGAGGATTGCCCAGCGAAGTTGTAACACATACCTATTTTGTAAATGATACAGGACAAAATCCATATACTTTACCTGTTATTGCACTAAGTGCACAGGAAGATGCACTATTTTCATTCGAAAAAGGTATTTATGTCCCCGGTCAGGATTATGAAAGCTGGCGGACCACCAATCCGGATGCAGAGGCTAATGGCGGCAGCAGTGCCAATTATCACCGGCGTGGCGATACATGGGAGTACCCGGGGAGCCTTGAGTTTTTTGACAATCAGGGTGAACGGATGTTGGGCCAAAATATTGGCTTTCGTATCCATGGCGGATGGTCGAGATCAGCAGCATTGAAATCACTCAGAATATATTCCCGAAAATCGTATGGCGACTCCTATCTGGATTATCCGTTTTTTAATGAACAGGAAGATTCAGCCTATAAAAGAATTATCCTGAGAAATTCAGGGAACGATTATTGGAATACTTATTTCCGGGATGCTGCCATTCAGGAAATGGTTAAGCACATGCACATTGAAACCATGGCTTATCAGCCATCGGTTTTATTTCTAAACGGAGAATACTGGGGCATCATGAATATCAGGGAACGATTCGACAAGCACTACCTTTCACGGAAATTTTCCATTGATGAAAACAGCATCGATCTGCTTGAAGGTAATATGTGGCCGGTAGAAGGTGATAATTATCATTACAGTGAAACCATAGAATACATACGGCAAAACAAGCTTCAGGATAATGTTCATTATGAACATATCAAAACTCGAATCTCAACCGAAAGCTATATTGATTATCTGATAGCTCAATTATTTTCAACCAACACCGATTGGCCTGGTAATAACATTAAATTCTGGCGGTATAAAACAGATGAGTACCTGCCCGATGCCGGGCATGGGAAAGATGGCCGTTGGCGATGGATGCTTTTTGATACCGATTTTGGATTTGGCATATACAACCCCGAAGACTATACAACCAACATGATGGAGTTTGCAACAGTTCCGGCAGGACCCGATTGGCCCAATCCTGAATGGTCCACATTTTTATTCAGAAGCCTGGTGGAAAATGAGACTTTCCGGACTGAATTTATAACGAGGTACTGTGATCAACTAAACAGTGCTTTATTACCTGAAGTTACAAAATCGGTAATAAACACAATGCAGGAAAGACTAGAACCCGAAATGGAAAAACATTTTGAAAGGTGGCGCTCAACATCTGACCTTTCCAGCTGGTACGGAAGCATAAATACAATGTTGAATTTTGCAGACAGAAGGCCGGAATATGTCAGATCTCACCTTCAGGAATTTTTTGATCTGGAATCCGAATATAATTTAACTGTCGATGTTTCGGATAATACCCATGGTCATGTGGTAGTGAATACTCTGCCACTAAAAAAAGAAACTAAAGGCTTAAGTGAAAATCCATATCCCTGGTCAGGAACCTATTTCCAGGAACTGCCCCTAAGGCTCGAAGCTGTACCTGCAAAGGGTTATGAATTTATCAAATGGGAAAGTGCAAATTCAGTTCACTATGAGCCGGTGCTGGAAATCCTCCCTGAAGGCGATCAGCAATTTACTGCTGTTTTTGAGAAGTCGGCAAAAGAGGATGTACTGGTGCATTACTGGAATTTTAATGAAACAGGCAACCTGCTTACCCCAACGTTTACATTGCTTTCTGCCGGTATCCAGCCGGGTGTGCCATCAACCGGAATCTCAGAAATTACGTTTGATAACGGAGAAGGTTTTCTAGCCGCAAATGCCCGTTTTGGAGATAATGCCGAAACTCATTTGAGGATAAATTATCCTCTGGGTGTGACATTAACTTTTAACATTCCAACAACCGGTTTTTCAAAAATCAAATTTTCTTATGAAACCCGTCGTTCAGGACAGGGAGCAGGTAAACAAATCGTTGAATATTCAGTTAACGGCACCGATTTTATTAAGTTCAGGGAATTAACCATAGAAGATACTGATCCGGCACTGGTGTTGCTGGATTTTAGTACCATTGAAGCTGCAAACAATAATCCGGATTTTGAAATCAGGATAAGCTTCGCACTGGGCAGCGAGGGTCTGGAAGGTAACAACCGTATTGATAACGTAACAGTTGATGGTATCCCTGGCGATGATGTCAATCTTCCTCCCTCAGTGCTTAAATTTCCCGAAGATCGGATATTAATTGAAGGTGAAGATTTCACAATAAACTTAAACGAGCTGTTTGATGACCCGGAAGGAACTCCACTGGAATATACCATTAACAGCAGGCACCCTATAGTTGCTGATGCAACCATCGCTGATCAGGTAGCAGCTTTTTCTGTAAAACAGAGGGGAGAAAGCCTTATTGAATTATCAGCTTCCGATGGTATTAGTACGTCTGTTAAACTGCAATTCAGAATATTGGTTTATCCAACAGCAATCCGGTTGGCAGAAAATAATTTCAACTTTGAAGACTGGAGTCCTGATGCAGCGGAAATGACTTTCCCTGAAAATATGTTGTTTGTGCAGAGCAACATGAATGATCCTACAGCCACTGACCCGCTGGATTTTGCATATCATATCTCCGCAGAAGAATATCACAGTGATGATGCAGCAAACATGGGATTTCCGTACCGAAATACCCGGCGGACACGGCTGAATGGTTTGGGTGATGAAGGACTTTCATTTATCAATACAGCCAGGGACCGCGACCTGGGAGGGGCACTTGTGGCGATTAACACCACCGGACTCGGGGAAGTACAGGTACAATGGCTTGCCGGCACATTATTGGAAAACACCCGAAAATATGGCATTCTATTACAATACCGGATAGGTACCGAAGGTAGTTTCACTGATATTCCTGCTACAGAATATATATCAGCAAGCGATGGAGATTTTTCAATTCAGAAACCGGTTGTACTTTCGCAGCAATTATTGGAAAAGGAATATGTC
Organism: Mariniphaga sp.; assembly: GCA_024636975.1. Classification (GTDB taxonomy): domain Bacteria; phylum Bacteroidota; class Bacteroidia; order Bacteroidales; family Prolixibacteraceae; genus Mariniphaga. Next base: position 35,001 of record JAGXGA010000016.1, read on the forward strand.
CAGTTGCTGTGGCGCTACCACTTTCTAAGTGGTACCAGCGGGCCAAGGGCACAACTCCGTCTCGATGATATTGTAATTGCAGCTAAACCTGAAGTGCCTGTAATAACCCAGCCAACGTCTGCCTCTGGAATAAATGAAGACTTTACCATTCAATGGACACCCGCAGACAGGGCGCAAAAATATGAACTCCAACTTGCCGACAACGAAAACTTTATTAATCCGCTTATTTCAGAAGAAAACATAACTGAAACCAGTTTTATGCAAACTGCTTTGGATGAAGCCACTTACTATTACATCCGTGTAAGGGCAATTAACGAAATGACAATTGGAGAATGGTCGGAAGTGGTAACCATATACTCACCTGCAACATCTGTTCAAATCTTCGGAATGCAAAAAGATAAAGTAAGTGTATATCCTAACCCATTTGTTCAATCGGCACAGCTTCAGTTAACTCTGGCCAGGCCGGGAAAGGTGGAAATCAGTTTATACGATTTATCGGGAAGAAAAGCAGCATCACTTTACCAGGGATACCTTCCATCAGGAGAAAACATCCATACTGTTGAAGGTAAAAATTTACCTCCGGGAACATATCTTTTAATTTGCCGCACTGAATCAGGAACCAGTCGTCAAAAACTTATAAAAAAGTAATTCTTCTTATAATTACCAACAACAGAAATGCCGGAGAAGCAGCTTCCTGAAAAATCAAGGTCCTGTTTTTCCGGCTTTTCTGAATTGAGAACATGTATGCAAAAAAATATTTTCATGCTGTTCAACAGAGATGGAATCTACTGATCCCTGATCCGGAAGAAATAAGGCTTTGAATTATTATGCTCTTTTCCACCTGGCTTATTATACATCCATACTGAACCTTTAAAACCTGCATATGTTCTTAATAGAAAGAATGTATCCAGATACTTTTTAAATGAACAGAAACAGAAAATATACCCGCCGCACACGATTAACCGGGACAACAAAAAATTCTGCCCGCAGACCGACCAAAAGAAATATTAAAAAATCCCGTAAAAGAAGGATAAGAAAAAACCCGGTAGTAAAAGGTGCCGAAAACAGGCTAAAAGGATTCCGCCAGGCTTCCATTCTAGCTGTTGCGATAACAGGCTTCATCCTTCTGATATTTTCGGCCGATGAAACTTTGTCTTCAAATGATGAAATCATAACTATACAACAGGACACTGTAGCAATTGAAGCAGCATCTGATACAAGCTCAACGGTGCAGGGAACAGAACAGGCTGCTGGTGAAGCCATTACTGCACTCCAGGATATGTGGAACAATTTTATAATTAACTACCCAAAAATACTCATTGCTATTGGTATCCTGATCGTAACCTGGCTGCTGGTATGGCTGATAAAGCTTATAATCCACACTGCTTTCGGTAGAATGAAAAGCCAGGCTGGCGTAATTACCCTCACTTCCATTGCAATATGGCTGCTGGCTATTGGTATAGCATTCAGTGTAGTAGTAGGCGACATCAGGGCATTGGTAGGTTCGTTTGGACTTATAGGGCTCGCGCTTTCATGGGCCCTTCAAACACCTATTGAAAGCTTCACAGGATGGCTGATGAATTCTTTCCGCAGGTATTATAAAGTAGGCGATCGTATTTTGGTAGGAGATGTGTTTGGTGATGTTTACCGGATCGATTTTCTTTCTACTACAGTTTGGGAAATTGGTTCTCCTTACCAGTCTGGCTTTGTTAATGCTGAACAGCCTACCGGAAGATTGGTAACTTTCCCCAATAATGAAATCCTGACCGGAACGGTCATAAATCTCACAGGCGATTTCCCTTACGTGTGGGATGAACTGGATGTGGTGATAGCAAACGAGTCCGATATTCCTTTAACTATGAATGTGCTCAAAAAAGTAGCCTATGAGGTTATTGGCGATTATATGCAAAAACCTGCCGAGAATTATTCTGCAATCTTACATAGAGCAGGCTTTACAGAGGATATACCTGTTAAGCCGGAAGTATTCCTTTCAGCAAGTGATTCAGCAACTATTGTCATCATTCGTTACCTGGTAGGGGCTCGTGAAAGACGAAAATGGAAGACTGAGTTGATGCTAAAAACAACTGCCGAATTAAATAAGCCGGAATACAAAGGAAAAATTATACCTGTCTACCCACGACAACAAGTCCAGTTTATTAGCGCAGAGGGGATACCGGTAGATACCAGTGTTGGTAATCAGGATAATTTATAAAAATAGATTTCTCCTGAATCAAATCACTAAATCATCCTTAAAATGCTGCCTGCCGAAAGGAAGTTGTTTTCTTGAATATATTTTTTTTATTCCACCTCTTTTAATTACTTTGTTCAACAGTATAGTATGTGTTATAATAAAAATAAAACAAATAAAACAGTGGGGTATTGAACCCCGAAACTTAAACCAATTCTGGATAAACAACTTAAATTTCTATGAATGAAAACAACATATGTATTTATTCTGCTTTTAACCTTTGCCGGAATAACCTTTACTTCCAATCTTGTAAGCAGTCAGGTAAAAACTTATCCTGCTGTAAAGGATCTGATTCAAAGCAAATTGTATTCAGTAAAGGTGAATAACCAGGATATATGGACTGAAAGGTATGTTTCCAACCTTGATATAGGGAAGCTGCCCGACTGGTTCAGTGAACCTTATGTACGGAAACCGCAGGAACAGCATATTGCATCATTTTCAGGGTCAGGCAGGCTGAAGGTATCAGTTATGGTGGATGTTACTGTTGCCAATGTCCGCATAAGACCGGTAAGCAGGAACATTAAACCAAAAATTGAAAACAATCAAATAACTTTTAATTGGGAAGGCCCGGGACAACTGGTGGTGGAGGTGAATGATTTACCTCCGCTTTACCTGTTTGCTGACCCTGATGAAGAAAACAAACCTTTTTCCGACGATCCCAATGTTACATGGTTCGGTCCCGGAGTACATCGCCCGGGTTATATTGAAATGAAAGACAATCAAACAGTCTACATAGCTGCCGGCGCAGTGGTCTATGGTGGTATCCGTGCCATGGGAGCTTCCAACCTTAAGGTGATTGGCCGGGGAATCCTTGATGGTAATTATGAACACCGGCAAATGGTGCAGATAGAAGACAGCCGGAACATTCTTTTTGAAGGTGTTACCGTACGCAATGGCCAGGGTTGGACCAATACACTCATTAACTGCCGCGATGTGGAATATAACTATGTAAAAGTATTGGGATTCGGACCAAGTTCCGATGGCATTAACCCCACAGGATCGCAACGGGTGCGCATTACAAACTGCTTCTTGAGAAATACTGATGACTGTGTTGCCATTAAAGCACTCAATTACGATCAGCCGGTAAAGGATATCTATGTGGCCAATAATATAATGATCGGCTTTGCTTATGCCGACGGAGTAACCATCGGGTTTGAAACCAATGCCGAGTCAGTTAGCAATGTGATAGTGCGCGATTGCGACATCCTGCTTGCCCGTGGCGGAAGCCGGGTGGACGGACACAGTGGATTCAGTATTATATGCGATGGCCCTGCTGTAATTCACAACATCCTTTATGAAAACATCAGGGTGGAAAAATCGGAACTTAAACTCTTTGAACTGAACATTACCGATGGCACATTATACGGCGTAGACCCTCCAGGACACATTCGGGATATAATTCTAAGAAATGTGGAATGGTTTCACGAAGGCCCTGTTATTATTCATGGGTTCAGTGAAAACAACCTAGTACAAAATGTTGCTTTCGAGAATTGTATAGTGGCAGGTAAACCCCTAAAAAGTATTAAATCAGAATATTTTAATATTAATGAGTTTACCAAAAATATAAACGTGAAATAATAATTCATTGCTGAAATTATGAAAAGCATTTTGGTAATAATTATGCTGCTATCAATTTGGATTAACTCTCAAGGGCAAGATAAACCATTCGTTGTTCTGCCTGAACAATTGAATGACAACCGGTTTGCCGAATGGATAACCCCCTATGAACAGCATGGCGTTTTTTATTTCCGAAAAACGTTTAATTTGAAGGCAGTACCTGAAAAATTTATAGTACATACCTCTGCCGATGCCCGCTACCGTCTTTATGTGAACGGTCAACTGGTAACCTGGGGGCCTGCAGCAGGCGATCCGGAAAACTGGTTCTATGAAACAACCGACATTGCCCCCTTTCTTGAAAAAGGAGAAAACCTTCTTGCCGCACAGGTATGGAATTGGGGCAGGCAAAATGGAGCCAGGCAAACATCGGCAGGTACCGCTTTTATCCTTCAGGGGGATTCGCCTGCAGAACATATTTCCAATACCAATCGTTCATGGAAAACCATAAAAGATGAGGGATACCACGTGCTGGAAATGAATGCGGTAACAGTGGGCGGAGGATACATTGCCGGAGGATCCGACAGCCTCATTGCAGCCAATCATCCGTGGGATTGGAACCTGTTATCGTTTGATGATTCCGCCTGGCAGGAGCCCAAAGAACTCGGGAAAGGCAATCATGCAGGACTCGACACCTGGAAAGGCACCGCCTGGAAGCTCCAGCCGCGTGTATTGCCACCGATGGAACAAAAAAAGGAAGCAACACCTGTACTGCTTGAAATAAAAGGAATGCCTCTTCCTGAGATGCATGACAAACAACTTTCAGTTGAAGTACCGGCAAACAGCCGGGTGGAGATATTGCTCGACAACAAGGTATTGACAATGGGTTTCCCCCGGTTAATCGTATCGGGTGGTAAACACAGCAAAATAAAAATCCAGTACCAGGAAGCGCTGTTTAATCCGGATGGAACGAAAGGAAACCGGAACGAATGGCAGGGAAAAACTATGAAAGGCTATTACGACGTATTTATTTCCGACGGAGAAGAAAGAATTTTTGAGCCCCTATGGATCAGAGTCTTCCGGTATGTTAAAATTACAATCAACACAAAAGATCAACCGCTGAATTTACTTGATTTCCAAAATATTTATACTGCATTTCCCCTGGAACAAAAAGGAACATTTACTGTAAATGATGAATTGCTCAACAATGTATGGGATGCCTCATGGCGGACACTGCGCCTGTGCGCACTTGAAACCTACATTGATTGCCCCTACTACGAACAGGTCCAGTATATTGGCGACAGCCGCATTCAGGCATTGATTTCAATCTACGTTGGCGGAGAAGACAGGTTGGCAGAAAATGCCATCCGGCAGTTTTACAACTCCATGCACCCCATGGGCCTGACCAAAAGCGCCCATCCGACAAGCGGGGTTCAGGTCATTCCCCCCTTCTCTCTCTATTTTATCGCAATGGTGCACGACTATTATATGTTACGTGAGAATCGCGAATTCACAGGAAAGTTTATACCCGGTATTAAGTTCATTCTGGAATGGTTTATTGGCCGTATTGATAAAAACGGGTTATTAGGCCCCCTGCCCTATTGGAACCACATCGATGGCGGCACTCAATTCACTAACGGCTCGCCTCCCGGAATAAGTGACGGAGGTTCGGCACATATGTCAATCCTTTTGGCTTATGCCCTGGATAAAGCATCTGAACTACTGACAGAGTATAATTACCCGTGCGATGCCGAACGGTACCTGACACTTTCTGCATCGTTAAAACAAAGTACCATGAAACATTGCTTCAACAGTGAAAAACAACTGATTGCGGAAACACCCGCACAGGAGCAATTTTCGCAGCACACCAACATCTTTGCTATCCTTACCGACACGTTTGAACCGGAACTGCAGCAGGAGGCAGCACAGCGTATCCTCGATGATCCGTCACTAATTCAAACTACACTTTATTTTAAGTTCTATCTATTTCAGGCATTGAAAAAAGCCGGCATGGGCGAAAAGGTAGTTGATCTTATGAGTGAGTGGAAAACCTTCCTCCATAATGGACTGACCACCTTCCCCGAGCATGGCATCAACAGCCGCTCCGACTGCCATGCATGGTCGGCACACCCGATGCATGCTTTTCTTACAATTACATGTGGCATTGAACCCGGCTCCCCGGGATTTAAAACGGTGGATATAAAACCGGCGCCCGGAAATCTTTCGGATTTTACAGGTACCATGCCACACCCACTGGGTGAAATATCTGTTGCATATAAAAACCTCAATCAGAAGACTTTTACTATTCACCTTCCTGACGGATTGACTGGAACCTTCACCTATAAAGATAAATCATTTCCACTCAAAAATGGAGAAAACAATTTTCATTTATAAGAAACAAAATAAAGTTTAACAACCTTCTTTAAAAAGATAATTGGAAAAAAAAGCAACCATAAGGCAGGCTGTGGGTTCGGACCTGGAAGTTTTTATTGAATTCTCCTTAAAACTTGCCCGTTATAATCGTAGCAAACATTCGGAAAAATGCAAATACGATGATTTTAACCAGGTATTGCATGCTATAAAAAATAAAGCAATCAATACCTTCATCAATCGTGAAGACAGAACATTGGTCCTTATTGCAGAACTGGATAAAGAACCGGCAGGATACGCCCTTGGCAGAATATTACAGGAAGATGCAACTGCCGACAATGGAACCGGTAAAGTTGGCCTATTCGACGAACTGTTTGTTGATGAAGCGGCAAGAGGGCTTAAATTGGGTCAACTACTTACCGAAGGAGTAATGACATGGTTGAAGTCTCAGGGGATAAACAGGGTTAAACTTCATGCGTATTACTGGAATACAGCTGCCAGAAAATTGTATGAACGGAATGGATTTATGGAATATGCCTCATCCTTCGAAAAATTCATTTAGTTTTCATCCTGTAATTGTAACATTTTCAAGCAAACACATACAAGTTCATTTATAGCTCAAATTTAAAATTATGAATTCAGAGCCCGAAATTGTAACAATCAATAGCTCAAATCTGGCCAATTATCCAGAGGTGGTGTGTTTCATAAATAAAAAGCATCCTGACCATTCGCTTAAACCCAAATGGATTGAAAAGCGATTTGAAGAAGGCTTGCGTGTAAAACTTCTTTATATTGAAGAAAAAAAGAAGGCAGCCGGGTTTCTGGAATATTTACCGGGAGAGAATGCATGAAGGGCAGTAACAGCAAAAAACTACTTGTTTATCCATTGCATCTACATCTATCCGAATGAAAACAAAAATCAGGGGTTAGGCACTTTGCTTATCGATGAATGCATTGCCGATGCAAAGCAAAATAATTACAACGGAGTTGCTGTTATAACCAGCTCAAGGGCATTTATGGCTGAAAGCGGACTGTTTCTTAAATATGGTTTCCTAGCGACAGGCAACGACGGTACGGGAAATGAATTACTGGTTTTTAAATTAAACGGTGGTCCTGTGCCGGTAATAAACGATTGGAAATCTCAACTGCCAAAATATCAGGGACTGCACATCGTATACACCCGACAATGCCCTTGGGTAGCCCGGATGGTGGAAGAAATCAGGGAATCGGATTTGCAAAAACGGTTAAATCTCAAAATTACCGAACTGAAAACGCCACTGGAAGCCCAAAATGCTCCTGCCCTATATAGTACCTTCGTACTGATAAATAATGGAAAACTTCTGGCCGACCGGTACATATCGCTAACAAGGTTGAACAATATCCTGAGAAAAGAAAAGCTAATTTAAACCAGAATTCCTTACACAATAAAACCAATGAATAACATAAGATTGCGTCCACTTAAACTCGGGGACGCGCCCAAAATGGCAGAACTGGCCGACAATGAAAAAGTCAGCATTAACTTACGCGATGGGTTTCCTAATCCTTATACCCTTAAAGATGCGGAAGAATTTATAAAGCAGTTTGGACAGCACAAACAGATGAAGGTATTTGCCATTGAATACAACGGACAATATGCAGGCAATATTGGATTGCATATCGAAGGGGATGTATATCGGAAATCGGCCGAAATCGGTTATTTTATTGGAGAACCTTTCTGGAACAAAGGTATCATGACGGAAGCCGTAAATCAAATTGTACAATACGGATTTAAAAACCTTGACATCGTTCGCATTCACACCGGCATATTTGAATACAATAAAGCATCGCAACGGGTGCTTGAAAAGTGCGGCTTTAAGAAAGAAGCAGTTTTTGAAAAAGCAATATTTAAAAACAACCAGTTATGGAAGGAAGTAAGGTATGCGCTATTAAAACCGGAACAGAATATATAAATGTCAATTGTGTCAGAGTGTTATCATAACCCATTTTAGGTTTTATCCCAATCAGTAATTTAATATCCCTAGAGTTTTCAAATATTTCACTTTATGATATAACAGAGTTGCCCTTATACACTCTTTAATTCGTATGTTGGAATTTTCTGATTCAATTGAAAGACAATAGCCCTGTTTCCTTCGTATTGAAATATTTGGTCAAATACCAATCTAAATGTGACCACCAATCTGCTTGTACATTGAAAATACATGGCATATTGATCAGGCGTTTTTTCTTTCCAATCCATTCTTAGAGTGCTTCCATTTTTTTTTATTCCCGGGACCACTTCTGAAAAGAACCGGCATTTGTATTAAAAGTCCCAATAACCAATTCTAATCCTTTAGCAGTTAGAAACAGGCGCGACTCGGTATAAATACCAGCGGAGTTTAAATCCTGTATAACATACCGGTTATTTTTATTTTCTTTCTCAATATCTGTCCATTTATTAGTGCCGACTGCAAAAACGTCCTCAACAGGAGAGTAAATTATTTCTCCAAAAGATTGATCAGAGTCTACCGAAACGATCATACCATCAACTTCGGGATTGTTACTTTTGGTTCTTTTCCAATTCCCAATCAAATCATAATTTTCATTTTCAGGATATTGAAAATCGACCCTTTCCCATCGTTGAAACGAACCCGAACCGGAATCAAGAAAATTGCCGATAATAAGCTCGTTACCATAGGCAATTATAAATATCGAAATACTGTCTAAATAGGTACCATCAGAAAACATATCACTAAACAGATATTCATGTTCCGAAATTTTAACCATATCCTTCCATTTCAGCTCTCCCTCTGGAAATAAAGAATTCGGACTTGAAGTTATTTCCCCTTCAGTTTCTTCGCTGTTTACGGTTACCTGCATCCCGTTAAGAGCCGGATTATTACTTTCAACTCTTTCCCAGGTCCCGGCAATATCAAATTCTTCCGGAATTTCATGTGGTTCAACAGTTATGTAATTAACGATAGTTTTACTGTTCTCCGAATTGGCGTTTTTAACTGTCAGACTTACATCATATTCACCTTCCGTTACATATTTAACCACCGGATTTTGTTCAGTAGATGTTAACGGATCTCCACCTTCAAAAGCCCAGTTCCACGAAATCACATCACCTGTAGATCCATCTGAATACTGAACACTTTCACCTTCCAGAACGGTTGTAACCTCTGAGGAAAAACTTGCATTCAACTGTGGGGCGGGATCCGAATCGTCCTTTGAACAACTTATACAAAAGATAAAAACTCCAATCCATACAATTTTTAATATTGCTTTCATCATTAGAAGTATTAAGGTTCAACATTTTATGTAAAGTTTACCGATCAGCATCCTGATTTTCGTTGCCTGAAAAATATCATCTTGCTACTTCATATCTTATTCTATAACTTCATTTGTGTTGATTTGTTCAGACTTGCAAATCTTTCTGATTCCGTGCAGATGAGGGATTTATAAAAAAATAACTTCTTTCCTCTTACATTAAGTATTTGTAAAGAACAAATTTGGGCAATAAGTCAAATGTCACCATTTCGAACGAGAATATCGGTAACTCTTAATGATTAAATATCGAAATTAAATTTTCCGTACCTTCTATAATTGCCTCATCATCTAAAACTGCCACATCATTAGTTACAAAACTTATTCGGATATATAACTGGTGAGTTTTGTGCTTTTACCTGTGGGGGGATTCTACAACGATACCGACATGTTCATTTCAATTAACTCACTTTTTGTAATAGTCAAATTTTATTGCCAATTCTCTATCCAATAGATAAATCAATATATCTTGTCAAAATAAATGTACTTACAAGAAAGGCTAAATGAAAAAATGGTCGAAACATTACATTGGTCTTATTAAAATCAATATGAAGATATTCGGTCAATAGAATTCCAATTGAAATAATTAGAAACCACACTGCAATAAAGGGAAAAACAAATTCACCTTTGTTCATCATCATTGGAATTACATAAATCAAATCGTGAAACAAACCGCTAATTAGAAAAGTAATAATCAGAGATGCCCAATGCGGAAAAAAAGTTCTAATTGGTTTATAGCAATAAAATAGAAGAAAATATCCCCAACTTGGGTTCCAATATTTCCAAAAAGACCTGAACGAAGATGAAATGAATGGTTTAAAGAACATATTTTGAATAATCATTGGAACTTCTGTAGATCCTGTTCGATAATAAGTATACTCTTCTAGAGTCATAATTATTTTGTTCGTGTCGTTTAATTCAAATTAGTGGCAATATAATGTATGTATATTTAGATTTGGCTTAAAAAATTCAAAAAAGAATTTTGTTCAAAAACAACAGGTTATTTTCCTTTAAACCCATCCACCTGATTAAAGGTTCTTTATTTTTTATTCAATCTATATAAGTTCAATTATTTGTTACATGCTTTGTCCAAAAGTCAGTAAATTGTTATCCGGGTCAAGAATTGAAAATTCCTTTTGTCCCCAAGGTTTTATTTCTAATTGTCCATTTGGATGGATGCTTGTTTTCTTGTCTAACAGTGACTGGTAAAATTTGTCAATGTCATCAATTCTGATATAAACTTGCCCATAGTTTTCTTTTGGGTCAAGTTCTCTGAACTCAAAGAAATGAATCTGGATGCTATCTTTCTTCAACATGAGGTAACCATCAAAGTCAGCACTCCCAAATTCTTGAAAGTTCAACTTTTTAATGTAAAAATCCCTTGTAGCAGTTTTGTCCCGCATCGGTAATTTTGGATGAATATCTGTAAGCATACCTGTAGTTTTAATATTTATAAAATTACCAAATTTTCTATATTGCAGTCAATTATCAATGGGCAAGTTACACCGAATTTATACGTAGCAGAACTACTCATCTAACATATTTTTCTTGTATTCATGCCTTTTGAATCGTTTTCCGGATAGCGGTTAATTGATCACGGGCATATCTTTTCTTCTCATTGCAAAGTTGTTGCAGGTAAGGTAAGGCCTTATCGTAATCCGGGAAAGATACAGCAACATCCAATAAGAGTTTTTTAACGGTTTTTGATTTATCTCTCCTGTGATCTGTATTGGCAATAATCCTTCCTTTGTCGGTACTTAACGTGTGGGTGCATAAAAGATTCCCGTAAATATCATTAACAACAAGTTCCTTCCCAGTTACAGTTACAGTAATTTCTGTTCCACGACCATTATATGTTCCCTCAGGAAGCGTATATATGTTGCTCTTATACAAAAATGAGTTATCCTGCCTGACCGGGTATGTTTTTTCGATATTAGTAAAGCTATAGGATACTATCGTGATAAGATGCTTCTTTTCTTCCAGCCAAAGGATGTATGGTTTTTCTCTTGTAACAGTATGTAATGTACCATTTGCAGTTCTTTTTAATCATGCCAATACTTCAATATTTAATGTTTGTATATCCACAAAAGGACGGTTATACAAAAAATTCTGCTTTACGTATTTAAATACATTTTCTACTTTTCCTTTGCTTTGAGGATCAGCTTTTCGACAGAAGTATAGCTGAAAAGGCATTTCTCTGCAGTGTGCTTTAAACTGCTGGGTAAGTACCAGGTCTCCTTTGTTTTCATCTGTTAGAAACACCTTATCCTGGTCGTAAACAATCTCATGGGGAATGCCTTCATAATACTCAAAAGCTTTTTGATGGGCATTAATAGCAAGTGCAGCAGTAAAAGGTACAGGAGAAAAATAAACATACTTGTAACGTGACCTGGAAAGAACGATGGTAAAGAAGTAGACAACAATCCGTTTACCTTTAATGCTTCGCATATTATATTGGCCAAAATCAACCTGTGCTTGTTCTCCAAAGGGAAGTTCATGGACAATATTAAAATCCCTGTTGTGGATTGCTTTAGGGATATTAAACTTTTGGCGGACACGGATAACAAAATTATACACAGTCTTTGCAGAGACTTCAGGAAAACTGTCATAGTGTTCCTTTAGCCAGTCGTGCATTTGGGCAGCTGATGTATCTGGATATTGTTCCAGTTTAACTCTTACAAACCCCTCATAAGAGTCCAGTTCCCTTGTACGATTGCCTATGGATTGCTGGTATTCCAGGAACTCATCTTCAGTCATTAGAAGGTACTTCCTTACAGTACGACGGTTTAAAACAAGAAAGCTGGCTATTTTGGCAACTTTCCATCCGTTTCTTGACATTTGTTGAATCTGATGGTACATCATTAAATTGGTTAATAGTTCTTTCATAAACCCGGGAATATTGGTTTCCCGGTAAAGTTCAGTTTTTTGCCTTTCCGAACGCGTTCGGAAAGGCAAAAAACTGTGCACCATTGTTACCAAAAAGTGTGTATTCTTAATTACGAAAAAGTGTGCAGTTTTATTTACCGATTAGAAATGTGATTATTGTTTTGTTTTTTGAAATTGATAACAGCATGAAATTATTAGAAAAGTACTACTTTTGTGCATTGTTACCTCCATTATTATTTAAAGTTTAAAAAATAATGTATGGTTACAAAAAAAGAACTATCCGGATTTAAGCAAACATTGACAACTGCCCTGCAAAAAGCAGGATATACTGCATACGGCCGTATATCTTCTTCAGAAGAGACATATAATGCTTACGCTCATCTTCCTAAGCAGGAAATGATAACAAAGTATGTTGAAGACAACAATCTGGATGAAATCAACAGAGTCTACAGAATAATCAAATTTATCAATGAAAACAGTGGGAATTATTACAGCCTAAAGACCCTCTGCAAAGAACACAACATTGATTACAAGGTAATCAATCATGCAGTTGAAAATCTGGCCTATGTTGCGAAGACAGGTGAGAGACGCAAAACTCAGTACCACTGGGTTCCTGAAGACCAGCCTTCATTCAATATAGCAAAAGAAATCGTTGAGCATATGCGGAAGCTTAAATCAACGAACCTGAATAAGAGTTTAAAAGGAAAAATTCGCCAGGCAGTGGCAGAAGGCCTCAGCAAGGATGATTTTTTTAAGACAAACAAGGTAAAAAAAGAAGCTACTTTAACTGCTGAATCTTATTACTACTATCAAAAGATGCAGCAGCAAAAAAAGAGTGATGACATCACAGAAACTCTGCCTGATAACATGCAACCTGAAAGTTCTCCCGGTATTTCAGAAGTTGAACTTCAGGACCCTGGAATTGCCAACGAGGAAGCAGTTCCGGAAAATGAAGATATTCTGACATCACCGGAAGTCTTTGATGATGCTGGTCTGCAAACGGAGAATTACATCCTGAGGCAGGAAATAAAATACTTAAGGAAAATTAATAAGGCAAAGGATAAGCTCATAAAGGCACTTCGGAAGAAAGCATAAAATTACAATTCGAATCTTATTCCCTGGAACAAATTGGTCTGCTTTATGAAGTGGAAAGGTGTGCCTATAGGGAAAACCTGTCAGATGAAAAGCGGACGGAATGTTTTTTACCTGCACATCTGTGTTTTCGTGCATTATTCAACTGTTTGAATTTGATTTATCAGATGATTTGATACTATTCTTTTTATACTGTTAATTGTGTCAGACATAAATAAAATATGATACTCATTGTCAATTTCAAACAGAGTTGTTGAATTTTTATTGTAACCATCAGCACCCGTATTTTTCTCTGCTATAAGCAGGGTAGATTTAGAGTCATTGATTAGCTGGACGATGCCGCGGCTTAAAGCACTGGCAGTATTACTGAAACATTAACCCTTCAAATTATTCAACATCCAAATCTTCCAACTCATCAATCAAATCATCAATTTTTTGAATCATTAATTTCCTTTTAGTTCGAGCTTTATCAATAGTATCCTTTGAACTTTTGTTACTTTCAATTTGATTATTGTAGTAATTAATTACAGTATTCATCGCATTTAACTGAGCAGTCAAATGAGTTTGTGCTACCTGTTGCTTTAAAACTTCCTGAGATTCTTGTTGCGCTTTGACTGATTTAGAGAGTTCATTTCTATTCAAGGTAATTTCAGTCCTGTTTAACTTTATCTCCTCTCTTTGCAATTGCAAAGTGTATAACAACGTAGCAAACGCAAGTCCGGAAAATAATGCATTTACAGCCCCAAACATATCTCCCATAGTACCTCTGTCACTCCAATTGTCTAACAAATGATATATCGTCAAGCCTGAACTTATCCAAATTATAAAGACAAAAATTATTGCAATTATCAAGAAGTTTATTTTTTTTACTATTTTCTCCATAATTTTAATCTGGTGATTGTTATATAATTTCAATTTCTTTCCACGTAAGTTTTTGCAGTACCATTCCTGACATGAAACACAAAAGTTTACAAGTTCATATTTTCCGAATTCAATGTACAACTGTTACTGGATATATTCAGGTTTTATTTCATTAAAATCAGGATGAGAAATAATTTTACAAGTATCAGGAAACATAAATTTAAATTCCTGCACTAAAAGTAGTCACGGGTATAATAACCACTCCCGCAATGAGGTGGTTTAATTTCTTTTAAAATTTCGTACCTTTTATCTGATATTATTTGGAATTCAGGACAATCAATAAAAATGAGATGAAAACATTAACATTTGCAGCATTAATAATTTTCGGGCTTCAGGATCTTTGTGCACAAGCCCAAACCAACATCACACAACTAAAGATAGAAGAAGCCATGAGTGCCGCCCCACCTTCTATTTCAGCAAATGCCACCATTCTCGACTACCCTTCCGAGCCAGGTGGTGAAAAGATCGTTTTACGCAAGGGTAGCAATGGATGGATATGTCTACCTGACAATCCCAACATGCCTGGTAATAATCCCATGTGTGTCGACTCTCAACTGATTGAGCTTTTCAGCGCCGTAGCGGAAAAGAGGGATCCTAACATAACCCGCACAGGCTTCGGCTATTTTTTGCAGGGAGGAGGCGCCCGCAGCAATGCGAATCCATGGGATACCAGTCCGACTCCGGATAACGAATGGATGGAGATGCAGGTGCCGCATATAGTGGTTGTCTCACCCGACACAACGATTCTTAAAGGGTTACCAACAAAATCGGATAATGGTGGCCCGTGGGTTATGTGGAAAGGCACGCCTTACGTACATATCATGATTCCGGTGCCAAAGAACATTCAGGAATAAATAAAAAAACTACCGTGGGTAATCGATGCGGGAATTGCGGATGTTAAAATGCAATAAGTACAAATTTTTAAATACATTATGAAAGTAACTATGAAAGCTATTTCAATTGTGCCAGGACAATCCGGGATATCCATAATTGATATGGAGGTGCCTGAATTAGTTACTCCCTACGATGTGAAATTAAAAGTACTGCAGGTGGGCATTTGCGGCACAGACCGTGAAGAGGTTGTTGGTGGAAGGGCAGATACCCCCCGGGAAAACAAATATTTGGTGATTGGCCACGAAATGATTGGGATAGTTACCGAAACGGGCGAAAAAGTAAAGAAAGTAAAGGTAGGCGATTATGCTGTTTGTATGGTCCGGAGGGAATGCAACAAAGGCCTGCCCTGTTGCACGAATAACCGAAGCGATATGTGTTTTACCGGCGAATACAAAGAAAGGGGCATAAAAGGCATGCATGGTTTTGAAACCGAATACGTTGTTGATCATGAAAACTATTTGGTTAAAGTACCAGAAAGGATAAAAGACATTGGGGTTTTAACAGAACCCATGTCGGTGGCATCAAAAGCACTCACCGAGTCGGCATTGATACAGGCATCCCGCATACCCGGGGTAAAAGCAGATGATTGGTATAAAGGTAAAAAAGTACTCATCGCCGGTATTGGGGCTATAGGCCTTTTGGCCGTTTTTGCTTTAAAATTACGTGGAGCTGACATTTGGGGATTGGATATAGTAAACGAAACCTCACAAAGGGTTAAAATTCTGCACGATCTGGGTGGCCATTATATTGATGGAAGAGAAATTAAAACCATAAACATTGATGATAAACACGGCGAGTTTGATTTTATTTTTGAAGCAGCTGGCATAGCCCGGTTAGGGTTTCAGCTTATTGATGTATTGGGGATTAACGGCATTTATGTTATGACAGGCATACTAGGGGGGCACCGGCCAAATTGCATTTTAGGGGCCGAATTAATGAAGCAGATCGTACTGAAGAACCAGATAATACTAGGCAGTGTAAATGCAAGTGTAGCGCACTTTGCAACAGCGGTGAGCGATCTGGAGCTTGCCAAAAACAAATGGGGCAGTTTAATCGATGGGCTAATTACCAACCATATACCATATAACCACTTTCAACAAGCCATTGATGTACGATCAGAAGATGATATAAAAACGGTGATTGAATGGGGTTAGAGCCAGATTTTTCTAAAGAAGCACCCTGGCTGGAATTGGTTTACCTGCTGCCTTAATCTCGTCTTACAATAAACCTCAAACCACTCCTGACAGGTACTGGCATTTATTTTAATTTGTTATCGTGTTTTAATATCTGAATTATTCTTTCGTCATTTCTTTTATCCTGGATAGTCTGTCCCTGAGCTAAACCTGGATAACCTAGTCTCACGTGAATTTTATTTCCTATGCTTGTCATAAATGGGTCAATCACAACCCAGTCACAACTTGCTGATGAATAACCTGGCCAAAAATATCCTGTATAAATCAATAGGTCATTTGCTTTTATTGCAAATGCCAATCCATGTACCGAATGTTCAAGGTCTTTTATTGCATCTATTGCTCTGTCTGATAATTCAAATACGCATTCTGACGAATCATAAGATAAAAAGTCTGAATAATATATCAATGGAGAATTTTCTGTAATCACTGTGGTTTCATCTATTTGAGTTGAATTACCAATCCTGGAATAAGAATCAATCAAATATAACTCAACTTTGCCGTTAGAGTCTATATTATCATCATTTTTTTCACATCCGAATGTAACTAAAACAAATAATCCGAAAATTGGAAAAATAAACTTTGCCTTCATACTCTTATTGCTTTATATTTTTTAATGTTATAGATGATTCAAAGGACTTAATAGTTGCGTTATACTTGTGCCTAATGTTACACAAATATATGCAGTTGCCGGTTGCGGACTGCCACTAACCCCGGCATTTATGCCGGTGGGTACAGGACACCAGCGACTCCCCCACACCTGCGCTTCATGAGACTGCTTTCAAGTTGGCTTTAATCAGCGGTTAAAGACCACTGCAACCGGGCATTCCGGACAGCACTGGAAGATGAAAAAATTACCAAAGTGTTTTGATATCGTATTTCTTGATCTCGTCATCCTTTGAAATTACAACCATGTTATCTGACATGGCCTGAGCTACAATTAACCTGTCAAAGGGATCCCTGTGTATAAATTGTAAGGTAGAAACTGTTAATGCATGCTCAAAGGATATTGGAACTATCCCTATTCCATTGTCTTCAATTAAATTCAGGAACTCTTTAAAACCTTTTTTAAATGAAAATCTGTCCAGACTTGTTTTTATTGCAATCTCCCAAATTGTAGCAATGCTTACAAATTTTAGGTTTTCTTTACTCTCAATTGCTTTTCTTGATTTCAAAGACAGCTTATCATCACCATTAAGAAACCATATAAGTGTGTGTGTATCTAAAAGAATATTCATCACTTATATTCATTGAAATCATCAAGTGGTTCATCAAAATCCGGGGAGATATAAATCTGACCCTTTGCACATCCAAATATGGGTTTCTTCTTTTTTACTTCCTTTCTCCTTTTTGTCATTAAGAAATCAATAAAGTCATTTACCTCCGATTTAATATCACTGGGCAAGGAACTAATCTTGGAATATAAATGTGCATGTTCCATACAATTCGTTTTTACAAATATACAAATCAATTCACAAAATATATAACATTACACATGATCCAGTTATTGTTCTACTTTCACGCAGGAACGCTGACCCGTGTTTTCGTTCGTTTAAATGGTATCCAGTGCCAAAATTAAGAATGATGGACTAAAGCCCGGGCCAGACTGGTTCATTCACCCTGACCCCGGCATTTATGCTGGTGGGTACAGGACACCAGCGACTCCCCCACCCCTGCGTTTTACGGGACTGCTTTCAAGTTGGCTTTAATCAGCGGTTAAAGACCATACCTGAGATCCAGTTGTTGTTCTACTTTCACGCAGTCAGGTCCTGGAACGCTGACTCGCATTTCCGTTTGTTTGAATGGCATTCAGTGCAAAAATAGAGAATGATGGGCTTAAGCCCGGGCCAGACTGGTTCATTCACCCTGACCCCGGCTTAAAATCCGGGGTTAGTAACCATCCCTGATGATGCACAATCTGCAAACAGATCGAAACTAACCCCGGCATTTATGCTGGTGGGTACAGGACACCAGCGACTCCCCCACCCCCTCGTTCCCTACAGGCTTAAGCTATTATTTGTAAGGAGGAGCCCAGTGCAGCATTAAAAAATAACATTGCTAGATTACTAAACTAATCTAACCTTGTATTTTGTCTGATTTTGCTTGAAACTATCCTTGTATTTTATCCTTTTTTATCTCCTTCTAACCATTCTTTTTGTCTAATAATTTCTTTCTTAAGCGGAAAGATATTGTAAAATGAGATATATTGTGAAGAATTATCGAGATTCCGGCCCGTAGTAATTAAATAAGATTATCCAATTTTTTGAATTATTGTCTTGGCAGTATCATGCAAAGATTTAGAAATATTCGACATCATTTGGATAGCCTGCTGTTGTTTCTGCAACATATTCTGAAGATCTATATTCGCTAATTGAGCATCATTGCCAACTCTTTGAAGTTGATTTTCCATGTCTTCCAAATAACTCTTAAGTTGCCTCTTTGATGCATTGGCAGGGTCAAGGTGTATAAGCACATCTACAATTTGATTGTTTCTAACAGTGATAGTCTCTCCATTATCCCTTTGATAAACTCCATCCTTTAGATAAAACTCGCTATCTTCACACTTTAGCAGAATTTTCCCTTCAACCAGCTCAACATTTTTGATTTTCATAATAAATCCTCCATTCAATATTAAAATCCATAAACACACTTGATTATATGAAAGCACTAAATGCAAGTTATAATAAATTGAGATAATTATCAATAGCCGGGAATGCGTTATTGGGTTCAGGAGTCCCTGAAAAAAAATATGTGTGGTTAAATAATAATCATTTATTACACAATAATATGCATCAGTCGTAAAGTATGAAAGTATTTAGTAAAATTGTAACTAAAAAAAATTAGAATTATCAGTCGGGTAATAAGTTTGGATTAAAAAAATGGAGTTTTGGTAAATATATAAAGAATAATTAATCATGAATAGTGTTGAAGATTTTTTAAGCTGGTTAAAAACCACCTGGAATTTAGAATTGTTCCACCTGGGCGAAAGTACATTCACTACCAGAACTTTTATTTTTCTTATTCTTTCTCTTTTTTTGTTGTTTTACATATCCTCAAAGATCAGGAAGGTTTTGGTGGACAAAATTTTTCCACGCTACAATCTCGACGTAGGTGTCAGTCAGTCGATAGCAACAATTCTGCGTTATGTGTTAATTATTATAGGTTTGGTAATCATATTTCAGACCACTGGTATCGATCTGACCGCGTTAGGATTATTGGTTGGCGCGTTGGGTGTTGGTATTGGTTTTGGTCTGCAAAGTATCAC
>JAGXGA010000017.1 GCA_024636975.1 Mariniphaga sp.
GCAATATTGACTACACAAAAATAACAAAGCTACCGGGGCAATAATAAAAAGTCTCGTTACCCTGACTCGAATTTCAAATTATCTGAAATGATTTTTGTGAAAATAAAGCAATATTTGTGTTTATGAATTAATCAGGTTAGAATTAAAGCATCTGTGTTAGACTATAAAAAAAATACAAAAAAATCAAAATTATTAATGTTGACTGTTAAATTAAATAATGGAGTGGAAATGCCCTTTATTGGCCTGGGAGTATTTCGTTTAGACGAGAATGGTGAAGTGGAAAAAGCGGTAGCATCAGCAATAAAGAATGGTTATAGAATGATTGATACTGCTTATATGTACCATAATGAAGCAGGGGTAGCCAGGGGGATACAAATGAGTGGCGTACCAAGAAGCGAAATGTTTATAACTTCGAAAATAGGAAACGACCAGCAAGGATATGAATCAGCAAAAGAAGCTTTTTATCAAACACTGAAGGACTTAAAAACCGACTACCTTGACCTTTACCTCATACATTGGCCTCTGGGAAAAAAGACCCTTGAAACCTGGAAGGCTATGGAAGAATTGTATGAAGAAGGATTAATACGTGCAATTGGTGTAAGTAATTTCCAGATATATCACCTTAAATTCCTGTTTTCAAACTGCAGAATAGTGCCGGCTGTAAACCAGGTGGAATTTCATCCGTTTCACTGGCCTGCTGAATTATATGATTTTTGCAGGGAAAAGGGCATTCAATTGGCTGCATGGAGTCCGCTTATGATTGGTAAGGCTGTTAAGATACCTGAGATTAAAAAAATAGCCCGGGTCTATCAAAAAACACCGGCACAAATTATTTTAAGGTGGATACATCAAAAAAGAGTGGTCATCATTCCAAAATCAAGCTCAACAAATCGGATTATTGAGAATGTCAGTATTTTTGGTTTTGTTTTAGAAAATGAAGATATGACTAAGATTGAGGCATTAAACAAAAATGAATCACTCGTTGATGGGAGGGATCGAATAATTTATCTGCTGGAAATGCTTTGGAAATTAAAATTCAATAAAACCATTTACCGGTTACTTTTTTCTGCCATTTACTCCAGGTTCACTTTTGGATTAAAAAGCAAACGGGCATGAATACAATATTTTTAAACCAGTGGATATGGATAGGAAGATTGGCTGGTTAAGCCAGTCAAAAAACTTATTTTCTCTGACACTCCCGGTAACAATTCTGAATTCCAATTAATCATGAACCTATTACCTGATACATAAGGAATTTTTACAATTAATTTATGAAAAATTTTAGTAAAGTCAATATCCGGAAGGATTTGAGAAAGGAATGATATTTTAGTTAGAAAGCATCTCGTGTATTTATTGCACCATGTTCTGGAAACATCCGTATTTTATCCTATTTTTGACTTATCTAAAAACTTAAATTCAACCGGCTTTGAAAAGAACTATCAATAGAGTTGTAATTATTCTGAGTTGTTTTTTGATGTTTAATGCCTCGGCACAATTACCTCCTGTATTCAATGCAGAAGAGTATGTGGATGTGAGGGAATCTGCTTTAACGCGGAAAGCTTTTCCACCTGTTGGAATTGTGTGGGTATCTGACAATTCCGGGGAGTTCATAAAGAATAGTGAAAACATTTTGAATCCGGGAATTGGTCAGGCCGATTTGAATCTTGGAGATTACCTGACGTTAGTACACGATGGTAACCACCAGCCGGGAATAGTTCTTGATTTTGGAAAGGAAATCCAGGGTGGGATAGAACTGGTTACCACCATCAACAATTCCAATCCTGCCGGTAGAATACGGGTACGGTTTGGCGAGTCGGTGGCTGAAGCCATGAGTGAGGTGCAGGAGAATGGGGCTACCAACGACCATGCAATGCGTGATTTTGAAGTAACGCTTCCCTGGCTGGGTCGCATTGATTTGGGACAGACCGGGTTCCGGTTTGTGCGTATTGATTTGGTGGAGCCGGATACTCAACTTGAGATTAAAGAGATCAATGCTGCTTTTGTTTACCGCGACATCCCTTACCTGGGGTCGTTCCGGAGCAATGATGAACGGCTGAACGACATCTGGCTTACAGGTGCGTATACCGTTCACCTGAACATGCAGGATTACCTGTGGGACGGCATCAAGCGCGACCGCCTGGTGTGGGTGGGAGATTTACATCCCGAGGTAATGACCGTTAATTCTGTGTTTGGCTATAATGAGGTGGTGTCTAAGAGCCTTGACCTGGCGCGTGACCTGACCCCATTGCCCGGCTGGATGAACGGCATAAGCTCCTATTCCATGTGGTGGATTATCCTTCACCGCGACTGGTACCTCTATCAGGGTGATTTGGAATACCTGAAGGAACAACAGGATTACCTGTCTGCATTGCTCAGGCATCTGGCCGCAAAAATTGATGACTCTGGCAAGGAGGTACTCGATGGCAACCGATTTCTTGACTGGCCTACAAGTGAAATTCCGGAGGCAGTGCATGCGGGTTTGCAGTCGTTGATGGTGATGTCTTTTGAGGCAGGGGCAGAGCTCAGCAAAATCCTTGGAGATAAGGAAACCCATGCGCTTTGCATTCGGGCAACAGGGAAGCTTAAAAAGCATGTTCCAGGTATGGCAGGTTCAAAACAGGCTGCTGCTCTGCTTGCAATTTCAGGCCTGGTTTCTCCTGAGAAGGCCAATGCAGATGTGCTGGCAATGGATGGCTCAAAGCGCATGTCCACCTTTTATGGGTATTATATGTTACAGGCGCGGGCACTGGTAGGCGATTACCTGGGGGCACTTAATAATATACGTGAATACTGGGGTGGAATGCTCGATTTGGGGGCAACAACCTTTTGGGAAGACTTCAATATTGAATGGATGGAAAATGCCGCCCGCATTGATGAAGTAGTGCCTGAGGGAAAAATTGATGTTCACGGGACCTATGGTGATTACTGTTATGTGAGCTACCGGCACAGCCTGTGCCATGGATGGGCTTCCGGCCCTACAGCCTGGCTTACTGAACATGTTCTGGGGATAAAAGTACTGGAGCCAGGCGGAAAAAAGATTTTACTGGTACCCCATCTGGGCGATCTGGAATGGGTGGAAGGAACGTTTCCGACTTCTTTTGGAGTGCTCGAAGTGAAGCATATAAAGTTATCTGATGGCAGCGTGATGACTACCTGGAAAGCACCTAAAGGTGTGACAATCGTGAAGAACTAGGAGCCATTGGCAGCGGGCCAAAGAAGCCCTGCGTAGAAAAAATTTCTTGTAGTTTTTTATCCTTAAAACCTTTTAAAGAAGTTGCAGTTTTTAGTGGTTACAGTTAATTCTTAATTCTAATCAATTCCCTCAGGCACTACCCACTCGAAAATTTCAGACGGAGACCCAAATGCTTCTTCCTTTTATTTTGAGCCATTCGAAATATTGTGCACAAGGATACAATCTGACATACAATTTATCAACGTCAGATGGTATCAAATAAGAGTATTTCCAGTTAATTATCCATAGTTCACAGCTATTATATTTGATCTTATGCTCCAGTAAAAACCCTACACTCACATCTGTTTGATGTGGCCCTGGTGATTTTGCAACTTGATTAAATTTCTTTGAAAATTTCTTGATTTGCAAAAGTAATGATGAATTATATCTCTTATTTTTAAGATTAAAAGTAGTTTTGGGGATATCTATTTAAAATACTCCTTTTGGTGTTTTACATATTTTTGCCATTATGAAAAGTATTTATATTTTGTCATTCCTATGTTTTATCCTGTTTATTCATTCAGGCTCAGCACAGGTTACAATTAAGAATTTGAAGTGTGAATACCTTGTCAACCCGCTGGGCATTGATGAGCCACATCCACGTTTTACCTGGCAAATTGAGACTGAGGAGAGCGGTTTTTCACAAAAAGCGTATCGCCTTATTGCAGGTACTGAAGAAGCTGAAATTGCCTCCGGTCAGGGGAATTTATGGGATTCGGGAACAGTTCCTTCTGCAGTGGTTCCTGTGGTTAATCAGGGTATTGAACTGAAGCCGTTTACCCGCTATTACTGGAGCGTAAGGGTGCAGGATGAAGCAGGGGAGTGGTCCGACTGGTCACAGGTTGCATGGTTCGAAACCGGAATGATGGACCAGCGAAACTGGAAGGGTCAGTGGATTACTGATACCTATGACTTCAACGTAAAGCCGGCTCCATATTTCAGGAAAGCCTTCCCGGTAAATAAGTCCATACAATCGGCCAGGGCATATGTGGCTGTTGCCGGTTTGTACGAGTTCTCCATAAACGGCAAACGCATTGGTGATCACGTGTTAGATCCCACTTATACACGTTTCGACCGGCGGAACCTGTATGTCACATACGATGTAACGGTGAACCTGCAGCAAGGGGAAAATGTTATGGGAGTGCTTCTGGGCAACGGGTGGTACAATCACCAGTCGACCGCTGTTTGGTATTTCGATCAGGCTCCCTGGCGTGCACGGCCAAAGTTCTGCATGGATTTGCGCATTACTTACAATGATGGTTCGGTTGAAACCGTAACTACGGGAAACGACTGGCAGACTGACCTTAGTCCGGTTATCTTTAACAGCATTTACACCGCCGAACATTATGATGCCCGACTGGAGCAACTAGGATGGAATGCTCCGGGATTTAAGGGCGAAGGATGGCGAGGCGCAATGATTACTGGTGCTCCTTCGCAAAACATAACTGCACAGGTGCTGCATCCCATCCGTCATGTGAAGGAGATTCCCGCTGTGGAAATGATAAAGCAGGGTGAACGCACCTGGCTTTTCGATTTCGGGAGAAATATGGCCGGAGTTACCCATCTTCGGGTATCGGGCACTGAAGAGACAACCATCCGGCTTAAACATGTGGAACGTCTCGATTCAACGGGGCGTGCCGACATGTCGAACATTGACGTGCATTACCGGCCCACCGACGATTCCGATCCGTTTCAGACCGATATCTTTATTCTCGGCGGGAAAGGGGAGGAGGAGTTTATGCCGCGCTTCAACTACAAGGGGTTCCAGTATGTGGAAGTGACAGCCGACCAGCCGCTTGAACTTACTGAAGAGAGCCTGACCGCTTATTTTATGCACAGCGATGTGCCCCCGGGTGGTACCATTCATTCGTCAAGCAACACCTTGAATAAAATTTGGGAGGCAGCCAATGCTTCTTACCTGTCGAACCTGCATGGTTATCCCACTGATTGTCCACAGCGTGAAAAGAACGGGTGGACAGGCGATGCCCATATTGCCATAGAACTGGGGCTTTATAATTTCGATGGAATTACGATTTACGAGAAGTGGCTGGCCGATCACCGCGACGAGCAACAGCCGAACGGGGTGTTGCCAGCTATTATTCCAACCAGTGGCTGGGGATACCACTGGGCAAACGGCCCTGACTGGACCAGTACCATTGCCATTATCCCCTGGAATATTTATCTGTTTTATGGTGATTCACGACTTCTGGAACGCTGTTACGATAATATTAAACGGTATGTTGATTACATCGATGAGCAATACCCTTCAGGTATAACCGACTGGGGGCTGGGCGACTGGGTGCCGGTGAAATCACAGACACCAAAGGAATTTACCTCCTCCGCCTACTTTTATGTGGATGCAGTTATCTTGTCAAAGGCGGCAAAATTATTGGGTAAGCAGGCTGATTATGAAAAGTATGCCACTCTGGCCGAAAAGATTAAACAGGCTGTGAATGAAAAGTACCTGAACCGGAAGACGGGAATGTATGGCAGTGGCCTCCAGACGGAACTGAGCGTAGCCCTGCACTGGAACCTGGTGCCGGAGGACATGAGGGCGCAGGTGGCAGCCAACCTGGCCAAAAGAGTGGAGGCCGACAACAAGCACATCGATGTGGGACTGCTTGGAACCAAAACCATTTTAAATGCCCTGAGTGAAAATGGATACATGGAACTGGCCTGGGAGGTGGCTTCACAGGAGACCTTCCCTTCATGGGGCTGGTGGATAGTGAACGGTGCCACCACCTTTTACGAAAACTGGCCACTGGATGCTGATAGCGATATCTCCATGAACCACATCATGTTTGGTGAAATAAATGCGTGGTATTATAAAGCACTGGGTGGAATCTTCCCTGATGAAGAGCAGCCGGGCTTTAAAAATGTGGTACTGAAACCCAACTTTGTGAAAGGTCTGAACCAGTTTGAAGCCTCCCATGAAGGGCCATACGGCACAGTTGTATCGTCGTGGAAAAGAAACCGTAAAAAAGTGGAATACAGCGTGGAGGTTCCCGCGGGCAGCACAGCCACTCTGCATATTGACGGGGAAAAAATCAGGGAAAGTGGTAAACTGGTTAGTGAGAATAATTTTATAAAAGTGGTTGAGCAGGGTAGTGGTAAAATGGTTCTGGTACTGGAGTCTGGGAATTATTATTTTATCGTTGGTTAAGTGGTATACCAAATTGGTTATTGTTCCAGTTTTTTGAGTGCTTCTTTCCGGTAACTGCGACTGATCGGTAATTGTTTTTTTCCGATTTCAACATATTCATTTGTAAACGATTCAATTGCCGCCAAAGAGACAATGAACGAGCGGTGGATGCGTACAAATTCCTTTTGAGGCAGTTTAACCTCTATTCCTGAGATGGTTTCCCGTGTAGTAATTGCTTTACCGGTAAGGTGTATTTTAATGTAATCGGCAATGCTTTCAATGTACAGTATGTCGGCAAGGCAAACTTTCACCATTTTTCGATCGGCACGTACAAATAACGAATCGTTTTTTTCGGCAGTCATTTCAACATCCGCAATAACCGGAACAGGAACATGCTCATCAAGGTATTTGGAGATGGCTTGCAGCAGCCGTTCAAACGATATGGGCTTCAGGAGGTAGTCGACTGCTCTTAAATTGAACCCTTCAACAGCATACTCCCTGTAGGCTGTAGTGAAAATGGTTTTTACAGTGTTGCCAACGGATTTGGCCAGCGAGAGACCTGAAACATCGGGCATGTTGATGTCGAGAAATAGTAGGTCAATTTTCTGCCGGCTTAAAATGTTAAAGGCTTCCACTGCATTTTTGCAGCTACCTTCAATTTTAACTGCTTCAATTTTCGAAAGGTGGCTTTCCAGTATTTCCCGCGCAACAGGTTCGTCGTCAACGATCAGGCAGTGAATTACTTTGCTCATTATTCCAAATGTTTAAGTTAAATATCTCAAGCTTCGATCGATACCATGAACCTTTTATTTCATGGGTAAGCTGATAATTACTTTTGTAATTTAATTCCAGTCTCTTGCGAATGTTTTCCAATCCTATTCCTCCTTCCGGTACCTTGCTTTCGCGCCTAATAAAAGTATTGGAAATTAAAAAATCGAGTCGGTTATTCTGCACCGAAACTATTATCTCAACCTTCAAAAGCCCCTCTGCAAGTGTTCCGTGCTTAAATGCATTTTCTACCAACGGAATAAGCAGCATGGGTGCCACCTGCATTTCTTCATTATCGATATCCTGTGTAAATTCCACCTTCAGAGTATCTTTGAAGCGTATTTTTTCGAGCCCGATGTACTCTTCTATATGAAGCAGTTCTTCCTTAATGCTCACGCGTGGTTTATTTACCTGGTAGAGTATGTAGTCGAGGAGATTTGAAAGCTTAAGGATAATTTCAGGAGTTTGCTTTGATTGTTTCAGCGCAAATCCGTATATGGTATTGAGGGTGTTGAAAAGGAAATGTGGGTGAATTTGCCTTTTAAGATAATGCAGTTCCTGTTCCTTTAATTGCAGCTGTGTGGCCAGTATTTTATTCTGCAGTTCGTTGTTTCGAGAGGTGGTTTTAAAATTGTGGTTCAGAATAGATATAAAGCTTACAATGCCAACAACCAGGTTTACCAGAATGAGGATGAAGTAAAAGTTTTTACCCATGGGTGGCATTATGGCAATATTGAAGTTAAGTAGGAAAATAAGGCATCCGTAAATGATAAGTACGATGATATAGGATGTAAAAACCGTAGTGTAGAAACTGTAAAGTGCAAACAAAAAATATTTCCGGGTTAGTAAATATCCGGGTATAAGAAAGAATACAACAAAATAGGTGACCCCAATTGTCAGTGGCAACAGGAAACTTGAAAACCAGGTAACGTAGGCTGTGTCGTCGGAATTGTAACTGAAAAAATAGTAAAAGAAAAACCAGACTGCAATCCAGAACAGGATGTGAAACAGGACAGTTTTATAATGTATCTTTTTCAGCAGATTCATAACAACAATATTACGGAAAATAGCGCTTTTGGCATCTTTTAATCGATAAAATACAGGTTTAATACCGGTAGTTACGCCAAAAGTACCTGAATTCACTTAAGAGTGGTAAATTTGTTGAATGTCAGCAAAAATTGTTCATTGGTCTTAAATATTCTAATCGGGTCCAAATCTGATTTATATTTGATACATTATGAACTAATACTTAATAGTCATGGAAGGTATAACAGGTAAATTTATTGATGGAGGTCCGGTTTTCACTATAACCCTTTTAATGCTTTTTTTTGCTGTTCTCGCCCTGCTTGTTTGGGGATTTATAAGGCCTGGTAATCATCGTAAAATTGTATTGCTTATGACCCATGTAGGATGGTTTGCGGTGGCCTGGGGATTTTTGGGGCGGACTTTTGGCCTGATTAAGGCATTTGATATGGTGGCTGCTTATGGGGAACTCACACCCAGCCTGCTGGCTGGTGGTATGAAAATGGCTTTGGTCGATCCGCTTTTCGGAATTTTTGTTTTCCTGGTTGCACGACTTGGCATTATTCTTTTGGTGGCTAAAAGCAAAGAGGTGAACCTTAAATGAGATAAAAATGAATACAAGAACAATTTACATGGTATTGTTTGTTGCGACTTCGGTTTTTGTGAACACTGTAATGACAACAGCGCAAACCGGAAACACTATTTCAATAGTGGATGAGTCGCTTGCAGGCAAATGGGTGCGCATGACGCAAACCGGTCCTGTAGGCCTTGAATTTAGAGCTGATGGTGTGGTTGAAGTGGACTTTGGAAATGACGGGGGCCCCGATGTTGAAAGCAGGTATGTAATTAAGAACGATACTGTGTTATTCAGCGACAGGGAAGGGGCAATGTGTCCCGAAGCCGGAAGTTACAGGATAGAAGGCAACGATTGTTACCTTTCGTTTGATTTGGTTGATGACATGTGCAATGGCAGGATTAAAATGACAATGGGCTTCTGGACCCGGCCCGGTTTTGAAGAATTGCTTGAGGAACTTTCGGCACGATTAGAGAAAACTGCCGATCCGGAACTGAATCTGATAAGGGCACGGATTTACCTCGCTACAGGAAACGCCGTCAATGCACGTGCGGATCTTGATGCTTACATCAGCCATAATAATGCCAATGCCCGTGCATATATCAACCGGGCAGGCACCCGGTTCCCTGCCGATATGCAAGGCGTTGTTTCCGATTGCGGCAAGGCCATTGAGCTGGAGCCCGGCAATAAAAATGCATGGTTTCTCCGTGGACTTGCATATTATGAACTGGGTGAAAAGGAAAAAGCATGTTCCGATTTTACCAGGTCTGCTGAGTTGGGTTTTTCAATACTGAGAATTGCAGAAGAACAACGGTGCCGTTAGTTCTGGCAGGAACAGGAGTAAGCCATTTTCCGAAATTATAAACCAATTATTAAAATCCGTTGTTTGCCATCTCTTTCAGCCTTCTTATCCGTTCCTCAGTTGGGGGATGGGTGCTGAACATATTTGAAAAGGCTTTACCTGAAAAGGGGTTCACGATAAACATATGTGAGGTTGCCTGATTTCCGCTCATGGGTATCTGCTTGCTCCAGTTTTCAAGCTTTGACAAGGCATTGCTCAAATAAAGAGGGTTACCGCTGAGCTTTGCTCCGTAATGGTCGGCTTTGTATTCCCTGGTTCTGGAAATGGCCATCCGGATCAGCGATGCTGCAATGGGAGCCAGAATAAGTGCCAGTATAAAGAAAATAAGGTTTCCACCCTGATTGCTTCCTCCGCGGCTGCCGGCACCGAAACGCATTGCCCAGGCCAGGTAAGAAATAGCGCCTGCAAATGTGGCTGCTATGGTTCCAATCAGGATATCACGGTTGTTGACATGCCCCAGCTCGTGGGCAAGCACCCCAGAAAGTTCATTGTCTGTCATATTGTTTGCGAGCCCTCTGGTTACAGCGACTGCGGCATTTTTTGGGTTACGCCCTGTAGCAAAAGCATTGGGCTGATCTTTATCGATAATATATACTTTAGGCATGGGCAAACCGGCTTTATGGGCAAGCTGCTCAACCAGCAGGGTTACCCGGTGATCGGGTGGCAGCTGACGGGCTTTGTATGACTTTAGAACCAGTTTATCGCTGTAGAAATAGCTGACAAAATTGATGACACCAGCCATTAATAGTGCAACCATCATTCCGACCTGTCCGCCTATTGCCCCGCCAATGAACAGAAAAATAAAGGTAAGAATTGCCAGAAGGGCCATTGTTTTAAATCCACTCATAGTCTAAAATTTACTTCTGATATTAACTCCGAACCGGAACTTAAAGTTTAAGAAATCCAACCAATATTTGTTTCGATGAAGAAGACAATAAACTTCATCAGCTAAAAAACAGTTCTTTAGCAAAATACCAGGCCATCATTCCGGCGGCAATAAGTTGAATAAGGGTGCCTAGTAGAAATCCGACAAAGGAGCCGAACCCTGAACGGAAAGCGGCCGAATGCGTTTTTCCTGCTACCAGTTCTCCGATAACAGCCCCTGCAAATGGTCCAATTATGATGCCGAATGGCGGAAAAAAGAATATGCCAGCTATTAATCCGATGATGCTTCCCCAAATGCCTTGTCTGCTTCCGCCAAAACGTTTGGTTCCCCATATTGGAATGAAGTAATCAATCAGGTAGGTTACCGCAGTTATTACTGCCCAGATGATCAAAAACCGGCTGGTGAACTGATGATCTTCAGTAAAATGAAGCAGAAGCAATCCGCCATAGCTTAACGGTGGTCCTGGCAAAAAGGGCAGAATACTGCCTATAATGCCGCCAAATATTAAAAGAACACCTAACCCGATCAAAAAGTAATCCATGACATATCAATTTACTATTGGTAAAAAATACAGCTTTTTTTTGGGAACCGGTGTGTGGAGGAGAATTTTTTCGGTTGATATGTTTTCTAAGCTATGATGAAGTTAATTTTAAGGTCATTAAGGACTTTAAGGTCATTATAATGAATACAGTAAATAACTTTTGAACCCCAGTTAAAATGCCAGCACATCCTTGATTCCACTAAAGATTGATTTCCACCAGTAGTTGAATATCGATTTCTTTTTTTCGCGTTGAGCAGAGATGGTCCCCTCCTGGTATGAATTTTTCTCTTTCAGATTCTCTTTGCTTAGGACGAATGTTTCGGTTATGAAGGTTTTTATCTTTTTTTGTGAGCCGTCATCCTTGTCAAGCAGACTAATGTCGAGGTTCTCATATTCAAGTGAAAGGCTACCTTCTGATTTGTTTTCATCGTAGGTAAAATCGAAATTCATGGATTTGATACGACCCTCCTCAACCCTGACGAATGCAGCAGGGACAAGCATCGGGTTAAAGGCTGTCAGTTGAACCGGTTCCAGGCTTCCTGAGACCTGGTACTGGAGTGAATATTTATTGTTGGGGAAAACAAACTCCAGCAGCAGGAGCGATTCATTCATTATAAAAGCTCTGGCCGACATTGCGGTTTGCCCGTTAATGGAATCCTGGATGGTGCCCAGATTGTATATCGATGCGTATAACCGGTTAAATGTTACCGTTCCTGTTTCAGTGCTCTCTTCAGCATGTTCCTCGTAAACCACACTGGCATTTTTTATGAGTATTGAATCGGAATGCAAGGCAAAAGGTAAGGATTTCAGCATTTCCATTGGTAATTTTGTATCCGGCTTGTCGGGAAAGGGAGGCCGCTTGTCTCTGAATATTGTTGCAGTGAGTTCGTTAAGCACCGCTTTACGGAATACAACAACCGTATCTTTTAGCAGGGCATCCAGATTAATGCCCTTCATTTCAAATTGCTTCAGAACGATATCGTACCAGTCGGTTTCAACACCTGTTTGTTTTGCAATATCGTATTTTGAATGTACCGAAGAGAAATAAAGATCCACCAGGCTCAGTGCTTCTTCTTCTGAGCTGTAATTCAGTGAATCAAACTGCAGGCGATAGAGTTCCCCGGGCAGATCGTAACGGACATTGTTTATATTCACCTGTAGCTTTTCAGCCGAATGTTTTCCGAAAGTTAACTGCTCTCTGTCGTTGAAGATATTCAGGTTCCAAAGATTAAGACCTGCATGCAGAGTAAGCAAAGTATCGGAATTATCGGAAGATTGCTTTTGAATTAACACTTCTGCATCTGCAATTTCCAGTTGTTTTATGCGGATCAATTCAATCGGCCTGTCATTTTCTGTACCGGGTTTCTCTGTCTTCTGATCCTTATCGTCAGATTTTTCCTGCATTAAATTAATTACAGGATTCTGAATGTGAAGTTTGTTGATGATCACCTTATCATTGAAAACAAAAGGGAAAATATGAATTCCTGTCGCCTGGATTTCGGGAACAATGAATTTTTGATTGCCTGTTGAGTCTTCGGCAACAACATCTTTAATTGTTACACGTCGGAGTAAAATATTGACGTCAGCTTCCCGGCTTTGGACATTGAATGTTCCCATCTGCCGTTTTTTCAGCTCATTTTCAATGTAATTGCCAAGTAGTACTGCCCCTGAAAAAATCAGGATTAGCACAGCAATTACAATTATGCCAACAATTATAACAGGTTTATTTTTTTTCATGAAAGTTCATTAAAAATAATCTGATCAGGTAATTAAACAGCGGACATAAATTAAATATATTAATTGCCTACATCGAAAAATTGTGCCAACAAATGGTTTTAAGCGTTTGGAGTATCACAGAAAAGACACCTATAGCCGGCTGATACAATCAGATAATGATAAGTGTGCATGTAAACGATCGATTGTTGATTAGAAAAAGCATATGCTGTATTGACAGGTAATTTGTCAGAAATGATGATTAATTCCCCAAAATATGAGCATAAACGTCCCGTTCAGAGGTTCATTAGCCGGATGTTATTATGATAATTCCATATAATTAGATAGTATTAACATTTAAATGTTAATTGTTTCCTGAAAAACTTGGTGAACAGCTTGATTATTTATTAAAAAAGTATTTTCTTTGCAAGCCGTTAAAAAACGTGTTTGTTTTGTACATCAAGAAATTATAATAGAAATGTCACGAGTTTGTCAAATAACAGGAAAGAGTGCGATGGTGGGTAACAATGTTTCTCACTCAAAACGCAGGACGAAAAGAAAGTTCGATGTGAATCTGTTCAGGAAGAAATTCTATCTTCCAAACGAAGATCGCTGGGTGCAGTTAATAGTTTCAGCAGCGGGTTTACGGACGATAAACAAAAAAGGCATAGTAGCAGCCATTAAGGATGCAAAAGCAAAAGGAATTTTAGAAAAAATTTAAAGAAACTCTGTAATGGCAAAGAAAAGTAAAGGCGCAAGAATTCAGGTTATTTTGGAATGCACTGAGCATAAAAACAGTGGTATGCCAGGAACCTCGCGGTACATTACAACTAAGAACCGCAAAAACACACCCGACAGGTTGGAAGTTAAAAAGTACAACCCGGTATTAAAGAAAGTTACAGTACATAAAGAAATTAAATAAATACTTTGAATTATGGCAAAGAAGACGGTTGCGACATTACAAAAAGGTGCTGGTAAAGGTCATGCGAAAGTAATTAAGATGATCAAAAACACTGAAACCGGTGCATACGCTTTCAAGGAAGAAGTAATTATCAACGACGAGGTAAAAGATTATTTTTCTAAACAATAATATTGAACCGCATGAGCAGGAGAAGCTTTCATCAGATCAGGTGGAAGCTTCTTTTGTTTTGATACCTGCCCTTTCTCATCAGAAAAATTACTATTTTTAACCACAGCAAATAATAGTTCAATGGGAATATTCGGAAGTTTCACAAGAAGTAAAAAGGAGAACCTCGACCAGGGCCTTTCGAAGACCAAGGAAAGTGTATTTAAAAAACTTGGACGTGCAGTAGCAGGTAAATCAAAGGTTGATGAGGAGTTGCTTGATAATCTGGAAGAAATACTGATTTCTTCGGATGTAGGGGTTGACACAACATTGAAAATCATACGCAGGATTGAAGATCGGGTTGCCCGCGACCGCTACATGGGGGTTGAGGAACTGAATACCATCCTTAAAGATGAAATTGCTGCATTGCTTGAAGAAAACAATACCGGCGATGCTTCCGAATTCGATCTTCCCGAAACAGAGAAGCCTTACGTTATTATGGTTGTAGGGGTGAACGGTGTTGGTAAAACAACTACCATCGGGAAGCTTGCATATCAGTTTAAGGAAGCCGATAAAAAGGTGGTTCTCGGTGCAGCTGATACGTTCAGGGCTGCAGCCATTGAACAGCTTGAAATCTGGGCTAAACGTGTGGATGTTCCTATTGTAAAGCAGAAAATGGGCTCTGACCCTGCCTCGGTAGCTTTCGATACCCTTTCATCGGCTCTGAAGAGCAATGCCGATGTAGTAATTATCGATACGGCTGGTCGCCTTCACAACAAGGTGAATTTGATGAATGAGCTGTCGAAGATAAAAAAGGTGATGACACGGATTGTTCCCGGGGCACCCCATGAAGTACTTCTGATACTTGACGGCTCTACAGGTCAGAATGCCTTCGAACAGGCCAAGCAGTTCACAAAAGCAACTGAGGTAACGGCTCTGGCACTTACCAAACTTGACGGTACGGCAAAGGGGGGAGTGGTTATCGGTATTTCCGATCAGTTTAAAATCCCGGTTAAGTACATCGGCATTGGCGAGAAAATGGAGCATTTGCAGGTTTTCAGAAGACGGGAATTTGTGGAGTCTCTTTTCTCTGAATAGCAACCGGTTCCGGCTTACTTTTTCGTATAATAATAATTTCTGACGTAACCCATTCGGCATCTTTCAAGCCTGGAGGTGGTTGTATGAGCAAATTGTTTTTCATACCCGAAAACCAATACACATAAAGGATGTGACTACCAAAATTAGTATATTTATTCCAAATTTAATATTGGTAGATGAGAATCACAGAAAGGAAGTATTTAGACTCATATATAAAGTCTATAGGGAAGGAAATTCCTAACTTAATTGACGGTTTTGATTTTTCGGAAAATCGCGTTAAACTTGATTATCAGACAAAATCTTCTGCTGTTTATTCATCTAATATTGAAGGAAATAGTATCGATTTGAATTCATACATGAATTATGAAATTAATAAAGATAAATTTAAAGTAGGAAAAGAAATCGAAGAAATTGAGAATTTGATTGAAGCATATGAGTTTGCTCAAAATAATAAATTAACTGAAGAAAATTTATTGAACTGCCATAAAATATTTTCTGACACTTTATTAATAAGAAGTAAAAGAGGGAAGTATCGTATTGAACAGATTGGCGTTTTCGGAAAAACAGGTTTAGCATACATGGCAGTTGAGCCTGAATTTGTGAAGAAAGAAATGAAAATACTATTCCAGGATTTAGATGAGTTAATTTCATCAGAACTTAATGAAATTGAAGTCTTGTATTTTGCATCGTTGATTCATTTACGGTTTGTTCATATACATCCATTTAGAGACGGAAACGGCAGAGCAGCACGATTGGTAGAAAAATGGTTTATAACAGAGAAATTGGGATATGATTTTTGGAAATTACCTTCAGAAGAATATTATAAAATGAACCAGTCACGATATTATGAGACAATTAATCTTGGAGTGAATTTTTACGAATTGAATTATAACAAATGTGTTGAATTTTTAGAAATGCTGCCTAATTGTTTAAAATAAATAAATTCCTATCATAAACACATTCGGTATAGTTCAGAAGTATCAGGTACCATCCTTTTATTCTGACTGATAGAAAGAAAGTTTTTTTTCCTGGTTACTCCTGTTCAGGGTTATTCTGTTCAGGATTATTACCCGGTAAAAAATGGCCAGCCATAAGAAAGACAGGTAAGTCTTCGCTGATTGAACTCAGGTTGGTTGCACAGGCTATGACCAGTTCATCTTCCGGGTAAATTAGTATGGTAGCACTGCCACCCGTTACACTGCCACTTTTTCCGTAAAACTTTCGTCCGGAGCGGTCTTCAAGGAGAATCCAGCCGTTAGTCATGGGTGCAGGCACATTGCTATCCAGCATCACTGGTTCAAATAGGCCGGCTTTGATGTGTTCAGACAGGTATTCTGAATAGAGCAATGCATTGCCAAACTTAACCAGATCTTCAGCATTAGACAGCAATCCTTCTGAAGGTGCCCGGTATCTCATGTCTCTGTATGTGGCATGCATTATTTGGGCTACAAAGTTATGGTCGAAGTAATCGGAACGGCCTTTTATGACAGTGAACGGGTTATCGACTATGGTGTTTTCAAGCCCTAGTGTATCGGTTACATATTTCTTCAATATATTATGGTAATGAAGTCCGGTTGCTTTTTCCAATACAGCACCCAGCAAATTGTAATTAAACATAGTGGGGATCTGGAAGGTTCCGGGCGGAACAAGCAGGGTATCGTCGCGGAAATTTTCAATTCCATTTTTTATGGAAATGTTTAACCCAGGCCAGTCTATTTCTTCAGTATTTGGTTCCCTGATGCCCGATGTTTGCTGCACCAGATGCCGGATGGGAATCTTGTACTCTTTTTCAGGGAATTCCGGGAAATAAACTTGAACTGATGAATCGGGATGCAAGGTGCCGTTTTCCACCAGTATATGGTAAAGTAGTGCGGTGAAAACTTCAGATACTTCACCAATCCTGAATTTTGTGGAGCGCTTGGCCGGTACTTCGAGATCTTTTGAAGCAAGACCCAGGCCTTCTGAATAAATGATTTTTCCCTCTTTGGAAATGGCAACATTTAATCCCGGAATGAAATTTCGAGCCATAAAAAATGTTACATCCTTGCGTGCAGCTTTAATTTCATCGATGTAACTGCGGTCGTATACCACATCAGTATTGTTTTTTTTACAGCCCTGAAAGTTTAAAAAAAGAACCAGTAAAACAAAAAGTTTAAGAACTCTGCTTTTCATAATCTTTTTGATTTTTTGCTTTTATTTTAATGTTATATTTAAAATTTAGAATCAACTTCAGTTATACGCCCACCAGTGTTTCCTCTTTTTCTGTCCGGGCAATTATCACTGCACCACAACTGTCGCTCCACACATTTACCGAAGTACGAATCATATCAAGTATACGGTCGACAGCTAATATTAAACCAATACCTTCCAGAGGTAAACCAACGGCAGAAAGTACCACTGTAATCATCACCAGTCCTGCCATGGGAATTCCTGCGGCTCCTATAGATGCCAGCAAAGCCGTAACCACTACCAGCACCTGTTGGGTGAAAGTTAAATCAACGCCATATGCCTGGGCAATGAACATGGCAGCCACACATTCATATAAGGCTGTACCGTCCATATTTATTGTGGCACCAAGAGGAAGAGTGAAACTTGAAATTTTATTTGAAACGCCACTCTGATTTTCCAACGCTTCCATGGTTAGGGGTAAGGTTGCACTTGATGATGAAGTTGAAAAAGCTGTGAGCAGCGGAACCGTCATATTTTTTAAATGAGCATAAGGTTTGGCTTTTCCCATTACCCTGACTATAAGCGGCAGAGATACCAGTGCATGAAAAAGCAAAGCTCCCACTACACATAAACTATATACAGCAAGACTGCCTGCAATGCTGGCAAGCTCTCCGGCATTTCGTTGTACCTCACTGGCTACAATTCCAAAAATACCTAGGGGAGTGAAGCGTATGATGAAAAGAGTAACTTTCATCATTACCTGAAATATTGAATCGAAAAAGTTTGTCAGGCTCAGTCTGTAGTTTTCATCGGCCCTGGTAATAAAAAAACCAAACAGAATGGCAAAGAATATTACCGGCAGGATATCGCCGCGAGCCATCGAATCAATAATGTTTTCAGGAATAAGGCGATAAAATATATCCCTTACCGAACCGGCCTGTTCTGCCAGTCCTTCCACCGATTTTGAAAACCCCAGATCAACACCAACGCCAGGTTTAACCACATTTACAACAGCAAGCCCTGTTAAAATGGCAAGAGTGCTGGTTGTAAGATAATATGCCATTGTTTTCAATCCAAGCCTGCCCAGGTTTTTCCCGTCGCCCATACTGGTAACACCACTTATAATGGAGCTGAATACAAGCGGGATGATGACCATTTTCAGGGCACGCAGAAAAATATCTCCCATCCAGGAAACATAAGGTACACCCTGAGGTATAAAGTATCCAAACAGAACAGCCAGTATAAAAGCAATAAGTATTTGCCAGTGCAGTTTGATTTTCAAGATTCTCACATTTCCAATTTTAAAAAGGTTTTGTAAAGGGGTGCTAAATTAATTTATTTATGAGATATGGCAAATACCAATTAAAACCGGAAGCGAACGATGTCGCCAAAAACCCTAAGCCGGGGATGATCGATAAAAGCCCTTACCTGGTATTCCCTTCCTTGTTTTGAAATATCAGGTTCGATTTGAAACTCACCAGTGCCGGTAATTTCCACTACTTCGGTTTCTTTCCATTCATCGGAATACAATTCTTCCACAAAACCTGCGTACTCACGGTACTGGAAGCCTGCCTTCAGCTGTTTTGCATCGCCTGTTTTGATGACTTCGCCTTTTAATGCAATATGGTTTCCCTGACTTGTTATAAAAGCAGGGGAAGTGCTAACCACCGGTGGTGCAAGTGCAGGGTCTGCATTTGTGATTTTTAAAACAATTGGATTATGCCATTTATGGTTGTTGTAAATACGCTGTGCTCTTACACAGGAAACATACAATCCTTCCTCTTTCTGCTCATAGTAGGTGCGGGCATCAGTTGCAGGCTGGTATTCAACCAACTCTCCCGATTGTCCCAGAACACTTACCTCTGTATTCTTCGTTGCTTTAACCGACCTAATTATAATTTCCTTTCGCTCTCCGCGCGTCCAGTCGGGAATCCTGGTAAGGATAGCATAAACCGTCCGCTCCTCTGGCCTCCACGTGAACCAGATGTTTTCCTCATTAGGCAGAACCCAGGGGATAACGTTTTCTACTGCCTCGTAATTGATGAAATTCCATGCAGCGATTTCCCTCAGATTTGCTTCTTGTTCCTCAGGCAAGCTGCCGTCAGGCTTAGGCCCCATATTCAGTAGCAGGTTGCCTCCCTTTGAACGGGTTTCGATTAAAATCTCAATCAGCCGGGTTCCTGATTTATATTCTTCATTGGTAGGTTTCCATGCCCATTGGGTTCCCATTGTTATACATGACTCCCATGGCTCGTTTGAGACGATGCCTGGTAGGGTCTGTTCAGGAGTTTTTATGGCGCCTCGTGTAACTACAATATCGGGTTGCAGTTCCCA
Organism: Mariniphaga sp.; assembly: GCA_024636975.1. Lineage (GTDB taxonomy): Bacteria > Bacteroidota > Bacteroidia > Bacteroidales > Prolixibacteraceae > Mariniphaga. Next base: position 19,409 of record JAGXGA010000017.1, read on the forward strand.
GACCACTGCCTTGCATTTTTCCTGCAGCGGCCCTTCTCCGCCATCAAAAAAGATGATGTCGATGTCGCCATACTGGGTCATAAGCTCCATGCATTGAAGCTCTGCCAGTTCAAGGTAAGGCTTCATTATATCATCGGGAATGGGATCAGGGAACTGCCTGCGCACCTGCAGTCCGTTCTCATATAAAAAATTAAAATCTTCAGGAGAGTAATAAAATCCTGTTGCCAATCCAGCTTTCCGGGTGGCATCAACATATTCGGCCAGTAAATCCTTTCCATAGGGGGTGTTCATAATGTTGAATCCGGTAGTTTTGGTGTCCCACATGCAGAAACCCGAATGGTGTTTGGTAGTGAATACAATGTACTTCATCCCTGCAAGCCTGGCCAGACCGGCGATTTCTTCAGGCGAGAAATCTTTGGGATTGAAACTTTTTGGGAGTTCATTGACAAACCGGTCCAGGTAATCATCGGATGCACCAGCCATTGAATGACTGATGACAATTCCCAGCTGGCTGTCGAAACTGAAGTGAATGAACATTCCAAATCCAAGTTTCTGAAACCACTCCAGTCGTTCATTTTTATTAAGGTCTAAAAACTCTTCCTGATTTTTTTCCTGCGATTGGACGACTGAGAGGTGGCAGAGAAAATACAGGGCCAATAATATCTTCTTCATAGTTTTAGCTAAATTTTTATTGCTTGTTTATTAAAGTTCCTGCTGTTGCCGCTCCATAATTTGAGCTGCAATTTAAAAATAAACAGCTTAAAAATCATATATTCGTAGAAGAATCACAAGAAAAACAAAGAAGATATGTTTGAAAAGAAAATATACATTAAACGGAGAAATAAGCTTAAAGAAATGGTAAAAGGTGGAGTTGCGCTTTTTTTGGGCAACGATGAATCGCCTATGAATTATTCCGGCAACACATTTCGCTTCAGACAAGACAGTTCATTTTTGTATTTTTTCGGGCTTGATTTCCCGGGACTTGCAGGTGTCATTGACTTTGACAGTGGAGAAGACCGCATTTTTGGCAACGATGTAGATATCGATGACATCATATGGATGGGCCCCCAGGTTTCCATTCAGGAAAATGCTGCAAAGGTTGGAGTAACCAAAACAACTCCCCTTTCAAAATTAAATGCCTACATTACCGATAAGATTAAGCAGGGGGTTAAAGTTCATTTTCTTCCGCCCTACAGGGCTGACAACAAACTCTGGCTTGAAGAACTGCTTGAGCTTCCGGCATTAAGAATTGCGGGCCATGCCTCGCTGGAGTTAATTAAGGCGGTAATTGATTTGCGTTCAATAAAAGAAACGGTTGAAGTCGAGGAAATCAGACGGGCTTGCATTACAGGGTACAATATGCATGTTACTGCCATGAAGATGGCCAAACCGGGTACATGGGAACAGGAGATAGCCGGTGCAATTGAAGGTCTTGCGGTAGCAGGCGGCGGAATGATATCTTTTCCGGTTATCCTGTCACAGAATGGCGAGACTCTGCACAACCACGATCATTCGCAGCTTCTTGAAAAAGGCCGTCTGATGCTGGTGGATGCTGGAGCAGAATCACTTCTGCATTATGCTTCTGATTTTACCCGTACGGTGCCTGTAGGAGGAAAATTTTCGCAGAAACAGCGTGAAATTTACGAAATAGTACTTGCAGCCAACAACAAAGCAACTGAGCTTATTAAGCCAGGATCGACCTACCTTTCCGTTCATCTGGCAGCCTCTGAAGTCATTGCCGCGGGCCTGAAAGAGCTGGGCCTCATAAAGGGAGATGTTAAGGAGGGTCTGCAGAATGGGGCGCATGCACTGTTCTTTCCTCATGGGCTGGGACATATGATGGGACTTGATGTGCACGATATGGAGGATTTGGGGCAGGTACATGTAGGATATGACGAAGAAACAAGGCCATCAGATCAGTTTGGTACTGCAGCCCTTCGCCTTGGACGCAGGTTGCAGGAAGGATTTGTTTTAACCAACGAACCGGGTATCTATTTTATTCCTGCATTGATTGATCAATGGCAGAAAGATAAGACAAATGCTGATTTTATTAATTTCGATGTAGTCAATAAATACCGTGATTTCGGAGGTATTCGTCTCGAGGATGATATACTGGTAACTAAAACAGGAAGTGAAATAATAGGAAAGCGGGTTCCTGTTATACCGGAGGAGGTGGAAAAAATAGCTTCGGCTTAATTGATTTTTTCCTTTTGTCGTTTTATGATGCGGTGATAGAAATAGTCCATTTCAGTGTATATCTCATCCCTTATCTCCTGGCATTTTTGCCTGATTTCTTCTTTACTCCTGGCATTCCTGTATGGATTGTGAAAACCCAGGTGCATTTTCCTCTTGTATTTAATCGGGGGGATTTTTAATTCTTCTGTTGTCCCGTCGCCAACAGTAATCAGGAAGTCGAACTCTATATCCTTAAATATTGAGTAATGCCGGGGTTCCTGAGGCTCAAGATTAATTCCTTTTTCTGCCATAACCTCAATAGCAATTGGGCTGACATGGTCAGATGGTTCAATTCCAGCTGAATAAATTTCAAGTTCTTTGTCGAAACTTCTGAGAATTGCTTCTGCCATTTGGCTCCTGCATGAATTTTGATTGCTTAAAAAAATATTTTCATTTCATTCAATCGTTTTTATTTGCTGTTTTATTGCTGTTTTAATCTGGCCATAAAATAATATAAATTCTTGTATTATCAAATGTGTTTTATGCAGATTTGGTTGAAAGTTAAACTTTTACAGATGTTGTTCAGCATATATTTGAGAAGAATACCATTGTAGGGAGCCGGGGTGAAATAAATATTTTTCATATTGCTCTAACGTTATCATTTAAAATGGTTTTAAATTCTTTGAGTATTAAGGTGTAATTCCCTATTTTCGTAGTCTGATAAATTGTACACCATAGTTAATGGTAATTAAATTTTTGTAGATGAAACCTGAAGATCTGAAAAACCCTGACGGGTTGAAAAGCACGCAGAGTGAAGAAAAAAAATCTGAAATGCCTGCTTCTAATGAGGAAATAAAAAATGAGAAGACTGCTGAAAAAGCTGACAAAAAAGCTCATGGAGTTATTCATGGTTCAGCCTCGGAAAAACCGAAAGATATGCCTGAACAAGAAAAGAACGATGAACTTAAGGCTGAAAACACCGATAAGCCGGAGCAGGAGGACACACATGAAGCTGAAAAATACGAAAATCAGCAGTTGCCAAATCCTGAAAATGAGGCAGAGTCAAATGAAGCATCCGAAGATGAACCTTCAGAAATGAGCACATCAGAATCTGAAGCAGAAGAATCTGGTTCCGCAACAAAAATTGAAGAAGATTCACTACAAGAGGATAGCTCATCAGATAAAGAACCTGAGGCCTCTTCGGAAGATAAGAAAGAGAAAATCTCAGAAGAGGAAAAACCCGCATTGGAGGAAACCCAGAAAGAAAAGGAAACTGAAGTTACAGCTGCGAAAGAGCCGGAAGATAAGGTAAAATCAAAAGCAGTAAAAGAGAATATTTCCACAGCGAAGGATGAATCTGAGAAAGCGAAAGATAAAATTAAGCCGTCTGCAGAAGAAGAAAAAACGGATTATTCAACACAAACATTTGTTGAATTGATCAATGAAATGAGTAAAGTGCTGGATAAAAACGGCGAACATGATATTAAAGATGAAGTTGAAGCCATAAAGGCAGCGTTTTATAAAAAAGTTTCAGAAGAAGCGGAAGAGCTGAAAAAGCAATTTATTGAAGAGGGTGGTGCGGAAGAAGATTTCGAGGAACAGGAGAATCCTTATGAGCAGGATATGAAGGAACTGCTGAAGCGTTACCGCCAGGTTCGACATGATTTCAATAAAAAACTGGAGCATGAGAAAGAGGAGAATCTGCAGCTTAAATACGACATCATCGAAGAAATTAAAGGACTTATTCATAAAGAAGAATCCATTAATAAAACTTTCCAGGAATTTAGGGAACTGCAACATCGCTGGCGTGAAATTGGCCTGGTGCCACAAGCAAAAATGAAAGATTTGTGGGATTTGTATCATTTTCATGTTGAAAACTTCTATGATTACATTAAAATCAACCAGGAGCTGCGAGATCTTGATCTGAAAAAAAACCTGGAAGTAAAAATCCGACTGTGTGAACAGGCCGAGGAATTGTTGCTGGAATCAAATACTATTAAAGCATTTAACCAGTTGCAGAAACTTCATGACCGCTGGCGTGAAGTGGGACCTGTACCCCGCGAAAACAAAGACGATATCTGGGAACGGTTTAAAGCTGCTACAGCTAAAATCAATAAAAAGTACCAGGATTTCTTTGAAAACCGTAAGCAGGAACAAAAGAAAAACCTTGAAGCCAAAAAAGCGCTTTGCGAAAAGGTGGAAGAAATTAATGAATTGGAAATCGACAATCACAAAGAGTGGAGCGAGAAATCGAAAGAGGTGGTTAACCTGCAGAAAGTCTGGAGAACCATTGGCTTTGCTCCCCGCAAAGACAATAACAAAATATACAGCCGCTTCAGGGAGGCCTGCGATAAGTTTTTCGATGCAAAACGTGATTTTTATTCTAAAAATAAGGAACTGCAGCAAAATAACCTGCAAATGAAAATCGACTTGTGCATTCAGGCAGAATCCCTGAAGGAAAGTACCGACTGGCGGAAAGCCACACAGGACTTGATAAATATCCAGAAGCAGTGGAAAGAAATAGGGCCGGTTCCACGTAAACATTCTGATGCATTATGGAAGCGTTTCAGGGCAGCATGTGATTATTTCTTCGATAAAAAGTCGGAGCACTTTTCGGATATTGACTCCGAACAGGTTGATAATTTGAATAAGAAACTGGAGCTCATTAATGAGGTTGAGCAATTTAAATCGACCGGAGATGTGAATGAAAACCTAAACCAGTTGAAAGATTTCCAGCGTAGGTGGACTGAAATAGGACATGTACCGATAAAGAAAAAAGATGATGTTCAGAAAAAATTCAGGGATGCCATCAATAAATTATTTGACGAACTGAAGCTTGATGATTCGAAGCGAAACATGCTAAAGTTCCGGACAAAAATGGTTTCATTCTCTGAATCTTCGCGCGGACAGAATAAGATGCGCCTGGAAAGGGATAAATACATGACAAAGCTCAAACAGATGGAAAATGACCTTGTATTACTTGATAACAATATCGGCTTCTTTGCCAAATCAAAAAATGCCGAATCATTAATTGAAGATGTGCAAAGGAAAATTGAGCAAACCAAAGAGAAAATCGAATTCCTGAAAAATAAAATCAGGGTAATCGATGAAATGGATAATTCGGAAGAATAAACAAAATACTTTGAACCTATTAGAGCTGCATTATTAATTTAATGCAGTTTTTTTTTGTTAGTTCACAAACATGTTGTTTATGCCGGTAAGCACCATGTTAATTCCAATTGCGCCAATAAAAAAACCATTCAGACGCAAAAGGACTTCCATGTTTTTATCGAAAGCAGTTTTAAATTTCTTTCCTTCAATGGAATCGCGGAATTTTTTTAAAGTGTAAAGAACCAGAAAATTTATGCTAAAAATGATAACAAGTGAAAGTGTTCCTATCCAAAGAGAATGTCTTTGGGAAAGAAGGATGCTCAGAGATATTGTTCCTGCACCAACCATAAATGGCAGGGCTATCTCAGAAGCCAAATCATCAAGGTTTTCCTTTATCATTATTAGTGCTTTTTGCCCCTTCACTATAAAAAGATATGCATAAGAAAAGATAATTATTCCTCCGAATATTCTGAAGGATTCGAAATCGATCTTAAAAACCTGTGTGAAAATTAAGTCGCCAAAAAAGAAAAAAATCAGGCAAATACTAAAGGAAATGAGGGTAGCCTTGAAAATTACCATCATGAAATTCCTGTGCGTTAAATCTTTCCTTATGGGGTCAAGGTAGAGAAACAATGCAAACGGATTTAACATGACCAGAATTTCTGTTATGGATGAAAGCATAGTGAATGGCTTTTTTTATTACGAATTATACAAATTTACTATCTTAATGGCAGTTTGCCAAGAATGTTGGTTTTTCATTTAACTCGTAAGCGATAAATGATTCCAGTGTCACTTTAAGAACCAGGGATGTGAAAAAATGAAAAAGCCATCCTTCGGATGAAGGACGGCTTTATAAAATTAGTACTAAATTCCCTGATTCTGTTAAAATGAGGGAACTATTATTTTTTGAACACTTTTTTGTATCCGTAAATGGCACTTGCACCCAATTCTTCTTCAATGCGAAGCAGTTGGTTGTATTTAGCCATACGATCGGAACGGCTCAGGGAACCGGTTTTAATCTGTCCGCTGTTGGTAGCAACAGCAATGTCTGCAATTGTTGAATCTTCCGTTTCACCCGAGCGGTGTGAAGTTACTGAAGTATAACCTGCACGGTGAGCCATTTCAATTGCATCAAGAGTTTCGGTTAATGTACCAATCTGGTTCACTTTAATCAGAATTGAGTTGGCAGCTCCCAGTTCGATTCCTTTTTGGAGGTATTCTACGTTGGTGACAAAAAGGTCGTCGCCCACCAGCTGGCATTTGTGTCCGATGGCTTCATTAAGTTTCACCCATCCGTCCCAGTCGCCTTCATGGCAACCGTCTTCGATTGAATCAATCGGGAATTTTTCAACCAGTTCGGCAAGGAATGCAACCTGTTCTTCGCGGCTACGTTTTGCTCCGTTAGCGCCTTCAAATTTACTGTAGTCGTATGTGCCATCGTTGTAAAATTCTGAGGCAGCGCAATCGAGAGCAATCGAAACATCACCATTATCTTCGGCACGCCCCGGCTTGTAACCTGCTTTTTTAACGGCTTCAATGATTGAATTCAAGGCATCTTCAGTTCCGTCGAGAGCAGGTGCAAAACCACCTTCATCCCCAACAGCTGTGCTAAGACCCCTGTCGTGAAGAACTTTTTTAAGGCTGTGGAAAACTTCTGCTCCCATGCGCAAACCTTCCCGGAAGGATTTAGCGCCAATGGGGCGGATCATAAATTCCTGGAAAGCAATGGGTGCATCGGAATGCGAACCTCCATTTATAATGTTCATCATAGGAACAGGCAGAGTTTTGGCATTTGTTCCACCAATGTACCTGTAAAGCGGCAACCCTGCAAATTCAGCAGCTGCTTTGGCAACGGCAAGTGAAACACCTAAAATGGCATTGGCTCCCAAATTCGATTTGGTTTTTGTTCCATCCAGTTCCAGAAGTTTGTTGTCGATTGATACCTGGTCGGTGGCGTCCATACCTATAAGCTCTTTGACAATGATATTGTTTACATTGTCAACAGCTTTTAGAACACCTTTTCCAAGGTAGCGGCTTTTGTCGCCGTCACGTAATTCAAGTGCTTCGTTTTCACCGGTTGATGCTCCGGATGGAACTGCAGCACGGCCAAATGCACCGCTTTCGAGCAGTACCTCTACTTCAATGGTTGGATTGCCACGTGAATCCAGAATCTCTCTTGCTTTAATGTCGCTAATTAACATGATAAACTGTTTTTTTATTGTTTGACTTCTATTTGTTTTTGACAGAAAATCAGCTTGTTGCTCTGATTTGCCAAATGCAGTCCAAAGATAAGAAAAATGTTCCGGTTCCATTCTGTTGACTTTATGCATGATGCAGGTATTTCATATAGGGTTAACCTTTTGATCAACGGTGCAGCAATCAGTTAGCGAATTGACCTTGCATCTATGGAATAGCTGGCTAACATTTTCCGATTGGGCTATCCTGAATTAATTAAATTTTGATTCACTGAATTTATGTGAATTCATGAAAATTGATTCACTATTCGAACGGATAGACCAACAACAGCAGGGAGCTACCGATAACTAAAAGGTAAATATTTAGGTTATATTAAATTTGTAATAAATTCGATATATCTTCGTAGTATATTCGTATTCAGACGAATTAACTACGAAGATACTACGAATATACTACGAATTAACTATGTATTTAATATGAAGATGCAAACATGTAATATATCCTTTAATCCGGCAGATGGCAGTTCTGTGGGAAATTATACTATCCTGCAGGATATGTGGATTGTTTTACAACCGGCTGCAAATACAAATGAGCGGCCGTTTGCATGTGCGAAGATTAAATTTCAAATTAGTAAATTGTCAGATTTTCAAGATGTGATATAAGGTTTAGTAAACACGATTTATATAAAGGCATTGCTCTTGCATAACAGGTACTATTCAGGCGACGGATAAGGCATGATATTGTCATTTTGCCTGATACAGTGAGCCGGAATTAGTTTGTTGCAGTTTGCGGGTATGTTGGAGCTTGTAATGTTTAATGATTAAACCAAGGGCAGCCTATTTTTTGTATTTTTCACCAACTTCATAACGTAAAACATCGGCTTCCTGGAAAACAACAAGGCCTCCCTTTTTAGCAATATCCATCAGCTTATTTACCTTGGCAGCAAAGATATCCAGTTTCTCAACCGAATCAACAATTTCAATAACTACGGGCAAATCGCCCGACAGAGCAAATATTTTCATAGTGTGGATGGAATGGCTTGCTCCAAACGACATCATGCCTTTACTTGCTGTTGCACCTGCCATGCCGGCTTTCCGTGCTTCAAATACAATCTCTTCGTAAAGCGGCCGACCGTTAACCTTATCCGATTCGCCTACATAAATTTTTAATATTCCTGCTTTGCCTGTAATTTTCATAGTCTGATTATTAATAGATCAAACGAATAATGATAATTCCCAGATATACAGCCACAATGCCTAAAAATAAATTACCTCCAATATTTAGAAACAGTGGAGCAAGGACATTTTCTTTAATCATTGTAAAATTATTATAAGAAAAGGATGAAAATGTAGTGAATCCCCCGCAAAATCCAACAGCCAGGAACATTCTCCATTCTGCATTAAGCAGATTGCCTTTTTCAGCCAGAGCAAAGATTATTCCTATCAGAAAACTCCCCGCAATGTTTGCAACCAGTGTACCCCATGGGAAAGTACTTGTGAGGCTTTTCTCCATATAATGCTGGACAAGGAACCGCATTACACTGCCAATGAAACCTCCGCTTCCAACAAGTAAAATAGTTCGTAGCATTTAATTCTTTTAGTAATCCAACTTTCTGTTACTTTTGAAAAGTAAATATAGAAAATATGAAGGTACAGTTTTTACTCATTCTTGTTTTTCTTTTTATCGGAGGAAATTTAACGGCACAGAAGGGCATTGAAAAAAATCTTCAAACTATGCTGGCCCAGCCTGAGTTTAAAAATGCCCAGGTGGGTTTGCAAATAATGAATGTCAATAGCGGTGATGTTCTTTACGGAATGAACAGTGATAAACTGATGATACCGGCCTCTGTTTTAAAGCTGGTAACTTCGGCAGCTGCACTGGAGATACTTGGAGCTGATTACCGGTTTGAAACCCGTCTGGGATATACAGGTGTGATTAGAAACGGCATATTAACAGGTGATTTGGTTGTTATCGGCGGAGGTGATCCTGCCCTTGGCTCGGAATACTTCCCCAACCATTATTTTGCTCCCCATTTTCTGGATTCATGGGCAAAAAATATCAGGGAAGCCGGAATACGCAAGATTGAAGGACGGCTGATATTGGATACTTCATTGTATGGAAGTGAACGCATACCTCCAACATGGATCTGGGAAGACATGGGAAATTACTATGGGGCAGGTTCAGGAGCTATAAGCTTGTACGATAACATTACCCGCATTACGTTTAAGTCACCAACTGCATCGGGTATGCCCACCACAATTCTTTCAGTTTCCCCGAAACTGAAAGAATTGCAATGGACAAATAATGTCCTCTCTTCAGATATTTCCCGCGACCTGGCATATGTTTTTGGCAGCCCTATCGACAATCACAGGATTATCAGAGGAACCATACCTAAAAACCGGAGGATGTACACCATTAAAGCATCTAACCCGCACCCCGAATACCTCCTTGCCGAAGAACTACTCAAACATTTGGCCTCTTCAGGGATTTTTGTTTCAGGTGATGTATCTATTGAAAAAACCAACCCTCAGAATTTTACCCAGATAACTGCTCTTGAGTCGCCTTCTCTTGCTGAAATCGTGAAGATTCTTAACAAGGAAAGTGTGAATTTATTTGCCGAACACCTGGTGAAGCAGATTGCTGCAGAACTTACCGGTATTGGAGACAGGGAGGCCGGATTAAATATAATTTCGGAATTCTGGAAAGATAAAGGTTTAGACATCAATCAGCTCTTTATGGAAGATGGCAGCGGTTTATCTCATTTTAATGCGGTTTCGCCGGAAAATATAGTAAAAGTATTACGCTATATGATTAAGCAAAGCCCACATAGCAAAGATTTTTTTAATTCCTTGCCTTCGGCGGGAGAAGGAACCTTGCTGTATTTTAATAACTCTTTTTTTTCGGAGAATTCTTTAAAAGTCAAAAGCGGCTCCATGACCCGAGTTCGCTGTTATTCAGGTTATCTGCAACTGAATTCAGGAAATTGGGTAGCTTTCTCAATAATGGTAAATCATTTTTCCGGTAGTCATGTGAAAATTATCAGGGAAATAGAAAGTTTGCTGCATGAATTGAAAGAATCTTATTAAAGGTTTGTGTTAAAAATATTAAAAAAGTGTTATTTGTCTTTTATTTTTTAATAAATAAATTATTTATTATTAGATAGTTAAGTGTCTACTTCATTAAAATACTTTTTTAAATCGTTGACTTATTATTTTATTTATCGTAACTTGTTTATATGAATTTCCTCTACAAGGAATGAAAAAGTGAAGGAAATTTATATTCAGTGATGTGTGTGGAAATTGAGTAGGACAGCCATTAAATTGTATTTAATCTTCTGATTAAACATAATTACTAAATTTCATATCACAAAAGTGAATTGGGACGCTACTTTATTGGTGAATATTAAGTACGAAAGTTATGATACATCCGATTTTAAAGTTCCTGGCAGAACAAATGAATGCTTACATACAGGATCAAAACAGATCAGATACGGATATTACAGATCCGGTTGTAATTCTGCAGAATATTTCAAGACTTGATGATGATTTACTTAAAACCACCAACAAGATTATAATTTCCCTGGTTAATATTTCAGAAGAGACATCGATGAAAAATAATCCGGATTATATTTCTGTTAGAAATAATCTGACCACATATAAAAATGCACCGGTAAATCTTAATTTATACGTTATGTTTACTTCATTCATGACGAATTATGAAAATGCCCTTATTTATCTTTCTCTTGTATTAACTTTTTTCCAGGGTAAATTTTATTTTAATCTCAAAAACAGTACTACCACGGTTGAAGGTTTGCCTGATGATTTTCATATCATACTTGATATGTTCAATCTTGGATTTGAACAGCTAAATTATGTATGGAGCACTTTTGGAGGAAAACAACATCCTTTTGTGTGCTATAAAGTCAGGTTACTTAAAATGGAAAGAGAAAGTACCAGTGAGATTACCAGTGTTATTAGTGAAGTAGCAATTGACGGACGTAGTAAGGTAAAGTAAAATTCTTATTTATTTATGAGTCAGGTTATACTATATAAAAATCTTTTTGAGGTTAAGGTCAGACACCATTTCTTTCTGAATAAAGGAGAATTGGAATGGGATTCAATGAATACGGAAGAAAAGAACAACCAGGAAGAAAAATTTGACGTTCGTGAAATTTTGGACATAACACCGACTATGGATTGCAAGAAATTACTAAATGCTCACAATTGCGTTTTCAGGAAAACTACTTCAGGTATATTGGTTGGAATAAAAGCTATACCGGATTCTGCCAACGCTGGCAAATTTAAACCATTTGTTTCGTTAACCAATGAAACGTTCAGATTTGCGGTTAAACTGAAAGATTATAATTTTTTGAATTACACTGCACTTTCACTTCAATCGACCAGAAATAAATTATATGTACTTAGTAACAGTAATTATAATTTTTCTAACATTTTTCCTTCGCTTACTGGTATCCCGCCGATTTTTGAAATTGGAAAGACCTATATGCCGGGCGATATGTTATCAGATAGTGCTACCAGCCAAACCAAGTTGTTTACAGCATTGGCAAAAACAACTGCTGATCCTGTTGGTTCGGCAGACTGGCTTACCGAAAACCAGGGAACTAACACACCCTTGAGCTATATTAATCTGAATGATAGTTATCCTGTCGCAAACGGATATTTTACGTATTCCATGAAAGAAAAAGATTCATTACCAATTGCACATATAAAAGATGCCGCAGGAAATACCATCAATCCGAAAATGGAAATTCTTCAGGGCGATTTTTATACACTCCAGGTTGATATGTTAAAGTTTAAAGAGGGGTTTTATACTATAAAAATCGACAGTGATAATCCAGCCTATCATGATGATGTTACTTTTTATTTAATGCAAAGCAGCGATACTCCGTTTGCTTTAATTGAGATAAAGGTTAAAAGCATACAACCTGCATATGATCTTATAAATCAGGGTAATTTAAACTTGCCTGTTTTCGAAATCAGGTTTCGTAACCGACACACGTATTGGCGATATATTAGTAAAAAATTTAGTGCTCCGTTTATTACTGAAGATCCCTTACCGCTGACACGATATGGGAACATAGAAGTTCTGAAGCCACCAGAACCGGAAGAAACTGAACCTGTGGCACTACCTAATCCATCGGTGAGACTGATAAAGGCAGAAGCTATGGTAAATGAAACTGAAACAAAATATTACTCTGATATTCATATAAATTAATTTAAATAGAATCTCATGGCAACAGTTTACAAAACTCCTGGTGTCTTTGTTGAAGAAATTCCAAAAATACCGCCGTCAGTAGCCCAGGTTGAAACAGCGTTACCTGCTTTTGTTGGCTACACAAATAAAGCAGACGAAATTGCTCCCGGTGATTTGATTAATCAGGCTAAGCGAATTGGGTCGCTGGTCGAATTTGAACAATTTTACGGTACGGGTCCTTTGTCGGATGTAACTGAGGTAAATATCGACAGTAATAACAATTTCATTTCGGCAGTTGTAAATAACAGTTTTTACATGTACGACTCGTTGCGGATGTTCTTTGCAAATGGTGGAGGCGATTGTTATATTGTTTCCATTGGAAAAAGCGATAAATCCACAACAATTTCTGATTCCGACTTTACAACTGGTATCGATGCACTTCGAAAAGAAGATGCTCCGACAATTATTCTGTTTCCCGATGCTGTTGCCCTGGCTGATCCGGCACTTGCTACCGTTCAGCAGGCAGCCTTGCTTCAGTGTGCCGACCTTGGTGACAGAGTTGGTTTGTTTGATGTGAAACATAATGATCCACTGGGTATCAATTTCAGAAATAATATCGGTATTAATAATCTGAAATACGGTGCTGTATATTCACCATGGTTAAAGGTGAATTTGCCAAAAGTTATCAGATACACCGAGGTTCAGTCTGTTATTAAAAGAGCAGGTATATCGGTTACCCTATCCGGATTGACTACTGATACTGACGTTCAGGCAATAATTGCCCAGGTCGAACAGGCATATACCGATCAGGAAAATATTACGGCAAAAACAATAGCTTTAAGCCCCCCCAATGGAGTTTTGTCGGATCAGTTCAATTCATTGGTTGCTACATTTAATTCTACCAATTCAAATGCAAATCTGAAAGCTATTTTTGATTTTCTTGCTTCGATTGGTGTTCAAATCAATGGTTTTGTAAATGGCGGAGCAGGCGACGTAATTACGCTTCCTGATTTTCTTGCAGATGTAAATGCAGCAATAACCTCCAATTTTGATCCTGTTTTTGAAGATATCATTGCCCTCAACCTGGAGGCAGTGGCAGATATAACCGCAGCTTTTACCGGTTCAGATTTCTCTGCACTGGTTGCTGGATCATGGCCTTTGGCTTCAGCAGCCACAGCTTCAAATGATATCAGTGAGGCGAACGACAACGACCGTAGAATGGCAGCGGTAAACCTGGTTAAACCGTTATTCGATACATTAAATAAGGCGTATCAGAGTTTGACAGTAAATGCAGCCAGCTCATATACGAAAACACTGGATGAATCCCTTGCATTAACATTTCCGGTATACAAAAACATACTTACAGGAGTTGGCAAAAGCATGACAGTTATGCCTCCGAGTGGTGCAGTAGCCGGTGTATATGCACTGACCGACAGAACACGTGGCGTATGGAAGGCTCCGGCCAATGTTAGTTTGAATAACGTATTGGCTCCTGATACGGTGTTTACCGCGTCAGAACTCGACAACCTGAACGTGGATACTGTCGCAGGAAAGTCAATTAACGCAATTCGCCATTTTACCGGCAAAGGAACTCTTGTGTTTGGTGCCCGTACGCTTGCAGGTAACGATAATGAATGGCGTTATGTTGCGGTTCGAAGATTTTTTAATATGGTAGAAGAAAGTTGTAAAAAATCTACTGAGCCATTTGTTTTCGAATCAAACGATGCCAACACATGGGTAAAAATCCAGGGTATGATAGAAAACTTTCTGACTACATTGTGGCGGCAGGGAGCTTTGCAGGGAGTTAAACCTGAACATGCCTTTTACGTAGCAGTAGGTCTTGGGAAAACGATGACGGCACTCGATATTCTTGAAGGAAGATTGATTGTGGAAATAGGGATGGCAGTTGTTCGTCCTGCTGAATTCATCATTTTACGTTTTTCACATAAGTTGGCTGAAAGCTAGCAGATATGATTTCTAAGTTATTATTTGAATACAAACAATTTAAAATAAAAGGACATGGCTAATTATCCTCTTCCCAAGTTTCATTTTCAGGTACAATGGGGCGGCGAACGGGTAGGTTTTACAGAAGTAACCGGACTCGACAAACAGGTTGAAGCAATTGAATACCGTGAAGGCAGTAGTCCTGAGTATTCTAAAATTAAAATGCCGGGCATGCATAAATACAGTAATATCACGCTTAAAAGAGGCAGCATGGGCGGTGATTCGGATTTCTATAAATGGATTAATACCACAAGTTTAAATACCGTTGAACGGCGCGATATTATTATCAGTTTGCTTAACGAAACCCACTCTCCTGTAGTATCGTGGAAGGCAAGAAATGCATTCGCTGTGAAAGTACAGGCAAGTGACTTAAAAGCCGACGGTAACGAAGTGGCTATTGAAACCCTGGAACTGGCGCATGAAGGTTTAGATATTCTTAGTTAAACCACTCATTAAGGAGTTAATTTAGTTTACTTATTAAATAAAAATTATGGTGACACCTGTTGCAGGCGGTTATTATCCACCACTGGGATTTCATTTTAAAGTTGAATTTGTCAGTTTGGGTAATAATAATGACACACGTTTTCAAAGTGTTACAGGTTTGAATGTGGAGTACGATACTGAATCATTCAAGGAAGGTGGGGAGAATCGGTTCGAACATAAATTACCGGTTCGTACAAAGTATCCCGATCTCTCATTAAAGCGTGGTATGCTTACCGATTCAGCAGTTATAGACTGGTGTGTTGATGCTTTGCAGAACCGAATTTTTAGCCCGGTTCAGGTAAATGTTTCATTGTTAAATGAAAAACATGAACCGATAACTACATGGCAGTTTTATAACGTATGGCCCAGGAAATGGAGTGTGAGCGATTTTAATGCTCAGGAAAATTCTTTGGTGATTGAAACACTTGATTTATGCTATAACTACTTTACAATAAACCGAAGCTAATGCCACTGGAAATAAAAGAACTACAGATACATGTGACTGTAAATGACCAACAGGCTAAAGCAGTGGCAAATGCTGCGCCTGGAGGACAGATTGCTAAGGATGCCCAAAAAGCAATGCTGCAGCAGATAATCGATGATGTAATGGACATTTTAAACAGCCAAAAAGAACGTTAAATGGCATCAGGAGAATTCGAGAAATTAAAAATTTATGCTTACACTGACCCCGGTTGTGGCGATGATCATCTTGCTGATTTGGAGGAAAATCCGATAACAGCGATGATTAATCCCGAAAATTACACGCTTGAAACTAAAGTTGAATTTAACGACGGTCAGGCAGGTGGTACAAGTGGCAGTCAGCCCAGGTTCGAGAAAAAGCCACCCGGTGAACTTGCTTTCGAATTTTTATACGATAACACCGGAATCATCGATGGAAATAGAAGAGAAGATATTTCGGATGATTTGGTAAAACTGAACGAGTTTTTGATGGGATACGATGGTGATATACATCAAACCCGGTTTTTTAAATTCGTTTGGGGTACCAGTCTGATGAAAGGGGTATGTTCATCGCTCAGTGTCACGTATAAATTGTTTAACCCTGATGGAAAACCAATAAGGGCTATTTGCAAAATAACTATTCGTGAGGTAGCTGAGGAAGAGGCGCGTGTTTTGGAAGAAAACAACAGCTCGCCCGATCTTACACATTTCAGGATAGTTAAAAAAGGCGATACGCTTCCACTGATGTGTTACAAGATTTATGGCGATTCAAAATATTATATCCAGGTTGCTCAGATGAATAAGCTATACAATTTCAGAAATCTCAAAGCTGGTGATGAAATATTTTTTCCACCCTTTGCAAAAACAAATAATTAAAAATGCCCACTGAAAGAAATATACCGTCAGAAAAGCCCAAAAGCGTTGTAACGCATACAATTCTTAGTGGCGATAATGAGGTTTCCCGTAAATATCAGCTATTATCAATTATTGTGAATAAGGAAGTAAACCGGATTCCAACAGCAACATTGGTTTATGTGGATGGTGAACTCAGCCGGCAAACTTTTGATTTAAGCAGCCAGCCCGATTTTGAACCCGGAAAGGAAATCGAAATTCAAGTTGGTTACAGCAACGACAACAAAACGTTGTTTAAGGGTATTGTCATAAAACACAGCATAAGAGTCAGGGATAAAAACTCGCTCCTGATTGTGGAATGTAAAGACAAAGCGGTTAAAATGACAGCAGCCTGTAAAAGCAAATATTCCCTTGATGTGAAAGACAGTGATGTGATTGAAGAACTCATTGATGCTTATGGATTGGATAAAGATGTTGCATCAACAACGGTTACACATAAGCAGATTGTTCAGTACAATAGTACCGACTGGGATTTTATGCTTTGCCGCGCCGATGTTAACGGACTTCTGTGTATTGCTAATGATAATAAGCTTTCAGTGGCTCCGCCTGAGTTAAGTGCCGATGCTGCGCTTACCGTTCAATATGGAGCTACAGTTCATAATTTGGATGCTGAAATTGATGCTCGTTTGCAGTACAAGTCGGTTAAAGGTTCAGTTTGGAATTACACCGATCAGGAGTTGATTTCGGATATTGAAGCCGAAGAGCCAGCGGTCCCCGAAGCTGGAGATATTTCACCTGATGCTTTGGCTGATGTTATCGGAGAATCAGAATTTAGGTTGTACAACAGTGCAAAAATTGAAGAGCCCGAATTGCAGGCTTGGGTAAATGCAGCATTGTTAAAAAACCGACTGGCCAAAATCCGTGGAAAAGTAACAACCGATGGAACTGCCGAAGTTTTACCTGGTCAGCTTATCCAGCTAATTGGTGTTGGGAAACGGTTTGAAGGAAAACTGTTTGTAACCGGAATACGGCATCAGGTAACTGATGGGCTTTGGCAAACAACATTTCAGTTTGGAATTAATCCGGTATGGTTTGCGCAAACATATAATGTTCAGCAACCGTTGAGTGGCGCTATGTTACCTGCTATTCAGGGATTGCACATTGGTATTGTTACGCAGCTGGAAAATGATCCTGATGGGGAAGATCGGATTCTGGTTAAAATTCCGGTGATAAATAACAATGAGGATGGCATTTGGTGCCGGCTTGCATCACTCGATGCAGGAGAAAATCGTGGCTTTGTATTCAGACCTGAAATAAGTGATGAAGTTATAGTCGGTTTTATAAATAACGATCCTCGTCATGGCGTTGTTCTCGGAATGCTTCACAGTAGCGCCAAACCTGCGCCTGTTCAGGGAAGCGACGATAATAACGAAAAGGGTTATGTAAGTCGTAGCGAAATGAAAATGATTTTTGATGATGATAAAGTCAGCTATAAGCTAGAAACTCCGGGAGGAAACAAGTTTGTTGTTTCGGAAGATGAAAGTGCAATTTACCTGGAAGATCAGAATGGGAATAAGTTTACCATGAATGAAGACGGGATTTCTATTGAAAGTATAAAAGATATTAAGCTGAAAGCAGCAAGCGATTTGAATGCAGAAGGTGTAAATATTGGAATTAAAGGTAGTGCTCAAACTAAAGTGGAAGGGAGTGCCAGTGCAGAAATATCGAGTGGAGGTTCAACGACTGTTAAAGGTTCAATTGTAAATATTAATTAAAATTGAAGAATTATGCCAATGGCAGCCAGAGTAGGAGATATGCATGTTTGCCCGATGGTAACGGGCACTGTGCCACATGTGGGAGGTCCTGTTATGCCACCTGGTGCACCGACTGTTATGATTGCCGGAATGCCTGCAGCAACAGTGGGAAATATGTGTACATGTACCGGACCGCCTGATACAATAGCAGCAGGTTCAGCAACCGTTTTTATTGGTGGTGCACCGGCAGCAAGAATGGGAGACAGCACGGCACATGGAGGTACAATTGTAATTGGTTGCCCGACAGTAAATATTGGTTAATTTTAAAAAAAAAACAATGAGCGACAAATATACGAGCGATGATTTTTTAGGGGTTGGTTGGAGCTTCCCTCCAGTTTTTAATAAGCAAACAGGTTCGTTAGAAATGGCCGGAAAAGAGAATGATATTGAGCAGAGTTTGCATATACTTCTGACTACATCTATCGGTGAACGGGTAATGCAGCCCAAATACGGTTGCAATATGAATACTCTGATTTTTGAACCACTAAACACAACCATAAAAACCACTATGATTGACAAAATAAAAACAGCTATTCTGTTTTTTGAGCCAAGGATTGATGCAAAAAAGATTTCACTGAATATGCTGAATGAACTGGAAGGCGAAGTTTTGGTTGAAATCGATTATGTGGTGAGAGCTACCAACAGCCGCTTCAATTTTGTCTTTCCCTACTACATTAACGAAGGAACTGAATTGAATTTTTTAACAACCAATAAATGATTTAATAAAAGATGGCCGATTGCAGCAAACATAAAAATCCATTGATCCATAACGGTACCAGTCAGTCTCAAAGACTATTGCCCGGTATGGATAAAAACCAATATGCCCTGGTTGATGAAAAAGAATTTGCCGAGTGGATTGTGTTTGCGAATAATTTTGCAGTTTTTGTAAATTACTACAACATTTCCAATGTTACTGCAGGAAACTGGCAGCCGTTTTTCTCGAATGATATTTCCGCACAACTTGGTACAATTGCAATACAAAATATCAGCCGGTATCGACTTGATATAAATGAACGGTTTAATTTTATACGTAACGATGAGAATAAATCGTCGTTGAACCAGATTAGTATAAAACTTGAAGAGTTATTTAGTGCAATACTAACGCTGAGCAAATCACTTGATAACTATGTAAAAAAATTACCTGAAGAAACTTCTTTAAAACAAACGATTAATAATCTGATTAAAACAAAATTGTCATCTTCTCTTAAACGGTTAATAGCATATTACAAAGCTGCTGAGGATGATGGATATCTCGATCATAACATCGGGAACGGCTGGATAATTTTAAACATGCCGCTTACCGATGCTGCACAAATTATTGATGGTGAAGGATTGAGTGAAATTTGGTATGAAAATTCATCATACCCGGATTGGATAGCATATAAGAATGATATTTCCCCCGATGAAAGTATTTTTTTAAATCCATTGGATGATAGCAGTAAACCTGCAGATGAAAGAAAATATTTAAATATTGAACATGCTGCCAATCATAATTTGTTCACCGGCATTTTTGATACCTTTTTATCTAATTACACAAAAATTATCAATGAAGCTGAAAATGAGCTGCTAAAAACCCTTGAGAACTATGATAAGCACACTCCGCATTACGCATTGTTTTTGAGCTTTCTGATGTTGTTCCGTTTTACTCAGCAGCATATTAATACCTTTACCCAACGACATCTCGATTTTTATTACAGAGAGGTTTTAAAACTTCAACCTCGTGCCGCTGAAGCAAACAAAGTACATATCCTTGCAGAGCTTGCAAAACAGATTGAAAAATATTTACTTAATCAGGGTACTTTGCTAAACGCCGGTAAAGATAGCCTTAAAAAAGAAGTCAATTATCGTATCGATAATGATACTGTTTTTACCAATGCTAAAGTCTCCCAGCTCAAAACGATATATAAAGCTTCAGCCGATGAGAAAACTTTGGATGAGGATAATAAGGAAACAGACAACACCGGCCGGTTGTTTGTATCGCCAATTGCCAACAGCGACAATGGGATCGAACCTGAGCTGACCAGTGCAAATAAAGAATGGCATCCATTTGTGCATAAGATATATGATGATGGCAGGTTGCAAAGTATGGCCATGCCAAAAGCACAAACTGGTTTTGCAATAGCATCGCATTATTTGTACCTCACAGAAGGTGAACGAAAAGTTTTGATTCGCTTTGTATTAAATGATAATACAGCGTTAGATGGCAAAAATCTTGAATGTTTTCTCACAACCTCAAAGGAATGGCACAAAGTAGATAATTATTCCATCTCTTCATCAGGGAAAAAATTGTCGGATGGAATAACGACTTGCTCCGAATTATCATTCATTATTCCGGGTTCGGCTCCTTCCATAGTTAATTATAACGCTGAAAAACATGGTGGAACATTTAATGTGGCTTTGCCAATTCTTCAAATACACCTGGTTAACGACAACGACACAGTTTATGAATATGATGACTTAAAAGACATAGCAATATCAAAGGTTGAAATAAGGGTCGAGGTTGGTATGGAGGATACAGGATACAATCAAAAAGGAATGAAAAATCTGCAACTCTCCAATGATTTTGGAGTTTTGGATGCTTCTAAGCCATTTATGCCGTTTGGAACTCAACCAACTGTTGGTAACCGTTTGGTGATAGGAAACAAAGAAATCTTTTCGAAAAAAAACGTACAATTAAAATTGAATCTTGAGTGGAAAGACCTGCCTGCCGAAAAAGCCGATATAAGCTATGCTGATTTAGGCAGTAGTAATTACCCTGATATTTCTGTAAACAAGCTTGAAGGAGGTATCTGGCAGAATCTGTCTCCTCACAACGAGCTCTTTGTTAGCGAAGGAGCTTCCGGTGTAAATACGGAAAAACAAATTTCGTTGGCAGTAAATAGTTTTAATAATTCAATTATTAATTACGAAAATGATTTTATTCCATATAATTTAAGCAGCAACAAAGGATTTATTGCGCTACAATTGACACAGTCATTTGGGCATAAAGAATATTTAGTGGCATTTACCGATTACCTGGTTCGAAAAGCGAATAATGATCCTGCTGATGATATTACTGAAATTCCGGTTGAACCATATATGCCTGTTTTGCAATCGTTATATGCCAGCTACTCAGCCTATGCAACAAAAGATCTGGTTAATGCAGGTGATTCTGTTTCCGTAAACGATGACATCAATTTTTTTCACGTTTACCCATTTGGTGAAGGTGAGGTTTCTCCTGATGAAAAAATCAGCTTACTGCCTCAGTTCAAACATTCCGGTGAAATTGAATCTCACATTGGCGAATTTTACATTGGTATCGAAGATCTTCAGCCAAATGAAAGTGTAAATCTGTTGTTCCAGGTGATGGAAGGAACTACGGATCCATTAGTTGTCAAACCACCTAAACATATAAGCTGGGCTGTTTTAAGCAACAATAACTGGGTTGAATTTGAATCCTCAGGATACAGCGACAATACGTTGCAACTTGTTCAATCGGGTATAATTTCCTTTAAGATTCCGGCTGAGGCAAATACCAGGAACACAATTTTGCCAACGGGTTACATATGGTTAAGAGCGGCAATAACAAAAGCTGCTGAAGCTATTTGCAAAATAATTACGGTGGATGCTCAGGCGGCAGTGGCAACTTTTATAAATAATGATAACGCCCCTGATTTTCTGGATTCAGCTTTACCTGCCGGAACGGTGTCGAAGCTGAAAACACCTGATGCTGCCATAAAAAAAATTAAACAGCCTTATTCATCATTTGGAGGAAGACCCACCGAGGACGAAGGCCATTTTTACATCAGGGTAAGCGAGCGTCTTCGACACAAAGCCCGTGCAATTACAGTATGGGATTATGAGCACATGGTTTTGGAAGCCTTTCCAGAGATCTACAAGGTTAAATGCCTGAATCATACACATATTGATGAGGGTATTTATCATGAAGTCAGGCCCGGGCATGTTAGTATTATCACCATTCCATTGCTGCAAAATCGCAACGATGTCAACCCGTTAAAACCATACACACAACAAAGTACATTAAACAATATCGGGAATTATCTGAACAAACGAATTTCATGTTTTGTAAAATTGCATGCATGCCAGCCGCAGTTTGAAGAAGTGAAACTGGAATTCAGTGTTAAATTTTTCGATCAGTATAATGATTTCAATTTTTACAAAGGGAAGCTACAGGAAGAGATAACACAGTTTCTTTCACCCTGGGCTTATGGGAATACGTCATCCATTGATTTTGGCGGAAAGGTATACAAATCGGTTCTTATCAATTTCATCGAAGAAAGATATTACGTCGATTTTATTACCGATGTAAAAATGAAAGTAATCGTAGGCGAAATATCAGCAGCAAGCGACGACCTGGACGAGATTATGGCTTCAACTGCAAGAAGTATCCTGGTTTCTGTTCCTGCATCGCAGCATATTATTAAAGAAATCACGGAGAGTGATATTGTAAAAGAGGAAGTATGTATTGATAAAAATAATTCGGAATGAATTACTAAATAATGCCCTAGCATGGCCAGCAGTAAAACCATACAAAAAAATCCATCACTTGCCGATAGCAGTAATTACGAATTGCTGCGCCGGAAAGGGATGGAGTACATCGAAAAACTTGGAAACAAATTGTGGACTGATTACAATATTCATGACCCGGGTATTACCATCCTCGAGGCACTGGCTTATGCACTTACAGATTTAGGTTTACGCACTTCGCTCGATATAAAAGACCTGTTGGCAATGGAAAATCCGGATACGGCAGATTCCGACGGACAGTTTCCCTCAGATAAGCGCCAGGCATTTTATACGGCACGGAATATTTTAACGGTTAATCCCTGGACAAGAAACGATTTCAGAAAACTGCTTATAAATATTGATGGAATTAAAAACGGTTGGCTGAACTGCAAAATTTGCCCTTGCAACGACATTTACCTGTATGCCAATTGTACAAAAAGCAAATTGCAGTACCAAACAACACCCCAACAGGTAATTGTAAAAGGATTGTACGATATTTTGCTCGAATTTGAGGAAGAAGAGAAGGGCGGCAACCTAAACAGTGGAAAAATAAAGTACAAATTTAGTTTTCAGAATGGAACCCAACTGGCCAATGCAACCATTGAGATGCGACTTCCATCATGGGCAAAACTTGAAGAAGATAAATCGAAATATGAAAAATTCCGTGCTGAAAAAAGTGAAATTACAGAAATTAAAGTGAACTATATTTCAGCTTCAACTTCAGACGATAAAGATATACCCGATTCTCCGGAGCAGGTTCTTGACAACGCTTTACGAAAACCTGTATTTACAGGAGTTGATGTTACTTTTAAACCCGATAAGGAGAATACGGCAACTGAAACATTGACACTTGAATTTGTTCCCATAAATGTCTGGTTCAGAAATATCTCGGAAAGAAGAGCGCTTGTTTTGGATAATTTGAAAGCCGCAATCAGCGATTTAACTGCAGCCGGAATTTTTCCGAAATACCTCGAAAAAATAAAAAGGGCCGATGAAGTAATTGCGGAAACCATGATGGTGCTTCACCAGCACCGTAATCTGGCCGAAGATTATTGTAAGATAAAAGCTATCGAAGTTGAAGATATTGCAATTTGTTCCGATATGGAAGTTGAGCCATGGGCAGATATTGAAGCTGTTTTGGGCGAAGCTTATTATCTAATCGATCAATATATGAGCCCTGATATCAAGTTTTATTCACTTCAGGAATTGCTGGATAATAAGAAACCGGTGGATGAAATTTTTGAAGGCCCGGCGTTAACCAATGGCTTTATCGATAACGATGAACTGGAAGACGCTTCATTAAGGGAAACACTTTATGCATCGGATGTGATTAATTTAATTATGGATATCCCAGGTGTAAAATCAATTAAGAATTTTGTTTTTGCCCGTTACAATGAAAGCGGCCGTTTGGTGGAAAGCCAGCCGTGGAGTATGGATGTAACTTCTGAACACCAACCCAGGTTGTATATCGAAGGAAGCAAAGTATTAATTTTAAAAAATGGGTTGCCTTTTTTAGCCGATGCCAATGAATTAAGCGACACCCTCCAGGTTGTAAAAGGTAAAAATGCTCAACCGAAATATTCTGTTCTTGAAAATGATTTACCGGTTCCACATGGCAGCTTTAATGATTTGAATTCTTATTACGCTGTCCAAAATTCTTTGCCTTTAACCTATGGCGTTGGTGCTGACGGATTACCTGACACAGCCACCGAATCACTGAAGGCGCAGGCAAAACAACTAAAAGCTTACTTGTTATTTTTTGAACAAATACTGGTGAATTATCTGGCTCAACTGGCAAATGTAAATGAATTGTTTGCAGTTGATAATTCGGTATCGAAAACCTATTTTTCACGAATGCTTGATTCAGGAGAAGTAGAGGGAATAGCATCTTTATATAAAGGACTGGATGAATCAAAACTGCAATTGCTGATTGAAGATAAGGATACTTACCTGGCACGACGAAATAAATTCCTCGACCATTTACTGGCAAGGTTTGCCGAATCATTTAATGATTATGCGTTGATGCTTTATTCATATTCTGCGGATAAAGAAATTGCAGATAATAAGCTAATCGAAAATAAAATTGCTTTTTTGCAGAACTTTCAGCAAATAAGCCGGGATAGGGGAAAATCATTCAATTACAAAAATCCTTCACAAGTATGCAATTCTGAAAATGTTGCCGGACTCGTTAACCGGATTAAACTGCTTTTGGGATACAAAACAACCTACTCCGGGTACGTTGAAATCTACGAAGAAAAAGATACTGAAGGAGCAATTATTGAACGAAGTTGGCAGCTCATTGATGAAAATAAAAAGATCTACCTGAGCAGCAAAGCGGAGTATATCGATATGGATTATGCTCAAGCCGAACAAAAGGCATGGGAAGAAATTGATAATGTATTTATTTATATTAACGATACCAGTCATTTTACCATTAAAAAATCGAACGGATGGAAACTGAATCTGCTTGATAATAACGGTGAAGTGATTGCTACCCGAAAACAAAGTTTTACGACCAAGGCGGAAGCTGAAGCTGCACGTGACGAAATTATCGCTTTTGCAAACAATATTATTGACCCAGAAAAGATTTATGTGATTGAACATGTTTTGTTGCGGCCACGCGCAGTCGGAGACCCGGTGCTTCCCGTTTGCCTCGATCCAAGTTGCAGCGACTGTGATGAACGCGATCCATACTCATTCCGAATTACAATTGTTTTAAATGGCGAAGATGGACTTGCCAATAAAGGGATAGAATTCAGGCGCTTTGCAGAGCAGACCATCCGGATGGAAACGCCCGCCCATTTAGGCTTAAAAATTTGCTGGGTGAGTAAAGAATCATTAAAAAAGTTTGGCGATTTGAATTGTATCTGGCTCTCGGAACTGGCAAATGCAGATCCTGACCCGGTAGCACTTCGCAACAAACTTGATGCCTTATTAAAAGTATTTATTAATCTTAATAATGTTTATTCAAAGGCGACATTGCACGATTGTATTGATGGAAACGACAGCAACAGAGTGCTCCTGGGGCATACCGCTATAATCAGCAAGGATGACCTTGATGGACAGAATTAAAAGAAGGACTAGTTATTACATCCGTTCAGGCGGAAGATAAATTTACAGATATGATTAATTCAGCAGCCAATTCAGACTATCCAAAGTTTGTAGCCGATCAAGTGCTAACCTCTGATAATCTAAACGATTTATTCGGCTACCTTGATGAACAGGGGAGATTGACACGTGCCAATTTATCTGGAATTGGCATAGTGTGTGGGTTAGAAATAATAGCTGCGGCCGATGGCAGCAGCATTAAAATAACCAAAGGCGTTGGCGTAACAAGTTCGGGATATCTGGTAACAATGCCTGAAGTCACCTATACAAAAAGAACAACTGAAATTTTTGATGCAGTAAAAAGTCAATATTACAATAAGTTCGTAAATATATCTGAACCTTCTCAAAAGTTCGACCTTTGGGAACTGAAACAGGAAGCTGAATCAGAAGGAACAACTGCTCTTACCAAAACTTTCCTGACCGATGGAGACAAAGTAGTTTTGATTTTTGTTGAATTGCTTGAAGAAAACAATAAGAATTGTGACCCGAATTCATGTGACGACAAAGGCACACAGGTTACAGTATCATTCAGGCCGCTGCTGGTAAAACAATCCGATGCTGCAAACCTTATATCCTCAGCAGGAAGTGATACTTTAACTGCTTCAGATTTTAATGAATTGTCTGACCTGGTAATGCCGCGCTGGAACATTTTAAATAGTTCACCGGTGCATGCTGATGATATTGGCAAAGCCTATCAGAATTTACTTACTGCACCGTTTATCGCTAATGTCCAGAATATTTTATCAACTTCATGGCAAACTTTTAAACATGTTATTAGTCAGGAGTATCCTACAAATCCGTTTATTGCATTTAACCTGGTAAGTAAGTTCGCATTTTTGCATAACGGCACAATTGGTATCAACGACTCCTTTCATATTCAGTATTACTATGATCTGTTTAACGATTTGGCAGCAGCCTATAAAGAATTCTGTCTTGCCGGTAACGAAATCATCAGCGAATGTAGTCCCGACGGTTCGCTCTTTCCCCGCCATCTTTTATTGGGTGAAGCAATTCCGGCTGATTATATTGCAAAATCGGAATACAGACACTATTTTATTTATTCCCCTTTGTTTCAGCGAAAAGAGATGCTTGTGGAGCTTAAATTCCTGTTCCGCAGAATGGTACTGATGTTAAATAGTTTCTTGCTTCCACCGGTAACTTCTTCATCCTCGGATGACGGAAAAATTATTATTACACCAAGCCGGCTTTCCGATGACCCCATTTCTGAAAAAGCAATTCCTTATTATTATAAACCCGATTCTTCACCGATGCCACTCTATCAGAACTGGAATTTTTTTAAGTCAAAGCGTAAAAGGGCAACACAGAACCTTTCATACCATGCTTCGGTATATGCAACAGATGATTTTGTGAAAAGTCCTTTGAATTACGATCTGGAACCATACAATTTTTTCAGACTGGAGGGTATTATCGGTAAGAATATTATGGGAGTAACAGACACAATTAAGAAGAGACTTTCTGATTACCGGTTGCCCGTAAAAGTGGTGGCTCTTGCAACGGGTGAACCCGGGACGGGCTCTTTGGATGATAATTGTTGTTTCCTTCCTGATTTGCAACTTCAGTTCAGGTTATTGCGCAAAGAACTTCTTACTTGCCTGGAAAGTAATATTTTATATTGGGGATTAATTCAGAAAAAGAAAGACACAAAAGGTAAATTCGTTTTCACGATGCAGGATTTACCTTTAGCCTATGTGGGAGAATATATTCCGGTGCACGTTTCTTCACGAGATATAATTATGGGGTCGGAATCTATAGTGAAGAAAACTAAGGAAGAAACCATTGAAGGAAATTCGCCCGTTTCCCCCATAAACACTGATCCATTCCGACGGATTATGGAAGAAACCACAAGGAAGTCGGCTACCAATATGATTACTGCCGGTGTAGCCAAAGATACCAAAAGAAGTTTTGTTTGGGATGAGGCTAACGAAGTAGGGAAAGACACCATTGCTTCCCTTTACCTTGATTATCAAAGAACAGAAAATATTCATATGGCCGGTTTACCCAGGCCCAGGACCAGCAATACAGTTGAGAATATTCAGTATTACGTGCTTATTCTTATCGATGAAATGGAATCATTAACAAACCTGCTGGATTCTGAAAATGTTGGTGATTTTGACATTAAATCATATAACCGCCATGTCGCAACACTTAACAGTGTCTGTATAAGATTCGGCGATCTGCTGACATCTTATAAAAAGTCAGAATACCTCATGGAGACCATGAGGGTAACTCTGGAAGGCCATGTTGAAAAAATAAATTCTATTGCAGAAATAATGCCGGTAATTAGTGATGATGAAGTCTCAATGATTAGTTTACTGCTTGCCAATGTAGAAAATGTCAATGCTATTATCACCGAACTTCAGCAAAATGAGGGTGATTATGATGCACAGAGAGGGATTATCAGGAGTAATTACGACAAGCTGGATAAGGATGGTATGATGGTTCCTGTTACAAAAAATCCGGATACACGCTTTGTTTCAAATTATTCTCCCATGCTTGAAAAATTAAAATCATGCAAATGTAATGGTATCATGGATAAACTTGTCCTTCTGGTTGAAAAGTATCGTAATCAGCTTGACAGACTCAGGGACATAAACAATTTCTCAGTTTACACAAAGGAACACCCCGGAATACAGCACAAAGCAGGCGTTCCCGAAGGTGGAACTTTTATTGTGGTATATAAAGGACCAAATGACAGGTCGGAGAAAATTCCACTCAATACAGTTATCGCTGATTTTTACCTGCCATACAATTGTTCTAGTAATTGCAATCCAATTGAGGTAATTTTCCAGGAAGCTCCTCCGCCAGAAAACCAACCACCGGTGGCAAGACCCGGTGACAACATGTCAATTCGGCTTCCGGAAAATACAGTTACACTTGATGCCAGTACATCATCTGATCCTGATGGTACAATCAAATCTTATCTGTGGGAACTGGAATCAGGACCGGAAGCCGATATCAGCAAACCGGATGAGAGTATTACAACTGTGTCCGGGCTCACCGAAGGTTCATATATATTTAAATTAACAGTGACTGACGACGATGGTGCCACCCATTCCGATACGGTAACAGTTAATGTATTATCAACTCAGAATGAATCACCAAAAGCTGTTGCTTTTGCAGATCCAACGTCTGTCGTTTTATCTGATAATGGACAGGGAGCTTCTCAACTATCAGGAGAAGAATCGACCGATCCGGATGGTGAAATTAAAACGTATAATTGGTCGCTTTCTACAGGGCCCGCTGACGGTGCAAGCATAAAAGATCCCGATAAAGCGCAAACGCAGGTTACTTTTAGTAAAACCGGAACATACATTTTTAAATTAATTGTAACGGATAACGATGGAGCCACTGATATAACCGTGGTTAACGTTTCGGTGGTTCGTGAAAATCTGCCACCTGTTGCCATGGCAAGTGCAAATCCGGCTTCTCTTGTAATTTCTCCCGGACAACCGGTAACTGCCCAATTGGATGGCAGTGGCTCATCTTCGGATAACAACATCAAATCTTTTGAATGGAAATTGTTAAATAACACGCCAGGAGCTCAGATAGACTCACAGGATACAGCTAAAACATCAGTTCAATTCTCACAACCCGGTAATTTCAGTTTTCAGTTAACTGTTACCGATGAGGCAGGTTTGAGTAATACTGCTTCCGCTACTGTAAGGGTAATCCGCGAAAACGTTGAATCAAAAACGTGCGGGTTGTTAATTAACATTATTACTGGATTTGATAAAATCAGTGAGGCTGATACTGTCGAAACATTGAAAGCGTTTACGGAAAGATATTCTGATTTTAAAGCAATTGTCAGGTTTGTTGCATTGATGAAAAGGACTGAACTAGCTAATAGGCCGGTGGATGATCAGGTAAAGTTCTTTATTGAACAAAAAACAGAACAGCAGCTTCAAAAATGGATTGGAAACTTGCCTTCTGTACTGAGAGAATTTAAAACTTTATCATTACTGACATTTAGTGTACTTACCGAACTTGCTTATTATATTTCCTGCATCCAGGATCAGGATATAGATAAAGCTAAAGTAAAAATGAATGAAACATTATCAATTGTAAGGGAAATATTGCCTGTTATTTCACAACAGATCGGAAATTTTAGTACAGAACAAAAGAAAATTATTTCACAACTGGCAACCGTTTCAAACAACGAAAGAAAGAGGTTGAAAAACAATGGTGAAGAAACCAAGAAACCAGTGTATACCGAAATGTTAAGTGCAATTTTAAATGTATTTCGATCTATGAATATCTGACATGGCAGATTTGAAACATATCATCCGTAAACAATCGCTCCATTTCCGGTACAATGGAAATGCGGATGGTTTGGCATTGCAAAAAGAGGTGAGCGACTGGTGTACTTTTAGCCTGATTCCCGGGATTGAGCAACAACTTGATGAGTTAAATCTGAGTACTAATTACTTGAGCATTGATACACTTGTAATTGATGCAGAGGTTGATTCGAAAAATTGGAAACAAAAAATCAGGGACAGTTTAATATATGAGTTAAGGCAAAAGTTTAACAGGAATGAACCAGCACTTTCTGATAACAAAAAAACGCCGGTAGCCAAAGATATAAAACTTGACTCGCTTATAATTTTTTATTTAAAAACCGGTTACATCCCTTGGTGGGGAAAAGCTTTTCTGGATAATGATTTTAAGACAGTTTTCATAAATTGGATTACGGAAGAAAAATCTGCCACCCGGATTGAATTAATTCGCGAAGAACTGGAACAAATCGTTTCTCAAAAAGTAGCCGGACGAATCGTAAACCAGGTGCCGGAAAAACTATTTTTTCAGTTTATAAAATATATTTATAAAGAACTTGCTGGAATTATTCTCCAATATGAAGCATTGATTGAGGCAATCATCCTGAATAATATTTCAGAGGAAGAGCAAAAAACAATTATAAAACCGGTTTATGTAATTCTTTTATATTCAGTTTTAAGGACTAAAGGTAAAATTGAAAACGAATCGATACTATCCTTAATCTACAAAGAATTAGATATGTTCCATGTATTGCCCAAAGTAATAAAACAACAACCTGATGAATCCGGGATTAAATCAAATCGTGTTGTTCAGCTTTGGCAGAAATTGGTTTTAAATGAACAGAAGATAAAACAGGAAAAATTGAAAAAAGAATTTCGGCTAACTCCCTATAAATTAATTAAAAAGATTTCAAAACCAAAAACGGAAGGCCCGGTGGGGATGGAGGATGAAATACAGGAAGGAATTTATATTGATAATGCCGGTGCAGTGATTTTTGCTGCATTTATTCCTGTACTTTTTGAAAATCTCGGATTGACAAAGAACGGGAAAATCGTAAATCCGGATTTAGCGGTTTTAATAATACAATACTGTGTTTCCGGTCCGGTATTAACTGAAGAATACGAATTGGTCCTACCCAAAATTTTATGCGGGTTAAGTATTGATTTTCCTGTAAATACAAACCTAGGAATTTTGGAAGAACAGAGATCCGAATCAGAATTAATGCTTCATTCATTAATCGATCACTGGCCGGTATTGAAGGATACATCCGTTGAGGGTTTAAGACAAGCTTTTTTAAACCGAAGTGGAAAATTAAGCTTTGTAAATGAAGAATGGGTGCTTAATGTAGAGCAAAAAGCATACGATATGTTGCTTGAAAGAATACCATGGACTTTTTCCATTATAAAATTACCATGGATGGAAGCGCTGTTAAAAACGGAATGGATTTAGAATGAGGAAATGTTTGTAACTGCTGACAAAACAAATCATGCTTCAACTGTTGTTCACCATAATTCACAACAGCAAACCTTTTTCAGAAAGGCGGAGGAAGAAACATTTTTTGGCAGCAGCGAAAAATCATCCTTTTTTAACTCTCCCGTTCAGGCCAAACTTTCGGTAAGCAACCCGGATGATCCTCAGGAAAAGGAGGCAGATGCGGTTGCCGAAACGGTAATGCGAATGTCTGATCCTGCAACAACTTCCATTTCGGCAAATAGTGAAAAAAAATCAGATAAAAAAGAGGAAGAAGAAGTCCAACCTAAAATTGATGCTTCTGCGATAAGCAAAATTAGCCGTAAAGAAGGTGAGGGAGAAGAAGAGATTCTGGCAAAACGAGTTATGCCAGTTTATCGAATGTCTGATGAAAGTTTTGACCAGTTTGGAGATAGTTACCCGGATGTTGGTATTACCGAATCAATAAGTAGGAAAAAATCAGATAATAGTTTTTCATTTATCGTTCAGCGAAATGGACGGGGGCCACCAACTAATTCAGATTCGTTTGGGCAGACTTTACAATCCTCCAAAGGTTCCGGCAGTGAATTGCCGGGAGGTACACGAGAATTCATGGAAAGCCGGTTTAATACCGATTTCAGCGGAGTGCGGATACACACAGGGTCAGCAGCACAGGCCATGAGCAGCAACATTCATGCGCAGGCCTTTGCGCATGGTAATGATATTTATTTCAATGAAGGGAAGTTTTCTCCTCATACCGGGAGTGGCGGGAAATTGCTAGCCCATGAGTTAACGCATACCATTCAACAGAATGCAAGTCCGATCCTACTCAAATCAGACACGAAAAATGCAGTTGCACGAAAGGAAATTAAACGGGCTTTGAATCCTGATCCGGTTAAAAATCTTATTTCAGAAGAATTAATTTTACATAGAAGAATAATTGATGAAAGTTTGCTTTCAACAATTGATTTTTCAGCCAAATCTGGCGGGCGCCAATTGCCGAAAGAGGCTAAAGATTATCTGGAAGACTACTATAAGACAAATCTCTCTGATATCCGGATTTTTACAGATAATGAGGTGGCATCTTTATGCCGATCTTTAGGTGTCAAAGCATTTACTAAAGACAAATACATTGGCATTATCTCATCCTCTTTTAATCCGGAAAGTGAAGATGGTGCAGTATTACTTTCTGATCAGGTGTCCCAATCTCTTAAACAAAGAGGTGTTCGTTCAGCCGCTACTAATAGTAATAATACTGGTGGTGCAAATTCACTGATAAGCCAGATTTTAGCTGCTGTGAAAGAAAACAAGGAAAATGAAAAGAACCCTGCGAAAGACACTAAAGTTCAATCATCGGATATAGAATTAAAAGTTAAAAAACAGGAAAAAACGGATAAAGAAGAAATTAGAAAGAAGGATAAAAAAGAAGGTGGTAAAAATCTAAAAAAAGCAAAACGAAAAGCAAAAGATAAGAAAGTTATTAGCATTCAACCTGTCAGGCCTAATTCAAAAAAATCACCTTCCACACCTGACGAAGATCCGGCTTTTCAGAAAGTGGTAAAGAAAACCAAAAAAATTGCCATCGGTCAGAAACAGCACGGAGACGCAGAAAAAAAAGCTGAGGAAGCACAAAATAGTGCAGAAGCTGTTCCGAAAGAAGCTGAGAGTAAAGCACAAAACAGGAAAACTGATGGACTGGGTGAAGCTGCAAAAGAAGATAAACCGTTTGATGCAGCAGCATTTAAAGCAGACTTGTTGAAAAAAATTGAAGCCGTAACACCCAAAAATCTAAAAGAAGCTACAGAATTTAAGGAGAATAATAAGATAGATGGAGTAAAAACGGCAATGGGTGAAAAAGTCTCCAGTGAAAAACAAAACACAACCGGACCTGTAAATAATGTAGTTCAACAACCGTTGCAGATTAATGCTAATGAGAATAAACAATCCATTTCATTACCTCCAACCCCTAAAGGACCATTACCGGGTAATCCGGGCGTAAAAAACGCAGCACCTAAAAATAAGCTGGATGGCGAAATATCCATGGAGCAGCAAAGTCAGTCTCTGGATGAAGAGATGAAGGCAAACAACGTAACGGAAGAACAGTTAGCCAGCAGCAACGAGCCGACTTTCAATGCCGCTTTAGATGAAAAGAAAAATGCCCAGAAGGATGCTGTTGAAAAACCAAATGAATACAGGAAAGAAGAATCCCTGACTTTAAAAGAAGCAAAAGCAGATGTAAATGCACAGTCAGTGCAAACCATGACCGGTATGCATGGAGTGAGAGGTAAAAACTTCGGCGCCTCAGTAGCACAACAGCAGTCTGCTAAACAAAAAGATGAGGAAAGAAGAGCCAATGTGGCAATAGAAATTGAGAGAATATATACAAATGTAGAAACCACTGTAAATAAAGCATTAACAGAAGCCGACACCGATTCCGGTAGAATTTTTGATGAAGGTGCAGAAGCTGCCAGAGTGCAATTTGAGAATTACGTGGATGAAAAAATGCGCGAATACAAAAGAAGGCGCTATTCAGGTTTTTGGGGCGGCTTGCGTTGGGCAAAGGATAAATTATTTGGTATGCCCGATGAAGTGAATCGCTTTTATTCGGATGGCAGGCAACTGTATCTGAAGAAAATGGATGAGGTAATTACTGAGGTAGCCAATGTGGTAACCACCAAATTAAATGAAGCGAAAAAGGCCATAACTGACGGCAAAAAAGAAATTGATGAATACGTAAGTAAACTTCCTGAAGATTTAAAGGATGTTGGAAAGGAAGCGGCGGAAAACATTCAGGATAAATTTGATGCTCTGGAACAAAGTGTTAATGATAAAAGGGATGAATTAATTGATGGCCTTGCTAAAAAGTATGTCGAAAATGTAAAGAAACTCGATGACCGAATTGGGGAACTTAAAGAAGCTAACAAAGGATTGGTTGATAAAGCCATCGGATTCCTTAGAAAAGTGTGGCAGGTTATTAAAGACCTCACCAATTTATTCACTACCATATTGGCACGACTGGCCTCAATTATAGGTGTTATTCTTAGCAATCCATCCGGTTTCTTTGAAAATTTAGGCAAAGCATTTAAAACCGGCTTTGATAATTTCAAAAACAAGTTTACAGAATATCTTGAAATGGGATTGATGGAATGGCTGGCTACAAATTTGGGTATTAAAGGGATAGAGTTGCCAAAGAAATTTGAAGCTTCGGCCATATTCAGTCTTTCACTTCAGGTAATGGGTATTACGAAAGTTCACATAAGGGAAAGAGCAGTAGCCATACTGGGAGAAAGAAAAGTTGCGCTTTTGGAAAAAGCTGGCGGCTTAATTTATCGTGTTTACAACGAAGGACTTGGCGTTATTTGGGAGATGATTGAGGAAAAACTCACTGATTTTAAAGAACAGGTTTGGGAGGCCATCAAATCTTTTATTCAGAAAAGTATCATCGAGGCCGCATTAATATTCATTCTAAGTCTGCTCAATCCGATTGGTGCATTCATTAAAGTATGTATGGCAATTTATGATTTTCTGATGATGCTGGTAAGATTTAAAGACCGGATTATTGAACTGTTGGATACAATATTGAGTGCAGTAATGAATATTGCATCAGGAGCAGTTGTTAGTGCAGCAGGAATGATTGAAAAAGCGTTGGCAAAATCTATTTCCATTATCATTGGGTTCCTTGCTGCTTTGCTTCGTCTAAATAATATTTTCGTCAAAATCAGAGGGATAATTACAAGAATACAGAAGCGGGTTGAAAAAGCCTTGGACTGGGTAATATTGAAAGCATATTCATTAGTTGGAAAAGTTGTTGAAGGAGCCTTAAGACTGGAAGATAAAGCTACTGCGGCGGTTGAGAAAGGGAAGCAGGCTGTAGTGGGGGCAGGGAAAAAAGTTGCAGGCGCAGTTATGGGGTGGTTAGGTATAAGAAAGCAGATTAATGTCAGACCAGGAGTAACGCATAACTTATATTTCAATCCCCAAACTAACGCTTTAACAATTGCCAGCACTCCTGTTGCATTTAGAATGTTTTTAACTAATCTCAGGATACCGGATCATAAACAAGCGAGACTGAATCCTGTCAAAGCTTCCATTGAGGCTCAACTACTACGGGTTGATAATTTGATAGGAAATACTGCAATAGCTGAAGCAACTAAAACATCCCAAATGCAAGCTTTACTTGAACTTATTGGGGCTGAAATTGCTGAACTAATAAGAGAAACTTCGGGTACTTCATTAGTATCGCTTGAACCCCAGTGGGGAGCATTACATGGAGGGTTTGGCTCATCCATGCGGGTTCAGATAGTTAATGGTCGACCTACTACAACAGGTTCTCAACCTTCAAGAGGATTAACAAACTCGAATTGGACTAAATTAAGAAAAAGAAAGACCAGCATCGGATCAAGAGATACTTATTATATAAGAGCACATTTATTAAACGATAATATAGGAGGCCCTGGAAATAGGTGGGATAATTTATCTGTATTAACTCAAGATGCGAATAATAGAGATTGGTATGGATCAGGATCACATCTAGCTGTGGAAACAAGAGCGACCGGGCCGCTATTAGAAGAGGGTAAAGCTTTTATTTATTTAGTAACTGCAGGTTACGGCCGTAATGCAAACACTTCATTATTGAATCAGATTCCTAGCTCGTCTATACCAACTTCACAAAAAGCAGATATACAAAGCATAATTGAAGCCGAAGAATTTGTTCCCACATCGTTTACTTGTACCATTAACGAGATAGATTCTTCAACAGGTGAAACTGTTGCCGAATCTGATCATAATATAAATGTTTCAGTTCCCAATAATATTGCGAATACATCTTTATCCGATTATAAACTATAGTAGAGTTAAAATTATTTTATATGAGACGAAATCATATTATAGATTCAGGCAGCGTGGGTATTTTTCTATATAAATCGCGACTGTCCCGATCCGGAACCAGATACTACTATATAAAAATTTAAAACTGAATTCAATATTATGAAAACTTCAATCTATCGTCGAATTCGACACCGCGTTCCTACACACGAAACCGATCATTCAAATAAAGACAAACAACAAGAGCAATCCTTCTTTGGTGAGTCATCACACGATCCTTTCTTTAAAAAGGCAAATGGAATGGTGGCTGTGCAAACGGCTCAGCTTAAAACATTTGGTTCAATAAACGAAGCTGTTCAAATAAATCGGGTGGAAGATAAAAAGGAAGAAGATAAGAAAGTACAGATGAAATCTGAAGTAGAAAAAGATAAGATACAGAAAAAGAAGTTGAATCCGGAAGAAGAGGAAAAGATTCAAATAAAGGAAGAAGAGAATAAAATAGATCGGCAAAAGGATGATAAGGAAGAAGAAAAAATCCAGAAGAAAGCTGATGATCCGGAAGAAAAAGAGAAGATTCAGAAAAAAGAAGAGGAAGATGAAAAGGTAATGAAGAAGGAAGAGGAGAATGATGATAAAAGTGATAAAACAAATTTACAACGTAAAGAATCGACGACTTCTTCAACAGCAACGTCAGCAAACTATATCAAATCATTAAACGGCAAAGGAAAACCTTTACCGGTAGATACAAATGCTTTCTTTTCATCCAGATTTGGATACAATTTTAGTGATGTAAAGGTGCATACAGGCAAGGAGGCTGCCGGTTCAGCAAAAACGCTGAATGCAAAAGCTTACACAATTGGGAATGATATTGTGTTTAATGAAGGTCAGTTAAATACAGATACCACAGAAGGAAAAAAATTGATGGCACATGAACTGACACATGTGGTACAACAAAATTCAGAAAACAAGTTGAGAAGGAAAGCAATCCCGGAAGAAACTAAAAAGGAAAAAGTTAGTGTACCTACATTTTTTGAACGCGGTATTATTGAACAAAATACCAGGCATAAAGCCAATTGCAATGGTGTAAATGTTGAAGGCCATACCGATGCCAATTACGGACATTCATATACTGCACCAGGTGAATCAACACCTGTGAGTGATTGCCCCGATTGCTCATCAGATGAATGCGTTGTTAACAGTGGTACTGTGGTTTCAGTTTTTACTACCAATCCCCAGATTACACTTCCATCTGTTCCATCAGGTTTAAACGAATGCGAACATAACGCTGTCCAGAGATTTATCGATACCACACTCAGGGCTCACGAACGGCAACATGTCGCTGCTTTCAATACCTACCGTGGCAGAGTCAGAACCCCATATACCTATCGGGGGTGTGCAGGTGGCTTGGATGCCTACCTGCAACAAATCCATGACAGAATCGAAGCAGCCCGTAAGGCAAATTCAGATGCCGCCAGTGCTGCTTTGGATGCTGGTGGTGCAAATATTTTTACTGTTAACTGTGATTGCCCTGATCCTGAATCGGGTTCAAGTGATGAATAGATTCATTATTAGAAAATTAGTATATTTAATGTATGGAAACCAGCAAAACAATTCAAATTTATCTTGAATACCTTCGACAAGTTATCAAGGGGCGGCTTAAAGAACATTTTTCAGATGGTGGTAAATTTGAAATTGAATCGGTTAAGTTACCTGACGATAAAAAAGATAATTCACCACTTTCGTTTATTATCCAGACAAATCAGTTTTCGCAAAGTGAAATAATAGTGCTTTTGGTGGCTCTTGCTCCACATGTTGACCCTGTTTTTTTTGATGAAATAATACAAAAGCATCTTCCTGTGCATGGCGACTTTCCGCAATTTGGCGGGGTAAGAGGCAAAAATCACAGGGGATTTCTGCCAACTGCTGAAACTGCCTTGTATATTCTTGCCGGAAACAATCTTAAAAAAAGGTTTGAATATTTATCTTTTTTCGAAAAAGAGCATCCACTCAGTGTGAGTACAATTTTGTCGGTCGATGAGGCGCCTGCAGGTGAGCCTCAATACAGTGGCCGGCTTGCAATGGCTCCTGAATTTATAGAATTATTTATTTCAGGAAAAATATCACATCCAAAGTTCAGCATGGATTTTCCTGCTGAATACATTACAACGGATCTGAACAATGATGATCTGGTTTTGCCTGTAGCCACTCAGCAACAAGTAGCTGAATTGGAGAATTGGGTGAAACATCAGGACACGCTGATGAATAATTGGAAAATGAGGCGTTTGCTAAAACCGGGCTTTCGGGCTTTATTTCATGGTCCACCAGGTACCGGCAAAACATTAACAGCATTGATTGTAGGTAAAAATACCAATCGCGATGTATTCCGAATCGATCTTTCAATGGTGGTATCGAAATTTATAGGTGAAACTGAAAAAAACCTTTCCCAGCTTTTTGAGCGTGCAAAAAACAAAGACTGGATTCTTTTTTTTGATGAAGCTGATGCATTGTTCGGAAAACGCACCAGTGTCCGCGATGCGCATGATAAATATGCCAACCAGGAAGTAGCATACCTGCTTCAGCGTATTGAAAATCATAACGGGCTGGTAATCCTGGCATCCAATTTTAAATCGAATATCGATGAGGCTTTTATCCGAAGGTTCCAGTCGGTAATCTATTTTCCGACACCTACAGCTGCCGAGCGATTACTTCTGTGGAAAAAAGCCCTGCCTGATGTAAAAGGCTTAAAATTGCCGTCCGAAGAAGAGATAAGAATGATTGCAAAAAAATATGAGATAACCGGGGCAGGAGTGGTAAATGTTGTTCAATTCTGTTGTTTGGAATCGCTCGGAAAAAATTTAAAAACACTTTCAATCGACCAGCTTAAATCCGGAATAGAGAGGGAATATCAAAAGGAAGGTAAAGTTTTTTAAATAATCTCACTGGCTTTTTTCTACCTCTATCTTGTTCATGTCTTTCCTATTGAGGACATCTTTTGAAGATATTTAACCGGACAAATTTATAAAAGAAGGAAAAATGATATGGCAAGATTGAAAATCAGCAGGTTTTATCTATTTTTAAGATTTAAATGCTGTGGCTATGACAAAATCCGAACTATTCCACCATCTTCTTCACAAAGGTCCATTGCCTGATAAGGTGCTGTTTCGTCCAATCCTGATGTATTTTGCCGCCAGTTTTATCGGAAAAACCTATGGCGAATTTGCTTCCGACTACAGGGTGCTGGCAGAAGCAAACCTGCGTTGTATGGATGAATTCGGACTTGATTTGCTGGGACTAATTTCCGACCCGTATCGTGAAACGAGTGCATTTGGCGCTAAAATTAAATACGTACCCGACGGTGTGCCCCGTTGCCTCAATTACGTGGTGGAAACTGCCGACGATATCGTTAACCTGAAAAATCCGGATGTTTATAAATCGGAAAGAACGCTTGACCGCATAAAGGCAGGAGAGCTGCTTTCGAAAAAAACACAGGGTAAGATACCCATTATTGGCTGGATTGAAGGCCCCCTGGCCGAAGCATGCGATCTGGCAGGAGTGCAGAATATGATGATGCAGCTGATGATGGATCCCGATTTTGCCCACAGGCTTATGGATAAATGCATGGTTACAGCCAAAGATTTTGCCAAAGCACAAATTGAAGCAGGATGCGAAATTATTGGTATGGGCGATGCTGTTTGCTCACAGATCGATGCCGATACCTACAACCTGTTTGTGAAAGAACGGCATAAGGAACTGATTGAATTCATCCACGGATTGGGGGGAAAGATAAAGCTGCACATTTGCGGCGATACAACTCATTTGTTGCCTTCATACAAGGATTTTAACATTGACATACTAGACCTCGACTGGCAGGTGGATATAGCCAATGCCCGTTCAATTGTTGGCGATGAAGTAATCCTGGCCGGTAACATCAACCCTGTACTTGTACAGGATAAAACCCGCGATGAGGTATATAATCTTTGCAGGGATTTGGTGCAGAAGCACCATAATGAAAGGTTTATCCTGTCTGCCGGATGCGAAATTACGGTTTTAACGCTCTACGAGAACCTGAAGGCGATGAATGAGGCCAGGTTTTTTTAAGAGGCAAATTTTTTATAAAATAAAAGAGTTTCATTTGACCTTTAATCCTGACAGGTTTCCGAAAACCTGTCAGGATTAAAGTTATAAACTGCTAAGGCTTTTATTTACTTTTATCCCAGTGTCGCCACCATCACAGCCTTTATTGTATGCAGCCGGTTTTCGGCCTGGTCGAACACCACCGAAGCTTTGCTTTCGAACACCTCGTCGGTAACCTCCATTGCTTCGAGGCCGAATTTCTGAAAAATCTCTTCCCCAACTTTGGTGTCACGGTTATGGAATGCAGGCAGGCAATGCAGGAATTTCACTTTTGGATTGCCTGTTATTTTCATAACTTCCTGGTTTACCTGGAAAGGTTTGAGCAGCTCAATCCGTTCCGCCCATACTTCAGCCGGTTCCCCCATCGACACCCATACATCGGTATAGAGGAAATCGCAATCGCGAACAGCTTCCTGTACATTTTCGGTTACCATTATTTTAGCTCCCGATTCACCGGCAATCTGCCTGCATTGTTCCACCAGATCTTCCGAAGGATGGCATTGCCGCGGGGCAGCTGCCCTGAAATCCATTCCCAGTTTGGCTGCGCCAACCATCAATGAGTTGCCCATGTTGTTGCGGGCATCGCCCAGGTAGCAAAACTTAATTTGTGACAGCGGCTTATCGGAATGTTCCTTCATGGTCAGGAAGTCAGCAAGTATTTGTGTGGGATGGAATTCATCAGTCAATCCATTCCATACCGGCACCCCGGCATATTGCCCCAACACCTCCACGATTGACTGCCCGTAACCCCGGTACTCGATACCGTCGTACATTCTCCCCAGCACCCGTGCGGTATCCTTCATTGTTTCCTTGTTTCCGATCTGCGATCCTGACGGACCCAGGTAAGTAACATGCGCCCCCTGGTCGAACGCTGCCACTTCAAAAGCGCACCGCGTGCGTGTTGAGGCCTTTTCAAAAATCAGGGCAATGTTCTTTCCCTTCAGCAACTGATGTTCGGTACCCGCGTATTTTGCCTTTTTAAGCGATTCTGAAAGTTCCAGTAAAAACTCAATTTCCTTGGCTGAGAAATCAAGCAGTTTCAAAAAATTCCGGTTTTTTAAGTTAAATGCCATATTGTGTTTTTTATATAATTATCTAATTGTTTTCTTATAATATCTAACGCCTCTTCTTAACCGATTTCAAAAATTTATCGGTGCTCTTCATTGATTCGACTCCAGCCGGAGTCGGGTAGTAGGTTGTGGCTATATTGCTACAAACATTTGACTCCTCCGGAGTCGAGGGCAGGAAGCTGTAGGACAGGGCAGGGTGGTGGGTTTCCTGATTCCGGTTCCCCGGCATAAATATCAGGGTTAGTGCCTGCTTCCGTTAACGACTCCTATTCCTCCAACTGTGTCTCAAATTCTGTTCACTGTTCACCGTTTACTGTTCACTTCTCCCTTTCCCCTCTCTTCAATCGTACTCCATTGTTATCTTCGACCCATACGACTTATCTTCCAGTTGCTTAGCTTCGGTGATCACACTCTTTTTGCCGCCGCTTTTAATGAAATCGAGGCATGCCCGTATTTTTGGTTCCATAGTTCCTTCAGCAAAAGTGCCTGCATCAAGGTATTTCATTGTGTCGGCGTAATTTAAAAATTCCAGTTTTTCCTGGGTAGGAAGACCGTAATCTTTATAAATAAAGGAAACATCGGTTAGAATGTACAGTTCATCGGCACAAATATTTTTGGCTAACAAACCTGATGCACGGTCCTTGTCGATAACGGCATCCAAAGTGCGTACGTTTCCTTCTTCATCATAATAAACAGGAATACCTCCACCTCCAGCGGCAATTACAATGTTGCCGTTATTTACAAGCAATTCAATGGTTTCCTTGTTTATAATTTCGATGGGGGCAGGAGAGGGGACCACCCTCTGGTAACCATCCTTAACTTTTGAAGAGGATTTAAATATCCAGTTCTTCTCCTGGCTGAGCCGTTCAGCTTCCTTCTTTGTATAGGTTTTGCCTATTCGTTTTGAAGGATTTTTAAAAGCCGGATCGTTTTTATCTACTTCAACAAGTGTTACCATGGTGATCACATTTTTGCGAATTCCATACTTATTGAGCACGTTACGCACAATGCGTTCAATCATGTACCCGATACCTCCCTGCGAGTCGGCAACGCATATGTCGAGTGGCATGGGAGCAATCTGGTACATTTTTTCCCCCGCATCGTTGCGCATCAGTATGTTGCCCACCTGTGGACCGTTTCCATGGGTTATTACCAGTTCGTAACCGTCTTTTATCAGGTGAATCAGATTCTCCACCGTTTCTGTTGCATTCAGTTCCTGCTGTTCAATTGTTCCTTCTTCGTTGTCGCGTAAGAGGGCATTACCCCCTAACGCCACTACTGCCAGCTTTTCCATATGTTTATTTTTGACCGGCAACAAACATAGAAAAAAGGCTGAAAAAAAGTAATGGAGTTTAATCAGCTTTTAATGTCTTATAAAAAAGACCTGAGCCATATCAAATTCAATGTTAACTCAGTTCAAACTTAGTATTAACTCAATGTAAATTCAATTATAATTGAGTTTACATTGAGTTAATACTGAATTAATATTGAGTTTACATTGAGTTTGCACCGTCTGAGGTATAGTTTAAACAGGAATGAGAACAGTTGTTTTTCGTTTGTTACCGGTTCAATAAGATTCGTGACAACATGAGGGGAAACTTTAAAAAATAAAATATTTTTCAGGGAGAAATATATTTATAAAAATGCACCATTCAACCATACAATAAATTGTATGGTTATTAAGTTAGAAATATAGAGACGTTTAGTGCTGATTATCCGTGAGATATATAAATTGCGCGGGCAGGTTTATTTTCTGTTCACAGCGGGCTTTTTTAAGGGAACTGAAAACGGGCAACCTGAATATTTTACTTAAATTTGCACACTTATTTACACGAGGGGAAGTAATAATGGCAAGCAAAACTACGAAACCAACAAATTCCAGACGGAAGAAGAAAAAAACAAGTAATCCGGTAAACAAAGAAAAATTCAGGTTTATTCTTGGACTTTTTGTTTTATTGATTTCTGCATACCTTCTTATTTCATTTATTTCATTTTTATTTTACGGAGCTGCCGACCAGAGCAAGCTCGATTTGCCCTGGAGCCAGCTGGTATTCGAATCAGATATTCATGTTGGCAACAAAGCCGGCAAAACAGGCGCCTGGCTTGCTGAGGTATTCATGAACAGAGGATTTGGCTTTGCTTCTTTTCTTTTTATATACCTGCTGATAATTATCGGGTTTAGAATAATGAAAATAAGGCTTGTTAAGTTCAGACGTTCGTTGGTGTTCAGCCTGTTACTAATTATTTGGTTTTCGTTAACTGCAGGATTTGTATTCCCAATTACCGATGCGGCTTCTTTCATTTATCCCGGAGGGCGGTATGGGTTTATCCTGAGCAACTGGCTCAGTTCACTTATTGGATTTACCGGACTGGCATTACTGCTTTTTATATTGCTGCTTTCAATTATTGTGTTTCGTTTTGAAAAAGCTTATGCCTTGCTTTCGGGCCTGATGATTTGGGAAAGAAAGGAAAAGCCCATTGAAGAAAATGCAGAAGAAGTAATACAAACAAAAGAAGAGGCTGCCGACAATTCCATTTCGAAAGTGATTGAGGAGGACGATGTGGTGCAGGCACTTTTCGGGCCGGATGATGATGACGATGATCAGCTTGAATTGGAAAGTATCAGGGAACCCCGGAAAGAGCCTGCAAATGCAACGAAGGCAAAACCTGATTCAGACGGACTGGAACTGATGGTCCATGAGCGGGCTGAAGAAGAAGAGGCCGACGGTGACTTGGCTGAAAATGGAATGGAAGCTTATGATCCTACACTGGAGCTGTCGAAATACAAATTTCCGACACTTGAATTTCTCGAAGATCACCGTTCCGGGAATGCCGAAGTAAGCAACGAAGAGTTGATTGCCAACAAGAATAAAATTGTGGAAACCCTGCGGCATTATAAAATTGAGATTACCAAAATAAGGGCTACAATTGGTCCTACCATTACTTTATACGAGATTGTTCCTGCACCTGGTATCCGGATTGCCAAAATTAAGAACCTCGAAGATGACATAGCCTTAAGTCTTGCTGCGTTGGGTATCCGTATTATTGCACCCATCCCCGGGCGGGGAACCATCGGGATTGAGGTACCAAACCAAAATCCTGAAATTGTTTCCATGCGGTCGATTTTGAGCTCAC
Source organism: Mariniphaga sp. (assembly GCA_024636975.1). Classification (GTDB taxonomy): domain Bacteria; phylum Bacteroidota; class Bacteroidia; order Bacteroidales; family Prolixibacteraceae; genus Mariniphaga. The sequence goes on from JAGXGA010000017.1 coordinate 64,236, forward strand.
GTAAATTCCAGGAGAGCACTGCAGAACTGCCCATTGCGCTGGGGAAAACCATATCAAATGAAACATTCCTGATCGACCTTGCTAAAATGCCGCATATACTTGTTGCCGGTGCTACCGGCCAGGGGAAATCGGTGGGGATTAATGTGGTGATTACTTCGCTGCTTTATAAGTTGCATCCTTCGCAGTTAAAGTTCGTATTTATCGACCCGAAAAAGGTAGAGCTAAACCTGTATTCGGTCCTTGAAAAACATTACCTGGCTAAATTACCTAATGACGACGAGCCGGTAATAACCGACATTCAAAAGGTGAAATACACGCTGAATTCGCTGAATGTGGAAATGGATCAGCGTTACGACCTGCTGAAAAAGGCCCATGCCCGTAATGTGAAGGAATACAATGGCAAGTTTATTAGCCGCAGGCTGAACCCTGAAAAGGGACATCGTTTTATGCCCTATATTGTAGTTGTGATCGACGAGTTTGCCGATTTAATTATGACAGCAGGCAAGGAAATAGAATTGCCTATAGCACGTATTGCGCAGCTTGCAAGGGCAGTGGGTATTCATATGATAATTGCTACACAACGTCCTTCTACTAACATTATCACAGGGGTTATTAAAGCAAACTTCCCTGCACGGATCGCATTTAAGGTGGCTTCGATGATCGACTCGAGAACCATTCTCGATACTCCCGGCGCCAATCAGCTTATTGGGAAGGGCGATATGCTCATTTCGGTTGGCAGTAACATGACACGTGTTCAATGTGCCTTTATCGATACCCCCGAGGTGGAGCAACTTTGTTCGTTCATCTCCGAACAGCAGGGGCTTCCTTCTGCATATTTGCTTCCTGAATATGTGGGTGATGATGAACCAGGCCCCGGTGATGTTGACCTGAATAACCGTGACGATCTTTTCGATGATGCTGCCCGGATTGTGGTTGGCAACCAGATGGGGTCCACATCAATGATCCAACGTAAATTCTCGATCGGGTATAACCGCGCCGGCCGTATAATGGACCAGCTGGAAGCTGCTGGTGTGGTTGGTCCAAGCGAAGGAAGCAAAGCACGGCAGGTGCTAATCCAGGACGAATACAGTTTGGAACAGTTATTGAATAGCTTCAACTAAAATTTTATAATGAGATACATATTTTTACTTGGCATATTTATGGCTTTTGCCTTCATTGCCCCTGCACAGCAGGATTCAAAAGCCAAACAAATTCTTGATGAAGTGAGTAAAAAAACACGCTCGCTTAATACAATTGTTGTCGATTTTGTTTTTACCATGGATAACGATGAGATGGATATTCATGAGGAAAACGAAGGAACACTGCAACTTAAAGGGCAGAAGTACGTTGTTGATCTTCCCGACATTGGTGTAAAAGTATATTCTGATGGGGAAACTCTCTGGAACTATATGGAGGACGGTAACCAGGTTACCATTTCGTACCTCGAAGATGGCGGCAGTGAGCTCATGGATCCATCAACGGTGTTTACAATCTACGAAAAGGGTTTCCGTTCAACGTATGTTGGTGAGAAAAAGGAAGGAAACAAAACGTATCATCAGATTGAACTTTATCCCGATTCGGAGGAATATGAAGTGGAAAAGATTTTGCTTTCAATCGATAATGCCGATAATATGATTAAGTCGGCCCGGTTATACGGTGTCGATGGTAATCTGTACGGAGTGGAAGTTACAGATATGAAAACAGGTACGGAACTTGCCGATTCTCATTTTGTTTTCAATCCGAAAGAATACAATGACATAGAGGTTATTGATTTTCGCTGAACTCCCCTTCAGATGGCTTTTGGATTGTTGACTGAAATAACTTGATGGCCGTGGAAATTTCCATATAGGATGCTTCGGAATCCTTGCCAAACCTTCCGCCAACATAAATAACCAGGTCGTTCAGTTGAAGTACATTTTTCTTTAGCAGGGATTGAATTGCCGCTTTTTGAATCTTCAGGCGGTTTTTCTTTATCTCACCGAACGAGGGGAACACACCATAAGAAAGCGCCAGCTCACGCACCACATTACTGAAATGGCAAACTGCATAAATGGGTATTTGGGGTCGGTATGCCGACAGGTACCGTGCAGTTCTTCCGGTTGTGGTGGAAGTTACAATTGCGCGCGGGTTCAGATCACCGGCCGACCGTATGGCTGATTGTGCCAGGTAGGCAGGAATTTCATTCTTTACCGGGGGCAATACTGTTTCAAAATATTTGTTGCGGTCGGGCTCAACCTTCTCTGCAATGGTTACCATGGTTCTCACAGCCTCTACCGGATATTTTCCAATGGCCGTCTCCCCGCTGAGCATAACAGCATCGGCACCGGAATAAACAGCGCTGGCCACATCGTTCACTTCGGCACGTGTAGGCCGGGGCTGCGTAATCATGCTGTGCAGCATTTGGGTTGCAACTATTACCGGCTTTTTATACAAGATGGCCTTACGTATAAGATTGCGCTGTACAATGGGTATTTCCTCCGGCGGGATTTCAATCCCCAGATCACCGCGTGCAATCATTATCCCATAGGAATGGTCAAGTATTTCATCAATATTTACAACCCCTTCCATGTTTTCAATTTTCGCAATGATCTTTATCGGGCTGTTGTATTCATCGAGGAGTTTTTGCACTTCAAGCAAATCCTCCTTATTGCGCACAAACGAATGTGCAATGAAGTCGACCTGCTGTTCTGCGGCAAACTTTATAAACAATTTGTCTTTTTCGGATAGGGCAGGCAGATTGGTTATAACTCCCGGCACGTTAACACTCTTGTTGTTTTTGATAATGCCACTGTTTTCGACTCTGGTTATTAAATACTCCGGATGTTTTTCAGTTACTACAGCAGCAATGGCGCCGTCATCAATCAGTATCCGGTTTCCCGGTTTAAGGTCGGAAACAAATCTGGAATGATTAACGCATACGTCGATACGATTTTCGGCATTGAAGGAATAGGAAAACCTTACTTCCTGGTTTTCCTGCACCAACAGCTCTCGTTGGAGGCTGCAGGTTCTTATTTCAGGTCCCTTGGTATCAATGAGTATGGCAATCTTATCTGAAACAGCACGTATATCTTCAATGAGTTTTTTACCTGCTTCCGGTCCCAGGTGTGCTGTATTGAGCCGGGCAACATTTATTCCGGCATCATATAATACCTGAATGAAATTTTTATTTGATTTAATATCCGATAAGGTTGCCACTATTTTTGTTTGTCTCATAACAAGGGTAATTTTGGGTTTTACCATCTGCAGAAGATTGTACTCCTCCGGTTATATAAAGCCTTCCCTGAACTTTTTGTTCAAAAGGTTGTGAAACTGTGTATGGCAAGTGCATATGAATTTAGGCCAAACCCCATAATACAGCCACGGCATACGGGGCCTATTACCGATTTGTGCCGGAAATCTTCGCGGGTTAGTGTATTTGATATATGCACTTCAACAACAGGGGTTGTAATTCCGGCAATGGCATCGCGGATGGCTACCGATGTATGAGTGTATGCCCCGGCATTAATTATTATGCCATCAGTTGAAAATCCTTCCTCATGCATTTTATTGATTAATTCTCCTTCTACATTCGATTGAAAATACGATAATTCAATTTCAGGAAAAGCAACTTTCAGCTTCTCATAATATTTATCAAAACTTTCTGAACCGTATATATTTTGCTCTCTTTTTCCAAGTAAATTTAAATTTGGTCCGTTGATAATCAATAATTTCATTCCATTTCTTTTTTAATATTTTTTATAGTAACTTTATAGTCAACAAAACGTAGTAAATATCATAATATTAAATATCATTCACTATTGGTTTTCAAATTTATTTAAATCAAATGATTTAAAAAATAAAATAAATGGATATGAAATGGGAGGAAAGCAAAAAAAGTTATGAGAATTACCTGAAGCTCGAAAAGTCGCTGTCTTCAAATTCGATCGCTGCCTATATTAATGATATCAATAAGCTAACTGAATTTCTGGGCAACAGCTTTAAGAAAACCGGGCCTGACAGGGTGAAATTACTTCATCTGAAGAAATTTGTTGAATGGCTTAATGAAAAGGGGGTGAGTCCTCGTACCCAGGCCAGAACGATTTCTGGCATTAAATCGTTTTATAAATATTTACTGATTGAGGGAAAGATTGAAAGCGATCCGACTGCTTTACTTGAGTCTCCCAAAATAGGACGGAAGCTTCCCGATGTACTGTCGATGGAAGAGATTGATGAACTTATTGATGCAGTTGATTTGGACAAGCCTGAGGGGCAGCGCAATAAAGCCATGCTTGAAACCCTTTACAGCTGCGGGCTTCGTGTTTCCGAACTGGTGAACCTGAAACAGACAAATATGTTTTTTGATGAAGGTTATGTCAAAATTGAAGGTAAGGCAGAGAAGGAACGTCTGGTTCCGGTTAGCAGCCGCGCCATTGAGGAAATTGAGAAATACATTCACGGGTACCGCGAAAGCCTTAAAATCCATAAAGAGAGTGCAAATATTCTTTTTCTGAACCGAAGAGGTAAAAAACTGAGCCGGGTAATGGTGTTTACTATAATTAAGAACCTAGCCGAGAAAATTAATCTGAATAAAAAAATAAGTCCGCATACATTCCGTCACTCTTTTGCCACGCATCTCATAAACGGTGGGGCCGATTTAAGGGCAGTACAAGAAATGTTGGGACATGAGTCAATCCTGACAACAGAAATTTATACTCATCTTGATCGTGAATATCTGAAGGATACCATACATCAGTTTCATCCGCGTTCTTAAATAAGATATTTTAGAAAAGAGGCCAACGGCCTCTTTTTTTTTGGAAGGTGTAATTGTTGAACAATTCTTCGGTTTGATTTTTAAAATATGTTAAGAGAATGTTTAATTGAAAAATGAATTGAGCCAAATAAACCCTGCTTCTTAGGCAAAGTGGAAAATTAGATTATTTTTGTAATTAGGAATTAGAATAAGTTATCAGTTTATTAAGTTAATTATTAGGTAGTTATGAAAAAATTAGATTTAGTTAAGTACGGCATAACAGACGTACGGGAAATTGTCCACAATCCTTCCTTCGAGCAGCTTTTTGAAGAAGAAATGCACTCCGATCTGGAAGGTTTTGAGAAAGGGCAATTGACTGAACTGGATGCCGTTAATGTAATGACGGGGATATTCACGGGCCGTTCACCAAAAGATAAGTTCATTGTTAAGGATGATACTTCAAAAGATACCATTTGGTGGACTTCACCCGAATCACCCAACGACAATAAACCTACAACACCTGAGGTATGGGCCGAATTAAAATCGCTTGTTGCCAATCAACTCTCTGGCAAAAGATTATTTGTAATGGACACTTTTCTGGGTGCTAATGAAAATTCAAGACTGAAAGTTCGTTTTATTGTTGAGGTTGCATGGCAGGCACATTTTGTTAAGAACATGTTCCTGAGGCCTACCGAAGAAGAACTGGAAAACTACGGCGAACCCGATTTTGTGGTTATGAACGGTTCAAAAACTGTTAACACCAAATGGAAAGAGCACGGCCTGAATTCAGAAGTGTTTACTGTTTTTAATCTGACTGAAAGAATGCAGGTTATTGGCGGATCATGGTATGGCGGTGAAATGAAAAAGGGAATGTTTGCAATGATGAATTATTACCTTCCGCTGAATGGCATGGCATCGATGCATTGCTCGGCCAATGTTGGTGAAGAAGACGACGTGGCTATTTTCTTCGGATTATCGGGAACAGGAAAAACAACACTTTCAACCGATCCGAAACGTAAGTTGATTGGCGATGATGAGCATGGCTGGGACAATGACGGTGTATTCAATTTTGAAGGTGGATGTTATGCAAAAACCATCAATCTCGATCCTGAAGCCGAACCTGATATTTACCACGCCATCAAAAGGGATGCTCTTCTGGAAAATGTAACAGTTGATGAAAACGGAAAGATTGATTTTAATGACGGTTCAGTAACTCAGAATACCCGCGTTTCATACCCGATTTATCACATTGAAAATATTGTCAAGCCTGTTTCAAAAGCTGGTCACGCAAATAAAGTAATCTTCCTTACTGCCGATGCATTTGGTGTGATGCCTCCCGTATCAAAACTGACAGCTGAACAGACAAAGTATCATTTTCTCTCTGGATTTACAGCCAAGCTGGCTGGCACCGAGCGTGGAGTAACTACTCCTCAGCCTACCTTCTCAGCATGTTTTGGTGCTGCATTCCTGTCGTTGCATCCAACCAAATATGGCCAGGAGCTGGTTAAAAAAATGGAGGAGCACGGAGCAGAAGCATACCTTGTTAATACAGGATGGAATGGAACAGGCAAACGTATCTCAATTAAAGATACGCGTGCCATTATCGATGCTATCCTTGATGGTTCCATCGAAAAAGCAAAAACAAAATTGATTCCTGTATTCAACCTGGAAGTGCCAACAGCATTGCATGATGTTGATCCAAATATCCTTGATCCACGTGATACTTATCAGAACAGGGAAGATTGGAACAATAAAGCCAAAGATCTGGCAGGACGCTTTATTAAAAACTTTGAAAAATATACCGACAATAAAGAAGGTAAAGCTTTGGTTGCTGCAGGTCCTCAACTTGACAAAAAAGAAATTATAGCTTAATTACAAGTTAAACATTAGCCTAAAAAGCCCCGCCAATCCCGGCGGGGCTTTTTTAATAGTTTTAAGCATCAGGTATTGTTTGATTGTACATCCCGATTTATTTTGCCACGATTGTATGAAAAATAAATTCCAATTGCACTGAGTAGGGAAAAACTTATGAATGAATATTTCATAGCCATCAGGAAAAGGTTGTCAGGTACTGTTTCTATGGCCTGATTTCCAATAATACCGGCAAAGAATAAAGTGGCAACAGTCATGCTTGTAATCTGGCCAATTACCCTCATTGTGGCTGCAGAGCCTGAAGCCAATCCCAACTGATGTTTATTCACCGAACTCATAATTGTATTCATATTTGGTGATGAGAAAAAAGCAAAACCCAGGCCTACCCAGAACAACACCACAACAATTATCCATATTGGGGTGAGGTTAGTAAGCAATGAGAACACCACCAGTCCGATTGTGCATATGGTCATACCTAATGTGGCAAGATATCGTGGTTGAATGCGATCGGAGAGTCTGCCGGCAATTGGTGAAAACACTGCCATGACTGCAGGCTGAGCAACAAGGATGATTCCTGCCTCACGGGGTGACATGCCCTGTATTTTCTGAAGGTAAAGGCTGAGCAGGAAGATAATGGCAAAGGTAGCGCTGTAGTTAATCAACGCTGCCAGATTGGAAAAGGCAAACAGCCGGTTACGGGTAAATAACTTTGTTTCAAGCACAGGGGATGTCGAACGATTCTCCACTTGCCAGAATATTACCAGGGCTAGTGAACCCATCCCCATCATCAGCCATCCCTGAAGTCCGGGTATGTAGGATGATCCATAAACCAGCATTATCAACCCGGTCATATAAAATGCGGTGCCCTTTAAATCGATTTTCTTTTGAGTATCTGCATTTTGTTGATCCTTTCCCAGGAAAAGCAGGGCAATGATAGTTGTTACCAGCCCGAATGCAGATGCAACAAAGAAGATTGAACGCCATCCAAGGTATTGAGTGAGAAAGCCTCCTGCAAAAGGACCGAAAGCCAGCCCCAGGTATACAGCAGATACCGAAATACCCAAAACCCTTCCCCTGTATTGGGGCAGGAAGGCCGACACAAGTATTGCCGGACCGGTAGTGCTTGTGAATGCAGCGCCTATACCTTGTACATATCGGAACGAAATCAGCCAGAAACCTGATGGGGAAAAACCGCAGATCAAGGAAGAAAAAGTGAAAATTATAACTCCCGCTTTGAATATTCTGCGTATACCTGTCAGATCACTCCAACGCCCTATTGGAAGCAGAAACATAGCGGTGGCAAGCAAAAAAGCTGTGATCACCCAGCTAAGTTTTACCGCATTAAGCCCAAAGGTTTTTTCTATGGCAGGCAGTGCTATATTTACCGAAGAGATAAGAAAAGTGCCCATAAATGATGTGATGGCCACAATAGCAAGAATGCTAAGCTGTTTTTTTGTCCAATTCATTTATTCATATGATTGAATTGATAAAAATAATGTTTGTTGGCAGAAAAGCAGAGACTAATGGAAGCGGAATTAAAAATTAATCCCGGATGGGTATATACACCAACACACATCCGGGTTTAATTCTTTTTGTTATTTACCCTGTTTTATTTCAGGTAGGTATTCAGAAAATTAAGGATTTGGCCATAGCCTTTTATCTCATTTTCCTTTTTAATAAAACCATGACCCTCATCCGGAAAAATAATATATTCAACCGGTACGTTATTTTCTTTTATTGCTGCTACGATCTCATCCGACTCTACCTGCAGCACCCGGGGGTCGTTTGCACCCTGAAGCACCAATACAGGATTTATAACCTGGTGTGCATGAAACAGGGGTGATATATTGTATAACCTGACTGAATCTTCAGTATAAGGATCACCCAATTCATCGTAAAGTGCCTTGCGGCCGGATTCCCAATATGCAGGAATCGATTTTAGGGTACGTAACCAGTTGGTAACGCCAAATATATTTACCCCCACTTTAAATTCATCGGGCTCGAATGCCATGGCAGCCATTGTCATATATCCTCCATAACTTCCGCCTATGATGCCAATCTTTTCCGAATCGATGTATTCCTGATCCTGAAGCCACTTTTTACCCCAGATACAATCCTGCAGATCACCACCACCATGATCGCGGTCGTCCATTTTGTAAAACGATTTACCATAACCGCTGCTACCGCGGTTGTTAACAGCAAGTATAGCATATCCGTTGTTAACCAGGTATTGAATAAGTGCAAAATAGCCTGTGCGTGACTGCCCTCCCGGACCGCCATGTACCCAAACCAGCGCCGGAACCTTGTTGTTTTCAGTAGCCTGGTGAGGCTTGTAATAAATGGCCGGAATATCTGTCCCGTCGAATGATTGATAACGCACTACCTCTGCTGATACAAGATGATCGGGGTTGATTTCCGGGTTTAAGGTTTCAGTCAATTTATCAAGGCTTTCTGATTCAAGGTTATATACATAAATGTTTGAAGGCGCTTTTGAACTTCCAACCGTCAGCCGCACATTTTCTTCGCTGTCGGAAATATTAATGCTTTGAATGTCTCCATCTGGTATATCCGGGAAATCTATTTCCTTTCCGGTTTCATTATCGAGCAGAATAACCCTGTTGCGGGCATCTTCATTGATCAGAATAACCCTGTATTTTTCATTTTCACTTAGTGAACTGTAGGCAACATCCCAGTTGGTTTCATAAATTGTTTCCCTGTTGCCGGTATTTATATCGTATTCTACAAGGTAAGTAAACTCCTTGTCGGCATCAGTTGTGTAATAAAATTTACTTCCATCATTGGTAAATCCTGAGGGGCTATAAGTACCTGTCTTTTCAGGATTTGATATTTCAGTAGTTTCTCCTGTCTCACGGTTACGCAGAAAAAGCTGGTTGCTGCTGGTAGTTATTGTAAGAACCAGGGCAAGTGTATTTTCATCCCGGCTAATGCCGCTTATATCCAGACCGTCATCATTCTGATAAATCATTTCTGCCTGCCAGTCATCAACCGATATCTTGTAGAGGTCAAAGAATCGTGCGTCGCGTTTGTTTGATATGTAATAAAAGGCTGTTTTGTCAGGATTCCAACCAGCAAAATGAGCTTTTTCCTCCTCCCCCGGGGTCAGGTCAGTGGTTTCTCCATCTGCAGAAAGCAGGTAAATATGGTTGTTTTCATTCCCTCCTTCATCAGCGCTGTAAAGAATATCACCGGTGCCGGGGACATAGCTTACTGCAAAGAATGAATCACCCGTGGAGTTGGTAATCTGTTTCTTTTCACCCGTTGCAATGTCAATTTCATAAACATTAAATATGCCTGAAGCGTCGCTGCTGACAAGCAATTTTGTTTCATCGGGTGAGAAGTAGCCACCATTGATGCGGGTGTTGCCATAAAACTGTTCAATTGAATACTGGTCAATCTGTTCAGGCTTTTGATCCGAACAGGCAACTGCCAGCAGCACTGCCAATAAAATTGTTCCTGTTTTCATAATTACAAAAGATTTGATTTATATGTTTTTGTAAAGTGTAAATACAAAGGAAATTTACAAAAATCAATTGATATATGAAACAATCAGTCTTTTCTTAAATACTTTTTCCTTTATTTTACCTTTTAATGAGGTATATCTTTTTAATAGCTGCATTTAATGCATTTTTCTACACGGTATTAATGATCCGGAAGAAAAAGGCACTGCACGATAAAATACTTATTGGATGGTTGATTTACCTGGGCATCTGCACAGGTGGCTATGCATTATTTTCAGATATCCTTTTCAATGGTTACCAAATATTATCGGCTGCTTTCATTTCTCTACTGTTGCTTCACGGTCCTTTTCTTTACCTGTACATTTCTGCCTTAATCAATGATCGTTTTCGGTTTAAGCTGATTTCACTGTACCATTTTATACCCTTTTTACTGTTTAATTTATACCTGTTTATCAGTCTCTTTTTTACCCGGGCATCGGTGCATATTAGTTTAGATCATGTGGAAACAGCCTCGAACACACCTCTGTTATTTAATCTGTTTCTTATTTTAACAGTGCTATCAGGTCCTGTTTATTTTGTTTTAACACTCAATAAGTTTAAAGAGCTGAATATTAATATATTTAATAATTTTTCTGCTCCGGAAAATGTTAACCCCGACTGGCTTAAGAAACTGGTTTACTCCTTTGGTACTGTGTGGACATTATTAATGGTTGCTGCTTCACTTCATCATGTTTTTCATTTCTACACCCTGGAATTTTGTGCCGATAGCCTTTTTCTGGCTCTTTCGGTTTTTGTTATTCTTATTGGTTATTTTGGCCTGAAGCAAAAAGAAATTTTCATTCATTACCATGATGGCTCAGTTGATGAAATTTCAGAGCCTAAAGCAAAATATGCCGGCATATTGCTTAAAGAAGGCGAAGCTGAAGAGCTTGCAGATAATATTGAAAGGTTCATGGAAAAGGAAAAACCTTACCTGGTTTCTGACCTTACACTGCCTGACCTTGCTAACCGGTTGAATGTTCCCCCTCATCATCTGTCGCGGGTAATTAATGAAACACTAGGTTTGAACTTCTTTGAATTTGTAAACCGATACCGGATTAAGGAAGTAAAGGATAAGATGATGGATCCCGAATTCATAAATTTTTCATTGCTGGGCATTGCCTATGAAAGTGGTTTTAACACCAAATCGGCCTTCAACAGGGTGTTTAAAAAATTAACAGGTATGACACCAAGCGCGTATAAAAAACAAATTTAAAAAACGGGGAAAGCATTCTATAACTTTTCTATTAGGTATCCGGTTATTGGCAGTATTTCAAAATTTTATAAACAGGTCCTATCTTATAAAGTAGGTCGCACAGGAGTATTATTCAGGGTACTTTTGCATCATAACTATTTAAGAATTATTTAAAAAATAAAAAATTATGAGAACAAAAGAACTGAATTCAACGACTGGTAAAAGTTCAAAAGTAAAAGTAACCCCAAATAAAAGTTTGGTATTTGTTGTGTTAACATTTATAGTTTTTATTCTTACTGCGGGAGCCTTGCCTGCTTCGGCGCATTGCGATTCGTATGACGGCCCGACTATAAAAGATGCATTGACGGCCCTTGAAACAAATAATGTGAACCTGGTGCTCAAATGGATTGATCAAGAGCAGGAAGAAGAAATAATTCCACTTTTTAACAAAACCTATAGCCTGCGCAAGGGTGATGCAGAAGTCTATTCCATCGTGGAAAAACATTTCCTGGAAACACTTGTAAGGCTGCACCGTGAGACGGAAGGAGCTCCCTATACAGGATTGAAACCGGCAGGGACAACTCAAAAAATTATACTTTTAAGTGATCAGGCCCTGGCAGAGAGAGATATCGATGGATTGCTGAAAAAACTAAACAACCACATTGGAACAGTGATCAGGGGGAAATACAACAAAGTAGCAGCTTTGGATCCCATTAAGGATGAAACACCGGAGAAAGGTCGTGAATATGTAGCGGCTTACGTCGATTACACCCATAGCCTTGAAGCTATTCATGCTATTATTGATGGAGCAAGCGGGCATGGTGGTTCTGTACATAATCATTAAAATGATATTGTAACAGGTTTCATATGATCTTAAATTCAGGCGGGTTTTCATGCTGAAACTTCCTAAAGTTCATTATTTTTGTGGAAACTTTTTGCAATGCATTTTCAGTTTGTGCAACCTTCCGGAATTCTTAGGAACTTCATCAGGCATTATTGCATGATGGAAACTGATGCCTGCGAGGCTAATATACAGGAAAGGGTTATTCCGGTAGAAAACATACAACTGATGTTTCACTACAAAAAGCCTTTCGCAGTATGCAAGTCCGACCTGACTCTTTCATTGCAGCCCCGAACTGTTGTCAGCGGGTTGAGCAATACCTTTTCGGATGTAACAACGCTGGGTGAATCGGGAGTTATTTTTGTGGAATTCCATCCTGCAGGGGCATGTCAATTTTTTAATTTCCCATTATCGGAGCTTGAAAACAAAAGTATTGATTTAACTGATGCATTGGGGCGGGAAGCCAGACAGGCAGAGGAGCAGCTTTATAATTCCACGACGGTCAGGCAAAAAATTGATCTGGTAGAACAGTTCCTGCTTAACAGGTTCAAACCGGTTGCCCCATATGATTATGCCCTGGTTGAAACCAGTCTTACAGTCATTAAGGAAACGGGCGGGAAAATACCAGCTGCCACGCTGGCAAACAGACTTTCAGTAACTTCAAAAACCCTTGAACGTAAATTTGCAGCCTACATTGGCAAAACTCCCAGGCAATATAGTAAGCTGATACGTTTCCGGCAAATACTGAAAGACTTAAGTTCCATTAAAAACGTTAACCTCACTGAGCATGCCTGCCGGAACGGGTATTTCGACCAGTCACATTTTATTCACGACTTTAAAATGTATACAGGCCATACGCCTAAGGAATTTCTTTTAAAGTACCCTGAATTTACAATGAGTGAGTATGAATAATACAGATGCTTATCCCGATGCCTTGCTTATAGCCCCGTGCGGAATGAACTGCGGAATTTGTGTTGGTTACCTGCGGGAGAAAAACCGCTGTAACGGGTGCCGCAATGATGATAATCTAAAGCCAGCCTATTGCAAGCAGTGCATCATTAATACCTGTTCTTTGCTAAGCCTTACTGAGTCGGGATTTTGTTATGAATGTGAAAAATACCCCTGCCGGCGATTGAAGCAGCTTGATAAACGATACCGGACCCGATACAATATGAGCATGCTTGATAACCTGGAGTACATAAAAAGCAACGGATTGAATGCTTTTGTGGAAAATGAACGGCAACGATGGGTTTGCCCAAATTGCGGTGCAACTCTTTGCGTCCACAGGAAATTCTGTCTGGCATGTAAGGCCGACATTGCTCCTGCTTAATAATAAATGAACTAGCCCTTCCGGATATTGATGTTCTTATACAGCAAATAGAAAAACAATTCCACCTATGAGCCGCAATCAGAACCCTGTAAAGGTTGCAGCTAAAAATCAATGTCAGGAAATCCAACAGGCATTAATTAATCAAAATTGATAACTTGCAATATTTAAACACTATTGTATATGGAAACTTTCGCACAGAAAGTAATTGAATTTAATAAACACCTTGAATTTACAGGCAAGCTGCCGGAGAACATAAAAATAATGAACCCTTTCAGGGAAAATGAGGAGATTTTGCCTATCTCAAGCCGGTTTTATGAAAAATTCTACAACGACAATGAAACGCGGAAGCTGATTCTGGGAATAAATCCCGGAAGGCATGGAGCTGGCGTAACAGGTATTCCCTTTACTGATACCAAACGTTTGAACGAGGTTTGCGATATAAAAATTGACTCTGTTTCAACGCATGAACCTTCCTCTGTGTTCGTGTATGAAATGATTGATCATTATGGCGGGGCTGAAAAGTTTTATGGGAATTATTTCATAACTGCTATGAGTCCATTAGGTTTTATTATAAAAAACTCTAAAGGGAACTGGATCAATTGTAATTATTACGATTTTGAGGAACTATTTAATGCCGTACAGCCGTTTATTACAGACACACTAAAGAAACAGGTTGATTTTGGTGTCGATACCAAAGTTTGTTATGTATTGGGAAAGAAGAATGCAAAATATGTAAATCTCATTAACAGGAAAGAAAAGCTGTTCGATTCAATTGTTGCCCTCGATCATCCCCGGTATATTCAGCAGTACAAAATGAAATCAAAAGATAAATACATATCGGATTACCTGTCAAAATTAAGCTGATGGTTTCCGGTAGTACCTGTAGGGTGAACAACACTAAATTCTACAGGATTATTTAAGCCGAAAGAAATAAAGACGACACCGAATGTTATAAAATCAATTACTGTTCTATTTAAACCTTCCTGTCATTTCATGGGGCTTCACCCACTCATCGTACTGTTCGGGGGTAACATAACCCAACCTAACGGCTTCTTCCTTTAGTGTTGTTCCATTCTTATGAGCTGTTTGCGCAATTTCGGCAGCCTTATAGTATCCGATTTTTGTATTCAGGGCAGTTACCAGCATCAGTGAATTATTGAGCAGGGTTTCAATTATCTGATTATTAGGTTCGATTCCGGCGGCACAATGTTCTTCGAAAGAGGTGCAGGCTTCGCCCAGAAGGCGTGCACTTTGAAGGAATGCCGCTGCCATTACAGGTTTAAAAACGTTCAATTCAAAATGACCCTGTGTGCCACCTACAGAAATGGTCACATCATTCCCTAAAACCTGTGCGCATACCATGGTGAGCGCTTCACTTTGTGTGGGATTCACCTTTCCGGGCATAATGGAGGAGCCGGGTTCATTGGCAGGCAGGATCAGCTCACCAATGCCTGAGCGGGGCCCGGAAGCCATCAGGCGTATATCATTTGCAATTTTATTGAGCGATACCGCCAGCTGTTTCAATGCGCCATGGGTTTCCACCAGTGCATCGTGGGCTGCCAGTGCCTCAAACTTATTGGGTGCGGTTACAAACGGATAACCTGTCAGTTCAGCAATCTTCTCAGCCACCAGCACATCGTAGCCTTCAGGGGCATTCAATCCGGTACCCACTGCAGTACCGCCCAAAGCTAACTCTGACATGTGGGAAAGCGTATTGTTCAGCGCCTTCAATCCATGGTCAAGTTGAGCCACATAACCCGAGAATTCCTGCCCAAGGGTTAGGGGAGTGGCATCCATCAGATGGGTCCTTCCTATTTTTACCACATCCTTAAACTGCTCTGCTTTCCTGTGCAAGGTATCGCGTAACTGCTTAACGCCCGCTATGGTAATTTCTTTTACCTGCTTATAACAGGCAATATGCATAGCTGTCGGGAACGTATCGTTCGATGACTGCGATTTGTTTACATCGTCGTTGGGGTGAATGGTCTTACTGCCTTCTCCCAGTTTTTTGCTAGACAGTATGTGTGCCCGGTTGGCTATCACTTCGTTTACGTTCATATTGCTCTGGGTTCCTGAACCTGTTTGCCAGATTACCAGCGGGAACTGGTCGTCAAGCTTTCCCGCTGTTATTTCATCACAAACAGCGGAAATCAAATCCCTTTTCTCTGCCGGCAGCACACCCAGTTCGGTATTGGCCATTGCAGCTGCTTTCTTCAACGTGGCAAAACCATAGATTATTTCATGCGGCATGGAGGCAGGCGGTCCTATCCGAAAGTTATTCCTTGAACGTTCGGTTTGCGCTCCCCAATATTTATCGGCCGGGACCTTTATCTCACCCATGGTGTCTTTCTCTATTCGGTATTCCATAGTTTTTGAATGTTATTGTATTTTTTGGCTGTTACTCAACCTCAGATCAGTTTTAACAGATTTCTGACTGGTGCAGTGACCGCTATTCCTAACGAACAGTTTTAGATATCTTTTGTTTACTAAAAGAAAACCAGATGAATTGGGATCTGTATTTAAATTTCATGGCAGCTATGATTGCCATTGTCAATCCGCTGGCCGTATTGCCAATCTGGTCGCAATTAACCAGTGATCTTAAGGGAAAAGCACGCAGGGAAACTGCCCTGCTTGTAGTTGGTACTGCATCCGGCATTCTGTTATTGTTTTTAATTGCAGGTCAATACATTTTAACTTTTTTCTCAATTGATTTGCCTGTTTTTCAGATAGCCGGAGGTATTCTGCTGCTGTTTGCAGGGTTAGAAATGGTGAATGGGAAAGGATTAAAGCAAGAACATGGAGGCACTGAAGGCGACAGAACTTTTCAGATTGCCAAAAACCGCTTTAAGGAAATCATAGTTCCCATGGCCATTCCCATGATGTCAGGTCCGGGCTCCCTCACCACTGTCCTTTTGTATGGCAACAGAACATCTGATGTTACCGATCTGGCATTTTTATCGGTAATCCTGCTGATGGTCCTGGGCCTTTTGTTTCTTACATTTAACTTCTCAGGAACCATTGAAAAAAAGGTTGATCCGATTGTTTTCAATATTCTTTCGCGCCTGCTGGGAATTATTGTCGCAGCTATTGCCGTACAGTTTATTGTAGAAGGCCTTAGTGAATTATTTCCCGGACTTTCAAACGGATTTCCAGGCAGTAATAATTCTTAGGCATTATGATCTCTGATGTCCGTAAAAATGATAGCTGTTTTTCAAATAAGCACCTGAATTATGAAGAGATCATGCTCTTTTAATGAAAAAGGTCTGTATTTTTTAAACTCCTGCACCGTATTATATTTTTTGAAAAGAGCCTAATTATGGCATGTAAGGTATATCTGAAGCTTTTGTCTAATACAGGCTCCCGGGAAGGATGATCATTTGGGAATGAATGCTTTATTTTCCAACACTTCCACACCTTCATTCTTACCGATGATGATGCGTTCACACATATTTAAAAACAGGCCGTGTTCGAGAACACCGGTTACGCTGTCGAGCTTTCGTATTAATTCTTCAGCAGCGACAGGTTTTTGGAGGTGTAAATCGATGATGTAATTTCCATTGTCGGTAATAAATGGTTCCTCATCTTTAAGGCGCAGACTTGGGTTTAACGCCATTCTGTGAAGCTTTTTTAATGTGTGGGTGTGCCCGAAGGGAAGAATTTCAACGGGAAGGGGGAATCCTCCAAGGGCATCTACGTATTTGCTGTCGTCCATAATCCAGATAATTCTTTTTGAAAGCCTGGCAATGAGCTTTTCCCTGAATAAGGCGCCTCCGCCTCCTTTAATGGCATTGAAGTTTTTGTCGATTTCATCAACCCCGTCAATGAGCAGATCGATGCCAGCAACTTCATCGACCGAGAACATAGGAATATTAAGGCTTCCGGCCAGCTTTTCGGTAGCATGGGAGGTGGTTACAGCTTTTATAAATAATCCATTAGCAACCATTTCTCCGAGTTTTTTGATAGAATAATATGCTGTTGATCCCGTACCCAGCCCAACAACCATTCCATCTTCAACATATTCGGCAGCTTTTTCTGCGGCGGTTTTTTTCTTATGATCCATAATCAGTATGTTACAGATTACCTATCTGGTATTTAAAACTGAAACAAAGGGAGATGCCAAAAGGTTCCGGTATGTGGTTTTAGACAATAAAGCATAAAAAAACCGGCAAAAGCCGGTTTGTATTTTCCTAAATATTCATTTTAAACAGCAGATGGATTCAGGACATTCGATTTCTCGATAAAAACAGGGTCGGGGTAATAAATAAACAATGTGCTGCCTTCTTTAATTGTGTTTATAACTTTTTCATGTATTTCCACTGAAACCGAAGGGCAACCAAGGCTGCGACCCAACCTGCCGTTTTGTTTTATGAAATCGGCACTGACATAGTCGGCTCCATGCATAACGATGGCACGACTGCGGGCATTACAATTAAATTCCTTGTCCATGCCTTCCAGGAACAATGAAAGGCCATGTTTACCCTGGTATGTTTCTCCGGTAGCATAAAAACCGATTGAGCTCATGTAGGAACCGGAAGCGTTAGAGAATGCACCGGCCTTTTCGTTTCCTGAGTTTCTTCCATGTGCAACATAATCGTTGAATAATACTTTATTGCTTTCAAGATTAATTATCCACAGGCGTTTTTCATTTGATGACAAACTGAAATCAATAACTGTCAGAATATCTTTTTTTACTGTTCCCTGAACTTCTTTCAGTGCCTGATGGCCCTTATAAGCTATTGCAAAAACTTCTTCTGATGGCAAGTTTACCTGGTTGTTGTCAGCCAGTTCACTGTACAACATTTGTGATGCATTTAATTCTCCGGCCCCGGCCGTTACAGTTTTAATGGAGCTTCCCGCGAAGAGGATTAAAGCCGTAAAAAGAAACATTAAGAATGGGTATTTTGTCATGTGTGTATGAATGTTTTTGTATTAGTATTATTACGCTATTTCCTTCAAAATATTGTATAGCTACCCGATTTAATCAATAACCATGCCATTCGCAATCCTAATTTCAGTTGTCGGTTTTAGGCATTATCCCTGCTAATTTAGGGAAATTGGTTCGCATAAAATCCATAGATAAATTATCGAATTCATAGACATCTTCCCTGAAATTCAGGCTGTTATTTTCCACCCAGGCGGTTTGGTACATTATATGAACGGGATTTTTTTCTTCAAGATAAACGACCTGTTTTACGGTGTCTTCAAAATAGCTTAACAGGGTATCGGCAGGCAGCTGTTCGCTCAGCAGTTCCATTGCCAGATCCTCGGGTTTTTCAAGCCGGATGCATCCGTGGCTGAAATCACGTTGTTCAACATTGAAGAGATGATCGGCAGGGGTATCATGTAAGTAAATGCTGAATTTATTTTGGAGCATAAACTGAATTTCCCCCAGGGAATTCCAGGGGCCGGGATGTTGTACAATGAAAAATGGAAAGCTGTCGCGTGAAACTTCTGCCCAGTCGAATTCCTTTATGTTTATCGTGTCTTCACTGACATAGGAATCGCGCAGAATGGAATAATTATTTCGCTTCATAAATGCTGTATCCTCAAGCATTTTTGGAAACAGTTCTTCGGTGGCAATGCTGTTAGGCACATTCCATGCAGGATTGAAGATGATGTAATTTAAAGTATCTTCCAAAACCGGCGTGTAGTGTTCATTTTCGCCTACTACAACTCTCATATTCATAACTTCCGCTTCGTTTTTATAAAAAGTAAAGGAATAATCAGGAATGTTGATTATGATATGATTTTCGCCAAAATCATCAGGCAGCCAGCGGATCCGATCGATGTTAAGCCTTATTTGGTTAAGCCTGAAATCAAGAGGTACATTCATTTGTTTTAATGTATTTTCTCCGGCAATGCCATCTTTTTCGAGGCCGTGCCTTTGTTGGAATTTTTCAACAGCACTACTTAGTTTTTTATCATAGGCCAGGGAATTCAGGTATGCAGAATCCCCCTGTTCGAGATCGCCGGTTGCATGAAGGTAATTCTTTATACGTATGACGTTGGAATGCGAATCATTTTCTTTTAACGGAGGAAAAGAGCCAGGCAATGGCCAGCCTCCTTGTTCCTTCACTTCTGTTAAACGTTGAAACTCTTTTATCAGCAAATCATATTGTTCGTGTTTTGGTTTAAGTTCAGTAAACAATTCAGTAATTTTTCCCTGCTCAATCGCCTTATCCAGGTGAGGAACCAGGTCCACGGTGTCAGGAATTATTTGCCAGACTATATCCAAATCTTTAGGATCGAGAATACCTGATGAGATTTGAGAAGCATAATCGAACCAGGCTTGTGTCATCTTCACATCGGCATCGGAAATTACTTCAGCAAATGAAATTCTGCCAGCCGATCGTTTTTGCATATTAAGCAAAGCTTCTTCAACTTTCACAAGATAAATTTCTGGTACAGGTAATCCTTCCTTCCATGAGGATTTTAACACACTCTTAAGCTCCTGCCCGTGTTTATTTAATTCACCGTTTTCAAACCATACGGGTTGGAATGACCTGTTGCTGTAAAACCGACTGGTCTCATCTGACCACTCAGAAAGATTGATTAAATCAATGTGCTGGTTGACAATTACTTCTTCGGTTTTAGGAGAAATGCCAAAAAGTTTTCTTAACGAAAATCCACTTTCTTTTTCAGGCGGCTGGGCATCGACGAACGACGGGAAAAGAAATGTCAATGCAATTATATAATAATAAATATTTTTTAATTTCATATTAAATTGTGTTGTTTAAGGGTACATCCCATTGCTGGGAAATCATCTTTTGTAAACGTAATTATCGATTACAAGTTCATGCCGGTTATCATAGTCAGTATTCTATTTCTTCCATTTCAACCGAAGACTGTTTGATACCACGCTGACACTGCTAAGCGCCATTGCAGCACCCGCTATCATTGGATTAAGCATAAACCCGTTGATTGGATACAAAATTCCTGCCGCAATTGGAATGCCAATTAAATTATAAATAAAAGCCCAGAATAAATTTTCGCGGATTGTTTTGACTGTTTGTTTCGACAGCTTAATTGCCATAGGGATTTTATTCAAATCGGATGAAACGATGGTCATTTTCGCCACATCCATTGCAATATCGCTGCCTTTACCCATTGCAATACTTACATCGGCCTGGGCCAGGGCAGTGCTGTCGTTAATGCCGTCGCCAACCATGGCTACCTTCCTGCCTTTACTTTGAAGTTCTTTAACAAATTCGGCTTTTTCTGCAGGCAGTACTTCAGCCTTGAAATTATTTATACCGGCTTTTTCTGCAATTGCCTTTGCGGTAGATTCATTGTCACCTGTAAGCATGTACACCTCAATGCCTGATTTCTGAAGCTTCCTGACAGCTTCTGCTGATGTATCCTTTATCTTGTCGGCAATGGCAATTATCGCAAGTGCATTTTTGCTGTCAGCGAACCAAATTACTGTTTTTGATTCGTTGCTCCATGCATCTGCATTTTTAAGCATCGATTCAGGTACAGTTATGTTGTTTTCATTGAGCAGTTTCTTATTTCCTATAAAATAGGATTGCCCATCTGCCTCAGCCGTTGCACCCTTTCCTGTTAAACTTTCAAAATTAGCCAGAGGCATTTCCCTCAATTCAGGATAATAATTCACCACTGCTTCTGCAAGTGGATGCTCTGATTTTTTTTCGATGCTGAAAAGGATCTCCTTACTTCTCTTATCCTCACTTAGCCAGAATACATCGGTTACAACTGGTTTTCCTTCTGTAATGGTACCAGTTTTGTCAAGAACAACGGCATCTATATCTTTAGCCAGCTCCAGGCTTTCGGCATCCTTAATAAGAATACCGTTTTCAGCTCCTTTGCCAACGCCTACCATAATGGCAGTAGGTGTAGCCAGGCCCAAAGCACACGGACAGGCAATTACAAGTACAGTAATCAAAGCAAGCAATCCCTGCGTAAAGCCGCTTTCGCCTCCAAAGATCACCCATACAGTAAATGCCACAAGGGCAATAGTAATTACCACAGGGACAAATATTCCTGCTATTTTGTCTACCAGTTTCTGTACCGGCGCTTTGCTTCCCTGTGCATCCTGCACCATTTTAATAATCTGGGCAAGCATGGTTTCAGCGCCTACCTTTTCGGCACGGAACAGAAAGCTTCCTTTTTGGTTAATAGTTCCGGCATACACTTTCTCCTTTTCCGTTTTTAAAACAGGAACTGGTTCACCAGTTAGCATGCTTTCATCAACATAGGAACTGCCCTCAGTTAACAGCCCATCGACTGCAATTTTTTCACCTGGCTTAACTATAACCACATCGTCTTTTTGAATTTTCTCAACGGGTATTTGCATTTGTTGCCCATCCTGCATCAAAACAGTAACGTTGCGGGGCTGCAATCCCATAAGTTTTTTAATCGCATTCGAAGTATTTCCCTTTGCTTTTTCTTCAAGCATTTTGCCAAGCAGTATAAAGGCTATTATAACAGCCGCTGCCTCAAAATATACATGGGCATGCAGTCCCCTGCTGTGCCAGAATTGTGGGTAAAGGGTATTGGATACGCTGAATATATAGGCCACACCGGTGCTTAAAGCCACCAGTGTATCCATATTTGCAGTCCGGTGTTTGGCCTGTTTCCAGGCATTAATATAAAAGTCTCTTCCAAACAAAAGGATTACAGGAGTTGTGAAAATCCACATGATTTCATTGGCGAATGGCATATTCATGAAAAACATACCAATTATAAACACCGGCAATGAAAACAGAACCGCCCCGATTGTATGCCGTTTAAGCTTACGGTATTTTTTTGCCCTTATATCTTCAAGAGTATCAGCGGTGTCGGCACCTGGTTCCACTATTATATCATAACCCACCGATTGCAGCGCTTCCTGCATATCTTCAGGCCTGACAACATTTGGAAGGTATTCCACAGTTAATGAAGATGTACCAAAATTAACTGATGCATCAATTACACCTTCCTTTGCCTGCACCATGCTTTGG
This sequence comes from Mariniphaga sp., assembly GCA_024636975.1. Taxonomy (GTDB): domain Bacteria; phylum Bacteroidota; class Bacteroidia; order Bacteroidales; family Prolixibacteraceae; genus Mariniphaga. The sequence continues at coordinate 86,681 of JAGXGA010000017.1, forward strand.
GCGCTTACAGCACAGGAAGCACAGCTTAAGTGGAGAACAGGAAATGTTTTTTTTATGGCAGGAACTTCGTATCCCAGGCTGCGAATAACATTTACGGCTTCGGGTAAAATGGTAAGTCCATTGGCCGGTTCAATAACAGCCCTTCGGTTATTGATTTCCACCCGTTGTGAAGCTACTCCCTTAACTTTTCCCAGTTTTTCCTCAAGAATATGGGCATTGTGCTCGTTATCGACTCCTTCAACAGGAATGTAAATCGGATGTATTTTATTATTTTCCATGTCTTGCAGTTGCATTAAATTTCTGTTAATGCAAATATCACAACAAAAGCCGGGAGGAATATTATATGATTTTGAAAAAGAGTTATATAATTTACACTTCGTCGAGTGGTTTGCGTTTTTCGATCCGGATGTTTTTAAAATGACTAGGTGTGAGGCCGGTAACTTTTTTAAACTGGTTGCTTAGATGTGAAACACTGGAGTAGTTAAGCTGATATGCAATCTCGCTTAATGTAAGTTCGCCATACACCAGAAGCTCTTTTACCTTTTTAATTTTTTGGGCAATAAAATATTTTTCTATTGTTGTGCCTTCAACTTCAGAAAACAGGTTGGTAATATGTGTGTAATCGTGATTTATTCTGCTGGTCAGGTAATCGGAAAGGTTACTTTTTAACTGGTTGTTCTGCTGGTGCACCAGTTCGATAATAAGTGTCTTGATTTTTTCGATGAGCTGACTTTTTTTGTCATCAATAAGGGAAAAGCCAAGGTCATGCAACATTAAATCTACTTTGGTTTTTTGCTGGTCAGATAGTTCTTTGGGAAGGGTAACCTCGCCCAATGTCACATGAAGTGGTGCATGTCCCAACTTTTTCAGTTCCGATTTTACCACCAATATGCATCGGTTACATACCATGTTTTTAATATAGAGCTTATTCATATTGGTCAATACTTCATTATTTTTTAAAACAGCTTTATTAAATTACAATTTATCCTTTGGTAATTCAAAATAAAAGGTTGAACCATTTTCGGGTTCACTTTCCACGCCAATTTTACCGTTATGCTCCATCACTATCTTTTTTGCAATGGCCAATCCTAATCCTGTACTTTTTTCACCACCTGTTGGTTTTACACTTGTTTTTTGAAAATACTGAAACAATTGCTTTTGTTCTTCTTTGGGTATACCCTTACCTTTATCTGTAACTTCCGTTTTTACATATTTTTTACGTTCAGAAACCGTTACTGTTATTTCACTGTTTGGATAGGAAAATTTTATAGCATTCGTAAGCAGGTTATTTATAACCTCACTTAGATAATGTTCATCAAATGAAAAATATATTTCTTTTTCCTGCGGTTTAAAGCTGATATTTAACTGCTTATTACTGGCAAGCATTTGATTAAGTGAAACATATTTTCTTACAAAATCCACATACTCCTGTCGTTTCAAGGAGAGAGAAACAGTCCCTGATTCAATTTTAGAAATATCAAGCAGCTTTTCAAGCATTTCGATGGTATTGCTGCTAATCGTTTTAATATAACTATAAATTTGCACAGCATTGGGATCAGCATTATCCGAATAACCGTTTAAAAGCAATTCGGAAAAACCATAAATGTTTCCAATAGGGTTTCGTAAATCATGCGCTGCCATTCCTATAAGCCTGTTCTTTTCAACATTCAATATTTCCAGTTTTTTATTTATTTCAATCAGTTTTTGATGTTTTTGGTTCATGTTAAATGCAAGTTGACCAACAAGTACAAAAATGCCAAACCGAACAAATGAATTCCACACAGGTATAAGTGTATGAGAGAAATCGCCTGCAAAGTATTCAGGCAGAAACCACACAATTGAAGCCACTATGGCAATCAAAATAATGTGATACTGTTTTATTCTATTCTGGAGAGAGAGAATTAAAATCGGTATCAGGTAAAAAATAGAAAGGGCTATTTCTGAACCTGTGTAATAATCAACCAAACCTATAACAATAATAAATAAAATGGAAAAGAGTATGGACTGAAGATTATTTTTGAATTGGATGTTGGTAATCATTTTTATCTGATCATGTTAAATAAATTCATAATTAAGTACGGCAGTATATTTAAAGCAGATTTTGCTGTAACTGTAAAACGTATTTTCTTTCGCTTTGTTTTGAAGGAAAATAAATTTATGCTAAATTTTAGATACCTTAAAGGTCAATAAGTTTCGAAGCTATGGGAGTCAAATGGGATTAAAGGCATGAAGTTGTGTAGTTGACCTTACTAATGGTATATCTGCTCCAACGTTTGTTCAATATTTTCATATTTGAAATGGAATCCTTCTGCCAGCAATTTTTCAGGATGAACAGCCGGGCTTTTAATGAGCAAAGTTGCTGCCTGTCCGTAAATCAATTTTAAAGCAAAGGCAGGTACTGTAGTAACAGCCGGACGGTTTAAAGTTTTTGCCATTGCCTGCGTAAATTCAGCATTGCTGATCTGGTTTGGCGCTGCGAGTATATATAAGCCTTTGGTTTGAGGTTTTTCAATGGCCCACGTATAAGCACGGGCCACATCGGTTTCGTGAATAAATGGAAAGGGTTGTTTTCCGCTGCCTACTTTTCCTCCGACTCCCATTTTAAAAGGAAGGTTCATTTTTTTTATGGCATGTGATTTTTTTCCAAGAACCGCAGCCATCCTGAAAATGGTTAGTTCAACATCACCGGGAAGCAGTTCCCAGACCTTTTCCCATTGTTTTCCCACTTCTCCTAAAAAGCCTTTGTCGTATTCAGTGCTTTTTTCGGTGTGGGTTTTTCCCGGAGCAAAGATGCTGATACCGGATGCCGAAACCACCTTTCGGGGACGATGTTCAATGTCCAGACGCATAATAGCACTTGCCAGGTTTCTGGCCGTTACAACCCGGCTGTCTAAAATTTCTCTTTTATTTTCTTCAGTCCATCTTTGAAGAATTGGCGCTCCGGCCAGATGGATTACTGCATCTGTATCTTTCAGCTCATTGGCCAACTGTTCTATAGGTCCATATAGCGTATTTCGGCTGATGCCTTCAGTACGATGACCACTTTTGATTAATTCATCTGAGATAATAGTCCCCAGGTAGCCCGATGATCCTGAAATTTTTATATTCATTGCTTATTATTTTAACTGCAATTAAACTTAAGTAAATTTAATAAATGTAAACAGTGATAAGTACCATTTAAAGTTTATGTTTATTTTATTTTAAACAATGAATTGATAAAGAGTGTTTTTTAATTAAGGGAAAAAGATCATTATGGAAACAGCAAAACTTCTTCGTTTAAAAAAAGATGAGATACTGGCTAATTGGATGGCTGATGTGCGAACACGAATTCTTGTAGCTGGTAATTATGAGAAAATTGCAATACAAAACAGTGTTCCTGATTTGATTAATGCCATTGCTGATGCTTTGGAAACTAATAACTCCAGTGCGATAAATTCCTACAGTGGGCAACATGGATTGGAAAGGGCTCATTTTAAGGCCTATTCATTAAAACATATTATTCAGGAATATAATCTTCTTAAAGCAGAAATTTTTAAAATTTTAGATGAAAATAGCCTGGTGACTGAAAGGAAAGACAGGGATGTAATAATGAATTCGATAGATTATGCCATTGAGCAAGCTGCTGAAGTATTTTTCAGGGAAAAGCAAAATGTGCAGGTCAAGGCCCGGAAAGTTGCGGAAAGGAAGGCCGATCAGCTACAAATTGAAGACGAGTACCGTGAAGAATTTATTCAGTCGATTATGCACGATTTAAACTCTCCGCTGAATAATATTAAAGCCTGTATCAGCATGCTGGAAGGTAATATTGAATTAAGCGAAGCAAGCAAAATACTGGAAATTTTAAAATTGAGCTCAAAGCAAGCTGAAATACTTATAGAAGATTTCCTGGATGTAGGTTTTGTGAAATCTGATGAAAAGATTCCTGTAACTAAAAACTTTGTTAATGTTTTGGCAGACCTGGAACAACAGATAAGGATTTACAAAATAACCTATAACCGAAATATTGAACTGGAATCATTTCAAAAAGAGATATACGTAAATGTGGATATAGATCTAATAAGACGTGCCTTTAATAATTTAATGAATAATGCTCTTAAGCACGGGGAATCTTCAAAAACAATAAAAGTTTCTTGTAATCTGGAAAATGAGGAGCTTACTATTTCAGTTCATAACCAGGGCAGAACAATCCCTCAGGAAATTATGGAGGCAATTTTCAAAAGGTATTATAAGCTAAATGAATCATCGAAAGGTTGGGGAATCGGACTGGCATTTGTAAAAAAAGTTGCAGAAGCCCATGGAGGAAATGTGTCGGTTGAAAGCACCCAGCCGGAAGGCACTACTTTTATTTTTAAAATACCTGCCCGTAATAATTAATTGCTAAATACCTTTTTAACGGGCATTTTCACTTATTTCATAAATAATTGTAATTCCGGTATCGATTGCTTCAAGAACATTAATAAATATGTTAACACAAAAATCAGATGTGTAATCTTAACATTGCAACGATGTGTTTTTGTACTTTTACCACCCGAAACCGGAAGTTAAATGATACGAAGATTATATATATTGTGGCAAAGGCATTCCAGGGTATGGCTGCACAAATTAATATTGTGGCGTATTGCCCGGATTCCGGAGCGGCATTTTCTCTACCTTTTAAGTTTTATTGTGGGAATTTTCAGCGGACTGGCAGCGCTGATTCTGAAGAATCTTATTCATTTTGTTGCTATTAAGCTGACCGCCTGGATTGATGTTGATTCCATAAGTTACCTGTTTTTAATATATCCGGTTATTGGAATTTTTCTAACCGTGCTTTTTGTTAAATATGTAATTAAAGATGATATAGGGCATGGTGTTTCAAAAATTCTGTATTCCATATCAAGGCAAAGCAGTCGTATAAAAAACCACAATTCATGGTCATCGATGGTAGCCAGTTCGTTAACGATTGGTTTTGGGGGATCGGTAGGAGCTGAGGCGCCAATTGTATACACCGGGGCTTCCATAGGCTCTAACCTTGCACGGTTTTTCAGGTTAAAGTACAAATACGTCACACTCATGATAGGTTGTGGTGCAGCAGGAGCTATTGCAGGTATTTTCAATGCGCCTATTGCAGGTATTATTTTTACCCTGGAAGTGCTGATGCTTGATCTTACAATGGTATACCTGATTCCGTTATTGATATCAGCTGTAACTGCCACCACTCTTACCTACTTTTTTATGGGGGAAGATGTCCTGCTTCGCTTTGCACAGGTCCATCCATTTTCGATTGAAACCATCTGGTTTTATATTTTGCTGGGGATTTTTACGGGACTGGTTGCTATTTATTTTACCCGGATGACCATGTTTCTTGAGGCAAAGTTTAAATTGATTCACTCCTGGGGAGTGCGATTGCTTATAGGAGGAGTTGTTATTGGGCTTCTGGTTTTTATCTTTCCCCCGCTATGGGGCGAAGGCTATCGGGAAATTTCACTGATTTTTAATGAGCGTGGTTCAGAACTGTTAAACACTTCCATGTTTTTTAACCTGAGAAATATGGATTCCATGTTTATTGTTTTTTTACTGGGGATACTTATCTTCAAAGTGGTAGCAATGGTAGCTACCACCGGCTCAGGTGGTGTCGGAGGAATTTTTGCTCCCACGCTTTTTATGGGTGCCATAGCCGGATATTTTTTTGCCCTGGTAATTAATTTATTTGGAAGGTGGGAATTACCAGTAGATAATTTTGCGCTTGCAGGCATGGCAGGAATGATGGCTGCCGTTATGCATGCTCCTTTAACGGCAATATTCTTAACCGCTGAAATGACAAGGGGCTATGACTTATTTATTCCCCTGATTATATCTTCCACCATTGCCTACGTTACCATAATGGGTTTTGAACCCCATTCGGTTTATACCAAAAGGTTGGCTCTTTCAGGAGATTTACTTACGCATCATAAGGATAAGTCGGCTCTTCGTATGATGAATGTCCGTAACCTTATTGAAAAAGACTTTGAAGTTCTCTCTCCTGATGCAACCTTGCGTGACCTTGTAAAAGCCATATCTGCCTCTCACCGAAACCTTTATCCTGTGGTGGATGCAGAGGGATACTTAAAGGGAATGGTGAAACTTTCAGATGTGCGTACTTTAATCTTTGAGCATGATTTATATGACCAGATATTGGTAAAGGATTTGATGTATATGCCCGAATCCTTCATTTCGCCCGATGATACCATGGAAAATGTGGCACAAAAATTTGAATCATCGGGGCGTTATAATCTGGCAGTTATTGAAAATGGTAGGTATCTTGGTTTTATTTCACGTGCAGTTGCTTTCTCCAAGTACAGGAAAACTGTACAGGATTTTTCGCATGATTAAAACAGGCACCCTTTTTGAAATGCAACGTTACTAATCTGCTGCAGTAAGTTTATAAAACTGAATTTTAACTGATAAAGTTTAAATTGCAGAAAACGACCAATAAATATATATTACAGATGGCAACAACAACACGTCGTTCGTTTTTAACAAAAGCCACCCTTGGTATAGCCGGATTAAGTTTATCGGTGAAGGCAAGGGCAAAAATCAAGTCAGAGAGAGTAAATTCGCCTGTAGTTATTTCAACATGGCGGCATGGACTTCAGGCAAACGATGCCGCGTGGGAGATCTTATCTGCGGGAGGTTATTCCCTTGATGCCGTTGAAGCCGGAGTTCGTGTGGTTGAATCTGACCCGGAAGTTATTACAGTAGGTTATGGTGGTATTCCCGATGCCAGCGGAAAAGTAACGCTCGATGCCTGCATAATGAATGAAAAAGGTGACGCAGGCAGTGTAGCATTTCTTCAGTGTATTAAACATCCGGTTTCCGTAGCAAGGCTGGTAATGGAACAAACGCCTCATGTAATGCTTGCAGGAAAAGGAGCACAGCAGTTTGCTCTTGCTAATGGTTTTAAGAAGGAAAAACTGTTGACGAAAGAAATGCGCAGACACTGGAAGAAATGGAAGAAGGAGGAACGGGAATTCAGTACAAAGATAAATATTGAAAACCAGCTGGAAGAAAACCATGACACCATTAGCATGCTGGCTATTGACGATGAAGGACGCTTATGCGGTGCCTGCACAACCAGTGGAATGGCTTTTAAAAAGCACGGCAGGGTGGGGGATTCACCTATCATTGGAGCCGGTTTGTTTGTGGATGGTGAAATAGGTGGTGCTGCAGCAACAGGTTCTGGTGAACTGGTGATGAAAACTCTGGGCTCCTTTTTAGTAGTTGAATTTATGCGCAGTGGTATGTCTCCTAAAGAGGCTTGCAATGCTGCTATTGCACGGATTGTAAAAACGATTCCTGATTATGAAGAACATCAGATTGGCTATATTGCCGTCAATAAATCCGGAGAAATTGGTGCTGCAAGCCTGCAGCCTGGTTTCGACTATGCTGTTAAATCAACCATAACCTCAGAGTTAAGAGAAGCCGGGGCATGGTTTAAAAAGTTATAAAAACGGTTCAGCCATGATTAACAGGGATGAAAAAAAAGCTGCTCCTTTTCAGGAACAGCTTTACGTAAGGTGAGATAAGTTAATAATTAAACACCAAAATATTTTTCAGATCAGTAGTCTTCGTGGTGAGCTACTATCTTTTTATTTTTTAGAATATTTACAATGGCATCAATGATTTCATCATCCTGCAGTGAGGCATAATTAAATATGACATCAAAATCATCATTGTTGGCTTTCCGTCCAATGATTTTTTCAATAAAGGCATCACGTTTTACATCCATTTCCTTTACATAACTAACTGCTTCGGCCTGACTAAAATCCTTAATCTGCATAATCCGGTTTATTCTCCAGTCCATTGGAGCCTCGAGCCGGACATTCAGCTTGTTTGGAATTTCACCAAGAATAACGCCTGCCGAACGTCCTACAATTATGGCTCTGCCTTTGCAGGCCAGCCGGCAGATAACCCCTTTAAATGTATCAATTAACTGAGAATCGGAAATATCGTAAATGGTCTCATTAGAGAAAGCATGAGCCACCTGATCAAGCATTTTAATGGCTTCTTCGGTATCATCGTAACCGCCTGCCTTAACGTCATTCATCATATCAGTTACAACCTGATCTATAACGTTTTTATCAACCCATCTCCATTCAGCATCAGTTTTAGTATCCGACATATAACTGTAACCTGTCAGAATTTTTGAAAGCTTGATTGCAATTCTTTGAGCTGAGCAACCTGCCTGCCTGGAAATAGTGACAACCGGTCCCGGAAAATCTCCTGTTTCGAGATTGCAACAGGTAATGGTTTTCATAAAACTATTAAAAAATTTTTCCATATCCAGCTTTTTATGAATTGTTGTTTCTATTTTTATGCATTCGAAGTTACAATCAAATCTCAAAGATCAAACATTTTATGTTGTAGAATAGGTAATCAGTGTGTATTTTTTCATAAAATTAATGAATATGTACATTTTATACCTGCAAATTACCAACTATGGAGAAAAAGATTAAAACAGCATTGGCATCTTATGGAATGTCAGGACAGGTATTTCACGGACCTTTATTGAAAGTAAATCCGCAGTTTGAAGTAGTAAATATACTGGAGCGTTCAAAAACTAACTCGCGCATATTATTTCCTGATGCTGCTATTGTTAAAAGTTACAGTGAAATCCTAAAAAATAAAGACATTGAACTGGTAGTTGTAAATACTCCCGATGAGCTTCATTATGATATGATTATTGAAGCTCTGAATGCCGGTAAGCATGTTGTTGCTGAAAAGCCGGTTACTCAGAAGTGGAGTCAGGCAGAAGAACTTCGTGATATGGCAGAGAAAAAAGGTTTGCTGTTGACCGTGTTCCAGAACCGCCGCCTGGATGGCGATTTCTTAACCGTAAAGAAATTACTGGAGCAAGGGGTAGTGGGACGGTTGGTGGAATTTGAATCTCATTACGACAGGTACCGAAATTTTATAGATGTTGACTCCTGGAAAGAGCATGGGGGAGATTATTCAGGCGTTTTATATAATCTGGGTTCTCATATGGTTGACCAGGTTTATGTTCTTTTTGGCATGCCACAAGCTGTAACTGCACATTTGAAGGTTGTGCGTCAGGGAGGAAAGGTAAATGATTATTACGACATGAGGTTTGAATACGGGAATTTTGCTGCAATTTTAAAATGTTCATACCTTGTAAAGGAACCCGGGCCACGGTATAGCCTGCATGGGGATCAAGGGTCGTTTCATAAATGGGGCATTGATCCTCAGGAAGTGATGATGAAGAACGGGCATTTGCCTGTTGGAACTTCATGGGGAATTGACAGTAAAAGCAACTGGGGACAGCTTACCTATGAAAAAGAAGGATTAGGCTATACCGGAAAGGTAGAAACAATGGCAGGAAATTATAATCTGTATTATAATAACATTTCTAAAGTACTCCGAAGGGGAGAAGAACCTCTGGTGAAATTAAATGAAGTAATTTCCGTGCTTAAAATTCTGGAAGCATGCATTGACAGCAATAACCAAAAGAGGACAGTTTATTTGGATTAGTCCAAATTACTCATGCACTATTAAATCATGCATTTTGGCACGGTATATTAGTGTGGTAAAGGGCGGAACTGTTGCATTCCCCTTACTGCCATAGGCGTTATCGGAAGTAATAAACATCTCTATTTCGGCGCCTTTATTCATGTAGCCTATTCCATTTACAAGTCCGGTAATTTTATGAGGAGGTTTATAAATGAACCGCCAGATTCCATCCGGAGGATGAATATCTCTACTGTCTTCAAATACACCGCCTTCCGGAAGGAAGCCAATATAGGAAACCAAACACGAGTCGCCATCTTGTGGGTAAGGACCTTCACCTGCTTTCAAAACAAAATAAAACACCGACAAATTGGTGGTGTCAATATCGATTCCTTTGGCTTCAAGGTCCCTGATTTTTTTATCAAGTTCAGCCATTTCCATTTCTTTGGTCCGGGGTTCAGGTTCTTCTTTTTCGCAGGAGGCAGATATGAAGAAGATGGATAAACCCATCAGGAAAAGTACATTTCTGGTTATTTTTAGCATGGTTTGTATCATTTTATCCGGCTGAAAGTTACACTTTTCAAGTTAAAAACCAATTGTTTTGGCATAGAATCAATCGAAAACAGAATCCAATATTAAAATGAAAAGAACTATAACCATCCAGCATTGTTTGAGGAGGCATATTGTAATTATTTAATTTAAAGTGATGAACGATAAATATACCAATGCTTTGATTAATTCCACCTCTCCTTATCTGTTACAGCATGCTCATAACCCTGTAAACTGGCAGCCCTGGGATGATCAGTTAATAAAAAATGAAGATGAATCCAATAAATTAATTTTGGTAAGCATTGGCTATGCTGCCTGCCACTGGTGTCATGTTATGGAGCATGAAAGTTTTGAAGATGAAGAGGTAGCAAAAGTAATGAATGAAAAATTCATATGTATTAAGGTCGACAGGGAAGAACGCCCTGATATTGATCATTATTACATTACTGCCGTCCATCTTATGGGGCTTCAGGGGGGATGGCCGTTGAATGTCATTGCTTTACCTGATGGCCGGCCTGTATGGGGAGGGACATACTTCCCGAAGAATACATGGGTCAATAATATTACTGCAGTCGACCGTTTCTGGAAGGAGAATAAGGGAAAGATGCTGGAATATGCTCAGAACCTGCAATCGGGAATCGAAGAAACAATGATTACAGTAATTCAGGAGGATGCCCCTCCTGATACTCGCGGGCTTATTGAAAGCAGTATAGATGGATGGAAAAAAAGGTTTGACTTTGAAAATGGCGGAAGAAACGGTTACCCGAAATTCCCCATGCCTGTTAACCTTGATTTCCTTTTATACTATGGAACAGTAAAAGATGATATCCAGGTTCTTGATTTTGTACAACTCACCTTGCAGAAGATGGCTTTAGGAGGCATCTATGATCATATAGGCGGAGGTTTCGCCCGTTATTCTACAGATGAAAGCTGGAAGGTTCCCCATTTCGAGAAAATGCTTTATGACAATGGACAGCTTTTGGGTACCTATTCCAAAGGATATCAGCAATATAAAAAGGAAGAGTATAAAAAGGTAGTGTATGAAACTGCCTTGTTTATTGAGCGTGAGCTGATGAGTGACGAAGGCGCATTCTATTCTTCGCTTGATGCTGACAGTGAAGGAGTGGAGGGTAAGTACTATGTTTGGACATCCACTGAGTTAAAAGATTCCCTGAATGAGAATTGGGAACTTTTTCCCAGATACTACAATGTAAATCAAAAAGGTTTTTGGGAGCAGGGAAATTACATATTACTAAAAGATATGGCGGATGAAGATTTTGCTGCAAGAAACGATTTATCAACTGATGAGCTAAATGATAAAGTAAATGAATGGAAAGCCATGTTGCTGCAAAAACGAAATAAAAGAATAAGGCCCGCCCTTGATGACAAAACTCTTGCCTCATGGAATGCATTGGTTATCTATGGATTGTCAGAAGCATACAAAGCATTTGCCGACGATTACTTTAAAAACCTCGCATTAAAAAACGCACATTTCATAAAACAACATATGACTGCTACCGGTGGAAAACTGTTTCATTCATGGAAGCAGGGCGAAAATGCAGTTAACGGTTTTCTGGATGACTATGCCCTTCTGATTCAGGCTTATATTTCATTATTTGAAATTACAGGAGACGAATTGTGGTTGCAGCATGTTCAGCAATTGTTTGAATATGCAATGAACCAATTTTATGATGAAGCTTCAGGATTATTCTTTTATTCAGCTAAAGAACCAAAGCCATCAGTCTCCAATCATTTTCAAAACGAAGATAATGTTATACCTGCAGCCAATTCGGTAATGGCCCACAACCTTCATAAATTGTACCTTTTATATGGTAATTCTGAATACCTCGGGAAATTAAAGAAGATGTTACAGCATATTGTACCCCATTTTGAAAAGTATCCGCATGCTTTTGCCAATTGGGGTAATCTTATGATGAAACTTACTGAAAGCTATTATGAAGTTGCTATAACAGGAGAAGGAGCTGAACAGATGTTGCTGGAAATGCAGTCGGAATACAAACCAAATGTGTTATGGGCCATTGCAACAAAGCAGAGTAGAATTCCTTTACTTAAAGACAGGTACAGCTCCGGAAAAACCTTGATTTATGTTTGCAGGAACAATTCATGTCAACTACCGGTAAAAGAAGCTCAAGAAGCATTGAAACAAATGGAATAGGAGCTAAAATAAATAATCCCGGCGCGTCATACCGGGATTACTCAATAACCTTCAAAAAGTTGCGTCTCATTTGGTCTCATCTCCTGGGTTTGTAATACAACAAACATAGCACAAACAATTAGATATTATTGCAACCCGAATACTGATTATTGAGGTAAAAAAAGCTGATATTTTTACTTCAAAATACCTGACTGGTTTCGTTACCCATTAATTTCATATGCAGATAAGTATAAATCATAGCATACATTTGTGCCCGCTGTTCATTTGTAGATGCACCAGCATGACCACCCTCAGTGTTTTCATAATAGTAAACCTTATATCCCATGTCATTCATTTTAGCTACCATCTTGCGGGCATGCCCCGGATGGACGCGATCGTCGCGGGTAGAGGTGGTGAAAAACACTTCAGGATAATGCATCCCCTTTTTTACATTATGATAGGGCGAATACTTCTGGATATACTTCCATTCCTCCTCAATATCAGGGTTTCCGTATTCAGCCATCCAGCTGGCACCGGCAAGCAGTTTGTTGTACCGTTGCATATCGAGCAATGGCACAGCACAAACAGCAGCACCATACAAATCGGGACGTTGTGTAATTGCTACCCCTACCAGCAATCCTCCGTTGCTGCCACCATAAATGCCCAGCTTTTTAGGAGAAGTAATTTTTTTGGCAATCAAGCTTTCAGCTACAGCATGGAAATCATCGAACACCCGCTGACGGTTCTCTTTCAAACCAGCCTGATGCCATTCGGGACCAAACTCTCCACCTCCCCGAATATTTGCCAGTACATAAACTCCCCCCTTTTCGAGCCACGCGGTTCCTGTAAGTGCTGAAAAACGCGGTAGCTGAGGTACTTCGAAACCTCCATAGGCATAAAGCAGGGTAGGATTGGACCCATCAAAATTTATTGATTTTGAATGCACAACAAAATACGGAATTTTTGTCCCGTCATTTGATTCAGCTTCAAATTGCTTTACCTGGTATTCATCTGTATTAAACCATGAAGGAAGTGACTGCAAAGCTTCAACATTTCCTGTAGCAGCATCTCCTAAATAAAGGGTTGACGGATCCAGGAAGTTCTGAAAATAAAAGAAGTACCTATTACTAAACCTGCTGGTTGATGCCATTGTAATATTGCCCATATCAGGAGCATTTATTTTTTCTTTTTTCCAGAATTTGTCTTTTCTAAAAGAATACAACTCGCTTTTTACATTAACAAGCATATTAACAAGCAGCCGGTCTTTTGTGTTGGAAATACTGGTTACACTTGAACGTTCGTCAGGTATGACCACCGGCTCAAATTCCATTTTTCCTTTTATTAAATCGTTGTAATGAATGCTTACAACAGCTCCTTTGGGAAACATATTACTTTTCACTGTCCATGCCGACTTAAGCTGAAATATAACCTGGTCATTAAAAATCGCGTTCAGTTCAATATCTGAAGGTAATTCAAGTTGAATGGTTTTCCCTTTTTCTATGAAATAATATTCTCCCTCATAAAAAGAAGTGCGACGTGAAATGAGCTGGTAAACCCTTTTTGGAGTGTGGTAGGCAGAACCCCATATACCCATATCATTTTCCCTGCCCTTGAATACTTCATGTGCATCGTTAATTCCTTCTCCTCTTTTTAAAATTTTTACCTGCATTGGATAACCGGAAGTTGTGAGTCCTTCACCAAAATCGGTTGAAACCATGAGCGTATTTTCATTAATCCAACTTGCACTTCCTTTGGCTTCCGGAATATAAAATCCGCCTTCAACAAATGATTTCTTTTCTGAATCAAATTCAAGGATAACAACTGCATCACCGCCACCTTTTGACAAACTCACAAGGAATTTTTTATAATCGGGATAAAGACCTGAAGCACCTTTAAACACCCATTTAACATTGTCGGTTTCTGAAATTTTGTCTATGTCGAGTAAAATTTCCCATTCCGGTGTATCATTCAAATAACTCTCCATTGTGGTTCTGCGCCAGATTCCCCTTTTATGCTTTTCATCCTGCCAAAAATTATAAACAAAATTACCATATAGCGACGGTTCGGCAATCCTGTCGGTTGAATTCATAATCTCCAGGTTTTTATTGTAAATCTTTTGGTAATCAGGATGGTCCGAAAAAGCTTCAAGCGATTTCTCATTCCATTTTTTTCCCAATTAAGGGCCTTTTCATCTTCAACAGCTTCCAGCCATTGATTAAAGTCGTTTGTGATTTGTGCATTCAAAAATTGTGTTGTCATTACAAAAAGAATCAATATAAAATAGTGTTTCATATTATCATTTTTTATTGGTATTTTTAACGAATGTAATAAATTACAACCTGTGAAAGAGAATGAAAACAAAAATAATGTTTCTTTTGTAAATTTTTTAAAACGGCCTTTTTATTCAGGTACTAAATATTTAATTTAGTATTTGGAACAATACCGGTAGAACCGGTAGCCCAGCTGAAACGTTTCAAATGTTTTAAATGTATTTAGGGATAAATTAATATAATAGATGACAGCATTATTTTTGTATTTTGCCTTATCAATCATAGTCTCTTTTTTTTGCTCAATGTGGGAGGCAGTTCTTTTAAGTAACACTCCATCTTATGTTGGGCGGCTGCAAACTGAAAAGCCTAAAATAGGGCATATTCTCACCAAAATGAAAGAAGATATCGACAGGCCGCTTTCAGCCATTTTAACCCTGAATACATTTGCCCACACAGTAGGTGCATTAGGAGTAGGTGTCCAGGCAGGTGAATTATTTGGCACCAACCAAATCAGTTTCCTATACATCAATATGACGTATGAATCACTTATCGCCGGAGCTATGACACTTGCAATACTAATACTTTCAGAGATAATACCAAAAACCATGGGCGCAGTGTGGTGGCAGCAACTAACTCCTTTTACAGTTAACTCCCTTCGCGTATTGCTTGTGGTTCTAGCCCCGTTTGTATGGATGAGCAAGGGAATCACCAAAATGGTGAAAACCGAAAAAGGCCGTAGTGTATTCAGCCGTGCCGATTTTGCCGCTATGGCTGATGTCGGGCTGCAGAGTGGTGCTCTCGACAGGGAAGAAAAGTCAATTATTCAAAATCTGCTGCGACTTGAAAACCTTAAGGTCAGGGATATCATGACCCCACGTTCGGTTATTGTTACAGTAAATGAAAACCTGAGAATGGATGAAATCTATAAGGAAGTAAAGCCAATGGTATTTTCAAGGATTCCAGTCTATCACGAAAACCCGGATAATATTACAGGAGTTATATTAAAGGATAATCTATTGGAAAACCTTGCCCAGGATAAACATTCAGTGAAGGCCTCTGAAATAAAACGTAACATTCTTTTTGTAAATGATAATTTCACTGTGGCAAAACTGATGGATTCCCTTATTCTGAACCGCGAACACCTTGCAATGGTAGAGGATGATTTCGGGAGCGTTGTTGGTTTAGTTACGATGGAAGATTTATTTGAGACCCTCCTGGGGCTGGAAATTGTTGATGAATCGGATAAAGTGGAAGATCTGCAGAAACTGGCTCTCGAAAAATGGAAAAAAAGGATGGACCAACAGCGCAAAAATCAGCAATAAGTATCTCCTGCAACACCCTAACCTTTTTAATTTAAGTTTAAATCACGGAAAGATTGCTTCTTAATAAAAGCTCCGGATAAAATTTACATTATTTTTGAATGCATTTTGACTGACTGTTATATGAACTGGAAAATTCACTTTCAGATATTATAATAAAAAAAACAGGTTTTTAAAACGGGAAGTAATATTAAAATTATATAAAAATGGATATCAGTGCATTGCAAAAGGAAAGGGCTAAATATCAGCCCAAATTGCCTAAGTCATTAAGGGGAGGAATTCCAAAACTAGTCGAAGGCAACAAAACACAATCAATAGCCGACCACCAGGAAATTGAAAAATTGTTTCCGGGTACCAGTGGCATGCCTTTGGTTACTTTCGAAGAGTCAACAAACTCAGGATCGGAAAAACCTGTTAATGTTGGTGTAATTTTATCAGGTGGCCAGGCTCCGGGAGGTCATAATGTTATTTCAGGAATTTTCGATGGAATTAAGAAAATCAACCCTGAAAGCCGTTTGTATGGATTTCTTGGTGGCCCTGGTGGATTGGTCGATCACAAATATGTGGAGTTGACAGCCGAAATTATTGATGAGTACCGGAATACCGGAGGTTTTGATATTATCGGATCAGGCCGTACCAAGCTCGAAGAGGAAAAACAATTTGATAAAGGGCTTGAAATTGCCAAAGCTCTTGAGTTGAATGCATTGGTGATAATTGGTGGTGATGACTCCAATACAAATGCCTGTGTGCTTGCTGAATATTACAAGCAAAAGAACTCAGGCATGCAGGTTATCGGTTGTCCAAAAACCATTGACGGTGACCTGAAAAATGAAATGATTGAAACGTCATTTGGTTTCGATACAGCAACAAAAGTATACGGCGAACTTATTGGCAACATTCAGCGCGATGCAAACTCTGCAAAAAAGTACTGGCACTTTATCAAATTAATGGGACGCTCGGCCTCTCACATTGGATTGGAATGTGCTTTAAAGACACAACCCAATATTACCCTGATATCTGAAGAAGTTGCTGAAAACAAACAGACGCTTGACAGCATTGTTGACTATATGGCCGATATAATAGCCAAACGTGCAGCAAATGGTGAAGAGTTTGGGGTAGCGCTTATTCCTGAAGGACTAATTGAATTTATCCCTGAGATGAAGGTATTGATTTCTGAACTGAATGATTTATTGGCTGAAGGAACTGAAACAGAAAGGGAATTCAAGATGTTGAAAAAATCGCATCAGAGAGAATGGGTTGCCCTTCAGTTGTCGAAAGACTCAGCAGAACTTTTTGAATCGTTGCCGGCAGGAATTGCCAGCCAATTGACACTTGACCGCGACCCACATGGAAACGTTCAGGTTTCACTAATTGAAACTGAAAAGTTGCTTGGCGAAATGCTGAAAGTTAAACTTGATGAAATGAAATCGGAAGGTAAGTTTAAAGGAAAATTCAATACACAGTATCACTTCTTTGGTTATGAAGGCCGTTGCGCTGCACCTTCCAATTTCGATGCCGATTACTGTTATTCGCTCGGATACACAGCTTCAATGTTGGTTTCTGATGGAAAAACCGGATACATGGCCTCTGTCCGGAATCTTACTGCTTCTGCTGAAAATTGGATAGCAGGGGGAGTACCGGTAACAATGATGATGAATATGGAAAAACGGCATGGACATATGAAGCCGGTGATTCAAAAAGCTCTTGTTGATTTGAATGGCGCTCCTTATAAATATTTTATTACCAAACGAGGCGAATGGGCTTTGGGTACAAATTATATCTATCCAGGACCAATACAATATTTTGGTCCTGCAGAGGTATGCGACCAGCCTACCGAAACATTAAAACTGGAAAAGGCCTGAAAAAATAAAGCTTAAGGGTAACCCTTCTGCGCTGCAGAGGGGTTATTTTTTTGCTTATTCAAAATATGTAACGAATTGAAAAGGCCAGTTCATCACCCGATGGAAACAATCCTCCGTATATATCTATTGCCGGTTTCCAGTCCAAACTAATGTTGAATGGAATGTTCACGAAATTATATTCCATTCCTATTATTCCGTCAATTCCAAAAAGCCAGTATTGTTCGTCGTTATCGATCTGCCTGTGATTTTCTCCACGGTACGACCCAACATGTCCTCCAAATCCATAAAACCAGTTTAACCGGTCAACTTCGAAAGCTTGTTTGTATATCTGATACAGCCCTGTAAAATTATAGCCTTGCCAGCGTGTTGTTACAATTCCTTCAATAACCTTGTTTGTTCCTATAAAATGTTTTACTGTTAACCCATTTGATGTGCCGGCCCTGATCCCAATACCGGTATTATAATCCTGCGCCCTGGCTGTAATTGTTACGATTAAAATTAGTACGAATGAATAAATTAGTTTCTTCATGTTTTATTATTTGTTTAGTATAACATTTAAGAAGAGGCATGGTTTGATTATCTACACTTTTGAATTCTTCAGTTAAAATCCCATAAGTTCAATTTTAATTTTTCATAAAAAAAAAAGGCTGCCCAATATTTCGATTGAACAGCCTTTTTTATTAATTCAGAGATTATTAGAATATATACCTTATGGAAAGTGCTCCGCTATCGAACCAAAAGCCAGTGTAACCCACTATGTCAAAATAGGGCTTCCAATCGAGGCTGATATTGAATGGGATCGGTTCAATATTGTATTCAATGCCAATTATCCCATCCACTCCGATTACAGTATAGGCACTATTGCCAAACCGTGGATTGAAGTGATCGTCATTCCAGAATCCAATATGGCCTCCCACACCGTAATACCAGTTCAGGCGTGGGGTATCAAATGCCTGGTCATGAATTTCATATAACCCTGTAATTTTCAAACCCTGCCAACGGGTAGACAGGATTCCTTCCAGCGCTTTATCTGAACTGATAAAATGTTTTAATGTGATGCCATTAAATGTTCCGCCCCTGAAGCCGATTCCGGTGTTGTAATCTTGTGCACCTGCCATAGCAACAACAAAAAATAATCCGATAAATACAATAGCAAATTTTCTCATTTTTGTTATGTTTTACATTATTTCAATAAGTTATAATTTGAAGTTCTTTATTTTAGCTCAGGATATCAATTTAATGGTTGAAAACATAAGAAATGATGTTGGCACCCATTTTTAATGCAATTTCGCGCAATTCAGGTGAATTGTTATGAACAGCTGCATCTTCCCATCCATCACTGATATCCGATTCATAAGTATAAAGACAAACTAACCGGTCTTCAATAAAAATGCCAAATGCCTGAGGTGGTTTATTATCGTGTTCATGGATTTTTGGCAACCCTTCGCTGAAGCTGTATTTTTGATTAAAAAGTGAATGTGAAGCAGGGAGCTCCACCAACTCCTTATCGGGAAAGACTTTTTTTAGCTCCCGCCTGAAATATTCATCCAGTCCGTAATTGTCATCTACATGAAGAAATCCACCTCCTTCCAAATAGGTTTTCAGATTGAAAGCTTCGTTATCGGAAAGGACAATATTCCCATGCCCTGTCATGTGGACAAAAGGAAAATTAAACAGTTCGGGACTACCCACTTCAACTGTGGAAGGTTCCGGATGTATATTGGTTTTCATCTGGTTATTACAGAACTCAATTAAATTAGGCAATGCCGTTGGATCGGCATACCAGTCGCCACCGCCCCCGTATTTCAGTAAGGCAATACGGGTTGATTGGCCGTAACCTGCCAAAGTGAAAGTGAAAAATAGCATGAAAAAAATAATAAATCTCATTTTGAAAAATTTCTGAAAATTACAATTTCCTGTTGATTCATAAAAACAACTGCAAAATTTTATTCATTTATCAGGTTAACAATATGACAGGCTACAATTCCCGCAGTTTCAGTCCTGAGACGGGAAGTCCCAAGTGAAATTTCCCTGAATCCATGCATTTGCGCCAGTGTGATTTCCTCTTTGCTGAAATCACCCTCAGGACCGATTAAAATCAAAACCGAATCTTCTTTTGCTACAACATTTTTTAAATGCGACATTTCTCCTCCCTGGCAATGGGCTATATACTTTAGAGAAGAGGTCGTACCTCTTATGAATTCTTCAAACGATGTTAAACTGTTAATTTGGGGGAGGTATGCTTTTAACGATTGTTTCATTGCTGAAATGACCACTTTTTCCAATCTTTCTGATTTAATTGTTTTGCGTTCGCTGTTCTCGCACAACAGGAACGAAACCGAATCGACACCTATTTCAGTGGCTTTCTCCAAAAACCATTCAAGTCTGTCGGTATTTTTTGTTGGTGCTATGGCTATATGAACTTCAAAATTTCTTTTTCCATACTGTGGTTTAAATTCAATAATTTCAAGCTGGCATTTTTTTGGATTGGGGTTTGATATTTCAGCAGTATAAAATCCTCCTTTGCCATCGGTTAACTGAATGCGGCTGCCTGATCCAAGGCGCAATACTTTTACTGCATGTTTTGATTCTGCTTCATCTAAAAAAATTTCATTACCCGAAATATTGGGCATGTAAAATAATTGCATGGTCAAAAATTTGGTTACTTACTGCAAATTTAGATTAAAATAAGTAGAGTTCCTTATTCATGGTAGTGAATTGAACATTTACCTTTTAATTTATTTCATTTTTTAACGTGTAAATGTTAAACTTTTGTATTTTCATCCAGTCAAAATAAATTTAGATTAATATTATCTGTTTCATGATTTTTCAATCGCTTTATTCCGGGTACAATATTCCTGTTATCAGAAGGTTTCCGCATATATACGTATGAAAACACTTCATCATGAAACACTGCTTTGACCTATTTATTCAATATTTAAATAAATGATATGAAAGAATCATCGAATCAATTAAATCGAAGGAAATTTTTGGGTTTATCAGCCCTTGGATTAACCGGACTTACTATTTTACCCAGCTGGACCATTAACGGTATTAAGGTTGCACCCAGCGACAGGGTAGTGCTTGGCTTTATTGGTGCCGGACGTCAGGCACTTTCTGATTTTACAAGCTTTAGCAGTGTACCTGGTGTTCAGGTTGCTGCCGTTTGTGATGTGGATACCATGAAACAGGTTCGCTTTAAACAGCGTGTAGAAGAGTGGCAAAAGAAACTGAACGTTTCTCCGCGTTGCGACATGTATGAACAGTATGAAGAGCTGCTTGAAAGAAGGGATATCGATGCAGTGGAAGTTGTTACTCCCGACCATTGGCATGCCCTACAGACCATTCATGCCATGCAGGCTGGAAAAGACGTATATGTGCAGAAACCACTGGCCTATACAATTAAAGAGGGTTTGGTTATGGTTGATGTGGCCAATAAAAATAAAAAAGTGGTTCAGGTAGGAAGCCAGCAACGCTCAAGCAAAGAGTTTCAAAAAGCCATTGAGCTGGTTCGGAACGGTAAAATCGGGCACATCGAAAAGATATATGCCAAAGTAGGCGATCCGCCCAAGCCTTTGGACCTTCCTGAGGAATCTGTTCCGGGAAACCTGAACTTCAATCTTTGGATGGGACCGTTGAATGACCCGAACATCCATTACCACCCCGATTTATGTCCACCAATCTCATTGGAACCCGCCGAGCAGGAAAAGCTTTGGGGAGCCTGGCGCTGGTACCGCGAAACAGGAAACGGGTTTACTGCCGACTGGGGAGCGCATATGTTTGATATAGCTCAGGCCGCTATTGGTATGGACGGCTCGGGTCCGGCAGAATATATTCCAAAAGGATATAATGGCACTGAATACCTGACATTCAAATACCTGAATGGAATAGTAATGACTGAGCAGCCCTACCTCGAAGATCAGCCTTCGGCACAGGGGATTAAATTTATAGGAACAAACGGATGGATCGAAGTGGCAAGAGGATATCTGAATGCATCCGATGCATCGTTGGTGCCTGAAGAACTTGCTGGTCGCAGGCCAGGACAAAGGATGGATGCCGCAGCACGTGAACAATTTGAAAAAGAACGCAGCAAGAGGCGCGCTGAACAACGCGAAGGCCTGGCTTTCGAAATCAGTTCTCCGCATATGCAGAATTTTATCGATTCGGTAAAGTCACGTCAGAAACCAATTGCTTCAATTGAAGTAGGTTGCAGTACGAATACCCTTTGCTGCTTAGGTAACATTGCCACCGAACTTAAACGCCCTGTAAACTGGGATCCCGCAACCCTGAGATTTGTTGACGATAAGGAAGCTGCAAATCACAGACTGTACCACTATGAGTACAGGAGACCTTATAAGCTTTGATTTTAATTTAACTAACAATAAATATGGAAACAAAAAGAGAGTTTCTGAAAAAACTGGGATTACTCACAGTTGGAGGTATGGTTGCCGGTACAATGTCACCGGCTATGGCCTCTGAATCAAAAGGCAGTATGGCTGCAAAGAAAAAAAGCATCGGATTGCAGTTGTACTCGTTGGGTAAAGAATTCTACGAAGATGTACCTGATGGGCTGAAAAAAGTAGCTGCCATTGGATACAGCACTGCTGAACCGGCCGGTTACCGCGAGGGTAAAATGTACAATTATGAAGTAACTGAATTTAAAAAGCTGGCACAGGATGCCGGCCTGAAAATTACCGGTTCACATGTAAATCCTCCTGTGCGGAAGTATACCAAAGAAAATAAAACAGAAATAAGCGATTTCTGGAAAAAGACTGTTGATGATCATGCCAAACTTGGTGTAATATCACTTGTTCAGCCTGGCATGCCAACAATCGAATCGCATGATGATGCAGCAATGGTTTGTGAGGTGTTTAACAATGCAGGGGAAATTGCCAAAGCCGCCAACATTAAATGGGGATACCATAACCACAGTGGAGAGTTTCAGCGAGTGGTGAAAGAGGAAGACAAAGGAAAACAAACCAATAGATGGATGCCGGCAGGTGATATTATTTATGACCTCATGTTGCAGGGCACCGATCCTTCGCTGGTGTTTTTCGAAATGGATGTGTACTGGACGGTTATGGGGCAACAAGATCCGCTGGAGTATTTTGATAAATATTCGGGAAGATTCCCCATTCTGCATATTAAAGACCGGTCAATTCTTGGTCAGTCGGGTATGATGAATTTTGAAAACATCTTTACACAGGCTTATAAAAACGGACTTGATGAGTTTTATGTTGAACTGGAAAATATCCGTGAAGGAATGACCCAGTTTGAAGGTGTCAAACAGTGCTATGATTACCTGGATAAAGCCAAATTCGTAAAATAATATCCTGGCAGAATAAAAAAAAACAGGTGCCGCGGCACCTGTTTTTTTTTGCTTTTCGTTTTTCTTCTGCAACTATCCCATAACAATTTTTACCTCACACACTGCTTCTGTTTGTATAGGAATTCTTTTGCCTTCAATTTTTTGCCCGTTCACTATCAGCTCCGTAATTCCTTTCGAAACGCCTGAAGGATTTGAAACTTCAATACGGTATTCCGTGCCTCTGTATTTGCGGGTTACTGCAAATCCCTGCCACTCTTTTGGAATGCAGGGGTTCACTATCAAGCCGTCGTAACCGGGTTGAATGCCTAAAATATGTTGCGAAATTGCAAAGAAGTTCCATGCAGCGGTACCCGTCAGCCATGAGTTTTTTGCTTCACCAGGCTTCCATGCATCTTTCCCGGCAATCATCTGTGAATAAACATACGGTTCGGTAAGGTGCAAATCACTTATTTCTTCCAGATAGGCAGGACATATTTTCCGGTAATAATCAAAAGCCATGTCCCCATTGCCGGCCCTTGTTTCACCTATCATTATCCACGGATTGTTATGACAGAAAATTCCTGCATTTTCCTTGTAACCTTCCGGGTAAGTTGTAATTTCCCCCTTACTTATATCATATTCGGTATATGCCGGATTATTCAAAACAATGCCGTACTCACAGTCGAGGTATTTTTTTACTGAGTCAAGCGCTAATTGAGGCCATCCCTCTTCTTCGCCGATACTTGCCATGGTGCAAAAACCGTTCGATTCAATAAATATTTTACCTTCACTATTCTCACTGCTCCCAATTTTCTTCCCAAAGAAATCGTATGCACGCAAAAACCATTCGCCATCCCATACATGTTTCTCTATTGCCCGGACCATCTTTTTTACTTCCTCCAATACTTCTCCGGCTTTTTGGTTCTTGCCGAGACGGGTAAGCAGTTCGGCAAAATCATTCCCGTAAAGTACAAACATTCCGGCAATCATAGCCGATTCGGCCACTACACCTTTTTGGTTTTCGGTAGTCTGAAACGATTCATCCGGATTGGTGGAGAAGCAGTTTAAATTAAGGCAATCGTTCCAGTCGGCCCGACCAATCAAAGGCAGTCCATGGGGTCCAAGATTATTTACCACATGATGAAATGAGCGATCCAGGTGATCGAGCAGGGGTTGTGCCTTACTATCATCGTTTTCATAGGGAACCATTTCATCGAGGAGGCTGAAATCGCCGGTCTCTTTAATATATAATGTAGTTGAAAGAATCAGCCATAAAGGATCATCGTTGAAATTGCCCCCTATATCGGCATTCCCTTTTTTCGTCAGAGGCTGATACTGATGATATGCTCCGCCATCCTCCAGTTGTGTAGCTGCCAGATCAAGTATACGCTCACGTGCTTTTTCAGGGATTAAATGTACAAAGCCAATTAAATCCTGGTTCGAATCCCTGAAGCCCATTCCGCGTCCAATGCCTGATTCAAAATAAGAAGCTGATCGCGACATGTTGAATGTTACCATGTTTTGGTATTGGTTCCAGATGTTAACCATTCGGTCGAGTTTTTCATCGTGGCTTCTGACCTGGTAATTGGAAAGCAGGTCGCTCCAGTAATCTTTCAGCCGTTGAAGTTCCAGTTCAACGCGAACCGGAGTGGAAAGCTTATCCTGGATTTCAAGGGCTTTGGTTTTATTAATTACTTTTTTTGAGTCCCATTTTTCGGTTTCATCATTTTCAACATATCCCAACACAAAAATCAGTTCCTGTTCTTCACCGGCTGCAAGTTCCAACTCAATCATGTGTGAAGCAACAGGCGACCAGCCATGAGCCACCGAATTCTTCGACTTCCCCTGCTGCACCACATCCGGATCGGAGTAGGAGTTGTATAAGCCAACAAAAGATTCACGATCGGTGTCGAAACCGTCGGTTTTACGATTTACAGAATGAAACGCATAGTGATTGCGCCGCTCACGGTATTCTGTTTTATGGTAAATTACCGAACTTTCAATTTCCACTTCACCTGTAGAATAGTTTCGCTGAAAGTTGGTCATGTCATCAAGTGCATTCCATAAATTCCACTCCAGGTAAGAGAACAGTTTGAAACTTTTATCAAGTGAATTCAGGTTTTTAACTCTTACCCGTTGCACTTCGGCATGAAAGCCAAGTGGTACAAACCAGGTAACCTCAACCGAAAGATTGTTTTTGATACCCGTGATTTGCGTATAGCCAAGCCCGTGCCTGCATTCGTAGCTGTCGAGCGGTGTTTTTACCGGTTTCCATCCCGGCGACCATATGGTTCCGTTATCATTTATATAGAAATACTTTCCATTGTCATCAATCGGGACATTGTTGTAGCGAAAACGGGTAATACGTCTGAACCGCGGATCTTTAAAAAAGCTGTATCCACCTCCGGTGTTGGATACAAGGCTGAAAAAATCGTCGTTTCCCAAATAATTTATCCAGGGCCAGGGAGTTTTTGGATCCGTAATTCGGTACTCACGGTTCTTATCATCGAAATAGCCAAATTTCATAGAAGTTTGATTTTTTATTAATACCACAAATGTAGTTCTTCCTGTAAAAGTGACAAAATGAAAAGTTGCAGGAATACAATGCTGTTTAGATTATATAGTTTAATGCTTAAAGCTCTTAACTATCAACTCCCTTTGTCCTGAACTTTAAACTTTAAACCTTGAACTCTAAACTCTCTTCCTCTTCAACTTTAAACCAGGAACTTTAAACTCTAAACTTCTTAGTGCTGATGAAATCCATCGGACACGAACCTCAGCACCTCCGGAAGCGATTCACGCCAGTAGGTCCAGTTGTGCCCGCCATTGCGGATACGAAATTCATGAGGGATTTCTTTTTTACGCATTGCAATATGTACCAGCGAATTACCTTCATACAGAAAATCATCGTCACCGCAATCGATGTACCAGCGAACGGCTGTTTTCCTGTCATCAGGCATATTTTCAATCATATTTAGCACACTGTAAGTGCTGAACCATTCGTCCTTTTTTTCAGAAGAGGCATCAGCCATGCCCCGTCGTTGCATGTAATTTTCAACTTCTTCGCGGGAAAGCGGACCAACCGATGCACTTAACGGACAGGCTGCCGAAAACAGGTCGGGCCGGTGCAGGGCGTAATAAAAGGTGCCGCCACCACCCATCGATAAACCCGCCACAGCCCGGTAGCGTTTATCTTTTCGGATGCGGTAATTATTTTCAACATATGGCATCAATTCCTCAAAAAAGAAATCCTCATAGCGCCACTTTCCACCGGCATCGTTTGTATAACCCCGCTGGCCGGTATCAGCATCAGGCATTACAATAATCATTGGTGTTGCTGTTGCATCGCATATGGCCTTATCTGCAATATGCAGTACCTCGCCAAACTGAACCCAACCGCTTTGGTCGTCGCCCGATCCATGAAGCAGGTAAAGCACCGGGTAGCTGCGTTCTGAAGTATCATAATCCGGTGGGAGATATATAGCGTACTTACGTTCCATATCAAGAATTTTGCTAGGAAAACTAAGGTTGTCATACACTTTTCCACGTTGTGCAAATGATGCAGAGAATAGGAACAATCCTATTGTAAATGTTAAGAATTTTGGTTTCATAAGGCATTAATAAATTTGTTATATGTGTATAAAAATACTGTTTTCATTCCATTTAGAGATGTTGAAAAATCAGGCAACAGAATTAATTTACCATTTTTCATTGTCATAACCCGTAATATTTCTATTCTGGCAAATCCTTAAATTACCATTTTGCACGTTATTCTCCGGATTTACGGTATACCTGGTACAGACTTAACTCAATGTAAACTCAATACAAACTCAATATTAACTCAATGTAAATTCAATTATAATTGAATTTACATTGAGTTATATATGAGTTAAAACTGAGTTAATATTGAGTTTAATATGGACATGGTAGGGTGAAATACACTTGGGAAGTGGTATCTGCGTATTATTGGTTACGATTTCAGCTACCTGTGGTTAAGTAAAAAAAAATGGTTGCCCGCGGGCAACCATTTTCAGGATTAATAAATTAGCTTATAAACTTCTTTTCGCGAGATAGAAATCAACCATTTCGTAATCGCTCTTTTCACGTTCTTCCATTTCTTTAAGTGTTTTTGGCGGAGGAACGATTACTTTATCACCCGGTTGCCAGTCGAGCGGCATTGCTACTTTATGTTCGTCTGATAGTTGAAGTGCTTTCAATACACGGATAATTTCGTTCATGTTTCTACCTACATTGAGTGGATAGTACATAACCAACCTTACTTTTCCGGTGGGATCAATAAAAAATACGGCCCTTACTGCAGCTGTTTCACTTTCATTGGGTTGCAACATGCCATAAAGTTTCGATACTTTCATATCAATATCGGCAATGATGGGGAAATCGAGCAGGACACCTGTATTTTTCTTAACGTTATTTA
Source organism: Mariniphaga sp. (assembly GCA_024636975.1). Taxonomy (GTDB): domain Bacteria; phylum Bacteroidota; class Bacteroidia; order Bacteroidales; family Prolixibacteraceae; genus Mariniphaga. The sequence goes on from JAGXGA010000017.1 coordinate 114,062, forward strand.
CCCAGGCCATGTGCGAGTGAATGCTGTCGATACTTAACCCGATCAATTTGGTACCTAATTCCCTGAATTCATCGTGCCGGATGGCAAAACCGCTCATTTCGATGGTGCAAACGGGTGTGAAATCGGCAGGATGTGAAAACAATACTACCCAGCTTCCCTTGATGTATTCCGAAAACTGAAGGGGACCGTGGGTGGTATTGGCATGAAAATCCGGCGCCATATCTCCGATAGCCGGCATTTTTGTTACTACTTGTTCTTCCATGTTAATAAAGTTTATTATTTGTAATTATGGTTTTCAGAAAAGATAAACATTTATGATGAAATTAAGTTCATAAGAACTAATGTTCGGCACAAAAGAAAAAAAAAGAAAATATGCTATTATCAGCCTGCTTTTTTTTGGCTTTTTGTATGGGAATGCCAAAGGGTTATCAGATACATCAGGATAACAGAAAGTAAAACTACCATTCCGCTGATCAGGTATTTTTCATTATCATCCATCAGGTAGATTGCATGGGTGTTCATTTGCTGCCAATAAGTAACTGTAAGCAAAACCAGGAGGTTGTTCATGGCATGCCCGATAATGGCCAGCAGGATATTCCGGGTGCGCAATACAATCCATCCCAGTAAAAGGCCCAATACAAAAGTGGCAGGCATTTGCCAGGGGTTCAAATGAAACAGTGAAAACAACAGGGCCGATATAAAAACAGCAGTGATTGCTGAATAATTTTTCCGCAATCCATTTAGAATAAGTCCCCTGAAGATTAATTCTTCGATAACAGGGGCAATAACTACCACTTTAAAAAAAGCTCCCCACCAGCCAAAATTGCTTTCAAATATTTGACTGAATAATTCCCAAAACCAGGGCGGAGCCGGCAGAACTTTTTCAATGCGCATATTCACTTCTTCTAACAAGTTATGCGATCCCCAGAAAAAAGCAGCCAGAGGTAATATAATCAGGGGATTGAAAAGTTTCATTGGAAAAATTTCCTTCAGCGGGGCCTTCGACCGGCGGATGCCATAAATGAGGATAAAAAGCGTTGATCCGGCATTTAAAATTACTTTTTTAACAGGATTGTAGAGGTAATCGGTTCCTTTGTAATAATCAATTAAAGCCAGCGGAAAATCAACAACTGTTTGAATGAACAGGTAAAGTATGAGCATGTGAATTGCCTGCAGGATAGTAGGATAATATGTTTGTTTCAGTTGTTGCATCCTTAAGAATAGTGGAACACAAGATAAACATTTTTTAAATTCTTTTCCGTTCGGATCAAAAGAAGAAGGGGTTGCTCAATTTAATATTGTAAAACTATAATCAGCGAATGCTTTCTGATTCTGAAATAGAAACCGTTTTCCCGAGGTTTGCAGTTTTAAATGAAAAATGTCGTTGCGAGACGTAACTGAAGCATACAACAAGAAGGGTGGTGAATATTTTTGCAACAATTGCTTCCATGCCAATGTATTCAACAAAAAATTTAAGGAACAGGTAATTCAGGAATATAGCAGCCACAACAGTCACCCAATAGCGAAAAAGCTGGACCTTGCCTTCCATTTCGGAGGAGGTGAATGTTACATATTTTGCCAGCATAAAACCGGAGCTGAAAGTAATTGGAAAAACAATAAGGAAAGCTGCAATATGAGGACTTATGGCTATAATTCCCAAATCCACAATCTGGCGTGAAAGTACAAATTGATAAAATATATAATATAGAAGGATATCAAAAAAAGTATTAACGCCCCCTGTTACTCCGTACCTGAAAATCTCGTGGGGGATAAACCTCAGGAATGGAAAATAAAAAGCATCAACGGTGCGAACAATTAAGAGACGGCAAACATGTAAAAGTTTTCTCATATCGAAATCATCTCCGGATTGACTACAAAGAAACAACTTTGGAATGTAATTTCCAACTTTTGATTTTTTGTAGTTCAATCATATGATTGTAAATTAATGTGTTAATATTTGCAAAATTAATGTTTTTATTCAGAACCCCGGAGGTTTTCGCAATGCTTTTTTTTGACCCTGCATCTTTTTATTTTCTATTCTTTTTAATTTGGACGAAGCAGTAGGCTGAGTTTTTCTTCTTCTTTTTTGTTTGGTAAGTGCTTTTTCTATAAGCTCGAAAAATTTCTTTTCTGCATTTTCCCTGTTCTTCCACTGGCTTCTTTCAGAGGAGGATGTCACCAATAACTCTCCTTCGGAATTTATCCGATTCTTTAGTTTCGAAACCAGGAGCTGTTTCTCGCTATCGGTAAACACTTCTGATGAACCAACCGGAAAACGCAGTTCAATTTTTGTGTTTACCTTATTAACATTCTGTCCACCCGGGCCTCCGCTCCGACTGGCTGAAACCTGCACTTCAGTGAGCAGTTTTTCTTTTTTAAATTCAGGGAGCACCATGCCGGTTAGCTTGTTTTACTGGTTGTTTCCAGCTTATTGTAATCTAAAATTTCTATATTTTTTCCCTCCAGACGGATGATTTCTTCTTTTTCAAACTCTTTCAGAAACTTAATGGCGCTTTCAGTTGAAACAGATGCAAAATCAGCAATTTCCTGGCGTGTGAGGTATTCAAACACATGTTCTCTGAGAAATTCCTCCTGCGAGAGGTAAAGAAGGGTAGAGGCGATTTTTCCGCGCATTTGCTTATACGACAGGTTTTTTATTACTTCAAGCAGATGCCTTTCATTGCGGTAGTTTTTCGATGTCACTTCGAGAGCAAACCGGGGGTTGTTGAGCAGAATTTCTTTCAGGCTTTCTTTTTCTATCATGCAAATTTCAGCATCTTTTAGAGCCTGACTTGAATAGGTGTGTATGTTTTCTCCGAAAATAGAAGAGAATGCTAAGAAATCGCCTGTTTTTGCAAGGCTGAGATTAATTTGCTTGTCGTAGCCGGTTTGCAGGTATACTTTTACCAGTCCATTCACTACAAATAAAACATAAGGTGCAAAGGCGCCCTGCTTGAAAAGGGTTTCTCCCTTCAGGTAGGTTATCCGGGTTTTATTCTCTGTTAAAGAATTCAATGCTTCAGGATAATTTTCTGTTAATCCGGTCAGTGAATGGGATTGCTGTATGTTTTTTGAATGATCGGTGCTCATTGCTTATGTTATAAAACCTCTGCAAAAGTATCAAAAACATTCCATACTGGCTGATGACAGGAAAAAAACTGAAATATTATAGTTTACAGGCTTTCTTATGGTAGTGCACTTTCCTTCTCCGGTTAATCCAGACAGCGTATTTTTGTACCAAAACAAATTGACATGATAAAACGGGTTGCGATACCGGTAGAAAATGAAAGACTGAGCGAATATTTCGGAGAATGCAGTTATTGCCAGGTATTCGAGATAGATGGTACAGTAACCGGCCATCATAAAATACAATTCCCGGCCGGAATGGTTGTGTCGGAATTGCCAGGGTGGCTTGGGGAAATGGGTATAACAGATGTGATTGCCTACAAAATTAACCCGAAAATTATACATCTGCTGGCTTCAAAAAAAGTGAATTTGTTTGTAGGCGTTCCGATTGATTTGCCGGTGAATTTGATTGATATATATCTTCAGGGTAAACTGGAATCGGATGAAAAAATTATAAAAGAAATTACTTTGGTTACAGAAAAATAATTGAATTACATTAATTTATTAACGAATAAAAATAAGAATTATGAAATTGTTACAGACAAATCTACACGAAATTGAAACAGCCGCAGAGCTGGAAAAGATGATTGAAGAAAATGAAAACGTAATGGTATGCTGTGGGCGCATGGGGCCGATGTGTATGCCTGTATATGATGTGATGGAGGAGCTGGAGGAAGAACGCTTAGATGTTAAGTTCGCAGTAATGGCATTTGACAGTCCTGAAGCAGGCGTTATTCGTAATGCTCCTGAGTGTCGGGGATTTATGGGATTGCCGTTCACCATGTATTACAAAAATGGGCAGGTCGCTCATGCTACCAGCAGCATTCAGAATATGCAACAGGTTAAAGCAGTATTAGATACTCAATTTGCAGAAAAAGTTTAGCAAATGGATGATGTGTTTGATGTAATGATAATTGGCGCAGGGGCGGCAGGCTTAACAGCTGGAATTTACGCCTCGCGCGCCAAACTTTCAACCCTGATTGTAAATGAAGGCGCTGTTGGCGGTCAGATGGTGTTAACCGAGGAGATAGCTAATTATCCGGGGGTGCCTGCCACTAAAGGATACATGCTGGCTAATACCATGAAGCAGCAGGCAAAAAGTTTTGGATGCAAAATAAAGTCGAATGTAAAAATCACCGGATACCGGTTTGAAGGTAAAATAAAAGAAATTGAACTGGAAGATGGCCGAAAATTTCAGGCAAAATCAGTAATTTTGACGCCCGGCGGAAGGCCACGTTCATTGAACCTACCGGGAGAGGATCGTTTTAAAGGTTCAGGTATATCGTATTGCGCCACCTGCGACGGTGATTTTTTTACCGGTAAGGAAGTGGTTGTAATTGGTGGAGGAAACTCAGCTTTGGAAGAAGCTGTTGCATTGACACAATACGCAACAAAGGTTACAATAGTTCATCAGTTTAATCAATTCCAGGCATTTAAGCATGCAGTTGAGGAAGCGCAGAAAAATCCGAAGATTGGTTTTATAATGGAATCGGAGTTGCGCGGCTTTTACGGTAACGGTAAACTTGAAAAAGTTGAACTTGAGCATTTGCCTTCAGGGAAAAGAAGTGAATTGAAAACAAATGGCACTTTTATATTTGCAGGTTACCAGCCCAATACCGAAAGCCTTAAAGGGATCGTACAACTGAACGAAAGAAATGAAATAGTGGCGGATACCAACATGAAAACAAATGTTGAAGGTGTATTTGCTGCAGGAGACTGCATTGCAAAAAAATACCGGCAGGTGACCACAGCAGTAGCAGAAGGAACAATTGCTGCCCTAAGTGCAGCAGATTACTTAAGAAGTTAAATTTAATTTATGGTAAAAGAACAGGTAAAAATCAACTGGTTGGAAAATATGGCTTTTTCGGCCGAAGTGAACGGACATAAAATAGTGCTGGATGCATCCGACAAAGTGGGTGGTGAAAACCGCGGACCTCGTCCAAAACCTTTGTTGCTGGCAGCACTGGCCGGGTGCACCGGAATGGATGTGGTTTCAATACTGAAAAAAATGCGGGTGGAAATCGATGATTTAAATATATATGTTGATGGCGATATAACCGAAGAGCATCCAAAACAATTTACACAGATGCATATTACTTATGAATTTAAAGGAAAAAACCTCCCGGAGGAAAAACTCCAAAAAGCAGTTAACTTATCGGATGAACGCTATTGCGGAGTAAGTGCAATGTACCGCAAAGCGATTAAAATTACTCACGAGATAAAAATTATTGAAAGTTAATTACCATGTCAACAACCTTGATCATCATCCTGCTTATCCTCCTTGTATTGGTTGGGTTAATTACCTATACCTACTTCAAAATGAAGAATACAAAGCATGTGCCCGACAGCAGTAAAATAAAAAACCTGGGGAATAAAAATTTTAAACCCATAATCCGCCGGGGAATTACCCTGGTAGATTTCTGGGCCCCCTGGTGTGGACCATGCAAAGTTGCAGCTCCCATACTTAATGATCTGGCTGAATCAGAAGACCGGATTACTGTTGCCAAAGTGAATGTAGATAAACAACAACAACTTGCACAGAAGTACAAGGTGCGCAATATACCTACACTTATATTGTTTCACGATGGAGTGGAAGTGCGCCGGTATGTGGGAGTGAAAACAAAAAAGTTCCTGATGAAGGAAATCGAAGCAGAGATGGGTTAATCAACTCATCTTTTTTATTTATGATTGAACCAAGAACAGTCATTTGATTTTAGCGAAGATTTCCTCCCACTTTATTTAGAAAAATGTGCCTGTTGGTAGTAATGATTTCAATAGTTTTGAGACTTCAAAATAAAAGGAATGCGTATATACGATTTGTCACATCTGCTCAATAATGAGAGTCCTGTTTATCCGGGTAAAGATAAACCAGTGTTTACACCAGCAGCAACCATTCAAAATGATGGTTATCGCGAAACCCACATGGATTTTGATTCCCATCTCGGAACACACATTGATGCTCCGGCCCATATGCTGGCAAATGGTAAAACGTTTGATCAGATGCCCGTTGATTCTTTTACAGGCAGGGCACTTATAGTCACAGTTCCAGGTAATGTGCCGCTAATTAACAAGGAGTTTTTACTGAAGTTTAAGGATGAACTGAAGGATATAGAATTTGTACTTTTCAAAACCGGCTGGAGCAAGTACTGGGGATCGCAGCATTATTTTGAGGATTTTCCAACTTTAACAATTGAAGCTGTAAACTATCTTTTATCATTCCCGCTGAAAGGAATTGGTTTTGATGCAATATCTGCTGATCCTGTGGTAAGCACTATATGGGAAAATCATTTCGCCATCTTTGGTAAAGGGTTGATCATAATTGAAAATTTGATATTCCCAAAAGATATGACTGCAGACAAAGGCAGGTTATTCTGCTTTCCTATACCCTATGAAAAAGCTGATGGATCACCGGTAAGGGCAGTATTTGAAACATTGTAATTACAACATTGAACATTCCTGCATTTATTACAGTTAGATAGTATTAATAACGGAATAGTTGATTAAACCGGGTGATTTTCCTGATTCCTGTTATTTAAGAAGGTAGCTTTAACAGGCAACCGGGACGGTATTGATTTCTGTTCAGAAACCAGGAATAATGGTTAATCTGCAGGATTTTATCGAGCAAGGCCACTTCTTTAAAAAAATTAAGGTGGATGATTTGCTGTTTGTCGAGTTCAATTGCCCGATGGATGAAGAAAAAAGCAGCATTTGGTGGCACAATAATTTTTTACATTTGTTGTAACAGGTAAAACGATATTACAAACTCCTGAGAGACAATTCACCATCAAGGCAGGCGATTGTATTTTTGCAAAGAAAGGTAGCGTCATAACTTACAATCAGCCCAATGAAGATTTTTGCGAACTAATGGTATTTGTTCCCGACCATTTCATTAAATCGGTTATTCAAAAATATAAGATAGCTCTGAATACAAAAAATTCAGGTAATCCAACTGGTACAATTATTCCATTATCGACAGATAAGTTTTTAATCAGCTACTTTCATTCCCTGTTGGCTTATTTTAATTTACCTGAACCCCCATCGGGGATTTTGATGAAAATAAAATTTGAAGAACTGCTTGTGCAAATAATATCAAATAATTTGCATGCCTCTCTGCAGTGCTGTTTTCGCGAAATATGCGCCAGTTCCCGGCCCTCTGTCAGGGAGATAATGGAGTCAAATTTCACGCATAACCTTTCGCTTGCCGAATTTGCAAGACTTGGTGCAAGGAGCCTTTCATCTTTTAAAACTGAATTCAAGGAATTGTATCAAACTACACCAGGTAAATGGCTTTTGGAAAAACGTTTGGATTATAGCCGATATCTGCTTGAAACCACCGGAAAAAGTATAGGAGAAATATCCTTTGAAAGCGGATTTAAAAATAACTCGCATTTTATTCGTGTCTTTAAAGATAAATTCCAGTATTCACCGTGGCAATATAAGCTTCAAAAAAAATCATTTCAACAATCAGGTAGTTTTTGACTGAAAAGTATATTTTTCTGACTTTTCAGTAATCGGCCGAACTTACAATCAGTTTTAACTTTGTATGCAAAATGTTTTACCAAAAAGAAAAAAATATTCCTTTTAAACTTTAAAAATGAGATATAATGAATGTCATTAAAAGATACTTGCAAACCAGGCAGCAATTATTTAATGTTGCAGGAATACAACCTGAAGCATTATCTGTTATTACAAAAGGGCCGGTAAAAAAAGTTCATTATCTGAAAATGGGTTCAGGAAAGCCTTTAATTCTAATCCATGGTGGAGGGAGTAATTCTACTGAATGGATAAATATACTGAAGCCCCTTTCTGAAAATTACAGTTTATATGTAGTGGATAGGCCCGGGAGCGGGCTCACCGATTCCTTTAACTACAGAAATGTTGATGTTAGCTGGCATGGTGGAGAATTTATACGATCATTTATGGATGCAGTACACTTACAGCAGGGTTCCTTTTTGGCCCATTCAATCGGAGCTTATTTTGCAATGAATTTCGCATTTAAGTATCCGGAAAGAACTGATAAGCTTATCTGTATAGGAGCACCTGCCGGAATTAATTACTATATTCCGGCTCCCCTGAGGATGATGGGAACACCAGTTCTTAACCGCTTCTTACTGAGTACAGTTTTTAAACCTTCTGCAGGTAATGTCAGAAGATTGTATAAAATGTTGTTTGTTGCTGATGTGTCGAACATGCCAGATGTTTATTTTGAACACATCAGCTACCACCAGTTATTAAAGGGCTGGGCTAATTCATTTTTTTCATTGTTAGAAAACTTACTTACCTGGCGTGGTTGGCATGCAAAATACTACAATGGAAATAAACTCAGAATGCTAAAGGTTCCGGTGGGATTTATTTGGGGCGACAAGGATGCTTTTGAGAAACCGAATACCGGGTTAATAAAAGCGCATTTAATTACCGATCATCGCTTTCATGTGGTGGCTAATGCCGGTCATTGCCCTTGGTTTGATAATCCGGGGCAGTGTGTTTTTCTAATAAATGAGCTGCTTAATACTCCGGCGAAGTTGCAAAATGAATCGGGAGTATAATCGTTAATCATACGAAACTCTAATTATTAATATAAAATAAATTAAAGGGTAATTTCACCAACCATAAAAGTTACTGCTTTTCCACCTATTAAAACCCTTTCTCCAAGATAATTACAATAGAGAATGCCACCTCTTTTGGAGACTTGTTTGGCAACAAGCTCTTTTTTTCCAATAATATCTGACCAATAAGGGATCAGCATGGTATGTGCCGATCCGGTTACAGGATCTTCATCAATTCCCTGGGCAGGTGCAAAAAAACGGGAAACAAAATCGTAATTCTTAGAAGGAGCAGTAACAATAATGCCTCTGGTTACCATAGATTTCATCAATTGGATATCTGGTCTGAGGTATTTAATTTCCTCCTCGGTATGAAATACAAACATCAGATCTTCCTTTCCCCTGAAGCATTTTTGAGGCAGTATGCCAAAGATTTTTCCGGCATATTCCTTCATTTCAGTACTTATAATTTCGGACGCAGGAAAATCAAGCACAATTAAATCATCTTCTTTGGTAACTGAAAGGATTCCGCTTTTTGTCTGAAAAGTGATTTCCGGTTTATTATAATCCAGGTGGTTGAATAGGACATGTGAGGTTGCCAGGGTAGCATGTCCGCAAAGATTAACTTCATTTACAGGTGTGAACCACCGAAGATGGAAACCATTTTCGGAAGGTATAAAAAAGGCAGTTTCCGAAATACTGTTTTCCATTGCAATATTTTGCAACGTTTCATCGGGCAGCCAGCTTTGGAGTGGTATTACCGCTGCAGGGTTTCCGCTGAATGTATTTTCAGCAAAGGCATCGACCTGAAAAATGGTTAACTTCATTTTATTATTTCTTTAATCAACCGAACTTATACTTAGTTAACAGATACTTCTTTAGAAGGTTTGGAATTATCATTATTTCCGATTCGCCTGATCTTAATATTTAAATAAGCAAATGCGATCGTCATGAGCGGACTAATAATATTAAAAAATGCATAGGGGGCATAGGCCATGGTATCGACTCCCAGAATTCTCGACTGTGTGGCCCCGCAGGTATTCCATGGTACCAGTACCGATGTCATGGTCCCGCTGTCTTCAAGAGTCCTGCTCAAAACTTCAGGTTTCAATCCTTTTTCCTCGTAAGTCTTCCTGAACATACGCCCCGGAACAACAATAGCAAGGTATTGATCGGAAGCCGTGGTATTAAAGAATATGCAGGTTGCTACTGTGGAGGTTACCAGGCTGCCGGTGCTTTTGGCATGTTTTACAATTGGTAATGTAATTCTTCGCAGCAATCCTGCCGATTCCATCACGCCTCCGAAAACCATTGCAGATAAAATCAGCCATACCGTATTAAGCATTCCGCTCATGCCGTAGGTGCTGAGCAACTCATTCACTTTTACATCGGAGGTGGTTAATGAAATGTCGCCATACATTGCCTGAATCACAGAAACATAAGAAGCTTTTAAATAGTTTCCGGATATACCTGCAACTGCTTCTATTATTTCAGGTTGAAAAATTACTGCAAAAATACCTCCGAGTAATGTTCCTGCCAGCAGCGATGGAAGGGGAGGGACTTTCATTATGATGATTGTTAACAGGATGGCAGGCACAAGAAACAGCAAAGGACTTGTATTAAAGGTGCCACCAATAGCTGTTTTTACTGATGCCACATTGTCGAATGCACTGGCATAATCAGAGGAAAAACCTATTCCAAGGAAAATGAAAAGGGTTATGGTCATTGAGGGCACAGTTGTGTAAAACATGTACTGGATGTGAGTGAACAAATCGGTACCTGCCATTGCCGGGGCCAGATTAGTTGTGTCGCTTAACGGAGAAATTTTGTCGCCAAAATAGGCTCCGCTTATAATAGCGCCTGCAACTACCGCCTCATTCATCCCCAATGCCTTACCAATGCCCAGGAGGGCAATGCCTATGGTGGCTATTGTAGACCAGGAACTTCCGGTTGCAACACTCACAATTGCACTTACAACTACCGCCGTAAACAGAAACATTTTGGGGCTGATAATATCCAGACCGTAGTATATCATTACCGGCACCACTCCGCTTAACATCCAGGTGCCTGCAAGCGAACCAATTAACAGAAGGATTAATATGGAAGGCATGGCTGAACTGATGGTGCTTACAATCCTTTCCCGGATGGAAGCCCATTTAATTCCAAGCCTCCAGGCTATGATTCCGGCTAATGAAGCAGAGAGCATGAGGGCGATCTGATTGGCGCCTGATAGCGTGTCATCAAACAGAAATACATTGGCTGTAAGCAGCCCAATTAGTAACATTACAGGTATCAGTGCGGTAAATAAACCGGCTTCTCTTTTCATTCGGAATTTCTTGTTCTTTTAAACCGGCAAACTAATACTTTTATGTTTAAAAACCTTACTGATGGTGCTGTTAATTGCAAAACAATTCAAAATATTGATGTTGATTTTAATTCCCTTTTAGTACAATCCCAACATTTTATCGATATTTGATATACAGGATAATTAATTGTTCTTATTTTCGTTTTTATGAATCAAAGACTAACAATGAAGGGATTATTCCTTACTCTTATCTTTCTGCTTTATGGGATTGCTTCTGAAACGCTGGCTCAAAGAAGCAATGGCCTTACCATAGAAGGTGCTGTTACTGTTGAACAGGGTTCTGTTGATGGAGCAGTTATTCAAATGTACCGTAACGGGCAGCGGATGGGTGATTATGGCATCGGAACCAATGGCCGGTATAAGGTGGAGCTGAATTACAACAATGATTTTGTGCTGATCTTTTCCCGTAAAGATAATTTTCCCCAAAAAATAGAGGTTGATACACATGTCCCCCGGGAAGTGCTTCAGTCAGATCCGCTTTTCCCACCATTTCCGGTTGACATAAAATTATTCACAGAAATTCCCCAAATCGACAAAACCTTTTCAGAAAATACGGTTCAGAAAATATATTACAGTAAAAATGTTGATAATTTCATTTCGGATCTTTTTTACAATGAAGCCCAGATTAAAAAGCTTATTGATCAGGCAATTTTACAATCACAACAACTTGGTAAAGAGGCAGATTATCTTGCAGGACTTACCAGGGCTGAACTGGCTGAACTCAGGAAAGAATACGATAAATTTATAAAAGAAGCTGAGAATGAATACAACAGGGAAGAGTTTCTTTCAGCCCTTGATGGATATAAAGCGGCTAATAAAATATTCCCAAAGGAACAGTATCCTAAAGACCGCATAGCTGAAATAAACGATCTATTGGGTTTGTTAATGGTAGCGGAAGAAATGGAAAAGGCTTTAGCCGACCGGTTACAGGAGCTTATTTCCAGGGGTGATTTAATGTTCGAACAAAAAAATTATGAGGAGGCAAGGTCTTCATACCAGAGAGCCCTCTCGGTCGACTCAGGCAATAACCATGCGCAGTCGCGTTTGAATGAAATAAAGGGAATTATCGACAACCAGCTAACCGGCAAGGAATATAATGCCTTAATTGTGGCTGCAGACAATTCGTTTGATGAGTTGCTGTACGCTGAAGCACGGAACATTTATACCAAAGCGCTGGAATTAAAAAGTGGTGAAAGCTACCCGCAGCAGAGGATCAGGGAGGTTGATGAAATATTGAAACAACAGGCTTCGAATGCCGAAAAACTTGAAGGGTACAAAGAATCAATATTTCAGGCTGAATTGAATTTCGAAAAACAGTTTTACGACAAGGCAATTTCATTTTACGAAAATGCTTTGACACATAAACCGGGAGATGAAACTGCCATTAGGAAAATAGATGAAATAAAGGCATTGATGAGCCGGCTGGCAAATCAAACCTTGTATGATAAACGGATCAAAACCGCAGATAAGGCATTTAAAAAAGAGCAGTATGATGAAGCACTGGTCGAATATGAAGAAGCTGCAAAGTTGATTCCTTCAGAGCAATATCCTCTTTCGCAAATAAAACAGATTAAAGCAGTATATGCCGAACAGGAACGTCTGGTTGCTGAAGCAGAAGCTGAGAAAACAAGGCTGGCAGCCGAAGCCGAAGCCGAAGAACAGGCACGGCTGGCAGCTCTGGAGGCTGAAAAAGAGCTACAATACAATAAGGCTGTTTCACGAGCCGACAGCTTGTTCATGCTAAAAGAATATGAAACTTCACGAACAGCATATGAGGCAGCACTGCAGTTAAAACCTGGTGAGAGTCTGCCGGAGGCACGAATCAGTGAAATAGATGATTTGCTGGTGAAAATGGCATCTGTACAGAAGCAATATGAGGCACTTGTTTCCCGTGGAGATGAAGCTTTCAACAAGGATTCATTTGAAGGAGCAAAAGCAGCCTTCAGCGAAGCAATGCAGATAATGCCTGAGGAAGTCTATCCACAGGAGAAGCTCGCACAGATCGATTCCATAGTGGAAGCACGGGAGCGGCTGGTTGCTGAAGCAGAGGCAGAAAAACTCAGGTTGGTTGCTGAGGCGGAAGCAGCCGAGCTTGCCCGGTTGTCAGCTATAGAGGCGGAGAAAGAGCGGCAGTACAATCAAGCGGTTTCACGTGCCGACAGCCTGTTCCAACTCAATGAATATGAAAGTTCCAAAACAGCATATGAGACTACTTTGCAGTTAAAACCTGAAGAGGATATACCGGAACAACGTATTAATGAAATAGTTGAACTGCTAGTTAAGCTTGCTGAAGCACAGTCTGCTTATGATGCTGCTGTAGCTCGTGGCAACGAGGCATTAAGTCAGGAATCATTTGAGGTGGACGATAATGCAATTAGACAGGAATCACTCGAAATAGCAAAAGCAGCATTTAAGGAAGCACAGCAAGCCAAACCTGAAGAGAGTTACCCACAGGAGATGTTGGGTAGGATTGATTCTTTGGAAGCAGCCTGGCAAGCCCGGTTGTTAGCTTTGGAAGCAGCCGAACAAGCTCGTCTGTCAGCATTGGAAGCAGAAAAAGAAAAGAAGTATAACCAGGCAGTTCACCGTGCCGACAGTCTGTTTGTCATGAAAGAGTATGAGAATTCACTTGTTGCTTACAGGACAGCCCAGGAGGTAAAACCGGAAGAGAACCTGCCGGAGCAGCGGATAAATGAAATAAATAAACTTATTGGGCAGATGGCTGCAGCACAGCAGGCATATGATGCAGCTATTGCAAAGGGTGATGATACATTCAAAAATGAATCCTATGAAGAGGCAAAGGCGGCCTTTTTGGAAGCACAGAAAGTAAAACCTGAGGAGAATTATCCAAAGGAGATGCTGGCACAGATTGATTCTCTAGTAGTGGTCCGCGAGCAACTGGCTGCTGAGGCAGAAGCAGAAAGATTACGTTTGGCTGCCGAAGCTGAAGCAGCTGAACTTGCCAGGCTGGCAGCAATAGAGGCTGAAAAGGAGCAACAGTTTGCCCGGGCAGTTTCGCGTGCCGATAGTCTGTTTAATCTGAATGAATATGAAAGCTCCCGATCAGCATATCAGATGGCGTTGCAGGTGAATGGAGATGCAGCGTATCCTCAGCAACGTATCGATGAAGTGAATACTATACTTGAGGATTTGGAAAGAGCCAGACTGGAGCAGGAGAAAATCGAAACCGAATTTCAGAATGCAGTCAGTATAGCCGACCAGCAGTTTGATTCCAATGATTACCTACAGGCCAAAGCCGGTTATGAACTGGCAATGGGATTAAAACCAAATGATGCTTATCCGAAGGACCGTATTGCTGAAATTGACCAACTGTTGCAACAGTTGGAGTTGGATGAAAAATACCAGTCAATAATATTAGCTGCCGATGGAATGTTTCAGGAAGAATTATGGTTAGAAGCAAAAACAGAGTATGAAAATGCTTTGAATATAATACCTGATCAAAGTTACCCAAAAGTACAACTGGCTAAAATTGATAACCTGCTTAAACAACTGGAAAGTAAGGCTCTTGCTGATCAACAGGCAGCGGCTGATATGGAACGCCGCAGGGCAGAAATTGAACGTCGTCAGCAAACGCTCCAGGACCGGCAGGTTATGAATGATGCGGGGCTTAACCAAATGTACCAGGAATATATTTCGCTGGCTGATGGTTTCTTTGATACCAAAAATTACAATGTTTCAAGAGCATGGTATTATAAGGCCTGGGACTTAAAACAGGATGAACTGTATCCGCAGCAACGTATTGATGAGATTAACAGATTGGTCGGCAGCTTACTTTTAAGCCAACGCGACCGGGATTACCAGCAATTTGTTGACCTTGCCGATTCAACCTTCCGCGAAAATCAGCTTGCTGTTTCCAGGGGTTGGTACAATCGGGCCCTGACAATTAAGCCAAACGAAAGCTATCCGAAGGAACAGCTGCAAGCCATTGCTGATTTAATTGCAGAACGAATGGCCGGCAGATCAGGTGAGCTGTTTAGCAGCCATATTCAAAAAGCAACTGAAGCACTGGAAAAACAGAACTATAACGTGGCCCGCTACTGGTATAAAAAAGCTCTTGAGCTTAGACCGGATGACCAGGAAGCAAAAGCAAAGTTAGCAGAGATTCAGGATGCAGTAGAATAAAAACTCCTGCCGGGGCAGGAGCTTTACTTTGATTAGTTGCTATTGGTTATTCTTCCCACGTAAAGGCGTTTCTTACCATTTCCAGACTTTTGGGTACCGCAGTCATAGGATCTTCTTCTCCCTCAAACTCTACAGACACGTATCCCCGGTAATTTACCTTTCTGAATATTTCGGCCACCCTGGGATAATCTATATCGAGGGTATACCATTTGCCGCCGCCAAAGTACGTTTTAGCCTGAATAAGGAAGGTTTTGGGAGCCATCATTTCCAGCTGCTCGTACTGACGCTCCAGAAAGTTGCCGGTATCTGAGGTAATCTGCAGCCAGGGAGAATCAACTGCATTTACTATGCGCAGAACTCCTTCGGCAGTACGCCCCAATCCCCAGTGGTTTTCGAGCCCCAATACCACACCACATTTCTTTGCAACAGGAATGCATTGTTCAATGGCATCAATTACCCATTTAAAACCTTCATCATCGGTGTATCCTTCCAGAACAGGCTCAATTCCTTTATTCGCCATCAGTTCGTCGAAGGAACCACTGGTTCCCCAACGACCTGTATTCAGACGCATGGTAGGGATACCCAATTGATAAGCCAGCTCTATCTGATGAATGGTCTTGTCGATTTCCGACTGACGCTTTTCCTTGTCAGGGAAGACAAACCCCTGATGGGTGGAAAAGCCCATGATGTCAAGCCCGGCATGAAAAGCTTGTCTTTTGAGTTTTTGCAGGTAACTGTTTTCTTCCGACTGCATTTGGACAAGTAAAAATTCGATGCCATCAAAACCCATTTCAGCAGCTTTTTCGATGCAGTCCTCTATTGGTGCATTTTCTTTTGGTCCGTTGAACTGCCAGAATGAATAGGTTGAAACACCTATTGGATTTCTGCGGATTTGTTTCTTTTGGGTACCTGTATTTGCCTGTGGGGCAGAACATGAAACTGCTAAACCTGCCCCCGCTGCTGCAAGTGTTGAGTTACGGATAAAGTTCCGTCGGTTGAACTTATTTTTCATTTTTTGTTGGTTATAATTCTGATTAGAAAGCTAATTTAGATAATTTTCAGTGAATCCCCTGCAGGTAGTGTTCTTTTGATGTGGTTTTTATCCGTTTAAACATTTCTTCTTTAATGGACTTCAGAAGCTCAAGATTTAAATGGCCTGAATAAATCCGGACAATATCCACTACTGTTCCTTTAATTATTATGCCTCCAAATGCAGCATCAAATAAGGAATGGGAAGTGTTGTTTCTGACATCCTGGATCAAAGCTTCAAATTCTTGAAATTTAGGGTTATATGGAATTGCAAAATATCCTTCGTTCGGCTCATCCAGATCCAGGAAATATCCATCACCTGCAACCTGAAGTGAAAAGCATTTATTCACTTTAATAACGGGTTCGCTTTCGGGAATGTTCCGTTTAACAAAGTCAACTCCTTGTTTTTTATAACATTCCTGTAAAATTTTTAAATGCTGGTAATCCGGGAAATTACGGATTCGAATGGCAGGCAATTTATGTTGGGCAGAATATATAACAGCGCTGGCAGCATTTACTTTGTTCTTTGCACAAATGTCGATGTTTTGGGTAAATCGCAGAGCTTCCTCCAGACTGTATTCCATTTCGGTAAATAAGAAGAGTGAATTGGGCTCAGGCTTATTAGGTACTTGCCCGTAATAATTGGAATAGGGCTGATCGGCTTCTGCTATAGTGGTATTTTCCAGTTTATTTCCTGTTAAATACACCAGTGATTCTTTCTTTGTAATAGAACCACAAATTTTAAGTGTTTTCCCGGTTTTCATTTGATTATTCTTTGAATTTTGATTTTTTATTTACTACACTGAAATACTAAGACAGTTTTACACACAAGCTCATTTAAGTTTACTTAATGCATTTGAAAATGTTACGTGAAAAGTTCTTTTTCACAGGTAAAATATATTTTTGAGGTACAATGGAAAAGAATCATCTAAAGTCATTCCTGCGATTACAGTTTTTTAGATTAGAAAAGAAATAGTAATATTAACCCACGGTTTAATAAATGGGACCGGAAAGCAATTCATAAATAAAATATCTTTTAAAATGACAGTAACTAAAAAACAATACTTCATTGCATTTTTACTGTTTTTTGTGGTTGGTATCACCCGGGCACAAAACGAAATGGATAAGGGGTTGGAGGCAATTACCGAATCTGCTGTTAAAGGGCAACTTGAATTTCTGGCTTCCGACTGGACAGAGGGTAGGGCAGTAGGAACTAAAGGGGCTTATCTGGCAGCCGATTACATTGCTTCAATGTTTAAAGTGTACGGCATTGAACCATGTGGTGATGCAGAACGAAAGATACCTACACGTACGCAACGAATGGCAGGCATGGAATCAAGCGAGAATACTACCTATTTTCAGAACTTCAGCCTGCTGGAGTATTCCCCGGGAGAGGTCCAGAATTTATCAGTGATTACCCAGAGCCCCGGTCGCGAAAGTGCAGCCGACTTCAACTTCAGGTCCGATTTCAATGTCAATCCCGGAACTGTTGGCCGCTCAGGCAAGGCTGCTTTGGTTTTTGCCGGCTATGGGTTCGCTGATGACAAAGAAGGTTACAACGATTTAAAGCAGGTGGATGTGAACGGCAAAATAGCCGTCGTTCTTGCCGGCTTTCCCGGACATAAAGATCCGTCCTCAGAAGCTCATAAGAAATTTGCACCGGTAGGCAGGTATGCACAATATTACCTTGAGCGGAATAAAGCTGAACGCCTGGCCAAAGCAGGTGCTGTGGCGGTTATTTTGGTAAATACTGATAATGATCCGACCCTTTCATGGGCACAGAATGCAATTTATCCGGTTAAAGGTGATTTCTTTGAAGCAGATGAACCGTTCCCAACATACTACGATACACGGATGACCTTGCCAGGTGATACGCTTGCTTCCGATGTCCCGGTATTCGCAATATCTTCTAGGGTGGCGGGAGAAATCTTTTCGGGTACCGGCATTAATATTGAAGCTTTTGAAGCAACAGTAGCCGAAAAAATGAAAGCTGCCTCCAAGGCACTGCCCGGAAAAGTGGCTTCCTATAAAACCACAGTGGATTCCAAAATAGTGAAGGCGCGTAATGTATTGGGAATGATTGAAGGCGAAAAGACAGACGAATATATTGTTGTGGGAGGGCATTACGACCATGTAGGCAAATGGAATGGCTGGATATGGAACGGTGCCGACGATAATGCTTCAGGTTCAGTGGGGGTAATGACAATTGCCAAAGCATTTAAAGCTACCGGGAAAAAACCAGAAAAAACAGTAATCTTTGCAGTATGGACAGGCGAAGAGAAAGGTTTGTGGGGCTCGCGTTACTTTGTTCGCGAGGCAATGAGAAAAGATATGAACATTACCTTAAACCTCAATTACGATATGATTGCCCGCGATTCGGACAACGATACGCAAAAAAACAAGGCTTCGATGGTATATACCAGGGCCAATGCAGGCATTGAGGAAATTACCAGAAAGCACATCGAACAGTATAACATCAACCTTGATTTGAACTACCGGCCTTCGGACAGACCTTCGGGTGGAAGCGACCATGCGCCGTTTGCACAGCAGGGAATTCCAATTTTTTATTTTATGGCAGCCATGCATCCCGATTACCACCTGCCTTCCGACGAGCTGGATAAGATTAACTGGGAGAAGATGGTAAACATTATCAAAATCGGTTTTTTGAATACCTGGAGCTTTGCCAACAGCGATGAACATCTTTTAACTGAAGAAAGTAAACGGTGAACGGTAAACGGTGAACAGTCAACAGTGCCCAGCCCTTTATTGAGTACAACAGTGTCTTAAAAAATACAAAAAATATTCATAGAAAGCAGGTCTTCTGCATACCTGTAGCTTTAAACAGAGCACCGGGCCCACGGGAGTCGGATTTTCCAAATCCGACATTCATCTTTTCTCGTTATCTGATAATACTCCTTTTATTTATCAGTAAACGGTAACGAAAAACAATAAACATAGGGGCTGACGAATATTAAACTACCGGTCTGGTTGTTGGTGCCGCGCATTTGGGGGGAGTTGTGAAAATAGTAACAAGGCCCTGTGCACATTGCCCTGGAGCCCTATGCCCTTCCCCCGCAGGCTTTTTTTTTTCAGTATAAAACTTAAATTTAATTTTATTGTTCCGTTATTTGGAGTGCCTTTTAATGACTATACATTGGGAGGTCAGCCATGAGAGAGAATGAAAACGTTTAACGGCCATATTGTTACGGTTTCCTGGCTTGTTCAGGAACCCGGAATCATTGGTGCCTTATACAACACCAAAGAGTTTATGACTATAAGAATCAATCTGATATTTGTTATGATATGTTGCGTGTTTATACGCACTGGTTTTGCGCAGAAGACCAACAGCAATGAAACAGTGCTTAGTGTTAAAACCGGCATGTCGTTTCTTATAACTGAAATCTATGGCGATTTTTCAGGTGCAGTCAATGAATTCAACAGCCAGCCGGGTATATATACAGGTATTGAGTTGTCTCATTTCTTCACTGATGCCCTGGAAGCAGGCGGTGGACTATCCTCATCCATATTGAGAGGGAAAGCCTCCAGTCCCGACTTTTCAGCCATTGGTTACCAGTATTATCTGGAGGAACCATTCAATGAAGCTGTTCAATACAAAAACATGCTTTTGGGGCCTCAATTATTTGCCCGGTATCATTTTGGCAGAAACGGTCAGGATTCACCCAACCTCACCTGGTTCGTAAAAGCTGGTGCCGGAGTTTTGTTTCATAAATCGGAACTGTATTTCAGTAACCGAACTGAAAACGAACTGGTATTTGGAAAAGGTAGGGGTGATTCTAAACAGGGGAAACTGGCCTCCGGAGTGTTTGTTGTGGGAGGCGGATTTGGCCATAAAATTACGGATGTGATTAGTATAAAACTAGCTGCCGATTTTAATATGGTGGGTTACGATTTTCTGGATGTGGTGCATAATTTTGATGATGCAGGAAACCGGCGGAACATTATTGGAGTATTTACAAATATTTCAGCAGGCTTAGCTATTAAACTAAACAAACCGGAAGTATTGAATGATGAACATTTACCCTTTAAACCATGAAGAAAAAAGCATTAAATTACAAGATCGCGAATAAAAGACTCAGCGTATTATCAGTGTTGTTTGTAATACTGTTTCACACTGCGGCTGCACAGGAAAACACGGGTGGGGAAAACACCGGAGGGACGGTTTTTTCAGTTAAAGGCGGGCTTTCTGTTTTGCAGACAGAAATTTTCCGTGATTTTGCCGATATCGTTCAGTTCGATAACCAGCCCGGGTCTTATGCCGGGCTCGAGATAAGCCGCTTTGTTATGCCTGCTCTGGAAGCGGGCGCCGGATTTTCATGGTCGTCGCTGAAGGGTCATGCCGCTACAGCCGATCTTTCTGTTTTGGGCATTCCCATAAGTGTTGATGACCCGCTGGGGGCAGCAATGGATTACAACATCAGGCTATATGGTCCGGATGTATTTGTTAGCTATCATTTTGGCCGGAACCTTCATAGCCCGGGCAGTCTTGATTTTTTTGTAAAGGCAGGAGCCGGCATTCAGTTTTACGAGCTGGAACTGCTTTTCACCGACAGCGAAATCAATGCGCTTATTTTTGGCAATAATTATCAGCCCGACAGGAATTCCGATGTGGTGTATTCATTTGGTGGCGGGTTAAGTTACGGGTTATCGGAATTGGTACGCCTGAAACTGGCAGCCAACATAAACCGCATGCAGTTTGTCCTTCCGGAGGTGTTGCAAAACTTTAACGGTGCAGAAGGCCAGATGAGCGTTCCCGGGGTGTTTTTAAATTTTTCGGCAGGTATCGCTTTTAAATTAGGCAAACGGGAAGGAAGCACCAATAAAGCCGGTTTTCCTTTTGCGCCTTGATTTCGAATTATAAGGCAGATCACTGGTTACTGGTCATTCAGTGACACCCGGAATTTGCAAGTGTGCGCAGCGAATTCCGCAGGTGAGCCTGTCCCGTTATCGGGAAACTAATCCCGCTGGATGAAAGGAAGCGGGACAGTTTAAAGTTCAGAGTTTAAAGTTCAGAGTTAAAGACTGCCTGAATGATGTTATTTTACTGGCCATTGGGAACCCGGAACCCGAAACCCGAAACCCGAAACTGGTAACTGGTCATCCCGCCTAACAAGGTTTTTCTGTATTTGCTATTCTCTGCTCCTTTTCAATGTTTTTTACCTATTGAAATTGGTGCATGGCGGGATTTCCGCTGCGCTTCAACTGGTTACTGGGAACCCGGAACCCGAAACTGGTCATTAGACATTGGGAAGGCGCATGGAAAGGATGATTTTCAAACCCAGGCCGGCAGTTGCGCCGCGAGGCGGTAGATTGAGGCTGCATTGCTATACACATTTGATTCCTCCGGAATCGTTGGCAGGAACATGGCCGGTGCAGAGGGATAGCTCCCTAAGATGACTCTCCAGTCTCTATGGCTGCTGGTTTACTCAAGTTATTTTTTATATAATACTGCTAAAGCAATTCAGCGGACTGTTTGACTGTTCACTGTTTGACTGTTCACTATCTTCCGTGGGTCACTGTTTGCTTATATTCAAAAACTCTCTGTGCGGATTAGAATCGGAAGAATCATTTGATGGTTTGAAAAAGGTATATAACGGGTTCATGGGGAGAAATTCCGGAACAATGCCCATCATTTCTTCCACCAATTCCTGACGGCTTTTATCATCGAGGCCGGTTAGCAGGTCGGTTATTTTTTTGTTTACTTTTTGGAAATCGTGCTTACGGACCTTACCTATAAGTATTTTATCGTTATGGGTAGGCAGCAGTTCTTCCCTGTTGTCGAGCAGCTCCTCATACAGCTTTTCTCCGGGCCGCAAACCGGTAACACTTATTTCGATGTCTTTATGGGGTATAAAGCCCGACAGGGAGATCATTTTTTCGGCCAGGGCATATATTTTTACCGGCTCACCCATGTCGAATACGAATATTTCACCGCCCTTGCCCATGAACCCTGCTTCCAGCACCAGCTGACAGGCCTCGGGGATGGTCATGAAGTAGCGTGTGATGTCCTCATGGGTAACAGTAACCGGACCGCCCTTTTCGATCTGTTTTTTAAACAGCGGCACGACCGACCCGTTGGAGCCGAGTACGTTTCCAAACCTTGTGGTTATAAACCGTGTGGAACCCATTTCCGACTGCACCAGCGACTGGATGTAAATTTCACTGATGCGCTTCGATGCCCCCATCACATTAGTGGGGTTCACGGCTTTATCGGTAGATATGAAAACAAACTTATCGATGTTGAACTCGATGGCCAGATCGGCAAGGTTTTTGGTGCCTCCCACATTTACCCGCAGGGCTTCCCAGGGGAACTCCTCCATCAGGGGCACGTGCTTGTAGGCTGCCGCATTGAACACGATGTTGGGAGTGTATTTTTCAAATACCTGCCGGAGCTTGTACTTGTTGGTCACATCGCCCACAATAATCCTGAATTCTGTATGGGAATTACCTAAAATCTCCTGTTGCAGGTCGTACAGGTCCGATTCAGCCTTATCGAGCAGGATTACCTGCTTTACACGGAAGATTATCAGCTGGCGCACGATCTCTGAACCGATGGAACCGGCTGCCCCGGTTACCAGAACAACAGAATCTTTAAGTCCTGCAGCAATGTTTTGGCACTGCAGCACAATAGCATCTCTTCCCAGCAGGTCTTCGATGTTTATGCGGCGGATGGTCTTTGCTTCCAGCTCGCCGTTAATCCATGTTTTTATTGACGGTACTTCTTTTACTACCAGGTTAATTTCCAGGCACCGGTCGGTGATCTCCCGTTTACGCTTTTGCGTGATATTCGACGAATCGATTGCAAATATCAACTCGGACACATTTTTTTGAGTGATGATTTTGCTGAATGCCTTTTCTACAGAGTAAATGGGAACACCGGCAGTGTACTTTCCCCGAAGTGAGGGGTTATCGTCGATGAACCCGATGATGTTGCTCTTTTCTGAGTTGTCGCGGAGCAAGGCGTTGAAGGTAATCTGCCCGAGTTCGCCGGCACCAAAAATAATTACATTTTTCTTTCCTTTTTCGCTTCTGAAAACTCTCAGGTAAACCATTTTGGCCATCAGTCTTGCCGTTACAAGTACTGCGGCAACCGAAAGAACATGAATAATGATTACCGAAACCGGTATAACCAAAATGGAGGGAGCAATCAACAGCCTTCCGGCAAATGAAATCTGAGCAAGTATAAGGCCTGAACAAACTGTGGCGGAGATGACACGCAATACATCTTCAATAGCGCTTAGTCTCAGGATGCCGGAGTATGATCGTGAAATGCGGAAGCAAAAAAGAAAAACAGGAAAAACAACTGCCAGATGAACCAGATTGAGGTTTGCCTCTACCGCGTTCAACTGGAAGTTAAAACGGAGGAAGTAGGCCATTATCCAGGAAACAAATACCACTGAAAGGTCGAATGTTAGAACCATCCACCGGGGCAGAAACCGGGTTGAAAAATATTGAATAAATAGGGACATGAGTGTATGGTTTACATTTTAGTTTTTAAAAGCGCCGCAATGTATTAACTTTTTATCAGAGAACAAACCGTATTCATGATTTTTATCATTATAGCTGATATTTTTCTTTATTTTAATCCTGAAATTCAGGGTATTCATCGGGAGGCACACTTTCCAGCAAAATTTAAAGGTCAGGGGGTTCATAATGCATAAATTTTTTCGGTGGCTTCAAGCGCTTCGTTCGTTTTTGAATATTGAAGTCTGAAGAATGGTGTTTTCCCGACCCAATCGAAAAATCGGGATACGTTTTCAGTATCAGGATTTACCCAGGTTTCTTTCAGCAGCAACTGCAACGCATCTTTCTTTTCAACTTTTTCAAAAAGATAAGGTGCGGACTTTTTGAATTTGACAAAAACCAATGCTTTAACCGGATATGGCGCATTATTGATTTCTGTTTGATTTCGAACAGTAAGGTAACGAACCTGTTTCCCGGTAATTGCACGTACCGGATTCATTTCTTTTAATTCAGGGTAATAAACCGACAGCCTTTCAGCAGCTCCTTCCTTTACCGAAATTGAAGCAGGAAATGGAAATACTTCTCCATTATCGTCAGCTGCAATAAAATCATCGGAAAGGTATCCATAACCGTTTGCTTTTAGTATGGCCGAAATAGTACTTTTCCCTGCTCCGCCTGCTGCCGAAAACATTATGGCCTGCCTGTTTTTTACGACACCCGATGCATGAAGGGTCATCATCCACCCGTTATAATCTTTGTTGAATAAAATACTGTAAATTTGTTGTTTTACTGAGCCTGTAAAATATTCAATATGTTTCTTTTTAAACACATCTACAATTTGTCCGTTGTATCTGAAAAAGAACAATCTGTTGTTTTCAAATAATTCGATTTTGTGTGCGGAGTTTTGTGATTCTGAATCTGTCAGGCTTACATCTGTCAGGTGTATAAATAACGGGTGTATTGAGAATTCAAGAAAATCATTTTGATAATACATTGAAATTGTTTTGTTGCCAATTTTGTATGTTTTCACCGAATACACTGAAGCAGGGACTGATTTTATTACTGAGGGCCTTAAGGAAATAGAAACTGCATTTTCAGGTTGATTTAAATGCTGAATCATTTTAATCATTTCATGTGTAAAAGCGGAGATATTTTCTTCAAGGTGCCCATATTTTTCATTGCAAACTGAAATTATATGGTTTAATGAATAGCCTTGCTTATAAAGGCGAAAAACATCGTAAGCAGGTTCTTCAAACAAAACAAATGATTTTGAAGGTTGAAACCAGGTTGCATAAGAGTAACCTAATTTAAGGATAACTGTATTTGGTGAAGACGTCTGAGTTTTTTGCATTGCATTTACTATCATGGAAGTAAAATCTAATGAAAAAAAAGAAAGAACCGGTATAAGTAACCAGGATCGAATTTTATAGTTGTTTTTACGAGATAATCAAATTTGATCAATTATTTTTTTTTCGTGCCTTTTTCATTAGCATGAAAAAATACATTATGGTTTTCTCGGCGGTCTTCCGGGTCTTGCAGGAGTAATTGAGCTTGCACTGGCGTTTTTTGTATCCAGAAACAATAAAGTTGTTGCAGTCAATGCTGTTATACCAACCTTTTTGAAAGCCTCTTTTCGTGTGATTTTTTCATCAGATGCGATTCTGACTTTTTTACTATTATCTTTACTCATTGTATATCATTTAATTTATTATACTTCGTAGCTAATTCATTAAAACCAGTTTTTCTGTCTGGCTGATGCTATTTTGTTTAATGTTTAACAGGTAAATTCCGGCAGGAATGCCTGAAACATCAATCCTGTTCTGGCTCAGGTTCTCTGCTCGACGGCTGGTCCAAATTTTACCATTGATACTGTAAAGCGTAAAAGTGATTTCTGGATTGGCAGGGCCATTGATGTAAATGGTGTTGTCGAGGTTGAAAACTTTGAAAGTGTTTTCTGCAACCGGACTGTTAATACCTGTTGCTGTGTATTTTGTTATCAGCAAGTTAAAACGTCCAGATCCCGCTGTTCCTGCTGCAATGGTTGCTGTGCATTTTGCATTTTCAACATTAAGTTTTGTTAAGGTCTGGGTTTGGGTATCTTCCAGGTACACCTCTGCTTCAGTAGGGAAACCGGTTGATACCTCAAGTGAAAAAGTTACCTCTCCGCCAGCCGGGAAATCGAGGCCAACCGGAATCCGCACTTCGTTAAAAGAAATATCGGGCAGCGCCTGAACTGCAAAATCAACACTACTGCTGCCATCAACCAATCTGGTATAAAGCGCCAAATCGGGATTGCCTTTTAATTTGCCTGCATCGTATGATGGATCCAATCCGTTTGTCATATCTTTTCCAAAAGCTACCATGGTCTGGTTTATCATATCTCCGGCTCTTACTGATAACCTGATGGCAGGACCTGGTGCTTTAGCCGATTTAAGCGGTGTGGTTGGCTGAGAGACCTGCATTTCAGGTTTAAAGTATACAATTTTATTTGCTGCCGCTTTTACAATAAATCCCTGTCCAGCGGCAATAAAAGCCTGGTCTAAATCAGGAAGAGTTTCACCGTCATCATTTGGGAATGCTCCAAAATTATTATTTGAAATGGTGTAATAATCATTAGCTGATTCGTCCCAGACATACAATGCCTGATTGGCAGAAGGCAAAATACCCCTACTTATAAGAGCATTTAAAATACTGCCTTCACCTTTTGCATAAATCGCTGAAGTATATGGGTTTCCTAGCGCATTCCATCCAAAACCATCGGTAACAAAATTTGAAAATGAAATTAATCCGGAATTGATTGTTCCGGAAAAAGTTACTGTTCCTTCAGTGCTGCGCCGCAGTACGTAACCTTGGCCTACTCCAAAAGTTAATGTATCACCGGCAATGGTATAAGGTGTCCAGGCATCATCAGTTGTGTTATATGGAGCAAGATCGTAATCATTGGCTGTTGCATCCTTAGCAATAGAATTATTGGTTACAAAGCTGCCCAATTGCTGCCCTGAAACAGGCGAAGAAACAATATGCCAGCCGGAGCTGGGGATGTAGCGTTGCACGGATTTTGTCCCTGTACCTTTCAGTGGACGATCTCCAATAATTAAACTGCCAGTTCCTGCTGAAGAAGATTCAATTAATAATGCTGTGTTAATGGTTATTGAGAGCCCTGAATTTATAGTTGCTGCACCAGTGGGATTGATGGTTAAGTTTGATACAGTTCTTGGTCCGGAAATAGTAACCCCGCCACTGTTGTTTATGCTCACATCGGTTGGTCCTGATTTAGTAGGCCATTCAAAACCAGTAGTCTTGGCCTTTGTTCCGGAATAAACAAGTGCTTTAGTAGTGCCATATACTATAGGATTAGTATCTGACACAATTGTTCCATTCCCAACGATAGTCAGTGTCCCATTGACAGTTAATTTTGTATAATCATTAGAATAATTATTAATATTTAAAGTTTCACCTTCATTTATAGTAAGATTATGACAAATCTCTGAAGTGTTAATTACAATAGTTACATTTGTAGCTATTACTACATCATCGGTAGGTTTAGGTACAATTCCTCCGGACCAGGTGGCTCCCGAATTATAATTACCTTTTTTAATGCTTGTAATTGTATCCCCCCTTCCCTGCAAAATAACCGCCACAATTAAAGCAAGTGTCAGAGCTGGTGCTTTCAGTTTTGGAATAAATCGCTTCCAAAAGTATGAATTTGTAAGTTTTTTCATGTAATTTATTTTTGTTTTTAAACTAATGTTAATTTTATTAAAATGCCTCACGTAATAATAAAGGTCGGGGATAAAGGTTAATTCTGATTGTTTCATGTGCTACTTGTTTCAGCTGGGTTCAGTGGATTCGATTCTTTTATTTAGTTCTTTAATATTTTTATTCAGATGATTGCAGTAAGGATTACAAATTAAAACTTCATACAATTTATGAAATTAGATTATTTAATTCCAAATATTTTATAACCATATGTGCACATTTTGTCAGATTAGGACAACTTGTCCCTGATTTGTACACAGTCCAATTTTTGAAGCATGGAACCGGAATGAAGCGGCATGGGGCAGATCATCAGGAAATTGACGTTCGGCTTTAGCCAATGGATAAATAATGAATTTGTAACAACTGTCCGGCTTTAACCTTATTTTAAAAGTGAACGGTTTCCACTTGGAAATTCGACAACAAGAGAACATTTGACCGGAGGTGGTGAATTTAGTACAGGCACTTATAAATTAATGAACCGTTCTCTTCAAAAAAACGGTTCCCTTAATTGCACTAACACTCCCTGACATTAAAGCCGTCATTGGGGTCTGTAAGGTTACGTAGCCAGCTTTTTAAAGATGTAAATGCAGAATTTTGCTATGCCATTTAATAAAGTGCCGGCAACTGCACCTGGGCGGGTTAACTATGACGGGACTGAGAGAACCCACTTGAACTATACCAGCTCCTCCTTTTGCAATAATTTCCTGTCGGAAGATTCGCCGGATTTGCCTTTCTTTTCCCCCTGGCCGTATCCGTAACCGTATCCGTATCCGTAACCGTAACCGTAACCTCTGCCAAAGATGTGGTTCTTTTTTCCGATCCTTCATTCACCCTCAATCACCATCTCTCTCATTTCCCATTTACCCCCAATCCTCACCTTCGGGTAAAAAAATAATAAATTACTGAACATTAACAAGTCATATATTTTTTCTTTTAAAAATGGATGCTACTTTTGCCAAAAAATTTTTAATGGCGATTAAGCAACTTTTCCTTAGCAAGCTGTTGGTATATATTGCAGTTATTGCTATAATGGATTCCTGCAGCACACCGTTGCAGGAAGTGACTTACCTCTATGGAACGGATACCGGCTATACCTTGGCAGGCGGCATTAAACCGGATGAGTACCGGATACGTCCCGATGATCAGCTTTTTATCCAGGTAATAAGCGATGATCCGATGAATGCTGCATTCTTAAATCTAGTTAACACGCAGATGAATACTGGAAGCCTGGGAAGTTCTGCCAGCAGTCTTGAACTGATTACATTTCTGGTGGATGAACGGGGCAATATCTCCTATCCGCAACTGGGGGAAATAGAAGTTGAAGGACTAACCACAGCAGAAGTACGGGATATCATTCAAATGAAGGTGAATAATTATCTTGAAAGCGCTTCGGTTTTCGTAAAACTGGTGAACCGGAATATAACCGTGCTTGGCGAAGTAAGAGCACCCGGACAACAACATATGGTGAAAAATCAGCTTACAATTTTTGAGGCACTTGGCACTGCGGGCGACATTACCGATTACGGAAACCGAAAATCTGTTAAGCTGATTCGTGAGTTGCCCGAAGGAAAACACATTGCCGAACTCGACCTTACCGATCCGGACCTGATTGGTTCTCCTTATTATTATATATTGCCCCATGATGTAATTTATGTGGAACACAGTACTAAAATTTATGGTGCAAAAAATCTCTCCTACGCAACACCTGTAAGTATTACCGCCTCCGTTATATCAGTGGGATTGCTTTTGCTCAATATTTTTCTTAATTAGAAAAACCCTTTTTCTCAAAATACAATTCATGGAAATAAAAAATAACAATCAGGTAAATAACGGCTATGCAGGAAACAAGGAAGATGAGGACAGCATTGACCTGAAAAAGATAATCTTTAAATTTTTACGACACTGGTACTGGTTTGTATTAGCAGTTGTCCTCGCCCTGGGAGTGGCTTATGTGTACAACAGGTATGCGGTGCCTGTATACGAAATAAGTTCTTCCATGTTGGTAGAGGAGGAAAACAAGTCCACTCCATTTGGCGGAGGGGCTGCAGGTATGTCGCAGAATATTTTTGAAGGATTGGGTGGGATGAACAGCATGCAGAACATTTTCAATCAGATGATCATACTGAGCTCCACCCCGATCATTTCGCGTACACTCGATGAGCTTGATTTTGAAGTTAGCTACTATGCAGTAGGAAGAGTTGCTACTTCGGAACGATATAAGGAAGTGCCTTTTGTGGTGATTTGGGATGAACAGCATCCCCAGATAATTAATGCCGATTTTAACCTTACAATTGAACCAACCGGGAAACTTCAATTGTCTCTTGACGAAGAGGAAATATCTGTATTTAGTTATTCTGAAGAAGAGATAACAGAAAAAAAATCATCGTATGCTTTTTCAAAGACTGTTGAACCGGGAACAAAAATTTCTTCCGCTGAATTTTCCTTCACTATTCTGCTCAACGAACAGTTTAACGCAAACGCAACCAACGACTACAAGTTCAGGTTCAATACAAAAAGCGCACTGGTGAAAAATTACAGGAATAACCTCCAGGTAACACTCAACGATGAGGCAACTTCCATATTAACACTTACCCTGCGGGATTACAATGTAAAAAAATCAGTTGCTTTTCTGAATAAGCTAACGGAGGTTTACCAGCTCGACAACCTTGAAAAGAAAAACGAGAACGCCAATCGTACCGTGCAGTTCATCACCTCTCAGCTCGAGAATATTTCTGATTCGCTGAACGTTTCCGAAACCCGGATGGAATCGTTTCAAAGTGAACACCAGGTACTTGATATTTCCATGCAATCGCAGCAACTCCTGGAGCAAATGCGGGAACTCGACCAGGAAAAGGTGGCGCTGGAAACCCAGAATAAATATTACCATTATCTGAGAGATTATATTCGCAAAGGCAATAACCAGGAACTGGAAACAGTAATTGCCCCTTCGGCAATGGGAATTCAGGACCCGCTTCTGAATAGCCTGATCCTTCAGTTAAACGAGCTTATTACGCAGAAGTCAAGCCAGACATCCATTCGCAGTGATTCACAGCATCCGACTATACTGCGGCTGAATGCACAGATTGAAACAGTTAAAAATTCACTTTTGGAAAATGTCAATAACATTATTTCGCAATCGGATATGGCACTTGAAAACCTGAACCTGCGCATACGACGGTTTGACGCAGAGGTACGCAGGCTTCCGGCCACCGAACGCAACTATGTGAATATTGAACGGAAATACAAACTGAACAACGAAATTTATACATTTCTGCTTCAAAAACTGTCGGAAGCACAAATAGCAAAAGCTTCCAATATTCCCGACAGCCAGGTTATAGAAGAACCGCAAATGAACGGTACTGGTCCGGTTGAACCCAAAACGATGATGATTTATGCCATCGGACTTTTACTGGGGCTGGGATTGCCAGCAGGCATTATTATGTTAGCCGACTTCTTTAATAACAAAGTAGTTTCACAGGACGATATCGAAGCCATTACCAGTTACCCAATTATTGGACATGTGTTTCACACTGAATCAGAGAAGAACAAACGTACCCTGGTCCTCGACAAGCCCAACTCTCCTGCAAGTGAATCTTACAGGGCCATACGTACCAAACTGAACCTTATAACAAAAGGAAAAGCAAACCCGGTGATAGCTGTTACTTCTACGTTCCCAAAAGAAGGGAAGTCGTATAATTCAGTAAACATTGCATCATCGTTTGCTTTGCTTCATAAAAAAACTGTGCTGCTTGATCTTGATCTCCGGAATTCAAAATTAAAGGAAGAATTTGGGCTGAAATCAGATATGGGCGTGGTGAATTACATTATTGGCAAGGCCGGTCGTGAGGAAATTACTTTTTCTACCAGGCATCCGTGGCTTAAAATTATTCCTGCCGGACCCATTCCGCCCAACCCGGGAGAGATGCTTACCGACAGCAAGCTTTTGGATTTGCTTGCAGAACTAAGGGAAATTTACGATGTAATTGTAATTGATACTGCACCGGTAGGTTATGTTGCCGACCTTTTCCATATGCACGACTTTGTGGATGCCAACCTGTTTGTGGTGCGCCATAAATTTACACCTAAGATGGCACTAAAAACTGCTCTTGAGGAGGTTACGAAACATGAATTAAGGGGAGTGGGATTGATTGTTAACGACATTAAACTCGGGAAAAAGAATTATAATTTTGGTGGGGGATATGGCTATGGCTACGGTTATGGTTATGGGTACGGCTATGGGTACGGCTACGGAAATTATAAAGACGACGGAAAGAGTTCACGCAAAGTGTTAAATCCTGATGAAGTGAAATAAGACGTAGTGCACATAGTACCTTTGGGACATAGAGCAAAGAGCGAAGGCAATTACAGTGCTTGCCAGTTTGGAGAATGGCAACGTTCTTTTCAAAAGAACGGTTTCATGGCACAATTAACTTTGCTATGGAAAGCAGGGATGCTATCGTTTATAGAACTTTAATGGATTCCATCCTTATATTTGAAGCATTCAAGGATGGAATCCTTTTTCTCGTTGGAATATTCTTCTGCTATCAAAATTCAATGTGTAAAACAGTCAACAGTAATTAACTAATTTTCATTGGGCTTCCGGTTATCTTAATCAGCCTAGAGCAAAAGTGTACCCGTTTCATAGTTTTTCCATATTTCAATTGCACAATCTCACAATTTCACAATTTCCTCATTATTTAATCCATTTTGTTAAATTCGCGCAATTTTTAATTAAGATGAAATTTTACCCGATTATTATAGCGTTGCTGATTGCTGGCTCATCATTTGGACAGCAGCCAATCCGCATTACTATAAACAATAAAACGCTTGCAGCCACTGACAGCCTGATGCCTTTTTGGTTTGTTGCCAACCGTGATGGGAAAATTCAACCTGCCGGTTCATGGCTGAACCTTACCGATTTATATATTGGACAATCTTATCGATCCTCTGCTTCCACGTCCGCTTCCGCTTTGGGCTATACCTGGGGGGGTAAGACGGTTGCTGGTTTCGGCGAAACAAATTATTATCAGCTTAATCAGGCATTTGGAGGGATAATCTGGAAGGGTTGGGAGTTGAAGGGAGGACTGTTTTACGAGCCTGAACAGTATGCTGGTTTATCAGCCACCAACGGCAATCTGGCCCGCAGCCGCAATGCACGGCCTCATCCCCGTTTGCGCTTTGGCACCAACGGATACAAAGTGGTACCGTTCATGCAGGATCGGCTCCGGTTCAGGGTGGAGTACGATGAAGGCATTTTGAACGACGACCGGTTTGTTGATAAGGCACGACTGCACCATAAGTCTCTCTACCTGCGGGTGCACCTGTCGCCCACATGGGAGCTGGAGGGTGGTCTGGAGCATTTTGTGATGTGGGGAGGCATATCACCTGTGGAAGCAATTGGAAAAATGCCTTCAGGGTTTAAAGCATACCTGCAGTATATTACCGGTTCGTCGGGTGATGAAACATTTCCCGGAACAGACCAACTGAACGTTGCAGGTAATCAATTGGGTACCTATCAGTTTAGGGCAACCAAACGGTTTACTGATTTGAAGGCTGTGTTTTATCTGAGTCATCCGTTTGAGGACCTGTCGGGCATGAACTGGCGTAACTGGCCCGATAACCTGCTCGGATTGCATATCAGCCTTAACAACAGGCAACAGCTCATAACCGATGTGGTATACGAATACACCAGCACGCGTCAGCAGAGCATTCGCGGAGCATGGGACCGCCAGGAACCGGACGGATATCTTAACAATGGTGTGTACCGGAGCGGCTTTACCTATCACCAGCAGGTCATGGGCTCGCCGCTGTTTTTTCCTGTGGTGGTGCAAGGCGACATCTCACACGGAATCGGGTCGAATATGTTTTATGCTCACCATCTGGGGGCTAATGGCGCCCTTCCCCCGTACCTCCGGTGGAAAGGAATGCTCACCTTTGTCCGGCATTACGGACGGTATTTTACCCGCTATGAGCCCTCCCGCCGGCAGGTTTCGGGTATTCTGGAAGTGCAGTACACCCGTCCGGGCTTTCCCGTTGAGTTGGGTCTTTCTGCTGCGTGCGATGCAGGCAGTGTTTCAGGTCGGAATTTGGGCGTACAGTTGATGGTTTCACGATCGTTTTAATGAGTTTCGAGTTTAAAGTTTCGGGTTCCGGGTTCAGAGTTCGGAGTTGTGGAGACATAAGATAATTAGACACAGGTATCAGGACTGGCTGGGAGGAAGTTCACAGTTTAAAATTCTCGGTTTAAAGAGACATTAACAATTAAACACAGGTATCAGGACTGGCTGGAATCATTTGTGGAGCGTTTGGCCCCCTTAGGGGTTAGGGGTGCGGGTGGGAGGAAGTGCAGTTCATAGTTTAAAGTTCACAGTTTCCATGTTTAAAAAGGGAGACATTAACAATTTAACACAGGTTTCAGAACTGTCTGGAATCAATCTCAATCAATCCCCATCCTCTTCCACCGTCACCAGTTTCCGGCTGTATGACCATGCATAAAAATATCCCAGGGTGCCGTTACTAAAGCTGGAAACCGGATTAGCCGGGGCAGGTGAATCAGGGCCGGTATTTACCAAATCAGCAAATGTGGTAAAATATTCCCATGCCTGACGATCAATAGACAGCAGTTCAATCATTACGGTTTCACCTGTTTCCAGGTAATACTGACTGTGCAAATTTACCTTAATGGTTTTACCTTCATTGTCAGTATCATCGAACCCTACAAGGTCATTGGGGCGATTAAAAAGATACTTGTTTTTGAATACCCTGATGCGGTAGTAATTCTTCACTCCTGGTGGATCTGTAAGTGAAAGGTGAAACCTGTATCCGGGTCTGAAAAAACTGTCCCCTTCATAATAGCTGTAACTGATTGAATCGATCTCCACCGGATGTATTACAGTGGATTCAGCCAAATAGTTTACTCCGTCAACTTCTAATATCAGTTTAAATTTATCGCCGGGTTCTGCCAATACCTGGTCGAGCTTATAAATTCCGTTGCCCATGGAATTAGCTTTTTGCTGATTTCCATGTTTATTTTCCAGGTAAACGGTAGCATTATCAATTTTCTGTAAAGATCCCGGTTCAAAATAACTGCCTGTTTTTGATACGACAACACTAAGTATTCCTTCGGGAGTTATTTTGCATTTTGCAAGAATAATTCCAAAAACAGGAAATTACTAACTCACTCAGCTAAAATCCAATGAACATATAAGTTAGCAATAGCAAGCATGAAGAATTGGTAGTTTCAAAATGTGAAGAAACCACCCCAATTCTGTTGATTTAGGATTATCGATTATGTGTTGTAAAGGCAAATTGTCAGCTAGTGATGGTAGTTCCGTTTGGCTTTAGAATACGGATAAATGATGAATGATTGATGGTAACAAGGGGTACAATAATTTTAAAAAATAATTTAAATGAGCGATTCACCCGCCTGAATAACACAGTCGGGCAGGGAAATCGCTCCCCCAGATAACATACCCTGCAATTAACAGCGATGTATGTTAGCTTGAGAGGGTTACCAGTTTTTACCATCGCTGATTCAGAGCGCCGGACGCCCGGGAGTCGGACTTTGTAAGTCCGACATTTTTGGTGAAACCTACTGTCGTTGTCATGGCCTCAGGATTTCTAAAGATCTTTGAGTTGGAAACTCAAAGTCCCGTGGGGCAGTGCCCTGCAGGTGGGCCAATGTTAATTAGGAGCAGTGCCCACTAGTTGCGACAATGTTAATATGGGGAAGAGACCCACGGGACTATTCCCGCTGGATCGTCAGGGACTGTTTACTATTATATAACTACTTTAAACCTACTAATATTCAAACAGATATCATTTCACTCAGAGTCTTAGATACACCAGGCTTTCCTTCAACTTTCCCTTAATCCAGCTCATAATATTACGGTGCGCTGCACCTGAACCATCATTAAATGGCAGCTAACTATTTAAGTTATTTTCTCATACAATATCGCTAATGCAAATCAATGGACTGTTTACTGTTCACTGTTCACTGTCTGACTCCCTGCTGTGTGCCCTCTGCTCTCTGCCCTACAACGGAATGTTCCCGTGTTTCTTGGGCGGGTTTGACTTACGCTTGTTGCGGGTCATTTCAAGGGCGCCAATAATTTTCTTACGGGTATCGCGCGGATGGATGATTTCATCGATGTAGCCCAGTGAAGCTGCCTTATAGGGGTTTGCAAATTTTTCGCGGTACTCGTTCACTGCATTTACCCTTTCCTCATCGTTAAATTTATTCCGGTAAAGAATATTGATGGCTCCCTCAGGGCCCATTACGGCTATTTCTGCCGTTGGGTAGGCAAAATTAACATCACCCCCGATGTGTTTGCTCGACATTACATCATATGCTCCCCCATAAGCCTTGCGGGTGATGAGGGTTATTTTCGGTACTGTAGCCTCTGAGAAAGCATATAAAAGTTTTGCCCCGTGTTTGATAATTCCGCCAAACTCCTGTGCTGTGCCTGGCAGGAAACCTGGTACATCAACAAAGGTAATTAACGGCAGGTTGAATGCGTCGCAGAACCTTACAAAGCGTGCGGCTTTTGTCGATGAATTGATATCGAGCACACCGGCCAGGTGACCCGGCTGATTGGCAACAATACCTGCCGGCTGGCCTGCAAACCGTGCAAATCCGCATATTATGTTCCGGGCATATCTCGGCTGTACTTCCAGAAAGTGCTTGTTGTCGATTACACTTTGGATAATTTCGTGCATATCGTAAGGCTTGTTGGGGTCGGCGGGTACCAGGTCCTGTAGTTTCTCATCTACCCGGTCGGATGGGTCAATGGTTGATTTAACAGGCGCATCTTCCATATTGTTTGAAGGCAGAAAACTGATGAGTTCACGGATCATCATCAGGGTTTGCTCTTCGTCGGAGCCTGTAAAATGAGCCACCCCACTTTTGGTGCTGTGCGTTTTAGCTCCTCCCAGTTCTTCTTTGGATACATCTTCGTGGGTAACTGTTTTAATAACATCGGGGCCGGTAACAAACATATGGCTTTTTTCATCAACCATAAATATGAAATCGGTAAGGGCAGGGGAGTAAACGGCTCCTCCGGCGCAAGCGCCCAAAATTGCAGAAATCTGGGGTACTACGCCCGAAGAGATCACATTGTTGTAAAATATGTCGGCATAGCCGGCGAGGCTTTCCACTCCTTCCTGGATACGGGCGCCTCCCGAATCGTTCAGCCCGATTACCGGGGCTCCCATCTGCAGGGCCATATTTTGTATCTTCACAATCTTATCGGCATTCGCCCGGCTAAGCGAACCTCCAAATACGGTAAAGTCCTGTGCAAATACATATACCAGTTTTCCGTTTATTTTACCGTAACCGGCTACAACTCCGTCACCCAGAAATTTTTTCTCATGCATGCCGAAATCGTGGTTCCGGTGGGTTACCAGTTTGTCTATTTCATTGAATGTGCCCGGATCGAGCAATTGCAGAACCCGTTCGCGGGCTGTTTTTTTACCTGCACTGTGTTGTTTTTCAATGCGTTCAATTCCTCCTCCTAGCTCTGCTTCTTTATTGAAGTCTTCGAGCTGGCTGTATTTTTCATTTAAATCCATATATAAAACAGGTTTATTCGATTTCAACAAGAACTTGATTCCCTTCGATTGTGTCGCCTTCCTTAACATTTACCTTTTTAATAACACCGTCGGCAGGTGATTTGTATTCGCTTTCCATTTTCATGGCTGCAATTATCACTACAGTTTCACCTTTTTGTACCACATCGCCCTCTTTTAAAAGCACTTTTACCACTTTTCCGGGCATAGGCGACAGGATGGTTTTTTCGAGGCTTGCGGCTCCGTTCGATCCCCGGTTTATGAGGTAACGGGCTTCGGCATCAACAATTTCTACATCGTATGTGTGGTAAAGGGTATGAGCCGTGTACTTTTTTGGCTGATTTTTTGGCACCAGCTCGATATTGTATGATTTGCCGCTTTCAATAATGGAAAAAGTTCCGTCGGGTGTATGCAGCAAATCAACACGATATATTTTTCCATCCACTTCAATTTCAAGGAGATTTCCATTCTGGCTAATCAGTTTTACGGTGGTTGTCCGATCGTTAATTTTTATTTCGAGTGACATAAAATTTTTTTGTTAAAAATGATTGATGTAAGGATTCTTCTTCCATCGGCTTTGAGCTGGCGCAAACTCCTTGTTGTTTTCCTGCACCCGGTTAATTTTTGAGAAATGGTCGATGTAGGCTGCAATGACTACCATGTCGTCACATTCCGAACAAGCATCATTGGCCATTAAATACTCCTGGTTTTTTTCGATGAAATGCGTATTGTATGTTCCTTCTATGAAATCGGGGGTATTCATAATTCTTTCCAGAAACCTGATTGATGTTTTAACGCCTGTGATTTTATATTCATAAAGGGCACGGCGCATTCTCCGGATAGCCTCATCACGGTTGCCTCCCCAAACGATCAGCTTGGATATCATGGGGTCGTAATGAATCGGAATTTCATATCCTTCATAAACATATCCATCGGTACGTACTCCAAGTCCCAAAGGTTCCGAGATTTTATAAATTTTACCTGCGCTGGGCATAAAGTTATTATCAGGATCTTCGGCATAAATGCGGCATTCAATTGAATGTCCCCGCTGGATAAGCTGTTCCTGCCGGTATTCCAACGGATGTCCTTCAGCTATTTTGATTTGCTGCTTTACAAGGTCAATACCGGTAACCCTTTCGGTGATGGGGTGCTCAACCTGCAGCCTTGTGTTCATTTCAAGAAAATAATAATTCAGGTCGTCGTCAACAAGGAATTCTATTGTTCCGGCCCCGGTGTAATTTACTGCTTTGGCAGCCTCAACGGCAGCTTCTCCCATTTCTGTTCTTAAGGCTGGTGTCATCAATGGCGAAGGTGTTTCTTCTATCATTTTCTGATGGCGACGCTGAACCGAGCATTCGCGCTCGAACAGGTGTATGGCATTTCCATGCATGTCGCCAAGGATCTGGAACTCGATGTGGTGGGGAGAAGAGATGTATTTCTCGATATAAACAGCATCATCGCCAAAGGCAGTCTTTGCCTCGGAACGGGCAGCCCTTACGGCTGAAATCACTTCACTTTCATTATGCACCAGCCGCATACCTTTGCCTCCGCCACCTGCCGATGCTTTAATCATTACCGGCAATCCAATCTTTCTGATGGCATCCAGTGTTTCTTCTTCCGTTTCAACACTGCCCTCAGTACCCGGAACTACAGATATGCCAGCTTTAATCATGGTTTCGCGGGCTTTAATTTTATCACCCATTTGTTCGATTACTTCGGGAGAAGGTCCAATGAAAATAATTCCTTCCTCAAGGCATCTTTTTGCAAAACGGGCATTTTCCGACAAAAACCCATATCCGGGATGGATGGCATCGGCTCCGCTTTTTTTTGCTGTTTCAAGTATCTTTTCAATGTTAAGGTAGCTTTCCGAAGACGGGGCCTCTCCAATATGAAAGGCTTCGTCGGCATAACGTACGTGTTGCGAGGTTCGGTCTGCATCAGAAAAAACAGCTACAGTTGAAATTCCCATTTCCCGGCAGGTACGCATTATGCGGATAGCTATTTCTCCACGGTTGGCTATTAAAACTTTTGATATCTTATGCATGTTAATTTGCTTTTTTTGTGAAAAATACAACATAAAGTAACCTTGTTGTGTCTAAATTGTTTAAAATCTCTTTTTTTGTATTGAATTGCGGGCACTAAATTAAATTTCACTGATTCCCCACCAAATCATTAAATGTTAATTTATGTAAATAGCCCGTCTGGGCTTCATTTTCTATGATTGATTTTTGAATCATAGAAGTAGCTGTTCAAAAATTATATTTCAAATTTTGCATAAATATTTTTTTGTTACTTCAAACATATTATTTTTGATGCAGCAAAACTCAGACTTGATGAACTTTAAACCTTTACTTTTTCTTTTCTTTGTTTTTAATTCGCTGATTGCACTGTCGCAGGATTACAATTATACTCTTTCCGACGATTCTCTTGTAAATTTCCATGCCAGTCAAAAAAGAGCTTATCATGCAACGCGGACAGAATTAAAACCTAAAATTGATGGCCGGCTTGACGATGAATGCTGGCAACAGGCTGGCAATTGGGAAGGAGAATTTATTCAGCAACAGCCCCGGCAGGCACAGGCGCCTTCCCAGCAAACGGAGATAAAAATTCTTTACGACGATTCCTATTTATATATAGGAATTATATGCCACGATTCTGAACCGGAAAAGATCAGAGATGTTCTTGGCCGCCGCGATGAGAATATGGGCGATATGGCTGGTGTTGCAATTGATTCATATAACGACAATCAAACTGCCTTTGAATTCAATGTTACCGCTGCTGGCCAAAAAGTTGATTTAATGCACCTGGGGGAGTATGGCTGGGATTTTAACTGGGATGCGGTTTGGGATGGAAAGGCCTCAGTGGGCGACAGCGCCTGGTTCGCCGAAATGCGCATACCGTTCAATCAGTTACGATATGCCAATAAAAAGGAGCATGTGTGGGGCATGCACATCTGGCGATGGATCGACCGGTTAAAGGAAGAGGATCAATGGAAACTGATTCCGGTTGATGCACCTGCAATGGTTTATATCTTTGGTGACCTTCGTGGTATTGAAAATATACCCCATAAACGAAATTTTGAATTGCTGCCCTACGCAAAAACCAAATATTTGCCAATCCCCCGCGATGAGAATGGCTCGGGGACAAATGCGCTTACTGCCGGCTTTGGACTGGATGGCAAAGTTGGTGTTACTTCCAATTTTACACTCGATTATACAATTAATCCTGATTTTGGACAGGTTGAGGCCGACCCTTCTGAGTTAAACCTTACTTCTTACGAGGTGTTTTACGATGAAAAAAGACCTTTTTTCCTGGAAGGGAATAACATTCTTGATTATGGTGCAGGCAATGATTTGCTTTTTTATTCACGACGTATCGGAGCTGCGCCAGGCTATTATCCCGAGGTGGATGAGAATGAAACACTGTCGATGCCTGATCAGTCATCGATACTGAATGCGCTAAAGCTGACAGGCAAAAACAATTCCGGGCTTTCGGTAGGCATTATCAACAGCATGACAGCCCGTGAACATGCCTTGATTTCTTTCTCTGACCTGGAAAGGAAAGAAGCCGTTGAGCCATTTACAAACTACTTTATAGGAAGGATAAAACAGGATTTTAATAATGGAAAAACGGTACTGGGAGGAATGGGCACTTCCACTTACAGGAACATTAAAGATGCACACCTGGAGTACATGCCTCAGAATTCCCTGGTGGGCGGATTGGATTTTCAGCACAACTGGCACAATCGAAAGTACTTTATTGATGCCAAAAGTTTCTTTTCAAAGGTTAGCGGGAGCCTGGAAGCCATGACTTCTCTCCAGCTTAATTCACGGCACCTGTTTCAGCGGGAGGATGCGGGGCATCTTGAGTTTGATCCCGATCTTACTACGATGCAGGGGTGGGGAGGAGAATTCAGGGGCGGCAAGCGCAGTGGCAAGTTCAGGCTGACGGGCTCACTCGACTGGCGGTCGCCGGGTGTGGAGCTCAATGATGTGGGATATTTACGCCAGGCTGATTATGTTAATCAGGGTGCAAACATGCTTTACTGGGTGAATAAGCCGAAAGGCATCCTCAATAGTTATTACATTGAACTGCAGCAAAACCATAACCGCAGTTTCGGTGGTGAGAAACTGGGCGATGCACTGTCGGGGCGGGTGCGCCTGCAGTTTAAGAACCTTTGGAAGGTGGATATCTTTGGAGGCCGTGATTTCTACGAGGTGGATACCCGGCAGTTACGCGGCGGTCCCTCATTAAGAATCGACGGCAGCAATATGACAAGGCTTTTTATCCAGACCAACAGCAGTAAAAACCTGTTTTTGGGTGGGGGACCTCAATTTATATGGAATGATGATGATGTCACTCGTACTGAACAGTATAGCTTTTACATGCAGTGGTTAATCAGCAACAGGTTCAGTTTAATTTCCAACACAAGCGTTTCATTTCAAACCGACAACAATCAGTATGTGATGCAAAAGATGATTGGCGATAACAGGGAATACATTGTTGGAACAATCGGACGGAAAACATTTTCAACTGTACTTCGTGCAGAATTCTTTGTGACACCGGAACTTTCTTTTCAATACTACGGCAATCCGTATGCATCGGTGGGTAAATATGAAAACTTCAGAAAGGTAGCAGATTCAGAATCGACTGATATCAATCAGCGGTTTGCTTTGTTACCAATTGAAACAGCAGATGGAGAACGGGTGTTGCTTGATGAAACAAGGACACATGTTATCAGAAACCTTACGTTAAACAATCCGGATTTCAATTTTCAGGAGTTTCGTTCAAACTTTGTTGCCCGGTGGGAATACAAAACTGGTTCAACCATTTACTTTGTATGGACCAACAACCGTTCAAGATATGAAAACAGTTACGAGCCATCGGTTATAAAAAGTCTGAAGGGAATGAACAGGGTAACTTCGCAAAATGCTTTTATGCTGAAAGTGAGTTTTTGGTTTTCAATCTAAATCAATAACGTAACTTTGCGCCGTGAATCTGGCGCAGTACATACCATTCTATAATCGCCTTATCAGGTTGGCCATTCCTGTTGTGCTTTCGCAAATCGGACAGGTAACCGTTTCACTTGTCGATAATATAATGGTGGGGCATGCAGGTACCCTTGAGCTTGCTGCTTCTGCTTTTGCCAACAATGTATTCATTATCGGTATGTTTTTCGGAATGGGAATTACTTACGGATTAACGCCGCTTGTAGGAAAAGCCTATGGCAACAATGAACCCGTAAAAGTGTTGCAGTGGCTGAAGAACGGTCTGTTTACCCACTTTTTGGCTGGCGCTGCTTTAACAATGGTTATGCTGGGGATATATTTCCTTTTGCCATTCATGGGGCAGGAACCTGATATACTTAGGCTGGCAAAACCCTATTACTTATTGTTGTGTGCTTCCTACCTTCCGTTTATGCTCTTTTTTTCAATAAAGCAGTTCTTCGAAGGTATTGGAAACACACGGATAGCGATGAACATCACCCTCACCACCAATGTAATCAATATTATTTTAAACTACCTGCTCATCTTTGGTAAGTTTGGGTTTCCTGAAATGGGATTAGTGGGTGCAGGTATTGGTACATTTGTCTCGCGGCTGGCAATGCCGTTAATGTATATGATGATAATATTCAGGAAGCCGCAGTTCCGCAGCGTATTTGCCAAAGCCCGTGCACAGGTTCTTAGTAAAAAAAGAGTTGTTTCGCTGCTAAATATTGGACTCCCGATAGGCTTCCAGATTATTGTAGAAGTTTCCACCTTCAGTGTTGGAGCTGTTATGATGGGCTGGCACGGCGAAACTCCCCTGGCTGCTCACCAGGTAGCCATTGGCCTGGCCAGTTTTACCTATATGATTTCACTTGGAATTTCACAGGCTACTACAATAAGGGTTAGCCATCAGTTGGGGCAACACGATATCCGCTCGGTCCGTATGGCTACGTATGCTTCCACTCACCTTGTGCTGATTTTCATGTCGGTAATGGGGCTGATATTTATCCTTGCAAAAGATTATCTGCCACTGATTTTCACTACCGATCAGGCAGTAATAGAAATTGCTTCCACGCTGTTAATAGTAGCTGCTATCTTTCAGGTTTTCGACGGTTTGCAGGTGATTATGCTGAGTGCTTTGCGTGGAATGGCCGATGTGAAGATCCCTATGTTAATTGCTTTTGCAGCCTATATGTTAGTTGGGTTGCCGGTGAGTTATGTCTTCTCATTTACACTGAACGCAGGACCTATAGGAATCTGGTATGGTTACCTTGCCGGCCTGGGCCTTGCAGGCGTATTGTTTTTCTTTCGCTTCCGA
Source organism: Mariniphaga sp. (assembly GCA_024636975.1). GTDB lineage: Bacteria > Bacteroidota > Bacteroidia > Bacteroidales > Prolixibacteraceae > Mariniphaga. The sequence continues at coordinate 157,382 of JAGXGA010000017.1, forward strand.
CAGAATGTATCAGAAAAGGCATAAAAAAAACGGGCTATCATGGTGGCGATAACCCGGTTGCTCATAGTTCCAGCTTAGTTAGACCTCTAGAAATATTGGCTTAACAGAGAAAAGGTAGTGTTTCAAATAACATAGATTTAACATTCTCTTAAAACTCTGCTAATATAGTATAAAATCAGCTCCAAAATAAAAGATATATATAATTTTATTAATAAATGTTAACGGCAACAGTATAAAACAGTATGAATAAATAGCTTATTGAAATAAAAAATATTAGAACTGGACCTTGAGAGGGTGACTAATCGATTTGTACATCGTCCCTTCGTGTTAAACCCACACCTTCCTGAACCGTCACCCTTTCACTTGGAACCAAAAAATAAATAAAATAATTGTGGAACAGGATTCAACAGGATTAATTTGTTTAAATTGAATTATAATTTCGTCTTGAAATACATCCATTCTGCTTATGGTATTTTATATTTTTAAAGAAACAGTTTCCTTGTAACAAATCAATTCAGAAGGTAAAAATGAAAAAAGTAGTATTGACCGACATTCGTAAAATGGAAATGACTTCAGTACCGGTGCCGGTTGTCGTAAAAGACGATGAAGTTAAAATAAAAGTTACATCTATAGGTGTTTGTGGATCTGACATACATTATTACAGTGAAGGTAAAATAGGCACCCAGGTGGTGGAATATCCTTTTGCCGTAGGGCATGAATGTTCAGGTATAATTGAAGAAGCCGGTCCTGCAGTTACAAATGTGAAGGCAGGCGATCTGGTGGTGGTTGATCCTGCAGTACATTGCGGACACTGCGATCAGTGCCTTGCCGGGCGGCCCCATACCTGTCGGAATAACCGCTTTTTAGGCTGCCCCGGGCAGCTTGAAGGCTGCTTGTCGGAATACATTGTAATGCCTTCCTTTACCTGCTTCCCGGTTACCGGCAAACTCAACCCGGTGCAGGCGGCACTCATTGAGCCATTCACAATTGGAGTCTACTCTGTGAAACAGGCTGGTACTGTTACAGCAAATACATCAGCCCTCTTATTCGGAGCAGGGCCTATCGGATTGAGCATTCTGATTAAACTGGCTGCCGATGGCATTACCAACATCGGTATGGTTGAACCTTTGGATTACAGGTTAAAGAAGGCCGGGGAAATTGGCGCCCGGTACCTGATCAATCCCAATACCGAAGATGTGGAGCAAATGGTAAAAGAACAGGAGGAACTGTTGGTTGATGTGGTATTTGAAGCCAGTGGTGAACAGGATGCTGTAACTAATGCCGTTAAAGCGCTTAAACCCGGCGGTAGACTGGTGCTGGTGGGGATTCCCCCTGCTGCTCAATATACCTTCGATATGGATTTAATGCGGCGAAAGGAATTGACTGTTATCAATGTACGCCGGCAGAATCATTGCGTGCAGGAGGCAATTGATATGGTGGTAAGCGGAAAAGCAGACCTGGAAAAAATGGTTACCCATCATTTCTCATTGGAGGAATCGGCAACGGCTTTCGATATCGTGGCCGGATACAAGGATGGCGCCATTAAGGCAATGATCGATTTATAAAGTTTATAGTTTAGTTGCAGGATAGTCAGGTGTATATAAATTGTAATTATAAAATAAAATGGCTGTTAAAGGTTTTGAGATAAATACGGCACTGCAGATACAGAAGCCGGTTCATGAAGTATTTGAAGCCATTGTTGACCCCGGGCAGATGGTGCACTATTTTATTTCTGAAAGCACAGGACGCATGGAACAGGATAAACAGGTGGTATGGAAATTCCCGGAATTTGAAGAGGATGCACCTGTCGACGTAAAAACAATTGAACTGAACCGGTACATATCATTCTCCTGGGACATTGAAGGCAGGCAACATCTGGTTGAAATTGAACTTACCGGAAAGGAAAACAACTCTACACTTGTACAGATAAAAGAAACCGGCGGGGAGAACAATGAACAGGGAATTTTGTGGTTAAAGCAAAATACCGAAGGATGGGCCAATTTTCTTGCCTGCCTGAAAGCCTGGCTCGAATATGGAATTAACTTACGAAAAGGTGCATTTGATTTCATGCGGAAGTAATACATTTGCGCAATACTGTGTTGTTATGGCTAGTGAGAATGAATATGTAACCTCCTTTCCATTTCTCTAAACCACCTGACCCGGCTACAGAACCGTCATTGCGTAGCCCCGCCTTCCTGGAAAAAAGCTGAAAAGTCGGAACCTGTACTTCCTTCTGTTATATGCACAACACCCCTACGCAGGGCGGGGCGCGGCAATCTGTAACGATAGGCAGGAAACCCGCCTTGAATGCCGAACAACGAGAAGGGATGCTATCCGTGTTTTGAAATAAAGTGAGCGGTGAACAAAATGCCGGATTTGCAAAGTCCGTCTCCCGTGGGCCTCTGCTCCCAATTAGCATTGTCGCTTCTGTTGTGCACTGCCCCACGGGACTTTGAGTTTCCAACTCAAAGATTTTAAGAAATCCTGCGGTCGGGGCAAAGAGGGTTTTACCAAAAATGTCGGACTTGGAAAGTCCGACTCCCGGGGGTTCGTGAACACAAAAATGGTAATAATGGTATTTGAAGGCAGTGCTACCTGGCAATGTTTAATAACAAAAAATCTTTGCTTAATCTCTAAACATTCTCTTAATAAACCCGCAACAAGATCAGCGGTTCGCCCGACTGAATGACATAGCCCTCCGGGATAATTCCTATATTTATCGCCTTAAACCTAAAAACTGTATGATGATTCGATTTTGCATCCTTATTTTTTTCTTCGTAATCTATTCTATAACCCTTTTTGCACAGGGCAATGTCAAAAAAGGCAAGCTTGTCTGGTCCGATGAATTTGAAGGTTCCGGTATTCCCGACACCGAAAAATGGGACAGGCCTGAATACAACCGCCGTAACAACACCAATGGACCCGATGGCTGGTGGAGCAGGCAGGATTCTTACCTCGATGGCAGCGGAAACCTGGTTATTAGGGTTAGAAAGATCGGTAATAAGAATTCCGATAACGATCCTTACGATTACAGTGTTGGTACAGTAAGGTCAAAAGGGAAGTTTGAAAAGCTGTATGGCGTATTTGAAATCCGTTGCAAGCTGCCAACCCAACAGGGGTGGTGGGTAGCCTTCTGGATGATGCAGGGCAACGTTGGTTCAGAGGCGAATGGTGGTGTCGATGGCTCGGAAGTGGATGTGATGGAGGGCTTTGGATGGACCGACGAAATCAACCAGGCCATCCATTGGGATGGCTATGGTAATGCGCATAAAAGTACAGGCCATAAAACAGAGGTTCCTGGTATTCGCGATGGTTTTCATACCTATACAATGATTTGGAACCCCGATGAATACATTTTTTATATCGATGGGGTGGAAACATGGAGATCACAGGGTGGGGGTGTTTGCAACAAACCCGGATACCTTAAGATAACAGGTGAACTGTCGACCGAAGACTGGGCCATTAATGAATACTGGTCAAAAAACCCGGCAAATGCAGCATACCCCGATTCCTTTGTTGTGGATTATGTGAAAGTTTATGAGCTTCCGGTGGAAGAATTGCCCCCCATCAGGGAGTTGGTCGAACAATGCTACCCCGATGGAAATCTTGTTGTAGGTGTGGCAGCCCATGAGCATTTTCTGGGTACGCACACCGAAGAGATTATCGACAGGGAATTTAACTACATAACACCTGCCAGTGATTTCAAGCAAAGCTACATTCATCCCGAACCAGGTGTGTGGAGGTGGGAGAAGTCGGATAACTGGGTGAACCATTGCCGTGAAAACAACCAGGTGCTTCGTCTGCACGCACCTATAAGCCCGCAGGTCTCACCGTGGGCAAAAGACGACAGCCGCACCGCTGAGGAACTGGAGCAGAACCTGGTGGAGTACATCACAGCAATCTGCCAGCGATATAACGATAGTACCCATATAAAATGGCTGGATGTAGTGAATGAAACAGTTTTACACACCGATGGAAGCTGGTTTGGCCCAAAGCCGGGTAACGATAGCTGGGAAAACCCATGGCCTAAAATGGGCTATGATGAAACACACGAACTACGCCCGCCTGTTTATATTAAGAAGGCGTTTGAAGTTGCCGGTGAGCACGGCTCAAATATGAAACTTATAATCAATCAGCACGGGGGCATGGACCCTGCCATTTGGGATAAGATAAAACAGACTGTGCTTTACCTGCGTGAAAACAACCTCCGGGTTGATGGTATTGGCTGGCAGGCGCATGAATGGCTGGGATGGGAAAAGGAGGAAGGCAATATGCAGCGCCTCGCTGAATTGATTGACTGGTGCCATGAAAACGACCTGGAGTTCCATATTACCGAATTCAATGTGTGGTTGAAGCCGGAAGACCTTGGAAAGCTGACCGCACAGGCTGAAACATTTTATGCCATTACAAAACTGGCCGCTGAAAAGGCAAAGAATGGTTTTGTGGGTATAAATTTCTGGCACATACGTGCAGTGGAAACGCAAAACAAGGATCGTGATGGATCTCCCTGGGCTGAAGATTACCAGCCCAAAGAAGCTTATTTCAGAATAAAGGATGCCTTGTGCGAAGCTTCGCCCGGATGCAGCGGCAATTGCGGTACCGAACGGTTGTATAAAAATGTCGATTTTTTTGAAACCGGAAGCAACTTTAACCTGCTCAACGGGGAGTGGGAACACAACAGCGATGCCGGTTCTTTAGCCATACTGGATCTGAACAATCCCGACGGTTATACAGGTGCAGGTGCAAAATTTGAATGGACACTGAATAAAGGGGCGGCAGCTTATCCGTGGTCTGTTATGCAAACATGGCTTCACCCTGAAAAAACGGTCGTAGATCTTACCGCATACCATTCTGTAATTTTTAAGGCACGTGGCACGGGAGTGCTCGATGCCGGACTTGTAACCGTTCATTCGGAAGCAGAAAATGATCATTTCCTGAAACGAATTCAGCTTAACCCTGAATGGCAAACCTATGTAATTCCATTTTCTGAATTAAAACAAAAATGGAATGAAGGGGTGACTGTTGATACTGCAAATGTGCTGGCAGTTCTATTTTCCGGGGCAGGCGATTTTGAAGTTCAGGGTGAAATGTGGATCGACAACATACAGTTTATAAGTGAAAATGCTGTTCCTCCGGCTGAACCTCAGGAACTGCCCGTACCGGTAGTCATACATCAGCCCAAAGTGAACCAGGTGGGGTATCTGCCAGCAGCATACAAGGAGTTTACAATAGTGGCCGACAGCGTTTCGGCAGGTCAGGCTTTTGCTGTTATTGATCAAAATAACCTGGAGGTATACACCGGCAATCTTGAAAACGAATTGACTGATGATACTGAAATCAGTGGAGAGCAGGTTTTCAGGGGAAACTTTACCGGTTTTACCGAAGAAGGTACATTTCGCATAAAAACAGGAACCCAAACCTCTTATCCATTTCGCATTCACAGCGAGGTTTACGATTCGCTTTTATACCATTCATTAAGGGCATTTCACCTTTTCAGGGCCAATGAGCCGCTGGATGATGCAGTAACAGGTCTGTTCAATCCGGCTGGACATCCTGAAGATTCATCCCTTCCTGATGGATTGGGAAACACGTTGGATGTCAGCGGGGGCTGGTATAATGCGGGGGATTACGGGAAACGTGTTCCGGCAACAATATTTGCCTGCGCGCACCTGCTGAACCTTTACGACATCAATCCGGAATATTTTTTATTGCAAAATCTATCGGTGACCAATAACAACAGCACTCTTCCCGGTATTCTAAATGAAGCAAAAACTGGCCTGGAATGGTTGCTTAAGATGCAACGTGAGGACGGCGCTGTTTACCATAAGGTAAGTTCCGACCCTCATGGGACGTATGGTTACCAGCCGCAGGAGGACCCGCATGAAAGAAGCCTGGAATACACTTCAGTTCTTGCTGCTACCGATGCTGCCGGTTTTACTGCAATTGCTGCCCGTGCCTCACGTGTATATGCCCCGTTCGATTCCCTGTTTGCTGAACAGTGCCAGGAGGCCGCATTTAAATCATGGGAGTGGGTGCAGAAAAATAAGGGTACAGGTATGCAGGATGATTATTACCCCGACCCGCAATCGTGGCAACAGGAGTTGTGGGCAACAGCTGAACTTTATATGATTACCGGCAACCAAAGCCTGCTGGGGAGTTTTTATGAAGAGCTGTCGTTCCGCACAGCAGCTGTGCCTCATTGGTCGCAACCGCATGCGATGAGCCTTGTGCAGATGCATAATTACCCTGGTATACCAACAATTATTAAAAGCAAAATAAAACTGCACATTGAAAAACTGGCATTGCAATTAAAAGCATCAGTCGACAACAGCGGTTACGGTTCTGCTGTCGATAAATTCTCATGGGGGACCGGCTCCAATCTGGTGGCTGCAAATGCAGGGGCTGTTTTTGCTTATGCACATCAAATGACAGGTAACAGTGAGTGGCTCAGGTATGCTTCTCAACAGCTCGATTACCTGCTGGGCAGAAACAGCCTTAACTTTTCGTTTGTTACCGGATATGGGGAAAACAGTTGCCGGAAGCCTTATCACTGGATTAGTAAATCTTTTGAAGGTGTGCCACAGGGATTGCTGGTTGGGGGAGCTGCAACCAATCATACGGGAAAGGAGGGGTATCTGATTGATATGACGACTGCAGGATTCCCTCCGGCTAAAATGTATACCGATACCATCAATTCACAGCTCTTTAATGAAACCGGAATTTATGCTATGTCGTCACTTGCTTTTCTTACCGGTTACCTGGCCCTGCATAACCGGGAAAAGGATGTAACGGAATCACTCCTGGTCAGGAACAAAAAACCAGGTGTACTTGATATTTCAGATAGAAACCATTCATTGTATTGCTCCAATTGCAGCGGAAAAACAGAAGTCAGCCTGTTTGGCATTACCGGACAGCTGCTGAAAAAAGAATCGGTGATGCCTGCGCTTTCGGGATTGAAATTAACCGGGTATGAAAATCTGATCGGTAAATACCCCGTAATCATTTACCGGGTTGCCGATGAAACCGGCAGGGTAGAGAGCGGTAAGGTAATCGGCAGGAACAAATAATAAACTTTTGGTTTTTAATTTGTTGTGATTTAATCCATGAATTTCTATCAGAAACTATAGGTAAAAGTGCCTTCTGTTGCTTTTCCTTTTGCTGATAAAATGTATCAGGAAAGTGGAAAAATCATTACAGTCAATCAGTCTTTTCAAAAGGCCTTTTCAGCAAATTGTGCCACTTCTTTCAGTCGCTAAAAGCAGTAACCTCTGATGAACTTTTGATAGCTTTGATGTCAGAAATTGACTGCTTAAATTAAAAACCAAAAATGGAAAACAAAACTAAGTTTTATGGGGCTATTCTGCATTGCCCGTTCAATGATCCACTGGATGACTGCGCATTTAACTGCTACCGGAAAATGTCGATCACCGAATTAATAAACACTACTCATCATATGAATTATGCAGAAATGAAGCGTTTAATGGATTATCATAATGAATGTGTGAGTAAACGCAATTCAAATAAAATGGCAAGCTAACCCGTATATTGTTTTCAATTTTCTTTTCACCCGCATTTTTTGTTTCGTATACTATTATTGTGACAAATTGTTTTCAGGGACCGAATTTGCAAAATAAAATAGATTTAAAAGTTTGAAGTGATTAAATTTGGATAGAACTGTTTAAATTTAATTGTATGCAAACACGAATTTTATTTACCGCTATTATTCTGTTTCTTTTTACTGCTGGTATAAATGCATCAGCTCAGTTACCGGAAAATGAAAGCGATCATCTGGTAATTGTATGGACAGGCGACGATCCTTACCAGGCCGAGCGTATGGTATTCATGTATGCACACGCCGCAAAAACCGCAGAATGGTTTAAGGAAGTTACCCTTATTATCTGGGGGCCATCAGCTAAACTTACTGTTGAAAACCTGAAGGTGCAGGAAAAACTTAAGGCCATGCAGGAGGATGGCGTGGAGATAAAAGCCTGTATAGCCTGTGCCAATATGTATGGTATTGCTGAAGACCTGAAAGCACTGGGGTTTGAAGTTGATGGAATGGGTAAGCCCCTCAGCGATTACCTCAAAAGTGATGCAAAGGTTCTTACATTTTAAGTGCACTGTTCCACGGGACTTTGAGTTTCCAACTCAAAGATCTTAGAATTCCTGCGGCCCGAACAACGAGGGTTTCACCAAAAATGTCGGATTTGGAAAGTCCGACTCCCTTGCGTCCGGCATTCTGAATCAACGAAGGTAAAACAGCTAACCCCATATTCTAACATACATCGCAGTTGATTGCAGGAAGGCTATCGGGAGGAGCGATTTCCGAATCGCTCATTTACATCGCTGTGGAGCATATGGATGGCATTCTTTTTCGTTTTTAGCATGAATGCCAAACAATGAGAAGGGATGCTATCCGTGGTTTTGAAATAAAGTGAGCGGTGAACAAAATGTCGGACTTGCAAAGTCCGGCTCCCGTGGGCCCTTGCTCCTAACAGCACTACCGCTTCTGCAGTGCACTGCCCCACGGGACTTTGAGTTTCCAACTCAAAGATATTTAAAAATCCTGCGGCCGGAAGAACGAGGGTTTCACCAAAAATGCCGGACTTGCGAAGTCCGACTCCCATCAAAAAAACCTTCCTTCCACATAATCGTGGAAAGAAGGTTTTTATCTGGTAAATTTAATCAAGATACCAGTTGTGTATAGGGGTTATTACCTACCTGCTTGCAGTATAGTTGTATTTATCAAAAATCCGGTCTACCGCTTCACCGATTTTAATTTCATCGATTTCTGTTAATTCAGTATCTTCAATAATGCCTGAAGCAAACCCTCTCCATACTTCAACACCTTGCTCAATATCTGCCATATGGATCAAAATGGTTCCTTTTTCAACATTATAAGTCGTTTTGTCTTCAAAATCCCTATCCTGGGCAACAACATCAAATCCCCAATAACCGGTTGTGGCATCAACATTTTCCCATCTGGTCATTTCCGTATCTTCTTTCAATACCTGGAAATTAACTACTAAATCTGCATCTGCACCAGGCCCTTCAACATACTCGTAGTTCATTGCCTGCATACTCGACCTGATTTCTTCCTTGAGAATGCTCTTCATTGTTTCGCTTTCCCAGAAATACCTGTTGTCGGTTTCGTCTTCAACATGGCTGGCAAATGTAAATGTTTTGTACTTGTCAAATTCGCCATCTTCCAGGTTTTGATCTGTAGCTACTATCATATCTTTCTGTGCAAAACCAGCTGTTGTCAAAAATGCAAAAAATGAAACTAAAATAAATCTTATTAAATTTTTCATAACGTAAAATTTTCGTTTATAATTATTTATCTATTACCGGTAAGTATTTAAATTCCTGTTTTTCTTTATTTACCAGTAATTCCTTTCTGGTATAAACATCCTTATATCATGCCACAAATGAAGTCAGGCAAGACAAATAATTCCGTAATGGGTATATAGCACGTCCTGATGGAGGTCTAAATTTTACTTCCGGTTAAAAATTATGTAGCGTATATTCAACACATTGGTGTTACTTTTTTCCACACAATTGGTAAGGATCCGGAAGAACTCCCAGGGATTCCCTGCTACTTTCATTGTACAATGTCCTTCCTTAACTCAATTTAAACTCAGTGTTGATTCAGCATTAACTCAATGTAAATTCAATTATGATTGAATTTACATTGAGTTATCATTGAGTTTATATTGAGTTAACATTGAGTTAAGTCCGGAGAAGGTATAGTTCAGAAAAGTGGGAGGGAGGTGTATGTAACGAAAAATGACAACAGCACTAAATATGCTCTGGATTGGGAATGCTGAAAAACTCACATAGATTCATTTTGACCTCAGAGTGGTCGCATATTTATAGAACTTGCCCGCCATGCAGCTTTTAAACTATTTATTTTATAAGCTGCTTAAATACCCATACATCTCCATAAAAACAAGTTGAAAGAAATGGACACTTTGCTGCCATACAATTGTTAGCCAATTAACCAGTGCCGGGTATCCGTTGAGAAGGATAAACTGGAGCATGCCTATAAAAAGCAGTTTTAAGGAAAGGATCATTATAAAAGAAAAAATATAACCTTCGTGGCCGATGTCGGTTTTGGAGAATGCCCCTTTGCCGGCCAGGCGAAAACGTTCGGTTGTCCAGTTTCTCCTTAACTCCTCAATGTTGTTCATGGTCTGGTACGAGAATGTGATTCCAATCCATACATCGAACCATGGAAACCAGGCAACCGGTAGAAATGGTCGTACCAGCACCGACAGCAAGGTGAATGTGGGAAGGAAATAGGGGCCCAGGGTGATGAAATGGTTACCTGCTTCGCCTCCGAAGCCATTGGTATATTCCACATAACCGCCATCGTAGCGGGTAACCTTGAATTTTTTTATTCGCCTGAAAAAAAGAAGGGCAACCAATGCATGCGAAAGTTCATGTTCAAATGTGGAGAATCCCCATAGCCTTTTAAAGATAATTTCGAAGAGGATGAATCCGGCTGCTATGCCGGTCAGCACAGGAACCCACAGTGCCTGTGCTGAAAAAAACTGCAACAGGCCCTCCCGAAAGGCAACAGCCAGTCCGGGTATGAAAAACACCGCCAGTAAACTTAAGGTGAATTTGACGAAATGAAATTTACTCCTGATACTTCCGGTAATCACCAATACCAGTGTAATTCCAAACAGTACCAGGTACATTAATCCTGTTTCCATAATCTTATCTTACCCGATGCTGTTTCGGTTTTTAGTTCAAGGCAGATAAAACTATATCGATGCTGTCGAGGCTCACCCGGTAAATGTTTCCCATTCCGTTCAGGATGTCATTCGATATTTCCTCCAGCTCATGGGTGTTTTCAATTCGTTTGGTTATTAATGGCATCCTGTCGCTTGAGAAGTAAAAATTGCCCCGCGGTATATCGACGAAAGGGCAGTAATCAAGCTTTTCGGAATTAATTGCCGGGCCCATATTTTTAGCCGGCAGCCATTTTCCTTTCTCATTTTTTCTGCTGAAGTATAAATCGCCACCTCCCAAACCATCCTCCCTCCCAAAGGAACTGAAAATTAGGAGGTCTTGCTCCGGACTGACCCAGGCATTAAACTCATAAGTTGGGGAATTTACAGTTGAATCCAAGGGCATGGGGTCCAGGTATTTTCCGTCAACATATTCGCTCAGGAAGATGTCTTCGCTGCCAATGCCGTTTTCCCGTTCAGCGGTAAAATACAGATTTCCGTTCCGGCTTGCCGAAGGATAAAATTCATCGCGCTCTGTGTTGATGTTTTCCGGAAGTGGCACGGGCTCGCTCCATCCGCCGGGGTTTCTTTCTGATACCCAGATATTGTAGTCTTTCCGGTCGGAGCCGTTTCCCATTGGCCGGTCCGATGCAAAGTACAGTTTATTTCCATCCGGTGAAAAGAACGGCTCAATATCGGAATGTTGACCCGAAAAACCAATAATCTCTTTCTGTCCCCACTTGTTGCCGTTCTTTTTGATGCTGACCAGGCACCGTATCGTTGATTTATAATCATTCAGTGTAAAGATGATTTCATCGCCACCGGGAGAGATGGCGATATCCCGTTCGTTCATGTTCGTTGAAATGATTCCTTTTCCAAACAGTTCGGGTTTCCCGGGAGAATGCATTAATTCAATTGCAGCTTCCTCATTGGAACGACACCCGGAAAATACCAGAATAACAAAAAACAAAAGAATGCACCTGTTTTTTTTCATACCCATTAAGCTTAACCCAGTTTGAAGGTTAAAGCTAAATATTTTTTTAAAATAAGGATGCAGGCTGTTGATAATGTAATTATAAAGGGATTCTGAAAGTAAAGGAACTGTAAAAACTTCATTTTAAGTTTTTGTTGTTCTCTTCAACTCTGAACTTAACTATTTCAGCAATAAGATCAAGGGGCAACGGTTTGTTATCCGGAAACTGAACCGAACCTTTTCCTTGTTTATATGCCGACAATTCCATTTTAAACTTTTCATGTCCGGTTGGAGTGGCATACAGACCAATATGTTTTTCGAATCCTCCGAAATAAACCAATGGCTTACCATCCGTTTTATAGGCGGGCATGCCGTAGGCTATGCTTTCAGTTGCCCCGGGAGCATTTTTTGTTATTGTCTCTCTTATTCGCTGTAGTTTTTCCTGTTTTTCGGGAGGAAAGCCGGTGATATAATTGTCAACCGTATGAATGTCTTTAGCCATTTTCTATAAGGATTTTATCCCTCCGGGATAATTTTTTATAACTGTTTAAATTTTCTTTGCTATTGCCTCATTTATGAGCCGGTTAAATTAAATTTACCATCATTTACCGACACTTTTATACTTATAAGAACATCCACCGGATTTCCTCTTTGGATTCCAGGTTCCCAATCAGTAAACAATTCCTTGAGTACCTGCATTACCTGGCATCCGATATTTACCATTTCTGACGGACATTCCTGAATTTGGAAATCACCTGCCTTACCTTTGCAGTTTACCACACACTGGATAAAGATATCTTCACTGAAGGATTTTTCGTTTTCATTAAAACGAACACTGAATTCCAGGATTTCTGCCATTTTCTTTGCAGATGTTTTGGGATTGGGCATATTTTCAACAATATAAAAATGTTGCGAAGAACAGGGTATAGTGGAATCAATAACTGAGCGAAAACCAGGTTGTGCTGATAAGAATACAGGTAATAAAATCAATACGAGGCTTACAGCTTTCTTTTTCATAGATGTATTTTTAGATCATTTCTGGTGGTTAACTGTAAATTTAATAGTTTTAGTTGAGATTACAAATACTGTGAATAAACATTGAAGTAAGATTATCAGTCATTTAAGAAGCTGCCATTCGTGTTACTGATACCGGCTAATATTTTCTAATATGAAAATCAATCTTAGATTTAAAATCTTTACTACTAAACACTATGTAATTTCCAACACAGGATTCATAAGAAAAAAACACCTGCACAATGAAGTACAGGTGTTATTTGTAATCCCGCATTTACTTTGCAAGATGAATTCTCTCTGGAGTCTTTTCAGTCGGTTACCGTTACCAGGCTGCCAAATAATGATTGGTTCTCCTTAATTTTATCTTCATTTCCATACACACAAACGGCATCCTGGTTTAATACTTCTTCAACCATTGCACTCAGTGACTGAATATCGGTTACTGTAGTTGAAAGAATAGCTTCACGTTCTGCTTGCAGGAATTCAGGAGTTGTCTTCTCAAAATAACGTTGGAATGCTTTATTTCCCTTATCGGATACATTGCGGGGCTGGTCGAGACGTGAAATGGTGCCGATGATGAACCGTGTCATTGTTTTATCATCTGCATTAAATTCCCTCAGAAATGTGGTTGAATTATTAAAGTTTTCTATGGTTTCCGACAGGTTTGGGTCTCGGTAAGAGGCAAAGTAAACATTGCCGTTCGGTGAAAAACCGGAAAAGCCTCCGTAGGCGCCACCAATAACACGCACCTGGTTTTGCAGCCAGTCGGTCGATAGCACCTGGTTCAGCACCAGCATTTTTCCGTTGTATTCCACCCCCAGTTTCTTGAAATCGTACCCTTTAACTACATACTGCACCTTTGAGGCTGTAAGTAATCCTTCGTTTTTCTTTTCGAAATCAAATTTCCAGTCATTCCTCTGTCCACCGGTTTCTGGCAGAGCGGCAACCAGTTTTTCCATGCCTTCAGAAAACGATGCATATTCCTTTTCGCTGCATGTTACACCTGCAACTAAATTATTCTTTGTAAAAAGTAACTGTGCTGTTTCAGTTAATTTTGCCTTGATTTCTTCAGCATTCTGATCAAAATTTGTCGACAATCCGGTTACGAAACGGTAATATTCCAGCCCGTCAGTCAGTTCATCGAACATACCAGAGTTTGCATAATAGGAGTGTACCCTGGTCAATGCATAATTTAATCCGTTGTTTTTGAAATTGGCATCCACCCTGGCCTGGTGGCGCGTAATCAGTTCTTTTAACCGTTCGGTATCGTTGAAGTCGGTATTGGTAAGAACTTCTTCCATCAGGTCAATAAGTTTGTCGGTTTTAGCTGTCACTGCTTTTGCAGTAACCTGGAATTTCGGCATAAAACTGTCATCACTTTGATTTTCGTAAAATTTGGTGGTGAACGTGTAAAATCCACCTGTGTGAATATTCAGCTCATTATTCAGTTCGCCAAAAGTATAGTTTTCGGTACCTAATTTTCCCAGCAGTGCATTTAAAAGCGAAGCATAGGGAATCAACTCCTGCGGCAGGGTCTTCAGATCGAAATAAAGATTGGCATAAATAATATCGTTTGTAAAATCATCATAGTGAAGAACAGGCACATCAGCCACCGATTTTTCATTAACCGGGTACCACTCAATATTCTTTCCAATATCGGCAAGTTCGAGCATAGGAATGGAAGCCAGTGCTTCAGGTGTGTCCTCCCGTTGCTGGTGCTCCAGAAGTTCGGTGGTTTGAGCTGCGATTTTTTCCAGATCTTCACTATTCAGGCTTGTTTTATAGATGTTCAGTTCTTCATTTGTGGCCGCTTCAATCTTCGCTTGTAATCCGGGTTCCGGTTTCAGCACAATTAGCAGTGCATGCTGGTTCTTTAGCAGGTGCTCACTTATTGCAGTTTCCAGGAGGTTAGTGTCAAATGCTTTTTTTACTTCTGCAAGTGGTTTATTGAATTCAAGGCCTAAGAACGGATCGTTGGCAAAAAACCAGGGTTGGTAGGTCATCATCAGGCACTCCAGGCCCTTTTGGGCGCTGTCGCCTTCTTTCAGGGAAAATTCGGTCCGGTTTATGATGCCTTCGATCATTGTTTTGTCGAGCCCGTTTTCAGAAACCTCCTGAAGCGTTTTTAATACAATTTCTTTGAAGCGATTCTTATCCTCAGGGTTGGCATTCTGAACGGTAATCTGGAAAACATTCTGCTGCATTTCCTGGAATGTCGCCCGAACATCGCGTCCGATACCTGCCTCCTGCAAGGCAAGCCGTACAGGTGCCGATTCGTGGTTTACCAATGCCTGTGCCAGTACATCAAATGTCATACACAGAGCGCGGTCGGTGCTGCTGCCAACAACAAAGTTCAGGCTTAAAAAAGTCTGGTCGGTAGTTGGGGAACCTGCCTGAACGGGATAGGTTTTTTCGGCCTCCTTCATAGTTTCGAATGCCTTTTGAAGCGGAATCTCAACTTTTTCTTCCAAAGCATCATAACCGGAAAGGTATTTGCGGTCAATAAATTCAAGTTCCTTGTTAAGGTCGGCATTCCCGTACAACAATATGTAACTGTTTGAGGGGTGATAGAACTTCTGATGGAAGTTAATAAAGTATTCCTGGGTAAGTTTTGGAATTGCTGTGGGGTAACCGCCCGATTCAAAACCATAGGCATTGTCAGGGAATAATATCCTGAACGTATGGTAATTCAGCTCGCGCTGCGGACTGGAAAAAGCACCTTTCATTTCGTTATATACAACTCCTTTGTAGGTGAGGGGTTCTTCATCTGAATTCAGTTCGTAATGCCAGCCTTCCTGCTGGAGTATTTTCGGTTCGGTGTAGATAAGAGGATTAAAAACTGCATCGAGGTATACATGCATCAGGTTGAAATAATCCTTGTCGTTCATACTGGCAACAGGGTACGTTGTAATATCCTTGCCGGTCATTGCATTGAGAAATGTATTGAGTGACCCCTGAATTAAAACCTCGAAAGGACTTTTAACCGGGAAATTCTTAGAACCGTTCAGTACGGAGTGCTCCATGATGTGGGGCGTTCCCCAGTCGTTTTCCGGTGCTGTTTTAAAAGCAATATTAAACAATTTGTTAGGGTCGTCGTTTGCAACTTTCAGCAATTGTGCCCCGCTTTTATCGTGCGTAAAAAGCAGGCATTCGGCATTGATTTCCTCAACAAACTGCTTCTTGACAAGGGTGAAGCCATTGTATGATTCACCGGTTTCAAATTGTTCTTTGGGTGAACAGCTCCAAACGGTAATAAACAGTACTACCGTCAGGAATAAATTAAAGTTGTTTCTCATATTGGTGTGATTTTTAATTATGGATGCAAATTTGAGTTTAATTATGAACATTATTGCATTAGTCGGTAAATTAATAAAAAATTACAACCGGGTATACAAAAATAGTCAGTTGATATATTGATTCGAATATAAGTTCTGACTACTTTCTGTGTGGAAAAGAGCTTTTTGAATTTATGCTAGAAAATATTCTGTCCTTATAATGACTAATTATTTTTATGTTTTTTGAACTAATTGACATAAAGGATGTTAATTGATTATTGTTACGTGTACTACTTTAAAATTATATTAAAAAAAATTGTGATTAAAAGACATTTTAAGTTTTAGTATATTATTCAATCAGAATTATGTATCTTTTATTCTAAATAAATTAATAATAAAAACCTGATGTGTTTCATTGGTATAGATTCTAAAAAATTTCAGTGGTTAAGTTAATGAAATCCCGGCAGGGGAGGTTTTAAAGAAGGGGAGATAGGTTGAGCCAGTAAATTTTAAACTTCTGGCAGTGCCTTTGAGCAGGAAACGAAAATAATGTCAGGGGTTAGTATTCATTATTGATTAATCAGTTTTGCACGGTATTTAAATATATAAGCAACAACATAAATAATTCTAAAACAATGAATAAAAAGGTTATCGTAATAGGTGGCGGTGTTGCTGGAATGAGTGCTGCCCATGAGCTGATTGAAAGAGGGTTTGAAGTGGAGGTATATGAAAAACACAGGCTTTACGCTGGTGGAAAAGCCCGAAGTATAAACGTACCCGGAACGAATAAACCCAATCCCAGACTTTATTTACCAGGCGAACATGGTTTCCGTTTCTTTCCTGGTTTTTATAAACATATAATTGACACAATGGAAAGGATTCCTTATAAAATCAATAAAAAAGGTGTTCTTGATAATCTTGTGCCGGTTGATCGGGTAGGGTTGCTTCGATCAGGTAAAGATCCTATTGTGGGCACGGTGAATTTTCCCAAATCGCTATCCGATGTTAAGGCTCTTATGAAAAGCATGCATGCGGACACCGGCCTGACTGAGGAGGAAAAGATGTTTTTTGCAAAGAAGGTCTGGCAGTTAATGACCACCTGCTATGATAGAAGATTAAATGAGTATGAAAAATTAGGGTGGTGGGATTATCTTGAAAGCGACCGGTTTTCTGAAGTTTATCAGGCATTGCTGGTTCAGGGGCTTACCAGAACTTTAGTTGCTGCAAATGCAAAAAAAGCAAGTACAAAAACAGGGGGTGATATTTTTCTTCAGCTGATTTTTAATATGACCAATCCGGGAGTACATACCGACCGGGTTTTAAATGGACCCACCAACGACGTATGGATCGATCCGTGGCTGGAGTATATGGTTGGTAAAGGAGTTAAGTACCACCGTAATTATTCTGCTGTAAAACTGGTAATGAACGGGGGAAAAGTGGACGGAGTCCAGGTGGAAAAATACCAAAGTGGTGTTCCTGTATTATCTTTGGTAAAGGGTGACTATTATATTCTGGCAGTGCCGGTTGAGGTGGCAGATAAGCTAATATCGAAAGAGGTGTTGGAAGCGGATTCCACACTGGAAGGGATTAGTAAATTAGCGCAGGGCGTTGCCTGGATGAACGGAGCACAATTCTATCTTTCCGATGTAATTGATGTAGTGAAAGGGCACTGTATTTATTCCGATTCACCATGGGCCCTCACTTCCATTTCTCAGTTGTTGTTTTGGAAGGATTATAATATTCAGGACCGCTTTGATGGCAAGGTGAAAAGTATTCTGTCTGTTGATATTTCCGATTGGGAATCTCCGGGAATCCTTGAATCGACGGGTAAAAAAGTTGCCCGGGAATGCTCGTACAAGGAAATAAAAGAAGAAGTTTGGGCTCAGTTGCAACAAAGCCTTAATATAAACGGCAAGGAAATTCTTAAGGATGAACATCTTGTTCACTGGTACATCGATCATGATATTACAGTTGACCATCAGCACCACGATTCCAATAAAGAGCCTTTACTTGTTAACACAGTAAATTCATGGGATCTGAGGCCTCAGGCTTATACACGTATACCCAATCTTTATCTGGCTTCCGATTATGTGCAAACCTTCACCGACCTTGCAACGATGGAAGGAGCCAACGAAGCGGCACGCCGTGCAGTAAACGCAATTATCGAAAATTCAGGGGCAATAGTTGGTAAATGCAAAGTTTGGAACCTGCATGAACCCGGTATTCTGCAACCCCTTCGAAGAAGAGATCAAAAAAGATACGAACAGGGCTTGCCTTTTCAGTTCCATTTACCTCTTTGGGTTAAATTACTGGAAACATTAATTGTGTTTTTAAGAAAGGTTACAGGGAAAAGGTAATCCTGTATGTTACCACAACAAATATTTTTTCGTGAATAAATAATTGACAGATGCTACATCATAGGTTGATAATCAGGTTCAGGGACAAAGAGGTAAAGTTTGTGCTGTTTACCCTGTTTTTAACGGTTACTGTGGCTGCACTTAGCGCAGCATTTGAGCTGACATGGAGATCGGCATTTGTTTTGGCATTCGGCATGTACTTCCTTTTGGGCTGGTTTGCCTTTAAGCAAAACGACATATTCCTTAAAAAGCTACTTGTATTTGGCATTGCAGCCGGGATCACTGAATTACTGGCCGATTGCTGGCTTGTGCAAAGTACCGGCACTCTTATCTATGCCAACAATGAACCGATGGTTGCCTGTTCTCCTTTGTACATGCCTTTTGCCTGGGCTGTCCTGCTTATACAGATTGGTTATCTGGGCTGGCTGATCAGTCGTAAAGAAAAAATGTGGGTCAGCATTGTATTAACCACTTTTCTTGGATTTGCAGTTATCCCACTGTTTGAACATTGGGCAAAAGGTGCCGGCTGGTGGTATTATGTAAATACAAAAATGGTTTTAAATACTCCTTATTATATTATTCTGGCAGAAGGTTTAATATGTAGTGTATTACCATTCTTCTTTAAAAATATTCATAAAAAGGATTATAAATGGCAGCTGCCCCTTGGAATCATTGAAGGTCTATGGATTTGGGCTGCCTACTTTATTGCTTTTAAACTGGTTGGATAGTGATTAAAAAATATTAGTACAGATTATGGTTCGAACATTGGTTGAATATTTTATACCCGTGCAGGAGGATAAAAGCACTGAGTACAAACGTCGGGTACGACTGATTGCACATGCAATCTTCCTGACCATGATTTTTGCTCTTTTTTATGTTTTAGTTAGCTGGATAGCCGGGTATTATATTGGATTGCTGATCATGTTGGCCAGCTGGTTCGGGTATCTGATCCTTATGATACTCCTGAAGTATGGCATGAATGTTATTAAGATAGCCAATTTGTTTGGATTTATAGGCGCAGCCAGTATATACGGCAGTATCTATTTCTCCGGGGGATTTGAATCACCGGTTTTACCATGGCTCGCTTCAACTCCAATTGTTTTATTATTGATTGCCGGAAAAAGAAGTGGCTTTTTCTGGGCTGTTGTTTCGGTATTGATAGTTTTAGCTTTTGGTCTCATGGACTATTATGGCTTTGTATTTCCCAGAAAATATCATGCATCAAAAGAAACCTATTTTGCCCTTTCAAGCCAAACAGGTCTTGTGTTAATTATTTTCTTCATTTCAATTGTATTTGAAAACATACGAAAAAGTGCATTCACCCAGGTTATCGAACAAAAAAACACGCTTGAAAAGACGCTCTCCAAGCTTAAGTCCACCCAATCACAGCTTATCCAGTCCGAGAAAATGGCTTCGCTTGGCGAACTCACTGCGGGCATTGCACATGAGATTCAGAACCCGTTGAACTTCGTAAATAATTTTTCGGAAGTAAACAGTGAACTGCTGGATGAAATGAAAGAAGAACTGGCAAAAAGCAATACCATGGAGGCAGAGGCAATTGCAGATGATATAAAGCAAAATCTTGAAAAGATTATCCACCACGGGAAACGTGCTGACAGCATTGTGAAAGGTATGCTTCTACACAGTCGCAGCAATATGGGCATTAAAGAACCAACCGATATTAATGCCTTGGCCGATGAATATATGCGTCTTGCATACCATGGGTTGAGGGCGAATGATAAATTCTTCAATGCAGATTATATACTTGAAGCGGATAAATCGATACATACTGTAAATGTCGTACCTCAGGATATTGGCCGGGTCTTGCTTAACCTGATAAATAATGCATTTTATGATGTCAATAAAAAAGCCAAAGAGAGTATTGCCGGGTATAAGCCAAAAGTATTAGTCAGCACCAAAAGAAGAAGTAACACGGTGAAAATTATTGTTAAAGATAATGGGGGAGGAATTCCTCCTGAGATAAAAGATAAAATATTTCAACCCTTTTTTACGACTAAACCTACCGGACAGGGAACCGGCCTGGGATTAAGTTTAAGTTACGATATTATTACCAAAGGCCATGCAGGCGAAATAAAAGTAAACTCAAAAGCAGGAGAAGGGACAGAATTTATAATTACAATTCCAATTAAATAATTAAAGTTTTAGTTTTCTTGATGGTTATCAATTTTTTTCAAAAGCACTATTCTATTGTTTTTGCTTTTAAGCTGCATAAAACCATAATTTTCTGTAATGTAGTTAAATGTATGCTGATGAAAAAAGGAAACATGTGTTATATCATTCACATAATGCCATTTCTTAAAAGCCTCAGCAGTTGTCCAGAGCTCAGTCATCACTACCAGCAAACCTCCGGGTTTAAGTAATTTATCGAGTCTGGCCAGCTCTATTGCAGGGTAAAAGAAATGTTCAAAACATTCAGTAGCAAATATAAAATCATAAACCTTATCAGGCATTACGGGGAAGAATAACGGATCGTAGTCATCACATGCTATTCCTCTGTTCTTCAGCATAACACTTAATGTTGGTGCAGGTCCGCATCCATAATCAAGGCCATTTTGTGTCGCATTAATATAGGGAAGTGCAGGTTCAATGGCCTGATTTAAAAATGTTACATAACCAGGAAATTGCATACCGTTGTTATGTTCCAGGTATCTGGTTCTTTCTTCCTGGGCTGAGGGTAATAACTGTGTTTCTATAAATATGAGTTTACAGTTGTTGCAGCCGTTAAATGTTCTTGAATCAAGTCCTTTTAAGAAAAAAAACGACTTGGGATTATAACATAAAGGACATTCCATCATATTTTTTGCTTGTTGTTATTTTTTATTTATTTTTCGAAAAAAAATAATTCGTAAAAATACCTATTTCAATTAAACGTTTTTGTAGTTTTTATATGGATCGGGATGCTCTAACCCTTTTAGCTATCGTTAGCGATCATAGACTTAAGTATCAATGATGGAAAGGGGGAATCCCATCACTTCAACAAAACCTGCCATCACCGAATTTAGATAATGTTCAATAAAATCTTCTTCCTCTTCATTTTCTCTTTCGAATTTTACGGTTTCCGGTTTCTCACTTTTACCATCAGCTATATCTTCATCCAAAACAAGTGCATTAGCCAGGTATGACCCGATGGTATTCAAAAAGCCATCCGTTTCAGGCGTTTCAGCCTCGCTCAATTGAATATTGAGATTTTCATAACTCATTCCAAATACTCCTTGGGCCGCACCATTGCTTGTTTCAAAATCCCACAGTAGTTTGTAAATAGTGCCGCTCTCTATTCCAAATCTTGTTGTATATTCCGTATAATCATTTAATTTGGTCAGGTCCAGGGTATCCAGTCTTCCTGAAACAATTACAGGTTGATTTGTGTCAGGCATTGGAATTATTACCTGCATCTCAAGCAAGCCTGCGCCCATAAGTCTTGTGCTGAATTTTAATGATGTTTCAGGGATATTTTTCAAAATGCTCTGGCTGTTAGACAAGTTCTTTAGACTAACATTCAGTTTATCAGCAGTAAATACACCGGGCTCCTCTCCATCTTCAGCCATTTCTTCATAAGTTAATGACCCGTTGGTAAGGTTGAATTCGCCAACGTAAAATGGCATTCCGATATCCATGATCATTGCTTGCGGAGTTGGAAATGCTTCATCATCAGACTCTTCCTCGGGATAATTGTTGTTTTTGTAGACATAAGTTTCCAGTCCTTCAAGTAAAATCCGGCTGGCAAACAAGCCACTACCTTTTATAATATCCTGAAACTCCAGGTTACTTAGTAAAAAACGATTTCCTCTGACTGTATACACCTGATTTGATTCAGGTGCCTCAAGTAACTGTTTATAGTTATTGTTGAATGAGTAGGAGAAGTTGTTGATACTAAAGAACTTTTCTCTGGTACTCATTTTTAGCAAGGCTAATGTTGCCTTATAAATATTATCAGGCATGGAATAATTGATGTTCTCCAGATGTATAGCTATGTCATCGGCATGAAAAACTCTTCCTCCGGCAAATGCATTCCCTTTAGCAATATTCATATCCGAAACCTGCACATATACTACAGGAAGGCGGATATCCTGACGTTGTTCACCAAATCCTTCTACTTCCACATCTCCGTTAATAAAAGCAACCTTACGAATTGAAAGCTTGGTCAAATAATCACTTATAAAAGGATATAAACTTTCGATTTCATCGGATTCTTCTGTATCATTACCCTGACTCCTGGCCATGCTCGCGTGAATGGTTGGATTGTTGATTGCTATGCTGTCTATTTTCAACGCTTTAGTGGTTAATTCAGTAACATCGAGCTGGCTCACAAGCAACTCATGAAGGTTTAAGTGAATTAATTTTTCACTGGATTCATTTTGCAAAGGTTTTACCGAAAGGTCATTTAGCTCAATACTTCCTTTTCCGTTATTAATCTCAATAATAAAATCATTAAGGTTTATCAGGTAATTGGCAACATCATTAATTTTCATTCCATGAACTGAACTTTTAAAATGCTCAGCGTGCAAAAATCTGTTGTCAGAAAAAGCTGGCATACTATCCAGCCTGAAGTTGCTGGATTTCAGGTTAAAGCTTTCTACTACTAATTTATAATTTTGATTATAGCTAAGATTTTGTAAATCAATTTCCTCTAAGTTGATTTGATGCACAAAATCAGGAAGAGATTCTCCAAGACTAAAAGTGGATAAGTCAATCGATCTGTTGTT
The DNA here is from genome assembly GCA_024636975.1 of Mariniphaga sp. Taxonomy (GTDB): domain Bacteria; phylum Bacteroidota; class Bacteroidia; order Bacteroidales; family Prolixibacteraceae; genus Mariniphaga. The sequence goes on from JAGXGA010000017.1 coordinate 180,461, forward strand.
TTGGTTTCCAGGTTCTTCAGATTCAAGTTCTTCTTCTGTATCCAGGTAGGTAAAAATATTCAGGTTATGCAAAACCAAATTACGAATATTGGCTATACTGTCTGTTCGTAAAGCATTAAGCTCAATATCATTTAATTCAAACTTGCTGTACCCTGAAAAAATCAGTGTATCTTTTATTGTGTTTCCATTGTTTAAAAACACCATATTTTCTGATAGCAGACTCAAATCTTCTTCCCGGGTGTCAATATATACAAGGTCAAAATCCAGATTCCAATCTACATTTCCGGAACGTTTGATTTCAATATCTTTACCTTCCAAATCAATCTGTGAGGCGTAGAAGGCACGTGTATCAGCAAATACTTTGTCGGCATCTATCAAAATATCATCACTGTTAAGGTTGAACTCACTGGCCGAGAATAAAAGTGTATCTGCACTTTCTACATTTATCAGCGTCAGATCAATCTGGTTGAATCTCAGGTCTTTCAGCCGGATTCTGTCAATGTGCTCCTTTAAGTCAGGATAAATATTAAGTTGAGTCCATGTAAAAGGTTTTGTTTCCTCGTCGTCTCCCTCAGTCCTAACCCTCATCTCCGTCCTGATATTCAGAAGTGAAATACGGTCGATATAAATTTCATTTGTAAGCAAAAATTTGAGCCAGGAGATTCCTTCAGCGGATATTTCACCTGCTTCCATATCAACCACAGGTGCTTCTCCCTCTCTTGCTTGTGAGGTATCGGTTTGCAGTATTATGCCTTCCAGAATGATATTGCCCGAAAACAATGAAATATTGACATCCTCCAGATTTAATGTGTACTGGCTTTCGTCCGCCTCATTAACTTGCCGCTCAATTATATTCTTTGCAATTGGATCTATGGCTATACCTATTATCAGGAGCAACAGTAAAACCACCCCAAAAAAATACATAGAAAATTTCCCGATCTTCTTTAACACTTTCATCAGTAAATAATTTTGTTTTTAATGGACTAATGAATCCACATGTGTTTGTAAACCGACTTTTCTGGCTTGCCTTTACAAGTACTGATGCCAATCACTGTAACATACCCTCATGTTTATTGTTTACTTATCTATAATAGCAGTAAAGGGGGTATCTCAATAGTGTTGGGACATATTTTCCTGCAATACATAATGGAAAAGGAAAATCAAATAAAGTAAGTAGTAATAAATTCCGATTTAAAGCAAACGATGCTTTACTGGTAAAACTGCGGGTTTATTTGCATAAGGTGGTGCAACCAAAGTTTGATGGAATTTGCTCAACTGATATCTGGGTATTAAGAGCTAAAGAAGGATTTTCTCAGGACTTTCTGTTACCGGTTACCATAACTATCGCTTTAGCACAAAAGGAATTTTATTCATTAAAAGAAAATAAAACCGTGTACCTTATTTGTACTGAATAAAAACAAAAAACCTAATAACTTTTTAGTTGTCAGGTTTTTGTATGCTTCAATCCGTAGCGGGAGGTGGGCTTGAACCGCCGACCTTCCTGATATGGATCGGGACGCTCTAACCCATTGAGTTATTTTTTGCGATCATAGATTCGATAACTGTTCTGCTTTTCAACCGCTTTAAGAAATTCTCAAATTTCAACGCCTCTGTTTTGGAATTAAACTCCTTCGTCTATACTACTTTCCATGGCCTGCCCGCTTTGGTGGATGGAGTAACTCCGGCATTATGTCTTAAAAGTCGTTTTTCGGTATCAGCAGAACTGCCGATATAGTAGCGGTCTTTGGAGACGCTGTATAGAATGTAAACGTAGTGTTTCATAGGTTAGGATTTTTTTTAATAAAAAAAGGGGAAGTAAAAAATATTTACTTCCCCTCTATCCGTAGCGAGAGGCGGGCTTGAACCGCCGACCTCGTGATTATGAATCACGCGCTCTAACCAGCTGAGCTACCTCGCCTTTTATCTTCTTTTATTTCATGGTATACTTTTGCTTCCGACCTTCCCGATAGTGATCGGGACGCTCTAACCAGCTGAGCTACCTCGCCATTATTTCAGTCTTTTTTGTTGCAGGTGTTGTCGTTACCAGCAGGCACCCTTGAAAATCGAGGTGCAAATATAGTATTTATTTTTTTTCTGCACAGATAAGGTGAAAAATTTTGCCCCAAATTTAAAGGTGGAATTCCCGATGTATTGTTTTTAAAAAAGAGAATAGCTATATTGCCGAAAAACTGAACATGACTGAGAAGATAAAAGTACAATTCGAATTCGTAATTAATTGTTCGCCAAGAGTTTTGTATAACAGGTTAAGCTCTGCCTCCGGATTGGCCGAATGGTTTGCTGATGATGTACGGGTTCGTGGCAACCGTTATACCTTTGTTTGGGAAGGTACCGAACAGGTGGCTGAAATGTCGCTGCGAAAAGAAAACAAACTGGTACGTTTCTCCTGGATTGAAGAAGAGGATACTTATTTTGAATTTAAAATCACACAAGACGAACTTACAAGCGATGTCTCACTGATTATTGTTGATTTTGCTGAGGAAGATGAAATTGTAGAAACGCAGGATCTTTGGAATTCCCAAATTCTTGATCTTAAACGCGTCCTCGGTTCTTAATGTGCTGATTTCCCACTTACAGACATTCATACCTTACTTTAATGATAAATTGAAGGTTACTTGTGACTTCTTAACCTTTTTTTGCACTACATGTCCTTTAAAATAAATAGTTTTGCAACTATATGGAAAAAAAAGCATAATTAATGAAGAAGTTGCATTGGTACATAATACGATCTTTTCTGGGGCCATTTTTTATGACCTTTTTTATTGTTGTATTTGTACTGTTGATGCAATTCCTTTGGAAATATGTTGATGACCTGGTAGGGAAGGGGCTTGATATGAAATTACTGGGCGAAATGATGTTTTATGCAACCTTTGGCCTGCTGCCCTACGCTTTTCCGCTTGCTATGCTGCTGGCTTCCATCATGACATTCGGCTCACTGGGGGAAGACTACGAACTGCTGGCTATGAAATCTTCCGGCATTTCCCTTTTTCGCATCATGAAGCCGCTGATGGTAATTGCAGTTATAATCACTTTTACTGCCTTTTATTTTTCCAATTACATTCTTCCGCATACTAACCTGCGGTTTACCACCCTTTTGTGGAGTGTTAAGCAGCAACGTCCTGAATTGGTGTTGCAAAAGGGAGTATTTACCAATGAAATTGACGGGTTTAGTATACGGGTAGGCAATAAAGATAAAAAAACCAACATGCTTTATGATTTGCTCATATACGATCATAGAGGAAATCAGGCAAATGAAAGTGTAACTGTTGCCGATTCAGGATACCTGAGTATCACAGAGGATAAAAAGTTTATGGTGCTGAACCTGTTTCAAGGTGTGAATTACCAGGAGACTGGTGGGCCGGTACGACGTGGAAATGAAACCTATCCGTTCCGGCGCGATAATTTTGAGGAACAAACTATTCGGGCGAAAGTAAGCGGTTTTGATTTTAACCGACGTGATGAGAACATTTTTAGAAATACGTTCAGGATGCTAAAAATAGATCAGCTCAGGTATATGGAAGATTCCCTGGGTATTGATTATTATAACAGGTTACGTAACTATATGCTACAGATCAGGTTTAATTCACCTGTCATTCAAAGAATGAATAACTACACAGTATTACACGACTCCCTGAAACGGGATATTGATATTCAGCCTGACTCCTTATTTAATTTCGACGAATTTTTCAATGCGCAGGAGAAGTGGGTTAAGGCTGAAATTGCACAGGCTGCTCTGGCAGAAGCACGTAATAATGTGCAAACCCTTAATATGTACGACGATGAATTGTATAACCGAAAAAAACACCTGAATAAGTATACAATGGAACGGCATCGAAAATTCACTTTGTCGTTGGCAGTGTTAATTTTCTTCTTTATAGGAGCGCCCCTGGGAGCTATTATCCGAAAGGGAGGTCTTGGAATGCCTGTGGTTATTTCAATCTTACTGTTTATTGCTTATTATATTGTTTCAATGACCGGTGAAAAATCGGCCAGGGAGGACATCTGGGATATGTTTACCGGAATGTGGTTCTCCACACTTATTTTTCTGCCTGTTGGCATCTGGCTCACCTATAAGGCGGCCACCGATGCCGCTTTGATGAGCTCGGAAACTTACCGTAAGATATTTGATAAACTGGGCATTGAGAAAGCAGGCAATTTCTTAAAATCAAAACTTAAAAGAACCTGATTAACTAAACATCAGTATTAATAAACGTACTCTATATGAAAATTCTGCAGGTTACAAATAAAGTTCCTTATCCGGCTACAGACGGAGGTGCCATTGCCTGTATGAATTTAACCAGCGGTTTTGCCATACTGGGTAACGAAGTTACGGTACTTTCCATGAACACCCGAAAGCATCATACCGACTTATCAGAAATTCCAGAGTCAGTAAAAGACTGGGCCAGCTTTCACCTGGTGGATGTGCCGGCTTCTGTTTCCGCCGGTGCTGCATTAATTAACCTCCTGTTTTCAGGAAAACCATATAATGCCGTCCGTTTCATTTCCAAGGCATTTTCCGAAAAGCTGAAAGAACTACTGACGAATCAGAAGTTTGATATAGTGCAACTTGAAGGACTTTATGTTTGTCCTTACATACCCGTTATACGTAAATATTCTGATGCAAAAGTTGTTTATCGTGCCCACAATATTGAACATGAAATATGGGAACGCACAGCAGCCATTTCAAACGGGTTCAGAAGACTTTACCTGAATATCCTTTCACAACGGATTAAAATCTTCGAGAAAAAATTCATCAATGAATATGATTTACTGGTACCAATTACAGAACGCGACCGTATAATCCTTGATAAGATCGGGAACATTCGTCCCACGCATGTATCACCCACAGGAATCGATACCAAACAGCTGATACCTCATGCCAAGAACCTGGAAAATCCTTCGGTATTTCATATCGGATCACTCGAATGGGCTCCCAACCAGGAAGGATTACTGTGGTTTGTTGAAAAGTGCTGGCCTAAGATCCATGCAAAATTTCCTGAGCTGAAGTTTTATATTGCCGGCAGAAAAGCTCCTGACTGGCTTATTCGTCGTTTTACTGCTCCCAATATAGTTTTTATGGGTGAGGTGCCCGATGCCTACCAGTTCATTAATTCCAAGGCTGTAATGGTTGTGCCGCTTTTTTCGGGTAGCGGAATGCGTATTAAAATTATTGAAGGAATGGCCCTTGGGAAGCCCATAGTTACTACACCAATTGGTACAGAAGGTATTTCTACCCAGTCGGAAAAGAACATTATAATAGCCGACAATGAACAGGAATTTGTTAACGGTGTGGAACGGTTGATAAATGATACAGAACTGTTTCATTCCATTGGCAGCAATGCTATTGAGTACATTCAGGAAAAATTTGATAATTTAGCGCTTGCATGTGCTCTTACCGGCTTTTATAAAAAGAATATTGAATGATTCTGATTGCCTTATTCTGGATATTTTTATTTATCCTGGTATATACCTACATCGGTTATCCGTTAATTTTATGGCTGATCGTTACGGGCAAACGATTACTTTTTCCTGCCAGGCATAATGATCAACCGGATTATGAGCCGGAAGTCTGCCTGTTTGTGACAGCCTTCAATGAAATTGATTTCGTAAAACAGAAAGTTGAAAACTCCCGGCAGCTCGATTATCCGCATCAGAAGGTGCAGTACCTGTGGGTAACCGATGGTTCCGATGACGGTACTGAGGTCAGACTGCGCGAGTATCCGCACAACGATGTTTATCACCTGCCGGAGCGGAATGGTAAAATGCACGCCATGAACCGGGGCATGAAATTCGTTAAAGCTCCCATTGTTATATTTTCCGATACAAATACCATTTTGAACCGTAATGCCATTCGTGAAATTGCAGCATGTTTCAGTGATCCTTCAGTTGGATGCGTTGCAGGAGAAAAACGAATTATGGAACATAAAGCCGATGTGGCATCAGTAGCAGGTGAGGGACTGTACTGGAAGTATGAATCGTGGGTGAAACGAATGGACGCAGAATTAAATACTGCCGTAGGAGCGGTGGGTGAATTATTTGCATTGAGAAGAGAATTGTTTGAAGAGGTGGAACCGGACACCATCCTCGATGATTTTGTAATATCAATGCGTATTGCTCAGAAAGGCTATAAGATTGCATACACTCCCAATGCCTATGCCGAGGAAACCGCTTCCATGAATGTTAAGGAGGAGTTGAAGCGAAAAATACGAATTGCAGCCGGAGGCATTCAAAGCCTGCCCCGTTTAAAAAAGCTGCTGAACCCTTTCCGGTTTGGTGCACTTTCATGGCAGTTCTTTTCGCATAAGGTCATGCGCTGGACTCTTGCACCGGTGTCCTTGTTTTTGTTGTTTTTAGTCAACGGGTTCATGGTTTTGACGGAAGAATTTCCTGGATATCCGGGTTTTTATACCTTCTTTTTTTACCTGCAGTTGGTTTGTTACCTGCTGGCACTCCTTGGATGGTTTTTGGAAAATCAAAAATTACGCCTGAAAATATTATTTGCACCATACTATTTTGTGTCAATAAATTATGCATCTATTCTTGGAATCGTGAGGTATTTCAGAGGAAGGCAACCGGTGCAGTGGGAAAAATCAAAACGGGCAGGCGTGTTGTAGTCCTGCTTACATTTGAAATTAGGTTAGCCAAACACCACATAACATGCTCCAATAGGCTTTCATTGTAAAGAATCAATTTTATTATTAATTATTTATTGTAATTTTGCGGCTGATTAAAATGGAAGAGGACAATGACAGAGATAAAGCTGAACACGATTCCTGAGGCAATTGCAGCAATAAAAAAGGGAGAACTGGTAATTGTTGTTGACGATGAAGACAGGGAAAATGAGGGAGATTTTATCGTGGCTTCAGAATTGATTACTCCTGAAATCATAAATTTTATGACCATCCACGGGAGAGGTTTGATTTGTGTTGCACTTACTGAAAAGCGGTGCGGAGAGTTGAACCTTGATTTAATGGTTGGGCAGAATACTTCGCAGCACGAAACCCAGTTTACCGTTTCAGTTGATGCTCTTGGTCCCAATGTTTCAACAGGTATTTCAGCCCACGACAGGGCAACAACAATAAAATTGCTTGTCGATAGTACCACTAAGCCGGAGCAACTTGCCCGGCCGGGACATATATTTCCGCTGATAGCCAAAAACCGTGGCGTGCTTCGCCGAAGCGGTCATACTGAAGCTGCAGTTGACCTGGCAAGACTTGCCGGACTGTATCCCTCGGGAGTGCTTGTGGAAATTATGAACGACGACGGCACAATGGCCCGTTTACCCCAACTGGCAATACTGGCAAAGAAATTCGACCTTAAACTTGTTTCAATCAAAGACCTGATCTCTTTCTTGTTTCAAAGCGAAAGTCTTATTGAACGTGGGGAGGAAGTAATTATTCCTACCCATTATGGCGAATTTAAAGTTGTTCCCTACAGGCAAAAGTCGAACGGTGCCGAGCATGTTGCCTTAATAAAAGGAGAATGGGATGTGAATGAACCCATACTTGCACGGGTGCATTCATCATGCATGACTGGTGATATCTTTGGTTCGTTACGTTGTGAATGTGGCGATCAGCTGCACAAATCGATGTCCATGATAGAAAAGGCGGGAAAGGGAGTAATTGTTTATATGATGCAGGAAGGACGTGGAATCGGGCTTCTGAATAAAATTGCAGCTTATAAGCTTCAGGACCAGGGACTCGATACCATTGAGGCCAATCTGCACCTGGGCTTCAAAGCCGATGAACGCGATTATGGTGTAGGCGCCCAGATATTACGCAGTCTGGGTGTTACCAAAATGCGACTGCTTACCAATAACCCAGTGAAAAGGGTAGGGCTTGAAGGTTTTGGTTTGAAAGTGGTGGAGATCCTCCCCATTGAAATAGAGCCTAACGTCCACAATCAGAAATACCTTAAAACCAAACGCGACAGGATGGGGCACCACCTGCGTAATTTCAACTACGATATCTGAGTAGATTACGAATTACACGGATTTAAGCGAATTACACGAATTAATCTTCCCAGATTTCACTGTACTACTTATTTGTATAGATTTGTGAAAAAACAAAAATCTATGCGTAAATTTCTTTTAGCTGCAACTTCAGCATTGCTATTATTTTCTTCTCCTTCCGATGCACAGGACTGGCCCGACTGGCGGGGAATTAACCGGGATGGTGTGTGGAATGAAAACCTGGGAACCATTGAAACGCTTGAAACGGAAAAAGTGTGGGCACACCCTATAGGTTCAGGGTACTCCGGACCAACAGTTGCCGATGGGAAAGTTTTCATCACCGATTTGAAGGATGATCCACAAACGGAAGGCGTACTATGCTTTGATGAAAAAACCGGGGAAAAATTGTGGGAGTTCAGGTATGAATGTCAGTATGAAGGGGTAGGTTATCCGGCCGGACCGAGAGCATCAGTTGTTTATGATAAAGGCCTTGTCTGGTCATTAGGGACTATGGGGCATCTTTATTGTTTCGATGCAGGGACAGGAACTGTTAAATGGCAAAAGGATTTAAACCGGGAGTATGCAATAAAAATGCCCATTTGGGGAATTGCAGCCACCCCGTTGATTCATGATGAAAAAATAATTCTGCAGATTGGCGGAGCCGATAACGCCTGCATTATCGCACTTGATAAAAACACCGGCACTGAATTGTGGCGAAACCTCAATGATTTGGCTTCCTATTCTGCGCCGGTAATAGTTGAAAGCAACGGGAAAAAAGTACTGGTTGTATGGACGGAAGACCAACTGGCTGGCATGAATCCTGATACAGGAAAGGTGTACTGGCAAATTCCCTGGAAACAAAAAATGGGTATGGCCATTTCAACTCCGGTTCTGAGCAACGGTTATCTATTTGCCAGTAGTTTCTATAATGGTTCACTTTTACTTCAACTGGGCGATGATTTTACCACTGCAGAAAAAGTATGGCAGCGAAGTGGAGCGAATGAAAGGAATACTGATGCGCTGCATTGTGTGATGAATACCCCTGTTATTTTGGGTGAATATATTTATGGCATCGACAGTTATGGCGAGTTGCGGTGCCTCGGTTTAAAAACAGGCGACCGCCTCTGGGAGGATGGTTCAGTGGTAAATAAAAATCGTTGGGCAAACGTACATTTTATTCAAAATGGTAATAAAACGTGGATGTTCAATGAGCATGGCGAACTGCTGATTACAGAACTTACCCCCTCAGGAGTTAAGGAAATAGCCAGGAATAAAATCATCGAACCAACTACCAAACAACTTCCGCGTGGGGTTACCTGGGCTCATCCTGCCTTCGCAAACAAGCATGTCATCATTCGCAACGACCATGAAATAATTTCATTACGAATAAACGTAAAATGATGTGAATTGATAAGAAATATAACGAAATCTACCTAAAGGGAAGGTTTTAATTTTTTGAAAGCAGGTTGAAAATTAGTTCTGATTCTTACTTATGTCGGATAAAATTCTTAATTTTATTTATCTGGAAAAATCAAAAACATGGATGACAAAACGAAAGCTGTAATAGCCCATATAACCATCGTGGGCTGGATCATTGCCCTGGTTATAAATATTCAGGAAAAAGAAGAAATGACCAGTTATTACCTTCGCCAGTTACTTGGCTTATATCTGACCGGACTGGTATTCTCTTTTATTCCTTATATAGGCTGGATTATATCTCTTATAGTATTTGTTTTTTGGATACTGAGCCTGGTAGGAGCCATACAGGGAGAAAAAAAGGAAAGTCCTGTGGTAGGGCCTTATTTTCAGGAATGGTTTAGCGGATTATAGCAAAAAAAAGAGGTTGTCACGGTTTCCCGTAACAACCTCAGTATTTAACATATTTAGTACTAATCGTCGCCTCTTTTTTTATCTCTCCATTTTTTAATCATATACATTCTGAATTCATTTTCAGACTTATATAATTTGAGTACCTTACGCGGAGGCAGTATTTCGAGGAACTTTTCATTATAGCTTGCAAGCATATCTGCCTCTTTTTTCATACTACCTGCAAAATCACGGGTAAGTTCCTTAATCTTTTGATCGGGCATCGTTTCTTCAGCTTCGAGTACTTTCTCCTCCATTTCCCTGCGCAGTTTCTGACTCTCCCAACGTTCTTTTTCAAGCTGGTTATAAACCGGCCAGAAACGCTGTGCTTCAGCAGGAGTCAGCTCCAGGTTGGTAGTCAGGAAGGCAATCTTTTCAGAACGGTATTTTTCCCACCGGTCTGAATGTTTTGAATCACGCGGCTGAGCAAAAGCTGCAACAATCAAAGCGAAAAACAAAGTAGATGCTATTATTTTTTTCATTTTTAATTAATTTTCGGTATGCATATATAGTTCATAATCTGAAACATTGGCACTGAGATAATTTAAAAGCTCTTCATCATTAAGCTCTTCTCCGGTTTCTTCCGCTCCTGTAATTGTTTCCATCATAAGGGTAAAAAATGAATTTTCGTCGATCCGTTCAAGTGAAGGCATGTAGGTATCCATTTCAATTTCCTGCTCAATAACTGTATTAGTCTCTGCCATATAATCGGGCAGGAACGATTTTATCGGCCAGTATACCAGCATAAATATGAGGGCAAAGCTTGCTGCCATCCCTAAGGCCGGTTTTAAATATCTTATAATACCTTTTTTCTCCTTAGGATAAATATTCGTTTCGGATTCCAGCTTTGCATGAAGCCTTCCGGAAAAATCACCGAAATAGTTTTCAGGAACGTTAAAGGGAGGTTCCTTTTTCATTTTCGATAATTCAGGTGTATTATTTTTTAATTCATCCATTTCTTAACCATTTATTGTTTTGACTTGCCAACTTCCAAAAAGTTTAATCTGTTTGTCAATCACTTTTTTTAATATATTCTTCTACTTTTTTTGCAGCATGGTGGTATGAAGCCTTCAGGGCTCCGACTGAAGTATCGAGTATTTTCGACATCTCTTCGTATTTTATTTCATCAAAATACCGCATGTTAAAAACCAGTCGTTGTTTTTCAGGGAGCTGTAAAATGGCTTTCTGAAGTTTCAACTGTAATTCATCTCCATTGAAATAGGGATCGGAAGTGAGGTTTTCCATTAAATAATCACTAACATCATTTAAAGGCAGTAAACTCCTTCTTTTTCTCGAATTCAGAAAGGTTATGGCTTCATTTGTAGCAATACGGTAAAGCCATGTATAGAGTGACGATTCTTCACGAAAATTTTCAATGTTTTTCCAGATTTTTACAAAAGTGTTCTGAAGAACATCATCAGTATCGTCATGGTTTAATAATATTTTACGTATGTGCCAGTACAACCGCTCCTGATAGGTTTTTACCAGTTGATTAAAAGCACGATCCCGTGTGTTTTCCTGCTTCAGACTGGTTATCAAATCGCGGTTGGTTTCATCCATACATTTCTTTTATTCAATATGACACCGCCAATATTGAAAAGTTTAATTGGCTATATCCTGAAAGTTAATCCTTCCTCTATAAGATGGTTGTAAATATTCATATCGAATGAATACAGCCTGGCTGCCCTGTGGGCTACATTCTCCTGCTTTTCCCCGGTATCTATCAGTAGTCCCATTTTCATAATTTTTTTTCTGAAATTACGGGTATCCAGTTTTTTATTCAGAATTACTTCATATAATGTTTGCAACTGCGAAAGAGTGAATTTCTCGGGAAGCAAGTGAAAACCTACCGGGTAATACTGCACTTCTTCCCTCAGTTTTTTCAAAGCTTTATTAATAATTTCTTTTACATCGAAGATTACTTCTGGTAGATTATCTATCTCAAACCATTTTAGGGATTTAGCCAATGAAGAATGTTGAAGATCGTGATAATCGGGATTAATAAGGGCGTAATAAGCCACTGTAAGTACGCGGTAATGAGGAACCCGGTCGGGAGAGCCAAACGTCTTTACCTGTTTAAGGTAAATATTATCAAGCCCGGTGGCGGTACTTAAAATTTTCTTTGCAAAACAATCCAGATCATTTTCTGCGCAAAGATGTGAGCCTATCAGGCCCCAGAAATTATCCGACTTCAATGCGGGGTTCTCATCAAACAAAACCCTGATTTGTTCATAATCATCATCGGTGTTAAGAAATTTTCTGAGTAATTCAGGAACTGCCTGCCAAAGCAACACATTCAGTTTATCGTTGTTGAAACCAAATATGACGCAGTCGACAGAGATATTTTTTAAGATCATAGTAAGTAAGTTTAATCAAAATTAATCATTGCATTTATATTTTGAGCTACGCGAAGTAAGAAAAATCCGGAAGTGGTGTTTTATCAACTTTTTAACGAAAAAAAGAACCCAAAAATCAATAAACCATTACCTTTGCACGTCAAAAAATTTAAATAATAAGAATGGCGTTAAAGTGTGGAATTGTTGGATTGCCAAATGTTGGAAAATCAACGCTTTTTAATTGTTTGTCGAGTGCAAAGGCACAGTCGGCAAATTTTCCTTTTTGTACCATTGAGCCAAACATGGGGGTAATTACTGTGCCTGACGAACGGCTGGTAAAACTTACTGAAATAGATAAACCCAAACGTGTTGTACCCACAACGGTTGAAATTCTCGATATTGCAGGCCTTGTAAAAGGAGCCAGCAAAGGGGAGGGCCTTGGTAACCAATTTCTGGGTAACATACGCGAAACCGACGCCATCATTCACGTGTTGCGTTGTTTCGAAAATGAAAACATAACCCATGTCGATGGCTCAATTAATCCGGTACGCGATAAGGAAATAATCGATACCGAATTGCAGCTTAAAGATTTGGAAACCATAGAAAATCGCATCGATAAGCTGGAGAAACAAGCCCGTCACGGGAACGATCAGAAGGCAAAAAAAATGCTGGAGATTGCTTTGAGGTATAAGCAAGTTCTGGAGCAGGGAAAATCGGCCCGTACCCTCCAGTTGCAAGAAGAAGAGGCACGGCTTGCCCGCGACTTCTACCTGCTGACCAACAAGCCTGTAATGTATGCCTGTAATGTGGACGAGGCTTCGGCAAAAACAGGTAATAAGTTTGTAGAGGCGGTTAAAGAAGCGGTTAAAGATGAAAATGCAGAGCTTATTGTTATTGCCGCTGCCACTGAGTCCGACATTGCTGAACTGGAAGATTACGATGAAAAACAACTTTTCCTGGAAGAACTGGGATTGACAGAGCCGGGAGTAAATAAGCTCATTCACTCCGCTTACAGGTTGCTGAAACTGAATACCTTCTTTACTACCGGTGCCGATGAATCGCGTGCCTGGACCTTTAAGGAAGGGACCAAAGCACCCCAGGCTGCAGGCATTATCCATACCGACTTTGAAAAAGGGTTTATCCGTGCTGAAGTGATTAAGTACGATAACTATGTGCGGCTGGGTTCGGAACATGCCTGCCGCGAAGCCGGTAAAATTGCTGTTGAGGGAAGGGATTATGTGGTGAAGGACGGCGACATCATGCACTTTAGGTTTAATGTGTAAAAAAAGTCAGTAGCCTGCCTGACCGGCAAGGCAGGCGGCAGTTAGGATTACGTAGTCGGGGAAGGTGAAAAGGGAACAGTTAACAGTTAACAGTGAACAGTCCGCTGCATTGCTTTAGCTGAGGTTTATAAAAAATAACCTAAGTAACCCAGCAACCATAGAAACTGTAATATCATGGCTATCAGCTTTTTGCCAATGATTCCTAAGGAATTAAAAGTGAATAGCAATGCAGCCTCAATCTACCACCTCGCGACGCAAATGCCGGAATTTTAGAAAGCTATCCCTTTGCACCGGCCATATTCCTGTCAACGATTCCGAAGGAATCAATTGTGTATAGCAATGCTGCCTCAATCTATCGCTTCGCGGAGCAACTGCTGGCGTGGGCTTGAAAATCATCCTTACCATGCGCCGCTGATGAAAAGGTTTTTTTACAAAAGTTTTTTAGTTTTATGATAGTGAACAATATACTCCTCTTACGGATTGAAGGCCTGCCCGTTCCGTCAGGCTGGCCCAACTTAATTCAGCCCGGTGACATTCCGTCGGTGGACGGACAGGCGCATCCCGGGTAAAATGCCAACAACTTTTTGCGGCGCAACTGACGGCCTGGATTTGAAAAATACCCTTATCATGCGCCGCAATTCTCCGTCTTAATTTATTTGTAGTTATTTGATACTCCATACATCGTATATACACGGGCCGTACCAAATTCAATGTAAACTCAATAGAAACTCAGTGATAACTCAATGTAAATTCAACTATAATTGAATTTACATTGAGTTAATATTGAATTATAATTGAGTTAACATTGAGTTTGCACCGGAGAAGGTCAGGCGAGACTATGGTTTGAAATAACCGGTGAAGCTCTTGTTCAGGCATGTAGAAAGCAGAATATGCAGTCGCTAAGTGGCAATAAAAAAGCCGTTTCAATTATGAAACGGCCTCTATACTATTTTAGAAGAAGTAGCAATTATTTTTGCGGTGCTACATCGGTCATATCTTTTACTATTCCGTTTTTATCAACTTTTATTTGAACATCCCTGGCAATTTCCAGGACAATGTAAGTTTCTTTAACTTCCACTATTCGGCCATAAATGCCACCTGTGGTTACAACTTTATCGCCTTTAGCCAGGCTTTCACGGAATTTGCGAACTTCTTTCTGGCGTTTCATCTGCGGCCGGATCATAAAGAAATAGAAAACAACCACAATTAACAGTAATGGGAGAAAACTCATCAGCGGATTGGCATCTTGTCCCTGGGGTTGCATCATCAACAGATTATACATCATTGCATCAGTTTTAAATATTAATATTTGCTTTTATTTTTTTTTGGTAAAAATAACCATTTGTTTTGATTTTGACCTAAAATATAGCTATTTTACTATGCCTCACCAATTAAACCACGCCCTGACTTGTTAATTTTATCGGTTTTCTTCAGGTCCTTAAGCGTTTTATCAAGTATACCGTTTATAAAGTTACGGCTTTTCTCAGTGCTGTAAAATTTTGAAATCTCAATGTATTCGTTCATCGATACTTTCGTAGGTATGGAAGGAAAGTATATGAATTCAGTCATTGCAAGCTGCATAATCAGAATATCCATAAAAGCTATCCGGTCCATGTCCCAGTTGCTTGAATGTTCTTTTATAAGTGTACGCAGTTCGTCGTGGTTAATTATAGTTTTGCGGAGCAGATCTTTGGCAAATTCGCGGTCGTCTTCATCTTTAAACAAAGGCATCAGGCTTTGATCGGTATCGGAATGCGGGTGAAACTTTTTCAGGGTTTTGGAAATCATGGATATAGTAAATTCCGCATCATCGTTCCAGTAAATACTTTGCTCTTCGAGCACTTCATGCAGTTCTTCAGTAAGCAGAATGATGTTATTGAAGACCTTATCGACAAATTTCCGGTCGTCGAGAAAAGAACGGTTTGGATCGGCCATATAAGCTTTGTAAAAATCAGCTTCGGTGAGAAACTGGTAAAGCTCTTTAATCAGCCCCGGGTTGTTTACCCAGCTCAGCTTTGTTTGTTTCAGGTAGGCATTTAACTGCCGGTTTTGCCGCAGTTGCTGAATCACCTCGTTGCTGATGAACTTTGTATTTGGATGCAGGTCGTCCTGGGTTGGCTGATGTTTGTTTCTTCTTATTTCTATTCGCTGTTCGGCATAATCGGCTAAATCAATAATGAGTGCCAGCAAATAATGGTAAAGGTCGTATGATTTCCGGATACAAAAGAACAACTCTTTTTCTGTGTTGTTCAGCGATTTATCGGTTGATGTATAATAGGCATACAACATTTGCAATACCTTGGTTCGGATAATCCTTCTGCTAATCATGCTTTAATGAACTTCTTATTTTGTGCCCCAAAAATAGTACTTTTTATTGAACCGATCAGAAATCCTGATATTTTAGGAGATATAAAACTGAACGTTAATTTTCCTGCATTTCGAGGCAGGTAAAAACTTCAGATAGCGAAGTTTTATCTTCAGAAAGAACAAATAGCTGGTCGTGTGGTTCGAGCACGGTGGAACCCCCCGGAGTAATGTATTTCCCATTGCGTTTGATGAATGAAATGAGGGTATTTGGAGGTAACCCCAGCTGCACGATTTGCTTGCCTGCAACCTCACTATTTTCAGGAATAACAATTTCGGTAAGCAATGATTTTATTCCATCTGATAACTCCATATCTTTTTGGTTCCGCTTTTTTAGTTGTTCGGGTAAGATTACCTGGAACCATTTTGCCACAGTAGCAAGGGTTGTCCCCTGAACCAGTACAGAGGTTATGGAGACAAAAAATACCACATCGAATATTATATTAGCCTTTTCGGCTCCTGCCAGCAGGGGATAGGTGGCAAAAACAATAGGTACTGCACCTCGCAGCCCGACCCATGAAAAGAACCATTTGTTGCGGTTTTGCAGGCGGAATGGGGCCAGGCTTATGAATACACTCAGTGGACGCGCTATTAAAATCAGGAATGCGGAGATTAATAAACCGATTCCTATAACAGGGATTATCTGACTTGGAAAAACCAGCAGGCCCAGTGTCAAAAAGAGTATAATCTGCATGAGCCATGCAAAACTATCGAAGGCTTTCAGTATTTTCTTTTTATGGATGAGTTCTTTATTGCCCAATATTAGTGCTCCAACATATACGGCAAGAAATCCATTGCCCCCTATGAAACCTGTGAAAGAGAATGTGAAAAACATAATGGCGATTACCAGCGCAATATATAACCCTTCAAAATCGAGATTAATTCTGTTAATGATCCATACTCCGGCATGGCCAAGGATAAGTCCCATCAGCCCTCCAAGGAACAGTTGCATGAAGAATAAGGAAGCAATGCTAAAAAAACCTGCATCCTGACTTACCACCAAACCTGTAAACAAAATAGTTAAAACATAGGCCATCGGATCGTTACTGCCGCTTTCCAGTTCAAGGGTAGGGCGGATGTTACCTTTTAATGCCAGGCTTTTTGAACGTAAAATAGAAAACACAGCAGCCGAATCGGTAGAAGAAACGATTGATCCAAGCAGTAATCCTTCGAAAATGGTAAAATCGGTAATGGCCCATACAAATATGCCTACACTGAGGGCAGTTAGAATTACTCCCACAGTAGAAAGGGAGATTCCCTGCCAAAGTACCGGTTTTACCGATTGCCAGTCGGTATCGAGCCCTCCTGAAAATAAAATGAAATTTAATGCTACTATACCAATGAATTGCGCAGTAGCCGGATTGTCGAAATATATACCGCCAAGTCCTTCCGAGCCGGCAAGCATTCCAACGGTTATAAAAAGAATCAGTACAGGCACTCCCAGCCGGTAAGAAGTTTTTCCGGCAAAAAGGGAAATAAATAACAGAACTGACCCGATCAGCAATATATTCTCAGATGTAACAATCATCAGAATTTAACTCATTTTACAAATTTATTTAAACAAACCTGGACATGATATAAAGTATGTCTTTTATGTTTTTGTTTTCTTTTATTTATCATTTGACAATCGCAGCCTGAATTCATAAACAAACTTTTTGTTTTAAAGTTGAAGTATGAACCCTTAACAAAAGTTCAGGGTAATCGGTAAATCAAATTACCGGTTGTAATTTTATATATACTGTTTTTCTGGATAAGCTCTTAATCTCCTCCGGTTTCTTTCTCTTTTCCTTCGCCTGTGCCTTCGCCTTCATCTTCCTGTTCCTCCTCCTCCTCTTCCCAATCGAATTTATCACGCCTTACCTGGTACCGTCTGTAGTAGAAAGCCAGTACAATTCCCGAAACAGCGCCCCAAAGGTGTCCTTCCCATGAAATGGAAGGGTCGATAGGAAAAACTCCCCAAATGAGTCCTCCATATAAGAATACCACCACCACCGACAGGGTCAGCAGGCGGACATCGTTACGGATAAACCCGCTGACTAAATGAAACGAAGCCATTGCATAAACTACTCCACTGGCGCCGATGTGCCATGCTTCGCGGCCTGCCATCCATACGGTCAGGCCCGATAAAAAGTAGAGCAGAAAAAAAATACGGTATGAAATGCGCCGGTAAAAATAGATGAGTGCAAAGAAGAGGATAAAAAAAGGAATGGAGTTCGACATCAGGTGATTGAATCCTGAGTGTATAAAGGGTGAGAACAGTATGCCCGGCAGGCCTTTAAGGTGCAGGGGATACACTCCCAGGCGCACAAAGTCGAATGTTGTGGTTCGTTCAATAAGTTCTACCAGCCAGAAAGCCACTACAAAGGCACCCGGAAAAACCATGCTGTGAAAAAATATTCGCTTTTCAAGCTCCGGGTCCAGTTTTTTGGGATTACTGGGGTAATAATTGAACAACTTCATCCAATCATCATGCTGAGGTTATTTATATTAACTATTTAAGCTGTTTCAGTTGTTTTTAAGAAGTGTTTTAATCAGTAGCACAAATTCACGTATTTCAGTTTCGGTAGTATCGAATGTTGTCATCCAACGTACCTCCGACTCCTTTTCATTCCACACATAAAAGAAAAAATGTTCCTGCAGTGGCTCTATAATTTCTTTTGGAATGCGTGCAAAAACCCCGTTGGCTTCAACGGGGTGGGTAATTTCGATTTGCGGTATTTTCGAAACTTCTTCTTTCAGGTACTGCGCCATCTTGTTGGAGTGGGAAGCTGATTCCTTCCATAAGTCGTCTTCGAAATATGCCTGGAACTGGGCACCAATAAAACGCATTTTCGAGAAGAGCTGCATGCTTTGCTTGCGCAGGTATTTGGTGTGATTTGTAAGCTCTGGATTGAAAAACACTACGGCCTCGCCCATCATCATGCCGTTTTTGGTTCCTCCAAACGAAAGGATGTCTACGCCACAGTCTTTTGTTATGGCCTTAAACCCCATATTCAGCGAAACGGCAGCGTTGGCTATACGTGCACCATCCATATGAAGGTACATGTTGTGGCTGTGGGCTAAATCGGCTAGAGCCCTTATTTCTTTTGGCTGGTATACGGTTCCCATTTCAGTAACCTGTGAAATTGAAATCACTTTAGGTTGTGAATGGTGTTCGAAATCGAATCCCTTTAAGTGATGTTCAACCAGTTCGGGAGTGAGCTTTCCCAGGACCGGTTTTACCGGCAGCAGCTTGCACCCTGTGAATTTTTCAGGCGCACCGCATTCATCTTCTTCTATATGAGCGGTTTCAGCACAAATTACAGAGTTGAAGCTATGGGTAACAGAAGAAAGGCCAAGGATATTGGCACCGGTTCCGTTAAACACAAAAAATACTTCGGTATCCGGGCCAAAGGTGTCTCTGAAAACAGCTATGGCTTTGCCTGTATACTGGTCATCGCCATATCCACGGACATGCCCCTGGTTGGCATTCGTCATTGCTTTGAAAATAGCAGGATGTACTCCTGAATTGTTGTCGCTGGCAAATCCTTTTCTCATATTATTTAATGTGGTTTAATTTTTATATTTTCAAGTATAAAGAAAAAATGAATCAAATGTTTATAATTAAAGCAATTAATTCAGGTTCTTTTCTTAAAATATATATTCAGTTGACAATGCATCGCTTAAAATGTTTTGATAATAACCGGAAATTTCCTCTAATTTTGAAAGAACCCCACCACAGGTGTATTGTAAAAAGAAAATAGCATTACTGCCAATGAAGCAGTACAATTAAAAATGAAACAAAAAACAGTCCTGTTCTGGTTCCGAAGAGATTTGCGGTTGCACGACAACCCGGGGCTTTACCATGCATTAAAACAGCAAGTGCCGGTTTTGCCCGTATTTATTTTTGATACTGAAATATTGGGTAAGCTGTCTTCAGGTTCCGATCCGCGGGTGACTTTTATTCACAGGCAGGTTATGAATTTAAAGATGGAACTGGAGAAAACAGGCAGTTCATTAAAGGTGTTTTATGGTTCTCCGGAATCAGCTTTTACAGAGTTGTTAAATGAATTTGAAGTTACTGCTGTTTTTGCCAATAAAGATTATGAGCCTTATTCGCGGAACCGTGATCGCGAAATAAAGGAATTGCTTGGAACTAATGAGGCCGGCTTTTTCTCATTTAAGGACCATATTATTTTTGAGGAAGATGAGATACTGAACAACAGCGGACAACCGTATACGGTTTTCACGCCCTACAGCAGGAAGTGGAAAGCAAAATACAATGAAATTTCGATAAATACATTCCCATCAGAAAAGCTCAAAGACAGGTTTATAAAAACAAATCCTTTTAATATGCCCTCACTTGAAGATATCGGTTTTAAGCCAGGTGATACCGAAGTTCCTTCATCTGAAATATCCGAAGAGGTCATCAGCAATTATGAACATAAGCGTGATCTTCCTTATATCAAAGGCACTACGCGGCTAGGAATGCACCTTCGCTTTGGTACAATAAGCATCCGTGAACTAACTATTAAGGCAGCTGAATGGTCGGAGGTATTTTTGAATGAATTAATCTGGAGGAATTTCTTCACTACCATTTTATGGCATTTTCCTCATGTGGAAGAAAGAGCATTTAGGCCTCAATACGACAGGATTCAGTGGCGCAACAATGAGCAGGAGTTTGAACGCTGGTGCAATGGTACCACGGGCTACCCGATGGTAGATGCCGGAATGTGTGAGTTGAACGCAACAGGTTTTATGCACAACAGGGTTCGCATGATAACTGCCGGCTTTTTAGTCAAGGATCTGCTCATCGACTGGCGCTGGGGGGAAGCTTATTTTGCAGAGAAACTGCTTGATTACGAACTGGCGTCAAACAACGGGAACTGGCAATGGGCTGCAGGCACAGGCTGTGATGCAGCGCCGTGGTTTCGGGTTTTTAATCCTGAAACACAGCAGAAAAAATTTGATCCAAAGGGTGAATACATTAAAAAATGGATACCTGAATATGGAACTATAGCCTATCCACAACCGGTAGTTGAACATAAATGGGCCCGGGAACGGGCATTAAAGGTTTATAAATCGGCGCTTGAATAAAGGGTTATTCCTGAAGCCATTCCAGAATTCTATTGTTTTGCGGACCGGCAATGGGAGCCAGGAAGCCCTCAGGTTGCCCGTTTTCATCAATCAAAAACTTCTGAAAATTCCAGATGACCTTGCCGTCGAGTGTGCCGTTTTCTTCGCTGCTGGTAAGCCATTGGTAAATAGGGTGCATATTTTCCCCTTTTATTGAAATTTTTTCCATTAATAAAAAAGAAACGTTGTATTTTTCGGTACAGAAGGATTTTATTTGTTCATTGTCGCCAGGCTCCTGGTTTCCAAAATCATTTGAAGGGAAGGCCACAATTTCAAAATCATCGCCTCCATATTCTTCATACAATTCCTGTAGCTTATTGAACTGCGGGGTTAACGAGCATTCAGTAGCCGTATTTACGATCAAGACCTTTTTGCCTTTCAAGGCTGAGAAATCAAATACTTCCCCATCAATGGTGCGTGCAGTGAAATCGTGAAGGGTTTTATACTGACCCAAAGCAGGTAAGATCATTAAGCAAACAAGGTAAATTATAAGTATAAACTTATGCATAGCTTACTATAAAAGTGAGAGGTGAAATGTAATGAAAGTTTATTGTTTGTAAAAATAAAACAAGGGTGTGTTAATAAGTTTTGACGGGAAAAAATATATAAATGTTTATCTTTGACCGATTGGAATTGAGACCACAAAAGGAATGGAAAGTTTTATTGTTTCAGCACGAAAATACAGACCGGATTCATTTGATACGGTGGTGGCACAGGCTTCTATAACCACCACATTAAAGAATGCCATAAAAAACCTTCAACTGGCGCACGCCTATTTATTTTGCGGCCCCAGGGGAGTGGGTAAAACAACCTGTGCCCGAATATTTGCTAAAACAATAAATTGTTCTAATCTCTCGGAAGAGGTGGAAGCCTGCAATGAATGCGAATCATGCAAGGCTTTTAATTCAAGCCGGTCATTCAATATTCACGAGCTGGATGCAGCTTCAAACAACTCGGTAGATGATATCCGTAACCTGATCGACCAGGTACGTATACCTCCCCAGATTGGCCGTTACAGCGTGTACATTATCGACGAGGTACATATGCTTTCTTCCCAGGCATTCAATGCATTTTTAAAAACATTGGAAGAGCCGCCTAAACATGCCATTTTTATATTGGCAACAACCGAAAAGCATAAGATAATACCTACAATTTTATCGCGCTGTCAGATTTTTGATTTTAACCGGATAGGAATATCCGACATTGTTGCACATCTGGATTATGTGGCAAAAAGTGAGGGAGTAGTTGCTGAGCCTGAAGCATTGAATGTGGTTGCCCAGAAAGCTGATGGCGCCATGCGCGATGCCTTGTCTATTTTCGACCAGATCGTAAGTTTTACTGGTAAGGAAATTACCTATCAGGATGTAATTGCCAACCTTAATGTCCTTGACTACGATTACTATTTCCGGTTGGTGGATCATTTCCTTAAAAATGAAGTGGCTGATGCCCTGATTATATTCGATGAAATACTGAGTCATGGGTTCGACGGGCATCATTTTATAAATGGGTTGAGCGGTCATCTGCGCAACCTGCTTGTATGTAAAGATGCTGTAACAGTTCAGTTGCTTGAAGTGGGCGGTGAAATCAGGGAACGATATAAAGCACAGGCAGCCTCGGGTGATAGTGATTTTCTGCTCGATGCAATGCAGATCAGCAATGAGTGCGATATGCAGTATAAAATCAGTCAGAATAAACGTCTGCTGGTTGAACTTGCCCTTGTAAGGATAGCACAGCTAACCCAAAAAAAAAAATAGCAGGCCCGGAGTCGGAAGATGAACCTGATGATGTCCTGCAGCCCATCTTTACCGATGATATGCAGCTTTCTGACAATACAACTGTTGCTCCGAAACCGGTTGCTGTTGCTAAACCTGTAGAAAGGAAACCACCGAAAAGGGTTGCTGAACATATGAGGAGTCCTTCAATAAAAGACGCCCTTTCAGGTAAATCGGAAAAAGATAAAATTTCGGCAGTAGCCCGGCATGAGGCTTATACACAGGTAAGCGAAGTCAAGGAATTTACAGTTGAAGCCTTAGCCCAAAAGTGGAACGATTTTCTGCAAAAGATCGAGGACCGCCCAAATCTACAGTCTACGCTCTCGAAAGTACCCCGATTGGAAGCAGATTACAAATTGATATTGGAAATCGACAATTCGGTTCAGGACGATTTAATTGGATCGATAAAACCTGAGCTGGTTACCTGGTTAAGAAAGGAATTGCGAAATTCAAATATCCAACTTGTAACCCTAATAACAGAAACAGAAAAAGAAAAGATTATTTATTCCGATTCGGAAAGATATCTTGAGATGCTTAAGCAGAATCCAAGCCTTGAATTACTAAAGCAAAGGTTCAAACTTGATTTTGAATAATTTTTATGGTGAAAGTCTTTTGATATTCCAGCCATCTGCAGTTTTTTCATAAATTATCCGGTCGTGCAGGCGACTTATTCTTCCCTGCCAGAATTCAAAATTTTGTGGCACTATACGGTAGCCTCCCCAATAAGGAGGAAGCGGAACAGGCTGATTTTCAAATTTTTTACTGAATTCTTCATAGCGTTTTTCAAGGTATTCACGGGAGGGAATTTCTTCGCTTTGGTTTGAGGCCCAGGCGCTTATCTGACTTTCTATAGGTCGTGTCTGAAAATATTTTTCTGATTGCTCACGATTGATTTTTTCGGCATATCCAAGTATTTTTACCTGGCGTTCAAGTTTTGACCAGAAAAAATGAAGCCCTGTTGCATTGTTTAATGCAATGGCTTTTCCTTTTTCTCCATTGTAATTCGTAAAGAAAATAAATCCTTCCTTATCGATAAACTTCAGCAAAACAATCCGTGAGTGAGGAAAACCATCTGTTCCGATAGTAGATAGTGTCATGGCTGTAGGCTCCTTCTCACCTGAATCAATCACTTCTTTCATCCATTGGTTGAATTGATCGAAAGGATTGGCTGCAACATTTTTACGCGTTATCCCTGAGTAGGTGTATTCATTTCTTAAGGAATCCAGCTTCATTTTTTTGTTTAACCATTTAATAATCAAAATTATTGATGCTTTTGATAAATGAACATTTTACTATTGCAAATGTTTTAAAAAAAAGAGTTAATGGTATTTATTTAAACATTCTAAAATGAAAGCTATGAAAAGATTGCTTATTATATTGTTGGTTATCGCAACTGTTCCGGCAATAGCAAGTAAAGGAACAACGGGTATTGGAGATAAGGCTACACTTACTGATATTAAAATGCTGGATGTTTCAGGAGAAAAAGTATCCCTGGCTGATGTAACAAAAGAGAATGGACTTCTGGTTCTTTTTTCTTCCAACACATGTCCGTTTGTAATGCAATGGCAGGATCGTTATCCTGAGATTAAGAATTGGGCCGACCAGCACAAGGTGGGAATGATAGTTCTGAATTCGAATTATGGAAATCGTGATGGGGTGGATTCATACGATGCGATGAAGAAACTTGCTCGTGAGAACAACTACAACTTCCACTATGTAGTAGATGAAGATAGCAAGATTGCAAATGAGTTTGGAGGTCAGACAACTCCTCATGCTTTTCTTTTTGACAGCGACCAGAAACTGGTTTATAAAGGGGCACTTGACGACAATTATAAAAGTGCAGATGGTGTAAAAAAGGCATATGTGAAAGATGCTATAGAAAGCCTTTCAAATGACAACGAAATAGCTGTAGCAGAAACAAAACCTGTCGGCTGCAGTATTAAACGTAAAACGAATTAGTCTGTTGTATAAACTATAAAGGACCTTGTCTGGCTTTGCCGGGCAAGGTTTTTTTATGCAGTAAAAAAGCTGAAGTGTACTTTGCCGTATTTTCGGAGTTCTGTGAATTGGGGAAATTTGGAAAAGTCATGACTTTTTGAATGTTCCAGTATAAGTAAGCCATTCTCTTTTAAAACGCCTGTTCCGAAGACGGATGTTGGAATTTCTTTTATGTAAGAGAATTCATAGGGAGGATCGGCAAAAATTATATCGAAGCTGAAGGGACAGTTTTTCAGGAAACGAAATGTATCGTCCTGAATAACCCGGGCATTTTCCGCACCTAGTTGCTCTATCGTTTTCCGTATGAAGCGAATGTGGTGATGATCTTTGTCGACAAGTGTTACTTCGCCGGCTCCTCTGCTGAGAAATTCATAGCCTATGCTTCCGGTTCCTGAGAAGAGATCGAGAACTCTCATATCGGTAAAATCAATTCGGTTGGCCAGTATATTAAACAGGCTTTCCTTTGCCAGATCGGTGGTTGGCCTGGCGGTAAATCGTTTATCCGGATTAAATACCCTTCCTTTATATATTCCTCCAACTATACGCATAGGTCAGAACAAAACAAAAAACCGGTGCAATGGTTCTTTAAATATTTCAGAATTATAATGGATATCGGGAGTAAGGAACACATCTCTGCTGAAAAATTTCTTTAAACTTCCATGGATTTCTCCCTTTGGGATAATTTCACCAGCCATAAAAATAGCAGTTTTTTCAGGTACAAGGTTTAATTTCTTCACCGCAGCCAGAGCATAATAGATTACGTCACTTGAATTGGCATAATTGTAACTATTTATAACCTTCAGACTATCATTGGAGAGAAGAATTAATGAAAAGTTCTTTTTACTGAAATAAATTGCCATTGAACTTTTCTTTAAATCCGTTAGCTTTTGCAATTCGTTATCTAATAGGACTATCGGGTGTAAGGGCTTAGTTCCTGGAAACAACTGCTCCAACTCCTCAGAGAGATTCAGGGAAACTGGAAAAATCAGATTTCCGGATGCGTTTGGCAGGTAATTTTCTGCAAATATACTTCCCTCTGAATTTCCAAGAACAAGATTACCAGTAGTCTCCAGATTTCCGGAATCATAGTATTCAGATGGAATAAAGGTGAAATTTTCAGAATGAAAGATAATCCTTACGTCTCTGTATTTTTTTTGGAGAATTTCGTTGCTAAGAACCCATTCCTTAAAACGGCGTCCAAGAAATCTGTTTGAGCTCAATTCAATGGGAGAGCTGGCTAAAGCAAGAAGTTTCTTCTGATTTGCATTTATAATAGAAAAAGAAAATCCATCCAGGCTTACCTGGATGGATAATTTATATTCTTCTATGCGATTAATATCGAATCCTGGATCTGTAATCAGGCCAGTCATTATTTATTCCCAGTTTCCGGCGTTATTCACAGTTTCAGTTAAAGAACCAACTTTTAGTCCCGGATATTTTTCATTCAACCTGCGTTGCTCATTCATATTTATTACAAACTGACGGTCGAGTCCTCTTAAAATGATGTTATTGTGTGCTTTTGCTTCAAAAACAGGGACTTGAATACCTGAACCGGTAGTTACAATATTCTGGCCCAGCATAAATTCGGCAGTAGTATCAGGAATAGGAATGAACTTCAACTCATCGGGATTGAAATTTGGTGTAAAAAGAGCTTCTTTTACACTTACCCTCATCGTATCACGGATGATCAGGCCCATTTCGACAGCTTTTCTTTCAGTAATTTTTGCTTCAATCATGCTGTCGGAAAGTTCACCAATCTTCCTTACGTTTCTTACTGAATCATATTTAATGAAGTCAATAAGAGTATCCCAGCTCCCGGTAAAGCGGCCATAGATATCTCTGTAGGCCAGCTGAGCTTTTCTAATGTCTTTAAGCTTTTCAATGGTTGCCTCGTAGCGGTCATCTTTAGCTTTTTCAAAATCAATTGGCTTCTGGATACCTGCATAGATAAAATAAGTCAAGCCAATTGCTACAACAATAAGTGAAATTTGAATAACGGTCCTCATCTTTATAGTTTTAATAAGATTATAATCGAATCAGTGCAAAATTATAAAAAAAAATAAATTACCTTCCTCTGTAGTTTGTTATTTTAGCGGTTATGATAAAAAATCATGTAAAGTCGTTACTCGAACAAAATTTACCCTTTATTCCTACCCATTGTCAGAATGAACTAATAAATGGATTATCGGAATATATTACATCTGATCAGCAGGATATTATTCTGTTGATGAAAGGCTTTGCGGGAACAGGAAAAACAAGTATGATTAATGTTCTGACCCGGACACTGGCATCTTTAAAAATTAAAGCTGTTTTACTTGCACCAACCGGCAGGGCTGCCAAAGTAATGGCTGGTTATACCTCCATGCCAGCTTTTACAATTCATAAAAAGATATACCGGCAACAATCGTCGGCTGATGGAGCCGGTCGCTTTGTTCTTGATAAAAACCTTCATAAGGATACCTGGTTCATTGTTGACGAAGCTTCTATGATTACGAATGCAAGTAATGAAAACTCATTGTTTGGCAGTGGAAATCTTCTGGACGACTTGCTTGAATATGTTTATTCAGGAGCAAACTGCCGATTGTTACTGGCAGGCGATACTGCCCAGCTTCCTCCGGTTGGTCTTAGTATTAGCCCTGCACTGGAAGCATACAGGTTGAAAGAACATGGTTTCGAAGTAAAAGAATACATTTTGACAGAGGTGGTAAGGCAAAGTTCTGATTCGGGCATCCTTTCCTGTGCAACCCAATTAAGGAATCATATCGAAGAAAATGATTCAAATGGTTTTTTAACTCTTCATCAGGAATTATTTGCCGACGTCATCAGACTTTCGGGGGAAGAATTAATTGAGCAAATTTCTGCATGTTACGAAAGATATGGCCTGTATGAAACGACTATTGTAACCCGGTCAAATAAGAGAGCCAATCTATACAATAAAGGTATCAGGGGGTCCATTCTTTACAGGGAGAATGAGATTGAGCGTGGTGATTTGCTCATGGTGGTCAAAAACAATTATTATTGGGTAAATGAGGACAGCGGAATGGACTTTATAGCCAACGGGGAAATGGCAGAGGTGGTTTCTATTTATGGCTATGAAGAGCTGTATGGTTTTCGGTATGCCGATGTCAGCCTAAGGTTTGTTGACTACAATGATGTTGAAATAGACTGCAAAATATTTCTGGATGTTTTGTCAATAGAAACTGCTTCCTTTTCCCAGGAACAAAACAGGCAGCTTTTTGAATCGGTTGCAGAAGATTATACAGATATTGGAAACAAGAAGGAGCGCTGGAAAAAGATAAGAGAGAATCCATATTTCAATGCACTTCAGGTAAAGTATGCCTATGCTCTGACTTGCCATAAAGCACAGGGAGGGCAGTGGAAAGCTGTATTTGTAGACCATGGGTACCTCGTGGAGGAGATGCTTGATCAGGATTATTACCGCTGGTTGTATACTGCGTTTACAAGGCCGGTAGAAAAACTGTTCCTGGTGAATTTTAACAAGAAATTCTTTGAGCCTGCCGAAAATTAATGATGCCGCTGCTTTTGGCTTACCGAATATTTATTACCCTCAACAGCAATTTCGGTATTGGGAAAAATGGATCTGGCTTCGTTTGCAAATGGCTCATCATTGTCGTATCGCGATGAAAAGTGACCGATAATCAATTTACCTACCTCAGCCATTTGGGCCATCTTAGCTGCATCCTTTGCCGTTGAATGGTATGTTTTATCTGCCCAGTCGCGCAGTTCTTCAGTAAAGGTAGCTTCGTGATATAACAAATCGACTCCTTTTATGATCTCAGCTATCGGAGGATGAAATGCCGTATCGGCAGAAAAGGCATAGGAGCGGGGATGGGGTGGAGGAGTAGTAAGTTCGCTGTTTGGGATGGTATCCCCACTGGCAGTAACAAAATCGGCTCCTTTTTTAATGTTTTTTATCTGCTCAATTGGAATCTGATACCTGGCAATGCTTTCCTTGTTAATGTTGGCTTCCCTTTGTTTTTCGCGAAATAAAAATCCACTACAGTTGATACTATGCTTTACAGGAAATGAAAATACTTCCACCTTTTTATCTTCATATATTCTTTCCGCTTTTTTAAAGTTTAGCGGATGAAAGATGACATCGAACTGCATGTCTCCTTTTAAAAAATCAAGCTGGGGTTGAATTACATCTTTAAGTTGAGACGGGGAATAAATGTGAATATTGTTTTTTAACCCTAGCAGGTTGAAGGTGGAAATCAACCCAATTAAACCATAAAAGTGGTCGCCATGCAGATGCGATATGAATATGTGCTTTATTTTACCAAATCCTATCTTTTGTTTTCTTAGCTGGATTTGGGTTCCTTCACCACAGTCGATTAAAAAAAACCGCTCAAGTACATTAAGTACCTGAGCGGTTGGATATTTTTCAGAAGTTGGTATTGCTGAACTGCTTCCTAATATGGTTAACTCAAAAGTCATACCATCTAGAGTTCCTTTTTTCTGCTTAGCAAATCTACAGCTTCTTCAACTGATTTGGTTATTAGCAGAACTGTATGGAGCATTGATATTCTTATCAAATATTCCACATCGGGCTGCAGCCCGCAAAGGATGAAAGTGCCAATGTTGTTTTCGCACAATCTGTTACCAACAAGGATAGCCCGCAATCCCGATGAGTCACAATAACTGCAGTTACTCAAATCGAGTATTATGTTGCTTTCCCCGTTATTGGTCAGCTTTACAAACTCTGTTTTTAAATCCGGTGCATTGTTTGCATCAAGCCTTTCGGAATCCAGATTTACAAGCGTAAATTCTTCTTTCTTTAATATCTCAGTTGACATGAATACAATTTACAAAAAACCGGTTATTAAAAACAACCATTAAAGGATTTATTTTTTATCATCCTCTTTTTTCTCTTTTTTCTCATCCTTTTCCATCTGACTTTTCAAAGCAGCCAAATCAGAAATATCACCAAGAGTTGTTTTCTCCATGTTATCGTTTACAGACTTAACAGCTTTTTTTGCAGAACGCCCTTGCGCTTTACGTTTTGTTGTATCCTCTGCACGTTTTTCATCTTCAAAAACCCTTGAGTGAGAAACTATAATTCTCTTGGCTGATTTATTGAATTCAATTACCTTGAAATCAAGTTTCTCATCCTGTTTCGCCTGAATACCATCTTCTTTTACAAGATGACGTGGAGTAGCAAAACCTTCAACTCCATAGGGCAATGCAACAACTGCACCTTTATCCATCAGGTCTACAACAGTTCCTTCGTGAATGGAATCGGTAGTGAAAATTGTTTCGAATACATCCCATGGATTTTCTTCCAGTTGTTTGTGGCCAAGGCTCAAACGACGGTTTTCTGTATCAATATCAAGTACTACAACTTCAATTTCCTCTCCTATAGAAGTGAACTCCGACGGGTGTTTGATTTTTTTCGTCCAGCTCAAATCTGAGATGTGAATCAAACCGTCTACTCCTTCAGTAATTTCTACGAAAACGCCAAAATTGGTGAAATTGCGTACCACTGAAGTGTGTTTTGTTCCCACACCATAGTTTTCTTCAATTTTTTCCCAAGGATCATTTTTCAATTGTTTCATTCCCAGTGACATCTTGCGTTCTTCACGATCGAGCGTAAGAATTACTGCTTCCACTTCTTCCCCAACTTTCAAGAAGTCCTGTGCACTGCGCAAATGTTGGCTCCATGACATTTCTGAAACATGGATAAGGCCTTCAACTCCGGGAGCAATTTCTACAAATGCACCGTAATCGGCGAGGACTACTACTTTACCTTTTACTTTATCACCCAATTTGAGGTTTTCATCAAGTTTATCCCAAGGATGAGGGGTAAGCTGTTTCAAGCCAAGAGCGATTCGTTTTTTGTCGTCATCAAAATCGAGAATAACCACGTTTAATTTCTGGTCAAGTTCCACGATTTCAGTGGGGTGAGATATGCGTCCCCATGAAAGGTCTGTAATATGGATAAGGCCATCAACTCCGCCAAGGTCCATAAATACACCGTAGGAAGTAATGTTTTTAACAGTTCCTTCCAATACCTGTCCTTTCTCCAGTTTAGCAATGATCTCTTTTTTCTGTTGTTCCAGTTCGGCTTCAATGAGTGCTTTATGAGAAACCACAACATTCCTGTATTCATGGTTAATCTT
Source organism: Mariniphaga sp. (assembly GCA_024636975.1). Taxonomy (GTDB): domain Bacteria; phylum Bacteroidota; class Bacteroidia; order Bacteroidales; family Prolixibacteraceae; genus Mariniphaga. Next base: position 211,304 of record JAGXGA010000017.1, read on the forward strand.
AACTACCTTGAATTCCATGCTTTTACCAACGAATACATCGTAATCCCGAATCGGTTTAACATCAATTTGTGAACCTGGTAAGAAAGCCTCGATTCCAAATACGTCTACAATCATACCACCTTTTGTGCGGCATTTAATGTATCCTTTAATGATCTCATTTTTGTCAAGAGCTTCATTTACACGGTCCCATGAACGGGTAGCGCGTGCTTTTTTATGCGACAGAATCATCTGTCCTTTTTTATCTTCAAGGCTCTCGATGTAAACTTCCACTTTATCGCCAACCTTCAGTTCGGGATTGTATCGGAATTCATTCACACTAACAATACCGTCTGATTTGTAGCCGATATCAACTACAACTTCACGTTTGTTTAATGCAATAACAGTACCATCCAGCACCTCTTTTTCGGTAACTGTGTTTAAGGTATTGTCATACATTTGTTCAAGATTTTCCCTTTGTGACCTGGAGTAAGTGTCAAGACCAGTTTCAAGACTGCTCCAGTCAAAGTCGTCATTTTCTTCTTCTGCTTTTTCTTCAGCAGGTGTTTCTTCAGTTTTTTGTGCTGATGGTTCCGTTGCTTCTTCAGATTCAGTTTCTTCAATAGCCTCAGCGCTGGTCTCAGGTAATTCTACCTGTTGTTCTAATTCAGTTTTTTCTTCCTGGGCTTCAATAACTTCCTCGTCCTTTTCCTCTGTGCTGTTTAGTTCTGTAGGATTTTTACTAACTTCGGGGGATGCACCATTCTGAACCGGATTCTCAGATACATTCTGTTCTTCCTGTTCTACTTTTTCATTTTTCTTTTCTGTCATGTAATTTTTACTAAATTAATAAGTTAGACATTATTATTATTATAAATCGCGCGCAAAAGTATAACTTAATTCACTTATATCAAAGGTTCTCCGGGATTTTATTTACCTCATTAAACTAATTAGCTGAAATTGCTTAAGAACACAGTCAGCTTTAAGCTGTTTAATTAAGTTGGAATTATGACGGACAGCTTTATTTTATTAATTTTGGCTTCATTTTTAAAATTAAACCTGATAACATGAAGGGAATCATACTTGCTGGTGGTGCCGGAACCAGGCTCTATCCTATAACAAGGTCAATTTCAAAACAAATAATTCCGGTATACGATAAGCCAATGATTTATTATCCCTTATCGGTGCTTATGCTGGCAGGAATCCGGGATATTCTTATAATTTCAACTCCTGCCGATATTAGTTTATACGAAGAACTTTTTGGCGACGGACATCAACTGGGGCTTAACGTATCTTATAAAATTCAGCCTTCTCCCGATGGCTTGGCCCAGGCGTTTCTGTTAGGAGAAGAGTTTATTGGTGACGATAACGTGTGCCTCATTTTGGGTGATAACATCTTTTACGGCTACAACTTCAGGGCCATACTTGAAGAGGCGGCCCAACTAGAAAACGGCGCCATTGTTTTTGGATATTACGTAAACGATCCGGATAGATATGGAGTGGTGGAGTTTGGAGCAGATAAAAAAGTAATTTCCCTTGAAGAAAAACCACAACACCCAAAATCGAATTATGCTGTTACAGGATTGTATTTCTACTCAAATGACGTGGTTAAAAAAGCCAAAACGTTAAAACCTTCAGCACGGGGTGAACTTGAAATTACCGACTTAAACCGGCTTTATCTGGAAGAGGGCCGGTTAAACGTGAAATTGCTTGGACGTGGTTTTGCCTGGCTCGATACTGGAACGCATGATAGTTTGCTGCAGGCATCAAATTTTATTGCTACAATTGAGCAAAGGCAGGGACTTAAAGTATCGTGTATTGAAGAAATTGCTTTTAAAAAAGGGTTTATCTCACGTGAGCAATTGGTTGAACTTGCCAAACCACTTAGCAAAAATCAATACGGAGAATACCTGCTGCGTATAGCCGACAAACAAATTTCATCTTTCTAACAGTTCATATAATATTTATACAGGAATGAAAATTAGTGAAACTTCAATTCCCGGCTTACTCGTAATAGAGCCTCATGTAATTTCCGATTTGAGAGGTTATTTTTTTGAATCGTGGCAGGAAGAAAGATATCAGTCCGCCGGAATAGAAGCCAAATTTATACAGGATAACGAATCAAAATCCGTACAGGGGGTTATCAGGGGGTTGCATTACCAGCTTGCCCCCTGGGGTCAGGCAAAACTGGTGCGCGTGGTGCATGGTCGGGTTTATGATGTTGCAGTCGACTTAAGGACAGGCTCCCCAACGTTCGGTAAATGGTATGGCCTTGAGCTGGATGACATCTCTAAAAGACAGTTGTTTATACCTGAAGGGTTTGCCCATGGCTTCTCAGTTTTAAGTGAAACCGCAGTTTTCTCATACAAATGCGACAACAGCTATAACCGGGAGGCAGAACGATCAATAAATATTATTGATCCTGCCCTGGATATCAACTGGATGCTCAATGAAATTGTTCCAATTGTTTCAGAGAAGGATAAAAATGCACCACTTTTTAGTGAGGCAGAAATGAATTTTAAATTCAACAGGTAATGAAGGTATTGGTTACAGGTAGCTACGGGCAATTGGGAAGCGAACTTAAAGACCTTTCGGTAAACTATCCGGAATGGGAATTTTTGTTTACCGATGCTGATTCGCTCGATATTACGGATGAACATGCTGCTGATGTTTATTTTAAAAGGCATAATCCATCTCTTCTGATTAACTGTGCAGCATATACTGCGGTTGATAAAGCTGAAACGGAAACGAATGCCGCCCACCAGATAAATGCAATTGCTCCGGGTATTTTGGCGAAGCTTTCAAAAAAGTATAAGTCGGGATTTATTCATATCTCTACCGATTACGTTTTTGACGGACAGTCGTATAAACCTTATTTAGAATACGATGCTGTTAATCCTGCAGGAGTATACGGGAAAACCAAACTGGCTGGTGAACGTTCAATCCGTTCAGCCAATCCCGCAGCCATTATAGTGCGTACGTCCTGGCTATACTCAGCATACGGCAACAATTTTGTAAAAACTATGCTTCGATTGGGGAAAGAGCGTGATTTACTTAAGGTGGTTTTCGATCAGGTAGGAACACCCACCTATGCTGCCGACCTTGCCCAGGCTCTACTTGCAATTGCAGAAGCCTACAGTAAAAATCCGGCAGATGCAGTTCCCGGGATATACCACTATTCAAATGAAGGTGTTTCCAGTTGGTACGATTTTACTAAAAGCATTTTTGAAATTGCAGGAATCCAATGCCAGGTGATGCCGGTACCGTCTGAAGAATATCCTACTCCTGCAAAACGGCCACATTATTCTGTATTGAATAAATCCAAAATAAAAGCTACATTTAATATTACAATTCCGTATTGGAAAGAGAGCCTGAGGATTTGTATCGATAAAATTCAAAATAAATAATACAATGGATAATCAAGAATTACTAAAACAAGTACGTGAAAAAGCCCAGGGATGGCTATCGGAAACATATGATGAAGAAACAAGAAATGAGGTCAGGCGGATGCTTGATGCTGAAGATTCTGCTGAGTTAATCGATTCATTTTATAAGAACCTGGAATTTGGTACAGGTGGTTTGCGTGGCATTATGGGTGCAGGAACCAACCGTATTAACAAGTACACCATAGGTGCAGCAAACCAGGGGTTATCGAACTACCTGAAAAAGGAGTTTGCTGACATCGAACAGATAAAAGTGGCTATTGGTCACGACTGCCGTAACAACAGCCGTAAATTTGCTGAAAGTAGCGCCCAGGTTTTTGCTGCCAACGGAATTAAGGCCTATCTGTTTGAAGATTTACGGCCCACGCCTGAACTTTCCTTTGCTATCAGGGAACTGGGTTGCCAGAGTGGCATTATTCTTACTGCCTCGCATAACCCAAAAGAATATAATGGCTACAAAGCATATTGGGATGATGGTTCGCAGATTGTTGCTCCCCATGATGTGAATATTGTAAAAGAGGTGTTGAAGGTTAATCCGGAAGATATTAAGTTCGATGGGCCTGAGGATCTTATCGAAATAATGGGAAGCGATATGGATGAAAAATTCCTTGAAAAAGTCAAGACTGTTTCTATTTCACCTGATGTGGTAAAAAAACACCATGATATAAAAATCGTGTATACTCCCATCCATGGTACTGGAGTAAAGCTTGTCCCGGCTGCCCTGCGTGCTTTTGGTTTTACCAATATCCATAATGTTCCTGAACAGGATGTCGTAAGTGGTGATTTTCCTACTGTAGTTTCTCCAAACCCCGAAGAGGAAGCAGCAATGGAGATGGCTATTAAAAAAGCTAATGAAATTGATGCCGATGTTGTAATGGCCACTGATCCGGATGCCGATCGGATCGGAGTAGCAGTAAAAGATGATAAGGGTAAATACATAATTGTAAATGGAAACCAGACAGCCCTGTTGTTCATTTATTACATTATTACAAAAATGAAGGAGTCGGGCACCCTGAAAGGCAATGAGTATGTAGTAAAAACAATTGTTTCAACAGAACTGATTGCTGAGATTGCCGAAAAAAACAACATCGAATGCTACGATGTTTATACAGGCTTCAAGTTTATTGCAGAAGTAATACGTGAGCAGGAAGGAAAGAAAAAGTACATTGGGGGAGGCGAGGAAAGCTTTGGGTTTATGCCGGCTGATTTTGTACGCGATAAGGATGCTGTTTCATCTTGCGCACTTATGGCCGAGATTACTGCATGGGCAATCGACCAGGGTAAAACGTTATATGAACTCCTGCAGGATATATACCTTGAATATGGCTACTCAAAAGAAAAAATGAAATATGTGGTGCGTCCCGGAAAAACAGGAGCCGATGAAATTCAGAAGATGATGAGCAATTTCCGGAACCAGCCGCCTAATGAATTGGGAGGCTCTCAAATGGAATGGGTAAAAGATTATTCTACGCTCGTTGCAAAAAATCTGAGAACAGGGGAAGAGAAAAAAATTGACCAGAAAGTGACCTCCAATGTACTTCAGTTCTTTACTAAGGATGGGACTAAAATTTCGGTACGGCCATCGGGTACTGAACCTAAGATAAAATTTTATATCGAAGTAAAAGGAGAACTTAAATCACGTCAGCAATACGATGAAGTGGAGAAAAAAGCCGATGAAAAAGTTGAGGCAATTATGACAGAATTGAAACTCTGACAGGACATTTTTACTATTTTTGAACTTCTTAGAAAGATTATTAAAAAAATAAAACCGGAAAATTCTGGTATCAACTAAATTAAAGATCGTAATGAGAAAATTTGGAATTCTATTTGGTGTACTGCTTTTTTCAGCAGCATCAGGGCTACTTGCCCAAACTGACGGGCCTATGCCCATGAAACCTGAGATGACTGAAATCTGGGACCCTGAGGTACGGATTATCGCGCCCGGAGCTACTCCCATGGATGCTCCTTCTGATGCCATAGTGCTGTTTGATGGAGAAAACCTGGAGAATGAATGGACCAATGGCAAAGGTGAAAAGCCAGGATGGAAAGTGGAAAATGGTTATTTCACTGTTGAAAAAGGTACAGGAGTCATTAAAACCAAACGGGTGTTCGATGATTTTCAGCTTCATATCGAATGGCGTTCTCCTGAAGAAGTTGTTGGCACCAGCCAGGGACGTGGTAACAGCGGAGTATTCCTGCAGGGAATATATGAAGTTCAGATACTTGACAATCATAACAACCGCACCTACCGTAACGGACAGGCAGGCAGTATTTACAAGCAGCATGCCCCACTGGTGAATGCAAGCAAAGGACCAGGCCAGTGGCAAGTTTACGATATCATTTACACTGCTCCACGTTTTAATGAAGACGACACCTATTTTACTCCTCCAAAAGTTACTGTTCTGCACAACGGTGTACTGGTTCAGAATAATGCAGAAATCCGTGGCCCGACAGAATATATTGGTGTGCCGGAATACAGCATTAAAGAACATGGTCCCGGCAGCATCATACTTCAGGATCATGGTAACCCGGTAAGCTTCCGGAATATCTGGATCAGAGAACTGTAGAAAGCTTCTGCAAATTAATTAAAAGAGGCTGTCTTTGAAGTCTGTAAACCCGATATTCTGAAGTAATTCAGAATGTATGCCGGGGAAGATCCTGAAATTGATACCTTTCATTCAGGATGAATTTAACGGACTTGAAAGATTGCCTCTTTTATTTTTGAAAAACAAATAACAGTAAAAGTGTTCAGGAAAATAATTTTTACCTCCGGATTAGTTTTTTTTATTCTTTTCAGCTTCGCACAAGACAGACAATTTTCAACACCTCTGCCTCTGGTGTTTATTGATACCGATGGTAAGCCTGTACCTGATAACCCTAAAATTACAGCCCAGATGGGCATAATATGGGATGGAGAAGGTAGTTTGAACAATACCCGCGATACATTTAATCACTATAATGGTATGATTTCCATTGAAGTCAGGGGATCATCCTCCCAATCATTTCCAAAAAAATCATATGGGTTCGAAACGAAGGATAGTACCGGTGAAGATATGGATTTTCCTTTATTAGGCTTACCTGCAGAAGAAGACTGGATTTTCTATGGCCCATACTCCGATAAGTCACTTATCAGGAATGCACAAGCTTTTACATTAGCCCGGTCATTGGGGCATTATTCTTCGCGTATTCGTTTTATTGAAATGTTTTTAAACAATAAATATCAGGGAGTATACCTGTTGATGGAAAAGATTAAACGCGATTCTGTCCGGGTTGATATAGCCAATTTAAAACCTGATGAAATAAATGGTACGGATTTAACCGGTGGTTATATAATTAAAATTGATAAAGCTACCGGCAGTGGAGGCAGTGGTTGGCGTTCGCCATTTACAAACACGAATGGTAATTCCACTTATTACCAGTATGAGGTGCCGGCTGAGGATGAAATTGTTCCCGAACAGAAGGATTATATTCAAAATTATATTAAGGCTTTTGAAGATGCCGTATATCATAAAAAATTCACTGGTGAAGGGAGTTACCATAATTACATTGATGTACCTTCCTTTATCGATTATATACTGATAAGCGAGCTGACAAAAAATGTTGATGCATACCGTTTAAGCACTTTTTTGCACAAAGATAAAGAGGGAAAATTAATAGCAGGGCCAATATGGGATTTTAACCTGGCATATGGAAATGCCGATTATTATAATGGTTGGTTAACAACCGGATTCCAGATTGATGCCCCTTTGGATGGTGACCAATGGGTAAATCCTTTTTGGTGGAAAGGTCTTTGGAAAGATACAGCCTTTGTTAATGACATGAAGTGCAGGTGGAAATCATTGCGGGAGGCAACCTGGTCGACAGAACAAATCTTGTCGAAAGCTGATAGCCTCTTGGCTATTCTTGATGATGCGGCAGTAAGGAATTTTGAACGCTGGCCGGTAATGGGGCAATATGTATGGCCAAATTATTATGTGGCTTCCACGCATGGCGATGAAATATACTGGATGAAAAACTGGATTCGAAACCGGCTTTCATGGCTCGATTCCAATTTGCCGGGAACCTGCGGAGGTTATTTGCCTCCAAACCCATTTAACCTGGAAGTTATCCTGTTTCCAAATCCGGTATATTCAGAAATCAACTTGCAAATTAATTCCTCCACAAACCTGATTCTGCATTTTAAACTGTACAATATTAATGGTGCACTTGTAACGGAAAAACAATTAAGCGCTGCCGGTGGGGAACAAACGTTAAAAATTGATGCAGGAGACCTGCCTAAAGGTATTTATCTTTACCACCTTTATAAAGGACCTGATCTGTTTCAGAAGGGTAAACTCGTGAAATTCTAGACTTGTTTTATTTAATAACTGTTCCTTTGGCGCCCCAGCAGTAAAAGGCTTCCATTTTAAGGCGCCCCGACTGAACTGCCGGATCTTTACTTTCCAGCTCCAGTGCTTCTTCAACAGTCTCAACATCGAATATAAGCAGCCCCCGGTGTTCTCCTCCATCCTGAAACGGACCGGCAACTATTAGTTTCCCCGTTGTGGCCATTGAATCAAGATGAGCCAGGTGTAATTCCTGAATTTTCATTGCCTCAATGGAATCCTGGCTTCGCTTCTCGCCACTGTTAAGAAGCATAAAAACATATCGTTTCATGGTATAAACCGAATCATCCTGAGTATACGTAAATTCCCGTTGGGAAAATCCTGATATGTTAAAAACCAGGACTGCCATAATAGTAAGCAGTGTTTTCACTATTGTGAGCTTTTTAGTTTTTCCTTAAAAACCTTTTTAAATTTCTCGACCTTGGGCGCTACAACAAACTGGCAATAGGGCTGGTTTTTATTGCGGGCAAAATAATTATGATGGTAATCTTCTGCCAGATAAAAGACATCAAACGGTGTTACCTCAGTAACAATTGGATCATCATAGACATTTTCCTTTTCAAACAGTTCGATTACTTTTTCAGCCGTTTGTTTCTGATCTTCATTGTGATAAAAGACAGCCGAACGGTATTGCGTTCCAACATCATTACCCTGCCTGTTGAGGGTTGTAGGATCATGTGTCATAAAAAATACTTCCAGGATATCGGAAAAACTTGCCACCTGCGGGTCGAATGTGATTTGCACCACTTCAGCATGGCCTGTGCGGCCGGTGGTAACTTCACGGTAAGCAGGATTTTTAATGTGTCCGCCACTGTAACCCGGAACCACTTTCACAACTCCCTTCATCTCCTTGTAAACGGCCTCGGTACACCAGAAGCATCCGCCTCCGAGTGTTGCCGTTTCATACGTGTTCTCTTTTCCCTGATTTGTATTCATTGCAATTGTCGCTATTATCAATATTAATATTTTCATCTTCTAATTTTTAATCGCTTTAAAAATCGTTTCTCAAATTCCCAGGCAAATCTGAATTGTCCAAAAAGTGTTCCAATTACAAGGAAAAGGATCTGGTAAGCAGGAATAATTATAAGCACATAAAGGGGGAATTTGATCCACAGACTCGTTTCGGCAGTGATACCAATCCATTCAAATACAACCTTTCTGACAATAAGTGATGCACTTCCGGTAATAGAGAAAATAATAATAATGAGCAGCAACTGAAAGTTGCTCTTAATATTCCATTTAGCTTTAAGTTTTTTTAGCATTAAATTCCTTTAATCAAATAAACACCGGGAAGGAAAGCTTGTTTAAAATCAGATCTGGTGGGTTTGAAAAATTATGTAACCATACACTGCAAAACGTATGATCCGGAAAATGGCGTACCTGAGAAATCGTCCTGACGGATAGCCTGCTGAGCCTACCAAAAGGCAAATTGCCGACCAGGGCAGAGGGGTTAATGCAGCTACAATGATTAAAAAAATACCATATTTTTTAAGCTGGGGCCACGACTTCTTTAAAAACCGAATTCTTATGTAACGAAATGATACCCGCTTATATAAAAATCTTCCAATAAGAAAAGTTACATAGCCCAGGAAATAGGATACCAGCGCAAAAAATGCCAGGTTCATGAAATAATGAGAAACATTTGCCTTATTAATTGCCCAAATCATAAATAGTTCAGGGGGAATAATGCCAAAAAAGAATTCTGAACCAATATAAATAAGGTAGATCATTATCGGACGGGCATAGAATGTTTCCATCCACATATCGGGGTCCTTTGAAATTACAATTTTTTCAAAAAAGAAATAAGCAATCATAAGAATAGCCAGCCAGGCTAATCCTCTTAATCCGTTTTTAATAAGAAACCGCATTCTCGAAGTGAGCTTCATGGCTATATTTCAGGAATTTTAAATTGGGACGTAAAATATAAAAAAAAATATTATTAAGGGTTTGATTAGCTGAATTTATAACAGGAACGGATGCAGGCTTAATAAAAGTATGTAAGCAACCTCTTCATATACTGTTAAGTGATTTTTATCCGCGGATAGGGAACCCTGATTTGTTCCTGTCTAAAACTTTTCTGTTTCAATCATTCCATTGTTCCTGCAAAAGATATTTAGAGACTTCCGTTAACTGTTGGTCGGATAAATGCGGAAACCCTGTCATTGCCGGATAATCTAAACGCTTACGGCCTGGTTCTTTAATCCATTTCTTTAAGCCCTCCAGGTTATCCTTGTAAATTTGTGCTACTTCTGCCATAGCCGGACCCACCAGTCGTGTGTTTGCTGCATGACATACAGCACAATTGGTTTGAAACAGGTTCTGGCCAGGTACAGCGATTGCTACATCACCATCAACTGGCGGAAGCAAAAGGTTTTCATGGGCTAGCCTTACTGCTTCCCAATGGGCTGCAGTACGTTCAGCCATCATTTCCTTATGTGTCTGCAATGTGCTTTCACGATATAAATGCCTTCCGGTACCCATAAATGCGACTAGCAGTACGAACATTCCTGCTACAATAAAGAAACGTTTTCCTAACAGGTGGCCTTCATCATTCAGCAGTTTCCATAACTGAACCATCACTATAATGGCAATGGTCACACCACCCATAATCACCCAGAACAGTGTCCAGGTAATCCCTTGTGAGGGTAGTGTAAGGAACAGCAACGGACCAAAAATAAATTGCATTCCTGTAGCAATAAGGGCAAGATTCAGCATTTGTTTTCGTATCCAGTTTTTTGAAAGGTTGTTGAACACACCCTCCGTTTTAAATTGTTTCCTTCCAAACCACCAGGCGAGAAAAAAGCCTGTAATGGCCATACTGGCAGTAATAAAATGGAAATAGCGCGGAAATACATTCGGCAGGGTCATTGCTTCAAAAAAACCGTTGATTTCTCCCCATTTTTCAGGAAAAAGCATCAGGTTGATGTTAGTAAGAAAAATAAAGGGAATAAAAAGAAAACTTAAGATTCCTACTCCCAAAATGCTCAGGTGTAGCGGCTTGTTGTCGGACAGCCTGTCCCATGAATATTTATGGAGATAGAAAAGTAAAAAGGAAACCGCAACCCAGGGAACAATCGAGATCCATATATTTCCTGTCAATGCATTTGCTGAGTAAAAATAAAGGGTGTAAAGCACATTTATTGAAAGCAGTGGAGCTACCCCAAAAACCACCGCAAGGCTTTTATTTACAGTTATGGTAGCTGCAATTTCACGTGCCAGCCTGTCAAAGTCATTATTCTTTTTTCCCCTAATTTCATACCAGAAGGTCAATATGCTGCTACCAATCATTAAATTAATAAACAGTATATGAACCAGGAATGAAAACACAAGCACTACAATAAGCACCCATTCGGGCATAGGCAGCGGGAGAGGAATATCTTTGGGAACCGGGATTTGATTAATAAATGCACTTATCATTTGTCTGTTTTATTTATTTCGTACACTATTTCTTTTACGTCAACACCTTTCACCTGCGGACCATCAAGTTTTCTTGGTCTTTTTTGCTGATGGGCAACGAATTCCGCCAGAGCATCGAGTTCAGCATCATTCCCCGGGAAAGGAGGCATATAATGTCTAACATTGTGCATGCTTTTAATATATGTTTTCATTGCTTCGGCATTCAGTGGCTCTTTACTGGCATACATTCGTTCGAATTTCCTGACTACTGAACTTATTCCATGTGTTGTGTGGCAGCGTGAGCAGGCAATTGTAAATACAGCTTCCCCGGCAGCAACCTTATTCTCTTCAGTTATTTCAGTTATGGCAGAGTAGGGGGTATGCATTAAAATACCCGTCTGCTGATAAAGAGGATATTCTTCCACCAATATACCATTGGCATACATATATTCCCCAATCACATAAGGCTTACGGATAAACTCACGCAACCGCTCGAATGTCCCCAGGAAAAGGAATGAAGCAATTACCGGAATTATCAGCAAATGTTTTGGCAGGCGGCGCGGGGCAATAGTTCCAAGAATGCCTATGGTAAATCCGATGGCAACAACAACTATGGCAACAATTACCAGCGAACCATACCAATCCTGGAATTGCTGTGTACCTAGTGCCACAGGAAGATTGCCGATCATAGCCCGTGGAATATGCCAGTAATAAAGGAAGGCTCCTGCAGCCGCTACCGGCATCCAAAGCAAAATCCAGAAAGAGATGTACCGCAGTATTTCATTTCTCCATTTATTGTTTTTCTTCAGAACATAAGCTGAAATCATTAGCCCTACAGTACCTGCCATCATCATAGCTACAGGTGTACGGAACAAGAGTTGCGGTATATAAAGTGGATTGAGAACCCCGGTGAATAACGACTTCTTTTCTACCCAACTTCCCGGGTCCATCATGAATCCAAGAATTGCAACTATGATTGCCATGGTTAGCCATGAAAAAATGCTTAGCCAAAGGCCAAACAAAATGTGCTTCTTTTTATTCAGGGACGATTCCCCTGATTTTTTCCAGGTAAGGAAATAAATCATAATGAAAACCACTTCAAGAACAAATATTATCCACTCGGTAAACCAGGCAAAATAAAACACCCGGATCAGGCTGCCAAGAGATGCCGGATTGGCCAGCGATGCAGCAAACCATATGCCTACACCAGTAAGCGCACCGGCAGTGGTTGTAACTATAAATGCAATGAACAGCAGTTTACGCGCCATTTCATCCCACGCCTTGCCTTCTTCAGGGTTTGTTTTATGTTTCAGGTAGCCCCGGAATTCAAGTAGAGTAACCAAAGGAGCAAATCCTACAGCAAGTGCATGGTTAATTATTACATGGGTTATTGCGATTACGGCAACGAGCATACGGTTGCCCATAAAGTCGAGATGAAACAATGGAAAATCCATAGATTCGTGGTTTTTTTATTTTTTCGAAAATATAGTAATTATTTCCAAATGAAAACATGAATCTTTATGGAAATCCTTTACAGAATGACAAATTTTTTATTTTATTAAAAATTCTTTATTACCTACTGTCGATAGGCAATACTGAAAAAATACTATGAGTTATACAAGAATGAAATTTTATTATATGGAAGTTGTTATAAACGGGTTCACATGCCAATAATATATAATAATCCCAGTATAAGGTTGTAAAACAACCCTAACCGGGATTTTCTGTGTAGTATGTCGGGGAATTCTATTTGAAACCTCTGACGCCTCCTGCAATGAGTGAAAGCAAGAGCAACACGATAAATATGTAAAAAATAATTTTTGCAATCTCTGCAGCGCCTTCTGCGATTCCTCCAAATCCAAACAGGGCTGCAATAAGGGCAATAACCAAAAAGATGATAATTAATCTGATCATGACATTATAATTTTAAAAGGTTAAAAAAGAATTCCCGCATATATTTGTATAACTGTATTTTTTGATTTATCACCTAATAATTCACCAGGGAGTGTATCTTCTGCTACATTCATTAATCCCAGGTTATATTTAAAACCCAGTAGAATTGGATCAAGCTGGAATTCAAGCCCTGCAGTGACCCCGAAATCAAACGACTTAAAATTATCGCGGTCGATATCGCTGTCGGTGTCAAAATCAAACAAATTAAGCAGTTCATTATTTGTCTCTACATTGGCAGTCAGAAGATAACTCACATATGGACCAAACTGAAATGAAAAGTCCTCTGCAAGATGATAAACTACATTTATTGGAATTTCAAGGTAATTCAGGTTAAAATCAACTTCACCTTCTGCTACTGCAACGTCATAATTATTTGTAAATCCTTTGGTGGTATAGAGAAGTTCGGGTTGAATAGAAAAGAATTCCGAAATCCCCATTCTGGTAAAAACCCCGGCATGAAAGCCTGTTCTTAAATTTCTGTCGTTTGATCCATCAATAGTCATATTCGATAAATTCAAACCTGCTTTTGCCCCGAATTGTGACATCTGGGCATGAGCACTTGCGGAAATTAAAAATAATGCTGTTAAAAAAATACTGATTTTATATTTCATGGTTACTGTATTTAGAGTTTTACTGAATATCAATGTCACCTTCTTCTGCTGCTTCTTTCAGTTCATCATTAGCGAAAATGGCCACTTCAACCCTTCGGTTCTGCTGGCGGCCCTGGTCAGTAGAATTATCTGCCACAGGCTGGTTCTCACCATACCCGATTTCCTTTATACGAATATTTCTGATGCCCAGGTCTGTTAAAGACTGAGCAACCGATTCAGCTCTTTCTTCTGAAAGATTCTGGTTGTATTTGTCACTACCCTTGCTGTCGGTATGCCCTTCAATGAGTATGTTGGTATCTTCATACTTTTCAAGCGTGTTGGCAAGATTTTCAATGTTCTCAGTTGCCGTTGGCGTTAATTCTGCAGAATCGAAATTAAAAAGTATACCTGAATCGAAAGTTACTTTGATTCCTTCACCCACGCGTTCAACTTCAGCTCCTTCCAGGTCTTCTTCCAGCTCTTCTGCCTGCCTGTCCATATACTTTCCGATTAATGCACCGGCAGTGCCACCAATAGCGGCTCCAATTATAGCTCCTGTGGCTGTGTTATCCGATTGTGACCCAATTACACCTCCTACTGCTCCTCCGGCGCCTGCCCCAATAGCTCCTCCTTTGAATACTTTAGAAGTATTGCAACTAAAAGGAATAATTAGTGCAATGAGAACGATAAACATTCTTACCTTTTTTATGTGTGTATTGAAAGTTTTCATAATTATTAAATTATTTGTTAAGCCTTATAATTATAATTACTGTGCCATATTAAAAATAAATGGTTAAGTATCTTAGCGTTAATTGATTATGTTTGCTTTTGTAATAAGTCGATTAGTAACTTATGGTATTTATTATCCACAAAATGGGGACGATTATCTACAATATCAAGTATCAAGATAAATAGTATCAGGTATCAAGACAATGATTATCAAGACAGGGAAAAAAAACTAGGTGTCAAGTATCAGGGATAAGAGTAACAAGACTGGGAATATATCTTTCAATTTTGGAAAAGAATCCTGTCCTGCTACTTGTGTCTAAAAGTCTTGTGTCTAAAATCATGAGCGGGTTTAATATGTATCAAAGCTATATCTTCTCCTGACTTAACTCAATGTTAATTCAGTATTAACTCAATATAAACTCAATGTAAATTCGATTATAATTGAATTTACATTGAGTTTACACTGAGTTTATATTGAATTGATACCGGACATGGTAGGGATAAAGTAGTAACTATAGCTGCCAAAATTTTAATTAATGAAGCTTACAACTAATTGTTTGTTACTATCCCATCTTTTTCATCCCTTTTACTATGAGCCATATAATCAGTGCCACAACAAGCACAGCTATGACAATTCCAACCCAAAAGCCGGCAGAAAAAATATCAACAATCAAGTCGCATCCTTGCAAAAAGAATATCGAAAACAGGATTGTACTATAAATTAAAAACCTGCTATAATTTTTCATAATCTGTAATTCTCAAATTTATTTTTCTTTTCATTCTCCTGTAAAACAGGATCTATCAGTTTTTATCTCAATTTTAATTTTGTGGGTTGAGTACTGTAAAAACTAATCGTTCATTTAAATTTTATTATAAGGTAGCTGCAAAACTTACATTATCTTATCGAGTTGAATTTTTGTGCCCCTTTTTATTACGAGTTTAAGTATACCGGCCAGAGCTCCTGTAAAAGCGGCCCAACCGATGGCTTCAATCCAGCTAATATCTGACTGTTCATCAGGTTTTTTAGGTGCCATTTTATGGAACACCGATTCCAGTAAAAGTTCTGTAGCCCGTTTAAGAATATAGGCACTGAGTATGGCGCTTCCATTTGTTACAAAAACCTTTAACTCCTCATTGTATTTATCTTTTTTCATAATTGATGTTTTTATTATAAATTTTTAGTTGTGCATTTCTATTTCTTTCTCTCTTTTATTTGCCTGCCATGGGAATCTACCGTGAAGTTCGACCTCAAGGGCGAAGCTCAGGAATGTGCGAATTGCCACAATTACTGCTAAAATAAGCACACTGTTCATTGTTGGTTCAGTGGATACGGTTGCAACAATATCGGCTGCAACAAGTACTTCAAGTCCAAGTAAAATAGCATTTCCAAGCTCCCGTCTGAGTTTGGCAAACGATTTTAATTTGCTCTTTACAAGATAAAAAAAGAGGTAACGGAGGATAAAAAAGAAGCTTCCTGCGGCAATGATTATTACCCCCAGCGATTCAATAAGCCGGGCAACCAGTTCAATATAATGTTTGAAATTTTCCATTTCTTGTTAAAGGATTTCTTTTTGTATCGTATATACTTTTTGCCGAATACTAATTATGGAGTTAAATATCCTGCCAAACAATTGCCGTTTATAATTAAAAAATTGTAATTAAGTGTTTTAAGTTGTATTTGGCAGATGCAATAATTTTAAAATTGGGGAATTTTGTTCACTATTGGGGTGGTCAATTCCCCAATAACTATTACTTTTTATTAGCCGGATTCTTTTTTCGGTCGATGATGATGTAGGCTACTAATATTACGAGGCTGACAACTGATGTCCAGATAAGTCCGCTTCTTAGACGGTCGTTGTTTTCGCCAAACCAGGCGATAAGCACAACCAGCGGGGTAATTCCGGCAATAGTGGCAGCTATGAACTTCCAGTAACTCATGCGCAGGATACCCGAAACAAAACTGATGGCATCGTTTGAAAGAAGAGGAGTCATGCGGGTTATTACTACTGCCCACACACCATATCGATCGACATAAAAGGATAACTGTTTCTCTTTTTTGTCTCCAATCATTTTGGTGATAAATGCCTCTCCAATGTATTTCCCAATAAAATACCCAATTGTTGAGGCAATAATTATTGCCAATATAGCAAGTAAAGAGCCCCAAACGGGTCCGAATGCCAGAACTGAAATAATAATCAGGAGCGGGGAGGGAATTACAAGCAAAAACATCTGAAGGGACATGGCAAGAATCACAAACAGAGGCCCCCATATTCCAAGGTTGTCGACCCAGGTTGAAATCCTTTCTTCATCCTGGCTGGTAAGCACATTGTATGCCTCTGTCATAAACCGGTTGACCTCGGGTATAACGAAATAGGACAATACAGCTGCTGCGATAATAAATCCGCTGATAATAATAGGCCACTTACTCTGGCCACTGTTACTGTCTTCAGAGTTGTTATTCATATGGTGAGCAGGGATATGTAATTAACGATTTTCTATACAAACCTTTTGTGTATTCTGTTTGAGATTAAAATGTTTTTAGCATCAAAAAGTTCATGGAAATTTTTTATTTCAACTTCCGGCAAAACATAATCCGCACTTTTGGGATTACAGTTTTTATTATAATAATAGCAATTTTCATCCATCAGTGACCCGGATAAAGAGCTCTTGCGAAAACAGATACACCCGATTTCATGATTGCCACTGCATTTGTTACGTCGTTTGCAAAAATGACATAAAATTTAAATGTAGCCTATCAGAAGCCAGATTAAAACAAAAGATGCAGGAGAGAATTCCCCTGCATCCGATTATCGTATTTATTAATTTATTAGTTTTCCTCAATCCATGCAGCAATCCAGTCGCCTACTTCCGAAGTTTTATAAGGCTTTTCTTTAGAAATGTCTTCAGTTACAATTCCTTTTTCAAGGGAAGCATTCACTGCATTGCGGATGATTTTTCCCTCAAGTGGCAGGTTAAATGCATATTCAAACATCATAGCGGCGGAAAGAATTGTTGCCACCGGGTTGGCAATATTTTTTCCGGCTGCCTGCGGATAGGAGCCATGTATAGGTTCGAACACCGAGGTATGGATACCTATTGAAGCAGAAGGCAATAATCCCAGTGAACCTGTGATGACGCTGGCCTCGTCGGTTAAAATGTCTCCGAACATATTTTCAGTTACCATCACGTCAAAGTTTTTGGGCCACTGTATAATTTGCATGGCTGCATTGTCAACAAACATATACTCCGTTTGGATGTCAGGGTAATTCGGTGCCATTTCCTGTGCAATCTCCCTCCATAACCTCGAAGTCTCAAGCACGTTGGCCTTATCAACCACGGTAAGTTTTTTCCGGCGCTGAGCTGCAAACTCGTAGGCCAGTTTAAGGATACGTTCAATTTCTGCACGGGTGTAGGTGTTTGTATCGAAAGCAGTATTGCCGTTATCTTTTCGTCCCTTTTCTCCAAAATAGATTCCCCCGGTAAGTTCACGGATGCACACAAAATTCGCTCCTTCTACAAGTTCGCGGCGCAGTGGTGATTTATGCAGCAGCGATTCAAACGTCTCTACCGGTCTGATATTGGCATAAAGCCCCAGCTTTTTCCGCATGGCCAGCAAGCCCTGCTCAGGACGTACCGTTGCCTTGGGATTATTATCGAACTTCGGGTCACCAATAGCGCCAAACAGAACAGCGTCTGAATTCATGCACAGCTGGTGGGTTTCTTCCGGATAAGGCTCCCCAACCTTGTCGATAGCAGTCGCACCAGTCAGGGCATAGTCATATTCCAGCTGGTGATTATATTTTTTTGC
This sequence comes from Mariniphaga sp., assembly GCA_024636975.1. Taxonomy (GTDB): domain Bacteria; phylum Bacteroidota; class Bacteroidia; order Bacteroidales; family Prolixibacteraceae; genus Mariniphaga. The sequence continues at coordinate 229,584 of JAGXGA010000017.1, forward strand.
TACGGCTTGTACGGTTTTCATGGCCTGTTCGATTATTTCAGGACCTATCCCGTCGCCGGGAAGAATGGCAATTTTAAGATTCATATTTTTTATCGATTTCAAATATTAGTTTAAACTGAGAATTCAATTTTGATTTACAGGTTCAATACCAGCCTTTTTGCTTTGGCTTCAATTAACCCAAATTATTTCTATTTAATCTCTGTATCCGGCAGCAGCCTTATGATATTCCGCTAAGAATTTTATCCATCAGTCCGGGTTTAAATTCATTTTCAATAATGTTCAGCATTCTTATTGTTGCTTTTATGGCTGCAGCATTCTGGTCGGGATCGAGACCTTTGGTTTTGAACTCGCGGCTGTTCTTCCAGGTAATAACAGTCTCCACCAATGCATCGGTTTTTCCGCCAGGTGGAATGGTTACAACATAGTCAATCAATTTAGGAAATGATTTGCCCATCCCTTTGTATATTTTGCGCAGGGCTTTCATGAATGCATCGTATTGTCCGTCGCCGTCGCTGAATTCCTCATGAATTGTGCCTTCGATTTCAAGACTTACACTGGCTACAGGCCGGAGCCCCATTGTATGGCTGACAGAAAAATTGACTACCCTGATTTTCTGCTCCATGATGTCGTTTTCCAACACATCGGCAACAATGTAGGGAAGTTCGTCGGAGGTAACTGTCTCCTTTTTATCACCCAGTTCAATGATTCGCTGGGTCACTTTTTTCAATGATTCGGCATCGAGTTCAATGCCCAGATCCTCAAGGTTCTTTTTAATGTTGGCCTTGCCTGATGTTTTTCCAAGTGCATATTGTCTGATCCGGCCAAACCGTTCAGGCAGCAGGTCGTTGAAGTACAGATTGTTTTTATTATCGCCATCAGCGTGGATGCCGCTGCACTGGGTAAATACGAATTCCCCGATGAGTGGTTTATTGGTAGGAATACGGATTCCTGAAAATGATTCCACCAGTTTCGACACCTTGTTCAACTGGGATTCGTTGACATTGGTTTTCATCTTCAGGTGATCCTTTATGGTAGCAACCACACTCGACAGAGGTGCATTGCCAGCCCGTTCGCCCAGCCCGTTTACGGTTGTATGGACACACCTCATGCCGGCCTTTATGGCATGAAATACATTGGCAATTGCAAGGTCGTAATCGTTGTGCGCATGGTAATCGAATTCCACTTCCGGGTAGGCTTCAATCATTTCCCTGCAAAAATCATACGTTTCATCCGGATCAAGTATTCCCAGCGTATCGGGCAGCATAATGCGGTCAACCTTTTCCTTGCTCAGGTTCTTTATCATGAAATGGACATACTCCCTTGAATTGCGCATTCCGTTCGACCAGTCTTCAAGATAAACATTTACCCTGATTCCCATTTGTTGGGCAGTATCAATAACCTTTTTAATATCAGCCAGGTGCTCGGAGGGTGTTTTCCGCAACTGCTCAGAAACATGTTTCAAAGACCCCTTGCAAAGCAGGTTCACAACTTTACCTCCTGCATCGGCGATCCATTTAAGCGAAATGTTGCCGTCGACAAAGCCCAAAACTTCAACTTTTTCGAGGTGCCCTTTCTCTGCTGCCCAGCGAAATACACGCTGTGCTCCTTTGAATTCACCTTCCGATACCCGTGCTGATGCAATTTCGATACGGTCGACACGTACATCTTCAAGCAATACTTTGGCTACACTTAGCTTTTCGCCTTCACTGAATGAAACACCTGTGGTCTGTTCCCCGTCACGAAGGGTAGTATCCATTATGGTGAGTCTTTTTCCTTCTATTTCAACTAGCTTACCTGTCATTTTATCTGTTTTTGCGTTGGCATCCCAAATCTGTTATTCACCTTCAGCCAACAAAATGCATTTGAATTTATTATCAATACGATTACTTTCCTTCTTCAAAGGCGGTAATTTCCTCCTTCAAGGCTACCAGGTAATCGATGTCGTCGAGCCCGTTTTTAAGGCAATGCTTTTTATACGGATTGATTTCGAATGTTTCCGATTCACCGGTTTTTAAAATGGTGAAGGTTTGATTTTCAAGGTTTGCTTCAAATTGTGCTGCAGGATTTTTTTCAATTTCCTGAAAAATCTTTTCCAAAAATTCAGGAGAAACAATTACAGGCAGCAATCCGTTGTTCAGGGCATTGTTCCTGAAAATATCGGCAAAAAAGCTTGAAACCACTACACGGAAGCCATAATCGTAAAGCGCCCAAATGGCATGTTCGCGGCTGGACCCGCTTCCGAAGTTTTTTCCTGCCACCAGAACTTTTCCTGAATAGGAAGAGTTGTTCAGCGGAAAGTCGGTTTTTGGCGTTCCGTCTTTATTGTAACGCCAGTCGCGAAACAAATTATCACCAAAGCCTTTTCGTTCAACAGCCTTTAAATAACGGGCCGGTATTATCTGATCGGTATCAACATTTTCTACCGGCAGGGGTACTGCCGGAGAGGTAATTTTTGAAAATTTATCGTATGCCATTTTAATTTCAATTGTTTGTAAATAAGAAAACTACATCATATCCCTGGGGTCAGTAATAGTCCCGGTAATGGCTGCAGCCGCAGCAGTGAGAGGGCTTGCCAGCATAGTTCTGGCGCCGGGGCCCTGCCGTCCTTCAAAATTCCTGTTGGAAGTAGAAACAGCATATTTACCATCCGGAATCTTATCTTCATTCATAGCCAGGCAGGCAGAACATCCGGGCTGCCGGAGCTGAAATCCTGCAGCTTCAAGGATTTTATCAAGGCCTTCATTTCTGATTTGCTTTTCAACCTTCTGAGACCCGGGTACGAGCCAGGCAGTAACGCCGGGCGCTTTTTCCTTTCCTTTTACAAAACCTGCAAATGCCCTGAAATCTTCTATCCGGCCATTGGTACAGCTGCCAACAAATACATAATCAACCTGTTTACCTATCATGGAATCTCCTTCGGTGTATCCCATGTATTGGAGCGATTTCAAAAAGGTACTTTTGTCGCTTCCACTCATACCGTTTACCTTAGGTATATTTTGTGTAATTCCAATTCCCATTCCCGGGTTAGTACCATAGGTAATCATCGGTTCGATATCAGCAGCATCAAATGTATATTCCGTATCGAAAACCGCTTCTTCATCACTTTTGAGTTCTTTCCACGCTGAAACGGCTTTTTCCCAGTCGGCACCTTTTGGAGCATACTGACGGCCTTTAACATAGTTGATTGTAGTTTCATCGGGAGCAATCATTCCACCCCGGGCTCCGCTTTCAATGCTCAGGTTACACAGAGTCATCCTGCCTTCCATGCTCAGGCTTGTAATTGCCTGCCCAGCATATTCAATAAAATGACCCGTGCCGCCACTTGTTGAAATTTGAGAAATAATATAAAGGGCAATGTCTTTGGCTGTCACACCCTTTTTCAATTCGCCGTTGACGGTTATACGCATTTTTTTGGGCTTGGGCTGCATAATGCACTGACTTGCCAGTACCATTTCCACCTCGCTTGTACCTATACCGAATGCAATGGCGCCAAAAGCTCCGTGGGTGGAGGTATGGCTGTCGCCACAAACAATTGTCAGCCCCGGCTGGGTCAGTCCAAGTTCCGGCCCTATAATATGCACAATTCCGTGTCCATCCGACTGAAGATCATGGTATTTTATGTTGTGCTCTTCACAATTTCGCTTCAGCATGTCCACCTGGTGCCGCGAGAGCTCATCCATAATGGTTAGGTGCTGGTTTTCGGTAGGAACGTTATGATCGGGAGTGGCAGTAGTCTGGTCCGGCCTGAAAACTTTTAACCCGCGGGTTTTAAGACCCAGGAAAGCAACAGGACTTGTTACTTCATGTATCAGGTGGCGGTCGATGTACAAAACTGCAGGGCCGCCCTCGACCTGCTTCACCGCATGGGCATCCCAAATTTTATCAAACAATGTATTTGCTTCCATATATAATAAACTCTATTGTTAATTTATTCTGCTTTTATTTGCTTCAATTATTATGCAGGGCTTCAACCCACCGGCAATTTATTTACTGAGTCGAGGAAAGCTTCCACCGATGCAGTTACAATGTCGGTATGCGCACCAAATCCGTGATAGATTGAATCGTTGTATTCAATCTGCATATGAACTTTCCCAATGTCATCGCTTCCGCGTGTAATGGCCTGTACCAGGAATTCTTCAATGGTAACCTGGCGATGAATGATTTGTTTAACAGCTTTAATTGCGGCATCTACAGGGCCATTGCCTGATGAGGTGGCATCAAATTTTTCTCCTGCAATATCAAGCCTCACAATTGCCATAGGGGTCAGGCCTTTTCCTGTAACCACCTGCAGGAAGTCAAGTTTTATCCTTCGCTCCTGACGTGTAGCATCGCCAACCAAAAGAGCGATATCGTCATCGCGTATGTCTTTTTTCTTATCGGCAAGTTTCAGGAATTCCTCATATACTTCATCCAGCTTTTCCTTGTTGAGTTCGAATCCCATAAGCTCCATTCTGTGCTTCAATGCTGCGCGTCCGCTACGGGCAGTAAGCAGAATAGCCGATTCATTAATACCCACATCGGTTGGATCCATGATTTCATAATTTTCCCGGTTTTTCAGCACACCATCCTGGTGTATTCCGGAAGAATGCGCAAAGGCATTACGACCCACAACCGCTTTATTTGGCTGGACAGGCATATTCATCAGTCGTGAGACCAACCTGCTGGTATTGTATATGTTTTTTGTATTGATTCCGGTTTCAATTCCCAGCGCCTGGTACCTGCTTTTAAGGGTCATTACTACCTCCTCAAGCGAGGTATTGCCGGCACGTTCACCTATACCATTTATGGTAACTTCTGCTTGCCGGGCGCCATTCATAATTCCCGAAATGGTATTGGCTGTAGCCATTCCCAAGTCGTTGTGACAGTGTGTGGCAATGGTGGCTTTATGAATTCCATTTACATTTTCGACAAGGTATTTGATTTTTTCTCCGAATTCATTCGGGAGACAGTACCCGGTGGTATCGGGAATATTAACCACAGTGGCTCCGGCTTTAATAACGGCCTCGATCACTTTGGCAAGGTATTCATTTTCGGTACGCCCGGCATCTTCAGCATAAAACTCTACATCCTCAACATATTTCTTTGCATATTTCACAGCTTCAACCGCCCGTTCAATAATAGCATCGGGATTTGAATTCAGCTTGTAGTGAATGTGGAAATAAGAAGTACCGATTCCGGTATGAATCCGGCCTTTCTTTGCATATTTTAGTGACTCAGCAGCTACATCTATATCTTTTTGAACTGCCCGTGTCAGGGCACAAATGGTTGGCCATGAAACAGCTTTTGAAATTTCAACTACCGATTCGAAATCACCGGGGCTGGAAATGGGAAATCCTGCCTCGATAACATCCACACCTAGTTCCTGCAACGCTTTGGCTACTTCAATTTTTTCAACTGTGTTCAACTGGCATCCCGGAACCTGTTCGCCATCGCGGAGGGTGGTGTCGAAAATGTAAAGTTTATCACTCATTGTTATTTGCTTATTATTGTTTTTAAAATCCTATTAAACTTCCGTTCCTATCATTCTGTTCATGAAAAAAGCCATTCTCTTTTATGAGAATGGCTTAAAATTTATTCTTGTATTATTAACAACAAACCATTCTCATTTCTTCTGAATTAGAAGAATAATGCCAATAATAAGGCTAAGAATAGATGTGTTGTTTAAATTATTCATTTGCTATGCTTACGATTTGCTGCAAATATTACACATTTTTTTTAAAATGAGAACAAAAAACTGCTTTTTATTAATAAAACTTAATAAACAGATTAAATTGTCTGATAATATTAGAGTAATTACCTTTTTATTATGAAAAAAGAGAGGAATTATTGCCTTCCTGCCGGTAATGTGAAAGCAGCATCAGGGAGCGGTGGCTCAGGTTTGGGTTGTGGGGCAGCATCCTTAATTCGGAAAACGTCGTATTTTGAAAGGGGCCGCTGGTCGATTTTCCAGTCGAAATTACTAAGTTTTTTTTCTTCTTCCGTAAGGCTGAACAGTGGTTTCAGCAACCCTTCCGGTGCCTGCAAAAAGGAGATTCTAAAAATGTCTCCATCTTTGAAACGAATTGAAATCTTGCTGCTTTCAACCCGGTTTAAACCTATGATATCCTCGTCCTGCCTTGCATAATAAAGGGTCTGTCCGTTACCATTAACATCTATCTTATTCAGTTCATTATTCACGACGTACCCCACCATTTCTTTACCTTTTATCTGATCAAACCGTCCGGAATCGAGTTTGGATATAATAAACCCGTTATTGGTCAGGTGCAGTTCATCGGGAGCATCGGTTTTTTGTTTCATCTCAATGTGATCGGCTGTTAGCTGATGATTATCGGACCAGATTACAGGATTGTTAAACAGTTGCACTACTGAGTCTTTAGTGAAATATATCAAAGAGTCGCACATTCCCTGCATGTCGGATCTAAAGAAACGTGTTCCATAATATGCCATAATAAGTTTCTCATCGGGGATGGTATCGGGAATTGTACGCAGGGTATCGGCATGCAGAAACAAAGTGTCTTTTTCAGAATAGATCATGAGCAAAGCCGAGTCGGTTACTGTTGCAATTTCCATCTGATCGTTATAGTTGGCAGTATTTCCCATAACGATCATTTTGTTTTCAATATCTTCCATTCTTACATTGTCCAACGCTCTTCCCTGTCCATCGGCTTCGTTGTATTTAATGTAATTGGCTTTAAGGTGCTGAGTTTTATTGTAAACTGAAGGATTTTTAATGAGTTCGGCTTCCCCCGATTCAGTTTCGTACCAGCCTTCTTCAGCATACAGGGTATTCAATGAATCTTTTATAGTAGTGGGCCCAACAATAAATACGCGACCTGTGTTGGTGTTGTACATCAGGGTGTCACTGTTCAGTGTAAAATTTTCATTGAATGCTTCCACATCGCCGTAAAAATGGATGATGTCGGTTTCAGTATAATATCGACCTTCCCTGCTGGTCAGGGTGTTTAAACTGTCTACTATTTTTCCACCGTGCTCATAATAGCCAACTTTGGTATTCAAGTCATAATCAAGTGTATCGGTATACAGTGTGGTGGTTTTATTAATCAGCCTTACATTTTGAAATGCATTCGCACGGTTTATATCGCCGTTGTACAATACTTTTCGGGCATAAAGGTCAAGGGTGTCGCCCTGATTTATACGTACATTGCCAAAAGCATCCACGCGGTTATTACCCGTATAGGTATATGCACTGTCGGCCCACATCAATACCTCTTCATGCCGTATGCGCACATCTCCTATGAGGCGTTGTGCTCCGGGTGCAATTTTTTCATCGGATTCCCAGTATTCGGCCTGTTCAATAACGATCCGCTTTCTTTGCTGAGAATAACCGGTTATTGAAAAGAATACCAGCAGGCTCAGCAACATTAAACGAAACATACGGGCATTGAATTGTACCAGCCGGAACAGTTGAAACAACCATCCGGAAGCATTGCAGTAAATGATATGTTCCCTGTGTATCCTCAATCTTCAATTTAATTTTGAAAATTCCAATAAAATTCGTAGTTCTGGTATAGGGTAGTTTATGCAGAAGCTTAATTAAATAAGTTCTTTAATAATATCCATAACTGATATATTTTCAGCTTCAGCCTTATAGTTTTTAATGATCCTGTGCTGTAAAATGGAATGCGCTACTGCGGTTACATCCTCTATGTCGGGGGAATACTTACCATGCATAGCGGCATGCGTTTTTGCCCCAATAACAAGGTATTGTGAAGCTCTTGGTCCTGCACCCCATTTAAGGTACTGGTTTGTTATTGCTGCTCCTTTTCCGTTGCCCGGCCTGGTTTTGGCAGCAAGGGAAACAGCATAATTCAGTACATTATCGTTAATGGGGATTTTACGGATTAAATCCTGGTAAAAAACGATTTCTTTTCCTGTAATGACAGGTTGCAGGTCGAACTGAAGGTTGGATGTTGTGTTTTTTACAATTGTTATTTCATCCTCATATTTTGGATAATCGAGCCATACTGAAAACATAAAGCGGTCGAGCTGAGCCTCGGGCAGGGGATAGGTTCCTTCCTGTTCAATGGGATTTTGTGTGGCAAGAACAAAAAAAGGGTTTTCCAGTTCGAACCTCTGCCCGGCAGCGGTAATTGCCCTCTCCTGCATTGCTTCAAGCAGTGCTGACTGCGTTTTAGGAGGAGTACGGTTAATCTCGTCAGCTAAAATAATATTTGCAAACAGAGGCCCTTTAATGAACTTGAACTGGCGGTCCTGGTCCAGTATTTCTGTCCCGATAATATCAGATGGCATTAAATCGGGAGTGAACTGTATACGGTTGTACTTAAGGTCGAGGATTTTTGCAATTGTGGTAACCATCAGGGTTTTTGCAAGGCCTGGCACCCCAATGAGCAAAACATGTCCACGGCTGAACAATGATACCAGAACCTGCGTAATAACTTCATCCTGTCCATATATTACTTTGGTAATTTCATTTTTTAGCTCTTCGAATTTCCTGCGCAATCCATCCAGCGCTTCCACATCATTTTTAAACTCCATTGAATGTTCTTTTAATGGTTTAACCATTTATTTCCTCCAGTTATCAAATTCGAAGTTGCAGTTGGCATAGGTATCATCAATCCGTATATATGTTTCCTGTTGCCTTTTGTCGATCCATTCTTCCAGCTCTTGTTCGCGTTTCTTTTGCAGAAACAGATCGGACAGTTGCTGGTAGTCATTTTGCAGGTTGGCCTTATGCGTTTCTATCTTGTCGATCAGCTTAACTACGGCAAAAACCTGTTGCCTGCTGTCGGGATCAGTCATCACAAACGGATCGGAGATTTCGCCGATATTTAAACCGGAAAGAACTTTACTGACGTTTCCATCGAGTTCTTCTGCAGCAAACTTTGAAGTAAGGTTGTTTGGGTTAATTACCAAACCACCGTTATTTCGGGTATTTTTATCGGAAGAAAATCGTCCGGCAGCTTCCTGAAAAGTGATTTTTTCTTTTCGGATTAGTGTTGCAAGGCTGTCTAAACGTTCCTGTGCCTGCTCCCTTGCTTCGGGTGAAACTTTAGGAGTCATAAGTATATGGCGGGTATTTACTTTATCACCTCTGCGGTCGACGAGCTGAATGATGTGGTAACCAAATTCACTCTTTACAACATTTGAAATTCTGTCTCCTTTCAGGTTGAATGCAGCAGCAGCATATTCCTGGTCAAGTTGTGCACGCCCAAGGTATCCAATTTCACCCCCAACATTTGCGGAAGGACCTTCAGAATACATTACAGCCATGGCCGCAAAGCTGGAACCCCCTTCTATTTTATTTTTCAGTTCCCTCAGTTCTGCTTTTACCCTGTTTTCCTCCTCCAGTATAATCTCAGGGCGAAGGGTTATCTGGGCATATTCATATTGTGTAGGTATAACCGGGACTTCATCTTCCGGAAGTGTACGGTAATGTTGACGCACCTCGGATGGAGTTGCTGTAACATCCTGAATAATTTTGTTTCTCATTTGTGAACTCATTAACTGATCTCTTACAACCAGTCTCATTTCAGCGCGTATATCTGCGATTGGTTTTTTAAAGAAATTTTCCACAGCCCGTTCAGAACCAAAGTGAGCTACGTATGCCTGCAACTGGCCATCCATTTGCTGGTTTACCTGGCTGTCGGTAACATTAATCAGCGTATCCAGTTCAGCCTCAGCAACCAATAGTTTATCGATCAGAAAATTTTCAAGGATTTCACATTTCATATCCCCATCTGAAGAAACACCTTGGGCCAGTTGGTCCATGTACATTTTTTCAATATCCGATTTCAATACAATGTTGCCACCTACTATAGCTACAATCTGATCAATAACCTTATCCTGGGCAATACTGGTCCCTGCGAATAAAATTAACAGTGCAAAAATTGTTATCTGTACCAATTTATTACGTTTCATTTGTTTCTGAATTATATATTTTAAATCTGTTTCTGTTTACTCCCTCCTGAAAAATATTATTTTCCAGTTCTCTCAAAAATTCAATTTTCCTGCGGTTTAAAATTAAGCTTTTAATATCTTCCCTGATATATTCTTCAGGAGCCTGTTCATTACGGAGCATATAATCGTGAATGGTCACCAGGTAATAGTAACTTGAATCATTATATTCAATGAACTGGTTTTTCTTCAGATACTGCTCAGGTTCATCTATAGTTGTAGGTATGGTATTCATAACCCTTTCCAGGTCAACCCACCGGTCAGTAAAAATATCAAAGCTTCTGGCATATTGCAGGCAATAATCACGGAGTTCATTAATGCCCTCCTCTTCCGAGATGCTGCTCATTTCCTTCAGCAAGTCGGGATTGGCAAATTCGGCCGGGATCTTTAAAAAAACTGCCTTTACAATATTTCTGTTTAATTTGAAATTATCAGTATGTTCCAAATAGTATTCCAGAATTTCACTGTTACTCACAGTAGTGTCCATCCGCTGAGCCATTAACTCATTTTTATATCTGAAAATGATCAGCGAATTCCGGTATTCTTCCAGCTCTCGGGTTACATTTTTCAGATCTATAGAAAGGTTTTCTTCTGCTTTCTGAAGTACAAGTTCCTGTCTTATCCACTTTCTCACATACTCATCGGCCATTACCGTACTGTCTTCCGATTCCAGGTTGTTGGGGATAACAGCAGTAACTTCGGATAGGAATAACTTCCGGTTGCTAACTTCTGCTACAAGTTTATCCCCGTTTTGAGTCGTTTGCCGGCATCCGGAAAAACCGGTTGCAGCGAACAGGAATAAGCCATATATCAGAAGCTGTTTATACATTCGGTACTGATTTCAATAGTTTTTTATTTACTTTAATTTTATGTTTTTTCCTTAAGTTTTCCAGCCATTTCTTTTCGAGGTAGTCCTGATAAGCAGAAATATACAATCCCTTTGCTTCCTCAAGTGTTTTTGGAGCAGGGTCAATTCGTTCTCCCCTAATAAATGACAGTTCCGGGTTGAAGCTTGCAACAGATTGGCCATCCCATACATAGTAATCAACAATCGGGTTATCACCTTTCTCCCATGCTCCATTTTTTATCTCGATTAATTTATCCTCCTGGTTCAGTAAATCTTCTATTTCTTCAACGGATAAACTGGCTTCAAAGTATTTTTCGGCTTCTTCACGGGTCTCTTCATTTTCACAGGTTATTATCAAGCCTTTAAAACGTTCTTCCCATAAAAATTTGTCCTTGTTGTCAGCATAGAATTCCTCAAGGCCTGTGCTGTCTTCGGCAGCAAATTTCCAGATTTTTTCTTCCATTATATTGAAAAAAAGCAATCCGTCGTGATACTCCTTCATGAGGTATTTGAAATCGGGATATTTTTCTTCAAGTTGAGAGTCCTCCAGTGCGATTATTTCATTTTCTGTCCAGGCATCATAATGATCTGAAAGCAATCCACTGTTTATGTTTTCCCTTTGAAGAAAGTTCTCAAAGTCTTTTGCAAAGAATTCTTTCCCGTCAATGGAAAAAAGAAGCAGGTTATCCTCAATATCAGTTCCGGATTCCATGGCTTTTATTTTGTTAAGGTTAACTTCTGACTCATTAAAGCCGTATTCTTTTTTAAGCTTTTCAACAAATACTTTAAGTGTACTGCTGCTCCGTTCCGGATCCTTTTTTATGCGTGCTTCAATATCAGCACGAGCTTCCTCGAATGATGGAACCGGACGTTGGTCTAATTTTTTAATTATGTGGTATCCGAAAGGCGTTTCAACTGGAGGTGTTATGTCCCCAATGTTTTCCAATGCGAATGCAGGGCCCGAGAACTCAGAAATCATCCGGTTCGCAGCAAACCAGGGCATTTCACCATTCTCAGCTACCGAACGTTTATCATCGGAATGCTGTTTTACCAACTCTTCAAATGATTCACCCTGCAACAGCTTGTTATATACCAAATCGATTTCTGCCTTGAGGGCTGCCTTATCGAATTCTCCTTCACGCGGAAACATTTTCATAATGTGGGCTACCTTTATCTCGCCCTGGTTTTCACGCACATCGTGTACTTTAATTAAATGGTACCCGAACGAAGTGCGAACCGGCTCTGATACCTGCTCAATACGGGTGTTAAAAGCCTGGTTTTCGAAAGGAGTGACCATTTGAAATGCAGAAAAATAACCAAGGTTCCCTTTATTTGTTTTAGCTGAAGGGTCCTGGCTGTATTCAAATGCTGCCTCATTAAAATCTTTTCCATCAAGTATTTCCTTCCTTACCTGCAGCGCTTTTTGCAGGGTAGCCTGTTCCTGTTCATGACCGGCCCCAGCATTAATTCTGAACAGAATATGGCTGGCATTGATTTCCTTTTTCATGCGCTCGTACAACTCGTTTACCATAGCCTGGTCGTACTGCATGTCGGTAAGGTAAGGTGCTGCCAATTCTGTACGGTAGCCGGCAAGTTCGTCAATAAAAGGTTTTGCCGTATCCATTTTCAGCCTCATGGCTTCGATCACCTTCAACTTAAAATCGATGTACATATCGATGTACTCTTTTGGTGACTTGATTCCCGATTCATCAGCCAGCGTCTGGTTGTTCTTTTTATAGATACGTTCAAATTCCGCTTTACTGATTTCATACCCGCTAATGTCAATCAGTACATCGTTCTTTTGAGCAATAAGAGTTCCTGAGAACAGGAACATAAGGATAAAAAGAAATATAGGCGTTTTCATATTTAACTATTAACGGCTGCTGTAATTTGGTGCTTCCCGTGTTATAGAAACATCGTGTGGATGGCTTTCCTGCACTCCTGCATTAGTTATTTTTGTAAACATAGCCTGTTGCAGCATTTCAATGTTTTTGGCTCCACAGTATCCCATTCCTGCACGCAATCCACCAATAAGCTGATAAAGTACTTCATACAACGATCCTTTGAAAGGTACACGAGCTGCAATGCCCTCGGGAACAAGTTTTTTAATGTCTTCCTCCATATCCTGGAAGTACCGGTCTTTTGAGCCTTTTTGCATGGCTTCAATGGAACCCATTCCGCGGTATGATTTAAACTTCCGGCCCTGATAGAGAATCGTTTCACCTGGTGACTCTTCAACACCGGCAAACAAACCACCTGCCATAACTGAATTTGCACCGGCAGCAATTGCTTTTACAATGTCGCCAGAGTACCGGATGCCTCCATCGGCAATTACGGGAACTCCGCTACCCCGGATGGCTTTTGATACGCTGTAAACGGCTGATAACTGAGGAATACCTACACCAGCAATAACACGGGTAGTACAAATGGAGCCAGGCCCTATACCCACCTTAACAGCATCGGCCCCTGCTTTAACCAGTGCAAGAGCTCCTTCTGCCGTGCCAATATTTCCGGCTACTATTTCTTTTTCAGGATATTTGGCCTTGATCTTTTTAAGCATTTCCAATACACCTCTTGAATGGCCGTGAGCTGTATCAATAACCAAAGCATCTACCTGCGCTTTAATTAACTCATCAACACGGTCCATGGTGTCGTAAGCAATGCCAATGCCTGCAGCAACACGAAGACGTCCTTTCTCATCCTTGCATGCCAGCGGCTTGTCCTTGGCTTTTGTAATGTCTTTATAGGTAACCAGGCCAATGAGTTTATTGTTTTTATCAATAACCGGCAATTTTTCTATTTTATAATCCTGTAGTATCTCTGCAGCCCTTTCAAGGTCGGTCGATTCTGTTGTAGTCACCAGGTTTTCGCTTGTCATTACCTGGCTAATTGGGCGGGCCATATTTTTTTCAAACCGCAGGTCACGATTGGTCACAATGCCTAGAAGGTAACCTTTCTTATCGACCACCGGAATGCCTCCGATCTTATACTTTGCCATTATTTCCAATGCATCGGCAACCTTCTTTTCCTGGGTAATGGTAATGGGATCGTATATCATGCCGTTTTCAGCCCGCTTCACCGTAGTGACCTGGTGTGCCTGATCCTCAATATCCATGTTTTTATGTATAACACCAATTCCACCTTCACGTGCAATGGCAATGGCCATCTTATTTTCCGTAACAGTATCCATTGCTGCACTGACTATCGGAGCATTAATAACGATGTTGCGTGAGAAACGGGAAGTCAGTACTACTTCGCCTGGCAAAACTTCTGAGTACGAGGGAATCAGAAGGACATCATCAAAAGTTAATCCTTCGTATTTTATTTTATCGGCAAGAAATGACATGGGCTTATGATTTTAATATTTAATACAAACCGCAAAACTAAAAAAAATAAACTTATTGCCGTTTATTTGCTGAAGAATGGCATTATTCTGAACAATAAAAATTGTTAAACTTAATTCTCAGAAGTAAATATTAAATTTACAGTCAACAACAATATGCTTATGCACTATTTCTGACAAATGGCAGATTTTAATCAGATTCTTACACGTTACTGGAGCTTTAAAGAGTTCAGATCGCTGCAGCTTGAAATTATCCAATCGGTTGCTGATGGAAAGGACACGCTTGGGCTTATGCCCACAGGTGGCGGTAAATCAATAACCTTCCAGGTGTATTCACTTTCTCGCGATGGCATCTGCATTGTTGTTACTCCTCTCATTGCGCTGATGAAAGACCAGGTTGAAAACCTGCAGCGGATGGGAATAAAGGCTCTAAAGGTTCACAGCGGAATGTCGTGGATGGAGATTAAGCTGACGCTCGATAATGCAGTCTGGGGTGATTATAAATTCCTTTATATTTCGCCTGAACGCATTAACTCGGAGCATTTTCAGGAACGTCTTGCCAAAATGAATGTGAACCTGATAGCAGTTGATGAAGCACACTGCATATCACAATGGGGGTATGATTTCAGACCCAGCTATCTGAACATAATCCAATTGCGCAGCTTTTTTCCCGATGTGCCCTTCCTGGCTCTTACAGCTACAGCTACTCCCGAAGTTGTAAAAGACATACAGGATAAGCTGGGGTTTAAAAAGCCAAATGTCCTGAGCAAATCTTTTCAGCGCGATAACCTGAGTTACCTGGTGCGCATAAAGGAAGATAAAATGGGATACCTGGTTGAAACACTTAATAAGGTAAAGGGATCGGGAATAGTATATGTGCGCAGCCGCAAAGGCACCCGTGAGATTGTTGCTGAATTGAAGAAAAGGGGAATACCGGCCGATTTTTACCATGCAGGATTAAGTAACCCGGTTCGCAGCATGAAACAGGATAGCTGGCTGTCGGGAAAAACGCGGGTAATTGTTGCCACAAATGCATTCGGCATGGGAATCGATAAGCCGGATGTGCGTTTTGTAGTTCATATTGATCCGCCCGACTCATTGGAGGCTTATTTCCAGGAAGCGGGCAGGGCAGGTCGCGATGAAAAAAAAGCCGCTGCTGTGTTGCTGTTTAATAATGCCGATAAAACCCGGCTAAAGAAAATGGTTTCGGTTGTTTTTCCCGAAATTGATTCAATTAAACGGGTGTACCAGGCTTTGTGCAATTACTTACAGGTAGCCGAAGGATTCGGGAAAGGACATATGTTTGGCTTTAGTTTACAGGATTTTGCGCAAGTCTATAAATTTCAGCAGTCTATGGTTTATAGCAGCCTGAAACTTTTACAGCGTGAAGGATACCTTGAATTTACAGAAGAAGTAGATAGTCCATCACGCATTTATTTTTCCATATCCCGCGATGATTTATACAGGTTTCAGGTGGCGAATGCTGACTTCGATGGTTTTGTAAAATTGGTTCTTCGCTCCTATACCGGCTTGTTTACAGGTTATGTAAACATCGATGAAGAAGTACTTGCCAAACGGGCCGGTACTGATAAAGAAACAGTCTATAATTATTTAAAGCATTTACGAAAGGCTAAAATAATTGATTATATTCCACGGAATCGTACTCCGTTCATCTATTTCACCAAGGAAAGATTAAGCATGAACCGGTTGAAGATTTCAAAGGAAAATTATGATTTCAGAAAAAAAGATTATTTGAAAAGAATAGAATCGGTAATCCATTATGCAACTTCCACCACATCCTGCCGCAGCCAACTGCTTCTTAATTATTTTGGAGAAACCGATGCTCCCATATGTGGGATCTGTGATGTGTGCCGCTCAATGCAAAATAAAGGTCTTAGTTCATTTGAATTTAAAGAAATCAGTAAGCAGGTGAAACATATATTGGAGGAACCCTGTGCCTATGAATCATTAGTGTTAAAGCTTACAGGCAATAGGGAAAAAGTAATGGAAGTGGTTAAATGGCTAATCGACAACGAAAATATTGTACTGCGGGTAGACAGAAAGCTGGAGTGGAATGACAAAAAACAAATTGAATGAAATCCATAAAAAAACTCTCTTCTTTTCCCGGGGAAAGAAGAGAGTTTTATAAATTGTGTGTTATATATATAGTGTGAGAATGTCTTTAACTCATGCTTGAATGATTAACATTCTGCATAGTTCTTCCATGGATATAAGAATTCATTCGTTGATGAGTTACACCGACCTTGCTGGTTCCAAATACTTCATTAAGTACATCGGGATGCATATCGCTGTATTTATCGTAACAGTATTTAACTAACTCTGCAATTTCTTCTTCATCCGACCAAGCTATTATTTTTTCCAGCTCTTTTTTGAAAAGGACTTCCCAAAAACTAACTCCCCATAAAATAACCTTCGCATATTCAATCATATCTCAATTTTTTTAAAGGTTTCTGTATCTGTTCTTAAAATGCCAAGTTGTATGCCAACTATGGGATAAGCATCATGCAATTGAATAAAGATTTCAATATGAATCCATTGAAAAATAATTGTGGAATTATCACTGTTTTTTATGGGGAAGTAATACTACATATTTGTAGTTTATATTCTACAAAACTACCCAAAAAAATCTGGCGTGTCCTTGATTTCAGAGTATATAGCCGACCAGAATTAATAAAGAAAAACAATCGGTTGTATTAGATATAACTGATTGTATAAAAGATGTTTATGATGTAATGGATGTTGTTTCTGTCAGGGTTGTTTTTCCTGAACACCTACCATATTAGCGCTTTCCGATAACCTGAAATTTTCTGCCAGACGGGCAATGTCATCACCTGAGGGATTTTGGAATACCTTAAGCCCGAACTGAGGTATTATTGCCAGAATGTGATCGAAAATATCAGCCTGCACTGCCTCAAAATATGCCCATCGTTTATCTTTGCAAAATACATATATCTCAACAGGTAATCCTTTTTCTGTTGGCTGCAGGTGTCGTACCAGAAAGGTCATGTTGTTATTTATTTCCCGGTGGCGTTTCAGATATTCTTCAACATATTTCCTGAAAGTACCTATATTGGTAAGCCTGCGGCCGTTTACCGGCATTGTATTGTCAATATCATTTTCCCGGTTGTACAATTCAATTTCAAGTTCTCTTTTTTCGATGTAATCCTTAATGATTTTAATTTTTTTTAAGCTTTCTATTTCAGTTTTATCTAAAAAGTGAATGCTTCGGATGTCTATGGAAACGGAACGTTTTATGCGCCGTCCACCCGATTCTTCCATACCGCGCCAGTTGGTAAACGATTCTGAAACCAGTGCATAGGTTGGAATGGTGCTTATGGTCTGGTCCCAGTTTTGCACCTTAACAGTATTTAATGAAATATCAATCACGGTTCCATCTGCACTTCGGCTGTCCATTTGAATCCAGTCGCCCAAACGTACCATATCATTGGCTGAAAGCTGCACTCCCGCTACAAGTCCCAGTATAGTGTCCTTAAATATAAGCAGTATGACAGCTGCCATTGCTCCCAATCCGGCAAAAAAGGTGATTAAGTCTCTTTGAAGTATGACTGAAAATACAATTCCTGCACCAAGTACATAAATAAATATTTTTATTACCTGCACATAACCCTTAATGGTACGATTCTTCGAAATCGACAGGGTGTTATAAATCTGGTGCAGGCTGTTAATTAAAGCATCAAGTACCAGTATTCCGGCGATAATCATATACACATAGGTGGCAGAACGAATAATTTTCACAGCCTCCGGATAAGGCTGTAAGGCGACTGCAACTCCAAAATAGATTATTACGGCCGGTACCAAATGCGATAGCCTTCGAAATACACCATTCTCAAAAAGTATGTTGTCCCAGTTAGAACTGGTTTTTGCGGCTATTTTTTTTAAGCTGTAGATAACAACACGGTTTATGATCTGGTAAACAATCCATGCAATAATAAGTACCAGAGTAAATGCCAATAATGTTGCAGTCAGTGTATGGTATTTATCGGACAGGCCTGTTAAGCCAAGCCATTCAGTGAATTTACTTAAAACAGAGAACTCCATTTCGGATATTTTTTTGCAAAACTATAAAAAATATTGGGTAGCGGAAAGTCTTCTGCATGTGCTTAAAGTTTGGTTTTCCTTGTATGTAACAAGCAAAGACAATTCAAAAGAGTTAAATAAAGTTATTTTAATTCTTTTTTTCTGAGGATAAAGCTGTAGAGGTTTTTTCTTCCTCCTGTTCAATTACCTTTTTCTTCCGGGCAAAAATGGCTTTCATCTTTTCAAATAAATGATTGAGGCTGTTGAATTCTTCTGTAAATGAAAAACCAACTCCCTGGGTATATGGGGCTGTTTCATAAATCAGGTTGTTGTTCGACCGGTTGTAGGCTTTTAACTGAAGCTTTCCACTTGGTATAAGTTTAACATTAACATCAAAATCTCCAACCAGCTGGCTGTTGGTGGTTGTATTTGGATTATTGTTGTTGCCAATGTTTCCGTTAAGGGTAACCCGGTCATTGAAAATCTGGGTACTCATTGCCAGTTCAATCTCATCATTGGTAAGCTGGTTGCCCGGACGGTAGTTCAGGCCAATATCCACATTGTTGCTTATCTGCGAGAGCCAGTTGCTTAACTGGTTTGAAAATAATTCACTTGCTGTGGTGCCAATAAGGTTAGGATTCTGAGCCTCATAGGTACCTCTGATATATTCCGGAGTATAGAATTTGCCCAATACTACAAGAGAAAGTATTTGTTTGTTAAGCTCTTCCTGGGTACTGAAATATTGTTTAAGTTCTTCTACCAGCCGGTCTTCGACAGTCGGAAAGTTAATCGCAAAATTAATGTTCGGATTTGAAAGCTCGTCGGTTAGCAATATCTTACTTTCAACCTGTATGCGCTGATTCTGGTATACATTGTTGTAGCTATCAACAAAAAGATCGTAGAGCGAAGCTTTTACCCGGTAAACAGCGCTAATATTTATAAGTGCATTGTAGGGGCTGCCCGACCATTGAATTGTACCACCTCTTTCAATCGTAAAACGTTTATTAATTACATTTTGCAGGGTAAACAGGTAATCGCCCCTTTCAACGGTATAGTCACCCGAAAGCGTTATGTTTCCTTCCTTATCCATGCCAAACCGCAGCAGTCCTGAGCCCTGGGCTTTAATAACATCACCTATTTGCGAGTTATAAATAAGCTGGGCACGTGCTTCAGGTGTTGCCCTGATGGTAAGATTCAGGCTAAAATCGCCGTCATCTCTCCTGGAAAGCAGAAAATCCTGCCTGTCGGTGTTCTCAGTTGAGATAAACTGAATGAAGTCATACCGTTCCAGCACACTTTCATCTTCAAGCGAGATTTTGACATCCGTACCCAAAAGGGTAGTAGCCGAGCCGGAAAGGTTCACATTTCTTCCGCGACCGGTAATTTCGAACCGTCCGTTTGCCATAACCTGACCAAAAAACTGGGAATTATCGCTTGCTGAAGTGTTAAGCGCCTGCAATCTTTGGGAGTTGACGGAAAGGTTGTATTGCATGTCGAGAAAATTTTTATGAACAAGCGTGCCGTTAAATACCCCCCTGTTGCCCATTGGATCACGAAATGGAATCTGATCGAATAATATAGTGTCGCCTTTAAAGTAGATGGAGTCGGTAAAAGTGTAGCTTACCTTGGTGTAATCCACCGTCAGCCCGGCATTTTTTCCTGCAAGAACACCGTCCAGTAATATTTTATCGGTTGTGCCATGAATCTTTATCTTTCCAGTACCATGTCCTTTGAAGTCTGATATATTACTTCGGATAAATGTTTCAAGCGCTACAAGTGAAAGCTCATCAAAGTAGGCAAAATAAAGAAGCTCTTTTGTTTTTGGAATGTAATTCCCTTCCACAAGTAATTTTTGTCCCTGTTGGGTTGAAATTTCCAGTGCCGATTGAAGCAACGACCGGTCATTGTCCCACTGATTCAACAATGCCAAATTCCCGATTTCCTGGTCACGGAATAAAAATTTTCTGATTTTTAAATCAGAAAATATCAGACGTTGACCGTAATAATCCTGTATTGCTGCCATGCCATTGAGATTCCCTTCCATAGGAAGATCTTTTTCAGCATATTTTCCTAACCTGGCAAGGTCCAGGTTTTCAATCATTATCGACATCATACTGGTGTCGTTTTCAGCAACTTCTCCATCAACCGAAATGACCTGGTTCCCGCTTTGTATAGAAAAGTTCCCGATTCTGATGGTACTGCTGTCAATGGTGGCAGTAAACGGATCAATCTGCCACAACGAATCGGCAATAAATATTTGGGATGGAAATCCTGTGATTTCAAAATGAGAATAGGGTGAATCTTTCGTATCACTTAAAATGACTTTGGTAAGAATTTCCCCGCTGTATTTTTTCTTTCCTTCCTGACCCCATGCGATTTGGTTGGTAATAGTGTTATTTGAAATTTCAGAATCGACAGTAAGGTTTTCCAGCTTCATTCCGTTTTTAAACAACACTTCTCCAAACCTGAACCTGGATGCGAACACAGAATCTTTTGGATTGTTGCCAATAAAAATGTTCCTTATCATCAGGTTTTTAGTCTGAAAGCCGGGAATACTGCCTTTTAGCTCAAATACCGAATGTTCTGAATCCATTTGGCCATAAAGAAGAAAAGGCGTTTCAATTTTAATGTCAGGAATAAATACTGCAGTCAGTGCATCCAGGTTCTTAACATCTACCTGGTATCCAAATTTATTTAATTTTTCCTGGTTGTCGGGGTCATAATTAACTACCGGTAAGTAGCGGTACATGCTTTTTTCGAAAGCGTCAATCAGGTTCTGTAAATGGTAATCGCCATTGATGTCGATATCGAAATATTCAGAAGAAAACGACAGGTAATTATTAATTCCATTGGAGATCGACTGAAGTTTAATGCCTCCTAAATCAAACTCGCCATTGCGGTTTGCGTACTTTCCGCTTTCCACATCAATTGAACCGGTCAGGTTGTCGATCTGGTTTCCTGAGAAATTGGCATTAACCAAAAAGGCCAGTTCCGAATTTGGATAATTTGTACTTAAATTGAGATTTCCGGGTAAAGCCTTTTTTAAATCCAGACGAAAATCGAATACCGGTACGTCGGGATTTAAATTAACTTTTCCAAGAAAGTCGAACTGGAGATTGGAATCATTCATTGCAACAAAACCATCGAACATCCGGTTGTTCAACATACCATCGAGCCGGATATTTTCATAATTGTAGTTGTTTATTTCAACCTGCGAAATGCCTCCTTCAAACCTGCCTGCCACCGATTGGGATTCAGGAATAAAATAGCCATCAACGCTCCCGTTGGCAGTGATGGTTCCCACATGTTCGGTTTTTATTAAATCGCCCAGCTTAAAATTGCGTGTGGCAACTTTACCGCGATAAGTTACTCTTTTGCCGGCATCAGGGACTACAGAAAGGTCGGTTGTGATTCTTCCCAGCCGGCTGTTAAGTGTACCGAATGCAACAAAATCGGTTAGAAATCCCGTAAAATTTCCCTTGTAGGTAACTTGACCTGCCTGGTATAATACATCGGGAAATTGCAGGTACCGTACAGATCCGTTCCCCGGAAGTTTTATCCTGCTCAACTCTTTAAACGTTGTTTTCGATTCTTTAAGATCGAGGAAAAGGTACATGGTTTCAGTGCTGGTAATGTCGTTCACATAAAAATCCAGAACAGCTTCCGTTTTCTCTCCGGTAGAAAGCTTTAGCTCCTTGCCTTTCAGGTTATTCAGGTTGCCGTGTATCTGTCCTGAAAGGTCTACTACCTGCTCCATCCCGGCTAATTGAGGGACCAGGAGGGAAATATCGTAAAAGCTGATTTTTGATGGTGAAAACTGAAAATCAAACTGTACCGATTCAAGAAAATCTTCCTTTTCTTCGGGCAACTCAATATAAAAGCGGCTGTCGCTGATTTCCGAATAGTTGGTTTTCACGTTAAATCCGTTCAGTTTGATCACCTTTCCCGAAACAATGAAGTTGGAACTAAGGTTGCTTATCATGAAATCCTTGCCATCATTTAACGAAAGCCTGTTGATATTGAAATGCAGTGAATCCCCGGCATATGCAAGATCTGAAATATTGAAACGGAAATCTTCAACCCTGATAGACTTCGGATCCTCTTCTTCCAATTGATTGTTATATATAAAAGTTGCATCTAAGAAATCGAACTGGTTGCAGCTATACTGCCATTCATTCCTGCTTTTTTGAGGTTTCTTCAACAAATCGGTTAAGAAATCAAAATTATAGGCACCGGCTGTATCCCGGGTTATTTGTAAATAACTGCCGTCAAGTTTCAGACTGCTTAAAGCTATTCTGCGTTTTCTTATTTTAAACGAATCAATATTAGCTGAAACCTTGTTGACAAAAAGTAATGTGTCTTTCCAGGTGTCCTCAACCAAAACATCTTCAAGTATTATCCTGTTGAAAAAAGCAATGTCAACCCTTCCGATTGTAATAATAGAACCCGCTTTTTCGGATAAATGATTGGCAAGCCGCTGCGTAATATAGGTTTGTACCTTGCTGTTTTGCAGGGCCAACCAAACACCTCCTAAAAGGGACAGGATGATGAATAAAACCAGCAGTGCTATTTTCCAGCCTTTTTTGATAATTTTGCGCTTTAAGTAATGTAATACGAACTTAGTCTTTTCCGGAGATTTAATTCGATTTCGCACAGGTAGTTATTAACCGGTGGCGTTTGATAAACCTTAAAAAAATCCGGATGCAGGTTATTAACAATAATAGTACCGAAACAATGGAAAACCATAGTATATCTAATAAAAAAAAGCAAAATATAATAATTCTTGGCATTGAATCGTCATGTGACGATACTTCTGCTGCCATCATTAAAGATGGCGTCATATTATCAAACGTAATTGCGAGCCAAAAAGTACATGAAGAATTCGGAGGTGTAGTACCTGAGCTTGCCTCCCGGGCACACCAGCAAAACATTATCCCTGTGGTCGATCGTGCCATTGTCAGGGCAGGAATTAGCAAATCGGAAATAACAGCTGTTGCCTTCACCCGCGGACCCGGTTTATTGGGGTCACTGTTGGTGGGAACTTCATTCGCTAAGGCATTTGCGCTTGGATCCGGTATTTCACTCATCGAGGTGAATCATTTGCAGGCACATGTACTGGCTTTGTTTATAAAAGAAAAGGAGATGGTTCAGAACGCTCCGGAATTCCCTTTCCTGTGCCTGCTGGTATCAGGCGGGAATTCGCAGATCATCCATGTACATGATTACCTGCATATGGAAGTCATTGGGCAAACCATAGACGATGCTGCCGGCGAGGCATTCGATAAGTGTGCCAAGGTAATGGGACTTCCTTATCCCGGCGGACCTCACGTCGACCGGCTGGCACAGCAGGGCGACCCTGAAAAATTTGTATTTGCCAAACCACGTATTCCTGATTTAAACTACAGCTTTAGCGGGTTAAAAACGAGTTTTCTCTATTTTCTGCGCGATAAACTGAAAGAAAATGAAAATTTTATAGAAGAAAATACTGCCGACCTCTGCGCATCGTTGCAGCATACAATTATCGATATTTTACTTAATAAACTGAGGAAGGCCTCAAAACAAACCGGCATAAAAGAAATTGCAGTGGCCGGGGGTGTTTCGGCAAATTCAGGACTAAGAAATGCGCTGGCGGTAAATGCTAAAAAGCACCAATGGAATCTGTTTATCCCAAACATTGAATACACCATGGATAATGCGGCCATGATCGCAATTACCGGCTATTATAAGTACCTTAATAACGAATTTGCTGAACAAAGCATTGTCCCGTTTGCCCGGACTCAATTGTGACTGTTTTGCCTGAAGATTGTGAGCGAAGAGATATGGAATCGAAACCTCTTTTGTGAACTTCGCGACATTTTTATCATGTATGAAAATTACAGTTCAGGAGTGTACCTGATTTTTACCCGCTGTAAATTGTGCTGCAGTTGCTGTCTGTATTTTATTTCACAGAATCTATAGATCCATAGTATGAAATGGATTGCCTTTGATTGCTGGACACATTCAATGTAGAGGAACCCGTTTCAGTAACGTAAAAAGTATACTTAAGAAAATCGGAACCGTTTTTTACATCCACCTTGACTTCGTACCCCTTTTTTTTCTTTTTAAATTGGTAATCTTCAATTTCCTGTGTAAAATCAAATCCTGATTGAGGCTGATTGGGAGTTAAATTATATGATTTCCCCATAAATGGCAGATACGAAATCATCATGCTGTCTATTAACTGTACATCGCAATCGTAATTCAATTTAATACCTGCTTCACCTCTGGGGAACATATCGGTGGCATTAAAAACAAACGTTCTGTTTTCAATCATAGCCTCCATTATTCTTTGTTGATCTTCCGTATTCTGCGATTTGGCAGTATTTCGTTTTTTGTCGGAGAGACCTGGTGCCGCACAGGCAATAAAAACAAAAGCAAAGCTGAATGTTAGAAATAATATTTTTTTCATCGCATACGAATTTAAATTTTTTTTACCTTAATACTTTTGTATATCAATTAAATATATAAAATATTTTTTAAAAATTCAACTGAATCAATGATTATGTTATTTAAAGAGTTATTAACATATCTGAAACATTCATTGAAATCAGATTAGGGGAATGCAACATTTTCTTATAATTTTAAAACCTGTAAAACTAAAAAAATCCGTTCCATGAACCGAATTGTTCTATTAAAAAGTCTTTTTCCTGTATTGATACTTTTATTGTCCTTAAGAATCGTGTATTCAGCCGATTTTTATGTCTCTCCTTCGGGGAATGATAAGAATCAGGGAAGCAGGGAAAAACCATTTGCAACCCTGAGACATACAATTTTGGCTGTGGAAAATTATTTTAATGAAAATGGTACTGAAAGTTGCACAGTATGGCTGGCCGGCGGTGAATATTCCCTGACTGAACCATTGATTTTAAAAGCTGAAAATTTGGGCAACGGAAAGCACAACCTGTTATTTAAGGCAGTTTCGGGTGCTAATCCTGTCATTTCAGGCGGCATCGGGCTAACATACTGGGAAAAACTTCCGGAAGGATTGTGGAGAACAGAACTGCCTGAAATGGCGGGAATGGCGATAAATCCCCGTGAGCTTTTTATTAATGACGAACGTGCCATTCGTGCACGCTTTCCTAATGAGGGATTTTTACGGATAAAAGAGGCAGGTACCGATCGAAGAACCCATTTTTATTTTGAGAAGGGCGATTTCATTGTTCCTGAAGATTGCTCAACCCTTGAGTTGGTTTTGCTGCACGACTGGTCCATATCACGCATTCAGGTGAAAGAAATTGATGTATCGGAATCAAGGCTTACCGCCGTTGATTCAATTGGCGCCAAAAATCCTTCCTTTTTTAATCTTGATCATTGGGAGCCGCAGCCACGGTATTATCTTGAGAACGCTATGGAATTCGTGGATGCAGATTATGAATGGTTTTACCATCAGGATGACTACAGGCTGTACCTGAAGCTTCCTGAATCGGTAAGACCTGAAAATCTTAAAATTACAGTTCCCCTTTCGAAAGGTTTAATTGTTCTTGAGGGTAATGAAGGCCAGATGATAAAAAACATACACTTTGATGGCATTGCTTTTAAACATTCTTCATGGGAATTGCCTGAAAAAGGATATTGCGGAGTACAAGCCTGTCATTTTGATCCAAGGCCCGGAAAGGAAGGCTGGTCAGTTGTACCGGCTGCTGTAACTGCAACCTGGGCCGAAAACTGCACATTTAACAACTGCTCATTTATGAACTTGGGTGGTTCTGCAATAGTAATCGGTACCGGAAGCAGAAATTGCAGGGTTTCCAATTCTCTGATTGCTGATGTTTCCGGTAACGGCATAATGATAGGAGAAGGTCGCGACAGGGAATTGAATGGAGATAAGTGGTGGAAAACAGCCCCCGCGCAGGCAGCACAGGGAAACACCATTGAAAACTGCACAATTACCGCGTGTGGAACGCAATTTTACGGAGCGGTTGGGATTTGGTGTGGTTTAACCGCTGAAACTACCCTCAGGAACAACCATCTGTATGATTTGCCCTATTCCGGGATTTCCGTTGGCTGGATGTGGAGCCCTGAACCGACTCCCTGCCGGAACAATGTCATTGAAGGCAATCATATTCATCATATCATGCAGGTGCTGAGTGACGGCGGCGGAATTTATATGCTGGGACTGCAGCCTGGAAGCAAATTAACGGGCAACCGAATTCACGATGTAAGCCTTAATGTGGGAAGGGCCGAAAGCAACGGCATGTTTCTCGATGAGGGAACTACCGATGTAGTAGTTGCTCATAACCTGATTTATTCCATTGCAAAGTCACCTCTTCGCTTTCATAAAGCAACTTCTAACCTGGTTGAAAAGAACCATTTGTTTTGCAGTGGAGGGAATCCTCCCATACGCTATAACAATACAAAAGAAGAGGATATACGGAAGGTCGGTAATATCATTTTTTCTGAAACCGATGAGGGTTATAGTAAAGAATTGACAAAATCGGTCAGACAATGGGAAAAGGAATTCCGTTAATGGGCTGTGCTTATTCGGGAAGGTTATTTTTGCCTCTGTCTAAAAACTTTAAAATGCTTTTAAAATGAAATTGAATGTAGCTTTTATTTTGCTTATAGCTGCTGAACTGCTGTTACATTCCTGCAGCAATCGTCAGGAACCGAATTTGTTCAGTAAAGATTCCCACCAGGAAATCCTGTTTAACTTCGACTGGAAATTTCACCGGGGCGATACCGCTGGAGCCAGGATGCCGGAGTTTGATGATTCAGGCTGGCGGGCACTTCAGTTGCCGCACGACTGGAGCATTGAAGATCTGCCCGGAAAGGATTCCCCAATCGATGCAGAAGCTGTTGGCGGAATAAATACCGGGTACTATACCGGTGGCACAGGCTGGTACCGGAAAGCATTTCATGTGCCTGACAACCTTGAAGGAAGGATTGTTAAGGTTTTGTTTGAAGGAGTATATATGAATACCGATGTTTGGATCAATGGGAATCACCTGGCAAATCATCCATACGGTTATACTTCTTTTGAGCTGGATTTAACGGAACACATCCGGTTCGGACATGAGAATGTGTTGGCCGTTCAGGTTAAAAATGAAGGTAGAAACAGCCGCTGGTATACCGGTTCGGGAATTTACCGCAATGTGTGGCTGAAGGTTGTAAATCCTGTGCACTTTAAAACATGGGGTGTAGCTGTAACTACTCCATCAGTATCAAACGAAACGGCCGACGTGGAAATAGTGGCTGATATAATGAACAGCAACCAGCAGCAACAATATACACAGATAACTGGTCGTATAGTTGATCCTTCCGGGAAAGAGGTGGCTATATGGGAAGCTCCTGTAATTACAGGAGCAGGAAAGGAATCAGAAGTAAACAAGAGGGTGCAGGTTGCATCTCCCAGGCTTTGGTCGACCGATACACCTGAAATGTATACCGTGTTATTGGAGCTGAGGGATACCACGGGAAAGGTGGTCGATAAGAAAGAAGAATTATTTGGTATACGTACAATTGAATTCAGCGTGGAGAATGGATTCACGCTGAATGGAAAATCCCTGTTGCTTAAAGGAGGCTGCATGCATCACGATAACGGACCGCTGGGCGCTGCTGCGTACGACAGGGCTGAAGAAAGGCGGGTGGAGCTTATGAAAGTGAGCGGGTTTAATGCCATCCGGTGTGCGCATAATCCGCCATCGTCAGCATTTCTTAATGCCTGCGACCGGCTGGGGATACTGGTAATCAATGAAGCCTTCGATATGTGGCGCAAGCCCAAAAATCCGCAGGATTACCACCTGTATTTCGATGAAAACTGGAAAAAGGATATTGAAGCAATGGTGTTGCGCGACAGGAACCATCCGTCGGTGATAATGTGGAGTACCGGGAATGAAATTCCTGAACGGGGCGAACCTGAGGGTGCAGAAACTTCAGAAATGCTGGCTGATTACGTTAGCCAACTCGATCCCACACGGCCTGTCACAGCCGCCGTGAACGGTTTAAATCCCGATAAGGACCCTTACTTTGCCACCCTTGATGTTTCAGGCTATAACTATTCCTTTGGCGGCGATCACGGAAAGAAATCCATTTTTGAAAACGATCACGAAAGGGTGCCCGACCGGATTATGTATTGCGCGGAATCGTATCCGCTTGAGGCGTATGGAGCGTGGATGGATGTTGCAGTGCATCCCTACGTTTTGGGCGACTTTGTATGGACAGGCTTCGATTATTTGGGAGAGGCAAGCATTGGTTGGCGCGGCTATCCGCACGATGAAAATTATTACCCCTGGAACGTTGCTTATTGCGGCGACATCGATATTACCGGGAATAAAAGGCCCCAGTCGTATTACCGTGATGTGCTTTGGGAGGTCGGTAACCAGTTGTCACTGTTTGTGAAACCGCCTGTTCCTTCCTTTCCTGAAAAGGAACATCGGGCCGGTTGGAGCAAATGGCACTGGCACGATCATGTGGCCGACTGGAACTGGGAAGGCTATGAAGGCCAGCCGTTGGAAGTGTATGTTTATTCGGGACACCCTGAGGTTGAATTGTTCCTAAACGGGGAATCACTTGGTGTGAAAAAGAGCGGACCGGAAAACGAATACATGTCGGTGTGGACTGTTCTCTATAACCAGGGAGTGCTGAAAGTTGTTGCACGAAACGGAAATGAGGTAATAGCAGAAACTGAACTGAAATCAGCCGGAAACCCCAGCCGTATAAAGCTGGAGGCCGACCGGGAAAAACTGTCAGCCAACGGGCTCGATTTAAGTTTTATCTCCTTTGAACTTTTAGACGAAAATGGGGTAAGAAATCCAAAGGCCGAAAATCTGTTGCAGTTTGAACTGAAGGGTCCCGGAGAAATCGTTGCAGTGGCAAATGCCAATCCCATGAGTACCGAAAGTTTTCAGCAACCCTACAGAAGAGCCTGGCAGGGCAGAGGACTGGTTATTGTCAAAGCTGGACATGAAAAAGGGGAACTGCTCCTGACTGTAACATCAGAAGGACTGGAGCCGGCAGAAATTAAAATTAGAGCCGACTGAATCGCCCATGTAAATTATCCATATAATAACTGCCGTTCAGGTAACGTGTGAAAAAGTGGTGCCTTATTCTTCATTAAGGCGCCACTTTTTTCATTTATTCAAGGTTTTAGTCATTTACCTTTAACAAGTGTATGCTTCAGATAACAGACATCATTTAACAGGCTTAAAACCCTTTTTAATAAATTCCATCATATAAACAACGCCTAGTTATCTTCGTGGTTTCTTCGTAGTATCTTCGTATTAAACTCGCATTAAATTCAATTAAAAACGAATTTACTACGTATATACTACGAATTTGATATGAATTTAATAATGAGTTGATTTATGCGAAATACACCCGTGGTAATATTATTCTTTCGGGCTGGGGGCATGCGTCCGGGGTAAAAATGCCATACATTCCACCCGGCGCGACTGCCGGCTTGCCTTTGAAGTACACCATTTTCATGCGCCGCTTAGGAGGAGGTTTTTGCTATCAAAGAATTTCAATTTTATGTAAGTCTATTAAATTACTGCAGAAAATTATAAGAAAAATTACTGAAGTATTTTAGCCTTCATAGTAAACTGGAAAACCTGGATTTAGGTGCAAGAAGAAAGTCAGGTAGTTTTCTAACGGGTTGAAGGCCCAGCTTAATTCAGCCCGGTGGCAGCGCCCCGGGTAAAATGCCAACGACTCTCACACGGCGCAACTACCGGCCTGGGTTTGAAATACACCCTTTCCATGCGCCGCTATGGGTTATAAAAAATTATTCGTTAAATGTTGGGGTTAATCTATATGTTGGTAAGAAGTGGAATGGGGCAGGTATAAAAAAAATGATGTCTTCAACAAGGCTGAAGACATCATTCATTCTATGATTAATTTATTTTGCTCTACATAAGGAAACTGAGAAGGATACCTGCAGCTACTGCTGAGCCGATAACGCCCGATACGTTCGGCGCCATGGCATGCATCAGCAGGTGGTTGGTTGGGTCTTCCTTCAATCCCATATGCTGCACAACCCGTGCACTGTCGGGTACTGCGGATACACCACAGGCACCGATCATCGGATTTATTTTGTAGCCTTTCTTCAGGAACAGGTTCATTAATTTCGCGCCGGCAACTCCGCCTGCAGTGGCAATAACAAAGGATGCCGCTCCCAGGGCAAAAATCTTTATCGATGAAGGAGTCAGAAACACATCGGCCTGGGTGGATGCACCTACCGTGATCCCCAACAAAATGGTGATGGTATCGATTAAGGCATTGCTTGCTGTATTTGCCAGACGTTTGGTTACGCCCGATTCTTTCAGCAGGTTTCCAAAGAACAACATTCCCAGTAAAGGTAAAGCAGAAGGCGCAATGTAAGCTGTAAGTATTAATCCTATAATCGGGAATAATATTTTTTCGAGCTTGGAAACTGCACGGGAAGGTTTCATTTTAATTCTTCTTTCCTTTTTCGAGGTAAGCAGTTTAATCACCGGAGGTTGTATTACCGGAACAAGGGCCATGTAAGAATACGCTGCAATGGCAATGGGGCCGATCAAGTTTTGAACCACCTGCCCGTTGGCCATTACATTCATACCGTTTGCCAGTTTCGAAGAAATAAAAATGGCAGTAGGGCCGTCGGCGCCACCAATAATTCCGATTGCACCTGCTTCCGGCGGGGCAAATCCCAGCCAGATGGCTCCAAGAAAGGTAAGGAATATACCTATCTGGGCTGCAGCTCCTAATAACATCAGTTTTGGATTGGATATGAGCGATGAGAAATCGGTCATTGCTCCGAGTCCCAGAAAAATGAGCGGTGGGTACCATCCCTGCAATACACCCTGGTAAAGGATATTCATAACAGAACCGGGTTCATAGATACCCAGCCTCAGGTTAAAATCAACTGCCTGGAACATAGGTATGTTCCCGATCAGTATTCCAAAACCAATGGGAATGAGCAGCAAAGGTTCAAATTCATACCGGATGGCCAGGAAGATAAAGCTTAAACCGACAAGCATCATCATCAGGTGCTTCCACGATACGTTGGCAAAGCCTGAGAATTCGTAAAAGTTAAATAATCCGGAAACCGCTCCGCTGTAGTTTTCGTAAATAAAACCATCGCCCCGCAGTTTGCCGTCTTCAGTCAGATAGAGAGAACGGTCTGCTAATGTCACCGTTTCCTGTACTGTCCTGTAATCGGTTGACGATGTATTGGGGTCCATATTGCCCCTCAGGTGGGTTACCACAACCGGGTTGAATTCCAGAATGATTTCATCCCCTGAAATGCGATATTTACCGCTGTACCTTTGTTTGGCCGAATCAAGGGTAAAGGTATTGTTATCAGTAAATCCGAATGTTTTGAACCGCTTTACCGTTTCGGGTTCCTCACCCGGGGTAACATCCTGCGGGTTATAGGTAGGAATGGGTACATAACCTTCGCTGCGGTTTATCCACTTCCCGTTGGTTAGTTGTTCTGAAATGTCTTTTCCCTGCGCGGAAGCTGATACAGCTGTAACTATTGCCGCAAAGAAGAAAAGAAGTTGAATTGTTTTTTTCATCATGAAAGTATTAATCTGGTGGGTTAACCAATCTCAATAAGCACATCATCCTGCTGAACGGTGTCGCCCACATTGACTTTTACTGAAATAACTTCGCCTCCCCGGGGGGTCTGAACCTGGTTTTCCATTTTCATTGCCTCCATAACCACAATATTCTGACCTTCGGAAACTACATCGCCAACCGATACATTAACCTTGAGAATGGTACCGGGAAGGGGAGCAGTAACCGGGTGCTTGCCTGTTGATGCCGATTTTTTGATCTGGCCCTCGCCGGGAAGTTTTTCCACCGGTTTACGCACCAGACGGGGAGTTTTAGTTGTTTTAATCTCACCCTGGATATTTACTTCGTACAGGGTACCGTTTACATCTACCTCGGCAATATTATCTTCAATGTCGCGGATGTGCACATCGTAATCGTTTCCACTAATGGTGAATTTATATCTTTTCATTTTTTTTTTGTATTTACCTGATATTAAACTGCAACGATTTTATTATTGTTTTGGCCAGTTATGGGTAACACTGTAAATTTTTGAACTCCATGGTGAATAAGCTTTTCGTACCTGTTTAATGGTTACAATATTGCTTTCTTCATCATGCAGCTCAGTAAAATAGCGGTGAAGCGCAAGGCTGATAGCAGCCGTCACGTTACCTTCTATAGCTTCCTCTTTTTCCCCGGCTTTTTTATCCTTGCTTTCGACTCCCTTTTTCTTTTTGAATTTCATATTGATGAGCTTCGGAATTCTCGAAAAAAGTATGAAAAGCAAGGTTAGTGATCCCAGTACAATACCAAAACCCACTATGGCCACTGTAAGTCCAAAATCGATGGCAGTTTCCATCAGTATAAAGTGAAGGTTCATATCATTTCATTTAAAGTGGAATATTTCCGTGTTTTTTAGGTGGATTTACCAGTTTCTTGGTGGCAAGGCTTTGCAATCCGCGAATAATCCTGAACCGGGTATTTCGTGGTTCAATGATGTCATCGATGTAGCCCAATGCTGCTGCCTGGTAAGGATTCGCGAACTTTTCCCTGTATTCTTCTTCATGGGCAGCAATGTATTTAGCCCGTTCTTCAGGGTTTTCAATTTCAGCAAGTTTTCTTCCGTGCAGAACTTCTACCGCACCCGAGGCACCCATTACAGCAATCTCTGCAGTTGGCCATGCATAATTCAGGTCGCCCCTCAATTGCTTGCACGACATTACATCATGAGCTCCGCCGTAAGATTTCCTGAGGGTTACGGTAATTTTTGGCACCGTTGCTTCACCGTATGCGAACAGCAGTTTGGCCCCATGGATAATGATCCC
Source organism: Mariniphaga sp. (assembly GCA_024636975.1). GTDB lineage: Bacteria > Bacteroidota > Bacteroidia > Bacteroidales > Prolixibacteraceae > Mariniphaga. Next base: position 262,606 of record JAGXGA010000017.1, read on the forward strand.
TCCGTACTCCTGACGGCTTCCGGGAAGGAATCCCGGCACGTCGACCAGGGTAATGATGGGTATGTTAAAGCTGTCGCAGAACCTTACAAAACGGGCTGCTTTACGCGAAGCTTCAATATCGAGCACCCCGGCCAGGTAATTGGGCTGATTGGCAACAATACCAACCGGCTGGCCGTCAAATTTGGCAAATCCTACAACAATGTTCTTGGCATAGTTGCGGTGAATTTCCAGGAATTCGGAATAATCGACAATTGAAGATATAACATCTGTTACATCATACGGCTGGTTTGGATTTTCAGGAATGATTTCATTCAGCGAATCCTCCATACGTTCGATGGGATCAGAACTTTCAGTAGCGATTGGGTCCTCCAGGTTATTTTGCGGAATAAAACTGATTAATTTACGAATCAGCAAAATTCCTTCCTGTTCATCCTCAGCCAGGAAATGGGCAACACCCGATTTGGAGGCATGAACTTTTCCTCCTCCAAGGTCCTCGGTTGATATGTCTTCTCCGGTAACGGTCTTCACCACCTTGGGACCGGTAACGAACATATAGGAGTTCTGCTCAGTCATCATGATAAAGTCGGTGAGGGCAGGGGAGTATACAGCGCCGCCTGCACACGGTCCAAAGATGGCTGAAATTTGCGGGATTACTCCCGAAGCAAGGATGTTGCGTTCGAAGATCTCGGCGTACCCGGCAAGTGAGGTTACCCCCTCCTGGATACGGGCACCGCCTGAATCGTTGATGCCAATTACCGGCGCACCGGCTTTCATGGCCATGTCCATCACCTTGCATATTTTTTGTGCAAATGTTTCCGACAGCGATCCCCCGAAAATGGTGAAATCCTGTGAGAACACATATACCACACGCCCGTCGATGGTGCCGTGACCAGTTACTACACCATCGCCCAGGAATTTTTTCTTTTCCATGCCAAAGTTGGTGCAACGGTGTGTTACGAACATATCGAACTCCTCAAAACTACCTTCATCGAGCAGTAACTCGATGCGTTCACGGGCGGTAAACTTTCCTTTACGATGTTGAGCTTCAATACGGTCGATTCCTCCGCCCAATTTGGCTTCGGCCCGAAGTTCAATCAGCTTTTTTACTTTGTCTCGGGTACTCATTATTTAAATAGATTATTTTGTTTGGCTATTCTTTGCCACAAAGTTCGGTTAACACACCCAGCGTTGACTTCGGGTGCAGGAAACCAATGTTGAGGCCTTCGGCTCCTTTTCTTCCTTTTTGATCGATCAGGCGGACCCCTTTTCCTTCCAGTTCGGCAAGCGACTGGTCCACATCATCAACGGCATATGCCAGGTGGTGGATTCCAGGGCCTTTCTTTTCAATGAATTTTCCAATCGGTCCTTCCGGATCAGTCGATTCAAGCAACTCGATTTTGGTTTGCCCCACCATGAAAAAGGCAGTCTTTACTTTCTGGTCTTTTACTTCTTCTAGAGCATAGCATTTCAGTCCGAGCATGTTTTCGTAAAACGGAATGGCTTCATCCAGGCTGTTCACTGCAATGCCAATATGTTCTATATGTGATACGTTCATTATATTATTATTTAATCGTTTTTTTCATCCCATACAAAATGGAAGTGCGGTCCGAACCTTTCAAAGGCTGCTTTATTCAGCTCTTCCTGGTGGTCGGGGTGTGCAATGGAAATAATAAGCTTCGCCCTGTCCTGCAACGACCTTCCATAAAGGTTTACTGCCCCGAATTCAGTTACCAGCCAGTGAATGTTGGCACGGGTACTTACCACGCCGGCACCCGGGGTAAGAATAGGCGCTATTTTGCTGACTCCCTTGTTGGTTACCGAGGGCATTGCAATGATTGGTTTTCCGCCCCGGCTGAGTGAAGCGCCACGCAGAAAGTCGATCTGGCCTCCAACTCCCGAATAGAATTTGGTGCCAATTGAATCGGCACACACCTGGCCGGTAATATCAATCTGAAGGGCTGAATTAATGGCTGTTACCTTTGGGTTTTTGGCAATTACAGCAACGCGGTTGGTATATTTCACGTCCAGCATGGCTACCCCTGGATTATCATGTACAAAATCGTACAGTTTTTTCGATCCCATTAAAAAGGTGGCCACCATTCTGCCCTTGTCAATTTTCTTGTTTTTACCGTTTACCACTCCCTTGTCAACCAGCGGAAGGATTCCATCCGCGAACATTTCGGAATGCACACCTAAATCCTTATGGTTGCCCAACATTGTAAGAACTGCATTGGGTATGGCTCCGATGCCCATCTGCAAAGTAGCGCCATCATCAACCAGCTCAGCAACATACCGGCCGATTTTCCGGTCGGTTTCACCAATAGGGCCCGGTTCAGCAGCTATAAGTTCGCTGTCGTCTTCTATAAACAGATCGATATCGTTGGTGTGGATCATTGCATCACCGAAAGCCCGGGGCACATTTGGGTTTACTATTGCAATAACCGTGTCGGCCTTTTCAACCGCAGCCAGTGTGGCATCTACCGAAGTTCCCAGTGATGCATAACCAAACTTATCGGGAACCGATATCTGGATCATGGCCACATTCACTTTCAGGTAGCCTTCGCGTATAAGGCGCTGGGTTTCCTGCAGGAAAACAGGAATGTAATCGGCATAGCCTGCCTGGGTTTGCTGCCTTACATTATGGCCAACGAAAAATGATTCAAGCTGAAAGATGCCTTCAAATTCAGGACCTGCATAGGGGGCCGGTCCTTCCGTGTGGATGTGCTGAATGCGCACATTCCTGAACTCCTTATTTCTTCCCCGTTCGCACATGGCATTGATTAACGGGTGGGGAGTTACGGCGACACTGTGCAGGTGAACCCTGTCGTTCGACTTGATGACTTTAACGGCTTCTTTAGCGCTGATAAATTTAATGTTCTTCATTTTATTTTATTATTTAACTTCATCGGTGTAATTGGAATCTGCCACAAAACAGAAAGGCAAATGGTGGAATTGATTCCATGGCATAGTTCATTGTTTACGGTAAATAGTCGGGTTTTTCTTTCAGGCCGCAAATATATAAAATCTAACCCCCATAAAAACTTTCGAATATCATAAATGGTTGTTCAAAACCATTTGTAAACTATTTGTTAAAAACCACGTAGCAAAAGATGTTATGCAACACAAATTCCTTAATTGTCCCACATGCCCCACAAGTCCGATACAACAACGGTGAAGATTACACTCCGCTGGAAGGAGTGCTTATAACTACAAGTCCGGCAAGCTCAACTGCACTTACCGATGCGGAAGGAAAATTTGCCTTTGATAAGGTTTTTGAGGGAGAGGTTGCAATTACTGCCCGTAAAAAGGATTACCTGAGTAACAGTGTCAGCGTGGCAGTGTATGAAGAGGAAACTACGGCGCTTACTTTTTACCTGCTGAAGGATGAAAAGGATGTGGGATGGGTTACCATATACGATCCGGTTCCGGGCAACGGGGCAGTCGACCAGCAAACCTCGTTCTCCTTTAAGTGGAAAGTTGATCAGCAAAACAAAGGCAAGGAACTTGACTACACAGTATATTATTTTGAATCGGGATCAATTGTACAGCAGATTGCCGGAGAAAACCTGATTGTTCAGGAAGTGGTAGTCGATGGATTGAATTACAACACAACTTATTTCTGGTACGTTGTTGCCAAACACGAAGGCAACATAGTGGCCAATAGTCCTACCTGGTCGTTTAAAACGAAGGTTTCGGAAGAAAGTGGAAATTAAAATACTATCTATCAATAGGACATCCTTCGCGGATGTAATTTTTTTGGAAAGGCCTTGCGGGGCCTTTCTTATTTGGTTAATTTTCAAATAAATTAAATGATTATATTGGGTTATAAGAGTAAATATGTAATGACATTGTACTTATATTCTCTGCTTTTTCTTTTTCCATAAAAAAAAGTTAAAAAAGTACCCTAAATAAAATATACTTATCAGTCAAACGTTTCAATAAAAGATATTATTTATCTTATGGAAAGCTCCTAAGCTTTGGTGGCATAATTCAAAGCTGCACTCATTAAAACACATCTTTAAACTAAACCTGAAACTGAAATAGGCTGATATTCAATAAAATTTAAATAAAAAACGGAATTAGTTTAAGTGGGAGTTTTGAGTCAACTGGTAGTGGAAACCTCAATCTTCATGAAAAACACATTTTCATCGTATTTATTGAGGTTTTGGTTAGAAAGGTTCAGGTTCTGAACCTTTCTTTGTTTTTTTTTTTAAGAATTGATCATATATTAATCAATTCCATTTATCGGGAAATCCCTTTAATGCATTCCTTCACAGGATTTTCGGCAAGGCCTTCCTTTATTGGTGTTTTTATTGAATCAGGCCGAATTAAAAAACAGTATATTTGATGCCAGGATGAAAAATACTAGTGTTGTGTTAATTCGAAATTGACGGATAAAGCCTTTTTAGTTTTATCCGTGCCTGGTCATTTGTAAACTGCCAGTTAATCTTGGCATTCTTATTATTCCTGTGATTTTGCCATGCATCTACTTCTGATTTTATTTCTTTCATTGTAGCAATATGTCGATTTAAACACTGTCCATTAAGC
>JAGXGA010000018.1 GCA_024636975.1 Mariniphaga sp.
CTTTATCTCAGTATTTGTTGAAAATTCTCCTTTATCACAGTTTAATAAAATATAAGCTGCACGAAAGGCTTGTGATGTATGGCTGCCTTTATTAATTACCTTACTGAGTTCTTCTACCTCGGATTCACTTAGTTTAATTGTGTACAGTACCATCTTTTTTTGGTAAATATATACAATAAAACCGTCATATCAAAATTAACTTAACACTAGTTGAAAATAAAAACCGTTATACCTGTAATTGGATGACTTTTCTTCTACTTGATCTATTTCGTTTAACTCGTATTGCTGTCGGTAAGATTATAAACTATATTAACCAATGACACGTTTATCGCATAGAATATATGTTATTGCATTATCAGTGATAACCGTCTCCATTTTTCTTTTTATTGGAATTTTTGGCGCTGATTATTATTCGACTGAACTTGGCGAGCGTCACTTTCACCAACAATACGATTTACTGAAACCTACGGGTACAATAGGCCATGGGATAGGTATTGCAGGGTCGGCTTTTTTGCTTATAGGTGTTTTTTGGTACATGGCTCGTAAACGATTCAGGCGATTGGCGCATGTTGGTACATTGAAATACTGGCTTGAATTCCACATCTTTTTATGTGTTTTGGGCCCGATTCTGATTCTGTACCATACCACTTTCAAAATTGGAGGTATTGTGGCCATCAGTTTCTGGAGCATGGTGGCCGTTGTAATAAGCGGAGTGATCGGACGGTTTATTTACCTGCAGATTCCCAGAACCATTCAGGGACGGGAGTTAAGCATGAACGACTTAACCCAAATAGAAACCGGTTTATTTTCAGAACTTAAATACCGGTATAACATTGATCACGAAATCATTTCTAAACTGAATGATAAACTGGCCGGCAGAAAACCTAACGAAGGTGCAAATTTTCTGTTGAGAATTGTAAAAAGGTTTTGGTTTGAGCGGCAACTAATGATGGAAATAAAAACGGAGTTGAGATCAAAAAAACTTTCAGCCCGTAATTACCGTAAAGTAGTAAAGCTGTTTAAATCGAAAATAAAACTGAACCGTCGCTTAAATTGGCTGTCATCGATGCAGAACTACTTGCGGTACTGGCATGTGGCACATCTTCCGTTTGCATTGATAATGCTGGTAATAATGCTGGTTCATGTGATTGTTGCTGTGTTATTTGGTTATACCTGGATATTTTAAAAATGGAATTACTCCTTGAAAAAATAATCATTTATGGTATCGTTGGAATCTTCCTGGTAACAGTTCTGTTGATTTATATCCGGAAACTGCGTCGTGAATCGCAGATTGTGGAAGAAAAAATCAGGGTGGCCAAAGAATACGGATTCCATGAACCGGTTTCACTGCACCCGGTTGTTGATGTAAATTCCTGCATTCAAAGCGGGGCCTGTATTCGTGCATGCCCGGAAAAAGACATACTGGGAATCCGTAACGGGAAAGCAACAGTTATTAATGCCAGTCACTGTGTAGGGCACGGTGCCTGTTTCCATGCATGTCCCACGCAGGCAATTACCTTGTGTATCGGAACCGAAAAGAGGGGTGTTGATTTACCGCATGTCAATCAGAATTTCGAATCGAATGTAAAAGGGATTTTTATTGCGGGCGAAATGGGCGGAATGGGGCTGATAAAAAATGCTGTGGAACAGGGCAAACAGGCTGTTGAAAACATTGTCAGGTCATTGAATGGAAAAGGAAGTGTTGCATATGATTTAATTATTGTTGGCGCCGGACCGTCAGGAATTTCAGCCACCCTGGCTGCCAAAAAACATCGCCTGAATACACTCACGCTTGAACAGGATTCACTTGGAGGTACGGTATTTACTTTTCCACGTTCGAAAATTGTGATGACTTCCCCAATGGACTTGCCGCTGCATGGAAAAGTAAAATTATTTGAAACCGATAAGATTGAATTGCTGAAACTTTGGAATACTGTGCTGACAAAAAATGATATTAAAATTGAAGTAAATAAAAAAGTTGAAAAAATAGTGTCTGAAAATGGTGGTTTTCGGGTACTGACAATTGACGGCACATCGTATTCCACCAAAAATGTCTTGCTTGCGATTGGCCGCCGCGGTTCTCCCCGAAAACTGAATGTTCAGGGCGAAGAATCAACAAAAGTTGCCTATCGCTTAATGGAGCCCGAATTGATTTCCGGCAAAAAAATAGTAATAGTTGGTGGTGGTGATTCAGCGATTGAAGCGGCATTGCTGTTAGCCGATAAAAACCAGGTTACACTCTCATACCGTAAAGAAGCATTTTCACGACTAAAACCTAAAAACAGGGGCAAGCTTGAAGATTCCCTTTCTGCAGGAAAATTAGTGGTGCTGCTGAATTCAAATCTAATGTTGATTGAAGATAAAAGTGTTACTATTGACGCTGCAGGACAGGATGAGCACCTGCAACTGGAAAATGATTTGGTGTATATTTTTGCCGGGGGCGAATTGCCTTCAGAATTTCTGAAAAATGCTGGTGTTGAAATAATTTCTAAATTTGGAGAAGCAATATTGGAACACGAAAAAAGATGAAAGTATTTATCTGTTGTACGTGTTTGGAATCGGGATTAAAAAAACTAAAACAGCTCAGTATTAATGAGCCTGACCTTTAAAAATTCTATTCTGTTTTTTATACTTCTGGCAATTTCAGGGTTAGCCGCAGCGCAGCTTTCGCCGGGAGATCTGTCAAATGTTCATGCACATCTTGAAGGGTTGACCAATTGTACGAAGTGTCATACTTTGGGTAAAAAGGAAACGACATCGAAATGTCTGGAATGCCATAAGGAAATTAACAATTTAGTAGTTCAAACCAAAGGATTTCACGCCACGGCAATCGGAAGCGGAAAGGAATGCCATGACTGTCATGGTGAACATTTTGGTCGCGATTTTCAGATTGTACGCTTTGAAAAGGATACGTTCAATCACAGCCTGACTGCATATGAACTGGAAGGGAAGCATGCTGAAATTGAATGTGACGGCTGCCACAAACCGGAGCTTATTCAAAACAATGTTTCGCAGAAAAAAGGGTTCACCTGGCTCGGGCTGGGCACCAGGTGTCTTGATTGTCATACCGATTTTCATCAAAACACACTTTCTGATAATTGCCTTTCCTGCCATAATCAAACAGCATTCAGACCTGCTCCGGGGTTTGATCATTCAAAAACTGACTTTCCACTCATTGGGAAACATTTATCTGCTGATTGCCAAAAGTGTCATAAAACTGACCAGCGAAACGGACAGGAATTCCAACAGTTTGCCGGTATCGAATATTCAAAATGCACTGACTGCCATGAGGATGTTCATCAGAATAAATTTGGAAACGATTGCCGTAAATGCCACAATGAATTTTCTTTTAACGAAGTTACCCAGTTGAGTTCTTTTAATCATGAGCAGACTGATTATCCCTTGCGCGGAAGACATGTTGCAGTGGATTGCAAAAAATGCCACACCAGCGGTGGATACACCAACCCGTTAAATCATCAGCGCTGTATCGATTGCCACTACGATTACCATGAGGGCCAATTTAGTAAGAATGATGTTCAGCAGGATTGTAAAGAGTGCCATACAGTAAATGGATTTACACCTTCATCTTATGGAATTGACCAGCACAATCAAACTGATTTTAAGTTGGCGGGTGCGCATCTGGCTACGCCTTGTTTCGCATGCCATAAAAAAACGGATGAATGGAGGTTTACTGGCGTAAGTAGCCGCTGCATCGATTGCCACGATAATATTCATAAAGGTTATTTTGATGAAAAATATCTGGCCGGTGGCGACTGTAAAAATTGCCATTCGGTAATGGTTTGGAATAAAGTAACCTTCGATCATGATGAAACCGGTTTTAACCTTCAGGGGAAACATGCCCAGACAACATGCAGGCAGTGCCATTTCACAGAAAGCACAATGGAAATGAAGCAACAGTTTACCTGGGAAAATGAGTCGTGTACCAATTGCCATGAGGATGTACATTTTGGGCAATTTACCAAAAACGGGGAACCCAATTGTGAACGCTGTCATATATTTACCGGTTGGAACCCCGATAAATTTGACCACGATAATGCCCGGTTTAAACTGGACGGTAAACATGAGGGTTTGGCCTGTATCAGTTGCCACAAGTCAAACGATGATTTAATTAAGGATTATATTGTTTATAAATTTGAAGACATATCATGCGAAAGTTGCCATTAATATCCGGATTCATTCTACTGGTGTGTTATGTATATGCACAGCAAAATCCCCATGGTGAAACATTACCGTTTAGCTGCCTCGATTGTCATACTACAGAGGGATGGTCATTTTCTGCTGCAACTGCAGAATTCAGTCACGATTCAACCAATTACAGGCTCGAAGGCCAGCACGTTTACGCCGATTGCAAAGCCTGTCATACTTCCCTTGTTTTCTCGGAGGCAAAAACAAATTGCATGGATTGCCATTTGGATATGCACAATAATACCGTAGGCCAGGATTGTGCTGAATGCCATACACAAAACTCATGGATTGTTTCCAACACAACTGAACTTCATCAAAACGTTGGATTTCCTTTATTGGGTGCGCATACTTACGCTGATTGTGCATCCTGCCATACTTCCGTTTCCTTACTTGAATTTCCACCCTTAGGTGTTGATTGTATTGATTGCCACAGGGATGATTATCAGTCTTCTACCAATCCTAATCATGTGGAAGCCGGATTATCAACGAATTGTATTGAGTGCCATAAAGTTGAATCATTTGAATGGACATCATCAGGATTCAACCATGACTTTTTTCCTTTAACAAAAGGGCATCAGATTAATGATTGTGCAGCTTGTCATTCTTCCGGATTATTTGAACCAATTTCCAATGAATGCATCAGCTGCCACCAGCAGGATTTTAATGCTGCTTCCAATCCTTCTCATCAGGGCTCGGGATTTTCAACAAATTGTATGGAATGTCATACCACGGATCCCGGCTGGACTCCTGCAGAATTTCAAACCCACGATGCTGTTTATTTCCCTGTGTATTCAGGGGAACATCGGGGGGAGTGGGAAAATTGTACCGATTGCCATATACAACCCGGGAATTATTCCTTATTCAGTTGTATCGATTGTCATGAACACAACAAGTCGGATATGGATGAAGAACATGGTGGAATAAACGGATACAGCTTCAATAGTATGGCTTGTTTTGCCTGTCATCCATCTGGGCGGGAAGAGGAGTCGTTTAACCACAATGCTACCGGATTTCCGTTGAAAGGGGCGCATATTCAAACAAATTGCACCGATTGTCATTCCCAAAGCTATGCAGGTACTTCAGCAGCCTGCAGCAGTTGCCACACAAATAATTATAACCAGGCACAGGATCCGGGTCACACATTAGCGGGAATTTCCACAGAATGTGAAATATGCCACACAGAAGATGGCTGGAGTCCCTCACAATTCGACCATAATTCAACAAGCGGATTTGAACTTGCCGACGGGCATGCCATCAGGCAATGTTCCGAATGTCACCAGGGATCCACAAACAGTGCCAGCCCTGAATGTATTAGCTGCCATCAGGAAAATTATAACGGTGCTGCCAATCATGTGGCCTCAAATTATCCAACTGATTGTTTCCAGTGCCATTCTATCAGCAATTGGGAAGATGCCGATTTTGATCACAATGCCACTAATTTCCCACTGACAGGCGCTCACGGTGCCACAGAATGTTCAGCGTGCCATACAGATGGATACGCAGGAACAGCTATTATATGTTCTTCATGTCATCTTCCTGATTACAATGAAACAGGAAACCCAAACCACACATCGCTTGGAATATCAGTAAGTTGTGAAGAATGCCATACCACTAATATTGGCTGGGAACCGGCAATGTTTCCTAATCACCAGGTTTTTTATGCATTAAATGGAGCACACGCTGCCATTGCAGGTAGTTGTGTTTTATGTCACGGTGGAAATTATCAGAATACGCCAAACAATTGTTTCGGATGCCACGCCACTGATTACAATAGTACAAGTGATCCTGTGCATACTGCTGCACAGTTTCCGACTGATTGTGAAACATGTCATTCCGAAACTGCATGGACACCCTCTACGTTTCAGCACGATGCCTTTTATTTTCCCATATACAGCGGGGAACACCATGGTGAATGGGATTTATGTACTGATTGCCACACCCAACCATCAAATTATTCTATTTTTTCATGTACAACTTGCCATGAGCACAACCAGAATGAAATGGATGGTAAACATAGCGAGGTAAATAGTTATCTATACACCAGCATAAATTGCCTGACTTGTCATCCAAACGGAACGGAAGATGATTAAAAATAATTCAAATAGAATGGTTTTTTATCTGACTGTAATTCTTCAGCTTGTTTTTATTACAGTGGCAGCTCAGGAAAACCAGGTAATAAGGGAAGGAGAGGTTTCCTATATATCAGGAAAAAATATTTATGTGAAATTTAAAAGTACGGAGGGAATAGAAAATGGTGATTCGTTATTTATAAAACAGAATGAGCTTCTGGTTCCGGCACTGGTTGTTCAAAACCATTCATCCATTTCGTGTGTGTGTATCCCTTTAAATGACTTCCAATTTCAGGTATCCGATACAATTTTTGTACCGATTAAACAACCAAAAACTGCAACCCTTTCTGAAACTCAAAAAGAAGAGTTGCCCGAAAAAGATGTAAGTGAACAGTTATTAACTTCTGCCGAAAATGAAAAGAATAAATCCATTAGCCAACAGGATATTTCCGGACGGATATCACTTTCATCTTATTCTAACTTTTCTGGTCCTGAATCGGATAATTTACACCGGTTCAGGTATACCCTGTCGGTGAAAGCAGCAAATGTCAGGAATTCAAAAATGTCACTGGAATCATATATTTCGTTTACTCATAAATTGAATCAGTGGGATGTTGTCAGGGAAAACCTAAACAATGCACTCAAATTATACAACTTTGCCCTGAAGTATGACTTTAACGAAACCACTTCATTGTGGGCAGGTCGCAAAATAAATCCAAACATTGCCAATGTGGGGGCAATCGACGGATTTCAGTTTGAAAAGCACTGGAGCAATTTTTTTGGAGGTGTTGTAGTGGGAACACGACCTGATTACATGGATTACGATTACAACTTTCATTTACCTGAATTTGGCGCTTATGCAGGACATTCAATAAAAAATCAAAATGGTTATCTTCAGAGTACACTGGCTTTTTTTGAGCAGCGGAATCACTCCAAAACCGACCGCAGGTTTATCTATTTTCAGCATTCCAATTCAGTGATAAAGAATTTGAATGTTTTTTCATCTTTCGAACTTGATTTGTGTAAACTTGAAAACGGTCAGCCTAAAAATGCCATAACGCTCATCAGTTTATATTTCTCTGCCCGCTATAGTTTTACAAGGAGATTATCATTGTTTGGTTCGTACGATAACCGGAAAAATGTAGTGTATTACGAAACCTTCCGGAACTACTCTGAAGAAATACTTCAGCAAGCCAGCAGGCAGGGTTTACGCTTCCGTATAAACTATCGGCCTGTCAATAAATTAATCCTTGGGATGAGTGCCGGAACACGCATCCGTAAAGATGAATCCCGGGCAACAAAAACATTTAATGGGGTGGCAACTTACACCAGCGTTCCATGGATCAATGCTTCATTAACCGCTTCGGCGAACCTGATGCAAACAGCTTATCTCGACGGGCAGATTTTTGGCGGACGGTTCTCAAAAGATATTATTCCGGGGAAACTCAGCAGTACAATGCAGTACCGACATGTTGATTTCAGCTACTTCAATTCAAGTTCTGCAATTCAACAAAATATAAGCGAAGTAGATTTTACATGTTACATTAATAAGAAGTGGTACTTTTCTGTAAATTTTGAATCTACTTTCCAGGAAAAATACAATCAAAACAGAATGTATTTAAACCTCCGCCGTAAGCTGTAGTATAATAGCAGCCAATATTCCAGACCCAGGCCGGTAGTTGCGCCGCGGGGTGGTTGATTGGGGCTGCATTGCTATACACATTTGATTCCTCCGGAATCGTTGGCAGGAATATGGCCGATGCACATATAATATTGCTGATGCAATTTCACGGACTGTTCACTTTTCACTGTTCACTTCTTCGCCTTCTTCGCCTTCTTTTTCTTTTTTGAACTATTCTTTTTAATATATGTTCAACTTTCTGTATTTTTATCAAAAATTAAAACCTACAGTATATGTTAAAAGAAAGAGTACTTAAAGCGCTGAACGACCAGATTAATGCAGAACAATACTCAGCCCTGATGTATTTGTCGATGTCGGCCTGGTTCGAAGACAAAGGCCTTCCGGGATTTGCCAACTGGATGTATGTTCAGTACCAGGAGGAATTGACCCACGCCAATAAAATTTTCAAGTTTGTAGTGGAACGGAACAGTAAAGCCGAGCTGAAAGCCATTGAGCAGATGCCTGTTGAATTTAACAGCCTGCTGGAAGTAGTGGAAAAGACACTGGCTCACGAACAGCATGTAACAGAGCTGATTAACAATATAGTGGATGTGGCTACCGAAGAACGTGACCACGCCACCCAGAGCTTCCTGCAGTGGTTTGTTGATGAGCAGGTGGAGGAAGAAGCCAACGTATCGGAGATTCTCGACAGCCTCAGGCTGATTGAAGGTGATGCCAAAGGTAACGGCTTGTTTATGCTCGACCGCGAACTGCGCCAGCGTACATTCGTTGATACAACACAGCCAGTTTAAGATTATACTGATTGAATAAAATTAACAAAGGCTGCCATGTGCAGCCTTTGTTGCTTTAATGCATTTATATCATTTAATTTGTATGTGCATTGTTGCAGGGTACATTAAGATTATTTGTGTAGTGCATAGTTATCAGAAGAAGGATAGTAACCTTCCAATCTAAAGAGAAAGAGGGCAGAGTATTTAAAACGATAATTATTAATTACGGCCTCATGGAATTTAACGAACATATTTATGCACGGTTTGAACACCTGAAGGAGATATGCCGGATGCATTGGGATGAGCCGGCTCTCAGCAGGCTGGATGAAGCTTTCCGTTTTGTGCATAATGCTATTGGCGACCAAAAGTTTCAGACTGGCGAGCATATACTTACTCATTCGCTCGATGTGGCTGCAATCATTGCCGGCGAGATTGGCCTGGAGCCCAATTCAGTGATCACCGGTATGCTCCACAATATCATGTATGCAGGACTCGAGCGGAAAGTGCTGCGGGAAGAAATTGAGCACCATTTCGGGCAATCGATTTTTAATATTCTTGAAGGCATGGCCAAAATTAATGCCCTTGGTACCGATACCGTAGAGCTGCATGCTGAGAACTACCGGAACCTGCTTATTGCACTTGCCGGTGACGTAAGGGTTATCCTGATAAAAACAGCCGACCGCCTTCAGGTAATGCGAAACCTTGATGTTTATGCCCCTGATGCCCGGCGGAGACTTGTTGTCGAAACTTCCCATTTATACGCCCCGCTTGCACATAGGCTCGGACTTTATGCTGTAAATTCCGAATTGCAGGACCTTTGCCTGAAATATCAGAATTCTGAGGGTTATAAATACATAATCGCCCGGTTAAAAGAAACAGAAACTGAACGTGAGAATTTTGTAGCTGAATTTGTTAAACCACTTGAGAAAAAACTGCAGGAGAAGGATTTCCGGTTCTCGATGAAAGCCCGTACCAAATCCATTTTCTCCATCTGGAACAAGATGCAGAAACAGAAGGTTTCGTTCGATGAGGTAATGGACCTGTTTGCCATCCGGGTGATTCTTGATTCAAAACCTGAAAATGAAAAGACCGACTGCTGGACAGTGTATTCCATTGTTACCGACCAGTACCAGGCGAACCCTGAACGCATGCGCGACTGGATAACCATTCCCAAATCGAACGGATACGAATCGTTGCATGCTACTGTTATGGGGCCCCAGGGACGTTGGGTAGAGGTGCAGATACGTACCCGCCGTATGGATGATGTGGCCGAAAAAGGGTTGGCTGCACATTGGAAGTATAAAGGGGGAAAAGCCAGTTCCGGATTCGATGGCTGGCTGGCTGGTATCCGTGAGATACTGGAGAACCCCGAACTGAATGTTGTTGATTTTATCGACCATTTCAGAATGGATATTTACAGGGATGAAATCTTTGCCTTTACACCCAAAGGTGATCTGAAGAAAATGCCGGCAGGCTCAACCATCCTCGATTTTGCCTACGAAATACATTCGCATCTTGGCGATAAATGCGTTGGGGGAATGGTGAACGGGAAGAAAGTTACCCTTAAATATAAGCTAAAAAATGGCGATCAGGTTTCAATTGAAACATCCAATAACCAGAAGCCTAAAATGGACTGGCTCGATTTCCTTATTACCTCGAAAGCTAAAAACAGGGTAAGGGCCAGTCTGAATGAAGAAAAGAAAATCCTTGCTGCCCAGGGAAGGGAGATTCTTATCCGAAAGTTTAAGAACTGGAAGATGGAGCTGAACGATGAGGTCATCCGGAAAATTCTTAAAAAATATGAATTCAAACTGGCCATCGATTTTTACTGCGAACTGGCCAGCGGAAAAATCAATCCCCTGGAAGTAAAAGCTCTTTTGGCTGAAAAGCCGGAAGAGGAAAATGCCCGTTCACGAATGGAAGAACTTCTCCCATCGAAAACATTGCAGGAGTTTACATTCGACGGGGGCGACGATTACCTGGTTATCGACAACAACCTGAAAAACATTAATCACAAACTGGCCCGTTGTTGCAATCCGGTGTTTGGAGATCCTGTATTTGGTTTTGTAACAATTAGCGACGGAATCAAAATTCACCGTAACAATTGCCCCAACGCTCCGCAGATGAAGGAACGGTTCCCTTACCGGATCATCAAGGCCAAATGGAAAGATACCATCAGCCCGGGAGCGTTTCTTACCACACTGCACATATCAGGGGTCGATGAAGCTGGAATTGTAACCGATGTATCACATATCATTGCCAAAGATACCGGGGCGAAATTGCGTTCGATAAACATTGATTCTAATCGCGGTAAGTTTGAAGGGGTTTTAAAGTTGTCGGTTTACAATATTGATCACCTCGAATTTCTTATTCATAAAATGAAAAAAGTGAAAGGTGTAGTTTCCGTAACAAGGGGAGAAACATGACGAAAGAACAATTTAAGGTATTGATAGCACCTAATTCCATGAAAGGAAGCATGAGTGCTTTTGAATTTGCAGATGTGGTGGAAGAAGCTTTTCTGAAGGTCTCAGACCAATTTTCCATTCGTAAGGTTCCTGTTGCCGACGGTGGCGATTTTACCGGTGAGGTGTTGCAGGCTGCTCTTAAGGCTCAGACAGTTTATGTGAAGGTGAAAGATCCGCTGGGCAGGGAAGTCTCATCAAAAATAGCTGTAGCAGGCAAAACGGCAATTATCGAAATGGCTGACGCCTCGGGAATTAAGCTGATGAAACAGGATGAACTGAATCCAATGGAAACTTCTTCTTTTGGCACCGGGCAGTTGATTGCTGCTGCCATTGAACAGGGATGCACCGAATTGTTTCTTGGAGTGGGAGGGAGCGCCACCGTTGACGGAGGTTCGGGAATGATGCAGGCACTGGGGTTTAACTTTTACGACAAGCAAGGACGACCCCTCGAAGGCAATGGCAAGAACCTCGGCAAAATAGCATCGGTTAAAACAACGAAACTCCCGGGAAACTTTTCTATTAAAATCATATCCGATGTTGATAATCCATTGCTTGGTGATAACGGAGCAGCCGCTGTTTTCGGGCCTCAGAAAGGGGCCGATCCACAACAGGTAAGGTTACTGGAGCAAGGATTGGGTTCATGGTGCCGACTGCTTGAAAAAGAGAGCGGTAAAAAGCTGGCGGATGTCAGTGGGGCAGGTGCCGCAGGCGGACTTGCAGTCCCGCTTATGGCCTGGTGCAATGCTGAGACTGTGCCCGGTGCCGCATACGTCCTTTCTGTTATTAATTTTGAAGAACAGGTGCAATGGGCCGATGTAGTTATAACCGGTGAAGGGAAGATCGACAGCCAGACATTGAATAATAAAGCCCCGAAAGCAGTGGCCGATGTGGCCAGTAAAGCAGGAAAACCGGTTATTGCCGTTGGCGGAATAATTGAACCCGAAGCAGCAGGACTATTCACCGGAGGAGCTTTTAGTTTCCTGAACGGGCCAATATCGCTGAATGATGCCATGATAAATGCAAAAAAACATTTGTCTTTCTTTTCTGCAGAAATCGCTAAACTTATTCTAGTCTTAAAAAAATAGCACAAGTTAAATCAAACCTTTTTTTGCATCAAACTGTTTAGTTTTTAACCTGTTTTGTACAGGAAATAAGCTATGGCAGGATATTTGTTTTACAATGTATCGAAAGCCTTATGGAATTAGGGTTCAAAATAATGTGTAGGATTTTTGAACAATATTGCTATTTTTGAAGCTTATCAAGCAAGAAATGAAATTAAATAGATAACTTAAAAGTGAAAAAAATGAAAAATTTATTTTTGTTAACTGCCGCACTGATGCTGTCAGTTTTTTCGTTTGCACAGGATGCAGCAGAACTCATTAATCAGGGGAATGAGGCTATGAAGGCCGAGAATTATGAAAAAGCATTCGAACTCTACGACCAGGGAATGAAAAACATCGGGGAAGTAGAAGTTGATCCTTCCATTAATTTTAATATCGGATATGCTGCTTACAAATCGAACAACCTTGAGGGAGCAGTGGAATATTTCGACAAGGCTATTGGTGATGGAATCAATGTATCCAAAAGCCATGAATACAAGGCCTTGGCATACAACGATAAAGAAGATTATCAAAATGCGGTTAAAAGCTACGAACAGTCCATTGCATCTGCCGATGGGGAAAGCGAACCACTGGTTTACAATGCAGCCATTGCCGCCTACCGTGGCGATATGTTTGATAAAGCAGTTGAATTGTTCGGTAAAAGCGTTGAAAATAATTATAAAGCCGAAACTGCAATTTACTATAAGGCTGTTACCCTTCGTAAACAAAACAAGGATGCCGAATACAAGGCTACTCTTGAAGAAGGTGTGAAAAAATTCCCGAAAGAAGATCGTTTATCAGATGCACTTGCAAACATTTATGTATCGGAAGGAAATGAACTTTACAAAAAAGGAGTTGCCATTTTAACAGCTGCCAATGAAAAGGTAAGCAGCGGCGCCATCTCTACTGCCGACGATGCTTACACTGCCGAAGTGAATAAAGCAAAAAAAGAATTCCAGGAAGCGGTAGATGTGCTCGATAAAGCACTGTCAATTGACCCCGCGAATACAAATGCAAAGAAATTGAAAGAAGCAAGCCAGTCGGTACTTCAGTCTTAAACGAATAGAAGAATCAAATAGAAGCCGCAGGATTAGTTCCTGCGGCTTTTTTTTTGAATGCCGAATATGGTAATGGGTGAGTGAGTGAGTGAGTGAGTGAGTGAGTGAGGGAATGGGTGAATGAGTGATTGAGTGAATGAGTGATTGAGTGAATGAGTGAATGAATGAATGGGGGAGTGGGCGGGTGAATGAGTACATGCAGTCAATGGGTGTATGGGTGAGAGATTGCCCTTCGTTAGTTCAGATGGCCGGACGCCCGGGAGTCGGACTTTGCAAGTCCGACATTTGGAAGTTTAAAGTTCCGGGTTTAAAGTTCCGGGTTTAAAGTTTCGGGTTCAACGTTCCGGGTTCAAAGTTGAAAAGATCTTTGAGTTGGAAACTCAAAGTCCCGTGGGGCAGTGCCATGCAGAAACGTTAATGTTATTTGCAGCAGAGGCCCCCCGGGAGCCGGACTTTCCAAGTCCGACATTTAGAATGTGCATTGGTTTCAGGCAATGATTTTTTTTAAAACAGTATACTGTTCTCCAGATTTGGAAAGGAACAGGCTGAAAAGTTGAAAGTTGAAAAGATCTTTGAATTGGAAACTCAAAGTCCCGTGGGGCAGTGCCATGCAGAAACGTTAATGTTTATTAGTAGCAGAGACCCACGGGAGTCGGACTTTCCAAGTCCGACATTTGAAGAGTTTAAGTGAACTAACATATCCAGAAAGTCACATAACATGACATATGTGCAGTCTAATTTTTATAAAACAAGACACATTGTCGCTAAAATGCCACTCTTTTTCTTAAAATCCTTCCTTTTTCGCCAATGGAACAGGAATTGATTTACCCATTGCAGAAATACAAAAAATAGTAAAACTTAAATTATAGGAGGAAAAAGACATGAATTTAGTAAGATTTCACAATCCGTATCGTACTGTTAACCAGAATTTGGTAGACCAGGTATTTAATAATGTTATGCGCAACGATTACCACGAAAATCATTTGAAAAATTGCAACTGCAAACCGGCAACCAACATTTTTGAAACCGAAAATGAATTCAAACTTGAAATGTTGCTTCCGGGATTCAAAAAGGAAGACGTTCAGTTAAACTTCCACGAAGATGTTCTTACCGTTAAGGTTGAGCTTCCAAAGAAAGAAGAAGGACAGGAACAGGAATACAAATACGAACACCGCGAATTTGAAGCATACAGCTTCGAACGCAAATTCAAAATTCCGAACACTGTAAATGTCGATAATATTGAAGCCCGTTATGAAAACGGAATCCTGGAACTGGTGCTTCCCAAAAAAGAAGAAGCGTTACCGAAGCCACCGACAGAAATTAAAATAGCTTAATACGCTGTAATCAACAGAGGATAGGTATTAAAGGCCCTTGCTGTAAGCATTTTATGGGCTCAAAGGAAAGTTGATAGCGGTAGCTGGCAGCGGACAGTTTATTGGAGAAGTCATTCGGTAAACAGTGAACGGTAAACAGTGAACAGTCGTTAAATGTCCGTGAAATTGCCTGGGCAATATTAGGGAGCTATCTCTCTGCACTGGCTAACATCCTACTGCCAAAGATTCCGTAGGAATCAAATGTGGGTAGCAATGCAGCCTCAACCTGCCACCTCGCGGCGCAACTGCCAGCCTGGATTAAAAACACATCCTTTCCATGCGCCGCTATTCCCGGGTCCGATTCATTTTAAACTCTTCATAATTTAATTTGGCGTAAATAATGGAATATAATTCTTAAATTTGGCGTAAATAATGGAATAACATTATGAAAAACCGGAAAATTGCAGATATTATCGTACAGCGCAATCGTTGGAAAACAGGCCGGATAATAGTTTTAACCGGTGCAAGGCAAACCGGAAAAACAACACTGATTCGACATCTGTTTCCCGATTACGAATACCTGTCGATAGAAGACCCGGTGTTACGGGGGCAGTATTCCGGGCTTACAGCGTCACAATGGAAAACACTTTATCCTGCTGCTATCCTCGACGAAGTGCAAAAAGAGCCTGCACTGATTGAAAGTATAAAATCGGTTTACGACCAATGGGAAGAACCCCGTTATTTTCTGTTAGGTTCGAGCCAGTTATTATTGCTTGAAAAAATAAAGGAAAGCCTTGCCGGCAGGTGTATTGTAATGGAATTTTTCCCGTTAACTGTACCTGAGCTCCGCACAAACTCATGGAACGATACAGTGGAAGATTCCCTGTTTCAGACTGAATTAAAAAATGAAGCTGACGGCAACTTTCTCCCCTCGTTTTTAATGGACAAAAAAATGGCTGAAAAACAAAAGGCCTGGGATCACTACCTGGAGTTCGGTGGATATCCTGCTGTTTCAGATGAAGCATTAATTGATGAGGAAAGGCATGTCTGGCTACAGAATTATGTGCGTACCTACCTCGAACGCGACATCCGCGACCTGGCATCGTTTCGCGACCTGGAACCTTTTGTAAAACTGCAACGTTACCTGGCGGAAAATACAGCTACATTGGTAAACGCCACTGCAATAGCCAACCATTTGGGGCTTACATCCAAAACCATTCAGCGATACATCCGTTATTTCGAATTAAGCTACCAGTCGGTTGTTTTGGCAGCATGGTCAAAAAATTCTACAAAACGTTTGTCGAAAATGCCCAAAATCCATTATATGGATAATGGAATTTTACAGGCTGTCTTGCAAAAAAGGGGAGGAATTACAGGAAATGAATTTGAAAGTATTGTAGTAGCTGAAATTTATAAACAAATTGAAACCTTAAACGCCGCAGTTAAGCTTTATCATTTAAGGACACACGATGGCAAAGAAGTTGATTTAATTCTTGAAATGCCCGACTATTATCTGGCATTTGAAATAAAAATGACAGAAAGGGTAACAACATCCGGTGCAAAGAATTTACGTGGATTAGAAGAGATTCTCGATAAACCGTTAAAAAGGTCTTATATATTATCAAACGACAGGGAAACCAAACAGTTCGATGAAAAAACAGTGGCGATAAATGCAACCATGTTCTTAGCCTGAACCGTAAACAAATTCTTAACACATCACAGGCAACGGCAAAAGCGAAGACAAAGAAGTAAACGTTGATAGCCTGTATTCTTCAGGACTTTTCCTTCTTTGTCTTAAAAACTGTTTACTGTTCACTTTTTACTATCATATAATCAGAAAACTTTTGTAAAAAAACTTCTCCATTCGCGACGCATGGAAAGGATAATTTTCAAACCCAGGCTGGCAGTTGCGCCGCGGGGTGATAGATTGAGGCTGAATTGCTATACACATGTGATTCCTCCGGAATCATGTGCAGAAAGCAGTTGTCCGTGAATTTCCAGTTTCTATGGCTACTGGTTTACTTAAGTTATTTTTTATAACACTGTTAAAGCAAATTCAACGGACTGTTCACTGTTTACTGTTCACTGTTCACTTCCACCCCCCGGTCTACTTCACATACACACTGTCGCTCATTTCCGATTCATCATTGCTGCGGAAGGCCACCCAAACATCGGGCACATTGTCCTGCGATACTGTCGTATTTAGTTCCCATTTAAAGCTTTTGGCGATACGTCGTGCACCGGTAAACAGGTATTCGGTTTCGCCGGTCTGCGCGTTTTGGGCAATTACCAGCAATGTATCGCGGCTGTGCAGCTTTTCATCTTCTTTTGCATTGGTCCATTCCAACAGCAGTGCCGCATCCTGTAATGATACCGATACCTGTTGGGGCACAGGCAGGGGGCCTTTGCTGAGTAGTGCAGCTTCCTTATTTATACTGAATTCGGGGTAGTTGCCCTGCACTGCATTCTGCATTATCTGCGATTTTGCAGCATGATAGGGCGCACGGCCCACGGCTTCACCTGCATATGTTTTGCGGATCAGCTCCTTGAAGGGGCTCATAAAACCTGTTACCTTCTGCATTTTTGCACGCTGCGCCAGTTGTGCCTCCGATTTCTTATCGGTGTACTTCGACGGTTTTGACCGCATGAAACTCTTGCCGTGCATATTGTAAAGAACTACCTCGCCAACTTTTCCCTTGCCGGCTCCCATAATATTGTCTCCTAATTTTGCCATAATCTTGTCCGTATTAAATTCAATTTAAATTCAGTGCAAAGTTAATATAAATTCAATGTAAAGTCAATTACAATTGAATTTATATTGAGTTAATATTGAGAATACATTGAGTTAACATTGAATTTACACCGGAGAAGGTCACCAGGAAGCAGGGAGCAAACCGGGAGGAAAAGGTTTTGGTGTTTAACGTTTTGAATCAGTAAATCAGCAATAGTTGATTCTATGAATATTTAATGGGTAATAACTTTTGGTGATGTAATTTTTTGTGTATATTTAATTGACAAAAGTTCAACTTTTGCCCTTGGCAGGGTTTCAAAAACCTGCCAGGGTTAAGTCCATTAATTAGTGTCTGTCCATAAAGTACGATTTTTTTAACTTTTTTCTTTTGGAGTTTTATTCCGATTATTTATTGAGTAATATTCAATGTAACTTTTTCCTGTTATTCCATTTTTTTGTTGTTTTTATCATTTTTTTCTCTC
>JAGXGA010000019.1 GCA_024636975.1 Mariniphaga sp.
CTTTATCTCAGTATTTGTTGAAAATTCTCCTTTATCACAGTTTAATAAAATATAAGCTGCACGAAAGGCTTGTGATGTATGGCTGCCTTTATTAATTACCTTACTGAGTTCTTCTACCTCGGATTCACTTAGTTTAATTGTATACAGTACCATCTTTTTTTGGTAAATATATACAATAAAACCGTCATATCAAAATTAACTTAACACTAGATATACTTCTTCTGGCAGGGATGGTTTTAATGATTCTAAGTGGTATTGCCATTGCAAGAACAATTGATTTTTCCTGGCTCAATTTGGGAGGCTCACGCAATTTCTGGCGGGTGATGCATACAAGTTCATCTTTTATTACGCTGACGTTGTTTGGTATTCATCTCGGATTGCACTGGAATTGGGTACTCCGGCGCTTTAAATATAAAAAAGACAAAAAATGGCAAAAAGAATTGGCATCCTGATAATTTCAATAGCAATTATAGTTACTGGAATAATTGCGTTTAACAAGCTTCATTACTGGGAGCAAAGCGTGCGGATTTTTAGTATAAACAAAGAACAATCCTTCAGAAGAGGAGGTGATCGGCATCGCGGTGATTTTAACAGGGATGAAAGACATAACCGCTCTGAAAGATGGAACAGGCAAAACCCCCGCGATTCACGTGATGAGAATCGTGGAAGCCGGTTCGACGAAGGGCAGGCTCTTGTTTTGCCCGATTCTTTGAACCAAACTGAAAATACACGGACAGACCGCAGCTCATTCAGAGACAGCGATTTTAGAAGAGAAGGACATCACCGGGGTGATTCTCGCCGGAGTAGCAGTATTCGTCTTGAAAATGCAGGCTGGTTTCTTGCAGCATTTGCTATGTTTACTGTTGTTACCATTTACATCGATAAAATAATAAAAAGAATTCGATACGGTTTTTTCAGGTAGTGAATTGCCTTAGTCATTTAGTAAGCTTTAGTTGGCTGAACAAACTGGAAACCGGTGAGTATAAAAAACTTCCGGGCAAGCGGGTTGAGTAATTGATTATAATTGGCTGAAATGATTTAATCACAATTTTCATACATTTGCAAAAAGATCATTTTAATACCAACTTATTCAACCAAAAAAATGGATTACAGCGAAAGTAGAAAGCGGGTACAAGACCTGCCCATTTACAAAAAGGGTGAAGAGATTTATGATCTGACCCGTAAAATCTGCGATTTGATTCCTGAAGAAAATGATCACCTGCAACATTTAAAAGGACAAATGCTTTCAGATGCCAGGATGCTTATTGTAAAAGTGGCCGGCGCCGAGGGTGGTGATTTGTACGATTTGCGAATGGAAGCAGCAGCCATTATCCGCAAGGCAGCGCATGATTTGATGGTTTCAAACCATTCCCTGAAAAGATTCGGATTTAAAGAAGTGGAGTATTTTGATATCGTAAGGGAATTAATTGAAGAGTACCGCCTGCTTTTTATCGACTGGGTGGCCGGGTTTGACCAGACGAACTTCTATATTGATCGTTGGGGATTGTTTAATCCTCCCGGTGTGGGCCCTTTCGACAAAGATCCCGACGATGACATTCCATTTAATCCTGAAGATTTTTTCGATGAGGACGATGAAGACTGAAGCCATGAAAAAACCGGATTTATTCCCGTTGAGTTAACCACCATAAGGCAGGTACACGATAAATTTCAAAAAAAACAATTTGAAATTAAATTCTCCGTCTCTTTAAAAATCCGGCCCTTGCCACTGTCATTACCAATACTCCCACAATGGTGATCAGACCTCCTATAAGTTGGTGGGGAAGCGGAAAAGTTCCAAAAAAGAACCAGGCACCAATCAACACAAATATTCCTTTCAGGCTTTGAACTACCGAAGAGCGGGAAGCTTCAATGTAGCTAAACGAATAGTATAGGGCCAGAATGGCAATAAATGGCCCAAGTAATGCACCAATAACTATATTTTGCAAGGCGGATGCGGGAATATTAAATGACTGCCCGTAAATAAAAAACATAATAAATGAAAATACCAGCAGCCATACCGAGCGATTTAAGTTTAACAACTCTGCGCTTATTTTCCGGACATGTACCTTCACAACCAGGGAGGCAATTGTGGCAAAAATGGCATTAATAACAACAACCCCTGTACCCGGGATAAAAAATTTCTGCCAGGAGGTTTCCCCGGAATAACTAATAATGAAAGCTCCGACGAGCGCCAGTGCGGCACCCCCTGTTTCAATGGGCCCAAAACGTTCGCCAAGAATAAATACACCTCCCAGGGCAAGCATAACCGGGAACATATTTCCTAAAAAGGAGGTCACTGCCGGATCAGGAATAATAAATATTGAAAGATAAAAGGTAGTGGCTGTCAGGATTTCCAGCACACCCAGTGCAATCAATACATGCACCTGTCGTTTTGTAAGTTTTTTTATCTGCCCCAGCTTCCCCTTTGCCATCGACCAGGCCAGCATGGCGATGGTGCATACGGCAAACCAGTAAACTCCAAACTGAGCCATGTGGACCTCACTAAAAGCCGCTTTGCTGAAAATGTATTCACTTGCAAAGGCAACTGTGCCGATTAATGCAAATAAGTACCCCTTAAACCTGTTTGATCTCATTCAGAAAAATTACAGTATTTATATTCCCTTTTTAAACAGGCCAGCAAAAGTATAAAAATTTAACTCTGCGTCTTTCAAGAGTTGAAAACTCACCTGCATTACACAAGCCGGAAATCAGGTTTCCAGTTTTTAAAGCCGAACTGAAAAACCTCTTACTGGCAACTTTTCGCAGAATCATTGTAGGGACCTTCTCCGGACTAAACTCAATGTAAACTCAATATAAACTCAGTATTAACTCAATGTAAACTCAATTATAATTGAATTTATATTGAGTTATGGTTGAGTTAATGCTGAATTGATACTGAATTTGATTAGGAGTATGTATGTATTATGAAAGCACCTTTTTATCAGTATGGTTTTCAAAATGTCGGACTTGGAAAGTCCGACTCCCCGTGGCTTCTGCTCCGATAGGCACCGTAGCCATTTTGTACTGCAAACCCACGGGACTTTGAGTTTCCAACTCAAAGATTTTTGATACTGTTTAAAAGGTAAAATTTCCGGTACAGAAACTTCCCTCTTGTTCCGAAAAATGTCGGACTTGCAAAGTCCGACTCCCGGTAGCCACTGCACCGACAGACACCGTAGCCATTTTGTACTGTAGGCCCACGGGACTTTGAGTTTCCAACTCAAAGATTTTTGATACTATTTAAAAGGTAAAATTTCTGTAACAGATACTTCGCTCTTGTTCCCGAAAATGTCGGACTTGGAAAGTCCGACTCCCGGGGGGATCTGTTCCTTTTTGGCAATTTTACACTTCCTGATCAGCCTATCTGAACGAAAATTGAGCCTGTTTTACATCCTCACTGTTTGTGCCTATAAAAACCTCAAACTCTCCTGGTTCAGCAAGGTACTCCAGGTAGTAATTGTAAAACTTTAAATCGTCTTCCGTTATTTTAAAATTGATCGCGCGCGATTCACCTGCCTCAAGAAATATCTTCTGAAATCCTTTCAATTCCTTTACTGGTCGGGTAATGCCGGCAACCATATCGTGGATATACATCTGCACCACCTCATGCCCATCGTATTTACCGGTATTGGTAACCGTAACACTTGCGGTTAATGTTCCTCCGGCAGAGAATTCCCTTTTGTTAAGCTTAACATCGCTGTATTCAAAGGTGGTATAGCTTAATCCATATCCAAAAGGATACAAGGGTGAGTTGGGCACATCGAGGTAGTTGGAACGGAATTTCTGAAACACATCCCCCTCATTGGGTCGTCCTGTGGTACGATGCGCATAATAAATGGGTATCTGTCCTACATTTCTTGGGAATGTCATTGTAAGTTTTCCTGAAGGATTGTAATCGCCGAACAATACATCGGCAATAGCATTTCCTGCTTCCACACCCGGGTGCCAGGTAAGCAGTATGGCATCAGCAAGTTCCATTTCCTCTTCAATAGTCATTGGACGGGCAGCCATTAAAACCAATACCAGGGGCTTGCCGGTTTCCTTCAGCCGGCGGAGGAGTTTTTTCTGAGGCTCCAGCAATGACAGGTTTGACATGCTTCCGGATTCGCCGCTCATTTCAGAAGCCTCACCTACAACAGCAACTATTACATCGGCCTTTTCGGCTGCAGTCATTGCTTCTTCCAGCATTTCTTCAGGCGAACGGTCATCGATATCGATCCGGGTTCCAAAAACATTTACCTTTTCTGCAAATTCAGGATCATCTGAAATATTGGACCCTTTGGCATAAACCACATCCGACTCAGTACCCGCCAAGTTCTTAACTCCTTCGAGTATAGGAACCGAAAGCTGCGGATCGCCGGTAGGCGCCCAGGTTCCAAGCATGTTGTTTTTATTATTAGCCAGGGGTCCGACTAAGGCAATTGTACCTGATTTATTGAGTGGCAATACCTGGTTCTCATTTTTAAGCAACACAAAGGTACGGGCTGCCACTTCACGGGCTACCGCCCGGTGTTCATCAGAAAGTATGTCTTTTTCGGGCCTTGCTTCATCAACATACCGGAAAGGATCGTCAAACAATCCCAGCTTATATTTTGCCTCCAGTACCCTGCGGCAAGCCTTGTTTATATCCTCCTCCGTTACTTCTCCTTCTTCAAGCGACTTTGGGAGGGTGGTTAAAAACCCTTCACCTACCATATCCATATCCAACCCGGCTTTAAGCGACATTGCTGAAACCTGCTGCAGATCGCCCAATCCATGGGCAATCATTTCATTCACCGAGGTATAATCCGATACCACAAAGCCATCGAACCCCCATCGTTCACGCAGTACATCAGTCAGCAGCCATTTGTTGCCGGTGGCCGGTATTCCTTCCACATCATTAAAAGACGACATTATGCTTCCAACGTCTGCATCAATTGCTGCCTTAAATGGTGGGAAATAAACATTGAACATACGGTTACGGCTCATGTCTACAGTATTGTAATCGCGTCCCGCTTCCGCGGCGCCATACAGTGCAAAATGCTTAACAGTAGCCATCATGGTGCGCGGATCGGCTAAATCGTTTCCCTGGTACCCGTTTACCATAGCACGGGCCACCTGGGCACCAAGGTAGGGGTCTTCTCCTGCCCCTTCGGCAACACGACCCCAGCGTGGATCAAAGGCGATGTCAACCATTGGCGAAAAGTTCCAGAATATACCATCGGCAGTAGCTTCAACTGCAGCCACTTCGGCTACCTTTTTAATAAGTTCCATATCCCAGCTGGCCGACAAGCCAAGCGGTATCGGGAATGTAGTTTTATAGCCGTGAATAACATCCGAGCCAAAAAGCATTGGAATACCAAGCCTGGTTTGTTTTACTGCCAACTCCTGTGCCTTACGAACTAACTCCGGACCGTAAACACCAAATATTCCCCCTACATTACCTGCTTTGATTTTACCTTCCACATCGGTACTAACAGCCTCCCCTGTGGGAATACCTCCTCCCGGAGTTATCAGGTTTAGCTGGCCGATTTTTTCTTCTATGGTCATTTTTGCCATTAACTCTTTTACGAAGGAATCCATGTTTGGATATTTTGGATCCGGATTTTGTGCAAAGGAACTACTTACTGTAAACAGTAAACCCAATAAATAAAAAGCTATTCGTTTCATATCTGTGATATTTTAATTATTCCAATTGTTCTTAAGCCAGCATTTCCCATATGCTGTTGCCAAACTCAAAACTTACTATGAGAAACTTTTAGCCTAACGTCCATTATATTTCAGACAAATATTACATCTGCTTTGTTGAATGCCTCAAGGCACATTTTGCACGTTTGTTTTTTTTGATATGCCATTTTCATTAAAAGCCTCAAGCTGCAAGAAATACTCCTGCCCTTTATTCAGGGCTCTCAACTCATAGTTATTATCACCATAAATCATTACCGAATTGTTTAGTTTTTTTTCTGCAATACCCCAGTAGAGCGTATAACCCATGGCATCATCAACAGCATCCCATGAAATATCGGCATTGCGTTCATCGGTCTGCCGTTTTACAATGAAGGAAGAAGGTGTCAAAGGTTTTTCACCGTTTCCGTTTCCAAATACCCTGAACTCACCAATCGCCAGGTACCGGTTAGGGAAGTATTTATTTTTGAACTTTACATACCTGCCTTGTACCGGTTTTTCCAGTTCGATGTAGGCATGAGGCCGGTCCTCCCGGTTATCTGAAAAATCAATTGCGATTTGCCACTGTTTACCATTCTGTGAAGTTTCAATGATAAACTGCTGCCTAAGGGTATCGGGTTTTCCAAATATACTGGCATTGAAATCCTGGTAGTTTATCTGAACAGCATTAATTGTCATCGTTCGACCGAGGTCCATTTCAAACCAGATTGAATCGCTGTTGCTTTCTGCCACCCATAAGGTCCGGATGTTCTCGTCGTTCAACATTTGAGAGGAATAATCCGGCTTCTCCTGTTCCGGCATGTAACCTTCTTCATATTCATCCACCACATTTCGTTTTACCCCTTTGAGGATGGAATTCGTCCGCACCGGCTTATCTTTCGACAGCAGCATCCATCCTGTAAACCGGTTTTTATGGGCAGCCACTTTTTCATCAGGCAGATAATGCGGATAATCGCCGTATGCGGTGTTTACATACATCTGTCCATCGGGTTCAAAGCCTGCCGGAAACATACCTAACCTTCGTTCAAACTTGTAATTTACTGAAATTGCCATTGTTGAAAAGTGCCAATAGTTGTCGTTATTATCCTGCACCGTACTACCGTGACCCGAACCCTTTAAAAATCCACCGGGTTTGTATGCTATGGGGTTATAAGGAGCATATTTAAATGGGCCCAACGGATTATCGGATGTATAAACCCCATCGGCATAAACATTCCACTGCGTTCCGGGTGCGCCGTATTCAAGGTAATACGTGTTGTTGTGCTTTACCATCCAGGGCCCTTCAATGAAGGGATCGAGATCGGACCGATGGTCCTGCCCGAAACGCTCCCACCCATGATTTTCAGGGTCGAGATTAAACAAGTCGACCTGCTCGCCCATGGGAATGTAAAAATTATCGGCATCCAGTTCTACACCTCTTATAGGCCATTTGTTGGAAGATTCTTCATACAGGTATACCCTTTCGTTATCATCAACAAAGATGTTGGGGTCCTGAATTCCTCCCGGAGGATTCATTACTGCAAAATTTGTTTTCCAGTCACCAAGCTCAGGGTTATCGGTTTCTATAACCGGCCCTCTGCCCGAAGGATCGCCGTAAACCAGAATTTTATCGTCTTTGACTGCCGCAGCAGGCGCATTGGAACCACTGAAATACCAGCTTTGTGGCCGGATAAATTCCCACCTGCTCATATCCTCTGAGACCCAGTATCCGTGCGACCGGGTAACAAACATATAGTATTTCCCCCTGAAATTTACAACTGCAGGATCGGCACCCGACCGGTAGGAAACATCGGTGTTTGCCCTGTAGTGGGACATATACGTATAATCAACATCCAACGGGTTGCAGTAAGTGCTTTTTGAAGTTGTTTGCCCTGCAAGGGAGCCGGCAGCAAGGAAAGCGATAGCAGCAATCCAAATTCTTTTTCTGTATATTCCAGTTGTTTTCATTTCAATATACCTTATTCTGTAGTATGATAATCGGGAACCTCGTAAATGGTTTGCAATCTTTTTAGTTCCTGTTCTAATTCCTTAAAGATTTGTTCCGTACCTTCCTTTCCATAAATGTTAAATACTTCAAGAGAATCCGTTTCCAGGTCATAAAGTTCCCATGTATCGATTTCATAAAAATGGATGAGTTTATGGCGATCGGTTCTAACCCCATAGTGCTTCTGAACACTATGAAAACCTGGAAATTCATAGTAATGGTAGTAAAGTGAATTCCTCCATTTCATAGGTATTTCCTCTACCATCAGGTTGTTCATTGAAACACCCTGCATATCTGAGGGGGCATCTATCCCGGCATAATCGAGAAGAGTTGGGGCGAAATCGATATTTTGAGTCAGTTGTTTAACTACAGCCCCCCGCTGAATATGCCCGGGATAACGCATAAGCAGGGGCATTATCATCGATTCTTCATACATAAACCGTTTATCGAACCAGCCATGCTCGCCCAGGTAAAAGCCCTGATCGGAAGTATACACAACAATAGTGTTCTCAGCAAGCCCTTGCTCATTCAGGTAATTTAGCAGTTCACCTACGCTTTCATCGACCGATTTAATTGTAGCCAGGTAATCTTGCATGTAGCGCTGGAACTTCCATCTTGCCACAGCCCTTTCATCGGTTGTATCGATTTTAAAATAGCTGTCAATGTTATCTCTGTATGCTTCCCAAAAACGTTCCTTTTCATCAGCAGTCATTCGTTCAATCCATACCTGTGGCCAGGGATCGTAGAGAAGATTTCTGCTGCCCTCCTCCTCCACCATTTTCAAATCATGCCCTTCGTACATATCACGGTAAATGTTCATTTCCTGCTGCGCCGCAGCCAGCCTTCCTTCATAATCATCGAAAAAAGTTTCAGGAACGGGAAAAGTAACCGTATCGTAAAGGTTGTAATGTCGTTCGGCAGGAATCCAGTTTCGGTGAGGGGCCTTATGGTGCATCATCAGGAAAAAAGGCCTGGATTTATCCCTTTGATCAAGCCACTCTTTGGAAAAATCGGTAATAAGATCGGTAGCATACCCCATGTATTGAGAGGTGTCGCCTTCAGTAATAAAATCAGGGTTGTTGTATTCACCCTGGTCATTCAGAATTTTCCAGAATTCAAACCCGGTGGGTTTGGAAACCAGGTGCCATTTTCCTATTATGGCTGTCTGATAACCATCCTCCTGCAGTATCTTTGGAAGAGTCTGCTGTGAGCCATCAAATCCCTGGGATGAATTTTGCATAAAACCATGCTTATGGCTGTGCTTGCCGGTAAGGATGGTGGCCCTGCTGGGGCCGCATATTGAATTGCCGCTATAATTGGCAATGAAAAGTGCGCCCTGGTCTGCCAGCCTGTCAATGTTGGGAGTGGGTGCCAGTTGGGATATCGGATGGCCGTATGCACTGATTGCCTGAATAGCATGGTCATCAGACATGATAAACAGGATGTTTGGTTGAGTAGATTTTTTTTCTCCCTCGCAACCATAAAAAAAAGAGAGTAAAATCAATCCATAAAGGTATAAGCCTGTTAGTTTCATAATATTTATTTGTTAACAACAAATTTTGCGCGTTGATATTTCCCATCCTGAATTAACTGTAGTATATAATGCCCATCCTGAAGATTAGCAACAACTGCAGAAAATTCTTTTCCATCAGGAAACAGTTGTTTTGTCATCTGCAGTTGTCCGCCAACTGAATAGATTTTCATTACAACCGGCTCTTTACCACCAGCAT
Source organism: Mariniphaga sp. (assembly GCA_024636975.1). Lineage (GTDB taxonomy): Bacteria > Bacteroidota > Bacteroidia > Bacteroidales > Prolixibacteraceae > Mariniphaga. Next base: position 9,379 of record JAGXGA010000019.1, read on the forward strand.
CCGGCAAGGTAAAATGAACTGTATGATTTGCCGGATTGGGATATAGCAGGAAGTCATTGTTCAGGTCAACAGAGCTTACAGCAGTTGGCACCTGATACTGGAAACCCAGCTTATCAAGTCCTGCCTGCACATCGGCATCCTGCATAACCAGTTCCCAGAGTAACCCGGTACGGTGGTTTTCTATCATCACCACTATGGGTCCCTGGTCAATTCCAATGTAACCATCCTGCACCCAATCATAGTTATCGTTAAAGGCATCATAAAAACCATATATTCCAAAAAGTTCCTGTCCTCTTTCCCTGTAAAAGTATTTTAAGGCACTCAATGATTCCTCCGGGACGTAAGGCATACTCGACAATGCAGCCGTTGGACTGATGGTTCCGTTATCGTTTGACACCGGCTGGTGGGCGGTATAGCCAAACGGATCGTCACTTGCAGTCAGTCCCCAGTTCTTTTCACTGTAATTCTCATGGTCTGACGGATTTTCTAAAGCGTAGGCATGATGTATCAATGCAGTGTTTACATGCTCCTGCCAGTAATCGGCATATTCATCCTGCAAGCCCCGGGGGTCAATACCCAGATGAGTATAATGAGTCCAGAACAAAGGCCCTCCCCAGTTGGGTGCAAGGCTGATCTGGTGGCTATAGAATGAACGCAGATTTACCATTGCTCCATTTCGTGCCCAGCCCTGTACGTATGTTTTTAAAGGAATTCCATGTGTTGGAGAAGAAGCTGCCATAATATAAGTAATCAGGGCTTCATTCCATCCCCTGACATGCATATTTTTCTGGAAGCCAATGTTGGGTGACCAGTGCCAGATTAACACATTGAGCCCGTTTCGATACCAGTCCCATTCAATCTCTTTCCATAACTTATCGGCTGTTTCCCTGATCTGAACCGATTCAACATCCGTTCCGGTAAAATAGTTCCTCAGGGCAATCAGTGCTGCAGCAACAAATGACGTCTCTACAATGTCGCCGCCATCATCATCGGGGGTAAATGGCTGCGTTTCCCAAATTTCGGCATTGTACCAGTGCGACCATGCTCCATGGTACCGCTCGGTATTTTCAAGAAAATCCAAAATAAGCAGAATCCTTTCTTTTATATTCTCCTGAGGTTCGTATTCACGCTCATGTGCCACTATCATTGCCATCAGGCCCATACCTGTTGCCCCTGAAGCAACCGTATTGTCGTTTCCATTCGAACGTTCCAGAGCCATACCTGTGGGATTATGTGCCCCATCCCAAAAATACCGGAAGGTGTAGCGCTGAACCATATTGAGCAATTCCTCATCACTGAAATCTTTGATTTCTGCTGTAGCTTCCACAAATTCCGATTCGCGTTCCTGGAATAATGTAGTTATACGATAAGTTACGGTGCTGTTCCTTGCACTGTCAGGAACAAAATCGATGTAATAATCCTCTGTAGTTTCTGCATGTACTTCAAAATTCTGCCCCCCATCATACGATGCATAAATACGATACGTCAAATCGGGCAAGGGAAATGTCCAGTTCAGTTCAGCGTGACTGTCGTACCCGGTAGCTGTCAGCATTTCAATACCCGGTATTTCATCAATGCTCCGGTAGGCAGAAATTTCATCAATAAATAGTAGGTGCGAGCTGCTATCACTTTCCGATTGGTTAAATATCACTCCTTTTACTGCAGAAAAATTAAGCTGACTGTTATCGGGGTCACCAAAAAACCTGTTCAGTGGGAACCGAATATGAGTCCATTCGCCCGCTGGCACATCCTCATTGTATTCGGCCAACGGATACAAAACTGAATTTACATCTGCCGATCCAACAGAATTAACAGCTCTAAGCCCAATTAACGGAAGCGCTGAGGCCGGCAAATCATTTTCGGAATATATATAGAATGAAACCGAATCCAGTTGTGTCACATCAACTGCCGACCAGTCGTTTCGGTATATGGTTGCTTTCCAGTTCCCGTTTTCGGCGGAAGTGTAGTTAAATTTCAATGATGTGGCACCAATATATGCTGCTGTTGAGGCAGGAACTTTATCGTTGTACTGTGGGGACCCAGGAGGATGGGTATGTTCAAAGCTGCTCTCTTCCAGGTTACCGACATCAACTATACCCTGGTCGTAAAAGGTGGTATCAGTAGCTTCTGAAAAGAAAAAAACTTCCTGAGTGTATCCAACGTTAAACACTAATACCATTAGGGTGACAAGCAAATGGGACTTTACTACTTTATATAAATTCATGTTGGTGTGTTATTCATTATTATTCCTTCCAATATTAACAATGAATGCAGGGTTACTGTTTCTGATTAAATGACATAAGAAAGTAACTGACACAATTAATTGTCTGTTCTTTCTTTTCAAATTGTTGATTCTATTTCCATCAAAGTTCTTTTAACCAAACATTCCTGAACTGCACTAAACTGGAGCCACCCTGAAGTTTACCTGTTTCTTTATTTAAGCCGCCATGATGCTGCAATCCAATGGGTCCCCTCACATTCAGCCCAGGATAATAGGCATTATCAATAACCCTGATTCCATTATTAAAAATGGTTATCCGCTCTCCCCGTACAATGATGTCGAAGGCGTTCCATTGACCTACAGGCTGATCCGCATTCTCAGAAGGTACTGCAGCTGCCCGCACTTCAGGGGGCAACGTCTGATCATTTCTTACAGACCACAGCTCACCAGAACCAACTGACCAGCACCATAGGTTTGTTTGTCCAACATTCTTTAGCAGGATTCCTGAGTCAGAATTGGGGCCTAAAGGTTCAATAATATCGCCATCTTCATTTCGCAAATACTCTCCACCCGGCAAGATCGTGGGTAGTGGAAACAAATGATCGCCATAGCCTTTAAACCGCCATTCGATATGAAGGTTAAAATCCTGAAACTCCTTTTCTGTCCATAGGTTTTTATCTTCTTCTGCCTCCGAAAGGGCATCGTAATCTATTACTCCATCGATAACCGACCAGTGCCCGTTATCGCCTTCAGGAATTATCCATCCATTAAGGTTTTTGCCATTAAATAAACTGGTATATCCTTCCTGTTCAAAATAATCCAATTCCTGGGCAACAATGTTACCCATAAACAAAAACAGGCCAATACCTGTAATAAGTAAAGTCATTTTTTTCATAACCTATAAATTAACCATCTATTTTTCCTCACAATTATTAAAGTTCCAGGCTCAGCACAAATATCAATCTACTTTCTTTTCAAGATAAGGACTTTCAAAGCCTAAGTTTTTCAATCCCCGCTGAACATCATCGTTTTTCATGAACAGATTCCATAACAACCCGGTACGGTGGTTTTCAATCATTACAGGCACTGGTCCCTGATCGATAGCCAGGTAACGCTTTGGATACCATTCATATTCTTCGCTAAAAGCATCGTAAAACCCATAATCGCCCCAAATTTTATCTTTCATGTTCTCATAAAAATGGCGGATGACCGGCATCACTTCATCTGGCGCATAGGGATAAGAGGAAAGCGCTGCCGTTGGGGTTATCACTCCTAAATCCAACGCCGGATGATGTGCGGCATAACCAGCTTGACCGGAATTTCCTTTTGAAGGCTTTTCATCCGTCCTTCCTTCAACATACTGTACTGCTCCCGGAACCGAATAACTGGCAGTCAGTCCCCAGGAATTCTCCCCGTACCCTTCATATTCGTGCGGGTTTTCAATGCAGTGCTGCCGGTTTATCATGGTATGTGCAACATTCAAATCCCAATAGCTGGCATATTTGTCGGTTAAATTACGCGGATCCAGCCCCAGGTAGGAATAATGTGCCCAGAATAACGGGCCTCCTTTTTCAGGATCGGCATGATGCTTTAACTCCAGGGTATATCCATAGGCACCGCCATCTTCATCAATATCGCCCCCCTGAGCCCAACCTTCATGGTACACCTCAGGAAGAATGGCATAAGTTGGTGAGGAGGCAGCCAATACATAAGTTATAAGGCACTCGTTGTAACCGGTAATCTTATGGTTCATTTGCCAGCCGTGATTAGGCGACCAATGCCAGTAAAGCACATCCTCCCCATCACGTGTATGCCAGTTCCATTCCACTTCACGGCAAAGCCTGTCGATCTGCGCTGCCAGCTCCTTTTCCACTGTATTGCCGTCGATAAAATATTCCCTGACGGCAATCAATCCTGCAACCAGGAAGGAAGTTTCAACCAAATCGCCGCCATCATCGTATGTACTGAATGGCTGAACCTTCCCTGTTTCACCGTTAAGCCAGTGCGGCCAGACACCATGAAAACGGTCGGCTTTCTCAAGAAAATCAACTGCATGCAGCAGCCGGTCTAGTCCTTCTACACGTGTTATAAAGCCTCTTTCTATACCAACCAGAATGGCCATTAAGCCAAAACCGCTGCCTCCGGTTGTTATAATGTGCTTGTCATTCTGAGGATAAACACCGTCTTCGTGAAAGCGTTCGCGGGCCAGCCCTGATGTTAGTTCAGCCCCATCCCAGAAATACTGGAAATAGTAATACTGAACCGAATCAAGCAACTGCTCATCGGTAAGCACATCAAGTGCACTCATCGAATCGGTACTCTTTTGTGACTGCGCACATCCAGCAATAAATAAAAACAGAATACCCGTTATTAAAAAATTTTTCATAAATGTGTATTACAGTATAGGATTGTTTAAATGAGACTACCGGAAAAATATCCGGCAGCCTCTAATCCAATTCTTTCAATATATATTACATCTTTTATTTAACCATCTCATTGATTGATATCATCAATCATTGTCTGGATTTCCTCCTGTGTAAGCACCCGGTCGTAAATACGCAGCTCATCGAGTAAACTCAAATCGGAGTAATGATCCCATTCGGTAAACCGCGGAGCGCCCGACATGATAGTCAGCAAATCGGCACCAGTCCAGTCTATTCCTGCGTGATCGCCTGTACTCACTTCTTCTCCATCAATATAAACTGCAGCCTGACCTTCAGAAATTGTAAATGCAAAATGCACCCATGTATTGGCAGCAGGATCTACATCAGCATTGGCTGCTCCATCAAACCAGGTGTCGCTCTCACCCGTTCCAACATTTAATTTAAACCGTTGCATGCCTGAGGCATCCTCCCTGAAGAAGCGGAAACCTTTGGTACGGTTGTTTTGTATGTCAGGATAACCTGCATTCTCTGTATCTTCAGGACTCATAACCAATATACCTGCACGATTGGGTTCAGCATTTATTGACATCCAGAAAGTGGCGCTAATGGCATCGTTTTGCAACCGTCCGCCCGGGAAGGTTAAATAAGCACCATCTGCGCCGGCATAGGCCTGCCCTGAGATTCCGTCTTCAAATCCCGGACTTCCAACCACCGTAGCATCTTCACCGGTTGCCTGCTCGGTGTAATTACCATCAAAAGGCATATAGAAGATTTCGCCATACTGACCTTCCCACTGCGGTATTTCGCCAGATTCAGTCTGTATTATACCCTGAATCTCTTCCTGTGAAAGCGTCCGGTTAAACAGACGTAACTCATCCATATAACTTAAATCGGACAAATGATCCCAGCCGGTAAACCTAGGGGCGCCCGACATAATTGAAAGCAAATCGGCCCCTGTCCAGTCTATTCCGGCAAATTCGCCCTGACTGACCACCTGCCCGTTGATGTAAACTGTTGCCTGATTTGCAGCAATTGTGAAAGCTAAATGCACCCATTCATTTGCCGCAGGATCCACATCAGCAATGGCTCCTCCATCAAACCAAACTTCAGCATCACCGGTACCTACATTTAGTTTAAAGCGTTGCATACCGGCAGCGTTTTCTCTGAAAAACCTAAAACCTGCATTACGGTTATTTTGTGCATCGGGATTTGCAGCATCTTGTGGGCTCATAACCAGTATACCTGCCCTGTCGGGTACTGCATTGATTTTCATCCAGAGCACAGCACTGAATTCTGTATTTTGAAATGCTTCAGCAGGAAACGTCAGGTATGAATCTGTTGCCCCTGCATAGGCATTTCCTCCCTCAACACTTTCTCCGGCAAAGCCCGGGCTTCCCACCTCGGTAACTGCCTGGAACGAATTAAGTTCCATGTAATCGCCATCGAAAGGCATATAGAATATCTCTCCGTCGTAAACCGGTACATAAGGCGGAACCTTATCGAAACTTACACTTTCTGAAGTACTTTTTCCTTTCAGGTCGGTGGCTGTTATTGTCAGTTCATGCGACCCGGTGGGTACACTGTCGTAGGTAAATTCATGAACAAACCGCCTGTAATCCTTAAATTCATTAAATGAAGCAATCTGATTGCCATTAAGTGATACGACAACCGTTCCCAGCTCAATATCGTCTGAAGCCTCAAATTGAATAAGTACCGGCGATACTGGTTCAGGTACTTTAATTTCGTACCCTGCAGTTGGTGCCTGTATGCTTACCTGTGGTTCGGCCTCATCAGGTCCCGGATCTAAAGGAGATATAGGATCAATTCCCTGATCGCAGGCAACTACAAGCATTGCTGCAATTACAAATAATAAAAATTGTTTTATCGAATTCATTTCCTTGATCTTTTAAAGTTTACACTATTGGTTTTCTCCTAATATAGGCAACAAATCCACCTGATTTTGAGGATAAGGCAGGTATATATCTGCAGGAGCACTAAATGTTCTCCCATCGTAGCTTAACTCATCATAATTTTCAAGCCTGATCATATCATAGTAACGTATTCCCCATTCCATGGCCAGTTCAGCGAATTTCTCTGCCACAACCTGCTCGCTTGTAACACCTGAAACCGGATCCAGTCCTGCACGTTCCCTGACAAGATTCACCGCCTCATCGGCTGTCATAGCCGAACTGGTAGCCCCACGTGTAAGCGCCTCGGCATGCATCAGCAGAATTTCGGCATAACGGATAATGGGGAAGTTTTTATTTGTCCCATAATCTGTCCGACCTGGCGTCAGTTGGTCGGAAGGCAAATAATGTTTGCCGCTCGAGAATATAGCGCGGGCAAAATTATTGATTACATCACCCGAGGGCGTAGTGTTTGAAATCCAGCCCGGAATGGTTGCATAATTTGGATCGCTGCGCAAAGCGTTAATTCCGGCATTTGTAAATAAAACACTTGTCTCAAGCCGGGTCCGCTCACCGCGGTCAATCATAAACTTGATCCATTTCAGGCTGGGTTCCCAAAACCCCCATCCTGCAGCAGCGCCTTCCACTTTAGGGGTCCAGCTTTGAGGGCCATAAAAAGCAAACAAATGGCTGCGTGTATCACCAGCTCCCAGACCAAAGTCAGAGTATTGCAAAGTAAAAAGCATTTCATCACTCAGCTTACCCGGAATCTTAAATAGGTTATAATAATCGGGATACAGGCTGAACAAACCGGAACTTATAATTTGTGATGTGGCATCGGCCACCCCCTGGTAATTTTCCATTTCAAGCTGTGCAAGTGCCTTAACTGCCAAAGCAGTATGCCGGGTAATCCCTCCACGGACATCCGTGCGCTGATTTGGCCGGACATCAGGCAATGCTGGTATGGCTTCATCCATCCTGCCGGAAATATACTGCATTACTTCTGTTTTGGAAGAAATCTCAGTTGTTGAAAGATCATTCGGATTGGGAGTCGCAGGAATTAAAATATCACCCCACACCCGTGATAGCTGAAGCAGCAAAAATGTTTCCACCACTTTGGCTTCCGCAATGTACTGATCAGCCCTGGCTGCATCCACTCCATTTTCCTTAAACAGCTCAAATTCATCAATAGCTGAAAGGGCAATAAAAACATCGCTGTAAAGTCCCTGCCAGGCACTGTTGTACATCCAGAAATCCTTATTATAGTTGTAGTAATCAGTTTCAGCGAAATCCTGTTGGTCGCCTAACCCGCCATGATTTACATCATCGCCTCTGACAGAAACCAGCGGATGAACTTCCCAGCCCAGGTTATAAAACTCAGCATATACACCAATTAAAGGTAAAATCAAATTCTCGGAATTTGTATAGTCCGTTTCTTCGGTGAACTGTCTGTTTTCAGCAGGCTCTTCCAACAAATCGTGACATGCCGGAAAAATCAGCACTGTCAATACAACAATAAATGGTTTAAATAAATGAAATATCCGTTTCATAACTATGATTTTTAACCTGTTAAAATTTAATATTCAACCCGAGGGTATATACTGCAGGAATCGGGTATGTCTGCCGGTCGATACCATCTGAAACCTCCGGGTTAAACCCGTTGTAGTTAAACAGCGTAAGTGGCCGCTCGGCAGTAAGGGAAATCCGTAAATCGGGAATTTCTGTATCAAACCATGACTGATCCGTCAGGCTATATGACAGCTGAACATTCTGAACCCGGAAAAAAGAACCGTCTTCAACCAGAAAGTCACTCATTCTTTGGTTCCACCCTTTCCGGCGGCCGGCTGATGAAGGATATTCATTGGATGTACCTTCTCCGTGCCACCGGTTAATGGCCATTTCAGCATCAATATTCAAATCGGGGGTCCATATTACCTCACCCCGCTTACGGTTCAGAATTTTATTTCCTGTCTGCCCCATAACATAGGCAGTTAAACTTAAGTTCCTGTATCTGAATTCCAGATTGCCGCCATACATAAATGAAGGAAAATAGGAACCAAGAACTACCCGGTCATCGTCATTAATGGCATCATCCCCATTTTGGTTTCTGTACTTAAAATCGCCCGGTTGCAGGTTATTTGCCACTGCAATAGGGTCGGCATCAATTTCCTGTTGATTCTGATAAACGCCTACCACCTCATATCCGTAAAAAGCGAGCAAGGGTTCACCAATCATAGAACGTTGACGGAATTCAGCTGATCCGCCATCTATATATTGCTGACCAAACAGGTCGCGTACTTCATTTTTGAGGGTTGAAATATTAACCCCCACGGCATATGAAAAATCTCTTGAAATGGAATTATTCCAGTTCAGTGCCAGTTCAAACCCGGAATTTCGGATAACACCCACATTCCGCAGCACCGAACCACCAATTGCCGGAATGTTTACATAAATTGCTGCATTCTTGGTATCTCGGACGTAATAGTCGGACTCCACTGAAAGTTTATTTTCAAGCAACCGGGCAGTTAATCCAACGTTGGTTTCTTCGGTCATCTCCCATTCCAGCGATGAAAATGTACTGGCAGTAGTAGTTCCTGCTAGCAGATTATCATCAATGGCTGTTTGAACAGGTGTAGTTGTGCGGGCTCCATCGCTGGCCTGAATCTTATCGTTTCCCAGTTGTCCCCAGCTTGCACGTAACTTAAGAAAATCTACAAAGTTGGTCCCCTGCATAAAACCTTCTTCCGACAGTACCCACCCGATTCCTATTGTTGGGAAGTAACCCCATTTTTCCTGGTATTTTGAACTGCCATCTGCACGCATGGTTGCATATAATAAGTACTTACTCATATAATTATAGGACAACCTGCCAAAATATGAGATGCCGTATTGCCTTAAACCGTCGTCATCAACACCGTCAACAGGTATATTTTCGGCCTGGCGAATATACCACGATTCTTCCTGGTCGATAGGAAAATCAAGCCCCCGTGCGGTAAGCATCTGCCACGATTCATCCCTGTATGAATGCCCAAGCATTATGGATAAATTATGCTCATCAAATACATCGGTATAGGTAAGAACATTATCCCATATTTGATTGGAAAAGGTTTCTGCTCTTTTTGTGATAGCGGCATTAGGTCTCTGAAAGGCATCACTAATAAAGTAAGGAAGGTCTACATCCCTCTGATTCAGTACTTCCAGGCTGTGATTGTAAGTAGTCCTGAAGTTCAGTTTATCTGGAATGATATTTATTTGTGCATGAATGTTTGCTAATGTCTGCAATGATTTCTGACGGTTATTATTAAATTCAAGTGCCGGCATGGGGTTCTGACCACCCCTGAACCCTATATGCTGAGCGCTGGCAAAATTTATCGGCCTGGCAGCAAGGTTTTGATCATCGTAAACCGGCAGAATCGGAACTGCCCAATAGGCCTGGCTCCAGGCATTATCATCCTGCAAATACCGCTGGGCATTGCTGAAGATTATGTTACTGCCAATTGTAAACCATTCGTTGGCATTGTATTCTATCTTTGCCCTAAGGTTAAACCGCTCATATTTATTTTTCATATCCAGAATTCCTTCCTGGAAAAAGTAGCTGCCACCTACCGAATAGGAAGCACTTTCCCCTCCTCCCGAAACATTCAGGCTGTGGTTCTGAATGGGCGCAATGCGCATAATTTCATTGTACCAGTCGGTATTTACATCCGGCACATTCGGATTGATACGGCTCCTGCCATAACGCTGCATAGCATTGGAAATATTGGCAATATCGGGTGCAGAATTTGATTCTAAAGCCATTGTGGTAAACTGTTCGGCATTAGCCATTTTCAAAACATTCTGCGGCACCTGGTAACCGAAATAACCATCGTAAGTTATTTCAGCCGGCCGGTTTAAACCTCCTGCCTTGGTTTCGATAAGTACCACACCATTAGCTGCCCTTACGCCATATATGGCTGCTGCCGAGGCATCCTTTAACACCGAAACAGTGGCTATATCGGAAGGGTTCAAAAAATCGATGTTATCGAAAAACATACCATCCACTACATAAAGCGGCGCCTCATTATCCTGTCCGGGAAAAGATCCTATACCCCGCACCCTGATGGTAGGTGATTCTCCCGGAGCACCACTGCTCACTACCTGAAGCCCTGCAACTTTACCCTGCAAAGCCTGCATGGCCTGCCCCGAAGGTGTGCGCTCAAGCTCGTCGGCCTTCACCGTGGCAATCGATGAGGTAAGGTCCCTCACAACCTGTGTACCATAACCCACAACTACAACCTCTTCAATATCCACAGTGCTTTCAGTCATCCGTACATCAATGTTTGATCTTCCTTCTACCGGAACTTCCTGCGATTGGAATCCTATAAAAGAGAAAATCAGCGTGGCCATTTCAGCAACCTCGATTGAATATTCACCTTCGAAATTGGTAATCGTGCCGTTTTGGGTTCCCTGCTCCTGGATTGTTAAACCGGGAAGCCCCAAATTCGTTTCATCTGTTACCACACCGGTCACAGTAACTCTCTGCTGCCCCCATAGCGTAATAACAAAAAAACATAAGATGGAAAAAATTAATAATCTCTTCATAGTTCATTTATTATTTCTGTTATACTTAATACTTATTCATTATTGAAATACATGTTTCACAATGTTTTATATATTCTATTTTGAATTTAATTATCAAAGAACACATTACCACCAGTTCATGCCAGAAATGCAGTTCCTTTCACTAAATTCTGTTTAATGAAACAACAGACGCTCAAAAACAAACCGTTTGATTTTGGAATTTAGATTGTGATTTTGCTGATAAGGGTTAAAATCATGATTAAGTTACAACAATATTTACACTTTAGAAAATCCTGAAGAGGTTTTTGAAAATAATTCTAAACTAATACGTTAAACAAAAAAATACTGGAAAACTTTACTGAAAAAATAACTGCAAATAGACCAAACAGAATACACAGATTTTTCAACTACCATTTGAAAGGTACAGGGTGATAATTCTTAGAAAATAGAAAGGATTGTTCTTGTCAGATCAATATAGTCAGGCACAGGGCTATAAATATTCATACCCTGATCCTGTCTTTCCAATGTCAAATTCGGGGTTAATTCGTAGTATGTTCGTAGTATCTTCGTATGAAATTCGCAATTTTATGAATTTAATACAAAGATGATACATAGAAATATATGCAGTAATACCTTCCTGTTATTTACATACAATACATTTTTCTATGGCCAGAAATAGGATTAAATTAAACAACCTAAAGAGGTCAGGTGATTTTATTTCCCGGGATGATTGCCCGAAAAGATAATGAATGCAGCATGAATAAACAGATTTTGCTCCCGAAACTGGTAGTATCATCAGCAACCGGAAGGTGATGTTAGTTCAGGGTATAATTATAGAGTAATCCGCCCTCACTGCCCACCACCAGGTTCATACCCTCTGAATCTCCGGAAATTTTGCCGATCGAGAATTCACTGTTTCCCTGCAGCGGAAACCCGGCGTGCAGCTTTCCGTCGGGGTTTATTAAATAAATGCGGTTGGTGGCAGCCTCAGTTACTCCTACTTTCTTAAGGTCGGGTGAAAAGGTATATATCGCCGGGTTATTCATCAATGGATTATTAAATTTCCGGTTAAACATTTTTTTACCGTTTTCGTTCATCACACTGATTTCATTTCCATCGACAAAAACAAAATCAGGCACATTGTTTCCATCCAGGTCATCAATGACAAAGGAATGGTTCTCACTAAACCGGGCAGTTTTCTTTTCTTCTGTCTTCCCATCGAAATAAATGTAATAAACCTTACCATATTTATCTGTAGTCGCAATCTTGGGCTTTCCGTTAAGGTTCAGCATCAGCGGGTTCTTTGAATTTTCAAACCGGGCAGCTATTGAAACACGTTGTTCGCCCTGCCTGTCGTTAATGTAAATCGACTCCTGATCTTTAAACACAATATAATCTTTCCCGTCCACACGAAAATACTGAACAGGGGTGGTCACTTCCTGGTCCGTTTTATCAAAGTTCCATCCTTTCACCCTTTTACCCTCCTGGTCAAACAAATATATACTGCGGTCTTCCCCGGCCACAAAGATCCGGTAATTCCGGTTATTGTCGTAATCAAAAACATTTACCCCATTGGTAGCCGGCGATGGCAGCGTAATGGGGAAAGGAGGAACATTGTTTCCATTCCGGTCGAGGAGATAGAGCTTTTCTTTTGTATTGAAAAGGTATTGCAGCTTACGGTTTTGATACGCATCAATCTGGTGGATTTCAGACAGGATTGCCCCTGATAAAGGTATGCTCCAGCGAACCCTGCCCATACCGGAAACCTGGTGCAGATTATTCTGACTGTCCTGGAATATAATATCACGGGTCGACGGGTCGGTATGGTCTATCATCAGTTGAGGTTTTGTTTGAATCCGACTGCCTATAACGCTTTGCCAGGTGGTTTGGGCTTCTTCTCCGGCAACAGGCTGAAAAGAAACAGCTACAGAGTTAAAATATTCCGATTTGTCGTGCTGAACCTGCCAGTTAATCATTCCAAATTTCCGGATAACTTCTTCTTTCTCATTAACTGGTTTTAAAAATACTTCCGAAAAAAGTTCATTGCGGTAACTGAATACCTTATTCACATCGACAAAAACATTCAGGTTGGCCCGGCTTGAACTGTTCTGGCTGAATTTCCGGTAACCAATGTTATTAGCTAAAGTTGTTCCAAGAACCATGTTCCGTAAATATTCGCGCAACCCTTCTTCGGTATTTGCAAATACCATGTAATCGTTGTAGAACGAAACGAACCGGGCATCAATCATATTAAAAGGGCTTCCAAGCCATAATCCCGGAAACGAAGGATACGGAAAGCGATATACCGGGAACCTGGTTTCATTATCTACTGAAAATTCAGATATAAACTCACCGGGCTCTTTTTCAACACGTGCAGCATAGCTGGTAATAACTTTTCTTAGTTGCTCTTCAGCAGGTATTTTTCCGTGTGTATGTAAAATAAAGTAAACAGTTTTATTTTCAGGATTTACAGGAATAGTGCCTGCTGCCACAATTACTTCGTCGTTTAACAGCTGCGTAAACAGATTGCGGGTGTTGGTCCGCAGGCCCATGTCGAAGCGTTTCATCCGTTCCTCGCGGTGGTAATAACTTTCGGAATGAGCAAAAAATGCTTCAAGCCGATCGAAAAAAGTATTTTTACTGGAAAATGAGTAGCTGCAAAAAAATGAAGTATTTACAGGAAGTACATCGCCGGCATTAAACCGCACCGGCTGTTGGTCGTTAAATACAGTAAGGAAATGATTCAACGAATCATCGGCTGCTGTAATTCCATTCAACAAAACATATTCATCATTAAACCGGAATTCCAGTTCGCTCCAGGCGGCATATTCCCTGAACTTTGATGCCTGGGCTGCAGGTTGAAAACGCAGGGTAGCCCCGAATTCATCAGTTCGTTCAAATGATTTCCTGTTCAGGATATTGCCAAAAAAACCCTCAAAACGGGCATGGTTTATAAATAAAGTAACCCCCTCTGATCCTGATGAACTAAATACTTCCTGGAAATAGGGACTTTTTAAAATCCCGGAAGATGACATTTGTAAAATTACCTGTTCGATGAGAATTTGTTTTGTGCTAACCAGCAACAGGTCGTTTGTAAATGAATAATATATTGGATCAGCCGGTTGGCCTCTGTTGATCTCTGTGATGGTATTATTTCCATACTCCCTGTCACTGTATGAAAAATTTGCAGGCGGATAGAGTGCATTAAGAAATTCTTCCAACGAACGTTGCCTGTTTCCCGATTCCGATTTGGTTATTATGAGGGGGACCATCTGGTTTCTGCCGGAATATCCCCAGGTAATAATAAACGGGGAATTAAGAAGGTTTCGTGGTAACTTTTCGATATTGCTGACAAGTGAATCGGCATTATGCAGGAAATTAAACCAGGTTTTACCTATGCCTGCATTTTCCAACTCGTGGATTATGGCATTACTGAAAAAAACAGAATTAGCTGAATTCACTTCCAGGAACAATGGAGCTGATATAGGAATAGCCTTATAAACAGATGAGTCTTTTGAGAAATAAGTCTGCTCATTGCTGAAAAAATAGTATCCGGCGGCGGCTGCAAGAATAAGAATTAAACCTATAACCAGGTATCGTTTCATCTTTTCCTGAATTTTCTTCAAAACTACAAAATTGATTTACTTAGGTATTATATTTCCAGTATGATTAATGAATGAATGAATGTTAATAACTTATTTGGGAAAATGTAAAACAAAGAAAAATGCGGATCTTCCTTTTGTAATGAAGAAAATCCGCATTTTTAAAATATAGTATCCTTGCAAGAATAATTAGAGTTGTTTTGCTACTTCCACTTCATGGAAAGCTTCCACATGGTCGCCCACTTTCATATCATTGAAATTATCAATGTTCAATCCACATTCATAACCATTCTTCACCTCTTTGGCATCTTCCTTGAAACGTTTGAGTGATCCCAGATTACCGGTATAAATTACAATGCCATCGCGAATCACCCTGATCTTAGAATTACGGCTTATTTTTCCGTCACGTACTATGCAACCGGCAACCGTACCTACTTTTGTCACCTTGAAAACTTCAAGCACCTCGGCGGTACCAGTTATTTCTTCCTTGATATCGGGTGACAACATGCCTTCCATGGCCGCCCTGATTTCGTTGATGGCGTCGTATATAATTGAATAGAGGCGAATATCTATTTGTTCTTTTTCAGCCAGTTTCCTTGCACTGAGTGAAGGCCTTACCTGGAAACCTATTACAATGGCTTCGGAAGCTGCAGCCAGCAGGATATCGGATTCTGAAATCTGACCAACTGCCTTATGTTTGATGTTCACCTGGATTTCTTCGGTAGAAAGCTTGATCAATGAATCGGCAAGTGCTTCAATAGATCCATCTACGTCACCTTTTACAATAAGATTAAGTTCCTGGAAGTTTCCAATGGCAATACGCCGGCCGATTTCATCGAGTGTAATATGTTTCTGTGTACGTAATCCCTGCTCACGTGCAAGCTGTTCACGTTTGTTTGCAATGTTCCGGGCCTCACGTTCGTTCTCCATTACGTGGAATTTATCACCTGCCTGCGGGGCACCATCCATACCGAGGATAATAGCCGGTTCAGCTGGCCCTGCGGTATCGATCCGCTGGTTTCGCTCGTTGAACATCGCTTTCACGTGACCAAAATACTGGCCAGCCAATACAACGTCACCGGCTTTTAAAGTACCGGTTTCCACAAGTACTGTGGCAACATATCCACGGCCCCTGTCGAGGGTCGATTCAATGATAGTACCTTTGGCTCTCCTGTTAGGATTAGCTTTTAAATCAAGGAGTTCGGCTTCAAGCAACACCTTTTCGAGCAAATCATCCACTCCGGTGCCAAATTTTGCCGAAATATCCTGAGACTGGTATTTTCCTCCCCAGTCTTCAACCAGGTAATTCATATTTGCCAGCTCTTCCTTAACCCGTTCAACATTGGAATTTGGCTTATCCACCTTATTAATGGCAAACACTATAGGCACACCGGCAGCGGCTGCATGGTTGATAGCTTCTACCGTTTGAGGCATTACATTATCGTCAGCAGCCACAATAATAATGGCAATATCAGTAACCTGGGCTCCACGGGCACGCATGGCTGTAAAAGCCTCATGACCGGGTGTATCAAGAAATGTAATTTCTCGTCCGTCCTCCAGGCTCACGTGGTAGGCTCCGATATGCTGGGTAATACCGCCTGCTTCACCTGCAATTACGTTGGTGCTTCTTATATAGTCGAGCAACGATGTTTTTCCATGATCAACGTGACCCATTACAGTCACAATCGGAGAACGCGGAAGTAAATCGGTGTCGGCATCTTCATCCGATTCAAAGGAATCCTGTAAATCGGCGCTCACAAATTCCACTTTGAAGCCAAATTCATCGGCAACCACCGAAAGTGTTTCTGCATCAAGCCGCTGGTTAATTGAAACAAACAAACCAAGGCTCATGCAAGTAGAAATCACCTGGTTCACGTTCACATCCATCATGGTTGCAAGTTCGCTTACCGAAACAAATTCGGTAACTTTCAGAAATTTCTTGTCTTCTATGTTTTTCTCCTGATCGGCATGCTTCCGCTCACTGATGGCGGCTCTTTTATCGCGCCTGTGTTTCGACCCTTTTGATTTTCCTTTTGAAGTAAGTCTGGCAAGGGTGTCTTTTATCTGCTTTTGAACTTCACCTTCATCCACCTCTTTTTTCAAAAGAACCTTTTTCTTTCTGCCTCCGGCTTTTTGAAGTTTTGGCTCTAATTTAGTACGCTCCTGCGGTTTATCTTCAAGCTTAATTCTTCCGGTTTCCTTGATTCTTTTACGCCGTTTCTTTTGCAGTGCTTCTTCGGCAATATCTTTTTGTTTCCTGAGTTTTTTATCCGGTAAGTCGATCCTGCCAACTACAGTCGGGCCATTTAATTTGCCGGCTCTGGCTTTAATAACGTCTTCTTCTTTTCTTACAGTTTCTTCTCCCTGGGCTTTTTGTACCGGCTGTTCAGAAGTGGTTTCTTCCGCTTTAACAATACCCGGCTTCGGGCGTCTCCGGTCTCTGCGTTCTTTCTCCCGTTCTTTTCTTGTTTTTTTTGCAGGACGCGTCTTCTGGTTTAAGGCATCAAGATCAATTCGCCCAATTACTTTCAATTCTTCCACTTTAGGCACTCCGGTTTCTATGGTTTTCTCTTTTGGTTCTTCTGCATGCTTTTCTTCTGCTTCTTCGGCAGGTTTTTCGGGCTGAACTTCTTCTTTTTCTATTTCTTTTTCTACTTCTTTTTCAGTAGGTATTTCCGCTTCGGCAGGCTTTTCTGCTTCTTTAGGAGTTTCCTCCACCGCAGGCTCCTGCGGCGGTTTTTCCTCTACAGGTTTAGTCTCTTTCTTCGCAGGCTTGTTAACACTGTCAAGATCAACCTTACCTACAATTTTTAACCTGTCTTCGTGTTTCGGTTTTTCAACCGGTGCCTCTTCCCGTTCTTTCTTTTTAACTACAGGGGGTGCAGTTTTTTTGGGAGCAGCTTTGGGGGCTTCTTCCTCATATTCATCCTCTTCATCAAATTCTTCTTCAGGTTTGTCATCAATAGTAATAACCTCCTGCTTGGGACGATGGCTTTTAAGAATGATCTTTTCTGATTCCTTCTTCAGGTTCAGATCGATTTTATACTCTTTTTCAAGAAGGGCTAAAGCTTCCTCAGAGACTTTCGTGTTTGGGTTTGAGTCGTAGTCATACCCTTTTTTGTGCAAGAAGTCCACGATGGTGTGAATTCCTACATTGAACTCTCTCGCAAGTTTACTAAGCCTAATTGTCTTGCCTAATACCATATTCTAATTTTTCCTTTCCTATCTCCAATATTTTAAGTCTCTGCAAGTTTAGCCAAAAGCTATAACAGTAGCTTAGTTTTGGTTATTTTTTTTTATTCGAATTCAGATTTCAAGATTTTCAGCACATCATCAATGGTTTCATCTTCTAAATCTGTACGTTTAATCAGCTCTTCGCGGGGAATGTTCAATACATTTTTAGCTGTATCGCAACCAATTCCTTTAAGTGTATCAATGATCCATCCTTCGATTTCGTCAGAAAATTCATCAAGGTTAACATCATCATCATCTTGCTGTGTCTCGCGATATACGTCTATTTCATAACCAGTAAGCTGACTTGCCAGCCTGATGTTTAATCCACCCTTCCCAATGGCAAGCGACACCTCTTCAGGTTTAAGGTAAACATCAGCTTTTTTATATTCTTCGTTTAATTTAATGTTATTAATTTTCGCAGGATTTAATGCACGCTTAATAAATAATTGAGTATTTGCTGAATAATTAATAACATCGATGTTCTCATTTCTTAATTCACGCACAATGCCATGAATACGCGATCCTTTCATTCCCACACAAGCGCCAACTGGGTCAATTCGTTCGTCATATGATTCCACAGCCACTTTAGCACGTTCGCCGGGAACCCGCACAATTTTTTTGATTGTAATCAGGCCATCGAAGATTTCAGGAATCTCAAGTTCAAATAAACGCTCAAGAAATACAGGCGCAGTGCGGGATAAAATAATTAGCGGGTTGTTATTTCTGAGCTCTACCTTATATACTATGGCACGAACTGTATCGCCTTTCCGAAAGTAGTCAGAAGGAATTTGTTCTGTTTTTGGGAGGATAAGTTCGTTTCCTTCATCGTCCAGAATAAGAATTTCCTTTTTCCAAACCTGGTAAACCTCTCCGGTAACAATGTCTCCTATTTTATCCTTGTACTTTCCGTAGATATGGTCTTTTTCAAGTTCCATAATCTTACTGGCAAGGTTCTGGCGCAGGTTCAAAATGGCACGACGGCCAAAATCCAGCAGTTTAACCTCATCGGTAACATCCTCTCCCACCTCATAATCGTCGTCGATCTTTTTTGCTTCCGAAAGGGATATCTGGAGGTTAGGGTCATCTAATTCATCATCTTCCACCACTTCCCGGTTTCTCCATATTTCAAAGTCACCTTTATCGATGTTAATAATGACATCAAAATTTTCATCTGTGCCAAATTGTTTTATCAGCACACTGCGAAAAACATCCTCAAGGACACTCATCATTGTCACGCGATCAATGTTTTTCAATTCCTTGAATTCAGCAAAAGTATCTATAAGGCTAATATTTTCCATTGTTATTCTCTATTTAAATAAAACTACAACTTTTGCGCTTTTTATATCGCTGTATTCAATTTTATACTCTTTAACTACCAACTGTTTTTTCTTATGACCTTCCACCTTTTCACGGGATGAGGTTTCAAGTAAAATATCATCAGGTGTTGCATCCTTAAGAATGCCTGCAAGTTTCCTGCCATCTTCGGTATCAACTTCCAGCTGGCGGCCAATATTTTTAATATACTGATCTTTTACCTTTAAAGGTTCCGACAACCCCGGAGAAGACACCTGAAGCTCAAAATCTTCTTCCTCACGATCAAGGCTATGCTCAATGTGCCTGCTTATTGCCACACAATGGTCGATGGTAATACCGTCAAAACTTTCAATGGAAACCCTGATAAAATTAGATGCACTCACCTGCACCTCAACAAGGAACATCCCCTTTTCAAGTTTCTCATTAACCAGTTGCTCTATTTTCGCCTTATCTACCATTATTAGCCTTAACAAAATAGGAGACCTTAGGTCCCCTAATTCAGGTTTTTATAAAAATCAGCGCAAAAATAGTAAATTCCTGATAAAATACAAATATTTAAAGGTATGATAAACGCCTTAAACCGAATTAATTAAACTTTTGTATTTTTATCATCGAAAGTAAAAGAAAACAAGTGACACAATATTATCTGAACAAGAAAAAAATTATTAACGATCCTGTATTTGGGTTTATCACGCTGCAATCGGAGATGGTGTTTGATCTTCTGGAACACCCTTACATGCAGCGGTTAAGGCGTATAAAGCAACTCGGGCTATCCTTTCTGGTGTATCCCGGGGCCAACCATTCACGTTTTGAACATGCCCTGGGCGCCAGCCACTTAATGCGGCAGGCAATTGATGTGCTACGACTTAAGGGCCATGAAATTACTGAAGAAGAAGCAGATGCAGTTACTCTTGCTATCCTGCTTCATGATATAGGCCATGCTCCCTTCTCCCATGTACTTGAAAATACGATGGTTGAGATTTCCCATGAAAAAATTTCGCTGATGATGATGAATGAACTCAACCGGCAGTTTGAAGGCAAACTCAGCCTTGCCATCGACATCTTCAGAAACAGGTATAAAAAACAGTTCCTACACCAGCTGGTTGCCAGTCAGCTCGACATGGACCGGCTGGATTACCTGAGCCGCGACAGTTTTTTTACCGGGGTGGCTGAAGGCATAGTAGGCATCGACCGTATTATAAAGATGCTCACAGTTTGGAACGATCAGCTTGCTGTGGATTATAAAGGAATATACTCCATCGAGAAGTTTCTGATAGCTCGCAGGCTCATGTACTGGCAGGTTTATTTTCACAAAACAGTTGTTTCAGCAGAGTTTCTCCTTATTAATGTCCTGAAAAGGGCAAAAGAACTTTTAACTTCAGGAAATAATGTTTTTGCAACCCCTACCCTGCTTATATTCTTAAAAAATGATTTCACAACAGTTGATTTTTCGAAAAATATTAAAATTGGAAACCAAAACATCCTCGACTGGTATGCTTTACTTGACGACAACGATATTCTAACTTCAATTAAAGAATGGCAGATGCATCCCGATCCAGTGCTGTCAAAATTAGCGTTCCGCCTGATAAACCGGAAGTTGTTCCGGATTGAACTTGAAGATGCACCTGTGTCGGAAAAATGGAAAGAAAAAAAACTAAAGCAGATCACAAACAAAATTACAGGCGATGCTGATCTGTCACATTATTTCTTAATTACAGGTGAAATTACCAACAACGCATACAATCAGAACACCGAGAACATAAAGATTCTTTTTAAAAACGGAAAGGTTAAAGATATGGGCAAAGCATCTGATATTAACCTCTCTGTATTAACCAAAACGGTTCGTAAATATTTTGCCTGTTATCCAAAAGAATTGGACATTAATTAGTTTAAACCTATATTTGCATCGCAAAAAAAATGATGAATGGAATTTAAAGCTACAGACATCGCTGCTTATCTAAATGGGGAAATAGTTGGAGACAGCAATGTCAAGGTATCAGGCATATCAAAAATTGAGGAAGGCGAACCCGGAACCCTCTCTTTTCTTGCCAATCCAAAATATGAAAGTTACATATACACGACCCGTGCATCAATTGTTTTGGTGAATAATTCATTCCACCCCAGGGCGGAAATAAAAACCACCCTTATAAAGGTTAAAGATGCCTATCAGTCATTTGCTTCACTTCTCGATTTATATGTTCAGGCTAAAAAAGACAGTCGCAAGGGAATTGAAAATCCGACACAAATTCATGAAACGGCTAAAATTGGAGAAGATGTTTATATTGGAGCATTTACCAGCATAGGGCGCAACGCCACGGTAGGCAACGAATCAAAAATCTTCCCGCAGGTATTTTTAGGCGACAATGTATCGGTCGGTGAAAACTGCATCATCTATGCCGGGGTGCGGATATACGACGATTGCATAATTGGCAACAACTGCATACTGCATTCCGGGGCGGTAGTTGGGTCCGATGGCTTTGGCTTTGCACCACAGGAAGATGGAACCTACAAAAAGATTCCGCAACTTGGAAATGTGATACTGGAAGATGATGTGGAAATAGGCGCCAATACGGCCATCGACTGCGGTACATTTGGTTCAACCATTATTCGCAAGGGAGCCAAAATTGACAACCTTGTACAAATTGCCCATAACTGTGAAATCGGTGAAAATACAGTAATTGCAGGTCAGACTGGTTTGGCTGGTTCCAGCAAAGTGGGTAAGAACTGCAGGTTTGCCGGTCAGGTTGGCCTGGCCGGTCACCTTACAATTGGCAACAACGTTCAGATTGGCGCTCAGTCGGGAGTCAGCAAATCAATAAAAGACAATGAAATTGTTCTATCTTCACCTGCTGTTAATTATAAGGACGCTATAAAAACATATACCATTATCCGGAACCTGCCAAAACTTCGGGAGGAAGTCATACAACTTCAAAAAGATGTTAGATCCTTAAAAAAGGCTGATTCTGCCAATTCTAAGTAAATTACTGAAAGCATGGTAAAACAAAAGACTTTAGCTAAATCTTTTAAGATTCAGGGGAAAGGCCTGCATACAGGAGTAAATGTAACAATGAATTTCCTGCCTGCCCCGGAAAATTATGGGTTTAAATTTAAACGGGTAGATCTGGAGGGATCACCGATTATAAATGCCGATGTGGATTTGGTAATCGATACCTCCCGCGGTACATTACTCGAATACAACGGAGCACGCATAGGTACAATTGAGCATGCACTGGCAGCACTTACAGGCATGGATCTGGATAATGTGCTGATAGAAGTGGATAACGAAGAAGCGCCTATCATGGATGGCAGCTCGCGATATTTCGTGGAAGCCATTGAAAAGGCAGGTATTGTGGAACAGGAAGCCGACCGTGAGTACTTTGAAATCGGGGAAAAAATTGAAATCTTTGATGAAGCATCCGGATCGCAAATCATTGCTCTGCCCGATAATGACTACCGCATTAATGTGCTCATATCCTTTAAATCGAGAGTATTGAACAACCAGTTTGCCACTCTTGAATCAATAAGTGAATTCAAAGATGAAATTGCAAACTGCCGCACGTTTGTTTTTCTACATGAACTGGAGTACCTTCTAAAAAATAATCTTATCAAGGGCGGGGAATTAAATAATGCCATTGTAATAATCGACAAGGAGGTCGGACAGGATGAACTTGACCGCCTGGCCGATTTGTTTCACCACGACCGGGTTGAAGTTAAGCCCCAGGGCATTCTGAATAATCTGGAATTGCATTTCGATAATGAATGCGCCCGACATAAACTGCTGGACGTGATTGGTGACCTGGCATTATGTGGAAAGCGCATAAAAGGCAGGGTAATTGCCTATAAACCGGGCCATCGACCCAATACTTTATTTGCCCAGGCCTTAAAGGAGGCCTATAAAAAATCACTGAAAGAAGTGCCTGAATACGACCCTGATGTGCAACCGGTTTTTGATACAAATCAGATAAAGGAACTACTGCCTCACCGGTATCCGTTTTTACTTGTCGATAAAATCATATCCAAAACCGACACAGAAATAGTTGGCATAAAAAATGTTACCCAAAATGAGCCATTCTTCCAGGGGCATTTTCCCGATGAGCCCGTTATGCCAGGGGTACTGCTCATAGAAGCCATGGCTCAAACAGGAGGAATACTTGTGCTTAGTTCACTTGAAGGGAAATACTCAACCTATTTCATACGTATTGATAATGTCAAATTCAGAAAAAAAGTAGTGCCCGGCGACACACTTATATTTAAACTCACTTTAACAGCACCTATCCGCCGTGGAATGGCTATCATGAAAGGGGTAACCTACGTTGGCAGCCGTGTAGTGGCAGAGGGAGAATTTATGGCCCAATTAGTTAAACAACGGGTAAACAGCCCAGAATCTGTGTAAATATTATGAAACAACCACTAGCTTATGTACATCCCGATGCAAAAGTTGCAGACAATGTAGTTATTGAACCATTTGTATCAATCGACAGGGATGTTGTTATCGGTGAAGGAACCCGCATCGGCTCAAGTGTTACCATTCTATCAGGAACACGAATCGGCAAAAATTGCAACATTTTTCCAGGTGCAGTTATTGGTGCCGCTCCCCAGGATTTGAAATACAAAGGGGAATACACAACTGTGGAAATCGGCGATAACAATACCATTCGCGAATATGTTACAATTAATAAGGGAACTGCATCGAAAGGAAAAACTGTGGTGGGCAACAACAACCTGTTAATGGCTTATGTGCACATTGCCCATGATTGTTATGTGGGTAATTATGTGATTTTAGGCAACAACACCCAGCTAGCCGGCGAGGTCATCATCGACGACTGGGCCATCATTTCCGGTATGACCGGCATACATCAGTTCTGTCGCATTGGCTCACATGTTATGATTGCCGGCGGATCACTTGTCAGAAAAGATGTTCCTCCTTTCATTAAAGCAGGCCGTGAACCGCTTTCCTATGTTGGCATCAATTCAATTGGATTGCGTCGCCGTAACTTTTCAAACGAAAAAATCAGGGAAGTCCAGGATATCTACAGGTACATTTATCAAAAAGGGTTAAATACAGCCCAGGCGGTGGAAATTATTGAAGCCGAAATGCCTGCCTCCCAGGAACGGGATGAAGTACTTCTGTTCGTAAAAGATTCAAAAAGAGGTATAATCAGAGGTTATTTACCCGATTAAGACCCTTTCGTAGCATGTATGCCATTACCGGATTTTAAAGAACTTTTTTCACTTTATAATCCGGTAATGGGTTTTCAGTGAGTTAAATCATCTCACTCTTTAGAAAATTATTCAGTTAACTAATTGCTCCCAACTCTAGATAACCATCAGATAAAAAAAGGGAAGCTTAAGTTTAATATCCATATACTTAGCTTTCAGTTCTCCGTATTTTCAATCAACCCAGCAACAAGTCGATTAAACCAGGCGGAGTCATTTTCAATACCTGTCACCTTTACCCTTTCCAACCCGGCATTTTTACCAAACAAAAACACCATCACTTTCAAATTTTTCTCCGGTTAACCTTATTTACAGTTCCTAAACCTTAGTAACCGCTTAGCAACTCCACATCACCCTAACCTTATTCCCTTATTTCCTGATTGACTGCAACACCGCCCGAATAAGGCAATAAGATTAAGAAGGCAGGGGCATAAGTTCAGTTACTAAGGTTTGTCGAAAAAAATAAGGTTTTTCTGTTCTTATAACTCAAGTATCGTTGCTGAAATTAAAATTACCATTAAAATATTAAACTGATACTGCAATTAGCTCCTCCCGGACCTGTTTTGGTCTGCAAAATCAATGATCATGCTGTTATCCTCAGTACTCTTTTATTCAGTAACGGATAAGATATTCTTCATACCTTCCCCTGATTAAACTCAATGCAAACTCAATGTAAACTCAATATTAACTCAGTGTAAATTCAATTATAATTGAGTTTACATTGAGTTATAACTGAATTAATATTGAGTTTAAGTTGAATTTAATAAGGACCTGGATATAGCAGAGTACACCGTGGCTTACCGGACAAGGACAGATTAAACCGATGAAAAGCGTAGCTAGTTATATAGTTTTCAATAAGTTGACATTGCACTAATTATAAGGATTATTTGTTTTGACTACCGTGCCATTAATCCGGCCGGAGAATAGCGGCGCAATCTTCTTCCTCTGCCTTTGCCTGTTCCTAAAATACTGCACCTTCTAATCTTCCAGGTGCTTCCAGCCCTGGGCTTGCAACGGGATTGCGGAACCGCCTGTTGCAATTAAATTTGTTCCTTCCGATGCTTCGGTTATTTCGCCGATTACGGTGAAGTCAGGATCATTTTTTATTTTTTCAGCATCTTCAGGAGATAACGTGAAAAGCAGTTCATAATCTTCACCGCCGTTTAGCGCTGCAACAAGAGGATTGATGTTCAGTTCTCCGGCCATTTGTTTGGTTTGGTTGTCCATAGGCACCTTTTCTTCAAAAAGCCTGCACCCCACCTTTGAATTTTTGCACAAATGCATAATTTCTGAAGAAAGGCCATCGGATATATCGATCATTGAGGTTGGTTTGACCTGTAGTTTTTCAAAAGCATTCACCACATCCAAACGTGCTTCAGGTTTCAACTGTCTTTGGAGGATGTAATCGTAACCTTCCAACTGAGGCTGCATTTCCGGATTCACTTTAAACACTTCGTTTTCACGTTCCAGAAGTTGCAATCCCGCATATGCACCACCCAGGTCTCCTGAAACACATAATACATCTCCGGGACGGGCACCACTGCGGTAAACCAGGTCCTTTTCGTCAGCTTCACCCAATGCACTGATACTGATAGTCAGGCCGGTGAGAGAGCTTGTGGTATCGCCTCCTATCAGATCAACTCCGTAGTTTTCGCAGGCCAGGTATATTCCCGAGTACAGCTCTTCAACTGCCTCAACCGAAAACTTACCTGATAAGGCAAGGTTAACCGTTATTTGGCGGGGCAGGGCATTCATGGCAAATATATCGGATAGATTTACAATCACTGCCTTATATCCCAGATGCTTAAGCGGCACATACATCAGGTTAAAATGTATACCTTCGGTAAGCAGATCAGTAGAGAAAACCACACATTTATTACCGTAATCCATCACAGCTGCATCATCACCCACGCCTTTCAACGTGCTTTTGTTTTTTAACTGAATATGTTGTGTCAACCTCTCTATCAGCCCAAATTCGCCTATTTCTGCTATCCTTGTTTGTTTTCTTTCGTTATTCATTTCCCCGCAATTATAATTTTTTTAAATCAGTCTCATGCATTCACCCTGGCTATACAAAAAACATCTCCTGTTCCAAGGCATACAGAATACCTGGTTTATTTCTTTGTTAATAAAAGACAATTAAGTATTCAATTATTCTTTACAAGAACAAAATTACCTATAGTTTTATATCTTTGCAATTTATTTGTAAACAGTCTCAATTAACTGATTGTTGTTAACAAAAACGTATTGAAATGACAGATCAAGATAAAATATTATCGGAAGTAACCCAGGGAGAGTACAAATATGGGTTTTTCTCTGATATAGAAACAGATATAATAGACAGGGGATTAAGCGAAGATGTAATCAGGATTATCTCGGAGAAAAAGAATGAGCCTGATTTCATGTTGGAATTCCGTTTGAATGCCTACCGGAAATGGCTTAAGATGAAGATGCCTAACTGGGCTTACCTGAAGGTTCCACCAATTGATTTTCAGGACATAAGCTATTATGCGGCACCACGAAAAAAGCCGCAATATGAAAGCCTTGACGAGGTTGATCCGGAATTGCTTGAAACGTTTAACAAACTGGGAATTCCGTTGGAAGAACAGAAGCACCTGGCAGGAGTGGCCGTGGATGCAGTACTTGACAGTGTATCGGTAAAAACTACATTCAGGGAAGTATTGGCCGAACAAGGTATTATTTTCTGTTCGTTCAGTGATGCCCTACAGAATCATCCTGATTTGGTGCGCAAGTACCTTGGGCAGTCAGTTCCGGTTGCCGACAATTTTTTTGCGGCGCTGAATTCGGCAGTTTTCAGTGATGGCTCGTTCTGCTACATTCCAAAAGGAGTGCGCTGTCCTATGGAGCTTTCCACTTACTTCAGGATTAATTCTGCAAATACAGGTCAGTTTGAGCGTACCCTTATTATTGCCGATGACGATAGTTACGTCAGTTACCTTGAAGGGTGTACCGCGCCTATGCGCGATGAAAACCAGCTCCATGCAGCTGTGGTTGAAATTATTGCCCTCGACCGTGCCGAAGTAAAATATTCTACCGTTCAGAACTGGTATCCAGGCGACAAAAACGGGAAAGGTGGTATTTATAATTTCGTAACCAAACGGGGTGTTTGCCGTGGTGTTTCTTCAAAAATCAGCTGGACTCAGGTGGAAACCGGTTCAGCAATTACATGGAAATACCCAAGCTGTATATTACTGGGAGACAATTCGGTTGGTGAATTTAACTCAGTTGCCGTTACCAATAACCATCAGCAGGCGGATACGGGTTCAAAAATGATCCATATCGGGAAAAATACTAAAAGCACTATTATATCGAAAGGTATTTCAGCCGGAAAAAGTAACAATTCATACCGCGGCCTTGTGAAAGTAATGCCGGGAGCCACGAATTCAAGGAATTTCTCGCAGTGCGATTCGCTGTTGCTGAACGATACATGCGGAGCCCACACTTTTCCATATATTGAAGTAGGAAATAAATCGTCAATTGTAGAACATGAGGCGACTACTTCAAAAATAGGTGAAGACCAGATATTCTATTGCAACCAGCGTGGAATAGATACAGAAAAAGCCATAGGCATGATAGTAAACGGCTATGCAAAAGAGGTGCTGAACAAACTGCCGATGGAATTTGCAGTGGAAGCACAAAAGCTGTTGCAAATCAGTCTTGAAGGCAGTGTTGGGTAAAGTACCAAACGACAAATTATTTGATGTTAAATATGAGCACTACAGAATAACAAGGTGCTCAAAATTAGAATACTAAAAATGTTATCAATAAAAGACTTATATGTTTCCATAGATGGGAACGAGATCCTTAAAGGTATTAACCTGGAAGTAAAGCCGGGAGAAATTCATGCTATTATGGGGCCCAACGGCTCAGGAAAAAGTACGCTTGCAAATGTTTTGGCGGGTAAAGAAGAATTTGAAGTAACCCAGGGAGAAGTAACCTATATGGGAGAAGACCTGCTTGAAATGGCTCCTGAAGACCGTGCTACAAGTGGTTTGTTTCTTAGCTTCCAGTATCCGGTGGAAATTCCTGGTGTACCTATGGTAAATTTTTTGAAGACCGCAGTAAACCAGCACAGAATAGCAAGAGGCGAGAAAGAGCTTACAGCTGGTGAATTTCTTAAGCTTATGCGCGAGAAAAAAGAGATGATTGATATGGATACACAGTTAACCAACCGTTCGGTAAATGAAGGGTTCTCAGGCGGTGAAAAGAAGAAAAATGAAATCTTCCAGATGGCATTGCTTGAACCGAAACTTGCTATTCTGGATGAAACCGATTCAGGCCTGGATATTGATGCGCTTAAGACAGTGGCACATGGTGTGAATGCCTTAAAAACACCAAATAATGCCACTATTATTATTACCCATTACCAGAGGCTGCTGGATTACATTATTCCCGATCATGTGCATGTTTTATACAAAGGCAGGATGGTAAAATCGGGAGGACGTGAACTGGCCCTTGAACTGGAAGAAAAAGGGTACGATTGGGTTAAACAAGAAAATGCATTGCAATAATGAGTGTTATAACAGAAAAAGCAGATTTATCACTAAAATATGCCGCACATTATAACGAAGTAAAGGAAAGCCTTCGTGAAGGCTCACCCCAAATAATGAATGATTTGCGGGGGACCGCCCTTCAGGATTTTATCAGGCAGGGTATTCCCACACGTAAAGTGGAAAACTATAAATACACCAACCTGCAACCTTCCTTTACTCCTGAATATGAGTTCATTCATCAACGCATAACGACAGAAGTTGATCTGAATGCAATTTTCAGGTGTGATGTGCCTCAGCTTGATACCCACCTGGCTTTCGTATCGAACGGATGGTTCTATGAGAACAACCGTCAGTTGAGTGAGCTGCCAGAAGGAGTCCTTCTTGGGAGCCTCGAGAAGATGGCAACAGAACAACCCGGGTTGCTTGCTAAGTTTGCAACACTTGCAAGCACTGCAGATGATCCGATGGTTGCATTGAATGCTCTTTATGCCAAAGACGGCTATTTTTTGTATGTTCCCCGTAACGCCAGGGTTGAAAAACCGATTCAGCTCATTAACCTGCTTCAGTCGGAAAATGATACTTTTGTTACCCAACGGAATTTTATTCACATAGAAGAAGGTGCCCACGTAAAGCTTATATTATGTGACCACACCATGAACCTTAACAAATATCTGAGCAATTCGGTAACAGAAATTTTTGTCGGACAAAATGCTTCCCTTGAATATTATGCACTGCAAAATCATCATAACAATTCAGCCAGTATAAATTCAGTATTTATTCACCAGGAACGGGATTCAACGGCCAATACGCTGTATTCAACATTGCATGGGGGATTGATCAGAAATAATCTGAAGTTCATTCTTGATGGCGAAAATGCCGAAGCCAATTTATATGGGATGGCTTTTATTGACCGACAACAGCATGTTGACAATTTCACCCAGGTAATCCATGCAAAACCGCATTGTCAGAGCAACCAGATATATAAAAACGTTCTGGACGATGAATCAACAGGAGCGTTTTCAGGCAGAATTCATGTTGTGAGGGATGCACAAAAAACAAATGCCTTTCAGCGTAACAACAACCTGTTACTTACCGACAAGGCCCTAATGCAAACAAAACCACAGCTAATCATTGATGCCGATGATGTTAAATGTAGCCATGGTGCCACAATCGGACAAATAGATGAAGATGCTTTGTTCTATTTGCGTGCCAGGGGGATTGAAGAAAAAATGGCCCGGCTTATGATGATGAATGCATTTACCCATGAAGTTATTCAGCAGGTGAAAGTTGAACCCTTGCGTGACCGCATTGATGAACTTGTTGATAAACGGTTGCGGGGCGAAATGGCAAGATGCCATGATTGTGCCTATAACTGTGAAAGTTAAAGAAAAATCTAAATGATATATCAGCACCCGCAATTTTTAAAACTTTTAAATTTGCGGGTGTTTTTTTTGCTGTGCAGCTGTAAATTTTCTCCACAACCGGTTTCAAATGGTTCTTAAGCAATGAAAAAAAATTTATGCAGGTTCAAAATGCTTTTTTACCTTTAACGTTTGTTTAATAGAACAACAATGAGTTACGATATTCAAAAAATAAGGAGTTGGTTTCCTGTTCTTTCTCAGCAGGTCTTCAATAAGCCTTTAGTGTATTTCGACAATGCAGCTTCAACTCAGAAGCCGGTTCAGGTTTTGAATGCACTACAAAAACTGCATAATGAATTTTATGGCAACATACACCGTGCAGCACATTATATGGCCGATAAAACTACCCTGGAATTTGAGGCCGTGCGTGATAAAGTAAAAGATTTTATCAATGCAGGAAGCCGGGAAGAAATTATTTTCACTAAAGGTACAACCGAAAGTGCCAATCTGGTTGCCGCTTCCTACGGGGAACAATTTCTTACCCGCGGAAGCGAGATAATTGTTTCTGAAATGGAGCATCATTCTAATATTGTCCCATGGCAGTTAGTTGCTCTTAACAAAGGGGCCAAAATAGTAAAGCTTCCGGTTTCCGAATCGGGAGAATTGCAAACAGGACTGCTACCTGAACTTATTAATTCAAAAACCCGCCTGATATCAGTAACGCATGTTTCCAATGTGCTTGGAACCATTAACCCGATAAAACAGATTATAGAAACAGCGCATGTCAGGAATATACCTGTTTTTATTGATGGTGCACAGGCTGTCCAGCATATCCCGGTAGACGTTCAGGAACTGGATGCCGATTTTTATGCATTTTCTGCACATAAAATGTATGGACCCAACGGTGTGGGAGTTTTATATGGAAAGAAAAAGTGGCTGGAGCAATTACCTCCCTACCAGGGAGGAGGAGAAATGATTTCAGAAGTAACCTTTGAAAAAACCACGTTCAGCGAGATTCCTTTTAAGTTTGAGGCAGGAACACCAAACATTACCGGTGTTGCGGCATTCGGGGCAGCCATTGACCTGCTACAGGAAATAGGACTGGATAATATTTCAGCCTGGGAACATGATTTGCTTGAATATGCTACATCAAGACTAAAAGGCATTAACGGATTAAAAATATTTGGTGAAGCTCCCAAAAAATCAGGAGTTATTTCGTTTCTCATCGACGAAATTCACCCTTTCGATATTGGTGCACTGCTCGACAAAATGGGAGTTGCCGTGCGTACCGGTCACCATTGCGCCGACCCATTGATGAAGTTTTACAATATTCCGGGTACAATTAGAGCATCGTTTGGAATTTATAATACTAAAGATGAAATTGACCTCTTTATGGATTCATTAAAGCGGGCAAAGGAATTATTGAATTAAATCAATTTGCTCGTAAGTTTAAAAATTCCATTGTTCCAATTAAATCGAAACATGAAGAAACACCTTCCCGATTGGTTTATTACAGGTCTTCTGCTAATGATTGTATTTGCCTGGGTAAAGCCCGGCATTGCAATGGGCCAGGGACTGTTAAATTTAGGATTGATAATTGATATCGGGGTTGTGCTTATATTCTTCTTTTATGGATTAAAGCTTGATCCGGGAAAGTTAAAAGCGGGTATGAGTAACTGGCGAATGCATGCAGCCATTCAGCTAACTACCTTTCTTGTTTTCCCGATGTTAATTCTGCCTTTTTATCCGATAATGAAGGGCACTAATCTGGAGTTGTTCTGGATGGGGATGTTTTTTCTGGCAGCGTTGCCTTCCACGGTTTCATCCTCTGTTGTTATGGTCTCCATTGCCGGCGGTAATATACCCGGGGCTATTTTCAACGCCAGCATATCAGGTATTATTGGTATTTTAGTCACACCTTTCTGGATGGGCCTTTTTCTTTCCGCACAATCGGCAGGTTTCGATTTCTCGAATGTGTTGATTCAACTAATTACACAAATTATCGTCCCCGTAATAGCCGGTTTGCTGCTGCATCGTTTTTTAATTCACTGGTTACTGCCGCACCTGCCAAAGCTGGCAGCATTCGATAAAATAATTATACTGCTCATTGTGTATGAATCCTTCAGTAAATCGTTTATGGCAGGCATTTTTTCAGAAGTAAGCTGGGCAGCACTCGCCGGTTTGTGCGTGGCAGTTGTTGTGTTGTTTTTCCTGATCCTGAATTTCACAGGTTTTCTTGCACAAAAAATGCATTTTAACAAGGAGGACCGAATAACGCTCCAGTTTGCCGGGACCAAAAAATCGCTGGTACATGGTTCGGTATTTGCCAGTGTATTGTTTACCGGTATCAGTGGTGCCGGAATATGGCTGCTACCCATTATGATTTACCATAGCTTTCAGTTGTTTTATATTAGCCTGATTGCCCGAAGAATGCAAGCTGCGGACTGAGCATCTAAAGCTTTATATCAAACAGCCAAAATCCTTCTCAATGGATAAATTTTTAGTTGGTATAAGGAAAATTCTTATTTCACAACACATTTCAAACAAATTAACAGGGATAATTTGGGTTCAATTAAAAATTTCCGACATTTGTATCCTTTAATTTGAGAAAGAAAAACCATGACAATAGAAGATGTTCAACAAGAGATAATAGAAGAGTTTTCAGTTTATGAAGACTGGATGGATAAATATGGGTACCTGATTGACCTGGGTAATCAACTTGAAGATCTCGACCCAAAAGAAAAAACGGACCAGAATTTGATAAAGGGATGTCAGTCGAGGGTCTGGTTGGTAGCAGAAAAAAATAACGGCAAACTTCAATTTAAAGGAGAGAGTGATGCTGTAATTGTAAAAGGTCTGGTGGCTCTTCTTTTAAGAGTAGTTTCAGATCGCACTCCCAAAGAGATTGCAGAGAACGAACTGCATTTTATTGATGATCTGGGATTGAAGCAGCACCTTTCGCCAACACGCGCCAACGGGCTGTTGGCTATGGTAAAACAAATCAAATTGTATGCTGTTGCATACAATAGGTTGGAAACTGAAGGAGGGAAATAAAAATGGACAAAAGAATAGATCTGATAATAGCAAACCTGAAAGAGGTTTTTGATCCTGAAATACCGGTGAATGTTTACGATTTGGGTTTGATTTATAATGTTGACGTGGATGAAAACAACATCGCCAATATTGTAATGACACTAACAGCTCCCGGATGCCCGGTAGTTGATATTTTAATGGACGATGTTACCCAGGCAGCACGTTCGGTAGAGGGAATTGAGAATGTAAATGTTGATTTAACCTTCGAACCGCCATGGGATAAATCAATGATGAGCGAAGAAGCCCGACTGGAGCTGGGGTTTTTCTAATTTATCAGCATTTTATTTGATTCGTTTTCCTATGTTACCGGGATATTGATGCTATTTAATTTTTTCGCATGTTAAATCCAGATGGCACCTTACAGCTAATTAAATCGAAAGCAACAGAACTGGGCTTTTTGGAATGTGCTGTTTTACCTGTCGGTTACCTGGAAGAAGAGAAAGAACATTATCAAAAATGGCTGGATGCAGAGATGCAGGGGGAAATGGATTACATGACACGGAACATTGAAAAACGATTTGACCCTCGCCTGCTTTTCGAAAATGCCAAATCAATTGTAGTTGTACTGCAGAACTACTTTCCTGAAGAAACACAGCAGGATCCTGAAGCACCTGTTTTATCGAAATATGCCTATGGGACCGATTACCACTTCATTATAAAGGATAAGCTTCAGAAATTACTCGATTACATCCAGGAAATAAACGGCCCCTGCAGTGCACGTCCGTTCACTGATTCGGCACCTTTACTGGAGAAGGCCTGGGCGCGGCGGGCAGGATTGGGATGGATCGGTAAAAACAGCAACCTACTTTCCACACGGCACGGCAGTTTTTTCTTTATAGGCGAACTGGTTCTGGATGTGGAACTACCTTACGATAACCCTAAACTGGTTAGCGACTACTGTGGTACGTGTACACGGTGCATCGATGCCTGTCCTACCAAAGCAATAGTGGCCAACCGGGTAGTGGATGCCCGTAAATGCATTTCTTACCAGACCATCGAATTAAAAGGTGACCTGGATGAAAATCTGAAGGGTAGCTTTGAGAAACGGGTATTCGGTTGCGACATCTGCCAGGATGTATGCCCCTGGAACCTTAAATCATTTCCACATGAGGAACCCGGTTTTGAACCTCATCCCGATTTGCTGAAACTTACCCGTAACGAATGGCACACCATGGAAAAGGATCGTTTTAATGAAATATTTATAAATTCTGCTGTTAAACGGGCCGGGTATAAAGGATTAAAAAGAAATCTAAAATTCATCCAGGATTCCTGAAAATCTTTCTGCCCTGTTTAACCTCGGAAAATCAACAGTCATCTGTTGCCGGATAGATCTCCTTTAAATAAATTTCAGCCAAAATAAAGATATACTTTGTAAAGGAAAATGAATTTTGTAACCCGGTGACAGGAATTACGTCTTTACATACAGCAATTGCTCAGGCTTACACAAGCAGGTAATAGAAACAGAAAAACTAAAGTTATACTTATGTCTGTATTAAGGGAAATGATTATCTTGAGTGTCATAATTACA
Source organism: Mariniphaga sp. (assembly GCA_024636975.1). Classification (GTDB taxonomy): domain Bacteria; phylum Bacteroidota; class Bacteroidia; order Bacteroidales; family Prolixibacteraceae; genus Mariniphaga. The sequence goes on from JAGXGA010000019.1 coordinate 44,314, forward strand.
GAAAGTTGGATTTCTATATTTTTATTCAATTAAAATCCTGAACAATGTCTAATAATATCATAAATCTGTCGGTTATCCTGCTTCTTTCGGTTTCGGGGCTGTATGCACAAAGTATAGATAACTGGGTAGCAACCAACGAAAAGGTTCCGGTAGAAAAGATATACCTGCAAACCGACCGGGATTCCTATTTTACAGGGGAAACACTGTGGTTGAAATCCTATCTTACCGACAGCCGTTCAGGTCGGCTGATCCCGGGAGCTGAAAATATTTTCCTCCGGCTTACCGATGAAAAAGGAAATCAGGCATTGAAAATAAATTTAATGAGCATCAATGGTCAGGCACCAGGTAGTATTTATCTGCCCGATACCCTGAAACAGGGTAATTACCTGCTTAGCGCTTATACCGACTACCTGCTGAATTTTGGCAATGAGTCATTTTTTCACAAAAAAATATCCATACTACCGCCTGCCCGGTCGCTAAGGGCTGTTGAAAGCCGTCAGCGCAATAATAGTTCACGACCAATGATTGCCGATGTATCATTTTTACCCGAAGGAGGAAAACTACTGGAAGGCATAGCCAACCTGGTGGCATTTAAAGCCATTGATGAAAATGGTTACGGTATTGAAGCCAAAGGCACTGTGAATGATGCATCAGGTACCGAAGTAATCTCCTTCAGGACTGATTACAAAGGAATGGGAATCTTTTTTCTTACGCCTGAAAATGGAAAATCATACCATGCCGTTATTAATGGCTTTCCTTCATTCAAATTTTCTTTTGATTCACTGATAGTTTCAGAAGGAGTCAAAATCCAGTTGGTAAATCAAACGAGCCAGAATCTGATAGTAAATGTTACAGGGAATTCAGACCAATACCTGGGAGAAACATATTACCTGGTAAACATGCACCGTGGAACAGTAGTTTTTTACCAACCGGTTATGATTGAGGAGAAAAATCAACTTGTAAAATTTAATACCGAAATGTTAAAGGGTGGTATTAATCAGCTGGTACTGCTGGACAGCAAACTCCGCCCGGTTTCAGAAAGGCTTTTATTTTCAGATAATTTCGACTTTAATGAAATTGTCGTTAAACCGGATAAATCCAGTTTTGACTTACGTTCGGAAGCAAACCTGCAGATTTCGGGAGATAAGTCACACGAAGAAGCATCCAATCTTTCAGTTTCAGTGGTTCAGGAGGCAGCCTTTTCGGGAAATAAACAACATGAAAACATTTTATCGTGGATGCTGATTTCTTCAGATTTAAAAGGCTATATTGAAACTCCTGCCGATTATTTTTCGGATTCAATAATTAATTCACGGGCAAAGCAGCGATTGCTGATGCTCACAAACGGATGGAGCAGCTATTTCTGGAATACTGTGCCGAATGCAGGTTCTGATCTGGAATACAAACAAAAAGCGGGACTGGAGTTGCATGGATTTGCAACCAATATTTCTTCAGGTGATCCTTTGAATAAAGGAGAAATCACACTGATATTGGAAAAAGATGGTGAGATGGCTGTATTGACTCAACCGACAAATGAACAGGGCAGGTTTAACTTTTCAGGACTTCTGTTTAACGACACTGCAAATGTTTATCTTCAGGCTAAAAACCAACGCGGTAAGCAAAACACACAGATAACTTTTTTGGAGGAAGAAAATGCACCTGCTTCCGGCTCACATGTGAAAGCATTAAGTACTGAAATCAACTTTCCGGCTGACCTGGATAAACAAAAGTATTACCAGATGCTTGAAATGGAAAAATATCAAAGAAAAATGGGTTTACTCCCTGTGGCTTCAAAAGACGAGGAAGAGGCTGATACCGGAGATGGCCATTTTCGCCTCTACGACATGGCGGATCAGGTTATTGAAATACCAGAAAAAGAAGCATCCTTCGGAAACATCATCGACTATATGGTAGGAAAAGTACCTGGACTCGATGTAAATGGCAACGAAGTTACACTGCGTGGTACAACAAATGTTACAGGAAGTTCAGCGCCATTATTTCTGGTTGATGGTATCCCGGTTAGCTCCAACCGCCTGATAGCTATGTCAAAGGGAATGGGCCAAAATGAAGAAAATAATTTTGGTGAAAGCACTTCCGGTACTGTTCAAAAGGTAAAATCCATTCCTATAGGTGATATTGACAAAGTGGAAATACTTAAATCGCCACAAAATCTTGCATTTTTTGGAGTGGAGGGAGCAAATGGAGTAATTGCCATATATACCCGCAGGGGAAGATCGGAAACGGCAGATGTAGCAAAAGGAATGTTGGAAAAAAAAATTGCAGGGTACTCCACATACCAAAAATTTTATTCTCCACAATATTTTCCTGAAGCGGAAAAACAAGAATCACCCGATTTTCGTACAACACTTTTCTGGGAACCGGAATTGCTGTTAGAGAACGGAAAGGAAAACATTACCTTTTTCACATCCGATCAGCCGGGCAGATACAAAGTAACAGTTGAAGGAATAAGTGAATCGGGCCGAATCTGTTACGGCACCTCGTGGATTGAAGTAAGGTAACTGCTGTGAATTAGTCACCGTAAAAATATCTTATTTCAATGCCTGTGAAATATCTGCAATCAGATCGTTTGTATTTTCTATTCCAACCGACAAACGAAGCATGGTATCCCGAATTCCCGTTTTGTTGCGTTCATCTTCTGTAAATTCAGCATAAATTGTAGAATGCGGGTGTATGATCAGGGTTTTGTTATCATTAAGATTGGTAGCTCTTCTAATCGTCTTTAACCGGTTCATAAACTGGAAGCAGGCATCTTTCGATTCCAGATCAAATGTCATTATAGTTCCGGGAATACCTGAAAAATATTTTTTGGCAAAAAAATGTTGCGGATCATTTTTTAATCCTGGATAGCCCACTGCTTTTACATGTGGGTGCTGCTGAAGATAGTCACCAAGTGTCATACAATTCTGGTAACATTTTTCAACCCTGATTTCCAGTATATCAAGTCCTTGAATCATATTTGAAGCAGTTTGAGGAGTCATGCTTCCCCCTGTATTGCGATAGATATTTTTTCTCAGCTTTGCTATAAATGCATTATTCCCGAATTTTGGGGTATAATTGGTCAGGTTGGGATTTAATTCCCAGTTGTAGTTGCCGTAATCGATGATTACACCTCCAAAACATGTGGCCCCCCCCGATATGTACTTTGTAGCGGAAATAACTTCTATGTCGACACCAAACTGCTGTGCATTAAAAACATTCGGAGGAGTAATCGTGCTGTCGGCAATTAAAAGCAGGTTGTGTTTTTTGGTTATTGCCGAAAGCATCTCTATATCAACAACTTCAAGCTGAGGATTAGTGACCGTTTCAAAATAAATGGCACGAGTTTTAGAATCTATCAGTTTTTCGATCTCTTCCTGATGTTTCATTTCCGAAAACCGCGTTTCTATTCCCAGATCAGAAAAAGTATGTGCAAAAAGTGTATAAGTATGCCCAAAAAGCTGGTGTCCAGAAATAATATTTTCGCCGGTTTTAACTACAGAAAGTATTGCATTGGAAATGGCAGCCATGCCAGAGCTGACAGCCAGTACACCATGAGCATTAAGTAAAGCTTTCATCTTTAATTCAAAATATTCCACGGTAGGACTTGAAGCCCTGGAATAAACATGAGCCACATATTCACCACGAAAATTGGCTTCTATCTGTTCTGCTGAATCAAATTCGAATGCCACCGCTTCATAAATAGGCATTTGCAAACTACTGTGAGGATCCTTTTTAGAATAAGGAACATTAAGCGACCTGGTTGTAAAACCTGTTTTTTCCATTTGTTGTTTATTATCTATCAAGTTTATTAAAAATAAACTATTTAAAAAATCTTTATGCTTTTACAGGGCTTCCTGTTTGAAACAAATCAATCATATATTTTCCTAAATTAATAAAAATTAGCTGATGCCTGTTTTCTAAACCCGCAAAGTACATCCCGGCACGGCATTTGAAGTACTGCATGTGGAATTTTTTTAACCCCGGATGCAATACAAATAAGCATCTTATACGTTATAAGCTAATACATAAAATAGAACATACACGTGAAGGAAACACTATATAACAAATTGGAGAAAATAAAATCCTCAATTAAAAACACAAATAAGAAAAATGTAGCAAAAAAAACATTAAAAGTTCTGCTTTTGCTTGGAGCAACAGGCTTTGTACTTTTCCTGGTATTCTTTTTTGCAGTATTTTTCGGCTATACGGGGCATGTTCCCACATCAGCGCAACTAAAAAAGATCAGCAATCATACAGCTTCAGAGGTATTTTCAGAAGATGGGAAGCTGTTGGGGCGTTATTATGTGGAAAATCGCAGCAGTATAAATTATGATGAAATTTCACCAAAAGTTATTGATGCACTTATTGCCACCGAAGATGCCCGTTTTTATGAACACAGAGGCATTGACGAAATCGCTCTGATGAGGGTATTGGTAAAAACTATTTTACTTATGGACCGCAGTTCAGGTGGTGGCAGCACAATAAGCCAGCAACTGGCAAAAAACCTGTTTCCAAGGAATAATGTGGGGGTACTTTCTTTGCCGGTTAATAAGCTTCGGGAATCAATTATTGCCTACCGTCTTGAGCGGATATATTCCAAAGAAGAAATATTAACTCTATATTTGAATACAGTTCCATTTGGTGAAAACATATTTGGGATAGAGGTTGCAGCAGAACGCTTTTTCAATAAAACACCGGCCGATTTAACAGTTGATGAAGGAGCAGTATTAATTGGGATGTTAAAAGCCAACAACAGCTATAATCCCCGTATTAATCCTGAACGGTCGAAGCAGCGCAGGAATGTGGTGATTTCGCAAATGGTGAATTATGGATACCTAAGCCAGGAAGAGGGAGATACACTTAAAGAAAAACCTCTCGTGGTTAACTACAGGAAGATCTCCTTTAATGAAGGGCCAGCGCCCTATTTTTTAGAAATGATTAAACCTGAGTTACTTGAATGGTGCGCATCCAATACAAAAGAAAACGGAGAACCATGGAACCTTTATACCGATGGACTTAGAATTCAGACAACCCTGAATTTTGATTTCCAGCAATATGCTATTCAGGCGGTAAGTGAGCAAATGAAGTCGGTTCAGGAGGATTTCGATAAACACTGGGCAGATCAGGATCCCTGGCGGGGCAATGAAAATATCATTCAACGTGCAGTCAGGCGTACAAAAAGATATCAGAAAATGGAAGCCCAGGGTTATTCTGAGGAGGAAATAGAAAAATCATTTAACCAAAAGATAAACACTACTCTGTTTACCTGGGATGGGATGGAACAGGTGGAAACCACTCCTATGGATTCTGTAAAACATTACCTTAGATTTTTAAATGCAGGCTTCCTGGCCATAGAACCTTCAAGTGGTGATATGAAGGCATGGGTAGGTGGTATTGATTTTCGCTTCTTTAAATACGATCATGTACTTTCAAAAAGACAGCCAGGTTCTACCTTTAAACCTTTTGTATTTCTGGCTGCTCTGGAAAACGGACTTAGCCCTTTCGATTATTATCCGGCAAGGCAAACTGTTTACTATGATTATGATAACTACTCACCTGCTAACTTTGATGGCAAACATGAAGGTTTTTACACAATGGAAGGAGGACTTACCAATTCGGTGAATACGGTAGCAGTTGATCTTTTAATGGAAACCGGAATTGATAATGTAATTCACACAGTGAATGAACTGGGGCTTACAGCCGATCTGCCAAAGGTTCCTTCAATAGCCCTTGGAGTGCATTCTGAAAACCTTAAAAACCTGCTCTATGCATATGCTACAATTGCAAACAGGGGAATGAAGGTTGAACCATATTACCTGCAATCCATTTCAACCAGTGAAGATGAAGTACTGGAAGAATTCCTAAGGCCTGCAGGTACTAAAACTAACTTAAATGAGCTAAACTGCCAGCTGGTAACCCATATGATGGAATCAGCAGTGCAAAGAGGCACAGGAGTTAAAATTCGTTCAGTCTATAATATCAGGGGTGACTTTGCAGGCAAAACCGGCACAACCCAAAATTATGCCGATGGTTGGTTTGTTGGATATACCCCTACGCTGGTAACTGGCTCATGGGTCGGAGGTGAGGAACCCGGTATCCGGTTCAGAAGCAGCAGACTGGGCCAGGGATCATATACAGCATTGCCTATTGTTGGTAAATTCTTCAGATCGCTGTACGATGATCCGGATTATAAAAAAATTCAAAATGCCCGGTTTCCCGATTTAGAAGATGAATTGGTTGCTGACCTTGATTTGCCGCATTATAAAGAGATGCTTGAAATGGAAAGACAGGATTTCTTTAATCGTCTGTTTGCAGGCAATAGTAAAGAAAAAAACCTTCGCGAATTACAGACTATGGAACTGGATTCAATTAAACCAAAGAAAAATGTCTGGCAGAAAGTGAAAGGAATATTTAAAAAAAACGATTAATGGAAATCCCTGTCTGTGTAGTTGTAAATAAATTCATACAATATTAGAAATACTAAAGTCTTCAAGCATTTAAGAATTTGAAAATAAACAATTAAAATTCATATGGTTCAAATTTGAACTCCAAAAGAACCAAAGTATAATTACAATTGAATATAAGCCTGTATTGAATTGCATCTTTCAGATAGATGAAGCAAGACAATATGTTTTTGTTATAATCTATGTATTTTTATTGCGGATGAAGGAATTTTCCTAAGTGTTTCCTATCTTTATGAGAAAAGAACATGTTTAAAAATATACCGAAACTAATTCAGGATGACATATGGCTAAAACCCTTTGAAGAGGCGATAATCCAAAGGATTGAATCAGCCAAAAACAAAGAAAGGGAACTCGCAGGTGAAAGTTCCCTCTACGAGTTTGCCAGTGGTCATTTTTATTTCGGGTTACATAAAACCAGTGAAGGTTGGGTTATGCGTGAATGGGCTCCAAATGCCACGTACATTCATTTGGTTGGCTCCTTTAATAATTGGGAAGAGCAGAAAAAGTATGCATTTCAGCCTGTTGGACACGGTATTTGGGAGTTGAACCTGGATACGAATGATTTACATCATGGTGATTTATATGCCCTTTCAATGCATTGGGCGATTGATGCCGGGAAGCGTGTCCCCGCCTGGGCAAACTACGTAGTACAGGATCCTGAAACAAATATTTTCAATGCAAAGGTATGGTATCCCGAAAACAGGTATCAATGGAATAGTGATTTTAATGGATTAACTGAACCGCCTTTAATTTATGAAGCCCACATTGGCATGGCTGGAGAAGAAGAAAAAGTCCATACCTATAATGAATTCAGGGAACACATGCTTCCCCGGATTAAAGCCAACGGATACAATACCGTGCAACTAATGGCAATCCCTGAACATCCTTATTATGGAAGCTTCGGGTATCATGTTTCCAGCTTTTTCGCTCCATCTTCGAGATTTGGAACCCCCGATGAGTTAAAGCAACTTATTGATGAGGCACATGAAATGGGTATGGCTGTCATTATGGATATTGTACATTCGCATGCAGTTAAGAATGAAGTTGAAGGGTTGGGAAGATATGATGGCACACGCTATCAGTTTTTTCATGATGGTGGCAGAGGAGAACACCCGGCCTGGGATTCCTATATCTTTAATTACGGTAAAAATGAAGTGCTTCACTTTTTACTTTCCAACCTGAAATTTTGGCTCGAAGTTTTCCGTTTCGACGGATTCCGTTTCGATGGAGTAACAAGTATTTTGTATTACGATCATGGTTTAGGCAAATCGTTCAGCAGCTATAATGACTATTTCAATGGGAATGTTGATATGGAAGCCACGACTTACCTGACTCTGGCAAATATCCTGATTAAACAGGTAAAACCCAACTCCATTTCAATTGCTGAAGATATGAGCGGGATGCCTGGTCTGGCTGTGCCCTTAGATGCGGGTGGAATGGGTTTTGATTACCGCATGGCTATGGGAGTTCCTGATTACTGGATAAAGATTATTAAAGAAAAAAGCGACGATGAATGGGAAGTAGGTGATATTTTCCATAGTCTCACATCGAAGCGGCTTGATGAAAAAGTAGTGAGTTATGCCGAATCGCATGATCAGGCCCTGGTAGGTGATAAAACTATTATTTTCCGGTTGATCGATAAGGAAATGTATTACAGCATGCGGAAAGATCAGCCTAATATGATGGTAGATCGTGGTATTGCATTGCATAAGATGATACGGTTAGCAACAGCAACCACTGCAGGTGGCGCTTATCTGAACTTCATGGGAAATGAATTTGGACACCCCGAATGGATTGATTTCCCCCGTCCGGGAAACGAATGGTCGCATAAGCATTGCCGGCGACTCTGGAGCATATCTGAAGATCCCCAGCTTAAATTCCATTGGTTGTATGATTTCGATAAGGATATGATTTCATTCCTTCGTGAACATAAATTACTTACCATCCCCCCGGTTGATCTGGTATTGGAGAATAAACCTGATAAAGTGCTGGCTTTTCACAGAGGATTGTTTCTTGTTATATTTAACTTTAATCCGGTGCAATCATTTACCGACTATGGCATCCCTCTGGGCGCCGGAAAGTATAAGATCGTATTAAATACCGACTCAGGCAGGTATGGTGGTTACGACAGAATCGAAGAGGATTTTCCATATTACACCATGCCAATCGGGGGAATAACAAGTCAGCATTATTTAAGGCTGTATCTACCTGCACGTACTGCTCTTGTTCTTAAAAAAATAGATATCCCAAAAGCTAAGTAAGATGATTTCAAATTTTCACACCGAAGTAAATGTTCCTGACTTCGGATGGAAAACAGGATACAGGCAATCCACGATGTTCATGGGTTCATGCTTTACTGAGAACATCGGAAATAAAATGGTGGCATTTAAATATCCGGTAGATTTAAATCCCTTCGGCATATTATATAATCCGGTTTCTATTGCCCATGGCTTACGGTTTCTATTACAAAACAAAAAGTTTATAATAAATGATCTAATCAATCACGATGGACTTTATCACAGCTTTTATCATCATGGAAGGTTTTCTTCGCCCGATGCTGAAAAAGCGTTAATGGAAATGAACCATCGAATTGAAACCTCTTCCCTGTTTTTACAAAAAGCCGGCTTTCTTTTCCTTTCTTTCGGTACAGCGTGGGTATATGAATATAAACCCACAGGCCAGACTGTTTCCAATTGCCATAAAATTACAAATAAAGAATTCAAACGGTTCCGTTTAACCCCGGGTGAAATTGTAGAGGAATACCGTCAGATACTTCCTGAAATCTGGAAAATCAACCCCGACCTGAAAGTAATTTTTACAGTGAGCCCAATCAGGCACTGGAAAGATGGTGCCATCGAAAACCAGCGCAGCAAGGCAACACTCCTGTTGTCGATTGATAACATTATAAGAGGATTTGGAGAAGAACGCTGCAACTATTTTCCCTCGTATGAAATCATGATTGATGAGTTACGCGACTACCGGTATTACGATGAGGATATGATTCATCTGTCATCATCAGCCGTCAATCATATATGGAAAATTTTTCAGAATGCACTAATAGAAGATGAGTGCCAGAATATATCAAAAAAAGTTCAAAAATTAACTTCTGCGTTGAACCACAAGCCTTATAACATGTTTACTCAGGAACACCTTCAATTTTTAAGAGAAAGTTTTATAAAGGCACAACAGCTTCAGGGAAAATTTCCTTACCTTAATCTAACGAATGAAATAAATTTGCTTTCAGACAGAATAAGCACAATTGCAGATAAAAACAAGCCAGATGAGCTATCTCAAGTTTGACAAGGAACAGTTAATAAACCTGTTGTATTCACTCGATCGGGAAATTCTGCGATCAAGCCGTACGGGATCTTATATCAGTACGACGTTAAACGGATGCAATACCCGTAAGTATCATGGGCTATTGGTATGCCCCATCAGTCATTTCGGAGAAGAAAAACATGTTCTGCTTTCCTCTCTCGATGTTTCAATCATTCAAGAGGATGAAGAATTCAAACTGGGTATTCATCGTTATCAAGGAGGCACTTATGAACCTGCTGGTCATAAATATATTCAAAATATCGAATTTGGTCACATTCCTAAAATAACCTATCGGATTGGCAGTATTATACTTGTCATGGAGAGGATTCTGAGTAAAAAAAAGAAGCAGATACTTATCCGATATACACTTGAGGAAGCACCGGATACTACAACGTTTCGTTTTAAGCCATTTCTGGCTTTCCGCAATATGCACAATTTAAGCAAGGCAAATCTTTTTGTTAACAGCAAATACCTTCCTGTGGAAAATGGTATAAGTACCAGGCTGTACGATGGGTATCCGGAACTATACATGCAGTTTAGCAAAAATAATGAATTCGTGCCCGTGCCCGACTGGTATTACAACATTGAATACATTAAAGAATTAAACAGAGGCTATGATTACCTTGAAGATTTGTTCGTTCCGGGTTATTTCGAATTAAACCTCAATCCGGGAGAGAAAGTGGTTTTTGCAGCGGGCATTGAAAATGCAAAGCCAAATTCATTAAAGCAAACCTTTTCAAAGGAAATTAATAAAGGCAGCCACAGGACTACTTATACAGGAGCGCTGAAACACGCCGCCGAACAGTTCATCTATCAAAAAAAAGATGACACAACAATAATTGCGGGGTTTCCCTGGTACGACAGTATCAGCCGACAGGCATTTATTTCGCTGCCTGGACTGGCGCTGGCAACCGGTAATAATAACCTTTATCCTGAAGTTCTGGGTACTTATAAAAAATACCTGAACAATGGCCTTTTTCCTGATAACATCCTAAGCCCAACAAAAATATATAGTTCAGCAGATGCTTCCCTGTGGTTTATCTGGGCCTTGCAAAAATGTACCGAAACTCAGCGGTTGCCAAAAGGAATATGGCTGAATTACTGCAGTACAGTTAAAGAAATATTGGAAGCATACAGAGGTTCCATCCCCGAATTTATCAATATGACCCCGGATGGATTGATTGAGGCTGAAAAAGAAAATACCGCGCTTACCTGGATGAATTCCTATATTAGCGGAAAGCCGGTAACACAAAGAGAAGGACTGGCAGTTGAAATAAATGCATTATGGTATAATGCTATTGTATTTACCCTGGAAATGTGCCGCAGTTTAGGCGACAAGGAATTTATAAACAAGTGGGAGGATATGCCTGAAAAAGCAGGGAATGCCTTTATGAAAACCTTTTGGAACCAGGGGCACGAACATTTGGCAGATGTAGTCAAAGAGGAAGTTGCTGATTGGGCCGTGAGACCAAATATGATCATTGCCGCGGCAATGAAGTATTCCCCGCTTTCGAAAGAGCAAAAAAAACAGATTCTTAGTGTTGCAAAACAGAAATTGTTAACCAGCCGCGGAATGCGTTCTCTTTCTCCCGATCATTTGCGTTATAAAGGAGTTGTGGAGGGCGGACCGATTCAACGTGATGCAGCCATACACCAGGGGGCTGCCTGGCCTTGGCTGATACAATTCTTTACCGAAGCTTATTTGAATATACATGGTGCAGGTGGTCTTCCTTTTATTAAAACCCAGATAGAAATGTTTGAGGAAGCGTTAACTGAACATTGTGTGGGTACTTTTTCAGAAGTTTACAACGGAGATCCACCGCATATAGGGAAGGGAGCAGTTTCCCAGGCTTTTAATGTGGCAGGAATTTTTTACGCACTTCACCTTGCACATAATTTTAAACCATTAAATGGCAGGCCATGAAAATTCTGATGTTTGGGTGGGAATTCCCTCCCCATATTTCCGGGGGGTTAGGCACAGCCTGTTATGGATTGACAAAAGGCCTCTCCAGTTTCAAAGGACTCGAAATTCAGTTTGTTGTACCTAAAGTGTTTGGAGATGAAGAACCTGCCACCATTCAGCTTACAGGTGCCAATAATATTCCGGTTAGCAAAAAAGAAATTGCATTCACTGATACAGAAAATAAAATTGAATACTTCGAAGTAAACTCAAACCTCATTCCCTATGTTAGCGATGAGGAATTCTGGTACTTAAAAAGCCAACGGCAGACAACAAAAAATCGTTTTGTAAAAACAACTGAAGGATTTAAAATAGAATTTAGCGGCACCTATGGCCCCAATCTTATTGAAGAGATCAAAAATTATGCAATAGTTGCTGAATCTATAGCCCGCGACAGCAGCTTCGACCTGATTCATGCACACGATTGGCTTGCCTATCCGGCAGGTATTGCAGCAAAAAGACTTTCAGGAAAACCACTGGTGATACATGTACATGCCACCGATTTTGACCGCAGTGGAGGAAATGTTAATCCTGCTGTGTATGCTATTGAAAGGGATGGCATGGAAACTGCCGACAGAATAATTGCAGTAAGCAATTTTACCAGGCAAATTATTATTGGAAAATACAATATTCCTCCTGAAAAAATAACCACTATTTATAATGCCGTGGAACCGGAAGCCAAATTAAACAAAATTAAGTTAAAAAAAGGTTTAAATGAGAAGGTTGTAACATTCCTTGGCCGGATAACCCTGCAAAAAGGCCCTGAATATTTTGTGGAAGCAGCTTTCCTTTTATCCAAAAAAATGAAAAACGTTCGGTTTGTAATGGCAGGCAGCGGCGATAAAATGAATGAAATGATTGCCCGCGTAGCCCAACTGGGATTGTCCGATAAATTTCATTTTACGGGTTTCCTCAAAGGGGATGAAGTCTATCAGATGCTTAAACTCACGGATGTTTTTGTCATGCCGTCGGTATCGGAACCATTTGGTATTGTCCCGCTTGAAGCCATGCAGGCTAATGTGCCGGTCATTATCTCCAATCAATCTGGCGTATCTGAAATATTGAAGAACGCAATTAAAATTGACTTTTGGGATACTTATTCAATGGCCGATTCTATATACGGACTGCTTCACTACACTTCACTGGCAGAATTTCTTAAGAAATCGGGAAAACAGGAAGTAAATGAACTCACCTGGAAACACTCAGCGAAAGAAGTTAAAAATGTTTATAAAAGTTTACTTAGTTAATAATTTGACCAATTGCATTTGGATATGAAATCGATATGCTTATTTTTTCAAATTCACCAACCATTCAGGTACCGACGTTACCGATTTTTCGACATTGGGAACGATCATTATTATTACGATGATTATGCAAATGAAACTATTCTCAGCAAAGTAGCAGAAAAGTGTTACCTGCCTACAAATAAACTTTTATTAAAACTGGCAACTAAATATAAAGGGGAATTCAAAGTTGCCTTTTCAATTACAGGGGTTGCATTGGATCAGTTTGAATTATATGCACCTGAGGTAATTAAGTCGTTTCAAGATTTAACAAAAACCGGATGTGTTGAATTTCTTTCTGAGACTTATTCTCATTCCATATCATCACTTAAAGATAAAAACGTATTTGAAAAACAAGTTCTCTTGCATGATCAAAGAATATTTGATCTTTTCGGGCAAAAACCTAAGGTTTTCAGGAATACTGAAATGATATACTCCGATGAAATTGGAGCCCAAATTCATAAAATGGGTTATACCGCCATTTTAACAGAAGGGGCACGACATGTTCTTGGCTGGAAAAGCCCAAACTTTTTATACGTAAATGCAATCAACCCCCGGATAAAAGTTTTAATGCGAAACTTTAAGTTTAGCGACGATATTTCATTCCGATTTTCAAATACAAACTGGTCGGAGTTCCCTTTAACAGCAGAAAAATTTACAGGATGGATCAATAAACTTCAGGAAAAGGAAGAAATAGTTAACCTTTTTTTGAGTTATGAAACTTTTGGACAGAGGCAGCCAAAGGAGAGTGGTATCTTTGATTTCCTTGAACATTGGGTTGACACTGTTGTTAAAAATGACAACCTGAAATTTGTTACACCTTCTCAGGCAGTTCAGGAGTTACAACCAATTTCTATTGTAAGTGTTCCTGATCCCATATCCTGGGCTGATGAAGAAAGAGATTTAACTTCTTGGCTTGGGAACGAAATGCAGAAAGAAGCATTCGAAAAACTATACGTTCTTTCACAAAAAATGACTAATTGCAAAAATGATGACCTGATTAAAGACTGGAACTACCTTCAGGAAAGTGATCATTTTTACTATATGTCAACTAAATATTTTTCAGGTAACCAGGGACAGATTTATAAGAACCCATTTGATTCACCCTATGAAGCTTTTATAAATTACATGAACGTTTTAAGTGATTTTACCCTCAGGTTGAATGAAGATGTACCTGATTCAGAGGAAAACCAGTTGAAGGTTGAAAATCTGCTGGAAATTATTCGTCTGAAAGATAAAAAAATAAGAACACTGGAACTGGAGATACAAAGGTTGCAAAAGCCTAAACAGAAATTAAAACCTAATTCAAAAAGAAAAAAAGGGAATTAATATATTTCATGTTATTACATTGTCAATCAATCCAAAATTATCTACTAATTCAGAGCTCAACTAAACAGAAAGTGTATTTTTGCGGTCAACTTTTTTAAGTACTAAAATTCGAATTTATAATGAATACTGAAGGCAACACATATATACAATGGCAGGAAAACGAGCAACCTGTCTGGAGAAAAATAATTGTAGAATCACACTTACCGGAAAGCCTGGCTCCCTTGCGCGAATTATCAAAGAACCTTTGGTGGGTTTGGAATAACAGTGCACGGGAATTATTCAGTTACATAAACCCTGAAGTATGGGAAATATGTGCCCATAATCCGGTCTTTATGCTTGAAGAGGTAAACTACAAACGTTTTCAGCAACTGGAAAACGATGAAAAGTTTATGTCGGATATGCAAAAGGTTTACGGTGAGTTTAACCGTTACATGGAAGAAAGGCAAAATCCCTCAGGACCTCAGATTTCTTATTTTAGTATGGAATACGGGCTGCATGACTCCCTGAAAATTTATTCCGGAGGTCTTGGCCTGCTGGCAGGTGATTATCTGAAGGAAGCCAGCGATATGAAAGTAAACCTTACTGCAGTTGGATTATTATACCGCTATGGATATTTTAAACAAGTCCTTAATATTCATGGGGAACAAATGGCCAGCTATGAATTCCAGGATTTTTCTAAAATTCCTGTTCATCCCTTGCTGGATGAGAAAGGTGATTGGGTAAGTATTGAAGTGGAATTTCCCGGACGCAAACTTGTTGCCCGAATCTGGCAGGTACTGATTGGTTCAATTAAACTGTACCTTTTGGATGCCGACCTTCCCGAAAATCAGGAACAAGACAGGTTTGTAACACATCATTTGTATGGTGGCGACAACGAAAACCGGCTCAAACAGGAAATTCTGCTGGGAATTGGGGGCATAAAAGCGTTAAACAAGCTTGGAGTAATTGCTGATATATTCCACTGCAACGAAGGTCATGCTGCTTTCATTGGCCTCGAACGGATGGCATATATTATGGAAAAATACAAACTAAGTTTTGCTGAAGCTAAAGAAGTAGTGCGTGCTACAACTGTATTTACCACACACACCCCGGTGCCTGCCGGGCACGACTCATTTTACAACGATCTGTTCAAGCCTTATATGGCCGATTATCCCCGTAAACTTGGTTTAGACTGGCAGCAATTTGAAATGCTTGGAAAAGCAAAGCCGAATGAAACCAACTTTAATATGAGTTACCTTGCCTGCAACCTTTCACAGGGTATTAATGGAGTTAGCAAACTCCACGGTGAGGTAAGCAAAACCGTTCTTAAATCGCTTTACCAGGGATTTCTGGAAGAAGAACTGGAAATAGGTTATGTAACCAATGGTGTACACTATCCTACGTGGACCGCACAGGAATGGAAAAATATCCATAAAGAATACTTTGGAAACGAATTCCCAAACAATCAACTCGACTTCAATGTCTGGAAAAAAATATACGATGTTCCGGAGAGCAAAATCTGGGATCTCAGAAAAACTCTTCGCTCAAAGCTGGTAAGCTATATTAAAGCGCGTTTCTCAGATACATGGATTAAACGTAACGAAAACCCGCAGCTGATTACCGAAGTCCTGGGAAGATTAAATCCTAATGCACTTACAATTGGTTTTGCACGACGCTTTGCTACTTATAAAAGAGGATATCTGCTTTTCCGTAATCTGGAGCGGTTATCAGCGATTGTGAACAATCCTGTCAAGCCGGTACAATTTATTTTTGCAGGAAAAGCTCATCCTGCCGATAAGGCTGGCCAGGATCTGATAAAATACATTGTTGAAATTTCCAAACGACCTGAATTCAGAGGAAAGATCCTGTTTCTTCAGAATTACGACATCAACCTGGCAAAGATGCTTTTGCAGGGTGTTGATGTTTGGCTGAACACTCCTACCCGCCCTTTGGAAGCGTCAGGAACCAGCGGGCAAAAAGGAGCAATGAACGGAACACTGCATTTTTCTGTTCTTGATGGCTGGTGGGTGGAAGGCTATCAAAAAAATGCCGGATGGGCCCTGGCGGCAGAACGAACCTATGATGTGCAGGATTTTCAGGACGAACTTGATGCCGAAACAATATACACTATCTTGGAGCAGGAAATTGTAAAAACTTTTTACAATCGAAACAATGAAGACATTCCAATGGAATGGATTTCCTACATTAAAAATACCATTGCACAAGTGGCTCCAAATTTCACTACCGGAAGAATGATGCGGGATTATCATACCAGGTATTATCAGCCCCAGCTTGAACGGAGTAAAAAAATAATACAGGATGATTTCAAATGGGCAAAAGAACTGGCTGCATGGAAATTCAAGGTTAGTTCAATCTGGAACAAAATAGAAATTAAAAAAACTGATTTTGCTGATGGCCTTAACAACGTAATGAAAATTGGAAAAGAATATCCGATACGTATTGATATCGATCTGAAGGGACTTAATTGCGATGAAGTTGGCCTTGAACTGCTCGTTACTGAAAACGGCAACGGAGAAGGTTCAAAAATAATTGAATCAGTTAACTTTGATAAGACAATCTGCAGTGAAACTGTATGTAGTTTTAATTTAAAATACAGACCAGTGCACCCCGGCTCGTTCAGTTATGGATTCAGACTATTCCCAAATATAGAAGGATTACCCCACAAACAAGATTTCAAGTTTGTTAAATGGTTGTAACTTCAAAAGAAGATGAACAAAAAAGCATTAGGAAAGAAAATCAGGGATTTTCGTGAATTCAGGCAGGTTTCTATGGAGGATTTGGCTTTAAAGGCAAACCTTGATAAGAATCAACTTGAAAAAATCGAAGAAAAAGGAGTCATTCCTTCTCTGGGGCATCTTATAAAAATCTCGCGTGCACTCGGTGTGCGTATTGGTACTTTTCTTGATGACCAGGACCATGTTGGCCCGGTGATAGTAAAGGCTGGAGAAGAACAATCAAGCCTTAGCTTCTCAACCAAAAACGACTCAAACCGTGAGCACCTAAACTTTTTTTCGCTTGCACAGGACAAAACCGGAAGGCATATGGAGCCTTTTATTGTTGATATAGAACCTAATCTGGAATCTGATTATAAACTTTCTTCACATGAGGGCGAAGAGTTTATTTATGTCCTCGAAGGTAGCATTGAAATTAATTATGGCAAGGATGTATTTCAAATAGAAAAAGGAGATACTATATATCTCGATTCCATTGTGGCTCATAACGTACATGCTGCAAAAAATCAGCCCGCCAAAATTCTGGCTGTAGTATATACCCCAATTTAACTTTAGTATTTTAGTAACCTAAACCAGATTAAAACTTCATGCAGTTACTCGAATATAAATTAGGTGAAATTCTGGAAAAATGGGCCTTTGAAACGCCCGAAAAAGAATTTATAGTTTACCCCGACAGAAACCTTCGTTTCACTTACCGGGAATTCAACGAACGGGTGGATGCATTGGCCAAAGGATTATTATATATTGGAGTCAGGCCGGGTGATAAGGTTGGTATATGGGCAAAGAATGTTCCCGACTGGACTACCGTTATGTTTGCCACTGCTAAAATAGGTGCTGTACTCGTTACCATCAATACAAATTACAAACTCTCCGAACTTGAGTTCCTGCTGAAGGATGCCGACATCAACACCTTGTTTTTGGTTGATGGCTACCGTGACAGCGATTATGTACAAATGATTTTCGAGCTTGTTCCTGAACTAAAAGAACAAGCCAGGGGTGAAATAAAAAGTGAAAAATTTCCTGCACTTAGAAATGTTGCCTTTATAGGCCAGCAAAAACACCGGGGGATGTACAATACACCTGAGCTGATTCTGCTGGGCAACCATATGGATGATGTTGAACTCGAATCGATTAAGGAATCACTTGATTGCCATGATGTAATTAATATGCAGTACACCTCGGGCACTACAGGATTTCCGAAGGGAGTAATGCTTTCCCATCACAATATACTGAACAATGGATATTCAGTGGCCGAATGCATGAAGTACAGTTCCGATGACAAACTCCTGGTATGCGTGCCGTTGTTTCATTGCTTTGGGTGCGTGTTTGCTGTTTGCGGAACCGTATCACACGGTGCCACAATGGTATTCACTGAAGAATTTGACCCGCTCATGGTTCTTGCTTCCGTTCAAAAAGAAAAATGTACAGCCCTTTACGGCGTTCCAACAATGTTTATTGCCGAACTGAACCATCCAATGTTCGATATGTTCGATCTGAGCTCCTTGCGTACAGGCATTATGGCCGGTTCGCTGTGCCCCATCGAAACAATGAAACAGGTTATGACCAAAATGCATGCAAAAGACATCATCATCGTTTACGGTCTGACCGAAGCATCGCCCGGAATTACTGCCACCAGAACACATAATGCCGCTGAAGTGCGCGCTACCACTGTAGGGTTCGAATTGCCCAATGTGGAAGTTAAAATTGTTAACCCCGAAACCGGAGAAACATGCAGTACCGGCGAACAAGGTGAAATTTGCTGCCGTGGCTACAATATAATGAAAGGATATTACAACCGGCCGGAAGCAACCAGCAATGCCATTGATGCCGATGGCTGGCTGCATTCGGGCGATTTGGCTGTTAAAACTGAAGATGGGTTCTACCGGATAACCGGTCGCATTAAAGATATGATAATCCGTGGGGGTGAAAATATATATCCCCGCGAGATTGAGAATTACCTGTACGGGCTTCCCCAGATTGAAGCAGTAGAAGTTGCAGGAATCCCTAGTCCTAAATATGGTGAAGAAGTGGCAGCATTCATAAAAGTTAAAAAGAAACACACCTTATCCGAGGCTGAGGTGACGGATTATTGCCGTGGTAAAATCGCCCGGTTTAAAACACCTAAATATATTTTCTTTGTTCAGGAATTCCCTATGACTGCCAGCGGAAAAATTCAGAAGTACAAACTGGGTGAATTAGGAAAAAAATGGTGCCTTGAGAAAGGAATTGAGATTAAGTAAAGTTGCAATATCAAGTTATGGTAAAATACAAAAGGATTCTTTTAAAATTGAGTGGTGAATCACTCATGGGCGACAAAAACTTTGGCATTGATGAAAACCGTTTATATGAATACGCTCAGCAGATTGCAGAAATAACTGCATCAGGGGTTCAAACCGGAATTGTTATCGGAGGGGGAAACATATTCAGGGGCCTCAGCGGAACGGATAAGGGTTTCGACAGGGTAAAGGGCGATCAAATGGGAATGCTGGCAACCGTCATTAACAGCCTTGCCCTGAGCTCATCGCTGAATGCAGCAGGTGTTAAAACAAAAGTGTTCACTGCCATCAGAATGGAGCCGGTGGCCGATTACTATGTCAGGGAAGAAGCAGTGGAAGCACTTGAGCAGGGGAAAGTGGCTATAATTGCAGCCGGAACAGGCAATCCCTATTTTACAACCGACACGGCCAGCGCACTTCGGGCTGTGGAAATTGGCGCTGATATTATGTTGAAAGGAACAAGAGTTGATGGCATTTATACTGCAGACCCTGAAAAAGATCCTGAAGCCATAAAATATGACAAAATAAGTTTTGACGAAATTTATGATAAAAAATTGAGGGTAATGGACCTGACAGCTACAACGCTCTGCAAGGAAAACAACCTTCCGGTGCTGGTTTTCAACATGGATCAGCCAGGAAATCTCGGGAAGGTTATTTCAGGTGAAAACATAGGTACTTTAGTTTATTGAATTGTTTTTTTTACTCTGAAATAAAACTAAACCATAAAATATTTTAGCTTAAATATATTTTTTTTATATTTGCTATCGATCAAAGGGTAGAAATTCACTGCTTAACCAATGCAAGAAGAAGTAGATTTTGTTATTGAACATTGTAAGGAGAAAATGCGTGCTGCCATTGCGCACCTTGAAAAAGAACTGGTTCATATCAGGGCAGGTAAAGCTTCTCCTGCCATGCTTGATGGAATACAAGTTGAATATTATGGTTCACTTACTCCACTTGGCCAGGTTTCTAACGTCAGTACACCTGATGCACGTACCATTGCTATCCAACCCTGGGAGAAAAATTTGATTCCTATAATTGAAAAGGCTATATTAGCAGCAAATCTGGGATTCAATCCTGATAACAACGGAGAAATTATTCGTATAAATATACCGGTGCTGACTGAAGAAAGAAGGAAACAACTGGTAAAACAGGCCGCACAGGAAGGTGAAACAGCTAAGGTTAGCATCCGGCTCGCACGGAAAGAGGCCAACGAAAACCTTAAAAAGCTGCAAAAGGAAGGTCTCGCAGAAGATCTTGAAAAAGATGGAGAAGATGAAGTTCAAAAATTAACGGATAATTTTGTTAAAAAGGTAGATGCTTTAGTGGAAGCTAAAGATAAAGATATAATGACGATATAAATTGTTTCTAGTTTTCTGTTTTCTGAACATTGTTTAATTGTTTTCATGGCTTTGAGGCAGCTTGTAGAAGCTGCCTTTTTTTTTGTCTGCACATTAAACAAAAGTCCAAAAAAAGGCAGCCCCGATGTCATCTCAATAAACAATCTTCCTGTTTACACAAAATGAAAAGAACTGAAGGAGGTTTAATAACATCTAACTCTAAAAAAATTAAGCTGTCAAAAATATCTTTTATGACAGCTTAATTTTTATTAATGCAACATTATCCTTCTGATCAAAATCAGAAAAAAACATGGTACATAAATTTAATTTTGACAGCTAAAAATAAAATTCAAAATGCCGGCGAGTTATTTTTTACGTTTCTTAATGAAATAAGCAACAGCAGCAATAACAATAATAACTACAACAATAATTATCACAATTGTTCCTGTGCTTGTACCCTTTGCACCTTCCGCCAGCATATCCTGTTCCATGTAAGAACTATCCTGCACACCAAGGTTGTCAATATAGGTACCTTCATCCTGAGCAAAAAGCATGTAAGGTAAACTCATAATTCCGGCAATAAATGTTGCAAACAAATTTTTTAATGATTTCATCTCTATTTATTTAATGATTTAACTTCAACTTACCTTTTCTATTCTTTTCCTAACATCTTTATATAACTGTTGAGCCGGCAAATACCTGGGATTAACTTCAAGTAACCGGTCAAGAATTTCATTTGCTTTTCCATCTTCTTCTTTCCTGAAATAATAGCTGGCTTCCAAAAGAAGCAGAGGTTCATATGAAGAATGTACCTTCTTTCCTTCATTTAGGTAATAAAAGAATTCCTCTTCATTTCCCAGATCAAGTTGTGCCCTGGCCATGTTTACATATAGCCAAATATTATTTTTCTGCCTCTCCAGGGCATTTTCAAGGAGAGCTATCCCCTTTTGCAAATTTCCGTTTTTTATTTCAGAAATACCATAAAAATCTGAATTATCAGATCGCTTAACCAACACGGCCACAGGATTTCCTTTATGATAGAATGTTTTTATTTCGTCAGCAGGTTTCCATCTGTCACTCTTTAATAAACCTGGCTCCATATAGTTCAAGCCAAATAGTCCATAATCCCATTCAGCAGAACTTCTTTCAAGGAAGCGGGTATATGTATAGTTCATCCCCTGCTGATTATCGAAATAATTCGACAGGTTGCAATTCATTGCAACAGTAATTTCATTGCCCCCGGCATGATTATTCAGAAAATCAAAAGCTTCTTTTATACTATGGTAATAATAATCGTATTCGTAATTACCCCAGGCCTTTTTGTTCCCACCAGCCAATGAATTGAAATAGACATAATCAACCGGGAATGTTGCTGCCTGGTGCTTTGCAGGAATTAATAACAAAATAAGAAAACTAAAAGCAACCGCATAACCGGCTATCCTGTTCTTCGATATAAGAAAATGAACCAGTTTATAGGTTCCCCAAACTGCCAGTAAAGCCATTGGTGGCAGGATAAACAGCATTTGCCTGATTCCGCTGTAAAGGTTTGAATCGATGGCAATTACATATAAAAACGGAAATACAAAAGCAAACAGTACGAAACCTTCCAAAAGCAATTGGCGATTGTTGCGACGGGAGCCAAGACTTTCCCGAAACAACAATGCTAAAAATATCACAAACCCAATCAATACAAATAAAGGTGTTGAAATTATCAGCCATTTGGGCAGGTAATACCATGGTAGTTGTGTACTCCACATCAGGTCACCTTCAAAGATCTGCCTTATGCTCACCTTATAATGCTCCATTACCTGCAGGCTCTCGAGCGGATGTACCAACACGTTTTGCAGGGCATAGGGCCAGAACAGCAATCCGGTAAAATAACCGACCACCACAATAACTGCCGCCTGGCCCATTAGCCTTACAAAAACGGGTTTAGTTGAAACAATCTCTATTAAGTAAAAAGGCTTCAATACAAAATATAACAGAAAAGACAACCCCAGGTATGCGAAGAGAATGAACCCTCCTGCCCTTACCGAAACAGTAAATGCTATGGCAACTCCAAGCAACAGGGCTGTTTTCCACTTAACCTGAGGGAATTCCTTCAGTAAACGGACAATCATTAAAAGTCCTGCCATGTAACCTGCGGCAAATGGAATATCTTTCAGGTTTCCGAATGCCTGTCCGGCCAGACGAGGCATAAATAATAGAGCCATTATCGTTACCGCAGCTGCTGTCCAGGAACCTGTAATATCTTTTGACAGCAATCCTGTAAAAAGCAGGAGCAATAAAAAGAAAAATGCACCTGTATAATGACGGACAAGAAATTCATCTTCGAAATTAAATATACGGTTAACCAGGGCAGTGAAATTATCAATCGACTGGCCATAGTATTTCAAATTTGTTTGTGGGGTATTCAAGGCGGATTGATCTTCTCCTCCGGTAAAATACCAGTTCACAACATTCTTTGCATGAGGATAATGCAATTGTTCATCAACATTCACCGCACTTTTCGGTGCCAGTATAGCAAGTACTGCAGTTGCAAAAAGAAGCACTCCTGCAAACAGGTATTTCCCTGGCACTATGTAGCGGCTCTTATTCATATATATCCTGTACGAAGTAAATAGGCCGATCCTGCACTTCCTTGAAAATGCGGTAAACATATTCGCCAATAAGTCCAAGGAAAGTCAGTTGCACCGAACCAAAAAAACTAATGGCCAGGAACATAGAAGACCAACCTATAGGAGCAAAGCCGAGAAACTTAGAAGCGACCGTATAGATAATAGCCAGAAAAAATATAAATATTCCGAGCAATCCCAGGTATAAACATATAATAATGGGCCATTTGGAAAAGGAATAGATAGCGTCGGAGGCAAGCAAAAAAAGTTTCTTACGACTCATCTTGGCTTCACCTTCAGGCCGATCGGGGCGGTCGTACAAAATGAACTCATGCCTGAACCCGATAAAGTTACGTATACCCGGAATGTACCTGTTGCGTTCCGAAAACTGTAGCATAGCACGGTGGGCTTTCTTATTTATGATGCAGAAGTTACCGGTTTGCGAAACCTGCTGACCACCGGTGAGTTTATCAAAGATCCTGTGAAAGATATTGATGTAAATTCTTTTGGTGAATTTTTCATTCCGTGCCTCCCGTACAGCCGAAACAATATCGGCACCGGTTGCTTTTATTTTATCAAAAAGTACAGGTACCAGTTCAGGAGGATCCTGGAAATCGCCATCCATAATTATAAGGTAATCACCTTTTGCATATTCGATGCCGGCCGTGAGGGCAGGCTGCAACCCAAAATTCCGCGAAAGGGAAAGAATCTTTATGCTGCTGTTCCTGCTGCGAAACTCTATCAGCTTCTGTAAAGTAGTATCGGTGCTTCCATCGTCAACACAAACGATTTCATACGCTTCACCCGTCTGCTCCATATTTTCGCAGAGCTCATTGAGAAACCGGGTTATAAGTTTCTCCTCGTTTAAGAATGGAATAACAACCGAAATCATATCATTAAGCTTTATGTTGTGTTCCTGGCAACGGCACAGGGAATTCCTTGCTTACCGGTCCCATTTCATGATTCTCTGGGCCAAGCCGTTCGGCCGAATTCAGCATGTCTTCCCAGCTTACTTTCTGACCGGTATAGGCAGCCGTACGGCCCATTATAGCTGTAAGAGTAGAAATAGCAGTACGTTCGGCCTCCACAATAGGATTATTTTCCCTGATAGCCGTAACCATATCAACATGCTCCTGCACATAAGGCGACACCTTAACAATTCCGGTTGATTTTCCATCCTTGTTTTTTGGATATTCGTATTGCCATTTAATCGAACCATCGGGGTTATAAATGGTATTTTTGCAGTTGGTATAACCTTCTGTGCCCATTACCTGTTCCCCCAGTGAGTTGGCACAGCCATCAATCTGCCTTGACATGCTGTGCGAAAAAACACCATTCCCAAAGTCAAAATCAATACTGAAAAAATCGTACTGGTCTCCGGTGAGCCTGCGCACCCTGCCACCAAACCCAATGGCGCTCTCGGGATGCTTTCCCACAAACCAGTTAACGATGTCGATGTTGTGTACATGTGTATCAAGGATATGGTCCCCACAAAGCCAACAGAAATTGTTCCAGTTACGCAGCATGTATTCCATATCGCCCCATCCTTCTTCACGGGTGCGGAACCAAACGTGCGACTGGAGCCACCAGGCCTTTGCCGAAGTGATTTCTCCAATTGCCCCTGAGGCCACCTGACGATATGTTTCAAGGTAGTCGCGCTGATGCCTCCGCTGAGTTCCAGTGACAATGGTAAGTCCCATCGTCTCTGCTTTTTTAGAGGTGGCTATAATTTGCCGTGCCCCCACAGGGTCGACCGATACAGGCTTTTCCATGAAAACATGCTTCTTGGCCTGAACTGCAGCATCAAAGTGTTCGGGTCTGAAATGCGGAGGTGTGGCAAGCAAAACAATATCCAGATCAACATCCAGCAACCGCTTGTAGGCATCGAACCCCCAGAAGCAGTTGTTTTTTGGAACTTCCACTTTTTGCTTTTCAAGCTTTCCATGGCAATCCCATACCTTATCCTCAAAAACATCGGCAAGGGCAATTAGTTCCAGATCATTGCCTGCAGCAAGGAAGTTTAATGCAGCGCCGGTGCCCCTGTTTCCACATCCTACCAATCCGGCACGTAGTTTCTTTCCGTCAGGGGCTTTTTCCAATAATGGAGGAAACTGGTAATCAACTTTTTTGGTATTCATGCTACAGGAACTAATGGCACTTAACCCGGCAAAACCGGCAGCCCCTATAAGTGCTGACTTCCCAAGGAAGTTCCGTCGCGACAGTTGATTTTTATCCATGATATAATTAATTTTTGGTTTCTTCATTTATTTCCTGAGCAGGGTATTCACATATCACCCTAAAGCCAACATGGTTCGCATCGGAGTACCACCATATGCTTTTAGGTATTTGCGGATCGGTCTCCAGCCACTCTTTTGTACGTGTAAAATCGCGTCGCGCTATACGTAAATCCTTTGCCGAGTTTTTAAAAGACCCTCCTCTTACCACATGTTCAAGGCCATCACGCGGTCCCCTTGGATTTTTCACCACACCCTGAGGGTATTTTGCATAAACCTGAGGATCGTAATAATCGAGGCAAAACTCCGCAACATTGCCTAGCATGTTTTTTAATCCAAACGGGTTCGGATTTACTGCTAGTGGGGGCTGGGTGCGATACGGGCTGTTCTCCTGGTAAATGACGTAAGTATTAATTACGGCAGTATCTGGTCCGAATATTTTATTCCATATACCATCCGTTTCAAAGTTTTTAGGTGAACCTTCAAAGAAATATGGCCCCTGTGTACCTCCCCGTGCGGCATATTCCCATTCAGCTTCAGTAGGCAGCCTGTAGTTCTTCCCGGTAGCACTGCTTAGCCAGCGGCAATATGTTTCAGCAGCATGATGAGTCATAGTAATTGCCGGCCGGTTACCCATACCCCATCCCTGGTCAGGCGCCCCCCATGGTGGAGTAGCTCCAGAAATGCCATCCACTTCTTCGTCGGCTTCAGAAACTTCGGCTTCTTTCCTTCCCTGTGATCCGGTAGCATTAAAAAACGCCAGGTATTCGTTCCATGTAACCTCTATTTCAGCCATCCAGAAATCATTGACAAGCACTTCGCGTACAGGTCCTTCATCAGGTCTGCGGTAAGGCTCATCTGGTGAACTGCCCATATTGAATGTTCCACCCTTAACAGCAACCATATCAAATGATACGATAGTGCCGGGAATCTGTTCTGTGAAATCCTGAAATGATGTAACAGTAGCAGGTTTGTCATACAATTCAGTTTCAGCAACAACAGTTTCTTCCATAGTTAATGCAACTTCTCCTCGATAGTGCCCAACCGTTAAATGACACTTTACACATGAATTATTTTCAGGATCGCGCAGGTACTTTAAATGAGACTCTGCCCCCAGTGCATCAAGTGTTGCCGGAAAAAGATTGGTATGACATTTTTTACAGCCGTCTTCATAAACAAAACGTTTTGAAGCCTCAACCGTGCGCTTTGCCTCCCAGTCAATTTCATCCATATCTTTAGTAACGTAATAGTACAAATCATGAAAACCGTGGTAAGCTTTACGTGTTAAAAAATAAGCAGTCTGATCCTCAGGAGGAAGGTGGCAATCAACACATCGGGCCGATACGCCACTGCGGTTGCTGTTATGTGCCGATAGTTTGAATGAAGATTCAGCATGTGGATGCACATGGCATGCAGCACAAAACTCGTCGGTTGAAGTGTAGTTAATTATCTGCTGTGAAAGTACCAGAAATAAAATCACTGCAAATCCTCCGGCTGCAAATATCAAGTAATGTTTTCTTTTCATCCCTTATCACATATTCTACTTGTTTGAGTACAATGATAAGAGATGACCATTAGAAAAGAATTAACAACATAGGTAAAATACCCTTAACGCCACATTAATTTTACTTTAATAATTCTCCAAATATTCTGAAACAGTGCTATTTAAAAAATCTATAAAAAAAATTAAAAAACTGGTTTCTTTCAATAAAAAACCTAATTTTGAACAGAAAATAATGCAGGATTAAGACTCCTGCAATCTTAATATAAGATGAATATAAGAACAAAATCAGAACGCATTTCAATCTATTGCCTCTTTTTCATCCTATTTACAGTTAGTGGAAATATAAGTGCAAAAGAGATTTCAGAGACCTCATTCCTGATAGCAGGAATGAATTCAAATAATATTGAAGAAAGGAGTTTTTGGAATTATCTTCAAAGAGATAATAATTCAGGCATTGCAATTAATCTTACGGAAAAAGAAAATAAAATTACACTAACCGGCAGTTTATATCCTGTTGAGGAATTCATTAGCAAATTGCACCAGATGATAACAAGCGACTCCTCAAAAGTTATTCCGGTGTTTATTAATTATAATGGTAATATAGCAGTGCTTGATTCTGTCATCAGTGAATCGGCTATTGCAGCCAATCTGTTTTATCTTCCCAGCGGTGAAGCGTGGCCTCCGGTTGATTACCTGGTTCAGTCAAACCGCAGGATTCTTTTTTTTATTTCTGAAAACTACTCCTCTCAGGGGCGTATGTTTCACCGTACAGCCGACTATATCCTCAGTATATCGGCCCCAGGAAATAATGTTCAGCCGGTGAGATCAAACCTGGAGCTGCTGATGATAAAAGATTTTGAAAAGTTACCGGTAAGTAAACCAATCACCAGCAACATCATGAACCTGGTACCAGATTATATAAACTTCCTGTTGGAAACCTGGACCAGGTATGGCAAAAGGCCTAACTTTATATTTGTAAATGAAGAGATAGTGGATTTTAATTTCATTATCTCCCAACTTAATTCGTTTATATGGTTTAACGGAACAGTAAAAGGCTCAGGGAAGACATTCGAAAAGGTGTACTGGAAAAACCCCGAGATTTCAGTGACAGGAGGGCGTTTCAGCTTCCCCTATCGCGGAGGGGAAGAACTTACTCTTACTCCTTTTGTTCCTGGTTACCGGATGACTCCCGAACAAATTATTGTAACTGGTGAAATGGAAGTTCCTGAAAGTTATAACATCATGGCTTCTTCCCTGGATTTGGGCGATGGTCTTACCGGAAGTTTCAACCTCGACAACCCTATTCAGAATAAGTTAAATCAATCATTGGAATACAGTGGTGAGAATTATTCATTTGTACAGGATATTGAACGGGGCGCCGTTTTGAGGCTACCTGAAAATGCCAGTATTAATCTTAAGTCTCCTGAATTATACGGACTAAGAAACAGCAGCTTCAGTGTAAGTTGCTTTGTAAAATTCAGCGAGATCATGGAATTTGGCGATAATGCTGTTCTAGGCAATTTTGAAAGTGAATATCGCAAAGGGCTTCATTTAATTTTGCGATCGGGGCACCCTTACTTTGGATTATGGGCCAACGATTACATTTCAGAAGAAAAGCTGAAACCAAATGTTTGGTATCACATTGTGTGGCGATATGTTATTGAAACAGGCGAACAGGCCATTTTCCTTAATGGCAGAAACATAGGAAGCTCTGAAGGGCACCCCCCATTCTCCGGAACCGGTGAAATTCATTTGGGAAGTGCACTTTCACAGGGGGCAAATCTTCGCGGATACATTAGTGATTTACATTTCTGGAACCGGCCGCTTGGCACAGAGGAAATATCACGCCTCTCAATGAATGAGCCTGTTGAAATAAAGGAGACGGCTCAAACCTCATCTTTCTTCGAGAAATTCACCCCGGAAATGTTCATTATCCTTCTTGTATTCTTTGTAATAATAACATCGGCAATGTTCCTGTTCCGAAGAAGAAAGCCGGTAGCAAAAAAGAATTCAATACTGCTCCCTGAGAAAAATGCTGCTAATCAAATCGTATTATTTGGCGGCTTCCGGGCAACTGATAAGGAAGGAAATGAAGTTTCGGGTTTATTTACACCCAAGGTGAAGGAACTTCTGCTGTTTACACTGCTTGCAACATTAAAAAATGATATGGGTGCAGCGGTAAATGAAATCGATGAACAGCTATGGCCAAATATGGATGTCAAAAAGGTGAGTAATAACCGGGCTGTTACTTTAAATAAGCTTAGGAAAATACTTCAGCGAATGGAAGGATTGGAAATTGTTACCCAAAACAGTTTATTACTGACCAAATTCAATAAACCTTTTTTCTGCGATTATATTGAAGCTTATAAACTTTGCCACATACCAGGTGGCATGAACAAAGTGCAGCTTGAAACTTTTTATATGCTCGTTGAAAAGGGGCAGTTTCTGAAGGGATTAAACTGGAGTTGGCTTGATGAAGTAAAAGGATACACAGGAAACCAGATAATTGATAACCTGCTGAAACTCGCCTTAATTTACAAAAACGAAAAGAAACTTTCGGAAATTGAAACCATTGCCGGTATAATACTTGAATATGATGATTTAAATGAAGAAGCAGTATGGCTGAAAATATGGTGTCTCCGCCAAAGGAATAACGGTCATCAGGCCAAATTCTATTTTGAATCATTCATTTCGAGATACAAGGAAACAATGGACGAAAACTTTACAATGAATTACGATGAATTCAACAGGCATTTTGGCAATGTGTTGCAGGATTCTTCTTCAACGGTAAATACAAACACATGAACAAAAAAGTAACTCCTGAATTTGATGCTGTGGTTTTCGATTTGGATGGGGTCATTACAAGAACTGCAGTTACCCACACCAAATCATGGAAAAAGATTTTCGATGCATACCTGGAAGAAAAGGCTAAGGAAGACAATAAACCCTTTCGGGAATTTACACAGGATGATTACCTCACTTATGTTGATGGAAAACCCAGATACATGGGAGTCGACTCCTTCCTGAAGTCAAGAGACATTCACCTTTCATGGGGCAGCCCTGAGGATTCACCGACCTCAGAAACAGTTTGTGGTTTAGGCAACCGTAAAAACGAAGCCTTTCTCGAAACATTGAAAAACGAGGGAGCTGAAGTTTATCAATCAACAAAAAAAATTCTATATGAATTGCAGGAAGCCGGTGTCAGGCTGGGGGTAGCCTCGTCGAGTAAAAATTGTAAGGCAGTACTTGAAGCTGTAGGGTTGTTGTCATTATTTGAAGCCCGGGTCGATGGGGTTGTTTCAGCCGAGCTGAAACTTAATGGAAAACCTGCACCTGATATTTTTACAAAAGCCTGTGAAATGCTTCATTCTGAACCCGCTCATTCCATAGTAGTCGAAGATGCCGTTTCAGGTGTTCAGGCCGGAGCCAAAGGAAAGTTTGGCCTTACCCTGGGTGTTGCCCGTAAAGGCAACGCCTCTGAACTCAAGCAGAATGGAGCCGATTATGTAATTACTGATTTTGAGGAAATTAATGGAGTGAGCGAACTAAATGAACTTTTTATGAAATTCAGGACGAAATGACTTCCTGTACGCTCCTTCTCAAAAAATCGCGGGTATAATAATCCTTATCAATTACTTTCCCGTTCCACACCACCATATCAAGATCCATGGTACGGGGACTGAATTTAGGTGCAGTGCGGTCACGTCCCAAAACATCTTCAACTTCCTTTAGCAAAAGATTTAATTCTTTCCTCCCCAATGGAGTGGCAATTTTTACCGCACCGTTGGTATAATCAGGCTGATCGACAATACCCACAGGCTTGGTCCGGATCATTGGAGAAACTTTAATAATTTCAACCTTTCCAGCTAATATCTCCAGCATCCTGGGGATATTGACATCGGCATTAATATTTGATCCAATACCAATAATTGCAATGTTATTTTTCATTTCTGCTTCTCTCCAGGGTGATAGAAACCGATTCAGCAAAACGTAAAGCATGAGGTTTATCTACTTCCACCTGTGCCCAATTAACTTTGCTGTCTTCAAAAATAAGGTCGAGTATTTTTTGAGTAAGCACTTCCAATAAATTAAATCGCCCATCCTGTACCAAGGCAATCACTTTTTTTGTGATCGATCTGTAATCCAGTATATCTTCCGGAACATCAGCCATAAGAGCATTATGTGCGATTTCGGTTTCGATTTCAAAGTTTATAACTACATCCTGTTTATTGATCTGTTCTTCAGGATTAAACCCAATATAGGTCCTAAGCAAAAGGTTCTTAACTTTAATTCGTGCCATAATTGTTAATTTTATGCGTTTTGCCCCAGGTTTTCCCCTCCATCAGCAAACAGAAGCTGCCCTGTCAGGTGACTGTTATTTAAAATATACTCCAAACTTTTTATTATTGGCTCCAATCCTACCGGCTTTCTCATTGGTATATTTTTGGCAAGATCCCACAAATACTCATCGCTCTTATCTTCTGGTGCCAGGGTAACTCCCGGAGCAATTGCATTTACCCTGATATCCGGTGCAAACTCAACAGCTGCCATTTTTGTTACTTCCCACAATGCTTTTTTGGATAATGAATAGGCTGCGTAATTCGATTTATTGGCAGTGATGCGGGTATCTGTGAAATTTATAATGTTTCCTTTTTTGCAAAGAAGGGCGAAATCGCGCATCAAAAAAAAGGGAGCACGCAGGTTCACATCCATCTGTTCAGCGAAAAGCTGATGATCGGTTTCCTTTATATATCCTGAATCAAACAATGAAGCATTATTAATAAGCAATTGAAATTCACCAACTTCAGACACCAGCTGAGGAATCAGTGATTCCACTTCACTCAAATTTGCCAGATTGGCCTCTACTGTCCAAAATCCCTGATCAGGATACCGTTCTTTCAACAACTTGCTAAATTCCAATGCTTCCGCCTCAGAAAAATTATAGTGAATAATCACATTCCAGCCATGCTCTGCCAGGTTTTCAGCCAGGACTCTTCCTATTCTTTTGGATGCGCCTGTTATCAATGCAGTTTTGTTCATCTAAAAATTTGTTTAATTAATACATTAACTTTTTAAACGAAACAAAAACTCCATAAATAAGTTTGGACAAACCATAAAATCTATTTTTTCATCGTGGACGGTACAATGCACGAGATGCATCAAAATCAGGATTCATATTACAGGTATCCTGTCCCATTTCAGTAATCCATTCATATAACCTGGATTTCATCTGTAAAGTCTTTTCAGGAAATTGTTCCGAAATATCCTTTGTTTCACTTAAATCAAGTGCGAGGTCATACAGCTCGGTTCTTCCCTTGGGAATGTAATTAAAATTGTTCTCCTTTTCGATGTAATCTCCAAAAAACCAGATTAATTTATAATTCCCTATACGCATTACAGCACCTGGAGAAGCACCCCATTGCGGATCGTAAAGCGGAAGGTACCAAAAAAGTTCTCTTTGTTCAAATGTATCCCCATCGAGCAACGGACGTAAACTCTTTCCATCCAATATTATATTTTCAGCAAGATTGCCTCCGGCATAATCAAGCAGGGTAGGAAAAAAATCAATCACATGAACAGACTCGTTAATTTTAGAGCTCTCAATTGTTTCCGGCCATGAAACAATCAAGGGAACTCTGATCCCACCTTCATACGGAGACCCCTTCCCATGTCGTAAAGGCGCCTGCTCAAATTCTTTATCCACTCCACCGTTATCGGAGTAGAAAATCACCATTGTATTTTTATCCAGACCCAGTTCCTTCAGTGCTTTGGTAAGCCTGCCTACCGAATTATCAAAATGATTGATTGCAGCCAGGTACGTCGCATTGTTCTGACCCTTTTCCGGGTAACCAAGGTCAATATATTTCCGGATCAGTGAATCGGGTGCCAAAACAGGACCATGAATGGTATGATGTGAGAGGTATATAAAAAAGCTGGTATCGCGTTTCTCCCTCATAAAACGGATGGCCTCTTCGGTTAGGAATTCAACCCCTTTGTCACCATAGCTTTGATATTCGGTAGGGTCGGCAACAGGATTCACGTAGTCGAATCCATAATGATGTTTGGCAGAATCTCTCAGATAAGTATAATATCCGTCGTTCTCATATGTACTAAGATGCCACTTTCCAAGTAATGCAGTGGTATATCCGTTGTCCTTCATCATTTCTCCAAGTGTATAGGCTTCCCTGGGTAGATTCTCCAGATAATCAGGTTCCAGCAGCCGGGCATAAGGATAATTATAGTATGGAACCACGTGCCACATTTTATTTCGGGCAGTATGCTGTCCGGTAAGCAATGAAGCCCGGGTTGGTGTACATTGTGGTGTTGCATATGCCTGGGTAAACAAAACTCCGTTTTCAGCCAATGCATCAATATGCGGAGTTTTCATATAAGGATTTCCAAGACAGCTTACTGAACTCCAACCTAAATCATCCATTAAGATTAACAGCACATTCGGCTTTATTTCTTCCACAGGTGCAGCAATGCACGAACAGCAGGTCAGGGCAACCGATGCAGTGAAAAGAGAGGAAACAATAATACCTGTCTTCTTTGCTTCGATTTGCATAACCTTCTATTGATTGTATGAGTTCAATTTACTCAGGTACTTTCCAATAATATCAAATTCAATGTTAACAACGGAACCTTCCTTAAAAGTATGGAAATTAGTGACATCATAAGTAAAAGGAATAATAGCCACCTGGAAAGAGTTGTCTTTAGAATTTACCACCGTCAGGCTGACTCCGTTCACTGTAACTGAGCCTTTCTCAACAGTCATGTAACCCTGTTTGGCTTTCTCAATATCGAAATCGTATTCAAAAGTGTAGTACCAGCTTCCATCGGCTTCCTGTACCTTCTTACAAATTGCAGTCTGATCGACATGCCCCTGAACGATATGCCCGTCAAGACGGCCATTCATCATCATGCTCCGTTCCAGGTTCACTTTAGAACCCACCTCAAGCAACCCCAGGTTCGATTTCAGCAAAGTTTCCTTTATAGCGGTAACCTTGTAAGATTCTGCTGTTTTATTCACCTCCACAACCGTAAGGCACACACCATTGTGCGAAAGGCTCTGATCCACCTTTAATTCATCGGCAAACGAACAGGTAAGGGTAAAATGAACATTTTCCCTGTCTTTTTCTATCGCTGTTACTGTTCCAAATTCTTCTACAATTCCTGAAAACATAAAAGTTTAATGTTTAAAATTTAAAGTATAAAGTATTTTCGAAAATCATTATCATCAGATGACAACTACCCTTTCAGGCTCCATTCAAAACCTTCTTTGGTATCTTTTATCTCGATTCCAAGACTGTTTAATTCATTCCTTATCTTATCAGCAGTAGCCCAGTCTTTCCGGGTTTTAGCTTCAATCCGCAAATTAAGCAGAAAATCAACCACTCCCTTAAGAAGGCCGTCGTTCTCTGTTGATTCCTGTGTTTCCCTGAAAAGACCCAGAACGTCGAAAACAAAAACCTTAAAAAGTGATTTCAATTCATCCAGGCCGGCAGAATCAATCTGCTCCTGTCCATGGGCTATTGAATTAATCATCCGCACCCCATCAAAAAGATGGGCAATGGCAACCGGACTGTTAAGATCATCATCCAGGGCGGCAAAACATTTTTCTTTCAGCCCTTTTACATCAACTGTGGAATTGCCTGAGGCAGGCAGTTTTTCTAGTGTATCAATTGCAGCCATAAGTCGTTCAAGCCCTTTTTCGGAAGCCTGGAGCGCTTCATTCGAGAAATCGATGGTACTGCGATAATGCGCCTGCAAAATAAAAAAACGGATGGTCATGGGCGACCAGGCTTTGTCAAGCATTTCATGATTACCTGAAAACAGTTGATCAAGGGTAATAAAGTTGCCGAGTGAACGTGCCATCTTTTGTCCATTAATCGTAATCATGTTGTTATGCATCCAGTAACGAACAGCTTCCTTTCCCTGGCTGGCTGTCGATTGAGCAATTTCACATTCATGGTGCGGAAATACAAGGTCCATTCCGCCTCCGTGAATATCGAAAACTTCACCCAGGTATTTTTTACTCATCGCCGAACATTCAAGGTGCCACCCCGGAAATCCTTCGCTCCACTTTGAAGGCCAGCGCATAATATGTTCCGGTGAAGCTTTCTTCCATAAAGCAAAATCAAACGGATTCTTTTTCTCATCCTGTCCTTCCAACTTGCGTGTATTGGACCTTACGTCTTCCAGGTTTCTTCCCGAAAGTTTACCATAATGATGCAATTTGTTGTACTTTTCCACATCAAAATACACCGAACCGTTCACTTCATAAGCAAATCCTTTTTGCAAAATCGAATCGATGTATTGCTGCTGTTCAATAATATGCCCCGAAGCTGTGGGTTCGATACCGGGGGGAAGAACATTCAGCTGAGTCATATTCCGGCGAAAGGTATTCACATATTTCTGAACCACTTCCATAGGCTCGATCTGTTCTACCCGGGCTTTTTTAGAAATCTTGTCTTCACCCGATTCTTCTGCTTCATTTTCAAGGTGCCCCACATCTGTTATGTTCCGGACATAACGCACCTGGTATCCCGAATACAAAAGGTACCTGAATAATAAATCGAATGTAATAAACGGACGGGCATGTCCAAGATGGGTGTCGCTGTATACAGTCGGGCCACATACATACAGGCCCGCCTTTCCCTCAACCAGTGGTATAAAAAGTTCTTTTTTACGGGATAGCGTATTGTAAATGACCAGTTGGTTTTTCATAATATTAACTAAAAAGTAACAGGAGTTACAAAGTTAAAAAATATTGAAGCCTGTGGAAATCTTTCAATCCCTCTATTCTACCGGTTCAAAATCATCATTCTTCTTTTCCTCAACTTCTTCTGCATCATCATTGTCAGTGGCTTTTTCTTCCAACGTGTTAAATTCCTTTCTGAAGAATAAAAGAATAATGAAGATGCCAACTGTAATTGATGAGTCGGCGATATTGAAGACCGGTCGGAAAAAGACAATGTCGTTACCACCCCAGAATGGAAACCAGCCGGGTAAGGTGAAGTCGATGATTGGAAAATAAAACATATCGACAACCTTTCCATGCAGGAAAGTGGCATATCCCCCGCCTTCAGGCAGAAAATCGGCAACCTGACCGTAACTGTGATTAAAAATCATCCCATAAAACAAGCTGTCGATAATATTACCGATTGCCCCTGCAAAAATAAATGCAATGCATGCCAAAAAGCCAAAAGAAATTTCTTTATGCCGGGCAAGCCTGAAAAGGTACCAGCCAATGGCAACAACAGCCACAATACGAAACAGGCTCAGGAAAAGCTTGCCGTATTCACCGGCAAATTCGAAACCAAAAGCCATCCCGTTGTTTTCAACAAAATGGATAATAAACCAGTCCTTAAAAATTATAAATTCCTGTCCCAGCGACATATTGGTTTTGATCCATACCTTCAGCACCTGGTCGACAGCCAAAACAGAAATAATAATTGCAAGAAGCTTTTTTGTACGATTTTTCATTTTAATAAAAAAAAACTCCCGGATGCTTCTGTCTCGAATTATCCGGGTAGTTTAAAGTCTTTAACCTTTTGAAACTATCCCATACTGTTTTTTGCATCAATGCTTAACGTGGCATGTGGCACAGCACGTAACCGTTCTTTTGAAATAAGTTTTCCTGTTTCGCGGCAAATCCCATAGGTTTTATTTTCAATCCGCACAAGTGCTGCCTGCAAATGCTGGATAAACTTCAGCTGGCGCTGAGCAAGTTTTCCTGCTTCTTCCTTGGAAAGAGTGGCAGCACCCTCCTCAAGTACCTTAAATGTAGGCGAAGTGTCTTGTGTGTCGTTTCCATCGCCATGAGTTATAGAATTCCGGTACATTTCATAATCATCCTGAGCTTTTCTCAGCTTTTCCATTATGATCTGTCTGAACTCCATCAACTCCTGATCCGAATATCTGTTTTTTTCTCCCATGCTAAAGCATTTATTAATGATTTTTTTAATCCCGCCTAAAATAGTAAAAATTAAATTGGAAATTTAGGCCAAATAACATATCTAATTTTGTCTCTTAATACTAATTTTTACAGTTACATCTTTTGATATTTCCACCTCCCTGGCATTTACATCTTCCAGAACATCAACAAGCTGAAAATCAACCGCCAGAGTTTGGGCGCAAATATAGCTTTTATGATTCGATACAGCATCATTTATTTCATGGTGCCTTTCAATTTCTACAGCTATACGGTCGGTTACTTCAAACCCACTGTCCTTCCTCAGGTTCTGGATTTTATTTATAAATTCCCGTGCCAGTCCTTCCTGCCTGAGTTCTTCTGTAACTTCAATATCAAGTGCAATGGTCATCTGCCCCTCTGTGGCCACAATCCAACCTGGTATATCTTCTGTTACTATTTCAACATCTTCCCGGGTAATTGAAATGTTCTGGTCTCCCAAAACAACATCCAAATTGCCTTCCTGTTCAATCCTGACAATTTCATTCTGACCAAAACCGGCAATTACCCCTGATATCTGTTTCATCAGTTTACCGTATTTTGGACCTAAGGTTTTAAAATTCGGCTTAATTTTTTTCTTAATGACATCAGAAGTGTCAGAAATATACTCTACTTCCCTCACATTTACTTCTGCAAGGATAATTTCTTTCACTGCATCGAACTGTTCCCGGAAATGTGAATTCAGTACCGGAACCATAATTTTTGCCAACGGCTGACGGACTTTCAGTTTTTCCTTTCTCCTCAGGGCAAGAATCATTGAAGAAGCTTTTTGGGCAATACCCATTTTCTCTTCCAGCTCTTTATCAATCAGTTCTTCATCGTAATTAGGGAACTCAGCCAGATGAACACTCTGATCGGGTTCCTTTCCTGTAGCTTTATTCAGATCGGAATACAGCAAATCAGCATAAAAAGGAGCAATAGGAGCCATCAGTTTTGCCACTGTTGCCAAACAATTGTAAAGTGTTTGGTAAGCCGAAATTTTATCGGCAGAATACTCTCCGCCCCAATATCTTTTACGGCTCAACCTTACAAACCAGTTACTAAGGTTTTCGGTAACAAATTCCGAAATCGCCCGACCGGCACGGGTAGGTTCATAGATTTCATAGCTCTCTCCAACTTCTTTCACCAGCGAATTCAACAATGAAATTACCCAGCGATCCAGTTCAGGCCGCTCATTCACCGGAATTTCTTCTTCGGCATACCTGAAATTATCGACATTGGCATACAATGAAAAGAAACTATATGTGTTGTATAGTGTTCCGAAAAATTTCCGTTTCACTTCATCTATACCATCGGCATCGAATTTCAGGTTATCCCAGGGTTGTGCGTTGGTAATCATATACCAGCGCAAAGGGTCGGAACCATATTTATCGATTGTAGCGAACGGATCTGCTGCATTACCCAACCGCTTCGACATTTTGTTGCCGTTTTTGTCGAGCACCAGCCCATTGGAAATAATATTTTTGAACGAAACCGAATCGCTTACCATAGTGGCAATGGCATGCAGTGTAAAAAACCATCCGCGGGTTTGGTCCACTCCTTCAGCAATAAAATCGGCCGGAAAAACACCCTTGCCTGTAGAAGGATTATATTTATCGCTATTTTCAAACGGATAGTGGTGTTGTGCATAAGGCATTGCTCCCGAGTCAAACCATACGTCAATCAGATCCGGCTCGCGGAACATTTTCCTGCCTGTGGAAGAAACCAGCACCACATTATCGATGTAAGGTTTGTGCAGATCAATGTTTTCGTAATTATCTTTTGAAAAATCACCTGACTTAAATTTCTCATATGGATTCTTATCCATGAAGCCGGCTGCAATGGCTTTTTCAATTTCGGTTATCAGTTCTTCAGCCGAACCAATGCAGGTTTCTTCGGTGCCGTCTTCTGTACGCCATATGGGCAGTGGTGTGCCCCAGAAGCGTGAACGGCTCAGGTTCCAGTCGACAAGGTTCTCCAGCCAGTTGCCAAAGCGCCCGGTTCCGGTCGATTGCGGCTTCCAGTTAATGGTGTTGTTCAACTCCACCATCCGGTTTTTCACTTCTGTTGTTTTAATGAACCACGAATCCATCGGGTAATATAGCACCGGCTTATCGGTCCTCCAGCAGTGCGGATAGGTATGCACATGCTTTTCAATTCTGAAAGCCTTGTCTTGCTGTTTCAGCATCACGGCTATATCAACATCCACGGTGGGATCGTCTTCCGTCAGCTTCTCTCCATATTCGTTTTTAACATACCGGCCCGAGAAATTGTGGAACTTTTCAGTATTTACATATTCTTTCACAAACAAGTCGGCCAATTCCGAAATCAGGAAAAACCGTCCTTTGCGATCGACAAGCGCCTGTATTTTACCATCGGTATCTTCAACTATGAGGGGCGAAACTCCGTTTTGTTTGGCTACACGGTCATCGTCAGCACCAAACGTAGGTGCAATGTGAACGATACCGGTACCATCCTCAATGGTTACGAAATCGCCGGAAATCACCTCAAATGCCTTACCTTTGGGCTTAACCCACTCTATCAGCTGCTCGTATTGAACTCCTGCCAGCTCCAGACCTGAATATTCAGCAAGCACTTTGTAAGGTATATTTTTATCTCCCTGTTTGTAATCTTCAAAGGAGGCATTTTCATTTTCGGCATTAAAATAAACGTGCAAAAGGTCTTTTGCCAGGATCAGGGTTCCCTGATTGCCGGTATAGGGATTAAACGTTTTAATTTTTACGTAACGAATCTGCGGGCCTACAGCCAGTGCTGTATTTGAAGGCAGCGTCCATGGAGTGGTGGTCCAGGCCAGGAAATAGAGGTCAGTATCCACACCCTCAAAAAGAAATTCCGACCGCTGGTTGCGGATAGCTTTAAACTGAGCTACAATGGTAGTGTCTTTCACTTCACGATAGCAACCCGGCTGGTTCAGTTCATGTGAGCTGAGGCCTGTACCGGCAGCAGGTGAATAAGGCTGAATGGTATATCCCTTGTAAAGAAGGCCTTTAGTATATATCTGTTTCAGCAGCCACCATACGGTTTCAATGTATTTACTGTCGTAGGTAACATACGGGTCATCCATATTCACCCAATACCCCATAATGCGGGTGAGTTCTTCCCACTCACGCGTATATTTCATTACCTCCTTGCGGCAGGCAGCATTGTATTCCTCAACCGTTATCTTTTTACCGATATCTTCTTTGGTAATGTTCAACGATTTTTCAACACTCAGTTCCACCGGCAATCCATGGGTATCCCAACCTGCTTTGCGGTGCACGCGGTAGCCTTTCATGGTTTTGTAACGGCAGAAAATATCTTTTATAGCACGGGCCATCACATGATGTATCCCGGGCATACCGTTGGCAGATGGCGGCCCTTCATAAAAAACAAAGGTTGAATGTCCCTCACGGGTGGAAATGCTTTTATGAAATGTATCGTCTTCTTCCCAGCGTTTTAAAACATCCCTGTTAACCTGTGAAAGATCTAACTGCTTGTATTCCTGAAATTTATTCGGCATAAAAAACTCCTTGTTCTGGTGTATCCGTTAAAAAAATATGCAAATATAGGAATTTTTCAGGGTGGGTGTTTTAAATGGCCTGCGATTTAAAAATTTCACCACATCCGGATGCTGTATATCATTACTGGTATTGTATTTTCTTTCCACGCCTTCACAGCCTCCTCAAAAACAGTACAACCCGAAATACACAGAAGGGACCTTTTCCGGACCAAACTCAATGTAAACTCAATACAAACTCAATATTAATTCAATGTAAATTCAATTATAATTGAATTTACATTGAATTATAACTGAGTTAACACTGAGTTAATATTGAATTTAATATGGAGAAGGTAAGATGAAAATAGTATCCAGAAGTGGAAATAATAGTTTTGGACATCACTAATGGTCAGATTTTGACAATGCATTTGGAACTGGTATTCTAAATATATTTAAATTGAAAATCGGCCATTTAAGTATTTTGAGTAATTTTGTGATCTACAGTAAATTCATAAATGATAAATGTACAGA
Source organism: Mariniphaga sp. (assembly GCA_024636975.1). Lineage (GTDB taxonomy): Bacteria > Bacteroidota > Bacteroidia > Bacteroidales > Prolixibacteraceae > Mariniphaga. The sequence goes on from JAGXGA010000019.1 coordinate 85,351, forward strand.
AACAAATCGATTATTGGATAAATGGTGCTGAAGACGATCTTATTACAGCAGATTTGTTATTAAAAGAAAAAAGAATTCTCCATGGTTTGTTTTTTTGTCACTTAGTTATAGAAAAAGCCATAAAAGCTCCCTATGTAAAAGTAAACCAAGAAATTGCACCTCGATCACATAATCTTATCTATCTTTCAGAAAAAGCCAAACTAGACTTAGAGGATGACCTTCAAATTTTCTTAGGGTTGTTAATGAAATATCAATTACAGGGTCGTTATCCGGATTACAATCCGGTTCTTCCAGATATTAAAAAGGTAAACGAATACTTAGTTAAAACCAATGAACTATTCACATGGTTAAAAAAGAAATTATAGAAACACTAAAGAAATATTTAAATCTTCTAAAATCAGAAGGAATAGTGATTAATAAAGCCTTTCTGTATGGGAGTTATTTATCGGATACAGCCACAGATCATAGTGACATTGATTTGATGATTGTTACCGACAACGCAGATGATGATTATTTAGCAGGCAAAATATGGAGCCTTACCAGAAAGGTCGATTCAAGAATAGAACCTTATTTAGTTGCCAACGGTAGATTCTACAGTAACAATAATTCACCATTAGTTGACCTGGTAAAAAGAACAGGATTGGAAATAAACTGAAGCAACATCAGATGATGCTGGTCTGAAAAGTTCATCTTAGCATCAAAAGTAGACTTTCAAAAAGTTACAATTCCTCACTATTTACCACTTAATAAATTGTAATAAACCCACCTCAGGCTATTCTGTCAACCCAAACTTATAAACACAAATCGAATAATACTCCTCTCCCGGTTCCAGTATAGTAGAAGGAAAGTTTTCCTGGTTGGGGCTGTCGGGGAAGTGCTGTGTTTCCAGGCAGAACGAAGAGCGGAAGTCGTAAGTTTTTCCATACTTGCCGGTGTCGCTGCCATCGAGGAAATTGCCGCCGTAAAACTGCATTCCCGGTTCGTTGGTATATACCTCAAGGAATCTTCCCGATTCAGGTTCCACTACCCTGGCCGCAAACGACAGCTCTTTTTCAGCCGGAAAAAGAACCCAGTTATGGTCATATCCTCCACCGTATTCCAGTTGCTGGAAATTATCATCCACCCGTGCACCTATTTCCACAGGCAACCTGAAATCCATGGGGGTACCCTCCACCGGTGCAAGGTCACCCGTGGGAATAAGGCCTGCATCAACCGGGGTATAAAAATCTGAATTTATCTGTAGGATATGATCGTTAACAGTGCCTTCCCCTGCTCCCTTAAGGTTAAAAAAGGAGTGGTGGGTAAGGTTTACAGGGGTTGGGCGGTCGGTGGTGGCCCAATACTCTATCTTCAGTTCGTTTTCGTCGGTCAGCTGATACTGGACCTTTACATCAAGTGTTCCCGGATAACCTTCTTCCATATGCGGTGAGGCATAGTTGAGCACCAGTGTCTGATCGTCGGTCTGGCTGACTTTCCATACAACATTATTAAAACCATGGGTACCTCCGTGAAGGTGGTTTTCATCGTTATTCCGTACCAACTCATAAACTGTATCATTTAGTTCAAACTGTCCGTCGGCTATGCGGTTTCCATAGCGTCCGATCAGAGCGCCGTAATAGATTTCATTTGATTTCAAATACCCGTCAAGGGTTTCATAACCGGTAACGATATCGTCATAATTACCATCCTTATCGGGCACCCAAAGGGTTACCACCCGTCCTCCGTAATTGGTTATTTGTGTTACAAGTCCATTGCCATTTTTCAGGGTATACAGGCTGACTGCTTCCCCGTTGTGTGATCCGCTAAAATCAACCTCGTTTAGTAACTCAGGTTGATCCGGATTTTGCGAACAGGAGAACAAGGTTACAATTGCAATCAGAAAAAAGATACGTTTCATTTCGGTTATTTTTATTTTTTTTGTTTCTTGAAAGTGCTAAAATAGTCGGAAATTTAACAGCTGGATAAAAAATTCCTTAAAATTAATCTCGTTTAAATCAAAAAATATGAAGAGCCATCACCTTTTATATACGATTATGCTTCCTCTGGCATTGGGGGGATGTCAAACGGTGCCTGAAAGTTCACAAGAAACTGTTCGCCCAAACATACTGTTTGCCATTGCAGATGACGCTTCGTGGAAGCATTTTGGAGCTTATGGCTGCGACTGGGTAAAGACACCGGCTTTCGATCGTGTTGCCAGCGAAGGGATTTTATTTACCCACGCTTATACTCCCAATGCCAAATGTGCCCCATCGCGTTCCTGCATATTAACCGGCCGCAACAGCTGGCAGCTTGAGGAAGCAGCCAATCACTCCCCCCTGTTTCCGGCAAAGTTTAAAACCTATGCTGAAGCTTTGGGAGAAAAGGATTATTGGGTAGGCAGCACTGCAAAGGGATGGGCACCGGGAGACCCTGGTGAAATAAATGGTAAAAAGCGCCAGCTTACCGGACCAAAATTTGATAAATTTACAATCACTCCTCCGGCAAAACATATTTCCAATATCGATTATGCAAGGAATTTTGAAGCTTTTTTGGATGAACGGCCCGAAGGACAACCCTTCTGTTTCTGGTATGGAAGCATTGAGCCTCACCGTGCTTATGAATTCGAAGCAGGCATAAAATATGGCGGAAAAAGCATGAATGAAATTGATGAAGTGCCTCCGTTCTGGCCCGATGTAGATACTGTTCGGACCGACATGCTTGATTACGCTTTCGAAATCGAATACTTCGACCTGCACCTGCAGCGTATGCTGGAGAAGCTGGAAGAACTGGGAGAACTGGAGAATACCATTGTGGTGGTAACGGCAGATAATGGAATGCCGTTCCCGCGGATTAAAGGCCAGGTGTATGAATATTCAAACCACCTGCCGCTGGCCATCATGTGGCCCAATGGTATCCGAAACCCCGGACGCGTAGTGGATGATTTTGTAAACTTCATTGATTTTGCACCTACTTTTCTTGAACTAGCAGGTACAACCGTTGAAGACGCCGGCATGCAGCCAATTACGGGACAAAGTTTAACAGATATATTTAATTCGGAACAAGAAGGAGAGGTAGTTCCTGAACGTAATTTTGTTTTGGTTGGCAAGGAGCGCCATGACGTTGGCCGACCCGATGACCAGGGCTATCCGGTACGGGGCATCTTTAAAGGCGACTACCTGTATCTGCGCAATTTTGAACCCGACCGCTGGCCAAAAGGCAATCCCGAAACCGGATATCTGAACTGTGATGGCAGTCCTACGAAAACATATATACTTGATACCCGGCGCAAAAAGGGAATTATGGAGTTTTGGCAGCTGAATTTTGGGAAGCGGGACAGCGAAGAGATGTATAATGTTGTTGAAGATCCATTCTGCATGAATAACCTTGCAGAGGAAGAAGCTTTTGCTTCATTAAAAGATGAGCTGGAACAGGAGATGTCCCGCAGGTTGAAGGAAGAAGGCGACCCGCGAATGTTTGGCAACGGCGAAATTTTTGATAATTATCCTTATACAGGAGCTGTTCAGAATTATTACAACCGATATATGGCCGGGGAAGAAGTACCGGCAGGATGGGTTAATAAATCGGATTACGACACTTATCTGAAAGAATAGATCAAATGCAAAAAAAGGCCGGAGGAAAAGTAAAACATCCGCAGAAGAAAAGAAAATTAAAGCTTTTGCCTTTCTTTAATGAAGGTGTGGTTGAGGCTGGATGTGACGAGGCCGGAAGGGGATGCCTGGCGGGACCGGTTTTCGCGGCAGCAGTTATTCTTCCTCCCGGCTTTAAGAACAAACTACTGAACGATTCGAAGCAACTTACAAAAGAGGAACGGAATAAACTCCGCCCCCTGATTGAAAAAGAGGCACTGGCATGGGCTGTGGAGATGGTGGCGAATGAAGAAATCGACCGGGTGAACATTCTTAATGCATCGTTCCTTGCCATGAACAGGGCTGTACAGAAACTTAAGGTTGTGCCGGAACACCTGCTTATCGACGGGCACATGTTCAGGCCACAGGTGACCATTCCATATACCTGTATGATTAAAGGCGACGGCCGGTTTATGTCGATAGCAGCTGCATCGGTTCTTGCAAAAACCTGGCGTGATGAGTTTATGGAATTATTGCACAGTGAATTCCCTGCATACCATTGGGACAAAAACAAGGGCTATCCTACCTGGCAGCATCGTGAAGCCATTTCGCTTTGCGGAATTTCAAAGTACCACCGGCTATCGTTTAAACTGACAGATATGCAGCTGGAACTTGAATTCTGACGGATTATTTGTAATTTCACTTACATGAAACATATCACACTTATTCTGCTGTTTTTATTCCCCCTGTTGACTTTTGGGCAAAAAGATACTGTTATCTATTTCGGTCCAAATGGAAAACTTGCCCCGGTTACTTCGAAAGTTCTGAAAAAGGAAATCAGAAAAAAAAATAACAAAAAGGTAAGAATCAGAACTTGGAAGCTTGATGAAGGCAATGAGGTACTGTTGTTTACTGAAAACATCAAGATAAAAAACTCCGGAGTTCACGATATCCGCATAAAGGGCCGGCAGTTTACAGAACGGATAACCCGGGTTTTTGAAGTACAGCCTGACGGATTGTTCCGGTTTACCGAACGTCTCAACGAGCAGATGAAGCGTAAGGGAACCACCCGGTCAAAAATCCCCCTGCTGTTTCAGGGTGAGGTAACTGAATATTATTCAAATGGTAAAGTGAAATCGGTTTCTGTTTATGAAAACAATGAAATGGTATCGAATGAAAACTGGCTTGAGAGTGGGGAGAAATACATCGACGACGTGTTTCATTCTGTCGACCGCGAGCCCCGGTTCTTAAGAGGTACCGATTTGCTTCACGAACATGTACTAAAGGCATATAGAGATTCGGAGATTGATCTTACACAAGTGGAAGGAAGAATAGTAGTTGGTTTTGTAGTAATGGAAGATGGCAGCATCGATGGCTTGCGCATCGAACAAGGCTTAGGCCGGGAACTAAATAACCTTGCGGTCAGTTCGATGAACTCTCTTCCCGGAAAATGGCAGCCCGCCCGCATTAATGGAAAAAATGTACGTTTCTACCAGCTATTTCCCATTAATTTCATTTACCAACAATTTGATTTTGATTTCCTGGAACTAAAAGGCAGCATGCTGTACTGGCACATAAATTAAAAACCTCCGGCTTTATGTTTATATCTTACGGACGAAGGTGGATTCTGCTTTTTGAATAATACAATTGACTTCTTTTTATTCTTCGAACAATAAAAGCTTCCTGCATGTTTGCAATGACAGCAGGCAGTTATTCTGCCTGCAACAGTAAATTAATAATAATATGAAAGTCGCTTTTTATAGTTCAAAGTCCTACGATCAGGAATATTTCGAAAAGGTAAATCAACGATTTGGCCACGAGCTTCGTTTTTTTGAGACAAGGCTGGATGCCCAAACAGTGAAACTGGCTAAGAATTTTGATGCAATATGTGTATTTGTAAACGATAAGGTAGATAACAAAACACTAAAAAAAATAAAGAAGCATAATATCGGGCTGCTCACGCTGCGGTGTGCCGGTTTTAATAATGTTGACCTTGAGGCAGCGGCGAATCATGAAATCACTGTCCTGCGGGTTCCCGCCTATTCGCCTGAGGCGGTGGCAGAACATGCACTGGCCCTTATTTTTACGCTGAACCGTAAAACCCATAAAGCATACAACCGGGTGCGCGAAGGGAACTTTTCACTCGAACGGCTCATCGGGTTCAACATCAGTGGCAAAACAATCGGGGTAATCGGAACAGGCGCAATCGGCAAGGCTTTTATTAATCTGCTGAAAGGATTCAATGCGACAATATTGGCATACGATCCCTACCCCAGTGAGGAATTGAAAAAACAGGGCATTAATTATGTATCTCTTGAGGAGTTGCTTTCACAAAGCGACATCGTTTCATTGCACTGTCCACTCACACCTGATACCCATCGCATGATAAATGCACAACGGCTGAAGCACATCAAAAAAGGCGCTATGCTCATAAACACCAGTCGTGGCAAACTCATCGATACCGAAGCCGTCATCGATTCCCTGCGCGACAAAAGGCTCGGCTCACTTGGTATTGATGTTTATGCAGAAGAAGAGAAACTTTTCTTCAAAGACCTGTCGGAAATGATAATCGACGACGATACCATTTCACGGCTCATTAGCCTGCCAAATGTATTGATTACAGCTCATCAGGCGTTCCTGACACGTGAAGCCCTGGAGCAAATTGCCGAAACCACCCTGCAAAATGTTACTGATTATAAAGAAGGTAATGTAAAACAAAAGAATGAGGTAAGCGCTGAACAACATCGCAAGGCGTAAGGAAGATCCTCATCGATCAGGAATAAATATCCATCCAATACGGCCAAATTAGGGAGTATATATTTGAAGTAGCCATTAATTCTATTGTATGGCTGGAATTAAACATTTCACCAGTTTTAATTGCAGTTTTGTTTAGAAGGCAATTAAAATCCTATAAAATCTGCTGATTAATTTCACATACTCTCATTCCAGATATTGGCCCCCATTACCATCCTTCCTGGAAAGCAACTAAAGATTTTAAATTCAAATTGACCCTATTCAGGTCCATTCACGAACAAAGAGAAATGGCCTAATTCTATCCTGAATAAGGACGTCTGTCCCATTTTCAAAATTATCCGTCCCAATAAGAGACTCATTTTTGATACCTCAAAAATCTATTTTATTAATTATCAGATAAATACAGCAATGGCATTTTGTATGCTATACAATTGGCACGCTTGAAGATGTATTTACAAACAAAAAATTACTAAAAATTAAAAACACAAAATCATGAAAAAGTTATCAGTTATTATCGCAACAGTTTTATTTTCTTTCGGAGTAGCAAACACAGCTCTTGCACAAGCTGGACAAGGAAGTGGAATTAATCATGGAGCAGCACTTGTTGGAGGAGTAGGAGGATCTACATCCGGAAACAATAACAACGAAGCAAGTCACGGAGTTAACATCTCCATACCTACAGTAACCTTGGTTGATGTTGAAGGAACGGATGGCGAAGCAGGGACCATTAACCTTACACCTGATATAACCAATCTGGAAGCAGGTAGCGCCGTTGATTTCTCAAATGCAACAAACAAAAGCCTTTGGTTGAATTATACTTCTATTGTAGAGGATAAAAAAACAAGAAATATCACCGCTGCAATTTCAAGTGAACTGCATTCAGGAGTTAGCCTTAAACTTTTAGCCGGTTCTATAAGTTCTGGCAAAGGCTCAGTCGGAGAATCAGCCGGAGAAATCACTTTAACTAAAACAGCACAAAATCTTGTTACCGCGATAGGTAGCTGCTATACTGAAACAGGAAACGGAAAAGGCCACCAGTTGAACTATACACTTGACATGGATAATGAAAAATATACTAACTTAAAAGCTGAAAGCTACGAGATAACAGTAACATATACAATTACTGATTAAGACTTCAATTTTAAAATATAGCAAAAAGAGCAGTTAGAAATATCTGCTCTTTTTGTTTTTATAAAAAAGAGTTCTTTACTGTGAGCAGTACATTTGAATTTAATGTCCAGAAATCAACTTAGCCTGATCAATACAAGAAAGTTTTATCTAATGAAAAAAAAGCTTTAAAGCTTAAGACTGTGATTTTTTTATGAGACAGGATTACCAACATAATATTTTACGTCATTAATTTGGGCCATATATCTTTCCATGAAATCACTGAAAGCCAGGAACAGACAAGTAAAGATTTATAAGAAATTAAGTATAAAAGAATACAATTTTGATAAACAAAATCATACTGACTGCTAGCACTTTTATAAAAGGGTCAATACTGTCACTCAGCATAAGGTAATATTTTTATGATATAGTCAACATTTCAGATGTCTGAGTGCAGCTATTAATTTTGTCTGTTTTGATGACAGGGCTTTTCCAACAGTCAATTTACAAAACACACTATATTAGAATTACTCTTTGCAAACTTTACTTAACACTGATAGAATCCTTTACTTTTTGAAGTATCCAGTATATAGAGTTTTACCTAAGGGATAATGCAAACTCCGATTTGCATTGCAATAGACACATAACTCCAACTCATCTAAAATAAGGACGCCTGTCCCATTATCAAAATTATCCGTCCCAATCAGAGACGCATTTCAAGTTCACTAAAATCATATTTATCTAACAATCAAATAATTGCAATTACGGTACTTTGTATGCTATACAATTGGCACGCTTGAAGATGTATTTACAAACCAAAAATTATTAAAAATTAAAAACACAAAATCATGAAAAAGTTATCAGTTATTATCGCAGCAGTTTTATTTTCTTTCGGAGTAGCAAATGCAGCAGTTCAATCAGATGGGGATACTAAGGAAGCTACGCATACGGTAGGAATCACAATTCCAACCGTAGCCCTGGTTGATGTAGAAGCTGATGGTGTTGAAGCTTCAAATATTAATCTTACACCTGATGTTTCAAATTTGGAAGCAGGGGAAGCAGTAAATTTCTCATCTGCAACCGACAAAAGCCTTTGGTTGAATTATACTTCTATTGTAGAGGATAAAAACACAAGAAATATCACCGCTGCAATTTCCAGCGACCTGCATTCAGGAGTTAGCCTTAAACTTTTAGCCGGTTCAATAAGTTCTGGCGAAGGCTTAGTCGGTGAATCAGCCGGAGAAATCACTTTAACTAAAACAGCACAAAATCTTGTTACCGCGATAGGTAGCTGCTATACTGAAACAGGAAACGGAAAAGGCCACCAGTTGACCTATACACTTGACATGGATAATGAAAAATATACTAACTTAAAAGCTGAAAACTACGAGATAACAGTAACGTATACAATTACTGATTAAGACTTCAATTTTAAAATATAGCCAAAAGAGCAGGTAGAAATATCTGCTCTTTTTGCTATTCGTAAAATGTTCTTTTACCTTAAGACTTTAAGAATTTAAAAATCAGTAATTTTAACCTATTAAATAAGAATAAAATTGTATCATATTAGCTGCCTAATTCATTACTTTTGGGGATGAATTTTCGTAGTACAATAATTATTCTTATTACTCTGGGTGTTTTTATGTCCAAGTGGGGGCATGGACAAAACAACCAGACCAATCATAAGGTGATCTTTGAGATTCCGGAAGTGGCACTTATCGGGTTGGTTTCAAACGGGGACAATCATATAAATCTCATTGCTTCTGCCCCCAATGAAGCAGGCAGCCGGATAGAACTTGCAAAGGTTAAGCAAAACAAGGAGGTTTGGTTGAATTATTCCTCCATTATCAATAGTCATTCCCACCGCAGGAAAGTGGTGGCTGTCCTGCAGGGGGAACTACCGCAGGGGTTACGCCTTACAGTGAAAGCATCACCAGCCGCAGGCCGGGGCAAGGGTAAGTTGGGAAGCCCTTCAGACAGGATTAACCTTAACACTGAGCCCACAGAAATAATATCCGACATTGGAAGCTGCTATACCGGCATGGGGCCAAACAACGGCCATCTCCTTTCCTACCGGCTGGAAAGAGATGATTCCGATGAAGCTGTTGCAAATTTGTCAGAGAACCAAATTTCACTGAACGTGATTTACACCCTTTCCGACAACAATTAATCAACCTTTGTCATATTGTATTCTGTTCAAAGAACTGTATTTTAGTCCCGGAAATTTAAACGTATTTTACCAAAAACCAATCAGATGAAGTGTAGTGCTTTTATTAAGAAGTTATCCCTGCTGGGAATACTTGTTGTTGTTATTCCGTTTACCGGCTTTGCAAGCATAGTTGTCTTAAATGGACTGACGCATGAAAACCAGGCCAATCCCGGAGAATCCTACAGGGGTACCATTCAGGTACAGAATGCTTCGGACAAAAACAAGAGCGTAAAGATTTATCAGCTCGACTACTGGTTTTCCTATACCGGCGAAAGCAAGCACGATCCTGCAGGTACCCTGGAACGGTCAAATGCAAATTGGATTACTTACAATCCACAGCTGCTCAATTTAGGACCCAATGAAACAACAACAATTAATTTTGAGGTAGCCGTACCCGGGGATTCCCTTTCCGGGACATACTGGAGTGTGATAATGGTGGAGGGCATTGTGCCTCCTGATACAACAAGCAAATCAGGCGGAGTGACAATCAATACTGCCATTCGATATGCCGTACAGATAGTAACCATCATCGGAAAAACTGGTACCAGCGATCTAAATTTTCTGGGAATGGAAATCGATAAACAGGAAGAAACTCCATTGCTGCATGTAGCACTTGAAAACACGGGGGAACGGATGCTCAGGCCCGAATTGGCAGTTGAACTCTTCGATGAAGAAGGTAATTCGGTGGGGATAATTAAAGGGGAAAGGAGAAAAACCTTTCCGGGAACCTCGGTGATGATTACGATCAGGCTGGAAGGTATAAAACCGGGTATTTACAATGGTGTGCTGGTGGCCGATTGCGACAACGATCATGTATTTGGAACCAACGTTTCGTTTGAAATCTGAGAATGTCCATCCGGCTGGTTACCATATTTGTTCTATTAACCCATGCTGCTTACGGGTTGTTTGGACAAACTGGCCAGGTGGTTAAGCTTTCTTCTACAAAGAAAGATGTGGAGGTATTGCCCGGGCAAATAGTAAACCTTGCTTTCTTTGCTGAAAATAAAACAGAGGCAGTGCAGTATACTCGCACTTTAATGGAAGTGCCCCCGGAGTGGAAACTCATATCTGCTTCACAAGAATTTGAACTAAAACCAGCCGAAAGAAAGTTTCTGATCTTTTCAGTACAGGTTCCATCAACACAACCAGTTGGAGAATACCAGCTAAAATTAACAGCAGGACAAGAAGGTACAAGTCATATTTTTGATTCAATGCTTGTTTCGATGGAGGTAGGCGAAGTTGAAAAAATTGAAATGCACCTGGTAGAGTCTCCTGAATACATCCGTGCAGGAGAAGAGTTTCGGTCTGAATTTCTGTTGCATAACCTGGGCAATACTGTAAAAAAGGTATACCTTGAAACACGTAACTGCATTATTGAAGGTGAACCGGAACTGGAAATTAAACCTGGAAGTTCAGTCCGCTTTTTTGCCGTCAATTCGTCTTCTGACGAATTAGCAGAAACAGCCACAAACTATTTTACGGTAAGAGCAATGCTTTCAGGCGAAGTGGCAGAAAACATATTTAAATCGTATTTAATATTCCCGGTAAAGGAGAAAAAGAAAGATTTATATTTCCGGTTTCCTGTTGAACTGTCAACTACTTACCTTGCCTCAAATCAAAGGGGAAAATATGAGCATGTTTATCAATTTGAGCTTTCGGGCAGTGGCTCATTGGATGAAGAAGGCAAACACCGCCTTGATTTTCTGGCGCGGGGCCCCAACAATACAAACCTGAGCTTCCTGGGTATGTATGACCAGTATTATATATCCTATGCCAACAGTAACCTGGAACTATTTGCAGGAGAAAAAGCTTTTATGTTTACACCTCTTACCGAATCATCGCGATATGGGTTAGGTGCTGAAACCAAAGTAAAGTTTAACAACGGTTTAAATTTGGGCTTTCTGTATGTTAAACCAAGGTTTTATAAGGAAATAACAAATGAAATGGCGGCATTTACAGGCATTGAATTCAACGAAAGGAACAGCATTGCCTTATACTTAATTTCAAAGCAAACGGAAAACAGTCCCGATTTGACCCAACTGGCAAGTATAAATTCACAGTTTCAGCCATTCGAACGTACATCAGTCGAACTTGAAATCTCACGGGGCCAATTCCAGGATAACCGCGACAACGCACTGCGGACAAATATCAGCACCCAGTTTTCTGTTTTTAACATTAACGGGAATTACTACTATACCGGAAAAAATTATCCGGGCTACTTCTCGAATTCAACCTTTTATTCAGGGAACCTCTCAGTTAATCTGACAAAGAAAATCAGCCTTGGGCTATATGCCAAAGAAGATTTTTTAAATGCCCGTCTCGACACCTTTTTTGTTACTGCCCCCTATTCCAAATCCCTTCAATCAACGTTAAGCTACAATATTGCATCACGGGCCAATCTAAGGTTTTACTGGCGGCAATATGAGCGGAAAGACCGGCTGGCATTAAATAAATTCCATTATAAAACCAATTCAGTAAATTCTCAATTCAGTCATAAATTCAAAAATTTTGATTACAGTATCTTAGGCGAATACGGCAAAACAGTGAACTTCTTACTGGAGCAAGGTGAGAATGAACAAAATATGTACAGGGGCTCCATGAATCTTGCTTATCAGTTCACGAGAAATCATGCAGTGAGGTTTTTCGGAAGCTGGTCAAATATTAACCAGTTTATTTCGGGAGATCAACAAAATATTATGGCAGGAATGTCGGTTGTAAGTCAATTTTCTAAAAGTCTTCGTGCCAACTTTCACCTTCAAAACGCCTATGACATTGAAGAGTATTACCGGAACCGTAATCTTATGCAGCTGAACCTTGATTTTACTCCCGGAACGAAGCACAAATTTTCAATGCGCAGTTTTTATACCCTGTTCAGGCAGGAGACTGAAAACCCTGAGCTGACATTCTCCCTGAACTATTCTTTTATGTTTGGCATTCCATTAAAAAAAGTAGTAAAAGCAGGCGACATTTCAGGCCGGATAATTCGTGATAACGATGAACCAGCCGTTGGGATTATGGTTTCTTGTATGAATAAAACAGCAATAACAAACAACAACGGTGAATTCAGATTTCAATCGGTGCCTGTGGGCCGCCATTTGTTGTTTGTTGACAGGACAGGTCTGGCCATTGATGAGATTCCTGAAATTGCCGATCATTTTGAGGTGGATATTCTGGAAGATAAAACAACACCAGTGTTTTTTAAAATCACGAAAGGTTCAAAACTGGAAGGTAGTTTTGAAGTACAAAAAACTGGAATGAGTGTGTTGCAAGAAGAAGAAATAAACATTCAGAATATAATTGTTGAGTTAAAAAACGAACAGGAGCAATTCCGCATAACGACAGATAAAGACGGGAATTTTTCATTCCCCCTTGTTAGGCCCGGCGAATGGAACTTCAGGATTTATACCAACAGCCTGCCTGAAGGCCATGAAGTAAAAGAATCACTGCTGCGGATTGAGTTTTTACCCGGACAAAACCAGGTCCTGCCAATTAAATTAATTCCAAAAAAACGTACTATCATCTTTAAGTCAGACGATAATTTACTTCAACCACTAAAACCTTTAAATAATACCAATAGGGAGAAAGGTTCAAATGAGAAGAATACAAATAAATAGGGAGATAAAGAAAATGAGAAACCTGATTTTAAAACATGGATGCTGGCTATTTTTTATACTAAATCCTTTTATTGTTTTTGGACAATGGGAAACCGGCCAGACAACAGTTGTCTTAAGCATACCGGAGGTAGCCTTACTAGATATTGAATTTGAATCAGATGATCGGATCCACTTCGCATTGTTACCTGCTGCCGAAGCGGGCACTTCTTCCGTAATTGAAGAATCTTCGGCTACAAACCTATGGATAAATTATTCCTCTGCCTTACGTGTAAGTCAAAATTCGCGATCTATAACAGCAGAGGTTTCACAGGGACAAATACCTTTGGGCATTAAGCTGTACCTTGAAGCATCGGCTTTATCCGGCGGAACCGGACAGTGCGGTGCTACCACAGGAAGAGTTGAGCTTTCCAACCAGTCAAGACCAATCATTTCCGGTATAGGTAATTGTTTTACAGGAGATGGAATAAATAAAGGACACCAGCTTTCCTTCGCCATCGAAATATCTGATTACCCTGAACTCAAAAGTTCAGGAGAAATAAATTTCTTAATACTTTATACTTTAACCGATAATTAACAGGATATGAAAAATATTATATTCGGGCTTTGTTTTTTAATGTTCCCTGTAATTGTTGCCGGACAACACATTATCGTTCAAATCGACGGTGATATTAACCTAAATGGAAGTTCCTTATTAATCAGTGAAGCGGGAGAAGATTTTAGTTCAATAATTGAAAACAATACTCCTGTTTATATGGCGGTTTTGTACGACGACCAACTGGGGAATAAACTCAATCCAAATCAAAGATGGAATGTTTCTATTCATAAACAAAATATGGAATGGAACGAAAACCTAAACCTTCAGGTCAGGCGGACAGGAGATGGTATAAAATACGGCGGGGGGGGAAATACTCAAATTCAGAATGGTCAGAATTATCAGCAGATAACCAATACTCCCAACTATTTTTTCCAGGCAAGAGGTCAAATCATTCAGATCCCGCTTGCCTTTAAAATAAGCGGTGTTTCAGTCATAATGGGTGCATGCGATCTGGAAACCAGCCTTGTATTCACTGTTTATGATAACTGGTAATTACCATTCAAATTCAAATTGATAATCTGCCGGATTTAATTCCCACTTCTCTATTAACCATTTGGCTGCTCTTAAATCATAGCGGTTACGTGTCATTTCCGGTGAAGTTTTAATCATATTCACCACTCCATCAACGATTTCAGGGCTCTTTTCTTCTATGCAGTCGATGGCATTCAGGGCATGGCAGCGCGCGAATTCGTTAGGGTTTTCCAAAACTTTCAGCAATGCCTTTTTTGCAGCTTCCTTTTCCCCCATATTGTACAGCGCTTCGGCAGCAACTGTAACCACGTTTGCCGACTTGTCGTTTAGGGCTGCAAGTAAAGCATTTTTTGCCGGTGAAGCCTGCTCTTCCAATATAAGCAACCCTGTAGCGCCCCAGTAGCGAATGGCATTTTCTTCATTTTTCAGGTACGACTGCAAAGTCTTTAAGTTTTCAGCCTTTCCGAGGGTGGCAATCTCTGCCGCATCCATAATGGATTCCAGATCCACATTTTCCGAGCGAACAAAATCGTACATTGGCTTGTCCCCGGCACGGTCAACACGATCGGCTTCCGGTATAAAACCTGTATCTTTAATCCGGCTAACCCATTCACGGTTGGCATTCCGCATCCGTTCAAGTACTTCTTTATACTGTGGATCACCGGCAAGGTTATTCACCTCCCAGTAATCGTTTTCAGTATCGTAAAGTTCTTCCACCGGCTTTTTATTCCAGAAAGCACTTTGGATTTCATTACACTCACCGTTAAGATATGCCTGTTCCCATGATCGTATGGAAGGGGCCTGCCAAAGATATTCGAGGTGCTGCCCGTAAATACGGTAAGGCATGTAGTTTCGGATGTACCTGTATTTGTGGTCACGCACAGCACGACTCATATCGTAGCGTTCGTCCATTCTTCCACGGAACATATATGCATACTGCGGATCTTTGGTCTTCTGTTTTCCCAGGAATGCATTGCCCTGCAGGTAATTGGGTATCTCTATTCCGGCAATGCTAAGCAGTGTAGGCGCCAAATCAACAAAGCTTATAAGCCGGTTAACTTTTGAATCAACTTTTTCCACAGGAAACAGGTGCTTGTATTTCTCAGGAATGTGAACTATAAACGGTACCCGGGTGCCTGTTTCATAAACATAGCGCTTGCTTCGGGCAAGCACTCCGCCATGGTCGCCATAATAAAAAACAATTGTATTTTCAGCCAGTCCGGCATCATCAAGTTCCTTCAGCAATTTGCCAATCTGGGTATCCATGTCTTCTATCTTATCATAGTACTGTGCCCAGTCGTGCTTCACCGCATGAGTAGCCGGATGATAGGGAGCGATGGGTACCTCATCCATACTGTGCCTGAGCTGCTCATCAGGTATCGAATCGTGTAAGGAACTCTCGTGAGAAATGGTAGTATTGAATACAGCAAAAAACGGTTGCCCGGGAGCCCGGTTTTTATAATGGGCATCGCGGCTGTTTTCATCCCATATCTGATTGGGATCAATAGATTCTGTATTGTAATCCGTTTTCACATTGTTGGTACAGTAGTAACCGGCTTCACGTAAGAATTCAGGATAGGTTTTTACCATTTCCGACATCGGATAATAACTGCGCATGTGCTGGTTTCCTCCTGAATTGGCATAGATTCCGGTTATTATTGTATTCCTGGCCGGAGCACATACCGGCGCATTTGCATAGGCATGGGTATATAAAAACCCTTGCGATGCCAGGTTATCGAGATTAGGCGTAGTAGCAAATTCATCGCCGTAACAACCCAACATGGCACTGTTATCTTCACTGGTAAGCCAAAGGATATTGGGCAATTCTTCAGGAACTTTTTCCCCGCAGCCGTTAAATGCAAGTGTGGTGAATGCAGCGATTCCCAAAATAGAGTAACCGGTCAGGCTTTTGATATCCATGTTATATTGTTTTATTGTTGAAGATGTTCAAAAATAAGCATTATATGGTAAAAATGAAGCTGAGAGTCTAATTTTTGGAAAATATGGATTAGCAGAATACAATCAACTCACTTTTTTTCAACTCATTACATTTATTTGTATTATTTTTGCACGGATAATTGGAAAGCTCAAGTATATTTGAGCATGCTTTTTGAATGAATACAGATAAACCTGACTCGGATTAACAATGACCAAAAGCAACCTGAATGTATTGAAATGTGTTTGGATGGCAGTTATTGTGCCCGCTATGCTTCTTTCTGCAGGCACCTTGACTGGTCAAACCTGGACCGGGAACGTGAGCAATAGCTGGCACGATTCGCGAAATTGGAATCCGGAAACTGTTCCCGGCGTTAATGCTACTGTTACAATTCTATCGGTTTCTCCAAAGCCCGACCCGGTAATCACCCAAAATTTATCTGTTAACGGAACGCTGACTATTTCCGATAATGCCACGCTGACAGTCATTGCCAATCTTAGAATAAGTGGAGAAATTTATGTAAATGATGGAATACTGACCGTTGAAAACGGTTTAGATATAGCGACTAGCGGCTTACTACAAGTAACTGAAGGAAATATCAATGTAACTGGCTCCACCAATATTGACGGAACGATCGATGGAGGGGCCGGAAATTTTGAATTTAAAGGTACCAACGACCATACAGTGACAATAGGGAAGAATGGTCGAATTTATATGGCTCCTTCTTCTCCCGGTAATCATCCACCAACCTGTGATCCCAATGCACCAACACCACCTTTATTATCAGGAGGATCTGTTAAGTTTCTCATTCCTACTTTAATTGAAAAAGAAGGAGGTATATATGGAGGCGATGCTGTAATAACCTTCAATGAATCAACCCAAACACAAAACACTGCCTTTTTTGAAATCCATAACGGGGCAATAGTATTTACAGGAAACGCAGTAGTTAGTCATGACGGATATTTGAAAATTACATGCAAAGGCTCCATCCATATAGAAGGAAATAGCACCTTCAAACAACAGGGAAGTGTAGATGTAGCTGATGGCAGTTTCGGGGTAGCAGGCGATGCAACATTTCAAAATAGCGGTACACTAAATGCCGGTGAGGGCGATATCACTTTCGAAGGAAACGTCACACTTTCAAACTCAGGGGGAATTAATGCAGGAGCCAGTACTATTCATTTCGAAGGAGGTACATTTTCTAACAATGGGAACTTTAATGCAGGCACAAGTACCTTTATTTTTGGTGGTGAAGGTAATCAGGGAATCGTAGGTGATGATATTACCTTTTATGATTTAATTGTAGAGGGCGGTTCTATTGTAAACGCTATCCAGAATGTTTTGGTGGAAAACGACATGACTGTAGATGAAAACGGTGAATTCAACGTTGACCCGGGCAAAACTTTGAATGTGGTGGGTGATGTTATCGGTGATCCTTTTGTAGATACCAATCGCCCGTATATAGTTGCTATCAGGATAAACTCACCCAATTCCATTACCGCAGTATTTAATGAACAGCTACGATTGGCATTGGCTCAGACAGCCTCCAATTACAAAATAGAGAATGAAAATGGCATTACAATCGGAAATCCTTCCAATCCTGTATTGGGAGGTGCAAACGATAACGAGGTGACCTTTACCACTGGCTTTAACATGGTAAAAGATGTTAATTATTACCTCATTGTAAATAACATTCAAAATATAGCAGGAAGAGAGGTAAGTACGAACCATAAAAAGCGTTTCATGCTTTCCGAAGCCGACAGCAACTGGGAGTGGGCAGGAATGGTTAGTTCAGACTGGAACAATCAGGCAAATTGGAAGAAAAACCAGCTTCCCCCTGTCGATGTAATAGTAGTAATTCCGGTTACGCCAAACAATCCGGTAATATCTTCTACCGGCAATCAAATTCACAAAATAACTATAAGATCGGGTGCCTCACTCACCATAGGTGCAACCGGAAACCTGACAGTGGATAATAATATAGTGAACCAGGCCGGAGCCGAAGGATTAATCATAGCCTCCGATCCTGCAGGTACAGGGTCTTTGATACATAACACCAATTCGGTTCCCGCTACCTTCCAAAGGTACATTTCAGGAGAACCGCAAGCCTGGCAGATGATTTCATCACCTGTCACCGGGCAATCCTTTACCGGAGACTTAACCCCTACCGGAGGCGCAAACCCCTATGGCGACAATACGCGTTACGATTTTTACACCTGGTACGAACCCGATACCTCGTGGGTATATTTACTAAACGACAATCAACATCCCACATGGAATACAGCTAATGGAAGCAATTCCTTTAATCCCGGTCGTGGCTACCTGGTTTCATACAAGGACCTGCATCCAACTAAATCATTCGAAGGAAACCTCAATAATGGTACGGTCACAGTTGATGTCACCAAAACCGCAGGGGATGCAATCGAATTTGGGCAAAACCTTTTAGGAAATCCCTATCCTTCGTCCATCGACTGGAAAGCAGCATCTGGGTGGAATCGTGATGACCTGGCAACTGCCAGCGGCGGATACGATATCTGGATATGGAGTGAAATCAATTTTAACTACGGTGCATACAACTCTTCTTCTTCTTCCGATGAAGGAACATTGGGTGTTGGACGTTACATCGCCCCCAACCAGGGATTTTTTGTAACTGCCTCGCAATCGGGGATCGTTCAAATGGATAATTCGGTACGAGTTCATAATGATGCCGGTAACTGGCTAAAAAGTGCAAACAGCAACTACAGGGAAGAAACCGTAAAGCTCACCATCGAATCTTCAGCAGGTCTGGGTCGCGATGAAGTGGTAGTGGAATTCGGGCATCAGCAAAATGAAACCGGTACCCGCAAAAAGTTCAGTTTTATTCCTTCTGCCCCTTCCCTGTTTATCCCTGCAAATGAGCTGTTCTATTCCATCCGCATGGTGGGTGATAAGAAAAAACATGCAGTTCTCCCTGTATCATTCAAAGCAGGTGAAGCCGGCAATTATACACTCACTGCCGGTTTCCCGTCAGATGAGTTTGACTTCTTTGAACTGTACGACAAGCTAACCGGCATGAGGCACAATTTAAAAGAACAACCCACCTACTCTTTTCAGGCCGCACCAAAAGACAGAACCGACCGATTTGTTTTGCAGGTAGCACCGGGTCATTTTGCTGATCCGCATAACCTGCTGCCCGTAAATGTACATGCACGAAATAAAACCTTGCACGTTGATATGCGCCTGCTTAACGGGCAGTTCAATTGCGATGTATTCACCCTCTCGGGGCAACAGATTGCCAAAAAGATACTGTTTGGAGGAGATGTGTCTCAAATAGATATTCCTGTTGCAGCCACAGTGGTTGTTGTGCACATCTCCGGCAATGAAGGAAAAGTATACAAAAAAGTGCCTGTTTTTTAAAAACCACCCGTCCGCAATTTAAATTCTCAGTGCTGCTTATAGGCAAAGGCATTTCTGCTGTTGATTCATTTAAGAACCTGGAACATTTAATATTGGACCTGGAAAGTCCGACTCCCACCAACGAATCTGATGCCTGATTTTCGCATCAGCAAATGAAACCCTGAAAAGCAGGAATCCTTACCCCCTTTTTCCGCGTACCAATTCTATGCCGCTATTAGTAAAAATTTATTTTTACAAAAAAGCCCGTACTCTTTTTTAGTGCGGACTTTAATCAACCATCGCATAGTGATAACAAATCTGCAATATCAACCTTTGGCTACGGGAAAACAGGTTCACACCAGACCGTTCTTCGGAAATAGTGCATTTATAGTTGTCCTTTTTATAATCTTCCTTTCGTTTAACCACAGTTTACATGCCCAGGTTAGGGTAACCGGTCATGTATTTGCTGAAATTGTTGAACCCACTGCCCTTTCTTCTAAAGCAAATAACAGCCATTTTATTGAAGCTGCAGATCACACCAATAACAATGATTTGATACTTGCCGAAATTAAACTCAGTGGCGGACCTGATATGAACATCGATATTATTGTTACAACAAGCAACCTTGTATCAGCAAAAGGGGAAACCCTCCCTTTCGATGCCTTTGCCTGCCCTGAATGTACCGGGAGCAATCAAAATGAACGCTCAGGAGATAAGCTGTTTACTTTAAAAGCATCCCCCGTAGAAAGCATCCGGCAAAAGAATAGTGCTACCTATAACGGCAGCTACAGTGTAGTGTTCATGTACAACTGATATACTATTCTTTAGATTTAACCGCAGCAGGAAGGTTTCAATTTCCCAACTTAACAGCTCCCAGAACACTATTCAAAAGCTCTTACAGCATACTATCAAATGCGTAGAAAATATCCTCATCAAGATGATTCCTTTCCGGGACTTTTCCCTATTGTAGAATAATCGTCCCACACAGAGACTGCTTTCAAGCTTAATCAAATCCTAACATACTAATTTACAGAACAATAAATTTTAGGCACAAGCATTGAAATATAATAATTACAGAATGACATTGGATAAAATTTAAACTTAAAAAAACACGAAATCATGAAAAAGTTAGTCTATTTATTTGTAAGCCTTTTTTTAGTAGTAGTTGCAGCGGAGAATGTGAATGCGCAAGCCAATTCTGCAACAGTTTTAGCAGCGTCGACATCTGCTAATATCATTGCAACTATTACTTTAGCAAATACAACACCTTTGGCCTTTGGTAATATAATTGCAGGTACAGGAGGTACAGTCGTAATTTCACCTGATGGGGGAAGAACTTCAACTGATGGAGTAACATTACAGAACGCAGTGCCTGGAACTGCAGCAGTATTTGGCGTAACGGGGTTGGATGGAGCAGCCTATTCGATTACCTTGCCTGCAGCTAATGTTATATTAACTCATACCGATGGGAGTACGACTATGACTATCGATAAAGATACTTTTACACATAGCGTAGATGGAACTCCTACAATTGGAACAAATAATAGTTTTAATGTTGGTGCAACTTTAACAGTAGCTAGTGCTCAGACAGCGGGCGCATATAATGGGACTTATTCTGTCACAGTGACATATAACTAACAAAAAATATATCTCACAAAAAGGGCGGCCACGGTTGCCCTTTTTTTTGACTCATTTCAAAACGCATAATAATCATCATTGCAATGAATCGAAACTTTATACCCATATTAATACTGTTCCTATTCATTACCGGGTTTGCAAAAGCACAGGCTTCGGTTTCGGCGCAGGCATTTGCCGAAGTGATTGAAGCGCTGGCAGCCAATGAAGACGAGGCATTGAACTTTGGCCGCTTCTCGCCAGGCAGCAATGGAGGTACGGTTATTATTTCTCCCGACGGCCTGCGCAGCGTTCGCGGCACAGTAACAACAGCCGGGGGCACACACAGTCCGGGCCGGTTTGTAGTTACAGGAGCGCCAGGAGCTTCGTTTACAATCAGCCTTCCAGCAGAAGAAACGATCCTGGTGCATCAGCAGTCGGGCAATACGATGCAGGTGAACGGATGGATCTCCGACCCGCCCACAGGTGATGCAGCAAACCTATCGGATGGATCGAGGGTGGTAAGCATTGGCGCCACTCTGAACATTGGCAACATTGAAGAAAACCCGGTAGGTATTTATGCCGGCACCTTTGTCCTGACATTCGCCTACAATTAGCTTGATACAAAGTTAAAAAGCACCTCAGGCTCCTTACCTTTTGCCGGGATTTTCATTATTTACTGCCAAAAAAATGTAGTTTTGAACCAAAAATCTAAAATGAAAATCAGAAATTCTGCTGACAGCTTCCCACAACCGGAGCGGCTTATAAATACTAATAAATTCAAATCGTTAATACTGGTCTTAACGCTGCTGCTGCCTCTTTTTTCAGTGGCACAGGGCGACTTGCTTGTTACACCGCGAAGGGTGGTATTTGAAGGAAACAAACAAATTGAAGAGATCACTCTTGCCAATACCGGGCAGGATACCGCTTATTACTCCATCTCCTTTTTGCAGTACCACATGACCGAAAACGGCAGCTTTGAGGAAATAACAGAGCCCAAACCGGGACAGTTGTTTGCCGATCCTGTTTTGCGTTACTTTCCCCGTTCCATAGAACTGGCACCCGGAGAATCGCAGGTAGTCAGGATGCAGCTACGCAGGCTCCCCAATATGGAGGAAGGCGAATACCGTTCACACCTGTACTTCCGTGCAGTGCCCGATGAAAGGCCGCTGGGAGAGGCAGATGCATTAACCGATACTACAGCAATCGGAATCAGGCTGACACCCATCTTTGGTATTTCAATACCTGTAATAGTGCGGATAGGCGACCTCCCTGCTTCGCTGTCGTTAAGTGGCCTGGCACTTGAAAAAACAGAAGAGAACCGGCTGGTTCTTCAGACAACATTGAACCGGGAAGGCAGGAAATCGGTATACGGCGACTTAACAGCCGATTATGCTGCACCTGGAGCGGAGCCGGTAAATGTTGGTCTGGTTAGAGGTATTGCCGTTTATACACCCAACACGTTACGCCGGTTTTCGATGCCGCTGAATGTACCTGAAGGGATCGACCTCAGCAAGGGAAAGCTGTTAGTGCGCTTCAGTAGCTCGAATGAAGCCAAACCTGAAGTGTTCGACGAAAAAGAACTTGTGCTAAACTAAGACCGATGCATAGTAAGCGAAGTGCTGCCACATATAAGCTAAACAGTACAGGAATAAAAACCCGCTTTTTTTTCCTGGCTTTACTTGTAGCAGTATTCAGCCTGTTTTGCGGACAACTGAAGGCACAATCACCGTTTCCTCCGCCCAGCCAATTGCAGGTATATGCCAACCAGGAGCTTGCATTCGGCAGTTTTTTTACCGGTTCATCGGGAGGAACAGTTACCATTTCCCCAACGGGGTCACGTTCGGTAACGGGAACAGTGGTCGACCTTGCACTTATACCGGGCTCAGCAGCTGTGTTCGACTTACGGCTGGTCCCGGGACGTGTTGTGCATATAGCTTTTCCTCCATCCGCACAGCTTATTCGTAACGGAGGGGGTGAAACAATGACTATAACAAATTTTACTTGCGATAAAACGGGAAACAGTTTTGTTACCACAGCAAGTCATCCGTTTATAAATCCGGTGCAGGTTGGTGCCACGTTAAACGTTCAAAATTCATCAGCAAACCCTCCGGGCGATTACACCGGGACTTTTACAGTAACCTTCATGCAGGAGTAAGGAAAAAACCATAAACTACTGAAGTGCAGACAACAGCTCACCTGACTAAAATAAACCAACTCCTGTGCCCGGTTCGTGCTGTCCGCATGAGAACTGGCATGCTCCTGCTGTTTGTCCTGATGGTACTTGTTCCCAATAAAAAAGCTCATTCCCAAAATGAGACAATGGAAGAAATCCCGGTGACTGTGAGGGTGCAGGGTGTAGGAGCCGCAACTTTCAATCCGATTTACGTATACGATTCCGGGATGTTGCTGTTACCAATAACCGATTTGTTTAATTTTTTGCGGATAAAAGCAGAACCCTCGGCAACGCTCGATACATTAAGCGGATTCATAGTTGACGAAGAAAAACACTACCTCATCGACAACCTGAATAAACAAGTTCATTTTAAAGGACAAACATTTAATGTAGATGAAAACAGGTTAATAAAAACAGAAACCACCCTTTACATGGATCATCTGCTCTTCGGTGAACTGTTCGGATTGTATTGCCGGTTTAATTTCAGGAGTCTTTCGGTAGAAGTAAAACCCGATTTTGAGCTGCCGGTCATCCGGGAAATGCGTTTAAAGCAGTTTAGAAAAAACATCGATCAGCTAAAGGGAGAAGTGGAAGCAGATACCACCTTTGACCGCGAATACCATGTGGCCCGGTTTGGAATGGTCGACTGGGCAGTTACATCAACACAAAGCACAAAAAGCACCAGCGATACCCGGCTATGGCTGGCCACAGGGGCCGAGCTCCTCGGAGGTGAAACCAACCTCCTTTTCAACTATTCAACCCGCGACGGATTGAACCACCGCAACCAGCAGTATTACTGGCGCTGGGCCAACAACCTGCCAAAGGCAATAAGGCAGGTCCGGATCGGAAAAATAATGCCGCTCAGCATTTCTTCTATCTACGATCCGGTTGTAGGTATCAGCGCTACCAATGCCCGGACCACATATCGCCGATCGTTTGGAGAATATACAATTACCGATTACACTGAACCGGGCTGGACAGTTGAACTGTACGTCAACAATGTGATCGTCGATTACCAGACTGCCGACGCTTCGGGGTTCTACAGCTTCAATGTACCGCTGGTTTACGGAACCTCACAGGTAATGCTTAAATTTTATGGACCGTACGGCGAAGAACGTATCCGGGAGCAGTTTCTGAACATCCCGTTCAACTTTTTACCTCCGGGCGAACTGGAATATACCGTCAGCTCGGGAATGGTGCTGGATGAATCGCGCTCCCGTTTTGGACGGGCAGAAGTAAAATACGGCATCAACCGTTTTGTTACCCTTGGCGGGGGATTCGAATACCTTTCTTCCATTGTTACGGGAACCGATATTCCTTTCCTTACTGCTTCGGTAACTCCGTTACGCAACCTGATGCTCACCGGCGAATTTGCAAAAGACGTTCGCACAAAAGCGCTGGCCAGCTACCGGCTTCCATCGGGCCCTGCGCTGGAACTGGAATATGCACACTACACGCCCGGGCAGGAGGCCATCCGGCTAAATTACCTCGAAGAAAAAAAGGCTACCCTATCATTGCCCATGCGTTTTTCCTGGTTCAACGGCTATTCGCGCATGTCGTACCGGCAAAATGTTTACGAAATGCTCACGTACAATACGGCCGACATTACCCTTTCCTCCTTCATCGGAAAGGTAAATGCCAATATGAGTGCCTATGCCAACTGGCTTGGTGACCGCGATCCGTTTATCTACGGAAACATAGGGATGGGCATACGCATGCGCCACGGTTTTACCTTCAGGCCACAGAGCCAGATCGACATAACAAATTCAGCCATTACCTCCGTTAAGGCAGAACTGGAAAAACGAATATCGCGGCAGGGATACCTGTCGCTTATGGGTGAAGAAAATTTCAGGTCAAACTACCGCAGCATCAATTTCTCCTTCCGATGGGATTTTTCATTTGCCCAGATGAACGCATCCACGCGTATTTCCAATCATGAAATAGCATCCACACAGGGAGCACAGGGCAGTTTTGCCTTTGGCAGCGGAAACGGGTACATTCATGCCGATAACCGCTCTTCCATTGGACGCAGCGGCGTGTCGGTTGTGCCTTTTGTTGACATAAATCACAACGGCACCAGGGACGATGGTGAGCCTGTCGCCGAGGGTGTTTCGGTGCGAATGAACGGTGGGCGCATTATCAAAGAAGCAAACGATTCCATAATCCGGATTGCGGGTCTGGAACCATACACCAGTTATTTGCTCACACTCGATGACAAAGGACTGAATCAGATTTCCTATCGCATCGAACATAAAAACATCCAGGTTTTTGTTGATCCGAACCAGTTCAAGACAATAGAAATCCCGGTGAAACCAATGGGAGAAATAAACGGATGGGTATTCTTAAAAGATGAAAACGGGACAAAAGGTCAGGGCCGTATTTTAATTAACATATTTACAAAAGCCGGTCACCTGGCAACTACAATAATGACCGAAAGAGACGGAGGGTTTACCTATCTGGGTCTTGTGCCCGGTGCATATTACGCACGGGTAGATTCGACACAAAGGGCACGGCTCAATCTGGAAAGTATTCCTGAAAACATTGAATTTGACATCCGGCCCGATTTCTATGGCGATATCATCTATGATATGGAATTTTTATTAACAAAACCTGAAGAACGGGCTGAACAACAAGATTCCGTTAAACAGGAAAACATTCCGGCACCAATAGCAGAACCGGATTCCACTATTGAAAACCTCCAAAATCAAGTCCCTCCTGAAACCAGAACAAACGATAGCAAGAAGCAAAAAGAAGATGATTCTGAAGGAAAGCTATACTCAATTCAGCTGGGGGAGTTTCAAATTTACACGAATGCCCGTCAATTTGCAGCTAAATTCAAAAGCAGTTTTAATTTGCCTGTGTCCATAACATTGGAAAACAACATGTATAAAGTAAAGACAGAAACTTTTAAAACCCGCTCCGAAGCTGAAATGCACAAAGAGCTATTTGAAAGCAAAGGATGGATGTGTTTTCTGGTTTCAGAAGATTAATGCCGGTAAAAAATCCTTTTAGATCTGGTAAATACCTAAACTATTCAGGTCGGTTTTTTTGTCAATTCAAAAAATAGTTGTTTTTTGTGAATCTGCCCCTCACCCATCAACCTATACCCAAAACTTTTGTTACTAATAAAATTCCGGTAATTTCAGAAAAAGAAACTGATATATAATAGATTGAATGGCAAATAAGAAGAAGACCAAAAAAGATTTTTTTAAGCGTGCACTCGACAAGGTAGAAATAGTTGGAAATAAACTGCCACAACCGGTTACATTGTTTGCCATTCTTATGATGGTAACGTTGTTGCTTTCATGGGTATTTGGCGGAGTAGCGGTAGAACACCCGGGAAAGGCAGCCGGACTGACAGGACCCGACGGGCAGCCTGTTGACACCATTGAAGTGATAAACCTGCTGTCGCGTGAAGGGGTACAAATGATTTTTACCCGGATGGTCTCTACATTTGCAATGTTCCCCCCGCTGGGACTTGTACTGGTAGTTATGCTGGGAATCGGTGTGGCTGAGTATACAGGTATGATTTCCGTCGGGTTAAGGTTGTTTGTGTCCAAAGTTCCCGATTCAATTATAACTTTTTCGATTGTTGTTGCCGGTATGGCAAGTTCAGTTGCTGCCGATGCCGGGTATGTAGTTCTAATTCCTCTGGGAGGCGCAATATTCATGGGGATGGGAAGGCATCCGCTGGCTGGTATCGGGGCTGCCTTTGCAGGAGTCTCGGGAGGGTTCGGCGCTAATTTCCTGCCCACAGGGCTCGATCCAATGATAGCCGCCTTCACAGAACCTGCTGCACAAATCATTGACCCGAATTATACTGTAAACCCACTTTCGAATTATTACCTCATGGCTGCCTCCGTGCCATTCATTGGACTGGTGGGCACATGGGTAACAGAAAAAATTCTGGTTCCCCGTTTAGGGCCCTATAAACCTGCTTCCGATATACAGATTGAAGAGCAAAGCCCCATTACCCCAAGGGAAGTAAAAGCTTTAAAATGGTCGCTTGCAGCAACATTTGTTGTTTTGGCTTTATTTATGATGACCATTATCCCGGAAAATGGATTGCTCAGAGGTGACATTGACCCCAACACCGGCAGCAGAAGTCTCCGCCCATTTTACGATTCACTGGTTCCGATTATGTTTATCACTTTCTTTGTTGCAGGGCTTGTTTTTGGAATAGTTGCCAAAACCATTAAATCGGATAAAGATGTAACCACTATGACTGCCAAAAGCATGTCGACAATGGGTATGTATATAGTTATTGCTTTTGTGGCGGCCCAGTTTGTTGCCTATTTTAACTGGTCGAACCTGGGAAGTGTGCTGGCTGTAAAAGGTTCTGACGGCCTAAATGCCATTGGTTTTACCGGAGGACCTTTGCTGGTTGCTTTTATCATTGTGGCATCGATGGTGAACCTTGTTATGGGCAGTGCTTCGGCTAAATGGGCATTGCTCGCTCCTATTTTCGTCCCGATGCTGATGCTAATGGGATATTCTCCTGAAACTACACAGGCAGCCTACCGTATCGGCGATTCCTATTCAAATATTCTTACACCCCTTCTTCCCTATTTTCCGCTTGTAATTGTTTTTGCTCAAAAGTATGTTAAGGAAGTGGGGATAGGAACGCTTATTTCAATGATGTTACCGTTTTCAATTGCTTTTGCACTCGTTAGGATACCAATGCTGCTGTTGTGGATCTGGGCAGGAATTCCGCTTGGAATTGAAGGGCCCATTTATTATGAACCATAAACTGAATGTTGTACCTGAAGTGGAAAATGTGAATTAATAGTGAATCACTCACACGTGCAAGTTTCAAGGCAGTCAACAATCTGGCTAAGGATATTGAATTTCAGGTAGTAAAAAGTATTCTTGCCTTCACGTTTGGAACAAAGCACACCCTTGTCTCTTAAAATACCCAGGTGATGAGAAGTGGTTGACTGTTCTATGCCAAGTAATTCATGAATTTCGGTTACAGACAGCTTTTTGCCTCCTTCCAGGTGTTTCAGAATGGCAATGCGCATAGGATGCGCAATAGCTTTAAGCATGTTTGCTGCCAGCTCCAGTTTATTTATGTCTAATTGCTTGGTTTCTACCATTATTAACTTTGATTAAGAATGCAAATATATAAATATTTAGGGATAAAGGTATATAGGATATTAGAATTTAAATTCTTTTACTATTAACTAATCAATTGCAGTTATTTTCTGTAAATTTTTCCATAAATTAATTAAATTATTTTATGTTCGTTATTTAATTGCAATTTCAAGGGACTTTGAATGTCAAAAATAAGAAATATAAGGTTACCAATAGAGCAGGAGTTAAAAGATTTTGAGCCATATTTCAAAAAAGCCTTAAAAAGCGATGTGCCACTTTTGGGTACTATCCTGAATTACATTTACCGCACAAAAGGTAAGCAGATAAGACCAATGTTTGTCTTTTTATCGGCTAAACTGCATGGAGATACCAACGAGTTTTCACATCTGGCCGCCTGTTCAGTAGAACTGCTTCACTCAGCCACTCTCGTGCACGACGATGTAGTGGATGAGGCGTATGAACGAAGAGGTACTTTTTCGATTAATGCATTATGGCGAAACAAACTGGCAGTGCTTGTGGGCGATTACATACTGGCAAAAGGTTTATTGCTGCAACTCGAACATAAAAAGTACAATTTCCTGCATCTCATTTCCCGTGCCGTTCAGGATATGAGTGAAGGTGAAATACTTCAGGTAAAAAAAAGCCGGAAGCTGGATATTGACGAGGATACCTACTTCGAGATCATACGCAAGAAAACGGCTTCACTTATTGCCACCAGTATGGCAATTGGAGCGGCGTCGGTGACCGATGATGCTGAAATCCCTGAGAAAATGTATAGCATAGGGCAAAATGCAGGAATTGCTTTCCAGATTAAGGACGACATTTTTGATTACCAGGATAAAGGGATAATTGGAAAGCCAACAGGCAATGATATCAAGGAAAAGAAAATTACCTTGCCTTTGTTGTATGTACTTAAAACTTCTGAATCGTCGGAACGCAGGCGCATCCTGGGGCTTATAAAACGCAAGAACAACAATAAAGCGGTGGTAGAAGAACTCATTCACCTGGTAACAGAAAAAGGAGGGATTGAATATGCCACTGAAAAAATGAATGAATTCAGGGAAAAAGCCATCTCCGGATTAATGGAATACCCTGAAAGTGAAGCCCGTGAATCATTAATCGAATTAATGAATTACATAACTACACGAAAAAAATAATCCACGGTCTTACGGTTTTAGTTTTTGATTCTGTTGATGCCGATGGGCATCCCGGGTGCTTTTTTTCTCCAGATTTTTATGAAAAGCTGAATTCAAGTCAACTCCCGTTTGATTGGCTAAACAAACAAGTACCCAAAGAATATCGGCCATTTCATCAGCCAGGTCATATTTTTTATCCGATTCCTTAAACGACTGATCGCCATATTTCCGGGCCATAATTCGCGCCAGCTCACCTACTTCTTCAGTAAGTATGGTCATATTGGTCAATTCACTGAAGTACCTTACCCCTGTTGTTTTAATCCATCCATCAACTATTTCCTGGGCTTCTGCCAGAGTAATACTGTTATTCATAATTAAAAATCCTTTTGCTTTGAATCAATAATAATTGTGACCGGTCCATCATTTACAAGCGAAACATCCATCATAGCGCCAAAAACTCCGGTCCCCACTTTCCTGCCTAACACTTCTTCCATCCGGGAAATGAATTTTTTATAAACCGGTATTGCAAAATCAGGCTTTGATGCACGAATGTATGAAGGCCGGTTCCCCTTCTTCGTACTGGCGTGTAAAGTAAACTGGCTCACAATTATAACATCGCCGGCAACTTCCTGCACCGAAAGATTCATTACTCCGTTCCCGTCATTAAAAATTCGTAAACCAGCCACTTTTTTTACCAGCCATTCGATATCTTCATCCATATCGGTATCTTCAATCCCCAACAATATAACTAACCCATTGTTAATAGCGGAAACTGTTTCCTTATTTACACTTACTTTCGCTTCTGAAACCCTTTGAATTACCACCCTCATAAAACACGAATTTTCTGCTAATTTAAAAAAGTTAAACAAATAAAACTTTCTCCAATTATTTTTGTTTATACTTAATGCGATAAAATAAAACAAAATGAAACGAATCAACGATTTTAAATTATACTTTATACTGTTTTTACCTTTGCTTACCATTATCGGATGCCTTACGGCCAGAAAAACTGAAAGCAACCCGACATTAATTAATACTTCCCCTGCAAATGGAATCCAGGATATTGAAATTGAATTTCAAAAAGGAAATGCTTTTAACCATCCTTCATTTGCAATCTGGGCAGAAGATGTTGAAGGTAATTTCATTGAAACATTGTATGCTACAAAGTATGTTGCCACAGGGCAATTCAGATATAGCGAACTGGATGCCGGAAAATGGAAAAATGAACCCGGAGAAGCGCGACGGCCTGCTACACTGCCGTATTGGGCACATAAAAGAAACATAAAAGCTCCCGATGGATTGTATATTCCTTCATCTGAAACAGCAGTACCCGATGCATTGACTTCGGCCACACCAAAAACCAGTTTTACACTTCATACTTCTTCTAGTTACAGTGATAAGAATAAATTTAATATTCTTTTTGAAATCAACCAGGCCTGGGATTCGAATGAGTTCTGGACAAACAGTAAGTTTGCAGACGACCCGAATTATTATACTTCATTGCAGCCGGCCCTTGTTTATTCAGTAACCGTTGATCGAAACGAAAAAACAAAAGAATACCATATGAATCCCATCGGGCACAGCCACCCAACAGGTGCAAACGGGGATCTTTTTACCGACATAACAACCCTAACTTCAGCAAAAGACATTGCACATAAAATAATAGTGCGTCTAAAATAATAAACCCTATTTATATGAAAATATTAAAAACTCAGGATAACAGCCCGGAGAGGCTCAAATTCAAAATAAAAAACAAAAAATGGATATTCCTTATAATTCATTACTACATCACCTTTAAAAAACAACCTTATAAAAATTAGAATTCTCATGAAATTTGTTTTCAATATACTGTTAATTATACTGTTAACCTTCTCCGTAAAAGCACAGCAGGCCTCCCTCAAAGGGCGTGTAGTTGATGCTGTAAGTAACGAGCCCTTACCTTTTGTAAACCTCATCATATCGGGTACATCCATTGGGACTACCTCCGATCTGGATGGTAACTTTTTAATAACCGGTCTTGAACCCGGGTTCGTCCGGGTAGAAGCATCGTTTGTAGGCTACCAGCGAACCGTTTCGTCGGAAGTTGAAGTCACTGCCTCCTCAATCAATACAATTGAAATTGCCATGGAAGAACAAAACGAGCAAATTGATGAAGTAACTGTTACTGCTTCACCATTTCGCAAGACAGAGGAAAGCCCCGTTTCATTGCGCAGCATTGGTATTGGGGAAATAGAAAAAAGTCCGGGCGCCAATCGCGATATTTCCAAAGTAATCCAGTCGTTTCCGGGCGTCCAGTCCACTCCAGCTTTCCGTAATGATGTAATTATCAGAGGTGGCGGTCCTTCCGAAAGCAAGTTCTATCTTGATGGCGTTGAGGTACCTTTTATCAACCATTTTGCCACGCAGGGAGCTTCAGGAGGCCCCGTTGGTATTATTAATGCCGATTTTTTACGTGAGGTGAATTATTATTCAGGTGCTTTCCCTGCCAACCGCGGAAATGCACTGAGTGGTGTGCTTGAATTCTTCCAGATCGACGGCAACACGGACAAGCTTAAATTCCAGGGGACACTGGGCGCCTCCGAGGTAGGAGCTACATTTGATGGCCCGATAAATGAAAAAACTACTTTTGTATTTTCCGCCCGCCGCTCCTACCTGCAATTTCTTTTTAGTTTACTTGAACTCCCTTTCCTGCCAAATTTTACCGACATGCAGTTTAAGGTGCGTTCGCGCCTCGATAAAAAAAATGAAATCACCTTTATTGGATTAGGTGCCATCGACGTTTTCGACCTTAACCTGGGGATAGATGATCCGGATGACCAGCAAAGTTTTATCCTGAGCCAGATACCGGTAAATGAACAGTGGAACTATACGCTCGGAGCAGTATATAAGCATTTCAGGGAAAACAGTTTTCAAACGGCTGTGTTAAGCAGAAGTCATTTAAATAATAAAGCTTATAAATACTTCGATAACGACGACAGTTCCGAAGACAATAAAATACTCAATTATTTATCGCAGGAAATTGAAAATAAACTGCGTCTTGAAAATTCATCCCGCATCAACGGATATAAGCTGAATTTTGGAGCAAACCTTGATTTTGTTACTTATACCAACGATACCGAGCAAAGGCGATTTTATAATGGTGAAATAATTAACGTAGATTACAATACATCACTTGACCTGGTAAAATGGGGATTGTTTGCCCAGGCGAGCAAAGACCTGTTCAGCGAGCGACTGTTGCTGTCGTTGGGTTTCAGGGCCGATGCCAACAATTATTCGCAAAGCATGAATAACCTGCTGGAGCAATTTTCTCCGCGTTTTTCGGCTTCTTACAGTTTAATCAGCCAATGGAGCCTGAACTTCAATACCGGAAGGTATTTTCAGTTGCCTCCCTATACAACACTTGGATTTAAACAGAACGATATCCTGGTAAACAGGGAAAACAACCTGACTTACATCATGGCCGACCACCTCATAGGCGGACTGGAATACCGCCCCAAACAAACAGTGCTTTTTACACTCGAGGGATTTTGGAAAGGGTACAGCAATTATCCCTATTCTATAAGGGACCAGATTAGTCTGGCCAACAAAGGAGCTGACTTTGGGGTTGTAGGCGATGAGGAAGTTCGATCCACAGCGGAGGGCCGTGCATTTGGCGCTGAATTTCAGGCACGGGTGAATGCCCCAGGAGGATTTAACTTTAATCTTTCCTATACACTTGTCCGAAGTGAATTCTTAAACGGTACCAACCAATACATTCCTACCGGATGGGATGCCCGGCATTTGCTGAACATCACCTCGACTACCGAATTGAAAAAAGGTTGGCGCGTTGGCGGAAGATGGCGTTTTGTAGGCGGATTGCCCTATACACCATACGATATGGAACGAACGGCTTTAGTTGAAGCCTGGAATTTATCAGGTAGCCCGTACTTCGATTTTACAAAACTTAACTCAAAGCGTTTTGATCCTTTTCACCAGTTGGATCTCAGGGTTGATAAATCATTTTACCTTAACCGGTTAACTGCCAAATTTTATATCGACATTCAAAACCTGTATAATTTTCAGGCTGAACAGCAGGATCTAATTGTACGTGATACCGATGACAACGGAAACTTCATCTTAACCGATAACGGTACTCGCTACCAGCTGCGTAGGGTTGAAAACACTTCGGGAACTGTACTTCCAACACTGGGGATAATTCTTGAATTTTAAATATCCGGTTTCCACCAGCATTTTCAGTCACAAATTGATTTGAAAGCAGAAATTACCAGCATCTTTTTGCATAATGTAAATAACAATTTGTAAATCGCACTATCAAAAAAAGATCAGGTTATGCTCTGCATTCAACTAAAAACCAGGAACTCCTTTTATTGCCTGGCAGCCGAAGAATATCTGCTTAAAAATTTTTCGGAGGATATATTTCTGCTCTGGCAAAGTGAGAATACGGTTGTGGTGGGAAAGCACCAGAACGCTATGGCAGAAATCAATTATCCATACGTACACAGGAACGGAATTCGTGTAGCCCGGCGTATTTCAGGTGGTGGTACTGTTTATCACGATGAAGGAAATGTAAATTTCGGATACATCTTAAATGTTTCGGGCCCTTCTGAAATCAGCTTCACACGTTTCATGAAACCAATAATTGAAGCCCTGGGAAAACTGGATGTGCAGGCAGAAACTTCAGGCAGAAACGATTTGCTTGTGGCTGGGAAAAAAATCTCGGGCAATGCCGAGCATATATTTAAAAACCGTGTTCTGCACCACGGCACCTTGCTGTATAATTCCAACCTTGAAACACTTGGAAACTCCATTAAAGTTGTTCCGGACATATACCACGATAAGGCTGTCCAGTCAAAGCGAAGTGTTGTAACCAATATCCTTCCATTTCTAAAAAAAACACTGACACTAGATGAATTCATTGCCTTTTTCATGAACTTTCATCTTGCTGAATCCGGGAACTCAGTTTATGAGATAACTGAGCATGATAATCAGAATATCAGAAAGCTTGAAGAAGAAAAGTTTAATACCTGGGAATGGAATTTTGGTTATTCTCCCAAGTATACTTTTCAGAAAGAAAGTCGTTTTAACGGTAAAAGCCTGACTGTTGAGTTAAAGGTAGAAAAAGGCATTGTTTCTGAAGCCACTGTTTCAGGCGATTTCTTTTCAACAGAGGAATCAACAGTACTAAATGGATCCCTGCAGGGAGAAAGGCATTCCTATACAGAAATCTACAAAAAGCTAAAGGAAATCCAACCAATTGTACCCGAGGATTTGTTATTTGCCTTCTTTTAATTTAAAGTTTCAGAGCACTTAAGCTGTTATTAATCAAAAATCTATCTTCGGGAAAAATCTTGATCTTGTAATCCGGCAGAAATAGCTGCCCTACTTCCATTCACAGCATCATAATTAACATGTTCATGTTATCCACCTATCAAATTCATGTTATGTTCGTATTTAATTCGTATTAAACTCTGATCAATTTCGAAAAATCGCGAATTTAATGCGAGTTTAATACGAATTAACCCCGAATAAATCCCGAATTTAACTTGCAGCTGATATACCCGAAAAATGGTACAACATGAAAGAAATAGGTTAGTAAATTATCCGAATTGTAGAATTTTTTCAGAACGTTCAATTCCGGGAAACCGTTTGGTGTAAACCATGCAGGAGATCATTTTGAGGAGTGAAATAAATTACTGATCCTGTCAGCATACAGCACATTAAAAGGCAATAATGCACTTAAAGCACACCTATTGATTTTTTTTTGGGGCCCGAAAAAGTGTTTGCAATAAAACAGGGATAAAACGGAACAATGAATCAGGAAAGGAGGTACTAACCGGGCAACAGAAAGTCATACAGGCGAAAACGAACCAGCCGTTTTTTTCGCAAATAAAAAAAGAAACAAAAAAAACACTGAGAAGCAAACCATTTCTGTTTTACCTCCCAGTGTTATTGCTGTTTAAAAACTATTTTGGCCGCGGATAGCCTTCAACCTCTCTCAGGTTGTTGGCAATTTCCGATTCGGGGTATTCAAAGTCAGTCAATTGTCCTGACATATATTTATCATAGCCAACAAGGTCCATAAGTCCATGACCGCTAAAGTTGAACAGGATAACTTTTTCCTTGCCTTCTTCTTTTGCCTTTTTTGCCTCACGGATCGCCGATGCAATAGCATGGGTTGTTTCAGGTGCAGGAATAATCCCTTCGGTTTTGGAAAATAACAATCCCGCTTCAAAACATTCGCTTTGATGAATAGCCTGTGCTTCCATCAGTCCGTCTTTCAGGGCAGCACTAACCAGGGGCGACATACCATGATAGCGCAAACCGCCTGCATGTATGGGTGCTGGAATAAACGAATGCCCGAGACTGTACATAGGCAGCAACGGAGTCATTTTGGCTACATCGCCATGATCGTATATAAACGGAGCTTTGGTCAGGGTAGGACAGCTAAAAGGCTCTGCACCGATTATCTGAATATCGGCACCATTTATTTTATCGTACATAAACGGGAATGAAATACCGGCAAAGTTGCTTCCTCCACCACAGCAGCCAATCACTACATCGGGCTTCTTAATGCCCACTTTGGCCAGCTGCTTTTTGGCTTCCAGTCCAATAATGGTTTGGTGGAGCATGACATGGTTCAAAACCGAGCCAAGCGAATAACGGGTTCCTCCGGTAGGATCGGTGACAGCCGCTTCAATAGCTTCTGATATGGCTATTCCCAGACTTCCGGGTGTATCGGGATATTTTTCCAGGATATTCCTTCCTGCCTGCGTTTCGGTACTTGGGCTTGAAATGCAGGTGCCTCCCCAGGTCTGCATCATCATTTTCCGGAAAGGTTTCTGGTCGAAACTTACGCGCACCATAAAAACCTTGCATTCGATGCCACCAAGTTGGGCACAGGCATACGAAAGGGCCGAACCCCACTGACCGGCTCCAGTTTCGGTAGTCAGTTTTTTAATGCCAAACTCTTTATTATACCATGCTTGTGCTATGGCCGTATTGGGTTTATGACTTCCGGCAGGCGAAACACTTTCATTTTTATAGAAAATTTTTGCCGGTGTGCCCAGGGCTGCTTCCAGTTCATAGGCACGAATCAACGGACTTGGCCTCCACTGAACAAGGATATCGCGGATACCTTGTGGGATATCAATCCACCGCTCCTGGCTTACTTCCTGCTCGATCAGGTTCATTGGGAAAACCGGGGCAAGCATTTCTGGTGTTACAGGTTTTCCGTCGGGCCCCAGCGGTGGGTTAAGTGGGGTTGGCAGGTCAGGTGCCAGGTTATACCATTGCTTTGGCATTTCCGATTCATCAAGATAAATTTTCTTTTGTTTGGCCATAATTCTTTTTTTTTAAAAATCTTACAATAAAAAAGGGATTTGCTGCATATACAACAAATCCCTTTCACCGGACATTATGCCCGTGAATTCAATATCTGCTCATGCGCTTCCATTTTAATGTTGCGCCAATTCCATTCCTTACCATATAAAGGCATCTGATACATGCTCAATTTTTTTCAGTCGCAGTAAAACTAATTATATTTTCCTTTTAACCTTGGTTTTAAGCGGTTTTTTTCAAAGGTATTTATTTTTCTGATTCTGTCAGTCAATTATTTAAATAAAAAACGACAGGTTTTGATTCAATTTATTTAAAAATAAATCTGTGTTTGCAGAATTACCTGTCCTTTGTATTCGCTGATTCGGTTTTGGTTTTCTGACAGCATGTAAATCGGACGGGAGGAATACTGCAGTGTCCACTTCATATTGTGTCCATACATAAGCCAGTTCATTCCGGCATCGTACTGAAGTGAAGCCTGATCGAGGGCGTCAAAATTTTTCCAGGTAAATGCAGCAAAAGGTTGAATACGGTTATGAAATCCATTGCCGGGCAACATATAACCAAACTCACCCCGCACAATGTGCCCGGTGCCAATTTCCCATTCGCTGTTTCCATGTCCCTGGGGGAGCGCAAGGTTTGCTGCCATTTTAGAAACATTCATCTTCCCCATAGCTCTCAGATAGTCTGGCCCGAAGAAATTGTAGTAATAGCCAAGGTAGGAAGTAAACGCACCGGAGTTATTAAGTGGGACATCAACAAAAACATCAACAGCCGCAAGAAAGACATCACTTATTTGGGATGGAAAGTAATCGGCAAATTGAGGGAGCAGATGTTCCGACCCGGCAGCAATTAGTGTAGCTGCCAGAATCGGGTCGACAGTTGATAAATCTTTTTCAGCCTCCACCAGCATAGCTTCCGGATGATAATAAAAACCGGCTCCTATGTTTACCAGTTTCTGCCTTCCAAGGTTATTCATTGTCATATAAGGAAAAAGCGTAATGTCCCGATCAAAAAACTGCCATGAGAAATAGCCTTTAAAGGCCAGGTTTTCATTGATCCGTTCGGTAGTTACCGGTGTTGACAGCTCATTGATTCCGGTTTCAAAAGGTTTTACCACTGATACACGATAATGTAGTTTATCAAGCGTACCTTTGGCATAAATTCCCAGCTGCCTTCCGGCAAAATCAAAAGTCCCACCTACCGGATATGCAAAGCCGGGGTTATCAACCACAAGGAATTCAAGCAGTTTAGCATTGTTGTAGCGTGAAACCCCATTCCAGGTGGTTAAGCCGAATCCCAGATGAAGTTTATCTTTTGCAAGGATGTATTCCGTTTGGGCATTTAAAAGATTGAGACCCTTATTTTTAGAGAGGTAGGTCAGGCCATCGTAACCTATTTGGGTATAAATAAAAACCTTATCCATTAAATACGTGTAAAAAATCAACCTGCTGCGACGTATCCCCAGATCGTAATCGGGATATTGAGCCACCCCATTTTGATCGGGATTGTTTTGAATGTACCGGGTCCAGATCTGGTTTACAGCCACGATTCCTGCATACGAAGTTTTGTCTTCCGAAAGATACCAACGGAGGTTAGGTTTTACCTGCTCTTCCTGTGCCCATAAGTTGGAACAGGAAAAATTTAATAAAATCAATAAAAGAATTGCCTTATAAATATAATGCATATCAATTGTATTACCCGGTTTTCAGGTCCAAAAATAAATAAATGTGGTTTTAAACTAATAATCGATTAAAATTATATCGTAAGAATTAATATCCGGCACAGTAATTTCGATCGCATTTCCAGCAATAGTACGAAATGGGAGTGCATTCCCATCCGATAATCGTTTGACCGTACGAACAGGTTTTTCGGGGTAGAAACTTATTTTGATATCTCTTACCTCTATTGGTGTATGAAAGGCATTTCCCAGCTGTCCGGAATGGTTGAGCAGGGCAAACCATTCAAAATCGTCGTTCCTGCTTTTTTGACGGGACAATTCAACAAGCGGTGTAGCCGAAATTTTAACATCCTGTTCGTAATTCAGCAACCTGGACAGGGCGCTCATTACAAGGGCAGCATGACCATAATGCCGGGTATGATGATATAGAGAACCGATAAGGAACGTAAAAAAAGCTGTTTTGCCTTTTTTGTATTCATTCACTACAAGCCCGGGAATATTTGTCACTTCAGTGTAATAGGTTTTCTCGGGAGGTCCGATCATTGCCGGTGGAATAAACCCAAGCAGGCTTTCTGCTCCATCGAGAGGATTACAGTGAAGCCCCTTCTCCCAGCAATAAACCAGGTCGAGCCCATTGAAAACGGAATCTTGTAAAAGTTTTTTATCTTTTTCAAAAATCCTGTAATAAGTTCCCTGTTCTTTTTCGAATTGGCTGTATTGTTTCTCTACCCCCAGGAAATTCAGCGAAAGATGGTTAAGCGGCGTCCCATTTTCATCTTTTGTGGAAGAGAATCCTGTAACCAGAAGCTTCCCCCCGCCGGCAACATATGCTTCAAGTGTTTCGCACTGCCTATGGCTTAACCTGCTGATTTCCGGCAACACGATTACCTTATAACTTTCCAATTCTCTTGGAATATCTTCTGAATCAATGCACCAGTGTTCCATTACATCAAACAGAATGTGGTTTTCGGTAAGAATTTCAAACAAGCCTTTATATTCCTTATCCGACAGGCCATCATGCAGTACCAGTACCTCATTGCCTGAAACTGTATGATGCAGGTACTTTTCATTTTTTTTATGAAACCTGAAGACATCCTTAACATTCTTCAGAACAGTGCGGTCTTCCAGATTATCGAGACGGCCTATGCAGTAAAAATCAGGTCCGGCACCATACATTATATTCTGAAACAAACGCTGCTGTGTGAGCCAGCGAGCATCGGCTGCATGCCGTGCGGGATATCCGTAAAAATGCACTGCCGCATTGCTTACCTGTTTGTCCTTCCAGGAGCCCACTGCACTTTTTACGTTATGCCCCGATTGATATTCCCATGGAACGAAATCATCATATAAGGCGGCATGTGAATTGGATTCCTTCCTGTAAAAATCGGTTCCGGCATGTGTATAGGTGCTGATGGCAATGTGGTTTCCAAATGATTTAATAAGATCGTGAATCCTGATAAACAATTCATTGGAGGTTTCACTTTTAAACTGCTGGTATTTCCTGTAAACCGGGTCTTCAGTATCTTCTTTAACCGGCAGGTCCATTCCTCCCGACCAGCTGGCAAACCGTTTGCGACAGGCATTCGACTGGCAAATTCCATGATAATGATTGCTGTAATCGCGTACCTGGTAACCAATCATATTGAAGAATACCCCATCCAGGGGAAACCTGCTTAATGCTTCATCCAAAATAGCAAGCGAATATTCCTGCTGATATCCTCCGTTGACACAGGTATGCACCTGCCCGTTATAATTAACTGTTTTATGGGCAAGGTTTTTATAAAGCCATTCCGGCTGTTGTGCTGCCAGTTGCTCATTAAGCTTACTGAAATCGAACCGTCCGATTACCCTTATTCCTTCCTGATGCAAACGTTCTGTTACCTCACTGATCATATCAAACCGAAGGTTAGGATTCTGAAACTGATAATCAAGATCTGTATAGTAATTGGCCACAATTCCTCCTACATTAATCAGGACAATATTTGCACCGGTTTCTTTAATTGAATTCACATACACATCCAGGTCAAAATCAATTGCATCGATTTCACGCAGGTTTGTCTGAATCAAACGAAATGGTTCTTCAAGCCACCATTGTTCCTTTGGCTGAACCTGGGCAACCACCTGATTCACAATAACCAGGAACAGTAAAACCAACAAATTTTTTATAAGAGAATTCATAGTATTCAGTTATGATAGATTTACATATAAATTACTTTTAGCCGGCTTTTGCAATTTCGATATCCTTTTCAACCCATTTGGTAATTTGCTCCCAATCGACATAGCCCACACGGTTAAACCAAATGGGATTTATATTTTGGTGCAGGGCCGATTTTGTGTACTTCTTCCAGAATGCAAGCGCTTCAGTTAAATCCGCAACGGCTTTTTCCTGAATGCTTTTATTATTGGTTTCACGAAACATTGCCAGGTTGGTGGCACCCGCAATTTTATGTGCATAATATTTTCCGAGAAGGGCCATTGATTGAATATCCTGCAGAATAACCTTCAGCTCCTTGTCTTCAGCAGGCATGAGTTCCTGAACAAGTTCAAGGGTTGCATTGGAATGGGCATGTAGTTGTTCTGCCACTTCAAATGGATTTAATAAATCTGAAGTTTGATTTTCTTTGGAATTTTTCACAAAATCAGGTATCGATTGATTCCCGGAGTATGGATGGGGAGGAAGGCTGATGAACCGGTTTACGTCGTGAAAACCGGTCTCATTCCGGGCAAACTCAGGGCGGCTTTTACATGCTTCAATGTACCATTGAAAATCGAGCGAGCCCCAATGAAACCCTGTCGTGACCGGATAAATCATCGAAGCTTCCTGCCATGCTGTAAAAAGCTTATGTGCATCGGCATCGGGAAAACGGTTCTGCAGAATCTGAATAAATCGTTCATCTTCAAGATTTGGATTGTATCCCAACCGGCCCCAAATCATCCAGTGGTACCAGTGTTTGGAAATTTCAATTTGCCGGGGTTCGTCCGCTTCTTTCATAAGGAATTCACGCCCCCATACCCATTGGTCGGAACCATAATAAAAACCCCTGGAAACATCTACCGGAATGTTCTGAATAAACTCACGAACAAACCCGGGTGCCCCCCAGCGAAACTGGTAATTATCGTCGTTGCGCAAAGTCCACAGCGTTTTCATCCCCTCAATATCTTCTACAAAACCTTCATGAAAAGGTTGCCGGGTTGAACTCATAACATGGGCCTGTGCATATTTAAAACTAAAAAGAAATTCGATGTCCGGGTTTTCGACAAGCGGTTTGAATTTTTCAGCAATGTCTTTCGCCCCTGCCATGTGCTGCCTGTGGATAAAGGTAAACTTCCGGCCGGGCATCTCTTTTGCTGCATCCAATAATCCTTTCGCATAAGTCTCATATGCCCAGTCTTCCTTTTCCTGAAAGCTCAACCCTTTCATATTTTCACCGGTGGTAAGACCAATACCGGCCAGATCGGGGTATGTGATAAACATCTGCCTAACGCTTTTCCTAAAATAATCGCGCGTAACAGGATTGTCTGCCTTGTCGGTTATGCCGTATTTTCCGTAAGTACCGTTTGTGAAAATATTCCAGGTAACCACATAAAAATCGACATTGCGATCTTTTGCATACTGCATAACATTTCTCCAGAATTCAATTTTTTCATTAATCGTCATTTTTTTCACCACCTCTGTATTGTTCAAAATTTCAGGGGCATCAAGGCCGGTGGCTTCCAAATCGTAATGTTCCTGCCAATCGGTGGTTGAACGATGGACATCATCTAAAGCTATATCTTCGTATCCATCTACTTTAACCATCGATGGAAAAGGATGCAGGCTCCAAAGCGAAATCAGATTAAACCGGTACCTGGCCAGGTTGTCGATGTATTCTTTCCAGAAATCAAAGCTCCACATCTCTGGAATGTTTTTTTGTGCGGCATCACCTGCGTCGGTATAGGTGGGCGTGCGGACATCAAGCGGAATATTAAACTTGGTACCGCGTATTTCCATATACGGATTCTGAGTAGTTTCCTTTATTCCTTGCAATCCATAAAGTTTTATCTGCTCGGCAAGTTCCAGCCCGCCATACATTAAACCCGCATCATCAATTGCTGACACTTTGACCTTTTTGCCCTCTTTTTTGATCCTGAACCCTTCGTGCTTCAATTCTTCATTCTCTATCGCAAAAACGATATCCGCCCCATCATTTTCAACTGCGCTCAGAACCAGTTTCCTTTCCGACATGGAATTTTTTATTTCTTCAAAAGCAAATTGAATTTTAGGGCTGGAAGCAGCACAATAAAAAGTTACTGTATTGTTACTTTTCGGACTTGCTGATGTAAAGACCAGGATAAAAGGCAGAAGCAGGAACAGGTATATGTTATTAGTTTTCATCAGATTAATTTCAGGTTTAATAAAAAGCTTTGCAAAGCACAAATAAACAGGCATTGCAAAGCATTACAATATATCAGTTTTCTTTAAGGCTTATTACCATTCTTTTCAAACGCCGATATCCCATCGCCTGAAATACAATCCCTGACGCACTATGGGCAATGTTTTGAATTCGATTTCTTCCATTTCGGCCAGTGCAAGCGGACTAAACTCCGAGGCAATTTTCACATTTTCCTCAAGTTGCTCTAAATTATCAACACCAATAATGGTGGTACTCACCGGCAGGCTCATATTGTACGTTAATGCTTCTTTAATTGAAATTGTACCTGATTTTGGAGTTCGCAAACGGGCATCGGTTTGTTCTTCCAGAGGAGGTGGTGTCCAACTGGAGAGCATTCTGCCCCTGGTAGTCACTTTCATACCTATGGTGGCAATGCCTCTTTTCTGTGCCTCGGGCAACAAATAATTTTTAAAGCTAAGGTAATGAACATCGGCTGCATTCAAAGCCAGTAAGAGTGAATCGAAGGGATATCGTTTAATGGCTTCGAGCAAAACAAGAGGTTCAAAATGCCCGGTAATGCCAAGATGCCTGACCATGCCTTCGGCCTTCGCCTTTTCCAACGCTTTTATTGCTCCATCGGCAGCGAAAATCTGATCGACCTGCTCCTGGTTTTGAACATTATGCAATTGCCATGTATCCAGGTGGTCGGTTTGCAGGTTCTTCAGGCTTTCCTCGAGCAAACGCATTGAGCCGTCGTATGTCCGGTCGTGGGTTTTGGTAGAAAGCCATACCTCACCACGACGGGTTTTCATTACCCTTCCGATGTTTAACTGGCTCACTCCTCTACCATACGACGCGGCGGTATCGATATAATTTATACCAAGATCGATGGCGCGATGAATGATTTTTTCCGACTCATCTTCCCTTCCTGCAATTTCAAGTGTAGCCTGACCCCCAAGGCTAAGAATACCTACCTTGTACCCGGTATTCCCAAATGAATGGGTTGGCATGGCACTGTAGGTTACCGGATTAAACGGGTGATTGGTGTT
The DNA here is from genome assembly GCA_024636975.1 of Mariniphaga sp. Classification (GTDB taxonomy): domain Bacteria; phylum Bacteroidota; class Bacteroidia; order Bacteroidales; family Prolixibacteraceae; genus Mariniphaga. Next base: position 129,436 of record JAGXGA010000019.1, read on the forward strand.
GCTGTTAAGTGGCACCCGGTCCACAACCTTTTCCGAACCAAATGCATTACCAACAGTAACTGCGGCTGCAGCCGTAAGGCCGGCTCCAAGGAAATTCCTGCGATTGATTTTTGTTTTCATTTCAATGCGTATTAAAAATTGTTGATCATTACTTCTTTCAACATACCAATATAAAACACGTACAAGGTAAAAAATAAAGGCTAAAAATCAGTGGCTTCCGCAATCAAAATAACTTATCTGAATGAACTTTTGAAACTTCAACTGCTAACATCAGATGTCAAGCTATTATTACACTTAATTTATAACTGTTATTGACTGTAAATCACAAAAGAGGTATTATTTTTTAAATGATTTGCCGGAGATGAGGTTTTTCTCTATTTTTGCACACCTTATCAAAAGGTCCCGTAGTTCAACGGATAGAATAGCGGTTTCCTAAACCGTAGATATGGGTTCGATTCCCGTCGGGACTACAAGAAAATTGTTTAATCAATTGAAAGCGAGTATATTAAAAGTGCTCGTTTTTTTATTTGTGCAACAAGTGTGAAATGGCCGAATAAGGGAGGCACTTTAATAAAGTTATTAGAATCCTGCAATCAAACCCAATTATGTTTTTTAATGCCGCAGCTAATTTCATATGCCTTGAGATTAAATAGCTGCAGCCCTTCCACTGTTTAAATATTCTTTGTGTGAAAAAATTTCAACAAATTTTCTTTCTTTGTTGTCTCCAGCTTTATTTCCTTATTTCCGCTAATTAATGATTCCAAGGGTATACCAAGATATTGGTTTAATAAATTTATTGTTTTTAATGTCAGAGCCCTTCTTCTGTTCAAAAATTCTGAAACCCTTGTTAACCGTTAACAAACACTACAAACTCTGGAAACTTGTCTACTTCGTATTCAATATTTGTATATTTATTGGCAATAAGTAAATCATTCTTCATTAGAGAAGTATTCAATTGTATTTTCATCTAGTTTTGGAACAACTTAAATGGTAACTCTATCAAAAACTACTTTTTCTTTTAACCTATTCAATTGTACGTTCTGGCATAAATAATTGTATTTCCTTTGTACTTGCGCAACTATAATGCCCGGATGTTTTTTGAATTTTTGAGCTAATTGCAGCACTAAATTTTTATCAAAGGATGCATATGAAAAAAGCTCATTTCGTTCTTTTTCTGATAAGAGCATTCTGGCGGCAAACGCATTAGCTTCGTCTTCCTTTTCCTGGTCAGACTCAATACTTTCCAGCCCATCTATAAAAATATCTTTTTTCCCGTGATACAAAATATGGGCAAGTTCGTGATATAAAGTAAACCAAAAAGAATTATATTCCTTGTGCCTGTCTGTAACCTGAATAAGTGGTAATGTATTATTTTTAATCCACCTTGAAGCACCAAAAATTGGGGCTTTGGCAATACAAGGGGTATAGACCAATGCTACACCACATGATGCAAAGATCTTCTGGAGATCATCTAACCAATTTGGCGGATGATTATATGATATATTTTGAATTTGTTCCAAACTATTTCGCATAGTCTTTTTATCAAAAGGAACTGTGTTAATATGTTTTGCCTGCAGTTCACCTAAACGCAACCATACTGAAATGGCCTCTGGTTCTGCCGTATATTTTAGCTCTATTTTGAAAGCTAAAGAGCTGCCTACATATATATCAGCCCATTGTTTTGGAGATGCTACCCTGAAAAACTTCAAGAGGCTATTTGCTATTTCAATTTTATTGCGCGTATAGGGAATTATGCCAATATTTTTCATTATTGCCAGAGGAAACTTTTCTGTCCATTCTTTACATTGCTCCAGATGTTCCATTCGTTCAATCTCCAAAAACTCATCCTGATATTGACGTTCAAGATTGAGCCAAAAGCTCGCTGAAATTCCCAGAACATATTCCAATTTCGTAGCGGTTTCTTTTGTAATAGCAGCTTTCCCCTTAATTAGCTCATTTAATTTTGTTACAGACCGGCCCAGTCGCTCGGCTAATTCTGCCTGAGACATGCCTATATGTTCAATATGTTCCTGAATAGTATCTCCCGGGCATGTAAGTAATGATTTTTTTAAATCTATATTATCCATTGCAGATTGTTTTAATATTAGTGTGGGTCTTCAACAGACTCAATACTTATAATTGTTATTGCTATTAGATCTACACCACCATCTTCCAGAGTAGGATTAGGGTCATGTTCGATTTGAAACAGTATCCTCCAGTTTCCCTGAATATCAACAGATCATGTTCCCTTTCTTTCTCCTTGATACTGATGTAACCTCAATACTGGTAATTGCGAAATAGTCCATAAATTTTCTGCACTTTCGAGTTGAATACTACGTTGCTTTATTTTTTTTGCCAGTATGCCATAAGTTTTAGCTAAACCTTTATCGGTCGTAACTGACTTTTCCAGTTTATTATTTTTGTATAATAATTTCATTGCAAATATACAATTTCTATTTACCTCAAAGGTTAATCATTTTCTTATTTTTCATTTTATAACTTAAATTCTCCATTGCCACAGCTTTCATTAACAGCAAGAATAGATTAAGTTTAGCTATCTATAAGAATTTAGTCTTATTCAATATTTAAAAGTACATAATGTAAACTATTGTCCCCACCGGGATCATCAAATGTAAAATCAGTCGGCAAAGGATAGCATTGTTTTTTTCCGACAACAATTAATCCAACCGGATGTCTTCCCCCATTTAAATAGTTCACTGTTGCAAACCGCAGGCTTGGCACATTTCCGGCAGGATCAAGTATTGCCAGCGAAAGAATGTACGTTCCTTCAGGAGCGTTCACCTTAAAATTTCCCTTTACTGTATTTATTTTGGGAGGTTTTTCCCAACTGCAACTGCCTGAAGTAAGCCAGTTCATATCAGGTGTATATTCCGACCAGTCTTCAACGGCTATCCAGTCGGGGTCAGTCCAATTCTCCCCTGGCAACCAGTTTCTTATATCCGCATTGCTAAAGGTTGTTTTCCATACCGGTTTGTGGGTTTCAGCATCAAGCAGTGCGACTTCAACCGGCCAGTTGTAATAAAAGGGAGCTGATCCGGTATTGGTTACCTCGAATTCAACTTTTAATGAATCGCTTAAAGAGAATCGCACCTCATCGGGAACAAAACGGTACCCAAAGGCTTTCTGGATTTCTGCTGCTCCTTTAACTGCTTCTTCATTGTTTCGATCATAATCATCGATCCACCGGAGTTGTGTGCAATGAAGCCACCTTATTGAATTAATAACAAAATTGCGGTGTACTTCTTCAGCTACACTTGCAGTAGGTGAAAGTCCCGGCTGAATGTCACCATTTCCCCAGTCGTAAGCAACTTCGCCACCAACGTAATTCTCCAAATACCGCCCCTCATTATTCATCTGTCGGATGCTGTTTCCGTGCGGCCACATCTGATCGTAATGTGCCCATGAATCCCAATATACACCGAATGGCTGTGCAGTAAACTCTTCCCAGTTATGCCTTACTGAAACCTTTTTGTTTTTAAAGGCTTCAGCAAATGCATCACCAACAAGTTTCTGCATCTCTTCGGTTGGTGAAGGGGAATGATGTTCTCCCCATTGACCAAAGATTCCCATTTCAATAAATGCCACCCTCGGATCATTGTCCCAGCATTCTCCAAGACGCTTTATCAGCCGCACAACTCTTTCCTGAAACTGTTTACTTGTATAATCATCTTCCTGCATATCTTCCGGCCAGTATCTTCTGTCGCCGCTCCAATGCAGATAAACTCTGGGAATTACTTTTACGTTATTATCTTCTATCCCATGCCATTTCCGGTCACAAAATTCTTTTATTCTATCAATGCTGTCAGATTCATTATTTTCCAGTTCATTCCACTGAATATATGTCTGTGCAGTTGTAGCCCAGGGATGATTGCTAATTCCACGGGTGGTGAACCCTTTCAGTGGATTGCGCAAGGCATGGACATATTCAGCAGGCTTTACCGTTATAAATTTTTCTTTCCTGCCTGATGCAGAAAGCAGCAAAAAGCAAATAATGACTGATGAGAATACTTTTAATTTTTCCATCATAAGTTGGTTTAAGTTTTACTACCTCAACATTTTCATTTAAATACCTGGATATTATAAGATTCCGGGTTTATTAAATCAACAATTAAAATTCAATACCATACATCCTAATTATGTATGACTTAAATTTACTCAACTTAAGTTAATTATATTGTTTTTCTTGTTTTCATTCCGTATATTATAATCAAAATGGCAATAACTTCAAATTTATACTAAATAAACAGTAATAATAAAAAAAATTAATAACCCAAATTTTGCGTAATATATGAATCTTTACGATTCAACAGCGGTTAAAATCTCCCGGGTTGTAACAAAAAATTACAGCACCTCGTTTTCATTGGCGACAAGCCTACTGGAGAAACAACATCGCGATGCCATATATTCCATTTATGGATTTGTGCGGCTGGCAGATGAAATTGTAGACACATTTCATGAATACCCAAAGGAGAAGCTGCTTCAAAAAATTGAAAGTGATTTAAAAGAAGCGCTGGCACAGGGCATTTGCATTAACCCGGTATTGCATTCCTTTCAGCTGACTGTTAATAAGTACAACATTCCTTATAAATACATACAGGCCTTTCTCGACAGTATGAAAGCCGATCTCATGGTAAAAGAATACAACACCAAACGTAAAGCCAATGATTATATATACGGATCGGCAGAGGTGGTAGGCCTGATATGCCTTCGTGTATTTACCGATGGTGATGAAGCACGGTTTAAAGAGTTAGAGAAACCGGCAATGAAGCTGGGATCTGCCTTTCAAAAAGTGAACTTTTTACGTGACCTGAGAAACGATATCGGAGATTTAGGCCGGATATACTTTCCCGAAATAGTTAATGGAAATTTGAATGAACAAAATAAAAAAATCATAATTGAAGAAATAGAAGCGGAATTTGATGAAGCATTTAAAGGCATTCAAAAACTTCCTCAAGATGTTAAGGTAGCCGTTTTAACAGCTTATTATTACTACAGAATATTGATCTTGAAAATAAAAAATACTCCTGCAGATAAAATTATGGAATCGAGAATCAGGATTTCCAATTTTAAAAAAATATATCTCTTAATGAAAGCAAAAGTTGTTTGCCAATTGAATTTATTATGAATCAAATGATGCAGAAATTAGTAATACTTGTTGATGAAAATGATAATGAAAAAGGGACAATGGAGAAACTGGAGGCTCATAAAAAAGCAATCCTCCACAGGGCAATATCCGTTTTTATATGCAATTCCAGGGGCGAATGGCTTTTACAACGACGCGCATTAAACAAATACCATTCAAACGGCTTATGGACGAATGCCTGCTGTAGTCATCCCATCCCGGGAGAAACGAGTTTGGATGCTGCCAATCGCAGGTTAATTGAGGAAATGGGGTTAGAAACATCTCTTAAGGAAATATTTCATTTTACCTATAAAGCAGAACTGGACAATGAACTGACCGAGCATGAACTCGACCATGTTTTTTTGGGAATAACCGATGACGATCCGGTAATAAATACTGAAGAGGTAAATGATTGGAAACATATTTCGTACAAACAATTGCAAAATGAAATATATAAGGTACCTGAACAATATACTGTTTGGTTCAGGATGATCTTCCAACGTGTCAACAAGTACGTAAAGCATTATATTTCAGCAGAAAAAATATAATGTTTACTCTCCACAACTTATCATTTCAATTCAATTGAACTATAACATTCCATCAGAAAATCAGATGCAGCCACTAAATAAAATACAGGTTTTCCTGAAGCGGAATACCAAAAACATTAAGGGATTCTTCCTTCTTTTTTATGCTGTTGGTGTAGCTGGCTTGATATATTCCAATACTTTCCAGTTGTTTATTCAACTCATCCCTTTTGCCCTGTTGCTTAGTATTGTGGCACTTGCATTTTCTCACGGAACATTTACTCAAAAACAGCTGATTGTATTCATTGTCATCTATCTTTTGGGATTTCTTGTTGAGATGGTGGGTGTAAATACAGGAATAATTTTCGGACCGTATAATTACGGCGACAGCCTGGGGTTCAAACTGTATAACACCCCGCTTATAATAGGATTAAACTGGCTGCTGCTGGTCTATGTTACAGCTTCAGTAATGGAAAATACCAGGTTACATCCTGCGGTCAAGGTTGTTTCAGGTTCAATTTTAATGCTGGGTTACGATATTGTTCTTGAACAGGTTGCACCTGTGCTGGATATGTGGTACTGGCATACAGGTAATGTTCCTGTACAAAATTACCTGTCGTGGTTTGTACTTGCTATTCTGTTTCATACGCTAATAAGAATGTTTAATGTAAATACCCAAAACAAGCTGGGCCCATTCCTGTTTGTATGCCAGACGGTCTTTTTTTTAATATTACTCATCTTCATTATTTAGTCACATGATCTTAAAAGGGAAACATCATTTTCTGCTGGATCCGTTTTTCAGAAAGTACGTGATCTGGAAAATGCACAGGAATTTTCATTCTGTAAAAATCATGGGGCATATTAATGACAGGGATTTACCGATTCTTTTAATTTGCAATCATATAAGCTGGTGGGATGGAATCTGGGCATTACATGTAAATCAAACCCTTTTCCGCAGAAAGTATTTCTTTATGATGCTTGAGGAGCAGCTCCGCAAAAACTGGTTCCTGAATTATGCCGGTGGCTATTCCATAACAAGAAATACCAGGGGTGTTGTGGAATCCATCGATTATACACTGGAATTGCTGAAGAACAAAAAGAATATGGTACTGCTTTTTCCCCAGGGTGAAATAGAAAGCATGCATAAGAAGCAGTTTAATTTCATGAAAGGAATTAAACATATATTACAGCGTAGAAAAAATGATGTACAGGTACTGTTTCTTGCTAATTTTGTAGATTATCATGAAAAGGATAAGCCTGCGGTTTATTGCTATCTGCATGAATATACAGGAGGCATTAAGCTGACAGAAATTGAGGATGATTACAATAAGTTCTACGGCAAATGCCTTTCGAAACAAATAACAATTAAAGTTTAGAATGATTTACGCAGGATTTTTTATATTATTTTTCACTACTGTTCAATTGCTTGTTGCCCTTGTAAACCTGATATTTTCACAACCCTTACCAGGGAACAGAAGGCCATTGAATGAACTGATCTCAGTACTTATTCCTGCAAGAAATGAAGAAAAAAATATTGGGTACCTGCTAAGTGATATTAAGAAGCAGGAATATCAGAACCTGGAAATTATTGTATTTAACGACCAATCGACCGATGACACGGAACGGATTATAAAAATGTTTGCTGAAAATGATAAGCGTATTAAATATATAAATTCACCAGAATTGCCTGATGGCTGGGTTGGAAAGAATTATGCATGCCATTCATTAGCCAAAAAAGCAAAAGGAAAATATTTGCTGTTTCTCGATGCGGATGTAAGAATCAAAGGCAGTATTATTAAAAGAATGTTGATGTACTCACAACAATACAAATTAACACTGCTTACTATTTTTCCCATACAGACTATGAGAACGCCGGGAGAAAAAATGACGGTTCCCAACATGAACTACATTTTATTATCGTTGCTGCCTCTTATCATGGTAAGGAAAAGCAGTTTCCCATCGCTGGCAGCTGCCAACGGTCAATGCATGTTTTTTTTGACTGACGATTACAAAAGTATATTTCCACATGAACTATTAAAAACCAAAATGGTGGAGGACATCCAAATTGCAAAACTGTTGAAGGACGGAAAGAAAAAGATGGCTTGTTTGACCGGGAAACCTGAAATTTCGTGTCGTATGTATAACAATTACGCAGAAGCAGTAAATGGATTTTCAAAAAACGTGATAATGTTCTTCAATAACTCATTCTTGTTGGCTGTTCTTTTCTGGCTGATTACCACTTTTGGATTTATTATTATTTATTATTCCTTCCCGCTTTCAATTTTTCTAGTCTATCTCTCAGTCCTGATTTTAACCAGAATAATTATTTCTGTAATAAGCAGACAACCTGTACTTCTGAACCTGGTGCTGGCAATTCCCCAGCAGCTGACCATTGGCGTATTTATTTTCAGGGCAATGACCAATAAATTAAATAAACAACACACATGGAAAGGCCGAAACATATCATAGTATCCATTATTCTTATGTCAGTTACAATTGCACCTGCTTTGGCTTCCCGGAAGACCGAAATTTATAAAGCATATATTGGCAACAAAATGGACCGGTGGCAAAACATCATTGACAAGATGGAGCAGGAAAAAACAAATGAAGAGGATTTCCTGGTTCAACTGGTAAACTTTCAGTATGGTTATATCGGATATTGTATTGGCAATGACAAAACAGAACTGGCAAAGGAATATCTTGAGAAGGCTGAAAAGAATTTAAAATTGCTGTCCAATGAAGATGCAAATCCTTCGGTAATCCATGCATATGAATCGGCATTTTATGGCTTTAAAATAGGCTTCAACAGGTTAAGGGCGCCGTTTTACGGACCACGGAGCATAAAACATGCCGAACTGGCTATTGAACAGGATAAGGAAAATCCACTGGGTTACATACAATATGGAAACAGCCAGTTTTACATGCCCCCGATATTTGGAGGTTCGAAAGAAGAGGCCATAAAATACTTCCTAAAAGCACAGCAATTAATGGAGCAGGATTCTGAAAGGATTCGAAACGACTGGAATTACCTTAGTCTGCTGACGCTCATCGCCCAGTCATTTGAGGAAATGAAACAATATAAACAGGCACAGGATTATTATGAAAAGATATTAAAAATTGAACCGGACTTTTCATGGGTAAAGGATGAACTTTATCCTTCATTATTACAAAAAGTGAATAACCAGCAATGAAGAAAAAAGTATTGATAGCAGGGGCAGGATTAGGCGGATTGGCCACAGGATTGCGCCTTGCAAAAAAGGGATTCGACGTGGAGATGGTAGAAAAAAACAGTCAGGCCGGTGGCAGGCTGAACCAAATTAAAAAAGACGGTTTCACATTCGATACAGGCCCAAGCTTCTTTAGCATGTCGTACGAATTTGAGGATTTTGCCAAAGACTGTAATATTCGTCTGCCGTTTGAATACATAGAACTTGATCCGCTATATACTGTCAATTTCAGCGGAAGTCCTAAAACTTATTTCTTATATAAGGATATTGATAAACTTGCTGAGCAATTTACCGACATTGAACCCAATTTCAAAGAGAAGTTTGAAAGATACATGAAAAAATCGGGAGCTCTTTTTCATGACACGGTTGATCTGGTCATTAAAAACAATTTCGATTCACTGGCTGCCTATGTTATAACACTGATGCAGGTCAATCCTGCTCATCTGCCAGTCCTTTTTAAAAGTTTTTATGCACATGTAAAAGCACATTTTTCCTCCCAGGAGGCAAGGCAAATAATTTCACTGGTGGCTTTTTTCCTGGGCCGCACTCCCTTCGATACTATGGCTATTTACAGCCTGCTTTCCTATACCGAATTCAAACACGATGGGTACTACAATGTAAAGGGCGGTATGTATAAAATCGTGGAGGGGCTAGTACATGAACTGCAAAAAGAGAATGTGAATATCCGGTATAATACGGAGGTGGTTGATTTTGTTGAAAAAGACGGAAAGCTTGATTATTTCCTGGATCAGAACAATCAGAAACTTAAAGCAGATATCTACCTTGTTAATGCAGATGCAGCATGGTTCAGAGGAAAGATTTTTAACCGGGAGAAGTACTCTGAGAAAAGACTGGCTAAAATGAGCTGGACTATGGGTTATCTCACTTTCTACATTGGGCTGAAATGTAAGCTTCCGCAGGTAAATCACCATAATTATTTCCTGGGCAATAATTTTGAAGAATATGCAAAAAATGTAATGAAGCACCCTGATTCCCTACAGAAACCTTATTACTATGTCAATGTTTTGTCGAAATACAATTCGGATTGTGCTCCCGATGGTTGTGAAAGCCTCTTTTTTGTCTGCCCTGTACCCAATCTGTATTTTAAGGAAAACTGGGACGATAAGGAAGAAATTACCAACAGTATCATTTCCGATTTTTCAAAACGGATAGGTAAAGACATTTTCCCTGAAATAATATCAAAAACAATTTACACACCTATAGAGTGGCGCGATCAATTCAACCTGAACTACGGAAGTGGATTAGGACTTTCGCACACCATGAGTCAGATAGGGGCATTACGGCCAGCCAATTTCGATGAAAAATACAGCAATGTGTTTTATGTGGGGGCTTCAACTGCTCCCGGGGCAGGACTTCCAATGGCAATCATCAGCTCGAAACTTGTTACCAAACGAATTGAAAAATATGCCCTTAAGCAGAAATAAACAGGTCATTAAAGATCCTATAAGGTTGTTTACAGATGGCAGTGTTGATATTAAAACTGGCATTGGTTATGGCGCATACCTGGTTGTAACAGACCGGGATTTTTCTTCTGATGAGATAAAAAAACAGGTAAAGGTCAGGCAATTTGAGAATACATCCTCTACGCGCCTGGAACTTGAAACTTTACTTTGGGCATTAAGTAACATTCCTCCTGAAATACACAACATAATGATTTATACTGATTCACAAAACATTATAGGATTGCCGGGAAGGAGAAAGCGCTTTGAACAAAATGATTACCATTCGAAAAACAACCGGCTCATGAACAATCATGATTTGTACAGGGAGTTCTTCAGAGTAACTGATCAATATGATTTTGAATTAATAAAGGCAAAAGGCCACCAGCCAACGCATCGAAAAGATGAAATACACCGTCTTTTTTCACTTGTAGATAAAGCATCGCGGAATGCCCTGAGAAAAAACATTTAAGATTTCAATTACATAATCCCTGTGATTACCCTTGATTCTTTTAAAATCTTACAAGTTATCAAGCCAGGTTTCAAGTTCACTTATTCCATCGTACATCTTACCACAATATTGTTTTAAAAAAATTTCATCCAGAGGTTCATCCCGGTATTCATTGGTTGCTTTTTCCAATACATCAGCGCCATTGATATCAACATAAGCCATCCGGCAGGTAAGTTCTTCAGGTTGGCGTCCAAAATCCATTCCTGGCAATAAAGCAACTCCGGTTTCATTGAGCAGGTTTTCACACAATTCATATGAAGTCAGAATGCCTTTTGCTGTAAGCTTTTCACGGTAATGCTTAAAATTAGGAAAAAGGTAAAACCCACCCATGGGAGAGGGCATTGTAAGGTTTTTCGCTCTTAATCTGTTGGCGATAAAATTTCCCAATGCCTTTAAGATTATTCGTGAATGATGCAGATAAACATCAATTTCAGGGTGATCTGTAAAGGCAGCAATTGCAGCATACTGAATGGGTGCGCTGGTGGAAGTATAAGTTTCACTGGCTACAATAGCCATCGCATTTTGCAGCCAGCGCAGGTTTTCGGGAAATGTAAATGTTCCCAGTCGCCATCCACCGGCACCAGCCCACTTGCTTAATCCACTGCTGATAATTGTTCCTTCGGGGTAATAACCAGCTATGGAAACATGTTCACCCGTGTGATCCAACAATCCGTAAATCTCATCGGAAATAAGAATCAAATTATATTTTCGGGCCACCTCAGCCAACTTTTTTAACCGGTCCTTTGGATAAGTAGAACCGGTAGGGTTGGATGGGTAGTTTAGAATCACAACCCGTGGCCGGTTCGGATCAGAACGACATATAATATCCAGCTTCTCAGGACTTAGCCGCCAATCATTGTCCTCGAAGGTAGGAACCCATGTAACATGCCTTCCTGCGATTCGTGCCTGGGGAGAATAAGAAACCCAGCTGGGGGTAGGAATTATTAATTCTCCATAATACACCAGTTGCAAAATAAAAATCAATTCTTTGGAGCCCGGTCCAATCATAATGTCATCGGCCGAGCATTTTATCTTCTGGTGCCTGAAATTAAACTCTGCAATGGCCTCTCGCAAGGGCAATAATCCCTTTACCGGCAAATAATCCTTTTGATGTGCATTCCGGCGTAATTCTTCCTGCACAATGTCAGGAACAGGAAATGGCGATTGTCCCAGCCCAAGTTTATAAACAGTTTTACCTTGCTTAATCAGTTCATTGCTTCGTTCATTAATCAATAAAGTAGCTGATTGATTTAATCCTCTGACATTCAGATTGAGATTGACATGAGGATTGTTCTTACGGGATTTCAGCATATCGTACTATTTTTTATTGGCCGTATCTGACAGTATAAGTACTTAAAATAACATGTTATTATATAAGAATCCTTAGTTAATACATTTCTGTCCGGAGAATAATTTTCCCTTCATTGATGTTATAGCTTATCTCCCAGCCAGTAAGATAAAACCCAGCTACCCAGTCTCCCGACTTCATCCCTGCCTTAAGATTCAATCCCTTAATGAGCGTATAATATAAACTTACATCGTATTCGTTGTCCCACCAAAGGTACGGCATCTGGTTGCTACCGGAGAACGGCCTGTCGGCATTATAGTAGTTATAGGTATAATAAGCTCCCAGTGATAATTGCTGTACAAAATAAAAACCCATTGAAGCTTTAACTCCATAATTAAAAACCTGTTCATTTACATTGAATCGCTCTCCTGCTGTAACTACATTACGTATGTTTGAATAATGTCCAAAGGGGCTTACCTTTAGTCCGAACCGGTTGTTTTCGGTTCTAATGAGTTGGACAGGAATCGCCATTCTAACCTCCCACATATTTTTGGAAATGGCAAATTCAGGATTTATATCCACCCCTTTAAAAAGGTTCCTGTAATATTGCAGGCCTCCGGCAAGGCTTGACGAAAGATCGGTGCCCAGGGAAGCAGAATATATACCGCCCGAATGTTCTACCAGACCTTCATCACTTAGTGTGTATCCGGGCTGAAGGTTTGTGAAATAGTATTTAGGTTTTATTACCCGCAGAAACTCAGTATCAATCTGCGGTGACTGCCCTGACAGGTAGTCCGATGCGTAATCCTTTTGCTGCTGCCAGTAATAATCATTTGGGTCGGAATAGCGATGCTCCCTGAACCTTTCTGAAAACTTTCGGGAAGAGAATGAACGAAACTTCTCATAGCTCCTGCCTGCTTCTTCCTCCCGTCCTGTTTTTTCATTCAGGTATCCTTTCAAAAAAGCTAAATCAGTGTAATACAAAGCTTCAGGATAATCATATTCCAGCTTTTCAATCGATTCAGCAGCTTCTGCATAATCTTCTTCCTTAATTTCACGTACCGACTGAGAATAAATAGCAGCCAAATGATAATCTGATTCCTTGGGTGAATTTGCCAGTTCCATGCGTTTATCGAATGGATACCTGAAATTCATAGCTCCCAGTTCAGTAATAAACTGCTCAAAGTTCGCTTCAGTTACCAGTTCACCACTATTGGTGCGCAAAGTTGCCGGTGACATTCCAGGCAAAGGATATTCATATACTTCTTTTTCAGAATTGTACTGAATTCTGTAAACACTCAGTTTTGAACATCCAGGGAACAGGATCAGAACGACTAAAAAGCAGGAAAGAAGACAAATGCTCCTAAAAACATTTTTCTCAAGTATTTGTAACATACCATTGCGTTTTCAATTTACCATTGCCCGGCAAATTATGCTGTTAATATAACTGATAACACCTAACCTTTTCCTGATGTTGATACCTGCCCGGGAGAAATTATCTGTTGTACCTTTCAATCAACACCACAATCGACACTTTTTTTTAATTCTAAGTTAAACACTTTTTACTGTATCAAAAACATTACATGCAAGCCGGGTTATTGTCTCCGCCAATACTTATTAAAACCAATCAGAGAATTTTTTATAGTAATTACCATCAGGAATTTATGGGTCAGTTTTCGTTTACATTACACTGCCAATTATTAAAGAAATTATTCCAATGCAAGATATAATATTGTTGTTAATATTCGACGAAACCGACTGACGGGTTTTAAATATATTGATTTCTATTTCAATCATTAATAACTTTTTTCTCAGGAAGAGATACCTTTTATTAATTTTGCAGCTGCAAAAAAGTATGTAATGAAAGTTATTGATATCATAAACCAAAGCAATAAAACAGTTTTTTCCTTTGAATTACTTCCACCTCTTAAAGGCAACGATACTTCCCGGATCTATCAAACGATAGAAAACCTGGTAGAATACGATCCGAAGTATATCAACTTAACAACCCATCGCGATGAAACCGAGTACAGGGAAATGCCCAACGGTTCCATCGTTAAGCGTATAGTAAGGAAACGACCTGGAACGGTTGCCATTGCAGCAGCTATCCAGCACAGGTATAATATTCCGGTAGTTCCTCATATTTTATGCGGAGGATTTACCAAAAGCGAAACAGAACACGTGCTGATTGATCTGCATTTTCTGGAAATTGAAAATGTGTTGGCTTTAAGAGGCGACGGGGTTAAAAACCAGCATGTATTTACTCCCGAGGCAGAAGGTCATACCTACGCAAGCGATTTGGTAAAACAAATTGTCAGCTTAAAGTATGGCAATTATCTGGAGGAAGACCTGAAAAACAATACCCCTCTTGATTTCTGTATTGGGGTGGCCGGTTATCCTGAGAAGCATTTTGAAGCGCCAAATATGGAACTTGACCTGCTTTACCTTAAACGAAAAGTAGAAGCTGGTGCAGAATACGTTGTCACCCAAATGTTCTTTGACAACCGTTTTTACTATGATTTTGTAAAAAAATGCCGGGAAATGGGAATAACCATTCCAATTATTCCCGGGATAAAACCCATTAACTTAAAAAACCAGTTGACGGTCTTACCGAAAATCTTTCATATTGATTTACCTACAGAACTCTCGCAGGAACTGGCAAAATGCAGAAACAATGAAGATGCCAGATTGGTGGGTACAGAATGGGCCATCATGCAATCGAAGGATTTGGTTGCCAACAATGTGCCTTCAATACATATATACACATATGGCATTTCCGATAATGTTAAAGATATAGTAAAGGCTGTTTTTTAAAAAAATAAGGATGATATTCATTATCTGGTCATCATCCTTATCTTTCTATTTTTGAAATATCTCTTAGATCTAATCCAGACTGCTTACCTGGGAATTTAGCTTATCGTTATTCTCCTGGTTATTCAGGCTAATGGTATAAATCATAGCTTCCACCTGTCGCAATAAGTTGCGTTTATCTTTGCTGGGAGCATACACATAACCGAAAGCCACCAATACCCGCTGATTTTCGATATCGAGCTGTGCGAGCGAAACGTAAGGCCCACCCATAAAATCATTCATTAATCGCCAAAGGCCACGCATTTCAGTAGCATAATTTCCGTTGTGCTTACTTACATTATATACCTGGTCAATTCTTCTTTCAGTAGCCATATAGCTGCCTGTGGTAGGTCCTGGCACATTAGCCTTTAGAATACTGTCTCTTACCTTCAGCTGATAGTCCATATTAAACGCACTGTCGGTCACATAAGGAAAGGAATATAGTATGATACCCTGCGAAATTGCGGGTGTTTCATACCTCAGCCAGATAAAATCTTCTTTTTGTTCGGCTATCTGGAAACCTGGAGCAACCTTCATAGTCAGTCCGAATTCCTTATCCAGAAC
The DNA here is from genome assembly GCA_024636975.1 of Mariniphaga sp. Classification (GTDB taxonomy): domain Bacteria; phylum Bacteroidota; class Bacteroidia; order Bacteroidales; family Prolixibacteraceae; genus Mariniphaga. The sequence continues at coordinate 145,003 of JAGXGA010000019.1, forward strand.
ATTATAAATTCCCCGTTCATAATATTTATTGTAGTTCATGGTGAGCCTGTTCTTTTCAGCTCTTAGAAAATAGGAAATAATTTTACTTTTGTTTTCATCGATCAATTCCTGGAATTCACTTTCATTTTGAGCCTGAATGATAACCATTGACTGAGGGCTTGCCCATATGTTTTCCTGAAAAGTAACTCCGAATGTATCGAGGTTTGATGAAATACGAACCTGCATGATATTACGGGTAGTTTTAAAAATATTCTTAAAACCTTCGCGAGGCACCTTTACAAGATCAAATAAAGGCTCATCCTGAGGCAGGGCAACATGTTCCTGGGCCAGCGTTTGCCGGATAGCCTCACCGGGACTTCCCTGCCAGGCATCATCACTTATAACCACCACCAATTCGCCAGCCTTGCCGGTAACATTTTTTGTTAAACCGGCACCTCCATCCTGGCATGCAATGAAGCTGAACAGGATGGCAACAGATAAAAGTCCATGTAATAATTTAAGTTTCATCGATATAAATGTTTTTTTTACCATCATGTCCCTACAAAAATCTTACCAGTAACATTAGCAGCCCAGAGTTTTTTAAATGCAAAAATCCCGTTGCGTCTGATACCGCAACGGGATTTCCGTAATCTTTTCAAAACCGGTTATTAATCAATTCTTTCCGGTTCGGCTTTTTGAGTTTCGTCATCATCCTCTTTGGTAGCCTTTTTGAATTCCTTCATCCCCTTGCCAAGGCCTTTCATTAATTCAGGAATCTTACGTCCGCCAAACATTAGAAGTACAATAATTAATATAATAATTATTTCCTGTGGTCCTATAAATCCTGCAATAACATATAAATTCATGATGCAAAGTTAAAATGTTTCACTACAAAAATAGAATTTTTTTAATTAAAATGTCCCATTAATTATTTTTATTATATCATTCGCGTTGGCATATAATACCAAAGCCAGCAGCAGCAACATCCCTGCAACCTGAGCATATTCCATGAATTTTTCTCCCGGCTTGCGTCCCGAAATCATTTCAAATGAGAGAAACATTACATGTCCACCGTCAAGAGCAGGTATGGGCAGCAGATTCATAATAGCTAAAATGATCGAAATAAAAGCTGTCATGTTCCAGAAAGCGTGCCAGTCCCAAGTGCCGGGAAAAATACTCCCGATGGTAGCAAATCCACCAAGCGATTCATATGCTTTTGTTTCTGGTCTGAAAAAAAGCTTAAACTGCTTCAGGTAATCTTTGGTTATTTCAACGCCTTGATTTATACCTGCAGGTATTGATTCAAAGAATCCATAATTTATGGTTTCCCATTCCAATTCATTTAAGACATTCATATTAAGGCGAATTCCAATCATTCCATCCTCACCCAATACCATATCAAATTGCTCGAATTCACCATCACGTTCAACAGTCAGGGTAATGGGCTCGCCCCGGTATTTTTGCAACTCTTTATTCCACTCATCGAAATACACGAACGATTGTCCGTTCAACTGCTTAATTTCATCTCCTGGCTGCAATCCTGCCTCCTGCCCTGGTGAATCGGGTGTAAACCCTTCAACCTGCATCTTAAAAGGGGTACGTGGTGATATAATCGATTTGCTCTTTAGAATCTTTGCCAAATCCTCACCTGAAATATCAACATTAACAACCTGTCCGTTTCGTTCAACCTGAATACTTTTTGCTTCATCGTATACAACAGTCTGGAATACTTTATAAAAGTTCTCAACATACTGATTATCAACTGAAAGTATTTTATCACCTGTTTGTAACCCGATTTCTTCGCCCGCTTCACTTGCCACAATGCCGTACTTCACATTATCGGTAGGCAAATATTGTTCTCCCCATGCATAAAGGACACCAATGTATATTATCATGGCAAAAAGAAAATTCATGAGGACTCCCCCTATCATAATTAATAATCTTTGCCAGGCAGGTTTTGCTCTAAATTCATATGGCTTGGGAGGTAATTTCATGGCCTCTTTATCCATCGATTCGTCAATCATCCCTGAAATTTTGACATATCCTCCCAAAGGAAGCCAGCCAACGCCGTATTCAGTTTCACCTTTTTTAACTTTAAAAAGTGAAAACCAGGGATCAAAAAACAGATAGAATTTTTCAACCCGTGTATTAAAAAGCCGGGCAAACATAAAATGCCCAAACTCATGTAATACTACAAGTATCGATAGGCTTAATAAGAGTTGTGCCCCTTTTATCAGAATTGTTTCCATTAATTGATTTTCTTATTTTCTGTTTTCTGTTAATAATTGCGCTTTTTTTCTTGTTTCAGTGTTTGTCTGTATAAGATCATCCATTGAAGGCTTCTCTACAAAACTCACGCCATCAATTGTTTGTTCAATAATGTCAGGAATTTGGAGAAACTTAATCTTTCTTTCCAAAAATGCCTGCACAGCCACTTCATTAGCAGCATTTAAAATACAGGGAATATTACCTCCCGCATCCATCGCTTTAAAAGCGAGTGCAAGATTACGAAAATTTTTTGTATCCGGCTGACTAAAATTAAGTTCCGGATAATCTAAAAAGTTGAACCGCGGGAAATTATTCTTAATCCGGTAAGGGAAACCCAGAGCATACTGGATTGGCAGCCGCATATCGGGAAGACCAAGTTGTGCTTTTATTGAGCCATCTTCAAACTGCACCATTGAATGGATCACTGACTGGGGATGAACAACTACTTCAATCTTTGAAGAGGGCAGTCCAAATAACCAGCGTGCTTCAATAGCCTCGAAACCTTTGTTCATGAGTGTTGCCGAATCAATTGTTATTTTAGGCCCCATATCCCAATTAGGATGTGCCAATGCATCTTCTACTGTAACATCCTGAAGCTCTTCCATTGTTTTTCCGCGAAATGGCCCCCCCGAACAGGTAAGGTAAATTTTTTCAACCGGATTGGCAATTTCACCGGTCAGGCACTGAAAAATAGCTGAATGTTCGGAATCGACAGGAAGTAAATCCACCTGCTTTTCTTTTGCCAGCCGGGTAATCAGTTCACCGGCAACAACAAGCGTTTCCTTATTGGCCAACGCTATATTTTTACCTGCATTTACGGCATGCCATGTTGGAATGAGACCCGAATATCCAACCATTGCAGTTATTATTAAATCGATGGTTTCCATTTGTACCACCTGGTTAAGAGAATCAGTGCCTGCATAAACCTTAATTGGTTCATTTTTCAATGCTTCGGACACCTCTCTGTATTTTTCAGCATTACCGATAACAACAGCATTGGGCTGGAATTTTTTTGCCTGTCGGATAAGCAGGTCAACGTTGTTATTAGCCGTCAGTACTTCTACCTCAAATGCATCAGGATTACCTTCTATTACTTCGAGTGTTTGTGTTCCGATAGAACCGGTGGAACCCAATATGGCTATTCGTTTCTTCATGTTTTAAAAATCAATATACAATTCGGGATTTAATGCGCTGCCATTATGCCATAATTCAAAATGAAGATGAGGCCCGGTTGATAATTCTCCGGTATTTCCAATTATAGCAACAGCTTCGCCGGCCTTTACACGGTCACCCTTACGTTTTAGCAGTTCCGAATTGTGCTTGTATGCTGAAATCAAATCGGCATCGTGTTGAATGAAAAGCACATAACCTGTTTGTATGGTCCATTCTGAAAAAATAACCGTCCCATCCATAATAGCAGAAATCCGGGCATTGGGTTCACTCACCAAATCAACTCCAAAATGCTCGGAAACCGGGCTGTAACCATTTGTAACTACTCCTTTTACCGGAACAAAAAAATGAATCTGACTCAGGTTGAGCCGCCGGTTCTCAGATGAACCAATTGACAGACTGGTTTGTTCTGCAAGCAATTTATCCTGAAACACCGAGTCGTGATTGTATTCGAGAATCTCGATAGCATCCTGAACATCTGTGGTATCGGCCATCAGGTAATCCTGTGGGGTTTCTCCTGAAACAATGGCCTGAATGCTTCTGAAAAAAAGGTCACGCTGGGAAAGTTCATTTTCAAGTGAATCAATTTTAAGTGCGGTAAGTACAAGCATTTGCCGATATTCGGCTTTGGGATATCCGGGGATGTATTCCCGTAAACCTGTTGTAGCAATAAGAATAATAACCAATGTAACTATTATTGCCGATAACAGGCTGGTAACGGTAAAAACCTTCAATCTGCTAAGCTTCATGCTCCATACCGATTGAAAGGTAGTATCGTTATAAATAATTAAACGGTAGCGGTCGCTGAGCTTTTTTATTATTTTTTTTTTCACTTTCTCCCCGGCTTTTTTGAGAGCTACAAATTTAACAAGAATTGAGAAACAACCGCTTTGTTTAGTTTTTTTTAACCAACATGCTGATCAAACAAGATATATATCACAGAAATGGAATTATGAAATATTATATTTGCAACTTTTAAAATTTTAATTGAAATATACAATGAGAAGAATAACTTATTTGCTGCTCTTAACAGTTTTGTTTTTAGGTAGGGCAGTTGCTGATGAAGGGATGTGGCTGCCTTCGCTAGTAGAGAAACTGAACATTACTGAGATGCAGCAAATGGGGTTTCAGTTAAATGCCGAAGATATATACAGCATTAATAATTCGAGCCTCAAAGATGCCATTGTTGCCCTCGACAGAGGCTCGTGCACTGCAGAACTGATTTCTCCCGACGGGCTTTTGCTCACAAATCATCATTGTGCATATAGTGAAATTCAAAGCCATTCAAGCGTTGAACACGATTACTTGCAGGATGGGTTCTGGGCAATGACCCGTGAAGAGGAACTTCCCAATCCCGGCAAATCGGTCACCTTCCTTGTCCGCATTGAAGATGTTACCTCAAAAGTTTTGAGTGAGGTGACTCCCGATATGAGTGAAGAAGAAAGAAGTAATAAAATTTACAGCATAACCAGGGAACTTGAAAAAGAAGCAAAAGGGGACAGTCATTACGAAACTTATGTCCGTAGCTTTTTCAATGCTAACCAGTTTCACCTTTTTGTAGTTGAAACATTCACCGATGTACGCCTGGCAGGTGCTCCTCCACAGGCTCTTGGAAAGTTTGGAGGCGATACCGACAACTGGATGTGGCCACGTCATACTGCCGACTTTTCACTGTTCCGGGTCTATATGGGACCAGACGGGAAACCGGCAGATTTCTCAGAAAATAATATTCCTTACAAATCAAAATATTTCCTGCCGATCTCGCTTAAAGGCATTGAAGAGGGGGACTTTGCAATGGTAATGGGTTATCCGGGAGGTACCGATCGTTATCGCACATCGTATGGGGTGGAATACACCATGGAAGTAACTAACCCTGTACGGGTGGAAGTACGTGAAGAAAAACTCCGTATAATCGATGAATACATGGGCACCAGTCAGAAAGCACGAATTCAGTATGCTTCAAAACATGCCCGGAGCTCAAATTATTATAAGTACAGCATTGGGCAGAACAGGGGTCTCGATAACCTGAATGTGGTTGAAAAAAAGAAACTGATTGAAGAAGAATTCACCAACTGGGTAAATGCAAACCCGGAGCGGCAGGAAAAATACGGTCAGGCACTTGAATTTATTGAACAGGCATATAGTGATGTAAGTGTTGATAAGGCAAGAGAATATATGGCAGAATCAATGATCCGTGGACCGGAAATTTTTATGTATGCCTACCGGGCGTTGCCAGTATATAAGATGCTGAGTGACGATAAATTAAGTCCTGAAATAAAGGAGATCATCCAGGTCAGGCTCACCGAAGGGATGGCTTCCCATTTCAAGGATTATGATGCTGAAACAGATATGAGAATTGCAGCAGAACTTATGGAGCTGTATGCCGAAAATATTGAACCTGAATACCATCCTGCATTTTTTGCAGAAGTAAAAAAGAGATACAAAGGCAATTTCGAAAAATATGCTGAGCGGATGTTTAAACGGACAATATTTGACGATGAAAACCAGTTAAGAGAGTTCCTGGAAAACCCTGATATGAAAACGCTGGAGAAGGATCTGGCATTTCAGGCGTCTCGGGATATCTTCGACAAATACAGGGATCTGAATGATCTGGCAGCTGAGAAGAACGACCTGCTGGATAAAGGTAATCGCTTGTTTATTGCCGGCTTAATGGAAATGAAACCCGGTAAAACGTTTTATCCCGATGCCAACTCGACCATGCGTCTGACATACGGACAGATATTTGATTACGAACCACGTGACGGTGTGATTTATAAATACTACACCACGACGGATGGATACCTTGAAAAAGAAATACCAGGCGATGATGAGTTCCATGTGCCTGAACGTATAAAAGAATTGTTGCTTGCCAAAAAATTTGGCCGGTATGCAAACGAAAACGGTGAACTCTATGCCTGCTTTATTTCAAATAACGACATTACAGGAGGTAATTCAGGCAGCCCTGTTATAAATGCAAACGGCGAACTTATTGGTGTGGCATTCGATGGCAACTGGGAAGCTATGAGTGGCGATATTGCCTTTGAACCCGAATTGCAACGTTGCATCAATGTAGATATACGTTTCGTTTTATGGATTATTGATATTTATGCCGGTGCATCGCACCTGGTTGATGAAATGGAAATTGTGGAATAATAAATTCTCTGATCGAGCGGATTAAAAGATAATAGTGATCCAAAAATTATTCAGGCCCTGCCAATTGCTATTGACAGGGCTATTTTTTTTCTATCAAATTAATTTCAAAAATATTATCATTCAACACAGATTTCCTAACCTGTCTTTACTGTTTTATATCCGGAGGAATTGCAGAGAAGCCATTTTTACAGAAAACAAAACTTTTATTAATGACTTGCTTATTTAAATTATTACTGACTACTTTGCATCAAAATATCCGCTGATGACAAAACCTAAAGTTACAGTTTATACCGATGGGGCTGCCCGGGGAAATCCGGGGCCCGGGGGATATGGTGTTGTAATGCTCTCAGGTCAACACCGGAAGGAACTTTCGGAAGGTTACCGGCTCACTACAAATAACCGCATGGAACTGCTGGCAGTGATTGTGGCCCTTGAAACCTTAAAAATACCGGGAAGCGAGGTAACTTTATTTACCGATTCAAAATATGTGGCCGATGCAGTCGAAAAGGGATGGGTGTTTAATTGGGTAAAAAAAAGGTTTAAAGGAAAAAAGAACCCCGACCTGTGGATGCGTTTTCTTGAAATTTACAAAAAACACCATGTAAAATTTGTTTGGGTGAAAGGCCATAACAATAACATCCTGAATGAACGCTGCGATCAGCTGGCCGTTGAAGCGTCAATGGGATTAAACCTGAAGGAAGACACAGGTTATCAGCCTAACAATCAGGAGTAATCATAAAACAAGCTGAGCAATATCGAACAGAATCCTTATAATTTTACAGGAACTCAGCGCTTTTTGAACCGGATTATACATACCCATTTATCGTACTTAATGAGAAGTTCACTTAAAGGATGGACTAACTATGGCATTAAGCCTGCAGCATAATATTAAAAAAGGGAAACCTTTCGATTTCCCTTTGAATGTTGTGTTTTCAATAAAACGAATCTTTCCAAATTCGTTAGCATATTTAATCAGGCGTCAGTTTAATGTAAGTTGTCCCGGTTCCCAGTTGCATGGGGTTAATGCTCCGGTCTGGAAAGCATCCAGTAACCGGATAATTTCCTTCACATTTCGTCCTACTTCAAGTCCGTTTACCGAAACATGCTGAATAACTCCATCCGGGTCAATTATGTAAGTTGTTCTGTAAGTAATCTTATTTACTTTCTCAAGAATTCCAAGTTCTTCCGATAACGATTTGGATGTATCGGCAAGCATGGGAAACCGCAAATCCTTCAATTCCCGATGGCTGTTCCTCCATGCGAGGTGAACAAATTCTGAATCGATGGAAGCACCTATCAAATTAGTATTGCGCTTTTCGAATTCTTCAAAATGTGTATTAAATGATGCAATTTCTGTTGGGCAAACAAAAGTAAAGTCAAGTGGCCACCAGAAAAAAACAGTCCATTTACCATTTTGAATGTTCTCACTTGAAAGGGTCTGAAATTCTTTGCCTGGTTCAAGCGACACAACTGCTTTCTTTTCAAAGCCCGGGAATTTATCTCCTACTGTTAGCATATTTTTTAATATTTATGAAATTTATGAAATTGTTATTTAGACTGATTAAAAATTTCAACACAAAAATAGATTATAACAAATCTTAAATCAAATTGATTTTTTTTAACGGCCATAGGAGAGTCCTATGTATTCATCAGTCAAACCAATAATAATCAAATTATTAGGATATATTCAAAAAAGTGTTAAATTCCAAAAGCAGGTAATAAATTTTTATAGTAACCAGTTTAGTTTAAATCTTTGTATTTGATGAAAGCCTTATTATACTTATATTTAAAAGTTTTTTGGATCATAAATAATAGGAATATATAATACCTATCCAATTGAAACTTTAATTGATTATGGAGAAAAATTCGAACAAAAGTGTTGTATCCAGGAGATCTTTCCTGGGAACAACAGCTGCTGTTGCAGCAGGCTTATCAGTTGTTCCGAGCCACGTAGTGGCCGGTTTGGGACATAAAGCTCCCAGTGACAAACTAAACATCGTAGGTGTTGGTGTTGGAGGTATGGGTTTTGCTAACCTTAAAAACCTGGAATCGGAAAACATCATTGGCCTTTGCGATGTAGACTGGAAATACACCGGTGGTAACGGAGTTTTCGACCGTTTCCCAAAAGCCAAAAAGTACAAAGACTGGCGTAAGATGTACGATGAAATGGGTAAAGATTTCGACGCTGTAGTTGTTGCTACTGCCGACCACACCCATGCCATCACAGCAGCCCAGGCTATTACTATGGGTAAACATGTTTACGTTCAAAAACCGCTTACTCACTCGGTGTACGAATCAAGACTGCTTACCAAACTTGCCGAAAAGCACCAGGTAGCTACCCAAATGGGGAACCAGGGATCATCGGGCGAAGGAGTAAACCTCACCACCGAATGGCTTGCCAACGGCGAGATTGGTGAAGTTACCAAAGTAGAAGCTTTCACCGACCGTCCTATTTGGCCACAAGGACTTAACACTCCTGAAAACGGTCAATGGGTGCCTGAAACCCTTGATTGGGATTTGTTTATTGGACCAGCACAAATGCGTCCGTACAATGCAATTTATCACCCATGGAACTGGCGTGGCTGGTGGGATTATGGCACAGGCGCCCTTGGCGATATGGCATGTCACATCCTGCATCCGGTATTTGTTGGTCTTGAATTAGGCTATCCTATTCATGCACAGGCAAGTTCAAGCCTTCTGCTTCAGGATTGTGCCCCGGTTTCGGAAGCCGTAAAACTTACATTTCCTGCCCGTAATGCAAGTCGTCAGTGGAAAGGCATGAAAAGAAATGCCCAGCTGCCACAGGTAGACGTGCATTGGTATGATGGTGGTATCAAAATGATGCTTCCTGATGAATGGCCAGATGGAAAAAACCCGAACGACCAGGGTGGTGGCGTAATCTTCCACGGAACAAAAGACAAACTCGTTTGCGGATGTTATGGTGTTAACCCTTGGTTGATGTCAGGTCGTAAACCCGATGCGCCTAAGTTCCGCCGCAGGGTTGAAACCAGCCATGAAATGGATTGGGTACGAGCTTGTAAGGAAACTCCTGAAAACCGCGTTCGAACTGCTTCTCAATTCGATGAAGCAGGTCCATTCAACGAAATGGTTGTTATGGGTGTACTGGCAGTTCGCCTGCAGTCACTGAACAAAGTACTCGACTGGGATGGTGAAAATATGCAGTTCACCAACCTGACCGACGACGAAAAGATCCGTACCGTTATCAGGGATGGATTCGAAATTCATGACGGACATCCAACGTTCAAGAAAACCTGGACCGATCCGCTACCTGCAAAAGAATTTGCATCCGAATTGATTAAGCATACTTATCGCAAGCCCTGGAGCCTGCCCGATATGCCTGCTTAATAAAAATTCTATCAGAATATATAAAAGAGGGGTTGCCATAAAGGGGCAACCTCTTTTTTTTTGCTTTGCAGCCTGACCTTACCATATATCTTGTCCTTAAAATGGCCTCCCGCAACTCACAAAGTAACCTGGTAAAACTATTAACTTTAAAGCCAGAGGTCCTTTTTCATACCAAACTTCAATAATTGGATCCATCCCCTGCCCTTATCATTTCCCAATTAGCTGCTGCAAAAGTAAAAGCAGCACTAAGGTTAGTCATAAATGGTACAAAAAACTCCCTGACAAGGAGACAACTCTCTCATATGATTTCTTATCCACCAGGTATATCTTATCTGCAAAGAAAAAGAAGGTGTAAAATAACAATTCTGTTTCGAAGGTACCTTATATCTAATCTAAATCAAATTCGAGGTATATTCGTAGTTTATTCGTAGTAAATTCGTAGTAAATTCGTTATTTAGCGAATTAAATACGAATTAAATACGAGTTTAAACTGAGTTTATTGTATATTTACTATTACCCAAATTAATATTATATCTATCCGAACTTTTAACGATTATAAGATTTAATAAAACTCATAAATGGGTTTGCCGGGAACTCAAAAGTCATCATTTATGATTGCCAAAATATTTTCCTGCAAGATAACATAGTTTATATTAAGGAAAAATTGGAGGGTACTGTATTTTTTTTCTATTTTGCATCAGTCAGTTCAGGGTTTGAACGTTTAAAAGCTATGAGTAAAAATACAAGCCGAATTTCCCGGCGAAACTTTATAACAAGTGCAGTGACTGCTTCAGCCGGCATTACCATTTTACCGTCACATGTAGTGTCAGGACTGGGACATAAGGCCCCGTCCGACAAGTTAAACATTGCTGGAATAGGCATTGGTGGCCGGGGATACAACAACCTGAGGAATGTAGAGACTGAGAATATTGTGGCGTTATGCGACGTTGACCAGGACTATGCCAGTAACTCCTTTAAACGGTGGCCAATGGCAAAGCAGTACAGTGATTACCGGATAATGCTGGAGCAGCAAAAGGATATTAATGCTGTTGTGATTGCCACTCCCGATCATTCTCATGCTTTGCCGGCGGTGTTGGCTATGCGTGAAGGGAAACACGTTTTTCTGCAGTCGCCTCTTAGCCATTCAATCTATGAGTCGAGACTGCTGGCCGATACAGCCAACCGGTACAATGTTGCCACCCAGATGGGTATTCAGGGAAATTCGGATGAAGGCATCCGGCGAATTTGTGAGTGGATATGGGCAGGGGCAATAGGTGAAGTAACCCATGTTGATGCCTGGACAACCCAACCGGTGTGGCCGCAGTTTTTGCAAGCCCCCGACAGGGGACGAAGGGTTCCCCGGGAACTTGACTGGGAATTGTTTATCGGGCCTGCATCGTGGCGTGAATACAATCCGGTTTATCATCCCTGGACATGGCGTGCATGGTGGAACTTTGGAACAGGTGCAACCGGCTTCATGGGTCCACATATTTTGGACCCGGTATTCAAAGCTTTAATGCTTGGACATGCCGCTTCGGTCGAGGCCAGTTCATCGGAATTCAATACAGTTTCTCCACCGAATTCAGCCTTTGTGCGTTATGAGTTCCCCAGGCGTGATAACCTCCCAAAGGTAGGAATGCCTGAAGTGTCGGTAAACTGGTATGAAGGAGGCTGGATGCCACCCCGGCCAAATGAGCTGGCTGGCGGAGAAATGATGGGTGATGAAAACGGAGGTTGCATTTTTTACGGGACGCTCGGAAAACTGATGTGTGGTTCGTATGGCCTCAACCCTACCCTGCTTCCAAAAAATGAAATGGATAATTTCCGGGAACCTGATAAATCTATCAGAAGGATATTTAATCCTCTTGAAGGAGGACATGAACAAGACTGGGTAAGGGCCGCTAAAGAGCCAGCAGACACCCGGCTTAAACCCTCTGCAAACTTTGCCTATTCGGGGCCGCTTACCGAAATGACCCTGCTGGGTGTTCTGGCAATACGGCTGCAGAGCCTGCACCGCAAACTAAACTGGGACGGACCCAACATGCAATTCGCAAACATCGGGTTAAACGATACACTGCAGATTTTGGTAACAAGCAATTTTGAAATTTCTTACGGAAATCCCCGCACAAATAATGAATATGCTACTCTGCCTGCTGGCCCAGCTGCAGAGGAATGGATCAGGCACAATTACCGGAATGGGTGGGAGCAGGTTTAAGAAGTGAACGGTAAACAGTAAACAGTAAGCAAGTGTCAGGCAAAGGCAAAGGCGAATGAGAGAAAGTAGAAAGTAGCAGTTGGCAGCAGGCAGTCCGTTAAATTGCTTTAGCAGTATTATATAAGAAATAACATGAGTTTTTTAGCGGCCATTAAACCTGGAGAGAAAATTATGGGAGCTCTCTTTCTGCACCGGTCAACAGCTTCCTGCCAAAGACTCCGTAGGAGTTAAATATAGGTAGAAATGCAGCCTCAACATACTACCCGGCTCCGTAGGAGCCGAACAAAATTGTTCAACTTCAGGGCAGAAAATAATTTTGAAAGATAGCATCCCTGCTTTCCATTTCAACGTATGTGCAGGCAATAACAAGGGGTACCATCCGCGGCAGTAATGAAGGTGCAGCGCACCGCAATATTTGTAGTTCGCCGAAACAAGCACGGTCTCCTAAGGTGCAGCGCACCGCAACATTTTGAGCAGGTTCAAGGCAAATGGAAAGAAGGAGCAAGAGCATTTATCAGGTTAAGTAACTAGTTAAATGATATTATGATCCTATATCTGGTTTTTAAGTTTTTTCATCCCTGCAACGGCATCTTCAAGAATCATATAGAGGCATGGTACAATAATCAGTATAATGGAGGTGGCAAACACTATTCCGAATCCAAGAGAAATAGCCATTGGGATCAGGTAATTGGCCTGTTGTGAAGTTTCGAGAATAATGGGAGTCAACCCTCCGAAGGTAGTGATGGTTGTTAGAATAATTGGTCTGAAACGTCGTAACCCGGCTTCATGTATTGCTTCAAATGCCGACATACCAGACCGCTTTTTGTTGGCATAATCAATCATGATCAGGGAATCATTTACAACCACACCCGATAAGGCAATCACCCCCATCATACTGACGAGCGATAAGTCGTACCCCAGTAAAATATGACCAATAACCGCGCCCACAATACCAAAAGGAATGGCAGTCATTACAATAAGTGGCTGAAGGTAACTGCTAAAAGCAACCGCCAGAAGGGCATAAATTATCAGCATGGCAAGGAAAAAGCCGCTCCAGAGGGTTTGAGTTGATTCACGCATATCGGCCTGTGTTCCCTGGAAGCTCCAGGTTGTTCCCGGAAAATCGGCACGCAACTGCGGCAATTCGGTTGAAGTTATCGATTCCATTACCCGGGAGACTGCACCCGCCGGTTCAATATCCATTCCTACCGAAACAACCCGTCGCCCGTCACGCCGGTTGATTGTTAGAAAGGCTTCAGTTTGCTCCAGGCTTGCCACATCAAGCAAAGGAACCTCCAGCCCGTCAGGAGTTCTGATCACCAGTTCCTCGAGGTTATAAACATCTTTACGTTCTTCCAGCGGCAATTTTACCCGCACCTCAATCTCATTGGTACCTCTTAGCTGGCGCATTGCAAGGGCACCGTAAAAAGCATCCCTGATCTGATTGCCCACATCGGAGGGAGTTAACCCAAGGTTTCTTCCTTCGGGCAGCAACTTAAAATCGTACTGCATTTTACCTTTATCGAAATTATCATTTATATCCTGTGTTTCCGAATAGTTTTCCATTCGCTCCATAAATGCCAGGCTTGCTTTTTCGAGTACGTCAATATTGGAATGGCTTATATCGACACTGATGTCCTGCTCATATCCTCCCGGGCCCCGCTCCGACTCAAAAGTTATCTGATCAACCCCTTCGATTGCCCCAATTTCATCGCGCCAGAGCTGAATAACTTCGCGGGCTTCCATATCCCTTTCTCCGGGTGGTTTCATTACAATTTCAACATCAATGAAATTTTGTCCACGCACATTTGTTTTTATTCCTTCGGCAACACGGTACAGATCGTGTTTTTCAAACATTGCCTGTGTCGATTCAGTAATTTCAATGGCTACCTGCGCTGCCTGATCGGGAGTAGTCCCAACCGGGAGACGAACGCCGGCTTCAATTTCATCGGCCGATACTTCAGGCATCATTATCATGCCCATATGATCACTGTATCCGTATCCGCCTACAACAATCAGTAATGCAATAGCCAAACTGAATGTGATGTAACGGTGTTTAAGGGTCAATTCGAGGAATGGTCTGTATTTTTTATCGACAAAGCGGTTAAAGCCGGCTGCAAAAGATTTTTGCCATTTTTCAGGATATTTTAGTAATCCTTTATGGTTTTCTCCTGAACTATGGGCAAGATGTGCCGGAAGAATGAACAGGGCTTCAATTAATGAAACAATGAGCACAATAATTACAATGGCAGGCAATGGCCACCAGAATTTTCCGGTGGTACCCGGAATGAACAACAAGGGAATGAATGCAATAACATTGGTCAGAATACTAAAGAACACTGGCTTAGCTATATCCTTTGCTCCATGTATGGCAGCATCTGTAAATCCCATTCCCTGCTGTCGGTATTCAAAAATATTTTCTCCCACCACAATGGCGTCGTCCACAACAATTCCAAGTACTACGAGGAACCCAAACATTGTAATCATGTTAAGACTTAATCCTGCTACAGGCATAAAAACCATTCCTCCAATAAAAGAAACGATCATACCCATCATAACCCAGAAAGCAAGTCTGAATTCGAGGAAAAGTGCCAAAATAAATAAGACTATAATAATAGCAAGAATTCCATTTTCGGTCAGTAATGAAAGGCGCTCCCGATAATCCTCTGCATTGTTACTGTCGATACGAAACTGAACACCCGGAGGAAGCGAACTTTCAAAATCAGTAAGCATTTCCATAACGCTTTCCTCAATTTCGAGAGGTGACTGATTGCCTACCCGGAATATTTCTACATCGATGGAAGGCTGCTGGTTAAACTGGCCATGAAAACCTGTTTCTTCAAAACCATCGGTAATCTGTGCAATATCCTTAAGCAGAACAGTTGACCCCGATCCGGAAGTCATTACTTCTATTTCTCCGAATTCTTCGGCCCATTGTTTCCTTTCCTGCATTCGCAGCAAAATTTCTCCTGATTGTGACTCGACTGTTCCGGCGGGTATATCTTCGCTCGACTGAACGATTATATTGGCCACCTGGTTGAGTGTAAGGTTGTACTCACGCAGTTTCTGCCGGGGAATTTCAACATGTGTCATATAATCCGGAACATTTCCCAATTCAACTTGCGTAATTTGCGGATGACTGAGCAATAAGTCGCGCAACTGCTCACCCAGTCTGCGAAGTGTACGGATTTCAATATTACCGTAAAGAGCTACCTGCATAACATCAACTACCTGTTCCAGCAGGCGTACTTCCGGCTCTTCTATGTCATCGGGAAAGGTCCGGATTCTGTTCACTGCCTGTTCAATATCCTGAAGGGCCTTCATGCGGTTAATACTGGCAATCAATTCAATGCTAATTGAGCCGGATCCTTCACGGGCAGTTGATGTAACTTCCTTTATACCCTGCAATCCCCGGATGGCTTCTTCCACCGGAAGCAGAATTCCCTGCTCCACCTCTGCCGGGGTAGCTCCCGGATAGGTTACACTTACCTCCACGATATCGAGCTGAAATTCAGGGAAGACCTCCTTCTGAACGTTGTACATGGTCCAGATTCCACCCCCTATAAGAAGTATCATTAGCAGGTTGGCAGCAATTGAATTCCTTGCCATGTAGGCGATTGGTCCACTGGTATTTTTTTTCTTTTTATTTCCCGGTTTTGCCATTAATGCTACCCTCCTGTATTTTGTTCATCATCAGACCCAAGAGATTCAGATCCATCATCTATTTCATCTTCAGCATTATCCAATTCCTCTACCCGCAGACGGGCTCCTTCTGCTACTGTTGCAAGGTTGGTTATTACCACCTGGTCTTCAGGTGTCATACCCCCTGTAACATATGCGTAATTTTCATCCTGCATCAGAATATCCACCTCCTTAATGTTCAGCCTGCCATCCTTCATTAGCCAAACTGTCTGGTCCTGTCTGATCAGGTTCCTGTTCACCCGGATAACATCTTCTATTTCCTTCGCCTGAATACTAACTTCCACAAATGAGCCTATCATAAGCACGGGTTCACCATCCAGTTTCAGGGCCAGTGGATCAGGAACAGCAACCAATACTCTTGCCAGCCGTGTTTCCTCTTCCAGGGTGCCAATCAGTTGATACAGGAAACCCTGCCTGTACTGGTTTTCGCTCCAGGCAGTTCGGTTTCTTATTCTGACCTCTGATCCGCGTGAACTTTTATCATCAGGAAAAGTAAGCCATTGCAACCGCGATGGGGGTACGGACACCTCTACCCAATACATGTCGACCCCCACCAATCGTCCCAGATTATTACCGGGAGCTACCTGTGAGCCTACATTTGCATTCCGGTTAAGAATATGCGCATCAAAAGGGGCAATAATGGATGTCCGCTGCAAATCGAGCTGTGCCTGTTCCACAGAAGCGCTGGCAGATTCAATTCTTGACTTTACAGACCTGAGCTGGGGTTCGCGTAAAATCAGTGACTGGTTTTCTTCAGGAATTTCTTCCTCAAACAGTTCATAATCTTGTTGAGCCACATATTGCCTGCCCATTTCCATATCAAGATCGGCCTTTGCCTGCATCAATTCACTTTCGCGAAGTTGCAAAGCATTCCTGTAGTCGGAAGGATCAATCTGAAGAAGTTTCTCACCTTTACTGACAAAGCTGCCGGGAGCGAAATTACCGGCAATTTCAATTATTTCCCCACTTACCCGGGGACTGAGTATAATTTCCTGCTCAGGTATCACCCGGCCGGTAGCTGTAATGGAAGGACTGAAATTACCGTGTTCAACCCCGGCTACCTCAACCAGCATTGCCGTTTCACTCACTGCAGTTTCAGGTACGGCCTCAGGCTCAGTAAGAAATATGAAAAGTGTAACTGCAGCCCCTGCAATAAGAATTGCCAGGCTTATCAGCAGGGTCTTTTTCCGGTTGGGGGATTTGTTTTCACTCGTTATTTGTGATTTGTTTTCTGCCATAATATCGTTTACTGTTTCCTGTTAATTATTCCGGTTTTCAATCGGGGTTTCGAATCCACCGGCAAGAGACCGGTACAAAGAAGTTCGGATCATAAGCATTATACGCTTTTCAAAAAGAAGATCGCGCCGCAGTTGTTGTTCCTGGTTAAGCGCTGTTAGGACATCGATGTAATTGGCCATTCCATTGAAATATTCGAGCCGAAGTTGCCGGTAAGCCTTTTCAGCAAGGTTGGCCTGCTCGCTAAGACTATGAATTCGTTCAAGTTGTATTGTTTCACGCACCAGGGCGTCCTCCACTTCGCGCAGTGCAATCAGTACAGATTGCGCATAATCATACAGAAGCTGGTTTTTAACAGCTTCTGCACGGTTGGCTTCCGCATTTAATGCACCACCACGAAAAATAGGAGCAAGAAGATTTCCTGCCAGAGAGTAGGCCCAATCTTCGAACAACTGGCTCAGGTTATTTGCTCTTACCGATGTTGAAGCCACCAAAGAAAACCGTGGATACTTGCTGCTTATTGCAGAAGCCAGATCACGATCAGCAGCCATTAATCGATTGTATGCAATCTGCACATCAGGTCGTCTCATCACAAGGTCGGCAGGAATACCCGTTTCAGGCAATGGGGGAAGCACTGGCAAGCTATCGGGCAGCGCGTCAATTTCAGAACGGGGAAAGCGACCAAGCAATAAATTCAGCTCATGTTCAAGAACTGCAATATCCGATTCTACCTGAAGCTGCTGTCCGTAATTACTCTCAAGCAACTGTTTCTGCCTGAGAACATCCACACTGCGTATTAATCCACTACCCAGACGTGCTCTGAGTAATCTCAGCATCTGTTCATTCACTTTCATCTGATCGGTTAACAACTCCAACTGGTTTATAGCTTCTGCCAATTCAAACCAGGTGCTGACTATTTCCGACGAAAGCATGAGCGCAGTTGACTGGTAATCGAACCAGGTGGCGCGGGCACGGTATTGTTCGGCCTCAATGGATGAGCGGATCCTGCCCCATAAGTCAACCTCGTATTCCGACCTCAATCCAAAGCGGAAACTTTCTCCGCCCACGTAATCAGGTTGCGGATAGTCAATCCCCCCCTGCAGAGAGGCATCTACTGAAGGATAAAATGCCGATGATTCACGATCAACAACTAAACGTGCCGCCCTAAGATTTTCCCATGCACTTTTCAGATTAAAATTTGAATACAGTGCACTATCAATCAGGGCATTTAAATCCTGATCATTATAAACAGCCCACCACCTGTCGGGTACGGAAGTTTCTCCAGTATGGGAAAATTCGTCAGGAAGCTCTGCAGGGAGCGATACATCAACAGTTTTGCGGGCGCAACCGACAAAAATTGAGGTAAGTAATATTACCCCAGGCAGGATATATGAAAAATTACTGTGAAGTATTTTATTGCATCTTAACCGCATCCCTGTTTTCAGCATGTATCTTTCTGTTAATCAATTTTATTTAATACTAACAACCTTAAATAAATTAAGGTTCATAATTTACCCTGTTGTTCACCATTGCCCAAATGGTTGTTCTATAAGATAACAGAGAATATTTAACCAACATTCTTATGTGTTTGCAGCAGAAGACATGAAGCTTTGAAATAAAAAACTTAACTTAGCATTTGCTATGTTATCCGGGAGGAACAATTTTTAGTGATGTGTGTTTAATGGAGTAATTTCAAAAAAAGAAAATAATGGATGAATTTATGGCCGCCCGTTGGCAAATGGGTGTTTCGCTGGGGTTTCACATAATTTTTGCCTGTATTGGAATGGTTATGCCCTGGTTTATGTTTGTGTCGGAATGGAAATGGGTAAAAACCAACAATCCGGTTTATCTTGATCTGGCCAAGGCATGGGCAAAAGGAGTTGCCATTTTCTTTGCTGTTGGGGCAGTTTCAGGAACCGTTCTGAGCTTTGAACTGGGGATGTTGTGGCCGACATTTATGGAACATGCAGGACCGATATTCGGATTACCTTTTTCATGGGAAGGGACAGCATTTTTTGTTGAAGCAATTGCACTGGGGCTATGGCTTTACGGCTGGGGCCGGTTAAGTAAAAAGGTTCATTTATACACAGGGCTGGTTGTAGGGATTGCAGGAGTAATGTCGGGTGTGTTTGTCATATCGGCCAATGCATGGATGAATGCACCTGCAGGATTTGACTGGGTAAACGGCCAGGCAGAAAACATTGACCCAGTGGCAGCAATGTTTAACCGGGCATGGTTTCACCAAACCCATCACATGACCATTGCAGCGTTCTCGGCCACAGGTTTTGCAGTGGCCGGAGTACATGCATTATTGTACATGAAAACCAAATACGACATTCACGCCAGGGCCATTAAAATAGCTCTTGCCTTTGCTGCCGTGGCCGCTATCCTGCAACCATTAAGCGGTGATCATGCCGCTAAAATGGTGGCAAAACTTCAACCGGCAAAACTTGCGGCATTCGAATCGCATTTTGAAACTACCACCAGGGCTCCCCTCGTAATTGGAGGTATTCCCGATGTGGAAGAACGAAAATTAAACCATGCCATCAAAATCCCCGGGGCATTAAGCTTTTTGGCGCAAGGCGATTTTAATGCCGAGGTACAGGGGCTGGAGGAATTTCCAAGAGATGAATGGCCGCCTGTAATGTTTACACACTTTTCTTTTCAGCTGATGGTTGCCATTGGTATGTTCTTAGCCCTTTTAGGTGTTATCTTCCTGATCGGCACTTTTAAGTATAAGCACTGGCTGACAAAAAAGTGGTGGCTTATACTGCTGGTTATTGCCACACCTCTTGGATACCTTGCTGTTGAGGCAGGCTGGATGGTTACCGAAGTGGGCCGGCAACCTTGGATCATATACGGAATTATGAAAACACGCGATTCGCTGACACCTATGCCTGGCATACAGTATACCTTTTATGTTATAGCTGCCATTTACCTGATGCTTACATTTATTGTTATCTGGCTCTTCAGCCGTCAAATAAAGATGTTACACTTAAAATACCGTTCCAATGACTGAAGTAATATTTGCCATATTAACCATAGCTTTGCTGCTATATGTAATTCTAGGAGGAGCCGATTTCGGAGGTGGAATACTGGAATTGTTTACACGTGGAAAAGCCTCTGAAGTTGTTTCCAGAGCAATTGCACCGGTATGGGAAGCAAACCATGTGTGGCTGATTCTCGTTATTGTAATTCTCTTTGTTGGGTTTCCTCCGGTATACTCTACAGTTTTGACCACCTTGCATATACCTATTTTGCTTGCCCTGATTGGTATAATCTTCAGAGGCTCAGCATTTACTTTCAGGCATTACGACATTCAGGAAGAAACGCCTAATAAGATTTATTCGTCCATGTTCCGGTACTCAAGTTTATTTACCACCTTATTTTTGGGTGTATCAGTTGGTGGAATTATACTGGGAGAAATATCAACTGACTACAGTAAAGGGTTTTATGAAATATATATCCATCCGTGGTTTAACCTGTTTTCATTCAGTATTGGTATATTCCTGATAATACTGTTTGCATTTCTTGCCAACATTTATACCCTGGTTGAAATTAAGGACGAAAAAGAAGTTGACCGGTTTGCCCGGCTTGCCAAATACATGATAGCGGCACTGGTAGTTGCCGGAGGAGTGGTATTTGCAGCAGCCGAAATAAACGGACATCATCTCTTCCTTGAATTCTTACAATCACCGGTTAGCATAGTTTTTGTGGTCCTTGCGACCCTGGCATTACCAATACTTTGGAAAAATCTTAAACGAAACAGGCAAAACCTGCTGCGTTTAGTTGCAGGTTTTCAAACCACCATGATAGTTGGGGGTTGGTTTGCCATTCAGTTTCCCATACTTGTAAATTTAAAAGATGCACCGGATATTACATTGCAAAACTCAAAAGCACCTGAACAGGTGCAATTTTATATGCTTATTGCGCTTGTGGTTGGAGTGCTGATCATTTTGCCCTATATAGGTTACCTTTATAAGGTATTTAAGTTCAGCACTGTATCAGAACCACCCCAGAATGCAAATAAAGATTCGGGAGAAATGTAAATAATTATATGACTTGCTGTTTATGCTATATAAAGAAAATTGTTAGTTGAAGGTCAGATTTCTTCAAGTATCCGGATTATTCTTTCCCATGATTCGTTCCGCGCTTTCAGGTTTCCTGCAGAGCTTTGAGGATCATCGCCCTGCCTCATGTAGGCATGTCCGGCATCGGGATAAATAATGTACTTGTATGTATTTCCGGCTTCCTCCATCATTTTCTCCGTTTCAGGAATTCCGGAATTTATGCGCTGGTCGTTTCCACCATAAAATCCATACACAGGAGCAGAAATCTGTTCGATATCCTCCTGCGTTTCCGGAGCGCTGCCATAAAAAACCATTGCAGCCTTAATTTCATCGTTGTAGGTTGCCATTCGGAAACTTTGGGAGCCTCCCCAACAAAAACCAGCTACGACAGTTTTGCCGTTTCCCGCAGGCAGATTTGAAGCGTATTCCTGCACTGCATTCAAATCGCTTTTTACCTGTTCGGGACTTAATTCATAAATTGCATTGCGCGCCTCATCGGAGTTATCAAAATCGGCAGTGGTCTTTATTCCGGATTTGAAATTTGAAAGCAAATCGGGGGCTACAACAATAAACCCTTCGGCCGCCAGCTGGTCTGCGAAACTACGCACCCAATCCGTTAATCCCCGGTTTTCATGAATGGCGATTACAACTGTTGCTTTTTCGGAAACTTCAGGATACACCACAAAGCATGTAACCTCCCGGTCACCGGCCTGCACATTTACCCATTCCTGATGTCGTGGGGAATTTTCCAGTTGCTTTAATGCAAAGTCCTGGGCCGATACTTCAGCAACAAAGGCTGCAACTATTAAGAATAAACCTATTTTCTTCATGACTAATCAATTATGAATCAACATAAAAACAAAATACAGACAAATAAGTTTATTGCTCAGCTCATCGCAATACGAAAAACAGGCTGACATGGTATGGTCAACCTGTTGTAAAATCAATGGGAGCCTCTTAAGGAGTGGCAATCAATATTTTTTTCAGGAATTGCTTTTACCTGCAATGAGCCGACCAATGCTTATTGCCCGTTTTGCCTGGTAAAAAACAGCTTTTTTAATGGTCTCCCTGTCTTCCTTCATATTTCCTTCACCATCAACTGAAACACTCAATCCATATGGGTTTCCTCCTGAAGCATATAACAGTGGATCGGTATACCCGGGTGTAACAACAATGGCTCCCCAGTGGTACATGGTAGTGTAAAGAGAGAGTATTGTTGATTCCTGCCCTCCATGAGTATTCATTGCGCTGGTCATTGCAGTAACAACTTTATTGGTTAGCTTGCCTTTTTGCCAAAGCGGACCGGTAGAATCCATATATTGTTTAATCTGTGAAGGAACATTGCCATAGCGTGTTGGAACACTAAAAACAACCACATCAGCCCAATCGAGATCATCGAGGGTGACTTCCTCTACATCTTTTGTTGCTTCAGCATTTTTCTTCCATGCCGGATTTTGTTCGATTACCCATTCGGGGGCAAGTTCTTTCGCTTTGCGGATTCTTACTTCAGAGCCTTCATTTTTTGCACTTTCAGCGGCCCATTGTGCCAATTGGTAATTATTTCCTGTTGAGCTGTAGTAGATCACAGCTGTTTTTATTTTCTCACTCATATTCTTTTTTTTTACTGTTTTAACATTCGTTTGCCTAAACTGCAGCGATGAAACAAATTGCTCAAAAATTTAATTGATGCTGTTGTAAAAATTTAATTTTCACTACATTCGTTTCATTCCTTGATTTGAGAACATTTTGGAAAAATAAAAGTTCAATAAAAAATACTCACCCTAATTTTCTAAATTTACATGAAATGAGTCATAAGGAAAGCAACATTGCAGTGGTTACCGGGGCATCGCGTGGAATTGGAAAAGCCATTGCCACAGGTTTGGCTAAATTGGGTTATCAATTGGTAATTATTGCCCGCAATAGTTTCGAACTTGAAAAAGTATCAAAAGAAATAACCGATAAAGGAGGCCTTAAACCTGCAGTTTTTCCGCTTGACATAACCAATCAAAAAGAAGTGGAGAAAATGGTTTCCCAGATTCTTAATGAATATAAAGGAGTTGATGTGTTGGTTAATAATGCAGGGATTCATTTTGGAGGATCACTGGAATTGCCTCTGGAAGATTTTAAATCAATGCTGGATACAAATCTCACAGCGCAGCTTATGCTAATACAACTTATTGTACCTGTAATGAAACAGCAGCAATCAGGATACATTTTCAATATAGCTTCCCGGTCAGGAAAGGTAGGCTTTGCGGGCAGCGCTGGTTACTGCGCAACGAAATTTGGGCTGGTGGGGTTAAACGAATCATTATACCGCGAACTCACACCGTTTGGGATTAATGTAACAGCTTTGTGCCCGGCATGGGTTAACACCAGTATG
Organism: Mariniphaga sp.; assembly: GCA_024636975.1. GTDB lineage: Bacteria > Bacteroidota > Bacteroidia > Bacteroidales > Prolixibacteraceae > Mariniphaga. Next base: position 168,542 of record JAGXGA010000019.1, read on the forward strand.
GCTAGCCAGGCAGGCACAACCCTGGGGCCTGATGAGATGATTCAGCCTCAGGATCTTTTCGAAACCATAAAATGGCTGTTAACCCTTTCACCCGGTGCCTGCGTAAAAGAAGTGGTTATTACCAATCCCAAAAGCCTTTGATATCATTCTTTTTGGGTCAGTCGGGAATGGATCCATTTTTCAATTCCAATTATCGGAAATACTGCAAACCCGAATCCTGTTGCCCATGCAATATCAATAAGTTCAAGCGGCTCAGTTCCAAAAATGCTTTGCATAAAAGGAGCATAAATAAAAATTGCCTGTAATACCAATACGACACCTATACCCAGATAAACCACAGGATTACTAAACCAGCCAATCTTTTGAAGCGAATCTTTTAACGAACGGCAATTCAGCATGTAGAATATCTGGAACATAATAACAAAAGTAACTGAAATTGTCTGTGCCTTAGCTTGGGCATCAGGAGCTTCCATTCCCTCCGATAAACCTGCAGAGTATTGTAAGTTAAAAAGAATGATGGTTCCGGCAGTCATTATCAAAGAAACAAAAAACACCCGAAATGTAACAAACTTATTAAACAGGGGCTCATCAGGACTTCGTGGAGGGCGGTTCATGACATTGGGTTCTTTCACCTCGAAAGCCAGGGGAAGAGCCAGTGCCACCGCAGCAACCAGGTTGATCCAAAGCAACTGGGTAGGAAGCATTGGCAGTAAAAGTTCGTTTGTTATCGGATTGAACGGAAAGAACATAATACCGTAAACCAGTATAAATGCCAGCCCCAGATTGGTTGGCAGGAGAAATGCAAGTGATTTCAGCAGGTTATCATACACCCTGCGGCCTTCTTCGACTGCCGCACTGATGCTGGCAAAATTATCGTCGGCCAGCACGATATCGGCTGATTCCTTTGACACTGAAGTGCCGGTTATACCCATTGCCACACCTATATTTGCCTGTTTCAGCGAAGGTGCATCGTTTACCCCGTCACCTGTCATAGCTACAATCTGATTATCTTTTTGCAGGGCCTTTACCAGTCGTAACTTATGTTCCGGTGCCACCCGGGCAAAAATATGGGTGGTTTTAACTTTTTCGTCAAGTGTGTGGTCATCCATTTTTGCCAGCTCGTTGCCGGTTATGGTTTCACCTTTTTCCGATAAACCTAAATCAATTCCAATAGAACGGGCAGTTGTTCCATGGTCACCAGTAATCATTTTAACTACAATACCTGCATCATGACATATTTTAATGGCATCAATAGCTTCCGACCGGGGCGGGTCAATCATTCCCATCAAACCAGAAAATTCAAATCCCTCCTGAACGTCATCTTTTGTCAAATCCGTATCGCCCGACCTTTCCCACTTTTTCTGCGCCACTGCAAGTACACGCATACCTTTGCCACCAAATTCTTCAATTTGTGCATGTACTTCCTCCGGATTTAATTGCTTTCCTCCTCTTTTGGAAGAGCACCGGCCAAGAATTACTTCAGGGGCTCCCTTAATTAAAATAATTCGATTATTGTCAATATTGTTTAGGGTCGCCATATATTTCTGTTCTGAATCAAAAGGAATCACATCTTCACGTTTATTCTCTTTTCTCAGCTTATCCACATCTGTACCAGCTTTGGCCGCTGCCACAACCAAAGCAACCTCAGTAGGGTCTCCCGTAGTAGAATAGTCATCTCCGTCTGCCCGTATGCTGGAGTCATTGCAAAGAACTGCATTTCGAAGCAATTCCATTATATCCTCCGGGAGTTCACTTAATTCCTTATCCTTTTGTTTAAAAATTCCATCAGAATTGTATCCAACCCCTGTAACCTGCAGGTCATGCTCATTTGTCCAAAGCTCTTTTACAGTCATTTCATTCCGGGTTAAGGTCCCGGTCTTATCGGAACAGATTACAGTAGTGCTTCCAAGGGTTTCCACTGCAGGAAGTTTTCGAATGATAGCTTTCCTGCTCGCCATACGTTGTACGCCAATTGCAAGGGCAATGGTAACCACAGCAGGTAATCCTTCAGGAATTGCCCCAACAGCCAGGGCTATGGCAAAAATTAAGCTGTCTTTTAAAGCTGCAAAAAGATCGGTACCCTGCCCTGTGGCCCGTATGGTACCGATTGCCATAATAATTATAGTTATAACAATTATACCAATAGTCAGGTACTTTCCAACAACAGCCAGTTTTTTTGTCAGGGGAGTTTCAAGGTCGGTGGTTTCGTCGAGCATTCCGGATATCTTACCCAATTCAGTGTTCATACCGGTACCTGTTACCAAAGCGGTACCGGTTCCCGACACAACCAGTGTACCACTATAAACCATACCATGCCGGTCTCCCAGAGAGGCATCGGCATCAACAGCCTCAGTCGACTTTTGTGACGGCACCGATTCACCTGTAAGAGCAGCCTCCTCCACCGACAGGTTCTTTTGCTTCATCAGGCGCATATCGGCAGGCACCCTGTCTCCGGCTTCCATCTCTACAATATCCCCCGGGACAATTTCAGAAACAGGAATGGATATTTTGCGCCCGTCGCGATGAACGGTTGCATTTTCAGGCACCATTTCGCTCAGCGCTTCGATGGCTTTCCCTGCTTTAAATTCCTGGATAAATCCAATTATAGTATTGACTACTACTACCGAAAGTACTACAAGCCCATCGGTAATCTTTCCTAGCAAGACTGCAAGTAAACTTGAACCGATCAAAACCCAAATCAAGGGGTTATTTATTTGCCTCCACATTAATTTTAATGCACTGTCTTTCTTTCTTTTCTGAATTTGATTTGGACCAAATTTTTCAAACCTTTCTTTTGCCTGCTCAGTTGTCAGTCCAGTTTTTGAGCTTCCAATTTCTTCTGCTGCTTCCTCAAAACTCTTTGCGTGCCAATTAACCGGTTCTCCCATCCTATTTATAATTTTCTTTAATTATATTGTAAAGTTATGAATTATAAACAATCAAAAAGGAGAAGTTTTTTGTTAAACCTCCGTAAATTGATATCAAATTAATAAATTAGCTCATAATAGCTTTAACAAAAAACCAGTAATATGAAAAACTACAAATTGAACTCGCGTCGGGATTTCATGAAAACATTGTTGACAGTTCCGGTGCTTGCTGCTGCACCTGCATCCCACTTCATTTCCTATTCCACCAACAAACCGGAACAGTTATCACATAAATTTAAGCTTAGCCTGAACCTCTACTCTTTTAATGAATTACTTAGGAAAGGTGAAGTTGATTTATTTAATATGCTGGAATTTTGTGCGAAATACAATTTCGATGCAATTGATCCAACAGGTTATTATTTCCCGGAGTATCCGCAACCACCTCAGATTGATTTCCTCAACAGGTTTAAACGACAGGCTTTTTTACTGGGACTTGATATCAGTGGAACAGGTGTCAGAAATGATTTTGCCAACCCCGATCCAAAGGCACGGAAAGCTGATAAAGAAATGATTAAAAAGTGGGTTGAAGCCGCTGCCCTGCTGGGAATTCCCAATTTGCGAATATTTGCAGGTACACACGGCCATGAAGGTTTTTCACGTGACCAGGTTTTTCAATGGATGGCCGATGATATCAAAAAGTGTTGCGAATACGGAAAACAGTCGGGAGTTATTATTGCTCTTCAGAACCATAACGATTTCCTTTATACTGCAGCTGATGTGGATCGGATATTTAACATGGTGGATTCAGAATGGCTGGGATTAAATCTCGACATCGGCAGCTACCGTCAACATGATCCTTATGAAGAAATTCAAAAAAACATTCAGTATGCAGTGACATGGCAAATAAAGGAAAACGTTTGGATCGATGGAAAAGAGACTCCCACCGATTTCGTGAAATTGTTCAGAATAATAAAAAATGCCGGCTATCGTGGTTACCTTCCATTGGAAACATTAGGTTCCGGAGATCCATATGAAAAAGTTCCTGCATTACTTGAAAGAGCTCAAAGTGCTATTCAGAAAATATCATAAAACAATGCATTTATTAACTTACTCTAATAACAATTTATGCCTGTTTTAAAGAATAATCCCGAACTAAAGGATTACCAAAATTATGTTGCCGGACTGGAAAATGAACGTGGATTTGACCGGCCAACAACAATCGATAAATGTTTGCTGCTTGGGGAAGAAGTGGGTGAATTATTTAAAGCAGTAAGAAAAACAGAAGGCCTTTCTGTAGATACCCACTCCCAAACTATGGATATTGGTGATGAACTGGCCGATATATTTATATATATCTGTGCATTGGCGAACCGTAAAAATATAGATCTGGAAACTGCCTTCAGGGCTAAAGAAGAGAAAAATAAGAAGCGAACATGGAAATAATTACTGCATGAATAAAATTTATATTCCTTATTCTGAAATGTTATCCGAATTCAATCGGATTCTGTTGAAACATGGCTTTACTAAAGAAAAAGCAGAAAGTTGTGCCAGCATATTTGCAGATAACAGTCTTGATGGTGTTTATTCGCATGGTGTATACCGGTTCCCGCGGTTCGTGAATTACATCACAAGGGGGTTTATTGATGTTGATTCTGACCCACTTAAAACGAATTCTTTAGGAGCACTGGAGCAGTGGGATGGACAACTGGGGCCAGGACCACTAAATGCTACTTTTTGTACAGAGAGGGCAATGCACCTGGCAGAAAACTTCGGCCTTGGTTGTGTGGCAATTTCCAACACCAATCATTGGATGAGAGGTGGAACCTACGGCTGGCAAGCAGCAAAAAAAGGATTTGCATTTTTAGGCTGGACCAACACCGAAGCCAACATGCCCGCCTGGGGGGCAAAAGAGAGCCGGTTGGGCAACAACCCGCTCGTTTTTGCTGTGCCATATAAAAACGAGGCTATCGTACTTGATTTTGCAATGACTCAATTCTCGTACGGTAAGATGGAAGCAATTCAATTGGAAGAAAAAACACTTCCCTTTCCCGGCGGCTTTAATGATCAAGGTAAACTTACAACAGATCCCGATGAGATCCTGAATTCGCGCCGTGCCTTACCAATTGGTTACTGGAAAGGTGCAGGATTATCGCTGCTGCTCGATATTATAGCTACAGTGTTATCAGCCGGCCTTTCTACTAATGAAGTGAGTAAAAAGGAGGCAGAGTATGGTGTCTCGCAGGTTTTCATTGCATTCAAACTGGATAATTTGATTAATTTTCCTTCAATCGGGTTGAAGATAGACGAAATAATTTCTGACTTTAAAACATCAACACCTGATGAAGCATATGGGGATATCCGTTATCCGGGTGAAAGGGTATTACATACGCGGATAGAAAACCGGAAACGTGGAATTCCTCTGAATAGAAATCTTTGGGAAGAAATAATAAACCTTTAAATTGATTCCCATCCAAACACTGCTGTTAATTATTATCTTATTGAATAAAAACTTTTTCAAATCAGGTATTTTTCATATATGTAAAAAATTCACACTCAATTATTTAATTAATAAACAATTAATATCACTATAAAAATAGTAATATTATTATATAAATAGTTTTAATTTAATTTATTAGTACTATATTTGTAGTAAAAGAAATTGGAACTAGATTATTGGAATGAAAACACTTACAAAAGCAGAAGAACAAATCATGCATATCCTTTGGGATTTAAAAGAAGGAGTGGTAAAGGATGTAGTTGAGCACTTTGATAAACCCCGACCAGCATACACTACTGTTGCCACAGTATTAAAAGTATTGGAGAACAAAGGATTTGTATCATGCAGGAAAATTGGCAACACCAACCTTTTCTACCCTGAGGTAAAAAAACATGAGTATGCCCGTTTTCAGTTTGGCTCCTTACTTCAGGATTATTTCAATGGTTCCTTCCCAAAGATGGCCACATTTTTTGCCAAAGAAAATAACCTCAGCATAGCTGAACTGGAAGAGATGCTAAAAATTACGGAGAATGAATTAAAAAAGGACGAAAACACTGATTAGCCATGGAAATATTTATAACGTTTTTAATTAAAGCATCTGCCGGAATAATTTTATTCTATTTGGTATACTGGTTTTTCCTACGGAAGGAAACATACCACAACGCCAACCGCTGGTTTTTATTAATAGCGCTTTTTTCATCGGTCTTGCTACCGATTTTCCCTGTTCACTACACACTACTAATGGAGCAGAGAAACAACACCAACCTTTTTGATACCATACCGGATACATTCAAACACATTCCTGCGGTTACTGGACAGGATACCGTTGCCGGATCTTTCAACTGGCAGCAAGCGGTTTTTCTGTTTTATTTTATTGGTGCGGCTATTATTTTGTTACGCCTGCTAACCCAAACTATTATCCTGGTTCATTTAATGATTAAGTACCGGATAAAATCGATGGATGGCGTTCGTATTGTTGAAAACGAAAAATACGGACTGCCATTTTCTTTTTTCAAAGTAGTTTTTATCAATCCGAAATATCACAAACAGGAGAACCTGCCGGAAATTCTGGCTCACGAAAAAGTGCACATTCGTGAGAACCACTGGTTCGACCTGCTTTTCATAGAACTGTTAACAGTCATCTTTTGGTTCAATCCGTTCATTTGGTTTTTTGAACGGTCAATCAAACAAAATCATGAGTACCTGGCCGACAAAGGTGTTCTTGCGCAGGGACACCAGGTGGGCCGGTACCAGGCTTTATTAATTAACCAGTTAATGGGCATGCAGATTATTGGGGTAACCAATAACCTGAATTTTGGCCTTAACACAAATCGATTAAAAATGATGACGAAAACGAAAACGTCTCGCTTTAGCGGGATAAAATTCTTGTGGGCATTGCCCGCAATTGCGCTACTGCTGTTTGCTTTTTCCAAACCAGATTATCAGGTTCCGTACAATGAACCTGATAACGAAAATGTATTTGTATCTAATGTCCTTAATTCGCAAAAGACCATCAAACTGGAAGGCGTTGTGCTGGATGAAGCAGAAGAGCCGCTTCCCGGCACATCAGTTGTAATTAAAGGTATGACAATTGGCACTGTTTCGGATATGGATGGAAGATTTAATATTGAAGTTCCTGAAAACGCTACAGTTGTTCTTTCATTTGTTGGAAAGAAGTCAATCGAAGATTCATACAGTGGAATTACTTCGGGGAATATGGAAGACGAAGCTTTTAAACGTAAGTACCAAATGGAAGAATCGGTAGTCGGTATCGGACTGGCAGAAAAAATAATTCCTATAAAGCAGAACGAACAATTGCCACCACCACCACCGCCACCGACGCCAACATCAATTGGAGATCAGGAAATATTTTACATCGTTGAAGACATGCCGCATTATCCGGGAGGTTCAGATGCACTAAATAATTTCGTATATGAATTGCAACAGAAAATTTCCGATCAAAAAAAAATAAAAGGGAAAGCGAAAGTTTTGTTTACAGTAAACTCAAAAGGTAAAGTAACCAATATAAAAGTAGTTGAAAGTATTAATGAAGGAGTAGCAGAAGGTGCAGTAATGATCGCTTCAGCACTACCCGACTGGATTCCCGGGAAACAACGTGGCAAACCAGTCTCCGTAAAATATATACTTCCGGTTGAGTTTTAAATTTTTGAGATAAATATAAAAGTTGATAGTTCACCTGGTTTCTCAAGATACCGGGTGAATTCTTTTTACTTCTATTGTACTGAAATCAAATTTCATTTTTTTTCAGATTTAAAGTGTAAATCACTAACTTGCCCAACAATTATATAAACCAGCAAAAATCAAATAAAACATGACACAACGAAGAGATTTTATCAAAAAAAGCCTTGTGGGGACTGCCGGTATTGCCATCGGCGGACTGGGTTTTAGTGCCAAATCCTATGGCTCCATAATAGGAGCAAACGAAAGAATAACAATGGCAGTTATTGGTATTCGCGGACAGGGAAACGGGCACATCAATACCTGGTGTTCGTTAAAAGAAAACCGGAATGTTTTTCTAAAAACCCTGTGTGATGTAGATGAAGAACTCTATTCAGAGCGTGTAAAAAAGGTAGAAAAAGAATTAGGAACAGCACCTGTTACCGAATGGGACATGCGAAAAGTCTTTGAAGACAAGGAAATTGATGCAGTATCATTTGCTACACCAAACCATTGGCATGCACTTGGTACAATATGGGCTGCGCAGGCAGGAAAACATGTTTATGTTGAAAAACCTGCAAGCCATAATGTTTTCGAAGGCCGAAAAATGATTGAAGCAGCCCGCAAATACAATGTGTGCGTACAGGTAGGTTTTCAAAACCGTTCCATTGCAAATGTGATGGAAGCAATGAAATTCCTCCACGAGGGGGGCATTGGCGATGTGTATATGGCAAAAGGGCTATGTTATAAGCCACGTGATTCATTTGGTATCTCTGCCGACAACATGCCTCCTAAGACACTTCATTACGACTTGTGGTTAGGACCAGCTCCATACCGTGCCTATAACGAAAAAAGAGGACACTACAACTGGCACTGGCATTGGGAAACAGGCAACGGGGACACAGGAAACCAGGGACCGCACCAGTTCGATATTGCCCGCTGGGGATTGAATAAAAATGAGCATCCTGCTAAAATATACAGCACCGGTGGAATTTATGGCATCAGTCCTAAAGAGTGTTCACAGGAAACACCAAACACCCAGACTTCCCTGTTCACTTATAACGATGGAAAAGTCCTGGAATTTGAAACCCGTGGACGATTTACCCATGGTGAATCAAGCCTGAACATAAAAATTGGGAATATGTTTTACGGAACTGATGGCTACCTTGAATTAAACGGAAGCACCTGGAAAGCATTCAGACTAAGAGAAAATGAACCGTTTGCAGGATCCTCAAAAGAATCGTCTGAAGTACCCAAAGATCCTACATTCAGAGCAGCCCCCGGGGGAACGGAACATTACGCCAATTTCATTGATTCAATAAGGTCAGGCAGCAATTATGACCTGCATTGTGATATTCGTGAAGGGCATTATTCTTCTGCATTGCCTATTCTTGCTAATATTTCCTACAGATTGAAAAGAGAACTAAATTTTATGGGCGATTATGAAAAATTTGCCAACGATCAGGAGGCAGATATAATGCTGAAGCGAAATTACAGAAAACCATATGTGGTGGAGGATGAAGTTTAAAACTCATAAAGAAATCCGGAATTATTAAGTTCCGGATTTTTTATTGCATAAAAAATCCCGGAGTCTTCACCCCGGGATCAAAACTAAACCTAACTAAACCAAACTTATGAAAAAACAGCAAATTGTTATCTTAAATTCTTTTCAACAACAAACAGTTGAATGTTTAATTGTTTTCATGTCTAATCTGATATAATCAATTAGTATGCCAAAAATTAATACCCATATATTTATTGGCATAAAAAAAACTAAATTAATAATTTCAATGCGTTTATAACACTTGCAAACAACACATTAAGTAAACTATCACTTTCCGGCGTAAAATTATTTCAAATGATTTTATTTTCAAACCAGATTATCGGAGTATGTGATTGTTCCAAATCCATTCAATCACAATATTTCTATACTAAAAAATAGATATCTTTGCGGAAAGATCCTGAGTAGAGATTTCTTAATAATAGAAGGAAAAGTCTGAATGAATAGAATACGCAATTTTTGCATCATAGCACATATCGATCATGGAAAGAGTACTCTGGCTGACAGAATGCTGGTTTTCACCAAGACAGTTGGTGAGCGCGAGATGCGCGACCAGGTGCTGGACAGCATGGACCTGGAGCAGGAAAGAGGCATCACCATTAAAAGTCATGCCATTCAAATGGATTATGAATATAAAGGTGAGGTTTACAAATTAAATTTAATTGACACCCCGGGCCATGTTGATTTTTCATATGAAGTTTCCCGGTCAATTGCTGCCTGTGAGGGAGCAATTCTTATTATAGATGCCACACAAGGGATACAGGCTCAAACTATTTCAAATCTTTACCTGGCGCTGGAACACGATTTAGAGATAATTCCAATCCTCAATAAAATGGACCTTCCAAACGCCATTCCTGAAGTAGTGGAAGACCAGATTATTGATTTAATCGGTTGTGACCGGCAAGACATTATCCATGCAAGCGGCAAGACCGGAATGGGGGTTGAAACCATTCTGGAACAGATAGTAGAGAAAGTTCCTCCTCCAAAGGGAGATCCGGATGCACCTCTGCAGGCACTTATTTTCGATTCGATTTTTAACTCCTTCAGAGGGGTTATTGCCTATTTCAAAATTGTAAATGGAACGATTAAAACCAAAGATTCGGTCAAGTTTGTAGCAACTGGCCAACAATACAATGCCGATGAAATTGGAGTTTTAAAACTAGGAATGGTTCCACGTGCAACATTATCAGCCGGTGATGTGGGGTACATTATGTCTGGAATTAAAACAGCCAAGGAAGTAAAGGTAGGCGACACCATTACGCAAGTAAACAGACCGTGCGAAAAAGCGATTTCCGGTTTTGAGGAAGTTAAACCCATGGTTTTTGCAGGAATTTACCCGATTGATGCCGATGACTATGAAGACCTGCGAAATGCTATGGATAAACTGCAGCTGAATGATGCATCCCTTACATTTGAACCTGAATCATCGGCAGCTCTAGGTTTCGGATTTCGTTGCGGTTTTCTGGGACTCCTGCATATGGAAATAATCCAGGAACGGTTGGAGCGGGAATACGATATGAATGTAATCACAACCGTTCCCAACGTTTCCTATAATATTTTATTAACCAATGGCAATATTCAAAAAGTATATAATCCTTCCGGATTGCCAAACTCCAATGTAATTGATACCATAGAAGAACCTTATATAAGGGCAAGTATAATTACATCTGCAGAATTTATCGGTTCGGTTATGAATTTATGCCTCGATAAAAGAGGCACATTAGTCAGCCAGAATTATCTTACCTCAGAACGTGCTGAACTGGTTTTTAATCTCCCTTTGGGGGAGATTGTATTTGATTTCTATGATAAACTAAAAAGTATTTCACGCGGATACGCATCGTTCGATTACCACATGAGTGGTTATAAGCCTGCTAAACTGGTGAGGCTTGATATTTTGCTTAACGGGGAAATGGTAGATGCCTTATCTACATTAACTCACTTCGATAATGCCTATAATTTTGGTCGGCGTATGTGCGAAAAGTTAAAGGAATTAATCCCAAGGCAACAGTTCGATATTGCCATACAGGCAGCCATAGGCGCAAAAATCATTGCCCGTGAGACAATAAAGGCCGTACGGAAAGATGTTACGGCAAAATGTTACGGCGGAGACATCACCAGAAAGCGAAAACTTCTGGAGAAACAGAAAAAGGGGAAGAAACGAATGAAGCAGGTAGGTAATGTGGAAGTACCTCAAAACGCTTTCCTTGCGGTATTGAAACTTGATTAAAAAAATTATAAATCCCGGTCTCTGCAAAATTGGCCGGGATTTTAATTTATATAATCAGCTTATAGCCTTTGCCGTGCACATTGATTATTTCCACGGAAGGTTCATCCTTTAGGTGCTTGCGTAATTTAGTAATATATACATCCATGCTCCGTGCATTGAAATAGTTGTCGTCAATCCAAATAGATTTCAGGGCATAATTACGTTCCAGAACCTTATTGGCATTCAGACACAACAATTTAAGCAAATCTGATTCCTTGGTTGTAAGCTTTACCATTTTATCTCCGTCGATAAGTGTTTGTTTGCGGGTATCAAAGGTAAACTTGCCCAAAGTATAAACAGGTTCACTTGCAGTCTGCGATTCCTGTGAGGTACGTCGCAATATAGCCTCTATCCTGAATATCAGCTCTTCCATACTGAAAGGCTTTGTTATGTAATCATCAGCTCCAAGTTTGAAGCCTTCAATTACGTCGTCTTTCAGGTTCTTTGCAGTAAGGAAGATAATGGGAATATCGGGATTCACTGCCCTTATATCTTTCGCCAGTGAAAAGCCATCCTTTTTAGGCATCATGATATCAAGTATACAGATATCGTAGTGCGCTTTCATAAACCCTTTATAAGCAACTTCTCCATCGGGATAGAGATCAGCTTCAAAACCTTTGGCAACAAGATATTCCTTAAGTAACAAGCCTAAGTTTTCATCATCCTCAGCCAAAAGCAATTTAATCTTTTGTTCCATTTTTATTTTTTAATTTTAGGTAACAATATACTAAACTTTGTGCCTTTATTTACAGCACTGTCTACTTTAATTTTCCCATTGTGCAAATCCACAATTTTTTTCACATAACTTAAACCCAGTCCAAAACCCTTTACATCATGAACATTTCCGGTGGGAACCCGGTAAAAACGATCAAATATCTGGGCATGATATTCCTTAGCAATTCCAATGCCATTATCTTTAACAGCAATTACTACATGGTCGCTCTTATTGTAAGTGGAAACAGTAATTTCAGGTTCCCCGTTACTGTATTTTACTGCATTATCGAGCAGGTTAAACACCACATTTGTTAAATGCACTTCATCCCCTTTTACAACCGGATCATCTGCAATAAATTCTGAATGCAAAATCCCGTTCTTATTTTTTATCCGCAGTTCAAAATTATTTACTACCGTTCGCAGGCTTTGATTAATATCGAATTCCTTAAATTTTAATTTCAGGCGCCCCTCGTTAAAAACTGCCATTTGCAATACCTTCTCTACCTGGAAGCTTAGCCTTTTACTTTCCTGGTTAATTACCCTGGAAATATGCTCTATAGTTTTTGGAGTATTAGTTATACTTCCATCCTCAAGCATCTGGCTGGCCAGGGAAATAGTTGATATGGGAGTTTTCAGCTCATGTGTCATATTATTTATGAAATCATTTTTAATCATCGAAAGCTTTTTCTGACGAAGGATAATCATGATGGCATAAGCAAAAATGGCAATTAGTAAACTGGTTAAAATAATAGTTGGTATGATAGTGAAACCGGTAGCCCGCAAAAGGTAGCCTCTGCGCTTTGGAAAGTAAACATATAAATAATTAGGTTGCTGTCCATCGAAATCATAAGGAAACAGCAGGCTGTAATATTCTTTTTTTCTTGAAGGATTATAATCGGGGCTGGCAAGAATAAACTTATCCTGTCCCTGGTTTGCCGACCTGATGGCATATTTATATTCAAGATCAATTCCAAGTCCTTCGAACGTCGAGGCCATCCCCTCAGCCAAAAAAACAGAATCAATTCTTTCTCTCAATGTTCGGCTTTCAAGCTGAATTTCATAGTTCCTCCAGTTCATATCTTTAAGCCAGTTTTGCCTCAGGCGCTCCTGTTCAAGGTTAAATTCATTGAGTTTTTCGAACGAAGTGATACTTTCTTCATTATTTTGTTCATTTTGAACCGAATCAATAATGATTATCTGGAATTCTTCCTGGAAATTACCATAAATATTATTTTCTGAATAACGAAAGCGAAAGCTGCCGCTAACCTGCCCGGATCCCTGACGCGGAAAAATATTTAAATTCCCGGGGTTAGAGCTAGTTCCTGGCAATCGTCCAAGGCGCACGCTTTCCCGCGCTAATCTTTCTTCGTGCAATTCCAAAAGATCAACTACACGCTTAAGACCGCTGCTAACCATCTGATCGAACTGTTCTTCACGAATATCAGAAGCAGTTTTAATTAAATTGGTTTGGATCAGGATTAAGCCTGAAAGCACTAATGCCATTAATACAATTAAGGTTACCAACATTTTTCTGCTCATGCAACAAAGATAATTTTAAAGAAATGTCGCAGAAAACCTACTTAACATTATTTAACACCCTGCAATACAATGTAATTATTATTAACCTGAAGCGCATTATAAGCCACAATAATCAATGAGATATTTCAGGTTTTTTCGAGAATGTATTTTTCAATGACTGAAGGGAAATATTCATATTCAAGTTCATGAACTTTCTTTGCAATTTCTTCGGGAGAATCGTCGGGATAAACCGGACATTTTGCCTGAAATATCAATTCCCCTTCATCATAATTTCTGTTAACGATATGAATTGAAATCCCTGTTTCAGTATCTTTGTTGTCAACCACAGCCTGATGTACTTTCATACCGTACATCCCCTTACCACCGTATTTCGGCAATAGCGCCGGATGAATGTTAACAATCGGGAATCCGTTAATGAGTTTTTCAGGAACCAGCCATAAGAACCCTGCAAGCACTACTAAATCGATCATGCGTTCTTTTAGCCTTTCCACCACCTCATCCGTCTCGTAAAACTGATTCCTGTCAAAGACAAAAGTTTCAACTCCCAAATCTGAAGCTCGTTTCAGCGCCAGAGCATTTGGTTTGTTACTCCACAAGGAATCCACCTCTACCCGCTCACTACCAGTAAAATATCTTATAATTGCCTGTGCATTGGTTCCAGAACCGGAGGCGAAGATGGCTATTTTCTTAACATTCATTTGATATTGATTTAACACATTGGAACATTTGAATAAAAGATTCTAATTTAGAAGATTACAGGTGAAATATATTCAGTACAGACTATCTTTTTTATATTTTTTCTTTGAAATATAAATTGTAAATGTATTACTTTGCAGCGAATTATTTAAAAACTCAAATTAGTATTAACTAAAATTTTAGAATTATGTCTGACGTTGCAGCAAAAGTAAAAGCAATTATTGTCGATAAATTGGGAGTAGACGAAAGTGAAGTTACCAACGAAGCATCATTCACCAATGATTTGGGAGCCGATTCACTTGATACTGTAGAGCTGATTATGGAATTTGAAAAAGAATTTGATTTAGCTATACCGGACGATCAGGCTGAAAAGATTTCTACTGTAGGCGAGGCTATCGCACACATTGAAGAAGCCGTAAAATAATCCAGAAAATTCATTTATGGAATTTAAGCGGGTAGTAATTACCGGAGTGGGCACCGTTAATCCCTTGGGGAATTCGATTGACGAATATTGGGATAATCTCAAAAAAGGGGTTAGCGGTGCTGCACCCATTACCAGATTTGATGTCACGAAACACAAAACCCAGTTTGCCTGCGAAGTTAAAAACTTCGATGTTGAGCAATATATTGAACGCAAGGAAGCCAGGAAATTTGACCTATATACGCAGTATGCACTTGTAGCTGCGACCCAGGCAATGACCGATTCAGGCCTTGATCTTGAAAAAGTTGATCATGATCGTGCAGGTGTTATCTGGGGAGCAGGTATCGGGGGACTTCAAACTTTTTTTGAGGAAACAAGAAATTATCGGGAAGATAACCCACGGTTTTCACCGTTCTTTATACCTAAAATGATTGCCAATATTGCCGGCGGTCTGATTTCAATCAAATACCACTTCAGAGGCCCTAACTTTACAACAGTTTCGGCCTGTGCATCAGCATCGCATGCCATGATTGAGGCCTTTAACATGATTCGTCTGGGAAAAGCCGAAATTATGATCACTGGTGGATCTGAAGCTGCAGTCAATGAAGCGGGAGTATCGGGTTTTAATTCAATGCGAGCCTTATCTACCCGCAACGATGATCCTAAAACTGCTTCCAGGCCATTCGATAAAGACAGGGATGGGTTTGTTATTGGCGAAGGCTCGGCTGCTTTTATATTCGAAGAGTATGAAAGCGCAGTAAGCAGAGGTGCCAAAATTTATGCTGAAATGGTTGGGGGAGGCATGTCGGCCGATGCATTTCACATGACTGCACCCGATCCCGATGGCAGAGGAGCAAGCCTTGTAATGAAATGGGCCCTTGATGATGCAGGCCTTAAACCGGAAGATGTTGACTATATCAATGTTCATGGAACTTCAACGCCACTTGGGGATATAGCAGAACCAAAAGCCATTCAGAAAACTTTTGGTGAGCATGCATACCAAGTTAGTATCAGTTCAACCAAATCAATGACCGGGCATTTGCTCGGGGCAGCAGGTGCAGTAGAAGGACTTGCCAGTATTCTTGCAATACAGAATAGTTTAATTCCACCTACTATTAATCATTTTACCGACGATCCTGAAATCGACAACAGACTTGATTTTACTTTCAATGTTGCCAAACCCCGGGAAATAAAAATTGCCATTAGCAATACCTTTGGTTTTGGTGGACACAATGCAACTGTAGTTTTCAAAAAATACTAGCACCTTGTGGTCAGAAAAATTGCACAACGAATAAGACTCTTTTCGTCACCCCGAAAAGAGTTTTATTTGTTTTTAAGAGACTTGCTCGGATTTTACCCTACCAACCTGAAGCTTTACGACCTGGCGTTTGTCCATAAATCGGCATCAACTTATGATTCGCAAGGAAACCAGGTCAATAACGAAAGGCTCGAATTCCTTGGCGATGCCATTCTGGGCGCCATAATAGCCGATTTTCTCTATAACCGTTTCCCACAGCAGGATGAAGGATTTTTAACCAAAAACAGGTCGAAACTGGTAAACCGTACATTTCTCACACGACTTACTTTCGATATGGGCCTGCATGTTTTTATTGATTCAAACACAACAAAAAACATCGATAAGAGCCATATATACGGTGATGCCCTTGAAGCATTGATTGGTGCTATCTACCTCGATACAGATTACCAGACAACCAAATTCTTTGTAACAAAAAGGATTCTTTCACAGTTTGTGAATATGAATGAGATAGAACAGAAGGATTCCAATTTTAAAAGTCAGCTTATTGAATGGAGCCAGAAAAACAAAAAAGAGCTGAGATTTGATACCATTGAGGAAGCCGGAGCTGAAAAATCAAATCAACCAAAATTTATTGCCACTGTATTAATTGATCAGATAGAACTAGGTCGCGGTACAGGAACTTCAAAAAAAGAAGCCCAACAAAATGCTGCACGCGAAACGTTAAAGAAACTCGATACTTAGATCCCATCTCTTCCCGGCTTTCCTATGCATAATTGTTATATTTGCACCCCAGCA
This sequence comes from Mariniphaga sp., assembly GCA_024636975.1. Lineage (GTDB taxonomy): Bacteria > Bacteroidota > Bacteroidia > Bacteroidales > Prolixibacteraceae > Mariniphaga. The sequence continues at coordinate 185,334 of JAGXGA010000019.1, forward strand.
AAAACTAAAAATGGATATTCTTCTTATATACGCATTGGGATTCCTGTCGCAGGTGCTTTTTTTTGCCCGTAACATTGCTCAATGGTTTTTATCAGAAAAAAAGGGAGAAGTGGTTTCTCCTGCCATCTACTGGCAGATAAGCCTGGTAGCATCAATACTGATGTTAACGTATGGGATCCTTCGCAACGATTTTGCCATAGTGCTGGGTCAGTTTATCGTTTACATGATCTACATCCGGAATCTGCAGTTAAAAAAAGTATGGTCCCGAATGCATATTATTTCCCGCTTGCTGGCTATCGTCATTCCTCTTTTTTACCTTGGGTGGCTGTTATGGGGGAATAGTTATAATTTCAATTCAATACTGAAAAATGAAGAGGTTTCGTTCCTGCTCATGATTTGGGGCTCGGCCGGACAAATCATCTTTACTTTCCGTTTCATATACCAATGGCTGTATTCCGAAAAAAGAAATGACTCGTTTCTACCTATTGGATTCTGGATTATAAGCACCATCGGTTCGCTTATGATTTTCGCTTATGCCATTTACCGCCTCGACCCGGTTTTGCTTGCTGCTCACAGTCTGGGCCTTTTTATATACATCCGCAACATTTTACTGCACCTGGGAAAAGGGAGTCTGTTTCCGAAAATGGAAAACCATTCAGGCATAAATGCCCTGGTTGGTAAGATTTCAAAAAAATTCAAATATTGAATAATCGTTATAAGAATATTATCTGACATTTATAGTCATTCGGCTTTCAACCAGTCGTAAACATCAATATTAATTATTGTATCTGATTTTATATCAAGAATTGTCTCTCCAAATTTCTCAAGGTTATCTCCGGTAGCATAATACTGTTCACTTTCTGGTGTAACAATAAAACCAAATAATTTCCCCTCCTTAAATTCAATGGATCTTTGAGAGCACTATTCCACTTTTGCCTTAATAATTTCTTTTAATAAGAAATAAAAGAGCATTGAAATGATAAAAACGACGAATCCATAGATAGGAGCATAAAAACTCACTTTGGCTCCACCCATAACCAGTGCAGGTGAAACATCGGCAGCCTCCATTATGGCATTTAATGCCTGGACGATGCCCACTATCTGCGATAATAATCCGGTGGCCAAAGCAACTGAACCACCCAGCAGAACTAAATCGAGCAATTTAGTAGTTGCCGTTCTTTGTGAGAATAACTCAAACGATTTCCAGACAGCAACAAAAATTGTTAATAGAGCCATTATTGAAATAAGATTCATAAAAGGGCCCCCGGCGCGATAAAAATCAATGAAGTTCATAACAAATTGTTTTAATGTTTATGCCTGCAATGTAAGGTTGCCTGCCCGATGGCAAACAATTAAATCGTTTAACAGCATGCTTTTAATTTCGAACAACTATTTACTCCTTAAAACTACATAACTTTCCCTTTCCATGCAGTTCAACTATTCTTTTATGTATTTGGTCAATGATATTTTTCTTTTCTCCAAATCCTTACTAAATTTCATGTTCTGTTTTAAATACGATTTGATTGAATAATATTTGGTATAAAATACTGCAACATTCACACCACCTGCGTGTATTGCTTCATTTACTGTTCTGGCTGACAGTCCTGGTATTTTATTTTATACTTTTTAGCCTGAACAGTGAATCGCGGGAAGTTTCCTTTATCCTTACCGCCGGTTTAATACCCGTAGCGGTGGCAGCTACCTATTTTTTCAATTATGTACTTGTTCCAAAATACCTTTGGAAAAAACACTACATCCGTTTCTTCCTGTTCAGTTTTTATTCGCTTCTGGCAACAACCTGGATGTCGTTTTTAATCGTATTTTTTACGCTTATCTATATTTTAGCCCGTGAAGCATATATCGACCCCTCGGTTTTACATCCCGAGTGGCAGGTGATAACACTAAATTTTGTAGTGTTTTTTGCCATTGCAGTAAAGCAAATAAAACGTTCCATTCTAATTCAGCAGGAAAAAAACCAGCTTGAGAAGAATCAACTTACCACGGAACTAAAATTAAAAGAGGCTGAGCTGAAACTCCTGAAGGCCCAGATTCATCCGCATTTCCTGTTCAATACTCTGAATAATCTGTATGGGCTCACGCTTGAAAAGTCGGATGAAGCTCCCCGTCTTGTATTACGATTTTCGGAACTTTTAGATTACATCATATACCGCTGTAACGAGAAACTGGTTTTGCTGGCCGATGAGTTATATAACCTGAACAATTACCTTGAGATAGAGAAAATAAGGCATTCAGGCAATTTAAAACTGGAGCAGGAATTCCCTGCAAATCCGGGAAAGCTAAAAATTGCCCCTCTGCTGTTTATTCCACTCTTTGAAAATGCATTTAAACATGGGGTAAGTAATACCACAGGGAAAGCATTTGTAGACGTAAAGCTATCGTTGACCGCCAAAACGCTGGTTTGCCGGATTGAAAATTCGAAAGCCATTCAGGCAACAAAGAGTAATGAAGTTTCAGGCGGCATCGGGTTGAAAAATGTTAAAAAAAGACTTGAACTGGTATATCCCGATAAATATATGCTCAACATTATAGATGGACCTGATTCATTTTTAGTAAATTTAGTGTTGGAACTGGAGGAATGACTATGATCAAATGCCTGATAGTTGATGATGAACCCATTGCTGTGCGGATAATAGAAAAGCACCTGTCCGCGTTTGCCGGTTTTGAGGTGGTGGCAACATGCTCCAATGCACTTGAAGCCATGCCAGTATTATGTGAAAAGGAAATTGACTTGCTCTTTTGCGACATTCAGATGCCGCAGATTACTGGTGTTGATTTTGTCCGCTCACTAAGATATCCGCCTAAAGTAATATTTACTACCGCCTATCGTAACTATGCCATCGAAGCCTTTGAACTGAATGTAGTGGATTATCTATTAAAACCCATATCATTCGAACGGTTTGCAAAGGCAATCCAACATTTTCTTGAGTTAGAGGAACTGAAAAACAACCAGGAATCAGTATCAGAATATACCGGGATGAACCGCCGGGAATATATTTTTTTAAAAGCCGATAAGAAGCATTATAAGGTTAATATGGAGGACATATTTTATTTTGAAAGCATGGGCGACTATGTGATTGCATATACAAAGCAGAAGAAAATAATTACGAAAGAACGTATTGGAAGCCTGCCCGAAATGCTCCCCTCACATGAATTCCTACAAATACACCGGCGTTACATTGTATCTGTCCGGAAAATTGAATCGCTCGGTCCCGGATTTGTAGAAATAAACGGAATAAAATTACCGATAGGTCGTCAGTTTAAAGCAGACCTCTCCCGGTTTCTTCAAAATGGTTAATTCTTTCCGAAAGTATTTACAGGAATTATTATTTTTGCACCCATGTCAGGTAAAGACAAATACATTGCCCGCGAGGGATGGCTTTCAATTTTCGGAAATATATTCCTGTTTGGGTTGAAATACTGGGCCGGGGTAGCTACCGGATCGCTGGCATTGATCGCCGACGCCTGGCATACCCTTTCCGATATGGTATCATCGGTAATCGTACTGATCGGAGGTAAAATTTCAAGCAAGCCTGCCGACCATGATCATCCATTCGGTCATGGCCGGGCTGAACACATTGCCTCGATGATAATCGGGGTATTGCTCGCTATTATAGCCTTCGACTTTGCCGTTGGTGCTGTGGATAAATTCAGGAAAGGAGAAAAGGTCGTATTCGGAACCTTCGCATGGATTGCAACTATAGCTTCCATTGTTGTGAAGGAAGGGATGGCTCAGTATGCTTTTTGGGCCGCCAACAAAACCAAATCGTCCATCTTAAAGGCCGATGGCTGGCACCACCGTACCGATGCCTTGTCATCAATCATCATATTAATTGGTATTGCTGTTGGAAATCAATTCTGGTGGACCGATGCGGTATTGAGTTTTATTGTTGCACTCATGATTGGTTATGCAAGTTACCAGATACTGGCCACCGAAATTCAATCACTGCTGGGGGAAAGCCCGTCGGAGGAACTTCTGCATTCCATCACTAAATCAACCCAGGATGAATTCCGCGAACCGCTTCACCTGCATCACATCCACATTCATAACTACGGAAGACACACTGAATTAAGCTGCCATATTAAATTACCACCCGAAATGTCACTTGATGAAGCACATGATATCTGCACTAAAGTGGAAAAGGTAATTCTTAAAAACTTCGGTTATGTTTCTACTGTGCATCCCGAACCTACTGAACGGTTATGAATTCACCTGCTGACCTGGATTCTGGGGGGTGGATATAAGAACAGAATAATTGAGCAGGTGACCTGGAGCCACCAGCTCAAGAAGAGTTACGGCAATTCCACTATCTGCAAATTCCTGAACTGAATCTCTGCACCTTCGGCTTCCAGGCATATATAGCCTTTTGTTTGTGATGATTTGCTGATGCCGTTTACGAATTTACCATTAACCGAAAGTTTGATGGTTCCATCAACACACACCACATCATATGTATTCCACTCTCCTTTTCCCTTGCAACGGTTTTCAACCGATTTACTGCGCTCACCACGCGGATTGTCAGGTACGATTTTTACCCCCCCAACACCAAACAGTTCACCATGTACATAAGCAACAGGTGGTTTTTCTCCGTTTCGCATGTTCTGATTTACCCAGTCGAGTTCCAGCATCTGCACCTCTACTCCATCGGGTAACCTGTTTTCACCGGGAACTGCCTTGCTCCAGACAAAGGTCCCTGAATTTCCCCCGGCTTCCATATGCCGCCATTCGATGTGCATGATGAAATTCTCATACTCTTTTTCACTGCGAACAACTCCAATGGGCAAACCGCTGCAAACCAGCACATCACCCTCTTTCTTCCAGGTTTCAGGCTCTGTATTCACCTGTATCCAGGTTACAGGCATACCATTTACATCTTTACCCTGAAGCACTTCCTGCCACTGTACTCCCTTTCCAAATGAAACCACCCGTTCCTGGGCCTTCAGTACTGAACCAGCAAACAAAAACACAGCACCAATAATAATTATAACACCAGCTTTATTCATCACTTTAAACTTTAAACCTTAAACTCTAAACTAAACCGCAGCTGTATTGGGCACTCCTGCCTTTGGTATTTCTTCAGCTATCCCCTGAACAGGACCAAATGAATAAGTTTTCGGTCCCAGGTACAAATCCGAATTCAGCATTTCCTCCCAGGTAACATCCTTGCCCGTATAAGCCGAAATTCTGCCCATTATGGTTACAAGCGTGGAATTAATCTGAGCCTCGGCATCACTGATCGGATTACCGGTTCGAATGGCCGTAACCAAATTAATGTGTTCCTGGACAAAAGGATTTGTTACCTTCCATTCCGAATCGGGTTCCCCTTCTTCCGGATAAGGATACTCCCAAATCAGATTCCCTTTAAGATCATAAATTTTACCCGCTGCATCAGCATACCCACCCGTTCCGTTAATCTGTTCCACCTTTTTATTGGTACAACCGTTAATCTGCCTTGCAGCGCAATGGGTACGCAATCCGTTTTCATACTCATATTCAATACTGAAGAAATCATACTGATCGCCTGTAACCCTCCGCTGGCGTCCTCCCCACCCCACTGCTCTATGAGGATTTTTACCCATATGCCAATTCATCACATCAATTTCATGAATAAACTGTTCAGTAATGTGATCGCCCGAGAGCCAGCAGAAATTGACCCAGTTGCGTAGCATATATTCCATCTCGCTCCACTCCGGCTGCTGTGTGCGGTACCATAAAGCTCCCCCGTTACGAATAATGTTTGCACCCGTTATTTCACCTATCTCGCCATTGGCTACCCGGCGTTGAGTTTCCATATAATCCTTCTGCACCCGGCGGATGGTTCCACTGACCATGCACAACCCAATAGCTTCTGCTTTTTTTGCCGATGCCATTACTGAACGCGCACCTGCCGGATCGACCGCAATGGGTTTTTCCATAAAAACGTGCTTTTGCGCATTCACCGCTGCCTCCACATGGGCAGGCCTGAAATGGGGCGGTGTGCAAAGCAACACCAGATCCACATCCGAATCGATCACCTTCTCAAAACTGTCGAAACCCACAAAGCAGTTTTCATCTGCAATCTCCACATTCTTTTCCTCCTTCAGCTTTGCCCTGCAGCTGTCAATCTTATCCTGAAAAACATCGCCTAAGGCAGTTATCTGCAAGTTGGGACCCGCATCCAAAAAATTAACTGCAGCTCCTGTACCCCGGCCTCCACAACCAATAAGACCAGCTTTAATTACCTTTCCGTCGGGTGCCTGATCCAGCAGCTTTGGAAGCTGAATTTCTTCTTTTTTTGATGATGGCCCCGAACATGATGTTATAAGTCCTGCAGCTCCCAGTGTGCCCAGTGCAGTTTTTGCAATAAAGTTTCTGCGATCAATACCCGGCTTGATTTTCATGATGATTAACTATTTTATTCAATACTGAAAAATAATGATATCCGTTGCTAATGTATCAAAAACCTTTCTTCAAATGAAAATATTGGCAGCATTTTTAAAGTAAAAGTTTATTTATTCTCTTTTAAACCTGATAATTATCCCGGTTTTGAAGGAAAACAGCAATACAAATATTATTTTCTGGTTAGGCCACCAAGCCAGTAACCAATTTAACGGTTTTAAGACTATTCAGGGACATATCAACTCCATGTTTAATTGAATTTAATCAGTCCCATGTATGGAGAATGTATATTGAAGAACCGGATTCGAATTATTTAATAAGATTCTGTCCGTTGCTCTTTGAAAAAGGCATATAAGCGGTGAGAATGCATAGTTATCAAAGACATAAATCCTTTGAAAGTGAAATAAAATTCGTGTACATTTGTTTCGAAACAAATAATTTATCAAACAAGATGAATCGATGGACTATTCTGGCCTCAACCCTTTTTCTCATTATTATTTCATGTTCAGTACAGACTGAAATCGAACCCAAATTGGTTGAACAGGCCAGGGAAAACGGCAGGCTGGCTAATGAAGGATTTGACCGAAGCCTTCGGTTTGTAAATGCATGGCTAACAAAAACCGACTCTGCTACAGGGCTAATCCCAACCAACCTGACCGGGAACAAGGATGTGTGGGAACCTCACAATTCTGCTGCCGACAATTACGCGTTTATGGTACTAACAGCCTGGCTGCTTGATAAGAAACTGTATGAAAACGAACTATTGAACATGCTGCATACTGAAAGGGAACTTACTTCGCGTGTAAATTCCCTTCCCGATACCTGGTCGTTTACGAAGCAAAGTTTTCAAGCCGATGAGCCCCGGCCAGGGAATATCATATTTGGGACATCAGAATACATAAAAGATGGCCTGGTTCCATTGATGGAGTGCATCGGGCCATCGCCATGGTACGACCGAATGATGGAAATGCTGGACGATTTACATGTTTATATGCAGGAAACCGGCAGCCTGGAATCAATTTACAGTGAACACATGGCTTCAGTGGAGGAGGTAAACGGGGAAATGCTGCAGACCTTATCAAGGGTATACTGGATGACCGGGGAGCAGAAATACCTCGATTGGGCGGTTGAAATCGGTGATTACTATCTTTTAGGGAAACGTGATTTAAGCGAAATTGAATACCTGCGTATACGCGATCACGGGTGCGAAATCATTGGCGGCTTAAGCGAGCTTTATGTTACACTGCATTTTGTTGATAAGGAAAGGAAAGAACGCTATAAACCGGCACTTTATAAATTGCTCGACAGAGTCCTTGAAGTTGGTCGCAATGAAGACGGACTGTTTTACAATGCCATTAATCCACGTACCGGCGAAATCGTGGACAAAAATACAGTCGACAACTGGGGATACGTATTCAATGCTTATTATGCTGTTTGGCTGGTCGATCAAAAAGAAGACTACCGACAAGCTGTTTTGGAGGGTTTTGAAGAACTGAATGCCAAATACCGCAATTTTGCCTGGGAGGGAACCAGTCACGATGGTTATGCCGATGCACTTGAAAGCGGCATCAATCTTTACAACCGGGAACCGGTACCAGTGCTTAAAGATTGGATCGACAGTGAAGTGCAGGTGATGTTCGGCATGCAACAAGATGACGGCATTATTGGCGGATGGCATGGCGACGGCAACTTTGCCCGCACGGCCATCATGTACAGCCTCTGGAAAACCCAGGGCGCACGGATTGAACCCTGGCGCAGCGATGTGATTTTAGGTGCCGCAAAAGGAGAAAATGAAACCTGCTTTGTACTCACATCGGAACGCGAATGGGAAGGAAAACTGGTTTTCGACAGCCAGCGCCACAAGACCATCTTAAACCTGCCCATCGACTATCCCCGCATCAACCAGTTTCCCGAATGGTTTACCGCAGTTAAAGAACAGGAATACGAACTCACGTTTTCAGGCAAAAAGCGTCCGGAAAGTTATACGGGAGTCCAGCTGTTGGAAGGCATTCCGGTTAATTTGTCAGCGGGTGGATAACTGGTTGTATCGATTAAGAATTAAGTAAATAAATCAAACTATGAAAAAAGGATATTTTTTACTGGCTCTCCTGTTTGCAGTTTCCCGGCTATTTGCACAAGATATTTATCAAACTCGTCAGGCACGTACTCAATGGTTTCAGGATGCCCGTTTCGGTATGTTTATCCACTGGGGAATTTATGCCATACCTGCCCGGGGAGAATGGGTGCGGCAAAAGGAGAAACTTTCAGCAGAAGATTACCAGCCGTTTTTTGAAACGTTTAACCCTGTTGATTATGATCCTCAGGAATGGGCCAAAGCGGCTAAACATGCCGGAATGAATTATGCAGTGATGACAGCAAAACATCACGATGGCTTTTGTTTGTTCAACAGCGAATTTACTGATTACAAAGTCACCAATACTCCGGCAGGTAGAGATTTGATCAAAGAATACGTTGATGCTTTCCGGAAAGAAGGATTAAAAATAGGGTTTTACTATTCGTTGCTCGACTGGCACCACCCTGATTACCCTGTGGAAGGCAATTGTGTGATACACCCCATGGCTGGCGTGGAAGGATACTCAAATGAAGGCCGCAACTTTTCAAATTATATAACTTATATGCACAATCAGGTGAGAGAATTGCTTACCAATTATGGTACAATAGATATTCTATGGCTCGATTTCAGTTGTGGCGATATGGCCGGTGAAAAGTGGGAGGCAACAAAGCTGGTTGAAATGGTCAAAAAGTTGCAGCCCGATATTATTATCGATAATCGCCTGGGTGGAAACATGGAGCTTGAAAACCCGGAATCCTTTGCCGGCGATTTTGAGGGACCGGAACAGGTAATTCCGCATGAGGGGATATATGATGAACTGGGGCGTCCCATTCCATGGGAAGCATGTATTACACTAAACAACGACTGGGGTTACAGTACAAATCAGGATTACAAATCGGCACAGGATATTGTTCATGCTTTGGTAAATGTAGTAAGCAAAGGAGGCAATTTGTTGCTGAACGTTGGTCCCGATGCAAAGGGAAATATTCCTGAATGGTCTCTGGATATACTTTCAGAAGTTGGAGACTGGATGCAACTAAACGGGGAAAGCATATACGGTTGTGGCCCGGCGCCTTTTCCCAAACCGGAATGGGGACGGTTTACAATGCGCGATGATACGCTTTACGCACATATTTTAGGTTCAAATATAGGGCAATACTATATGAAAGGCATGAAAGATAAATTAAAAAATGCCCGGCTGGTTTTCGATGGTCGAGAGTTATTTATCGGGCCCTACTGGCATGGTGAACGATCGTATATTGCTGAAGACGATATCTTTTTTAACCTTGGAAATCCGCCGCAGTGGACATTTCCCCTGCCCGACAAAATCAATACGGTAGTACAATTTGAATTGAATGATGATTAGCAGTAATGAATAATCTGTGCAAACTTCTCAGGCGTTGTCTGGATAAGACTGTAAGGGTTCCAATCTTGATGTAAAAGTATTTTACACGGCAGCTCTGGTAAAAAAAACCACTTTTCAGTCTCTTAATTTACCCAATATATTTTTATTGATAGCCTGTTCTCTTGTGAAACATCAGATTCTTTGGCAATTTCGTCCTAGCTGCCTATTACCTCCTTTACCTGTTCTATGATTGTTTTTTGATTTTTTTATCCCAAAAAGGGTCGCGAGTTTCATCAGCTCTTTTCTTCCTGGTTTTTTACTTTTCCCCAGGCGGCTGTGGCAGCGGCATCCATCCAAAATCTCTTTCTTCCCGGGATAATCGGCCACACTGCTGTACAAATAATCTTCGGCACAATATACCAGGCCCACTTCAACCGGATTTTGATGGATACCAGCCTGCGGCAGACTGGTAGTTTATCTTTTCATAATAAAAAAGATTCGTAATTTTCTCTATGAATTATTTCTGTTTTGTGTGGATGGTAGGTTTTTGTAAATGTTGCCGGAAATCCTGGTTTTTTATTTGGATTCCACTTGAATTCAAAAGCTGAGATTTTACCATCAATTTCTTCAATATAGTCTATTTCCTGCTGTTGTTGGGTCCTCCAGAAATATGACGAGCCATAAAAACCATGGTAAGAATTAAGTTTTCTTCGTTCAGAAACCAGGTAGTTTTCCCATAATACACCCACGTCGTTCCTGTTGCTTATAAAACTGAAATTACCAATTACAGCATTCCTGATTCCATTGTCGTAAAAGTATATTTTTTTATTCTTTTTAATTTCATTTCTGACATTTCGGGCAAAAGAAGGAAGCCTGAAAACAATATAAGCTTTTTCAAGAATATCAATATATCGTTCTACTGTTTCTGATGTTGTGCCAGCCGATTTAGCCACTTCTGAAATATTGACCTCATTGCCAATTTGCCAGGCAAGCAATTGAACAATCTTTTCCAATTCAGAAGGTTTTCGAATATTACCAAATTTAAAAATGTCTTTGTACAAATAGCTTGAAGCCAGCAAAATTAGCAACTCCTTTTCCCTGTCGGGATTTGTTAAAACTTCCGGATAGCTGCCATAAATTAATCGCTGTTCAACTTGTTGCAGTTCAGTCCGAAGATCATGATAATTTACCATTTCTTTAAAAGACAACGGAAACAGGTTAAATTCATATTTTCTACCTGTCAGTGGTTCATTTAGTTCACTTGAAAGTTCAAAGGAAGAAGAGCCGGAAATTATCGGACAAACGCCATCGATATAATCAACAATGAGTTTGATTGTTTTTCCAATATTTGGTATATCCTGAGCTTCATCAATCACAATTACTCCGTTCTTCCCAATAATACTTTTAAGCCTTTCCAACGAACTGTTTTCAATCAACCTTGCGTCACCCGGATTATCTCCGTTAAACCAGATATACGGTTTCGTTAACTTTTCACAAATGCTTTTTAACAAAGTAGTTTTGCCACATTGCCTGGGACCAAGAAGGATTATGGATTTTTTGTCAACAATCCTTTTTATAATATCGTCTTCAATTGTTCTTTGAATCATTGCACAAAAATAATAATTTTCAACTTCAGTCGAAAATTATTATAGTTATTTTAAGGTTAGCTCGAAAATTATTACTTTCCAATACAAAATGTAATTTGCTGGTAACCGTCATGCTGGTGTGGGGCTGTCTGCCGGTTAGCGGATGTTTTGTTTTGCAAACGAAAATAAAACAGATAATTTCAGAATTGAAGAAGCAAATAAAAAGCACTAGAAATACCTGTATTGTTCGGGTGCTTTTCCCTTCTTTTCAACTATTTTCGGATTCAAGGGAAGTGGATCGTTGCTGTCGATTTTCTCAAGCACTATGTTGAATTCCCAGGAGTCGCCATAATCGAAAAAACAAAATTCTCCAGCCTTCGCCCCAAATCTTTACTTAACGAATGGCTGTTGGCTTTAGCAAACACCGGATCGATGCTGTAACTTTTTTTGGGATTAACCAGTTGTTTTTTGATAGAAGGCGAATACCGGGGGAATAAAGTCAACAAGGTAACTTTCCCTTAAATAGTTGCAATAATCGAAAACTGTTCTTACCGATTTAATTCAATAACTTTCGAAATATTATTATAGCTGAACTCTTATCAAAAACTTTCGGGGCTGCCATCAGAGAATTTCTTTTTATTTTATGGGGGGACTGAAAAACAAGTTCGAAGCACAGCAACTGTGTTAGGAGGAATCAATCGACGAACTGAGTCAGTTGTTATAGGCTGGATGTGTTTAAAAATTATTTGACACTCTTAAATTCCCTTTTTAAACAATTTTCTTTAATAATTTCAAAATTGCCGATTTCCACTTCTCCTGATTCCTATAGTTACTCAAGATTGTTAAAAAAGTGCAGTGGTATAGCTGGAAAAAAGATATTAGCAGGCAAACCCTAAATTATCCGGTTTTCTCCAAACTCACCGTCAACTCATACGCAATATTATTGCTTTCAATTCGCATCATACTCTCTTCGGCACTGCCATAGCTGAGGAGGTTAATGCTGCCATACCAAACAATTTTTTGGTCGATAATAGCATATTTTTGATGAATATTTGTTTTGAAAATCAGATGAATACCGGAAGCTTTCATTTGTTTGGTTGCTTCTGTCCAAGTCGTTAAATCTGTATTTTCAAAATCCTTTGCCGGACGGGTTACCACAACAACTTTGACACTTCTTAAAATGACAGATTCCAAATCACGCATAATTTGAAGCGTCCTTCGTTTGGTAACAAACGGACTTACAATCAGAATCTCACGTTTTGAATGGATTACATCGTTTACAAAAACCGAATAGAAGTTGCTTTTATCAAATATGATGTCCACGTTTTCCTCCTTTTTTTCTTGTTTGGAGAAAAGCTCACCTTTCATTTTATAACCAATGGAAGCGTAACCCGTCAGCCGACGGTTGTACATCCGTTCAAACATCCGCACATGGATGTCGATGTAATCGAAAATGAGGGCCTCTTTTTTTCCTTCGAACAATCGATGCAGACGTCCAGCATATTGCTGAAGCGTTCCTTTCCACGAAATAGGCATGGCCAGAAAAAGCGTATCAAGCCGGGGTTCATCAAAACCTTCGCCAATAAACCTTCCCGTAGCAACTATGATTAAAGGTTTATCATTTGACGATTCTGATATTTTTTCCATGATTTCCCGTGTATTTTTATTTCCCATTCCACCTGTAATTGAAATAGCATCCGGAATTTTTTGCCGTAACATTTCGTATAAAATATTTACATGTTCCACTCGTTCGGTGAGGACAATGCAGTTTTTAACTTTTTGATGGCATTCCACTACATCGTCCACAATCAACTGATTTCTGCTTTCGTTTTTCACTATTTCAGCATACAATTCCTGAATTGTCCATTCTGTTTCTTTTTTTTCTGTAATGGAATGAAATCTGAAAGTTGTAAACCGGGGAACAATGTAATGATCAAAAGGTCTTTTTTCCGCCTGCTTTTTAGCGTTATCCCGGTAACGAATGGAGCCGCAGTGCATAAAAATAATGGGATGATGCCCGTCTTTCCGCGTGGGAGTGGCGGTTAAGCCATATACATATTTTGCTGAAACATTTTTAAGAATCGATTCAAAACTAAATGCCGGAACATGGTGGCATTCATCCACAATCACCATTCCGTAATCGTTTATAAAGTCCTTCACTTCGCCAAGTCTCGACAATGATTGCATGATCGCAATGTCGATAATTCCGTTACGGATTTGTTTCCCCCCGCCAATCTGGCCGATAATACTCAGGGGCTTTTTACCCCGTTTGCCTTTGGTCTTTATCCGTTCACTTATAGTAAGAAATTCGTTAAGTTTTTTCTTCCACTGATTAACCAGACTGACTTTATTGACCAAAATGAGCGTGTTTACTTTTCGTTCGGCAATTAATTTGATGGCTGCAACGGTTTTGCCGAACGCTGTGGTGCCACAAAGAACTCCTGTGTTGTTTGACAGCATACTTGCAACGGCAAAGGGTTGTTCTTCCCTGAGTGATCCATTAAATGCAACATCAATTTTTTCTCCCGGATTGGTTTTGTCAATCCAGTTTGATTTCACTTTAATTTCGTCCAGTAGATTATTTAAATCCTTTTCACATCCCCGAGGCAAACATATAAAATCAGTGGTTTCATCGGCACAAGAAATGATCCGCGGTTTATTATAAGTTGTCAATCGCATAGACTGGGCTTTGTAAAAATCAGGGTTTTTAAAAGCAGCCAGTCGTTTAATCCGGTTCAAGGCTTTGGCTGAAATCCCTTTTTTAGGAACAAAAAGCATATTGGCTTTTGCAATTTCAATCTTTTGGGGAAAATCCATTTTTAATAGTACCTCCTTACTTCTTGTCCACGGCTTAGATTGCACTTCTTCCTCATCATCCATCTTTAGAAAGCCAAGTTCATTTCCCTGGCTTATCTGTTCGGTAAGGGATTCAATTTTTTCTTGCGACAACCGCTCTACAGAAGACAAAAACGCCCATTGATCGCTAAAAGGCCGAAAGTTTTCATCAATAAAAACACTGTTGCTTTTTTCCCGGGCCTTTTTTTGTAGCGGCAGCGCAATCAAATTTCCGAAACCTCCTTTAGGCATGGTATCCTGATTGGGGAAAAATCGGTCGTACGATTTAAAACTGATTTCATGTCGCTGGTTCATGGCATAAGTGAGCAAAGCACTCCCAAATTTCCGGGCTATTGAGGCAGGAATGGGATGCTCAAAGAAGAACCATGCATGAGCACCATTTCCCGACCGGGAGCGTTCCACTGCAACCGCGATTGCAAATTCGGAACACACTTTTCCGATTGTTTCAATATCTTTCTTCCACTCTTCACCATCAAAATCAATGGCTAAAAACCAGCAGGTTTCGTCTGAAAGCAGCGGATAAATTCCAGCAATTATTCTACCGCGCAAATGATTTTCAACAATCTGACTGGTTAATCCCAGATAATCTTTGTTTTTACAGGCTGAGCATTTAATTTTAGGCTTTTGGCAAATTCCCGGGACCCACTCATTGCCACAGGCAGGCGAATAACCTGACGTTCCCTTTATACTATTTTCCCATCTGTTTGCAAAAACATCTTCGCGACCCCTGAAAATCGACGAAAACAATTCTACCTTTTCAGCCGGAGATGATTGTTTGTCAATGACTTTGGCTTTTATTTCACCTGATGGAATATCAGGGTTTTCTGTATTATGGTAGTTCTCTGTATTTCTATAATCTTCATCACTTTCAGTTTTAAATTTTTTCCCAACAGGATTTTCAAGCTGTTGTAATTTTTCTTTAAGCTGCCTGTTTTCAGCTTGAAGTGTGTGGTATTTTTCTATTAATTCTTTGAAGTTCATAAAAATTGCCATTCATTTTTGTAAAATTAACAAGTTTATGAATCTTTTGAAATGTGTTAACACTATGCTGGATAAATTGTTTTTAATAAAATTTCCGTATTCAAATTTCTCAGTGAATAACGATCATGCTTAAACATATAATGCTAATTTTAGTGCATCATTATATTTTAATTCATAAGTTTTGTAATCCTTTGAAAACATTTAATAAAGCGTTTGGCATAATTAGTAAAAAAAAGAACAGAGTAATTAAATCTTAACCATGAAGAATATGATAACTTATTTTACAAAAATAAAATTTTCACCCATGTATAAATGTTTCTTAATACTAGCAGTAACTTTCTTTCTGGCAGGATATCAGAAAGTGGAAACAGAAATATCAA
Organism: Mariniphaga sp.; assembly: GCA_024636975.1. Classification (GTDB taxonomy): domain Bacteria; phylum Bacteroidota; class Bacteroidia; order Bacteroidales; family Prolixibacteraceae; genus Mariniphaga. The sequence goes on from JAGXGA010000019.1 coordinate 200,953, forward strand.
ATGAATTAATAGGTATTTCAATGGTAAATTCGGAAAACACCTTATGGACTTATAGCACAAAAGGCGGTGTCACACAAAATATTGCACCACCGGTTTTTCAACTCAATAAACAGGAGGTAAAAGGTGTGTTTGAATCGTTTGTTACCGAAGAAAGAAGCATAGAGAAAATTAATGTAAAAGTATATACAGTAAAAGGGAATTTGGCTTCTATGCCTGATGTTACCATGGCTTTGACTTTGCGTGTAGCACCTGACAATTCTATTGTCAGATTCAAATATACCCTTGCCTCTGACACAGACCTTAAACTGACTAAACTGGAAGGTAAAGACCATATCGATTATTTACAAACTTCATTAAACAGGTATGATAGCTTTACAGAAGTTAATCTTTCAGAATTTTTCGAACTGGAACACAGTTATCTTCCCGGAGAGCGTATACTCAGCCCAACAGGTTTTGAACATGAAATAAGCATTATGGGCCCTGTTTTGGTGGCCTCCAATGACAGAAACAGCCTGTTGCTGACTTATGAACATGGCTCGCAGCTTCCGGACCGATTTGTAGAGTTTAGACCAGGTAAGGACAAAAACATATCTCTATCGGCCGTTAAAGGAAATTACTTTGAAGGGCAATCGCTGAAGGATTGTTATTCCACACTTTGGATGAACATTGGAATTATTGAAGGAGATGTTGAAAATGTTGCAAAAATGCATCGCCGGCACGTTCTGTATTATATGTCAGAAAATACTACCAGCCGTAAACCCTATATATTTTACAACACATGGAATTTTCAGGAACGGAACCTGTTTTGGGAAGGTAATACATATCTGTACGATATGAATAAGGAACGGATGCTTAAAGAAATAGATGTTGCTCATAAAATGGGAATTGAGGTGTTTGTAGTCGATGCGGGATGGTTTGGAAAAACGGGTGATTGGATAGCCAGTAAAGAAAGGTTCCCCGATGACCTGAGTGAGGTGAAGCAAAAACTCGATTCTTATGGAATGCAAATGGGACTCTGGTTCAATTCCGATGCGGCGGTAACCAGCAACATGCTGGCTAGGAATCAGGACAATGTAATGTCAGTCAACGGCAATGTCAGTGGACCACATAGTGTGTGGGAGACTGAAGAAAGTTATGCCATGTGTCTGGTCAGCCCTTTCAGGAATGATTATGCCAAAGAACTAATCCGTGTAGCGAAGCATTACGATATCAAATACTTTAAATGGGATGCATTTCGACAATACGGATGCAATGCTCCGGGGCATTGGCACGGTACTGAGAACAACTCTCCGGAGGAACGTGCTTTTAACTATTCTTTTCAGCTTCCCTTTGCCATGGTAGATGTGGCAAACAAAATCTGCGAAGCTATACCGGGTGCTATTGTTGACTTTGACATAACCGAAGGTGAGCGGGCTGTTGGACTTGCGTTTTTGGAAGCAGGAAAGTTTTTTGCCGTAAATAACGGCCCTTATTACGTGTCTTTCGACGATACGTTATTTGCACCGGGCGGAGGTATGGGTGCCAATGTGCTGGTATTCCCGGGACTGGCGAGGGCAGTAAACGCACGACATACTTTAAACTATGATAAGTGGATTCCCTCAACATTATTTTTGACTCACTATCTGCCAGATGATCCCGAGTATTCTCAATGGATAAACATCGGTTCGCTCATTTTGGGTCAAAACGGTATTTGGGGTAATTTGCCTGCTATTTCGGAAGCCGGGGTAGAACGGTTCGGAACGGCATTGAGTAAATACAAACAAGTAAGAGATGATATAACCCGTAGCCATCCGGTGCGATACGGCAGAACGGGAGGTTCGCCCGAAATTCATGAAAAAATAGCTGCCGATAACGGAAAAGGGGCTGTTGTTATCTTTTACAACTACAAGAATGCGTGGAACAGAAATCCCGGGAATGGTTTTCCCGGAGAATTCACATATGTCACCGAGCATGCAGTGGATAAAACGTTTTGGGCAAATCCTGACACAGAGGTGAGATTTGATGAGAAAGACAGAGCTGTAATTACTGCCAGTTTTAAGGGTCCGGGAGCAAGAATAGTATTGTTTGGGGTGGATTGATGAGGAAGGCTAAAAATGGGATTTAATCTGGCTTTCATGTTGTTATCTAATTGTCCTTTCCAGGTGTTCTTTGGGCACCAGGGATCGAATGGTTTCGGCAGTTAAACAGATTTCTTTTGATTAAAAATAAATTTATTTAAATTGTCCTGAAAAGTCAGTTCAAATTCAATTAATAAAGACTTAATTGTTGATTAGATAGTAATACATTGGAAACAAATGACATAGGAAATCAGGCAACAATCTCTACCCTGTTCCCGTCGGGGTCAAGTACCACGCTTTCATAGTAGCCGTCGCCGGTGGTACGGGGTTCGCTTACGACCTTAAAACCATCACTGCGAATAGCTTCGGTTAAATGGTCTACCTCATTTTTGTTTCCTACATGAATGGCAAAATGGGTAAGTCCGGTATAATTTTTTAAGGGATCGTTTTTCGATTTACCAATGTTGGGCATTTCCATTATTTCGATGCGGCAGTCACCGTCGAACAGTAAAAAATAGGACCGGAATTCACGGGAGTGATTGTAATAGATTTCTGTTGAAGAAGCATCGAAATAGTGCATGTAAAAACTCCGAAGCCTTTCGAGATCATATGTCCATATTGCAAGATGTTCGATTCGCATTTGTTATAATTTTCAGTTGTAAATTTACAATAAAAAATGGTTTAACCATCCCTCAATTGCGTTCATTCAACAGAACGAAAAAATGATAACATCTGTCAGGAATTTACCACATTTACCCTAATAACAGTTGGATCAGTTTTTGGTATGGAATCTGTATCTTTAAAAATTTGAATTTTTAGAATAAATATTCCAAAAAATTTATAGAAAAGGAGCAAAAATCTACATAATTCGAAGTTCTTAATAACTAAACGACATGGTAATTGTTATTTTTACCGGATTAAACTGTTGACGGATCTACTTGGATAGAATATAATTATTAGCTGATGACAAAAAAATATACAATACCCGCATTTTTACAGGAATCATTAAATAAATTCACTGATAATAATTCTCTGGCCTTTGCCGGAGAAAATAATTACACTTACAGGGAAATGGGTAATGATTTTAAAAAGGTTGCCACATTACTTAAAACCATGGATGTACAAAAAGGTGACAAGATTGCCATTTTAAGCGCAAACATGCCCAACTGGGGAGTAACTTTTTTTGCCATATCGTGGATTGGAGCCACGGTGGTTCCGATTCTGCCCGATTTCCATCCAAATGAAATACAATCCATAATTGATCATTCAGAGACTGAAATTTTGTTTGTTTCTGAGTCACTGTATAAGAACCTGAATAAGGATACCCTTGACAAGTTGAGGCATATCATAGTGGTTGATAATTTCTCTGTAGTTAAAGATAAAGTTCCTGCAAACTCCATTGAACCCGGAAAGAGTGCAATTAATGGATTGAAAGGTGAAGCTGCGGCAGAAAATGTCGATGAAGAAGATTTAGCAACAATCATCTATACTTCGGGTACAACAGGGAATTCGAAAGGGGTAATGTTAACACATAAAAACCTGGCCTGGACAGCGGAAAAAAGCTATACCTTCCAGGATATTTCACCAACCGACCGTTTTCTTTCGGTACTTCCACTTTCTCACACATTTGAAAATACCCTTGGGTTTTTGTTCCCAATCTGGTATGGCGCATCGGTACATTATTTACGTAAACCGCCGGTAGCATCTGTGCTGCTGCCAGCACTGGAAGTGGTAAAACCAACTATTATGCTGGTTGTTCCACTGATCATTGAAAAAGTGTTCAGGACAAAGATTTATCCAAAATTTCAAAAAAGCCCGGTTACCCGGTTTATTTATTCCATTCCGGCTATGCGGAAAGTGCTTCACCGGGTGGCAGGCAAAAAACTTTACCAGACTTTTGGAGGAAGTTTAAGGTTCTTTGGGATAGGAGGGGCCAAGCTTGATACCACAGTTGAACTGTTTTTAAATGAAGGAAAATTCCCGTATGCTATTGGTTATGGTCTTACCGAAACCTCTCCGCTGCTGGCCGGGGCAGTTGGCAAAAATGTAAGGATCGGTTCTACTGGTTTGGCACTTGATGGGGTTCAGCTCCGACTAGGTGATGCTGATTTAGAAACCGGCGAAGGTGAAATCCAGGCCAAAGGTCCGAATGTTATGAAAGGGTATTATAAAGCATCCGAAATCACAAGTGAAGTTTTTACTGATGATGGATGGTTTAAAACTGGTGACAGAGGATATTTCGACAAGGACAATTTCCTTTACATCAAAGGAAGGATTAAAAATATGATAGTTGGGGCAAGTGGTGAAAATATTTACCCTGAAGAAATAGAAACGGTTATCAACAAAATGCGGTTTGTCCTTGAATCACTGGTGGTAGAGAAAAAAGGGAAGCTTGTAGCCATGGTGCATCTGAACATGGAAGAAGTAGAACAGCATTATCATCATCTGAAAGCTGAAGCAAATCAGTATTTCCATGACAAAACAGATGATATTTTAAAAGAAATCCATAAAAAGGTGAATGAAGAATTGAATAAATTCTCAAGGCTGCAGGCGATTGTTTTGCAGCCCACACCTTTTGAAAAAACTCCAACCAAAAAGATTAAGCGCTTTTTATATGGTTGAATAAGTCATGCTGCTTAAAACATAGAAATCCCCCTTACCTAATCTACATTTTAGATTTACTGTAGTGAACTTTTCCATTGGTTCCGGAGAAATATAAACCATAGCTGGAAAACTTTGCAGACATACATGCATTGACTTTTTCCTGCAAAAAATGAAATCCGCCAAGAAACTTACTGTGACATCCTGTTAAATGTCGTGAATTTGTTAATTTTGTGGCCTTAAAATCAATTGAATGGTTACTGAATCAAGATACAATGCCAGGGGAGTTTCAGCAGCAAAAGATGATGTGCATCATGCTATAAAAAATATCGACAAAGGGTTATTTCCCAGGGCGTTTTGTAAAATAGTACCCGATGTATTGGGCGGTGACTCCAATTGGTGCAACATAATGCATGCCGATGGTGCCGGCACCAAATCGTCACTGGCGTACATGTACTGGAAGGAAACCGGAGATCTTTCTGTATGGAAAGGTATAGCTCAGGATGCACTGATAATGAACATCGACGATCTGTTGTGTGTTGGGGCCACCGATAAAATTCTTGTATCATCTACTATTGGAAGGAACAAAAACCGTATTCCGGGAGAGGTGATTGCTGCCATAATAAACGGCACAGAAGAATTGCTGGCAAACCTCCGCGATTTAGGTATAGATGCCTGGTCAACAGGTGGTGAGACTGCTGACGTAGGTGATTTGGTTCGCACCATTATTGTGGATTCCACTGTGGTTTGCCGCATGAAACGCAATGATGTGGTATCGGCAGGAAACATTGCTGCAGGGAATGTTATTATAGGACTTTCCTCCTCAGGACAGGCCTCTTATGAAAACAGTTACAATGGCGGTATAGGCAGCAATGGCCTTACTTCGGCACGGCACGATGTTTTTGCAAATTACCTGGCAGCGAAATTCCCCGAAAGCTTTGACCCCGAAGTGCCATCTGATTTGGTCTATACCGGAAAGTACAGGCTTACCGATGAAATAGAAGGACTTGGTGTGAATGCCGGGCAATTGGTGCTTTCTCCCACCCGAACCTATGCTCCTGTAGTTAAAAAGCTGCTTACTCTTTACCGGGACGATATCCAGGGAATGATTCATTGTTCGGGAGGTGCGCAAACGAAAGTACTTCACTTCGTCGGGAATGTGCATGTCATTAAGGACAATCTGTTTCCGGTTCCGCCGCTGTTCAGTATCATTCAGGAGCAATCCGGAACGGGCTGGCACGAAATGTACAAGGTATTTAATATGGGTCACCGCTTCGAGCTATATACCCGGCCCGAGGTGGCTGAGGAAATTATTTCCGTTTCAAAATCGTTTAATATCGATGCTCAGATAGTTGGTAAAGTTGAACCTTTTGAAGGAAAGAAACTTACTATTAAATCAGAAAAAGGAGAATTCGTTTATTAACCGTTATCAGGAAATAATTCATCTTTCTAAAATAAAAGAAGGAGTTAAAAATTATCTGGAAGGTTATTTATAAAAGGAAGAATAAACACAATGGCAGAATACGCATTATTAGAAAAATACGAGTCAATAAAACACCGTTTTGAGGAAGTGCAGCAGCAGATCACTGACCCTGAAATAATTTCCGATATGAAACGGTATGTAAAACTGAACCAGGAGTACAAGAGCCTTGAAAAGTTGTTAAACGCTTTTAAGGAATACAAAAACCTGGTAGAGACCATTATAACTGGGAAAGAGATGCTGTCAGAAGAAAGCGATAGTGAACTACGTGAAATGGCTCGTGAGGAGATGGAACTTGCAGAAGAGAAACTTCCGGAGAAGGAAAAGCAGGTTAAGATGTTGCTTGTACCGGCTGATCCTGAGGACAGTAAAAATGCCATTCTCGAAATTCGTGCAGGAACCGGAGGAGACGAGGCAAGCATTTTTGCCGGCGATCTATACCGCATGTATTCCAAATTTTGCGAAAAAAAGGGCTGGCGTATGGAAGTGACAAATATTGCTGAAGGCACAGCAGGAGGTTACAAGGAGATAGTGGCCAATATAACCGGAGAAGGCGTTTATGGAATTATGAAATATGAATCAGGCGTGCACCGCGTACAGCGGGTACCGCAAACCGAAACCCAGGGCCGAATCCATACTTCGGCAGCCACCATAGCTGTTTTACCCGAAGCTGAAGAATTCGACGTGGATGTGAAGGAATCAGATATTAAAAAAGACACCTACTGTTCTTCAGGTCCGGGAGGTCAGTCGGTTAACACCACCTACTCAGCAATCCGGTTAACACATCTTCCTACCGGCATTGTGGTTACCTGCCAGGATGAAAAATCACAGTTGAAGAACCTGGCCAAAGCAATGAATGAACTGCGTACGCGAATATACAACATGGAATACCAAAAGTATATTGATGAGATTTCATCCAAAAGGAAGACTATGGTGTCAACAGGCGATCGGTCAGCCAAAATACGCACCTATAACTGGCCGCAGGGCCGGGTAACCGACCACCGCATCAACCTGACTCTTTACAACCTGCAGGCCATTATAAATGGTGAGATTGATGAAATCATTGAGCAACTGAGCATTGAGGAGAATGCGCAGAAGCTGAAGGAGGCGGAGATTTAACATACTATTTATAAGTATTGGATCAATCAACTTCATCTGTAGTTTTATTTTTTTCAATTGAATTAGTACCTTTACATATACATAAGAAATTGATATGGAATTTATTTCTGAAAGAATTACAATCGATGAAAAAATTTGTAACGGGAAGCCAACAATCCGTGGTACAAGAATAACTGTGCAGACAATTCTTGATTTTCTGTCTTCAGGAGAAACTCAGGAAGAAATCCTGAGACAATATCCAAAGCTGGAAACTGAAGATATTTATGAATCATTGCGTTTTGCAGCTAATTTGATGGGAAGAAACTATTCTATTAAACCGGTTGCCTGATGCCATCATTTATAATAGACGAGAACCTCCCTTATTATTTTAGTCTTTGGCACAATAAAAACCACAAACATGTTTTTGATATTCCTAATATTTCAACAGATGAAGAAATCTGGAATTATGCAAAAAGACATGATATGGTGATTGTTTCCAAAGATGCAGATTTTTCTAATAAAATTCTATTCAATATTCCTCCACCTAAGGTTATTCATTTGAAAGTAGGTAATATGAAAATTGCTGAACTATATAATTTTCTTAATAAAGTTTGGCCAGAAATATTAATACAAATCAAGAGCCACAAACTAATTAATGTATATAATGACAGAATTGAATCTTTTGACTAAACAACGCTATTCATGAACATTAATTTTCTTTTCGAACAAATCAAACTCAAGCGCAGCTTTTTATGCGTTGGCCTTGATACCGATATAAAAAAGATTCCGGAACATCTGGCAACTAGTTCTGATCCTGTTTTTGCCTTCAATAAGGATATTATAGATGCCACCGCAGCCTATACTGTGGCATACAAGCCCAATCTGGCTTTTTATGAAAGTTTGGGAGCAAAAGGTTGGCAAAGCCTGGAAAAAACAGCTGCCTACATTCGTGAAAAGCATCCTGAAATTTTCCTGATTGCTGATGCCAAGCGGGGCGACATTGGAAACACCTCCAGTTTGTATGCCCGTGCTTTTTTTGAGACACTCGATTTTGATGCTGTTACCGTAGCCCCCTATATGGGTGAGGATTCGGTTAAACCTTTCATGACTTACCCCGAAAAGTGGGTAATCCTGCTTGCGTTGACTTCAAACAAAGGCGCTGCCGATTTTCAATATTTAAAAGATGAAGATTCGGGCGACCCGCTATTTGAGACTGTGTTAAAGACTTCCCAAAACTGGGGTTCAATAGAAAACATGATGTATGTTGTAGGTGCCACCAAAGCAGAAAAACTGAAGGAAATCAGAAAAATTATTCCCGATCACTTTCTTTTGGTGCCTGGGGTGGGGGCGCAGGGAGGCAGCCTGCAGGAAGTAGCCCGCAACGGAATGAACAGCAAATGTGGCCTGTTGGTTAATTCTTCCCGTGGAATTATCTATGCCTCAGCAGGAGAAGATTTTGCGAAGAAAGCAGGTGAAGCTGCAAAAGAAGTGCAACAGGAAATGAAAGATATACTTGAAGAAGCCGGGCTGTAATTTGCCAACAGTTATTTGACCAAAACGATCTTCACATCGTCATAAAATGTGTTTCTTTCATACCGGTGCCTGATACCAAAGTAGCCAGGCTTCAAACCATCGATTGTTCCTTCAGCCATTAGCTCGTTATTACATGTCCATTTTACCTGTTGCCCCTGAACATCAATTCGATGTTGGGCCCATTCATGGGCGAATGCTGCATTCTCCACCACTCGCTCTCTCAGTGCTCCCTGTATAAAAGCATTATTTGTTGTAGAGTCGGTACCCGGTATCTGAATCATATACCCGATTTCATATCCTGAATCATAGTTTGGGGTCTGAGCGCCAAGAACATACATTATGGGATCATTGTCGCCACGAAATTGCCGAAACGAAATACTGTACGCTTCTGTATCCGCGGGAATGGGTGTATCTGCAAATAAAACCGAATTGTGCGAACGACCTCCCTGAGCAAGAAATCCCGAATCGGCAGGTATTACCCAAAAGCCTTTTCTGGGTTCATTCAGTTCCAGCTCATCGCTATATAACCATTTTGCAGGAAGATATCCTCCTTCCAAAACTTTCCAGGTATAACCTAACCCCTGGGGAGGCGGCAGGTGAATGATATTTTCCACATATTCCCCCTTCGAAGTTTTACTGAAATCATCTTCAAATAACACAACCGGATTTTTTTTCTCATCCTGTTTTTTATTTGGTGAATTGCATGCACTTAATAGAATTCCGGCAGTTAAAAATATTAGTATATTTTTCATTCAAATTGTTTTGTTTATAGATGTAGTTGTCATCTATGGAACAAGATATTGAAAGAAAAAGATAATTGATGTAAAAATTATTAACGGCCTATGGAAAATTAGCGGGAACGTTCCCGAAAAAAATTGTCATAAGGTTTATTTTGCTGGCACACCAAAAAAAATGCTCCGTTTCCGGAGCATTTTTTTATTTGACCATTAGACTTTATCAGGAACAATAAAAGGTGCCCTGTATTCCCGGGTAAGCATCTTATCTGCTTCCGGGTCGTCAACAAACTTTTCTGTTTTCGGATTAAAAGTCAGGACCCTTTCAAGCCGGTACGCTATGTTGCCAAGATGTGCCAACCCTGAAGAAAGATGTGCAGTTTCCACCGGACCATTCAATATCGATTTATCATGCTTCCGGACAGCTTCAATGAAGTTGGTAAAATGGCCGTCGGTACCACCTGAACCCCTGTCCATGCCCGAAGCTTCTTTGGCGCCGTCATCACCCGATTTACCGGGTTCCCTGTTTTGCCCCATATAAGTCTGGTATTTGCTGTAGCCATCAACTACAAGTATACCCTTTTCACCGTAAAAGATATTTCCTACCGTTACCCCCTGCTCTGTGTTGGTTACCCAGGGGCGGACTTCAAACTGAATGATCTTATTCTCATCGGGATAATTGTAAACTGAAGTCAGAACTTCAGGAACCTCCTTGGCATCGTCCCAAAGAAACTTACCTCCCATGGAAGTGATTTTTGTGGGAAGCCCTACATCCAGGCCCCACATGCACAAGTCGGTTTCATGGATACCCTGGTTACCCACATCGCCATTACCGTACTCCCAGTTCCAGTGCCAGTTGTAATGAACCAGATTCTTGCTGAAAGGCTGTTTTTGGGCCGGTCCTGTCCAGATATCATAATCCAGTCCTTCAGGCACCTGTTCAACCGGATGATTTCCTATACTCGGCCTCCAGCGGAAAACAAGCCCCCGTGCCATATATACCCTGCCAATGTATCCGTCGCGCATAAGATTAATAGCTTCATTAATTGCAGGAGAGCTTCTTAACTGTACCCCGTGCTGCACAATCCGGTCGTATTTATTGGCAGCTTCAACCATTTTTCGACCTTCCCAAATGTTATGTGAACCGGGTTTCTCCACATAAACATCTTTTCCTGCCTGACAGGCCCAGATTACAGAAAGTGCGTGCCAGTGGTTGGGTGATGCAATACTGATGACATCTATATCTTTATCATCATTAACACGGCGGAGATCCTGCACCAAAGCCACCTCTTTACCATACTCCTCTTTAAATGCCTTTTGCCTGTCCTTCAAAATGTTCATATCCGGATCACATAAGGTGGTAACCTGAACATTATCCTGTACCATTAATCCGGAAACGTGATTTTTACCACGCCCATTCAGCCCCAGTACAGCAGCATTAATGCGATCGTTTGCACCAAAAGCATGTGCAGGAATGATGGTTGGAACACTTAATACTGCAGCTGCAGCAGCTGTTTGTTTGATAAATTTCCTTCTTGATTGTTTTTTATTCATGATATACTGGTTTGAATCAGTTAATAAAAGTAGGAAAAAAATTCTAATCTTTAATTAATAACAGTAACACAATCTATAATCCTTTGTACATCAATCGGTATTTGCATATAGCGGATTTCAGTTTTACTCCTTATTTATTTATTTCACTCCAATAAAGGTAGTAACAGAATGAGTTGGTGAATCATATTGAACCAATCCATTCTCTTTTTTAAACTGCCCAATGAATTTGTATTCTTCACCGTTGTAAGAAGTACGATAAGCATCAAACACCTTGTACGTTGTTCCTTCCAGCCCAACAGCGAATCTTTTATGCTTAAGATTAGTTTCATCGGCAACCTCAGCTAACAGGTAAAGATTTTCATTGTCATACATCAAATAAATTAACCCATTGAGTTCAAATCGGGCTGCTTGAAGCCGTTGATAATTTACTCTGAGGCTACCGGCTTTATCCCACAATTTCTCCTTTTTACCATCTATCTGCGGAAGTACAGAAGTTTTGAGAGCATGATGGTCTTCACTTTCATTGCCCAGATAAACCTGAACCAATTCTTTATTATCACGCGATTGTGGCAACCAACCTACCACATTCTCCAAATCTTCAGCACCAGATACTATCTGGAAATCCATTTTAAGTGTATCAATTGCATCAGGGAGCCTGCCCAATACTTTCCAGGGAATGGCCGCTTCCATGGTATATCCTTTATCAGTTATTTCGGAAGAAAATCTCATTCCTTCACGAATTTCAGGTGAATTCCGCAAATTTCCAGCTATATGGTCTTTATGATTAAGAAAAACTGTTTTTCTTATCCCGTCAACATCAAGGTTCACCTCTATTGCATCGACTTGCCCAACAAAAGAGTAGCCATTGTTTGCAATTATAAATGCATCTGGATTCCGGGTTTCATTTGATGAAAAACCAAACAGATAAACACTGGGGTCCATACATTCGGTGTATGAAACAGCCATTCCGGGTTGCCCTGCCTGTGTTAGTTGCTTGTACAAATAATAGCCACGCGTGATTATGTAAGTAGAGTCCTCAAATACAGTAAATGCATTGCCCGGATTTGGATCCCCCTTTTCCCATAGCTGCGGACGCTGAATAAATGCCCAGGGAATTACAGCATTTACGCGTGCCAGGTAGATATGATAATAAACCAGATTAACAAAATCCAAAGTAGAGTTCATCCACGACATGGAAGTTGTCCATGCTTTTAAATCAGGCCTCAACTGCTGTAAACGCCAAGTACCATGATTGGAAGTACCAGAGAACAGCCTCCAGAAGCGTCCGTTATAAAAGCCATGTGAAGTGATCAGACCCATGCGGTTAATGGCAACCGTATCATCAGCAATGGCTTTTGCATACCCCATGCTGTTAAACCGGTACCAGTTCGTCCCCTCCCCTGGTGTGATTCCAACTCCACCCAGTCCGGCATTTTCAAGCCTTTCCGACATAAGCTTCAGAAAGTCAACTACCAGTTCAGGTGACCAGTACATGTTGTAATCCAGGTGGCGGTGCGTGTTATTCTCAAGCCCTCCGTCCACAGGCATCCTGCCCCAGTCTTCGCCTTCATTGTGCAGGGAAAGGTATTTAACCGGAAGCTGCTCTTCTTTCCTAAGAAACCTCACCCAATCGACCATGTAATCAGCCAAATCAGATTTATAAACTGAATATAAATCGCGGCCACGGATTTTGCCAATTGTGTTCATGTATGGAGGCGGGCCATAAAGTGTTGTTATAATTTGCAATTGACTGCCACGGGCATTAACGGTCTCATTTCCACGCCGGGCAAAATAACGCATGCTTTCGGTGGTGGTTTTATGATCGTAGATTCCACCCGGTTTATCCTGATGAAAAGGATCGAGAAACATTTTGAGTATGTTTACTTTTAATCCATCTTCACCAAAAACCCTTTCTATAATTTCATTCCTGTCCTGTATAGATAAAATATTGAAGCCACCGTAATCCTGAGCATATTCATCATAATCGATTGTCTGACTTGTTTCCACATAATTAACGCCAAAACCATCCCAGGGATGCAGTATATCGGAAAAATCAACCTTTGCATGAAGCACCTGAAAGTCGGGTTGTGCTTTTATAGTTAAAGAAAGTGGCATTAAAATCAAAAAAAGAATTATTCTCATCATGTAGTTTTTCATCATACAATAAAGAACTATTTTCCAAAAAATGTTGTAACTGATTTTGAAGGAGAAACATAACTGATCTTCCCGTCTTGTGATACGCTCACACCTTTAAGCCCTTCTTTTTTCATTAATGAAGGCATTACTGCAATAAACTCTGCGACCTGTTCGGGCCTCCAGTATAGATTGTAGTCGTTGCCCGGATCAAAATTTGAATAATTTCCGTCAGCAGGCCATCTGCGCCAGTCTTCTTCTTCATTATGCAACGAAATGTGCCTTATGGGTATACCCCTTTCCTGAGGAAATCCAGCCCATTCTATCATGTATAAAGCCAAATCTTCCTTATGTGCCGGGTCGATATCCCTGCCACGCAATTGTTTCTGCAATGTCATATATGCCGGAGGGCCATAAAGGGTAGTTATAACCTGCAAATCCCTTCCATCGTTCCGTGTAATTTTCAATCCCCGATCCACGAAATCAAGCATCCATTTCGTGGAAGTGGTATGATCACATGCTCCGCCGGGTTCTTTTTGGTGTAGCGGATCCAGAAACATTTTGACTAAACCTGGTTTTAAACCATCAGACCCAAATATCATTTCTGCTATTGAATCTCTTTCGGTTTCAGACAAAAGGCTGAAGCCACCATATTCCTGAGGCCATTCACTGTAATCACGGGTATGCGCAGTCTGCACATAATTGACTCCAAAACCATCCCATTCCCGCAGTTTGAAATCAAAATCGATTTTACCTGATATTATATGAAAGTATTCAATTTTTGCTTCTTTCTTAGGCTGAGTAAAACCTTTATAGTCAGATTGTCTCCAACAAAACGAATAATATAATATGGATAACAAAGAAAGAATCGTTACTTTTATAATTAACTTCATCTTGTTTTAATTCCATTTTAATTTTACCCCAATTACCTGCTTTTATCGTTTAACGATCGATTCTATATCAATCATGTACATTTGTCTTTTATCCCCATTATGGGTTGAATCGAAAAATACCCTGTTTCCTTGCTGATCGCAGCGCGGGTGCAAATCGCAGCGCCATTCACCCTGAAACTTTTTTGGCTCAAAGAATTCTCCAAGAACAACTTTTTGCCTTGTAGGAACATGGTATAAATACAGTGTCTGTTTATGTTCAGGATTCCTGTATGGATAGGTATCATTCAAAATCCACTCGTTATTGGTGTTTGGCACATAAGTATTGTGACCGTTTTCAGGCATATTCTCATCGTCCAGCTTATGGTAACGTTTGCTTTGGTCGTAAAACTCAAAAAATGCAGCTTCCTGACCATCTTCTGTGGAAGCCCATGCAGTTATGGTTTCATCATCCTTCCAGATAAAATGGGAGAAGTTACCGCTATCGTTCAGCACATATAAATCGCTGCCATCGGTATTACAGGTGATGGCACGTGTTACATAGTCCGAATTCCAGTTTTTGGTTATTCTTTTATCTTCCTCAAGCAGATAGTCCCTGCTGCGATTCAGGAAAATAAAGCGACTTCCGGAAGGGGATACCAGCAGATGATTGCACCAGTGAAAATTGTCAGCCACTGAGCCAAACTCACGTTCCAGGGAAGCCAGCTGCTCCAGAGAAATGATAAGGCTGCTCTCACCGGTCTTCAGATCCATGCGGAAAATGCCATCATCTTTGGGAGCCTTATTCCAGTCATCGGCATAATTTGATGTAGCGTAGCCATAACCGGGCCGCATCTTCTGCACGCGGGCAAAGTTAACTGTCAGTGCAAAGCTTCCATCCGGAGACAGTGCATACACAGGACGAGGCAGGGTTCGGGTCTGCCCGCTTTTGATATCATAGATACGGCTTACAAAATCAGTTCCTTCCCTGTCATTCCAGATCACTTCATTTCTGCTGCCGGGGATCCATTGCAGCATACAACCCTGCTGCCAGCTCCAGGCGGTGCTCTGCCCGATTTCTTTCCACTGGTTGTTATTCTCCAGGTCAACCAGTCCAATGCGTAAAACATCTGATGTTTCAGGTGACCGAAAAATAACATCCACTTCATTGCCTAAAGCATAGCGTCCGGTAATATCTATCTGCCACTTATCGTAATACCCAAACCAGTGCTGTTTCCCGTCTGATGTAATTTGCTTTACCTCGATTCCTGGTGCAGGGTGAAAAGATAATCCCGAAATGGCTCCTGCACCGATTGCTGTACCGGCAATTAAACTGTTTTTTAAAAAACTTCTTCTCTTCATTTAATTATCATATTGTTTTTTAATAGCATTCCCAGTTACTTTCCAAAAAACGTAGTAACTGAACCGGGAGGTGCTTTATAAACCACCTTGTTGTCTTTAACCTGGAAATCTTCCAACGTTGTATACCTGTCTTCCGGCTGTCCTTTGGAATCGGTGGTGCGAAAAGCCCCGAATGCTTTGCTGCTGCTACCTCTAATATCAACGGCCACTGTTTTTTCCTTATCGGAGATGTTGGTGATAACAAAAGCATCGGAATTTTTGGTATTGTTTTTTGCAAATCCAATAACCGCAATTTCCGAATCCATGGCAAAAGTATATGCCACAGTCATACCCGGTTGTCCTGCGCGGGTAATTTGTTTGTAGAAATAGTATCCCTTCCGCACATCATACGTGCCGTCTTCATGCACAGTGAAGGCCGAACCCGGATTAGGATCACCCTTTACCCAATGGGGCGGGCGCTGGATACCTGACCATGGAATAATGCCGTTCACCTTTGAGGTATAAATATTCCCATGCATCTCTTTAATGTTCCGTGCATCCATGTTGCTCCAGCTGGTTGAAGTAACCCATGAGTGCAATTCCGGCCGTTTGCTTCTGAGCAAGTCATTGGTCAGACTGTTATGTTCACCAAACCAGCGGCCATAATTTCCGCTATAAAACCCATGTGTTGTAATAAGCCCAAGGTTATTTATCGCATTTGCATCATCATAAATTGCCCGGGCGTAGCCCCAGTAATAAAACCGGTACCAGTTGGTAGTTTCCCCGGGAGTAACCCCCACATCTCTTAAACCAGCTGTTTTAAGCATGGCAGGCAACATATTGATGTATTCTACCACCTGCTCGTGCGGCCAATATAGATTGTAATCATCGCCCGCCCAGGTGGTAAATCCTTCCTGATTCCAGCGGTACCAATCTTCACCCTCATTGTGCAACGATAAATATTTTACAGGAAATTTCTCCTTTTCCTTTAAAAACTTTACCCAGTCAATCATGTATTTTGCCAGTTCCTCCCTGAATTCCGGATCAAGATCCCTTCCCCTGTCAGCTTTTTGTTTGGTCATAAAACCGGGAGGTCCGTATAAAGTTGTTATTACTTGCAGATCATCTCCCCTCTGTCTGGTTAATTTTAACCCTTCCCTTACAAAATAACGCATGTGTTCAGTGGTTCTTTCATGATTGTAAGGACCATACGGTTCCGTCTGATGATTGGCACCCAAAAACATTTTCACCAGGCCCACCTTCAGTCCATCTTCCCCAAAAACATGATTTATAATTTCCTGTTTCTGTGCATCCGACAACAGGCTGAACCCACCATATTCCTGTGAAAATTCATCGTAATCATAAGTATGGGCAGTTTCAACGTAGTTGAATCCGAAGCCATCCCAATCACGCAAAGGCTCATCAAAGTAAACACCTGCCTTAACAGCAGTAAAATCCAGCGACTGTGCTTCAGCTTCATAAAACAGGATGGAAATTACCGCAAAAAACAGGACAGAAAACATGAAATTATTTTTCATTGGTTTATTCTTTTAAATAATAATATGACCAAGATAAACAAAGGCCTCTAGATTCTGAAAAAAACAAAACAACAATCCATTGAAAACTTACGGGAACGTTCCCGAAAAAAGAAACCGGGATTCTCATTAATATTTTTATTTTTATGATTTTAAGCATGCAGTATCATGAAAAAGTCAAACCTTACCATCAACGACATTGCCAAAGCCCTGAATGTATCCAAATCTACAATAAGCAGGGCATTGCGCGATGCCCATGATGTGAATCCCGAGACCAAAAGAAAGGTAATGGCTTTTGCCGAAAGGCACGATTACCGCCCCGACTCCCAGGCTAAAGGCCTGCGCAGCCGAAGCACAAAAACAATCGGGGTGATTATCCCTGCATACAATATTCCTTTCTACTCCATTGCCATTTGCGGAATTCAGGATTATGCCATGAAAATGGGCTATAATGTTATAATTTGCCACTCAAATGAACAATACGAAACTGAAATAAAAAATGTAGAAGCCCTTTTGAATGCCAATGTGGAGGGTATTATTATTTCTGTCGCCCGCGACACCGCTAAAAACGAGCACATCAGAAAACTCCGGCGCAAAGGCATCCCGCTGGTGTTGTTCAATCGGGTAATTGAAGATTTCAAGGCCCCGAAGGTGGTGGTAAATGATTATTATGGTGCCCTTAATATGGTAAATTACCTTATTAAAACAGGTTGCCGGAAAATTGCCCACATATCAGGACCCGCGAATCTGCTGCTAAGCAATAACCGTAAGGCCGGTTATCTGGATGCATTGGCACAGGCGGACATTCCAGAAGATGATAACCTTATGATTGAGGGTGATTTTACCATTGAAAGCGGAATGACATGTATGCAAAAGTTACTTGAGAAGAATAGAGAAATAGATGGCATATTTGCTGTGTGCGATGCAGTGGCCTTTGGAGCCATGAAAGCACTTAAAAACCATGGCATTAAAATACCGGATACCATCTCAGTAGCCGGTTTTACCAATGAACCTATGGCTGCGCTGGTGGAACCTTCCCTCACTACTGTAAAGCAACCCATTTATGAAATCGGGGAAACCGCATCTAAACTTCTTTTTGCCCAGCTGGAAGACCCTGAATTGCCAGCAGAGCTTTGTGTTCTGGAAACAACAATCGAAGTACGGGAAAGCACAAGAAAATTAAATAGCAGTGCCACAGATTCAATGGGTTAGAATTGCCAAAGATTCACAGATTATTTGTCAATGTTGCCACAGATTCACAGATTAAAACCTGCATATTATTGCCACAGAATCATAGATTAATGATTGTGCTTTAAAGAATCTGTGAATCTGTGGCTATCTTCTTTCTTTGTCTCAATAATCTGCGGCTATCTTAATTCATGCAAGCAACTTCTCGTACCCCGCAATCACCAACTCCGCAAAATTCCTTCCCATATAATTTCGGGCAACCTCTTCCGTAAACAGCCCGGGATTTTCTCTCACCCGCTTGTCTGTATGATTTGTCCCATCCATAAGGCTTTTAAACATGGCACGATATCCGCCAAAGTTCCACGACTGCCGGCCATAAGGTGCATCGCTGGCGCAAAATATGTTTTTGGAATACGGTTCTCCTGCCAGCTGGTAGGTTATAAAATCGCTTTCAATATGTGTATCGCGCTTGGCACTTTCAATAAACCTGATGTTGGAGTGTTTTAATCCCAGTGCACGGGCATTGTGGTAATGCTCCTCCCCTTCCATGTAAGACGGACCGCCACCACCCATATGAATGCCAACAACAGGATGCTCAGGATGCAGCTGTGCCAGCTTTTCCAATCCAACTGCCGGAGTATAGGGTGTGTCGCCACCAAAATGGAAGGCAGGAATTCCTCCCAGTTCAATAATTTTGTTGAAAACCTGCACCACATTGTCACTATCGATTGGGTAGGCATTCTGTGCCGGATTCATTTTCACAAATAAAAAACCAAATTCCTTTATACAGATCTCTGCCATTTCCATTGCAAGTTCAACCCCCAGATTTTTAGGATCGGACCAGCCACCGGGAATAAACCTGCCGGGATATTTTGCATCCACATCAAAAAGATACCGGTTGGCTTTAAGCAAAGTGTCGAAATTCTCATCCATGTCATCACCATAGGGCGTGACTGCCGGGTTCTGCCATACAAGGCTCATGTCTATTCCGGCCATCTGCATTTCAGCTAAAAGATCCTCTGCCGAAATGGGCTTTCCGTGGTAATAATTATCGGTACCGAAGTATTTGATACGGACCATTTCCGCAAGGTTTTCAACATCCGAAATGTGTGTATCGGCATCAATAACCAGGTTGTCTTTGTTATCTTTCAGGAATTGCAACTGTCGTTCGATCCTGAATTTTGCTTTGGGCTTCATATTTATTATTTTACAATTGGGTACATTGCGATTTCATTCCCTCACTCATCCTGAATTTAATCTGATTGGCAAAACTTGTATTTAGCCATGCCCTGGTTTGCTTATTAGCAGTATATGGTATTTCAGAGGGAGATTTACCCCTTATTATTTCAAGTGCTGTTTGGGCAGCCCACTCACCCTGTTCCCTGGCAACCTTTGTTAATCCAAACACTGCATAAGGCATCATAAAGTCGTCGCAGGTAACAACAGGTACTTTTAAATTTTCTTCAATGATATTTTTTGCCTCACTGTCGTTCCAGCCTTTAATGGCTCCGTTGGTAGGCATGTATATCAGATCGGCATTCTGACTGGCCTCCAAAAACATCCTTTCCCACGATTCAAAATCGTTTGCAAGGCTGTAGGTAACATCCAGTCCTATATTCCGGTACAACGTATCGAGCAGCATCCTGTTATTTTGTTCCGATAACGAATTTTCAGAAAGCACCACCAGCTTTCTTGTTTCCGGGTAATTTGAAATCACTTCGGAAAGCAACTCCCGCAAAGGCAGCACTTCAAGCATTCCAGTGACATTGTCACCCAGATTGTACTGCTCTGTTGACCAGTTTACACCGCAAAATACTACAGGCAGTTCAGTAACGTTAAAGTGCGGAACAACAAGGTCTTTAACTGCATTGTCATCGGAAACGATTAGTAACCCGGGATTGAATGCTTCAATTTCTTCCAGAATTATTTGCACCGATTCCCCGGTTTCAGTCTCAGCAGTTTTCCTTTTGGCGTCCAGAAAGAATATTTTCATTTCCACATTTTCTTCCTTCAGTGTTTCATTTATCCCCTCCATCACATCATCACTTGAGCCGTATCCTGCATGATAGGAGTTGACATAAACTATCCGGAAAGCCTCATCCTCCTTTTTAACGGAACCGCAGGAACTTAAAAGAAAAGCCCCGATAAAAAAGAAACCATATATTATTTGTTTCATTTCTGATTTTGTTTAAATTCACTTTATATAAACAGACTTAAAAGCAATGCTGCGGCCAGACCTACAATGGCCACCAGGCATTCCATCACAGTCCAGATGGCAAAGGTTTGTTTGATGCTTACGTTGTAATATTCCTTGAACATCCAGAACCCGATGTCGTTAAAATGGGAGAACATCAGGCTGCCCGAACCGGTGGCAAGCACCATCAGTTCAGGGCTCACATCGCTTGCTGCCACAATGGGAAGCATTATACCGGCGGCAGTCATTGTAGCAACGGTGGCAGAACCAATAGCCAGCCTGATTACGGCCGCAACACTCCAGGCCAGAATCAGCGGGTTGAATTCAATTCCCGATGCAATTTCCTTGATGTATTCAGCTACGCCACTGTCGGTCAATACCTGCTTAAAAGCTCCGCCTGCAGCAATTATAAGCACGATCATGGCAATGCTGGCAGCAGCCTTCCCCATGCTTTTCATTAAATCGTCCATTTTCCTGCCCTGTCTGATTCCAAGGAAATACAACCCTGCAAAAACCGACATTAGCAGGGCAATGTTGGGGTCGCTTAAAAATTTGAGAACTTCCAAAACATTGACCAAAACAGCAGCAATGGTTGGGTTGTTAACCGAACCGGCAACCAGATCACCATAATCGATGTCGGGCCCGAAAATTAAGTCAATGGCAGCCCCTGTAAGCATCAGGATAACGGGAGTAAGTGTTACCAGTACACTTCTCCCCAGGCCCGGAAGCTCCTCCCGGGTAAATTGCTTTCCTGAATAGAGTTCTTCGGGCGGCTTCACCCTTATTTTGGTAAAGAATTTCGACAGCAATATGCCGGCAATCAGGCAGGCCGGAATTACCGGCACCAGGCCGTAAAGTAAAACCTGATTGATGTCTGCTTCGTATACGAATGAAACATACGTAGGAGCAGGATGGGGTGGCAGGTAACCATGCGCTATGGAAAGGGTTGCCGACAATGGAATACCTAAATACATCAGCGGCAGCTTTGTCGTATTCGAAAGTGTATAAATCAAAGGGATCAATACCAAAAAACTGGCATTGTACATCATGGGCAGACCAACCAAAAAGCCTACTATCAGGATGGTGTACTGAATATTTTTTATACCGAACCGCTCAGTCAGCTTGTTGGTGAGGGTATGTGCCGCCCCGCTGTCTTCAATCAGCTTGCCCAGCATGGCTCCAAAAACCAGAATTAAAATAATGCTTCCCATGGTATCGCCTATGCCTTTTAGCACCGAAGCCAGGATTTCGAGCATCCCCATTGAATTGAGCAACCCGACTATGAAAGAAGTAATGAGCAGGGCAAAAAAAGCATCAAACCGGAACTTCAACATCAGCACCAGGAGGATCAGGATTCCAACACCAACAAATAGTAAGGGCATAAGTAAATCAGTTACTTTAGGATTATACCCAAAAGTAATCAGCCTGAATTAGCAGTGCAAGTGAATACCTATGAAATCCAAAAAGTTTTAGCGGGAACGATGCCGGAAAAAAACCCTTACATCAATCCCTTAAGCATCCCATAGTAATACATAGGTTTCAGTCCGTGTGACTTCAATATCCACCACATGCCCCGTTCAATTCCGGGATCAATAAACGGGATGGTAGGCATCAGTTTTTTTTCATAGCCAAATTCACACATCAGCACTTTCCCGTATTCGGTAACGATGGGGCACGCAGAATAACCATCGTATTTCAGTTTCGGCTCTTTACCTTCCATTATTGAAACCAGATTGGCAGCGGCAACAGGTGCCTGCATCCGGATGGCTGCACCTGTTTTGCTGGTGCCCAGCCCGGCCACATCGCCCAGAACGATTATGTTATTATACTTTGTCTGCACCAGCATTTCATTGTCGACCTCCACCCAGCCTCCATGCCGCAAGCTGCCTTCAGTAATCGCCAGCGGAGAGTTTTTCACAAAACCAGGCGCACCCATCGGTGGCGTAAAATGGAGCAAGTCAAAGTCAACTGTATCCAATTCGGTTGAAGAATCAACAGATAGCCTTTCCTGTGTTGGCTCAGTAAGTATTTGAAAAGTTGCTTTTTTTGCAGATGCATCAACCGAAACCAGCCGGCGCTTATAGTGAATCGAAATATCCCGCTCATCATAAAGCGTCTGCAGCCTGTCACCAAAGATTTGTGGTGTCATTAAGTTGGTTGAATTGCAGTAATAGTCAAGCTGATACCCATTCCTGCTATCGTGCTTTTTGAGGTAATCCTCGGTAAGCAGCGTAATTTTCTTCGGCGCTCCCCCACACTTCAACTTGGTATAAGTGTCGGTAAAAACCAGCCGTCCTTCTTTCATGCCCGGCAACTTTTCAAGAGCTTTATGGTATTCATAAGAACCAATAAAATCATAAATCGAATGAACATTGCTCTTTCCCAGGCTTTCTTTCGATATTCCATCAATCTGATTAAAATCTGTTTCACAACCCGGCACCAGCACCAGGAAATCGTAAGCAATCTTTCCATTTTGACTGGTAACTACAGCATTGGTTTCAGGTTCCAACTCCTGTACCTTATCCTTCACCCACTTAACATTCCCTGGAATCAGCTTTCTTTCCGGCATAACAATCTCTTCCGGACGGAAAGTGCCTGATGCTATAAAGGTGTACCCGGGCTGGTAATGGTGTATTTCATTGGGTTCAATTATAGTTATGTCATCATTCCTCAACATGTCGGAAAGATAGGAGGCCATGGTAATGCCGGCTGCACCCCCTCCGACAATTACAATTTTTGCCTTCACCTTACTTTCTGAAAAATAATCCCATGCGCGCTCTGTCACTACAAATCCGCCGAGGCCCAATGCTCCGGCTGTAATGAACTTTCTTCTGCTAATCATCTTCTATTATGGTTTATAAAGTTGGTATGCCGGTTCTGGTTTGTGTTCAATCACGACAAGTTTAAAACAATTGTGCGGGGATAGTTATGACTTTTCTCCTCACATAAATTACTTTTACAAAAATTTAACGCAACAAATAATTAATAAGTATTTCATCTTACAAAAAATTGCATAATAAAAGTGTTGACTATATGCTTTAAAAAATGAATAAAGTTATTGGAATTATGGGCGCCATGCCCGAAGAAATTGACGGCGTTACAGCCCTGCTCACAGAATGCAAAGAAATTACTTCTGGCAGAAGGACATACTATATAGGTAAATACAAAGATATTGACACCGTGGTCGTGTTCTCCAGGTGGGGTAAAGTAGCGGCTGCCACCACCGTTTCCACCTTAATCCATGAATTCAATATAACTGAATTGCTGTTTACAGGTGTTGCCGGGGCCATTCATCCCGATTTAAAGATAGGCGACATCGTAGTGGCAAAGCGGTTGATTCACCATGACCTGGATGTCCGCCCCATCATTAAGCAGTACGAAATACCGTTGCTCGACCGTACCTATCTTGAAACTGCAGATGACCGGCTCAAATCAGCTGAAAAAGCAATCAACACCCTGCTTGAGAACAAAAACCTGCATGCAGCAATAGGCGATGAGGAGCTGGATAGGTTTAATATCATTCATCCAAAACTATTCATAGGCGATGTTGCCAGCGGCGACCAGTTCTTCTACAAAAGTAGTCAGAAACATGCGCTTCACACGCAATTACCCGATGTGCTTTGTGTGGAAATGGAAGGCGCTGCCGTTGCCCAGGTGTGTTTCGAGCACGATATTCCATTCACCGTTATCCGTACCATCTCCGACGATGCCGATGAAAGTTCGCCCGTCAGCTTTGCTCAGTTCATTGAGCAGGTGGCAAGCAAATATTCAGTTGAAATTGTAAAAAACATTTATCGGCAAATCACCAGCCTTTAATTTCCCTTTTTTTCAACACTCCCCCTCATCTTGTCAGGTACTAAAGCTCTACCTGCGCGGCTTCAAACTGCAATCAACGAGCTATTTTACTCGAACTTCATTCGGCTTTAATTCGTAGTTAATTCGAGGTTAATTCGTAAAATATCGAATTTACCCCGAGTTTACCCCGAATTTACTCCGAGTTTAATACCAATAAAATAAGGACCAGATTGGTTAGTGGTAGCTGTTTGAACAACTCTTTTTAAAAAATGCACAAGATGAACAAACGCAGAATGGAATGTAAAAAATTGTTTTTTTTAAATGATTAATAGGAATGCCAGGAAGGTCAATGCCAGGTATAAAAAAATCCAGCCCGGTGAATTAATATTCCGGCATTATTTTATTTAACCTGCCCCTTCAGGGCGAGGGGAGTGTACCTTGAACCGCTTTCCCGGGGCGCTGCCACCGGGCTGAATTAATCTGGGCTTTCAGCCCGTTAAGAATGGTTCATCGTATTTCAGGACAAAACCGTCAGGAAAAACCGGAAATTCATTTTTCCTGTCCTGATACTTAAATCAAAAAACCGTGATAATTTTTATTCAATTTTGGTAGACATAAGACAAACAGACACAAGTATCAAGACATGGGAATCGTTATCCGGGTCCTGATATATGTATACAAATTATTTGACACAAGACAAATACAATAATTTATTGTATCAAATTGACCTGCCCTTACAGGGCGCCAGGGAAGGGGTGGTAAATGGTAACCCGAGGCGTTGCCATCGGGCTGAATTAACCTGGGCCTTCAGCCCGAATTCTAAAGATTCTTATTTTATTAAAAGCATTATTAAAAATATAGAGAATCTTGTGTATAATAGTATTGATACTTGATACAAATGCGCAGTTTACCGTTCAAGATCAATCTCAACACCGCAGTTGATTTGAGTCTGGTCGAGGGCCATGCCTATGAACATGGGATAGCTCCAGGTAAGGTACCTGCCCCATACGTCCCCTGAATATTTGGGCATGATTTCTTCCTGAATTGCAGTCAATAGCGGCCGGGCCTTTTCCTCCAGCAGCCGCGTGCTGATGGCAGCCTGCAGGACTACCGGTTCGGAGTCGAGTTTTAGTTTTTCCTCCAGAACACGGTAAGCCTCCTCATCGCCGAATCGTTTGATCCGGATTTCGGCTGCCTTCCCGGCA
This sequence comes from Mariniphaga sp., assembly GCA_024636975.1. Taxonomy (GTDB): domain Bacteria; phylum Bacteroidota; class Bacteroidia; order Bacteroidales; family Prolixibacteraceae; genus Mariniphaga. The sequence continues at coordinate 226,270 of JAGXGA010000019.1, forward strand.
ACGCTCCAGGCCTCATCGCTTAGCAGTTTTTTGAGTTGGGCATCAACGCCTGACACATCACCTTCAAAGGCATCGACGGCAACCAGGGCCCAAAACTTTACGATGCTGTTTTCATCTTCCAGGGCAGGGATCAGTTCCCGGGGGTCGGATACTTTACCTACCTTCTGAGCCGCTTCAGTAAAGCGGGCATAATCGCCGGAAGAAAACTGCCTGACGGCTTCGTAAACGCTTGTATTCTGATTTGCAGCCATTGTCATGTATTCCCCTTCTTCAATAAGGCCGGTGTCGTAATGACCGATCATCCACTGGTCAAGTTTGCTGCGAAGGTTATCGACAAGCCCGGCATATTCGCTGTTACCAATCAAATTGTTTTGTTCCCACCGGTCGTTTTTAAGGTCGAACAGCTGCTCGACGGGTTTCCGATTAAACCAATCGAGGGTTGGTTTCGGCAATTTGCCTTCTTCCCGGAGACCATTAATTTCTTCATAGCTGCCCCCCTTATTAAAAATTACAGCATCCTGCCAAAAGGGAAGCTGGGGCATAAAATGGCGCACATAAAGGTACCTGCCGTCGAATACCGAACGGGACATTTCATAACAGTCGTCGGCGCGGTCGCGATACCCGTAAATAAATTCATTCGGGTTTACATCACCACCCAGGAAATTTCTCCCCTGCATCATCTCCGGCACCTCTGCCCCTGCCAGTGAAATAACGGTTGGTGCAAAGTCGACAAAGCCCACCATCTGGTCAACAACAGGTGCAGTAAGATTGGGAACCAGGTGTTTGTATTTTTCAGGGACATAAAGCACAAAAGGCACCTGCAGCCCGGCGTTATTAATCCAGCGCTTGTGCCCCGGCAGGCCGTGCCCGTGGTCGGAAAAAACAAACACAATGGTGTTTTCGCTGAGGCCATCATCTTCCAGCTGTTGCAGCAACTCTCCCACTCCATTGTCGAACACCGTAAGCAGATCGTACATGTGCGCCCATATCTCTCTCATTTTTGGGCTGTCGGGGATATAGGGCGGCAGCTGGGCCTCCGCCGGATCGTGGTGCCGGTCGAGCTGATCGGTATCGGAACTGCGCAGGGCATTGGTAGGGCCTTCATGGGTAATCATGAAATTAATGACACTGAAAAACGGCTTTCCTTCAGGGCGGTTTCGCCAGTGTGCCTCATTGCTAAGCTCGTCCCAGCGTCCGGCCGGATCGAAATTATAATCGGTTTTTACATTGTTGGTGGTATAGTATCCTGCCTCCCGAAGCAACTCCGGCAGAATTTTCAGGTTCTGTGGAACAGGTATTTCAGAACGTAAATGCTGCGTTCCCAACGAAGTGGCATACATGCCGGTAATAAGGGTTGAACGAGCCGGGGCACAGATGGGCGCATTGGAAAAAGCCTGCGTGAAACGGTGTCCCTTTTCCACGAGCTTGTCGATGTTGGGGGTATTGGAATATTCATCCCCGTAACATCCGTAAATTGGGCTCAGGTCTTCGTGGGTTATCCAAAGAATATTTGGAGGGTCGGGTTCATTTTGGCTATTCCCGCTGGTTGCCATACCCAAAGCAAGGGGAATAAATAGGAAATTCTTCATACGTAAACAATTAATAAGTATAACAAGGGCAGCATGCTAAAAAACAGATAAGTAGTTAAAATTTCATCTTCGTACTTGAAGTACATGAATTTGAGTTTATTTGTTGATGTCAGTTTCATTAAGGAGGAAAAACCACCCGTAAAAAACGCCCTTTTGCCTTTAGCTGTGCTGCATTTCAATTCTATAACCATGTTCCTTTAGTTCTTGTGGATTTCACGCATTGGCCACCACGAGATTTAATGCAACGTCCTCTGCATCAAAAAAAAGATTTAAAATTGTTGTGCCCACCGCATGACCCTTTTTCCCGTTTCGCCCAAAGCACGACTGTCCAGGGAGACGGAGTTGTTGACCTGGGATTATCTGCACAGTAATGGTTTTATTCACCAGCTGAACTTAAAGTCAGCAGGTGAAGGTTTGAACTAATTACAGAGCAAGTTTCAGTCGAAGTTTCATGTAGAACCTGAACCACTGCGTATGTCCATATTTCATTTTATTATTAAACCTTTTAATTGCAGTTGGGGAAAACCGGAAAGAAAGGCCTTCAAACATGGTTCCCATACAAGGATTACATATTCCGCAAGGTTCATTGTTTATGGGGGAATGGCAAAACCAGGTGCCTGCCATCACCTTCCCGTACCCCCATTGTTTGTAAAGATCAATCATCTCCAGTTTGGTAGTTTCAAACAGCAGATGCGGGAAACGGAAATGTCCGAATACTTTCACCAAATCGGGATTCGAATTTTCTTTGTCAATAATGTAGTAACTCAAAATTCCTTCATCGATTTTTAAAAGTGAACCCTCTTTTTGCAAACAGTGCGATAATTTACAGGTTTCACTCTTTTCTTTACCCACTTCTATTCCCGGAACAATCCGTGAAAAACGGCTCAGCTATTCATATTGACTGCCTATGGAATGCCTTTCAAACAATCGCCGGTAGGCATCATACACTTGCTTATCTTCTTCCAGGTCTGAAACTTTATATTTCTTCAAGGGCAGTATATTTCCTTTTGTCGCTGGATGTTTCTCAATTTCTTTTTGGATATAGGAAATTGCTTTCAACTCATGCTTTTCGGAATTTCGTTTATCAATAATGTAATAAGGCTGAATGTCTGCATCCATCATTGATAACTGGACTATTCGGAATGTAGAATCCAGGCCGCCTGTCCAAAGAATATTTACTTTTGTTCTTTGTTGTGTCTGCGTTTCGGGAATTTTCCCAACAGTACTGCCTGCTGGAGCTTCGGTTTTCAGGTTAATAGTTTCGTCCATCACATGTTAAGGATTAGAAAAAGTTAAGGTAAATCCCTGCTAAATTAAAAAAAAAATTAGGTTTTCCTAATTTCTGCTGCCTCAAAATACAGTAAGGGAAGCAGGATAAGCATGCCGGACATAAGACCGGAATGAAGGATAGTTTTTCTCTTCAGTAAGGTTTAATCATCAATTTATACTTCTTAACTCCCGGCAGCACCTTGTATTTCTGCAATTGCCGGATGGCAGTTCCACCTACACCGGTCACTTCATAGTCAACGTTTAAAATAGTATTTGGAGCATCCTCCAGCTGATACGTGTACATAGCACGGTCGAGGTTATCGGCAGTGTATTTATGCAGGCTGAAATTGAGCGGTTTATCGCTGCTTATCATCAGGCCTTTACCTTCAGCATCCTGCACTTTCAGCCAGCGCACATCAGTGCGGTTGCCGTAGTCCTGCGGAATGATGTAGGGAACGTACATTTCATCGGCATTTGATTGATACACGCCTACTTTTGCCCCTGTTTTCCGGTCGGGATAAGTTTCAAAAGGGCCCCGGCCATACCATTCCACATTTCTGAATGCTTTTGGCAATTGCAACTGCAGGCCAGCTTTCTGAAACATATCGGGCATTGGCCCGTGCGGAATGATTTCCTGTTCGAGCTGAATGGTACCGTCACCTTTTACCGTCCAGACCTCATTTCTTTCAAAACCTGAAGAGAACCTGTATTGCCACACCCTTATCGCAGGATCAATGGAAGTGTGCGTGAATGCCGAAATTACAACTTTAACTTCATCATCAGAAACCTTTACAACTGAAAGCTCATCGGCAAGGGAAGTCATATCGCGCATGCCCAGCGTACGCAACTGGTTATCGATGCTGCGCCCGTAACCCGGTGTAAAATGATTATTTGAAAAGACATGGCTTCCCCAGGGATCGATGTCATTGGCCAGGGGCGCCCGCCATACGTTAAATTCAGGTCCCGATTCAAGGTACTCTTCATCCTTGTATTTTATTGAATGCAGCTGACCGGTTTTTCGATCGAATGCATAGCTAAAACCGGATCCTTCAACCGTAATTTCCTTATCATTTTCATTCACCCTTATGCTGCCGGTACTGTTGTTTTCTGACTGTTGTCCGCCCGGCGAAAGCACAAACTGCTCCCAGGCAATTTCGTGGCCTGCTTCCGCCCAACTGGTATTTTCTTTCAAACTAAATGAAACCTGGAGTATCGTTTCCTTCCCTGCATTTGGAATATTTCCAACCGGAACAGTAACCTCCTTCGACTGCTGTGCGGGCACATCAACAGTCAGCGGGCCCTTGCCGGTAACCTTGCCGTCAACAAGCAGTTCCCATTCTCCCACCAGTTCATTCAGGTTTTTAAATTCATGGCGGTTGGTTATTTTTATTAATGCTTTTTCAGGATTCATCATTCCAAATCCAACCGGCTGCCCCGACTTCTTAATCTGGTATATTTCAGGCTGAATTTCCCTGTCGGGCCAGATGATGCCGTACGTCCGGCCTCCCAGGCCAACAGCAAAGAAATCTTCCCCCCTGCTGTCGGTTTCGAAATCGAGCGCCAGCACTGCCCCTGCTGAATTTGTTTTTAATTCGGAAAGAGAAACTGCTTTATCAAAAATCCTTACTTCGTCGATAACCATTTTCGACATCCGTCCTGAGTATTCCCCCTGGTCCTGGGTATCCGCCTCGCGGCCAATGCAAAGCGGGAAGGGCGTATGAGCAATATTACCTGTAAATTTACCGCCTGCCACAGCCCGGTCATCAATGTACAGTTCCATTTTTTCGCCATCATATATCCCGGCCACATAGTGCCAGTTTTCATACCACCCGGCCGGTACTTTAGCCTTTATTGAAACACGCTCACCGCTGTGGATGTAGAACTCCAGGCTTTCTGGAGAATCCATTCGGATGCCGTACTGATGGCTTCCCTTCATAATAAAGGTATTTGGCTGCGGAATTTTATAGGGTTTCACCCAGAATCCGATAGCCAGTTGGTTGCCGGTGATGTTGAGGCTGGGGTCGCGGTAAAATTCCACCCAGTCGTCATGGCCCGAGAATTCAAGGCCCCGGCCGTTCTTTCCTTCTGTAAAAACAGGCCTTCCCATAATCTGACCGTCGTTTTTCTGTGGCGACAAATCAGGCAGGGTCCACCGCGGGGTATTGATTCCGGGGCTGATCCAGTCCCAGATGGCCCCGCCGGTAAGGCGCGGGTATTTCCATATCAGGTCCCAGTACTCATCCATGCCTCCCAGCCCGTTTCCGGTAGCGGCAAGGTATTCATCCATAAACGAAGGCCTCTGGTCTTCAGGCGGCAATACCTTTTCTTCAGCAAGATTTTTCAACTGGTAGGGAATCCAGTACCGCGGCCCCACAATATCTTCGAAAGGAATGTAGAAATCGTTGCCGCCGTACATCCAGGCAGGCCGGCTGGGATCGATGGCCTTGCCTGTTTTAATCACCTCATCGATATTGAAGCCGCTGCCCGACTCATTGCCTGCGCTCCACATCACTACCGACGCATGGTTGCGGTCGCGGTACACCAGCTTGCGGCTGCGGTCGCGGTACATTTCCGTCCAGGCAGGGTCTTTCGACAAATATTCATTGGCATGTGCCTCAACGCCTACCTCATCCACTATGTACATGCCCAGTTCATCGGCCATTTCAATGTACTCCGGTGTGGGCGGGTAATGGCAGGTACGCACGCAGTTGATGTTAAAACGTTTCATGATAAGCAAATCCTCCCTAAGCGTTTCCAGCGGCACTGCCTGCCCGTGTTCCGGATGATGCATATGGCTGTTTACACCGTTGAGCTTCATCGGTACGCCATTTATCTTCAAAATGTTCTCGACAAGTTCCACTTCGCGGAAACCCAGCCGGTGGGTAAATGCTTCAAGGGTCCTGCCGTTTTCATCTTTTAGATGGAACTGCAGTGTGTACAGGTTGGGATTCTCAGCCGACCATTTTTTTGGATTCTCTACCATTGTTGAAATGGTAGCTTTCTGTTGTGCACCACCGTCTATTTTTACAGGAAACGACTGGATTCCATTATTCAGTATCGATCTGTATTGCTCATCAAGCACATCCATTTCCAGGGTACAGCTTTTTTCCGTTTCGTTTGCATTTTGAATATCAACGTCAACTGCAAGGACAGCATTCTTATACTCCTCATCCAAATCGGGTACCACATAAAAATCATGTATATATGTTTTTGGAAGAGCAAACAGTTTTACATCGCGGTAAATTCCCGACAGGCGCCACATGTCCTGGTTCTCGAGGTAGGAACCATCGGAAAAGCGGATTACCTGCACCGAAAGATCATTTCTTCCGGATTTTATAAATGGGGTTATATTGAATTCTGCAGGTTCAAAACCACCCTGGTTATAACCAACACGTTTTCCGTTCACCCAGATATAGGATGCCGATTTGATACCTTCAAACCGCAGCATCACCTCCTTGTTCTTCCATCCGGAGGGAACTGTGAAGGTGTGTTTGTAGCAACCTACAGGATTGTAATAATCGGGTATGTTTGGCGGATCGCTTTCAAAAGTAAGGGCGATGTTGCGGAATTTCGGATGACCGTAGCCTTCCATCTGCCAGTTGGAGGGAACCTTTATTTCGTCCCAGCTTTTTACATTAAAATTGGGTTCCCAGAAACCGGCGGGCACCTGATCGGGGGTTTCCACCCATTTAAACTTCCACTTGCCATTAAGCAATACGAAATTTTCACTTGAAGCCTTGTCGTTTTTCAATGCAGCCTCTCTTGAAGAAAAAGGAACATGAAAGGCATGAGGGGCAGTCTGTCCTTTTTCAAAAACGGCAGGATTTTGCCAGTCGGATGGAAGAAATTCAATTTCCTGGGATGATAAAATGCCAAATGCTAAAAAACAAAGCAGGAATGTAAAAAGATACCGGTTCATGGAATAAGGTTTTAAAATTCTTTTAACAAAAATAGTAATTTAAACATAAAAAGTAATTTCTACATTTTAATGATCCGCAGCCGGCTTAAAATTAAAGCAAAAAGTACTGTTTTTGAATGAAAAAAAATTGGATGTACAATTTAAAATCAGGAAATTTGATAAAAATCAACTGCCATGCGTTTCTTATATATTATTTTGATACTTTTTTTACTATTGACCATGCAATCAGAAGCTCAGGAGCAGGTGAACGGGTTTGAATTTAAATATTCAATGATTCGTGTGGCAAGGCAAAACGACTACTACAGTTTTTCTTTTGATCCTACATTTGAAGCCTTTTATTTTTCTTCAGTTTCAAAGAGGATAATTGTCTCTGGCGGACTAATGGTACAAACAGGAAAGCAAAGCTGGGATGCCTTTACCGGACATACAATTAATCCCCCTGGTGGGACACCACTTCCACTTCGGGCGAATTACGACCGCAGATACAAATATATTTGCATAGGAGTCCCTTTAAAAATTGAAAGAGTTTTCTTAAAATCACTTTTTAATTCCTTCTATTCAGAATTTACTGCAGGGCGCTATTTACATATAGATCTAAAAGATTATTATAACTTTGATCCTAAATATACTTTCGATATTGGCTATCATGGTCTGTTTTGGGATGTACAACTGGGTTTAACCAAAGACATCAACCGTATAAGGAATATAACGCCGGCTGTTTCTGCATTAGCAGGATTGAGAAATCAACAACTTGATGGATATGTTGACAGACTGAATCTTACAAATTATTTCTATTATGGATTGGGATTAACCATTCGTATAATTAAATAATTTCTGACGGGCAGGCCAAAATGATTAGTTTCCAAACACCTTTTATTAAAAATTGTTAGAGATTAAAATGCAATGGTATTTCAATGAGCTTTAGGTATAATTTAATTAAACTTTTTTTGCTGCTTACAATAAATCTGTTTCTGGTTAATAATTCCCGGAGCCAGCCTTACCCAAGGCTTGGTAATCCTGAATACACCCAGACAGTGTTTACGGTGGATTTCAATTCTGCAAATCTTAACCGTGATGTCTGGAGAGTTGCTTCAAATATTTTCAAGAGCAATCTATATATTTTCACCGACAGTTCGGCTACAGTTAATCAGACCGAAAGAGGTCTTGGATTGACTATGGAAAGCCATCCCGGATATACAACAACAATTTGGACGCCTGAGGGAGATGAATTAGTTGAAGCTGACTTTATAGCCGGAGAAGTAATGAGCACTAAAGAATTCTCTTATGGCATTTTCGAATGCAACGCCACACTGGCTTACGGCAGGGGTTCCTTCCCTGCATTCTGGCTTTACAACGACACCATGTGCACCGTTACTGAACGTCCGGAAATCGACATCGTTGAATTGAATGCCAGTCGCAATCCACCAACATATGATATCAATATCTGGTATTATCCTGAAGGTTGCCTGCCTCAGACTTCCCATGAATATACACAGTTTCCCTTTACCTGGGGAGGTACCCATACATTTAAGGCGATCTGGACGCCTGAGAAAATTGAGTTTTGGGTGGATGATATCTTCTTAAAAGAAATTGTAAACTCAGGGCAATACTGGTACCCGCATCTGCAGCAACATATTGTTCTAAGTCAGCAGGTAACACGGTATGGACGCCTTTTCCCAGGCACACCAAGAATTGAGACACCCCAAACTTCATGGTTTCACTGGGTAAGGGTAAAAGAGTTTTTTACAGCACCCGAAATCCGTTGCCCCGACAATATCTGGAATACTGTTATTGCCGCAATGGATGTTGACAACAAAGCTTCTGACATCACCTGGGAACTAACTCCTGCAAACATTTTTTCAGGAAAAACTTCCGGCCGTGGATTAAAAGTTGCTATTTCTCCGTCAGGCAGTTACCATACTGTGGGTAAACTTACTTACCGCTTTAAAATGCCATCGGGCGAAGAATTTACTGCTGAAAAGGAAATCCGGTTGAACGGGCTTCACATGGATTAGCAAAGTGTAAATTCTAGATTCATTTCTGAAGGATACCATGAAACTGTTGAAAATAGGCAGATGGAGTAAAACCGGTATTTCGTTTAAACGTGCGGTTGAAATTCGACAAATTATTGAAACCGCTTTCATAGCATATCTGTGAAACCGAAAGTTTTCCTTCGGTAATCAGCCTGCAGGCATAACTTATGCGCATATCCGATACATATTCAAAAAGCGATTTCCCTGTCTTCTCTTTAAAAAAGCGACAAAAAGCAGAAGGATGAAGGTGAGCAATATCAGCCACTTTTTCCAGCTCTATTTTTTGCTGATATCCTGTTGCAAGAAAATGCAACACTTTTGTCAGCCGGTCATTGGTAAAATCATGGTTCTGCTGATGATACAGCTCTCCTGCCAACATCCTGTAATCTTCAGTTTTTGCCATCTGATGCAACAACTGAAGAAAATAGATAACCCTTTGAAATCCGGTGCTTTGCGCAATTTTAATTATCTTTTTTCCAGCCTTATCAGAAAAGGGAGGAACAAAACGGATACCCCTCGAGGCACGTTTAAACAACTGTTGAATAAGATGGAACTCAGGATATTCAAATACAGGTTCATGAAACAGGTCCCTGGGAAATTGTAAGACTATATAGTTGATATTTTCTTTGCTGTTGGCTGAATGATACTTTTCATCACTTCGCCAGAAATGGGGAAGATTACTGCCCAATATTGCCAGGTCGCCCGAAGAAAAGGATTCGATGTTATCGGCAACAAAACTGGTTCCTGAACCTTCAATCACATATAGAATTTCAATTTCGCTGTGAAAATGCCAGGGATAGGTAAAATGCGGTTTCTTCTGCCACTTGACTTTCACTGCTGAACGCAATGGAAAGTCGATATATTCCTGCATTACCTTCATAAAATTACCTTTCTTTTATTATTCGGTACTAAATGTTAGCTGCCCTGACAATATTAGCAAAAATAGTTAATAACGTATCAATCATTGCAAAGAAAATACTGTCAGATGATCTCCATATATCTTAAATTTGGAAAGTAATATCAATCAACGAAAATGACAAACCAACAATGGAAACTGCTGTTTGATACGGTTCATGGTAAAATACCTGAAAGACCGGTTACAGGGTTCATCATCGACAGTCCATGGATTCCAGGTTGGGCAGGAATTTCAACGCTTCAGTATTATTCTTCAGAAGAAATCTGGTTTCAGGCAAATAAAAAAGCTATTGAAACTTTTCCGGATATTATTTTCCTGCCAGGCTTCTGGTCGGAATTCGGAATGTGTACCGAGCCTTCTGCATTCGGAGCCAAAATGATTTGGAGTGAATTTAACCTTCCGCATGCCAATACCATAATGCACAATATATCAGAGGCTGCTGCATTAAAAGTTCCCAATCCAAAAACCGATGGATTATTGCCTTTTGTAATACAACGGTTGCTGAATTATCAGAAACCCATGCAGGAAATGGGCCATGAAATAAAATTTGCCGTTGCACGGGGGCCTTTAAATATTGCTTCTTTTTTAATGGGCACTTCCGAACTGATGATGGGTTTCATGATGGATCCCGAAAACAGCCATATATTGCTTGAAACCATCACTCAATTCACTATAAACTGGATTCAGCATCAAAAGGAAGTATTTCCCTCCATTGAAGGCATCCTGGTACTCGATGATATTGTAGGTTTTATAGGAGATGATGAATGCAAAGAATTTGCAGTGCCCAATATTAAAAGGATATTCAATGCATTTGATTCAAAGCTGAATTTTTTTCATAATGATGCGCAGGGCCTGGTTTCCTCGCCCTACCTGAAAGAAATGGATGTCCATCTGTTTAATTTTAGCTTCGAACATTCCATGAAAGAAATACGTAGTTTGGCCGGGCCTGAGGTGGCCCTGATAGGAAATCTTCCACCACGGGATGTGCTGGCTGCCGGAACACCCGAATCGGTAATAGATGAAACTCGAAAAATGGTACGGCAGTTTGGAGATAACAACCGGGTAATATGGTCGTGCGGTGGAGGAATGCCTCCTGAAGTCACAACAGAAAATATTAAGGCGTTTGAGAAAACTATTGATGAAGAAGCAACAGCATTATAAGTTTTCTCTTTTTTTTCGTTTTTTATTTTTAGAGTATATTAAAACAAAGATGCGGCACAAATAATTGTAAAACATAACAATAACCATAAATTATTCAGATGAAACCTCTTCTATTAATACTTGCTTTTTTCATTTCTGCACACCTGATAGCTCAGGATGTTTTCAGATTTGAAGTTCGTTCAGATGAGGAACGCATCGACGCCCCGGTTTCGGTGACGCTTGACGGGCTAAATTACAACACCGACAAAGGGGCTCTTGTATTGTACGAAACAACATCGGAGGGGGAAATTCAGGTTCCCTGCCAGCTTGAGCCGGGGCATACTGCAAAGTTGTGGTTCATTTTGTCAGGAACTACATCCAAAAGCGCTATCCGAAATTTTGTATTGAAACTTGAGGACAACAACAACAAAATTGTTCAGCAGGTAATCTTAAAAAAACAGCCACAGGATCTTACTATTCTATCAAAGGAAAAGCCGGTTTTAAGTTACCGTTATGGGATGATTTATCCGCCTGAAGGCATCAACCCTTTGTATAAACGGTCGGGATTCATTCATCCTCTCCTGACACCGGAGGGGCAAATACTTTCCCGCATCCAGGCTCCTGATCATTACCACCATTACGGCATCTGGGGCCCCTGGACACTGACGCATATTGATGACCGGGAGGTGGATTTCTGGAACCTTGCAAAGGGACAGGGGACAGTGCGATTTGAGGCGTTTTTGTCGGAAACAGAAGGAGAAGTGTTCAGTGGCTTTAAGGCGCTGCAGCAGCATATCGATTTTGGAGGAACAGGTGAAGACCAGGTGGCCATGAACGAGGTGCTGGATGTAAGAACATGGAATGCCGGTGATAATGTGTTTATAATAGATTACACCACTTCGCTGAACAGCCCGCTGCCAAACGGCATCATGTTGGATGCATACCGGTATGGCGGAGGAATTGGGTTCAGAGCCACTGAAAAATGGCATAAGGATAACTGCACTGTGCTAACTTCTGGAGGTAAAACCAGAGCAGATGCCGATGGATCGAACGCCAGGTGGTGCATTGTGGAAGGTGAATCCGATGCCCGGGCAGGACGTTCGGGAATTCTTTTCCTGAGCCATCCCTCAAACCGGATGCACCCTGAATCCATGCGTGTATGGCCTTTAGATGCAAATGGAGGCCGGGGAGATATGTATTTTGAGTTTGTACCCATCCGGCACGAAGATTGGAAACTTGAGACCAGAAAGGATTACACATTAAAATACCGGATGATTGTGTTTGATGGTGAAATGGATGCTGAAACGGCTGAAATGCACTGGAACAGTTTTGCAAAAATGCCACAGATTCACAGATTAAAATAATGAGAAGGAAAGAAATTTTGCCACAGATTCACAGATTGAAAATAGGGATGAGTGAAAAATTAGCCACAGATTCACAGATTGAAAGAACAGGGAGGAAAGGAAATTTTGCCACAGATTCACAGATTAGGAAGACGAATAATGTTTTCTTAGAATCTGTGAATCTGTGGCTATCTAATTCTTTTAAATTCTGTGAATCTGTGGCAGTAATATTCAGAAAGCATGAGGTACTTAAAGGAAAAATATCCACTTCAGGAGGAAAGTTATCAAATAATTGGGATATGTATGGAAGTTCATCGCATTCTGGGAAAAGGTTTTTTGGAAATTGTTTATAAAGATGCTTTGGAATACGAATTTAAGTTGCAAGATATTCCTTATGAAAGAGAAAAGAAATATGAAATTGAATATAAAGATATAATATTGCCTCACAAGTTTTATGCAGATTTTGTTGTTTTTGACACTATTATTCTTGAAGTAAAAGCACAACAAGGTATTGTAGAAAATCATGTAAAATGGGTTATCAATTATCTTGCAGCGTCAAAGTGTAAGTTAGGTTTAATTGTAAATTTTGGAGAAGATTCATTGATTACAAAACGTCTAATATTATGAATTGCGAATCTGAGGCTAAATAATGTCAGCCACAGATTCACAGATAAAGAAATATAAAGAAAATGAAAGTAATAAAGACTATTGCCACGGATTCACAGATTGAAATTATGGAAGTTTGCCACAGATTCATAGATAAAAATGAGTAAATTTAAGCGAAATGAGTAAGGATATTGCCACAGATTCACAGATTGAAATTATGGAAGTTGCCACAGATTCACAGATTAGGAAGATGAATAAAGTTTTCATAAAATCTGTGAATCTGTGGCTATCTTATTCAATATTAATCTGTGAATCTGTGGCTATCTAATTCATTGTAAATCTGTGAATCTGTGGCTATCTAATTCATTGTAAATCTGTGAATCTGTGGCTATCCAATTCATTGAAATTTGTGAATCTGTGGCTATCAAATTCAATATTAATCTGTGAATCTGTGGCTATCTAATTCAAAAACTAAAGAATATGAAAAAAATTACTTTTCTCTGTCTTTTCCTTTTAACCACACTATTTGTTGCAACAGGGCAATCAAAGGTTACGGCTGAATATTTGGGCGACAAAATTGAATTCAGGGTAAATGGCAATCTGTTTACCACCTATATTGTATCGGATTTCGAAAAGTACCCCTTTTTCTATCCGGTAAACGGACCTTCCAACGCTTCGGTAACATCCATGCGGAATGCCAATTACCCGCATCACAGTTCGCTGTTCTTTGGCTGCGACAAGGTGAACGGCGGGAATTACTGGCAGGAAGGACTCGAACGTGGTCAGATTATTTCATTGCGGGCCGACATTCTTGAAACAGGTGGGGATAAAGCTGTAGTTGAAAATGAATGCATATGGACCCGACCGGGAGCTGATGCTCCAGTTAAGGACAAGCGTATTATTACGGTTAATGCGCCATCAGCAGATAAATTTCAGATCGACTTTGAAATAAGCATGGAAATGCTTATGGATGTTACAATTGAAAAAACCAACCACTCTTTGTTCAGCGGACGCATGGACCCCGACCTGGCAGTAATCAACGGGGGTACCATGATTAATGCAGAGGGCGATACAGGTGAAAAAGGTACTTTTGGCAAACGTTCGGCATGGATGGATTACCATGGCAACCGGATGGGAAAAACCGAAGGGATGGCCATTATGCAGCACCCGTCGAACGAGTGGTTTCCGGCACCATGGTTTACCCGCGACTACGGATTCTTCTCACCCACCCCGATGTATTGGCCCGAAAATGATAAAAATACTGTACTGAAAAAAGGAGAAAAAATTATCTTACGCTATCGCGTACTGGTACATTCAGGTGACCACAACCAGGCCGGTATTGCCAATGAGTTTGAAAAATATAAATCAGAATAACTAAAAATATATATCCAATGAAACGAAGAATTTTTATAAAGAATGCAGCTGCAACAGCAGCAGGAGCTATGATCATCCCCACCATTATTCCATCGTCGGTTATGGGGAAAAATGCACCAAGTAATAAAATCAATGTCGGTCAGATTGGTTGCGGACGCATAGCCCGCGATCATGATATGCCGGGAGTTATGCAATACGATGTGGCCCGTATGGTTGCAGTATCGGATGTCGACAGCAACCGTATGGCCGATGGCAAAAAGCTGGTAGAAGATTATTACAATAAAAAATCGGGCAGCAGCAATGCCGTGGATGTAAAGATGTATGATGATTATAAAGAGATGTTGCTGAACAAGGACATAGATGCCGTAGTAATCAGTACACCCGACCACTGGCATGCCCAACCGGCGATGGAAGCTGCCCTTGCCGGAAAAGACATTTATCTTCAAAAGCCAAATTCTCTTACTGTTGAAGAGGGCCGGATAATGAGCGATACTGTTAACCGGCAGGGTATAATTTTGCAAATCGGCACGCAGCAGCGTTCATCTGCACAATTCCGAAGAGCTGCTGAACTGGTACGAAATGGACGAATCGGGAAACTACACACAGTAAAAATAGGATTGCCTGGTGATCCTTCCGGACCTGTGTTTCCTGTAATGCCTGTTCCGGAAAACCTGAACTTTGGTATGTGGCTTGGACCCACACCTGAAGTTCCCTACACTGAAAACCTGGTTCATCCCCAGGAAGGTTATGGAAGACCAGGCTGGTTGAGGCATGAGTATTACGGTGCGGGTATGATTACCGGCTGGGGTCAGCACCACTACGACTCGGCAGCATGGGGAATGGATACCGAATTTACCGGACCCGTTTCTGTGGAAGCAGTTGCTGAATTCCCCAAATTTGGAAGCTGGAATGTTCATGGTGATTTTATGGTGAAGCATGAATATGAAAAAGGAATTACTGTTTATACCAGCGGTGGGTTTCCAAACGGGATACGCTATGAAGGAACTGATGGATGGATTTTCGTTACACGTGGTGCATACCGGGCAACCGCCAGTGATCCGATTCCAGAAGGCAGCACAAAAGCACTTGACGCCAGCAGCCCTGAAATTTTAAAATATGTAATCGGAGAAGACGAGATTCATTTATACGTCAGTGAAGAGCAACATGGTAACTGGCTCGAATGTATTCAATCACGCAAACAACCCATTTCCCCGGTGGAAATCGGTCATCGTGCATGTACAGTATGCCTGATTAGCCATATAGCAATGAAAATACCGGAAAGGCTGAAATGGAATCCCAAAACTGAACGGTTTGTTGATAACGATTATGCAAACTCTATGCTTAGCAGGCCGCAGAGGTATCCTTACGGAACGAATTATATAAAGATATAAGTGATAAAATTATTGGTAACATGGGGAATTTTAAAAAAAGTGTCTTTTTTTTTTATTATGTCCATTCATTTTCAAAGCATTTTTTTCCAGGACTGATTCTTCTACCTTTTAATTTCCAATTGAATTTAAAATCATTTCAAATAACATGATATAGGTTTTATTTGACCAATTAAATGATATTTTTTCAGAACCTGGTGATTTTAAATTATTCTTCTTTAATAAAATTATTTTGCAGTTTTTTTAAATTATAATTAAATTCCCAACATTATTTTAACAAACCAATTGATATGACAGAACTATTTTACATGACTTGCTCGCTTTTGTTGTAGATAACATAATATTTTCATTTTTAGGTACCTCGTGTGTTAAACAATTCATTCGCGCACTTGTTGTTTGGAATTGACTTGGAAAATTTATAAAAACTGCATATTTTAAAACTAATCAGTTATGACAAACAGAAGGAATTTTCTAAAAATCTCTGGGATGGGATTGGCTGCTTCTGCCGTTCCAAAATTTTCATACGCCTCACCTGGCAGCGCATTAAAAAGAAATGAACTTAAATTAGGTGTGGCATCCTATACCCTACGTAAATTCCCAACAGAGGAAGCATTGGATATGACCTTACGTTGCGGAGTGAACCGTATTACTTTTAAGGACATGCATCTGCCGCTTGATTCCAGCAAGGAAACGATAAAAAAGACACTGGAACTTTGCCAAAAAAAAGGAATTCATCTATACGGAGCAGGGGTGATCTCAATGAAAACAAAAGAAGAGGTAGATCGGGCATTTGAATATGCCAAGATGGCCAATATGGATTTGATTGTTGGGGTTCCGGTTCACGAGCTACTTGATTATGTAGAAAAAAAAGTAAAGCAACATGACATTAAGTTAGCAATTCACAATCATGGGCCTGGTGATAAGCTTTACCCAAGTGCCGAAAGTGCCTATACGCTGGTTAAAAATATGGATAAACGCATGGGGCTATGTATCGACATTGGTCATACCAAACGAATAAATGGAGATCCGGAACAAGATGTAAAAGATTATTTCGATCGCATACATGACATTCACATTAAAGATGTAACAGCTTCAACCCCGGAAGGAACAACCAGTATAATTGGTCGCGGTGTAATTGATTTTCCGTTATTTTTAAGTACTGTCTCAAAATTAGGATACAACGGCACCCTGGCACTGGAATATGAAGCAGAAGCTGAAGATCCCCTGCCTGGAATGATGGAATCGTTAGGTTATGTTAAAGGCGTTTTAGCCACCCTTTAAGAAATACTTTAAACCTTATAAAAATGAACTCAGACAGAAGAAAATTTATAAAAAAAGTTGCCAGCGGAACTGCCGGAATAGCTGTAGGAAGTTCTGTCCTGGGCATGTCGGCAAAAAGTTATGCACGTATAATTGGTGCCAACGACAGGATCAATGTAGCCATTGCAGGACTAGGTCGCAGACTGGGAGCATACTATCAGCCAATAGCATTAAAAGAAAGCAATGTAAATTTGGTATATCTGTGCGATGTTATGGAAAATCAACGTGAAAGGGCCTTGAAGAATTTTTCCAAACATATTGATTACAAGCCAAAATTAGAGAATGACATCCGTAAAGTAATTGACGATCCGGAGGTGGATGCCTTGATAAATGCAACGCCTGATCACTGGCACACTCCCGGAGCGATTATGGGCTTGAAAGGAGGAAAACATGTTTATGTCGAAAAACCATGTAGCCACAACATGTTTGAAAATAAATTGCTAGTTGATGCCACCAAAAAGTACAAAAAAGTGGTACAGATGGGGGTACAACAACGTTCTTCGGATCACACGATAGAAATTATAAATGAAATTCATAATGGTGTTATCGGAACTCCATACAAAGCGGTGGCTTTTTATACCAGTGCCCGAGGCGAAGTTCCAAAGCAACAAATAACTTCTGTACCGAATGGATTGGATTGGGAACTATTTCAGGGACCAGCACCACGAAGAGAATATACCTCTGAAACATGGGATTATAATTGGCATTGGTATGGCTGGGATTATGGAACAGCTGAGGCAGGAAACAATGGCACCCATGAATTTGATGTTGCGCGCTGGGCTCTTCAGGTTGATAATCCTCTACATGTTGATGCTGAAGCTGAAAAAAGACATTTTCCTGACGATGGTTGGGAAATGTATGATACAATGGATGTGACCTTCAGATTCCCTGGCGGTAAAATAATTGAATGGGATGGTAAAAGCAGAAACGGATATAAAACATATGGTTACGATCGCGGAACAATTATATTCGGTAGTGATGGTACAGTTTTCATCAACCGCAATGAATATATTTTACAGGATCGTTCGGGGAAAGTGGTTAAAAACAGCAGATCGGCGTCGAATGAAGCCGGAAATGCCCTGGGAGGTGGAGGTGATATGTCCACAGCTCACATCATGAATTTTTTTGATGGGATCAGGGGTAAAAGCAAATTAACCGCTCCTATTGAACAAGGTGCAATAACTCAGGCTCTGGTGCACTATGCTAATGTCGCATACCGTATTGGAAGAGGATTCGACATTGATGCTCAGACAGGAAAAATGCTCGACCAGAAAGCCGCTGCATTATGGGGAAGAGATTACCATCCCGGTTGGGAACCAAAAATTTAACAAATCAAATTAATTTTAAACTATCAAATCAAAGTTATGAACAAACGATTATTGTTTTTATTAATTGTGTTGGTTATTGCTATGAATAATGCAATGGCTCAGCGAACTGTTACAGGAACAGTTGTTGATGAAAGTGAAACGCCGCTTCCGGGTGTTACTGTGGTTGTAAAAGGAACAACAATTGGTACAGTTACCGACAATGAGGGAAACTTCAGTTTAGCTGTTCCCGAGAGTGGAAAAATTCTTGTATTTTCATTTATTGGAATGAAAATGCAGGAGGTTCCAATCACGGGTTCTCAACACAGCATTCAGATGGAATCCGATGTAATTGGACTGGAAGAGGTTATTGCAGTAGGTTATGGAACAATGCGAAAAAGTGACCTTACAGGCTCAGTAACAAGAGTCTCAATGGATGACAGGCCACCACAGTCGAACCTTAATGTTTTGCAGGCTTTGCAAGGAACTTCTGCAGGCGTAAATGTACAGGCTACAGGACTGGCGGGAAGTGAACCTGAATTATCAATCAGGGGTCAAACATCTCTTTCAGCTAATGATGACCCATTAATAGTGCTTGATGGAATAATTTACAATGGCTCAATTAATGACATCAATATTAACAACGTAGAATCAATCGACATTCTTAAAGATGCAAGTGCTGCTGCCGTTTATGGTTCAAGGTCGGCAAACGGAGTTATGATTATTACCACAAAAAAAGGAACTACAGAAAAACCTCGGATTACTTTCAACATGTACTATGGATTTCAGGACATGACCAACAACCCGATGAAAGTAATGAATGCCGAACAGTATGCCATACGTCTGGTAGATTATTACTATCAACAGGAATTATATCAGTGGTATTATACCAATCCTACAAGTGATGCAGGAAAACCCGTCCGTCCGGATATTACAAACAGAAGCCTGGTTTCAGAAAGGTTACGTACCCAGGAAGAAAAAGATAATTATATGGCGGGCAATAAAATCGATTGGGTAGATGAGGTATTACAAATTGCCCCCATACAAAACTATAACGTCAGTTATTCGGGAAGAAGCAACAAAACAAATTACTTTGTATCAGGCTCTTTTACCAATGAGGAAGGAATTCAGTTAAATGACAAATTCAAAAGGCTTACCCTTCATACAAATATTGAAAGTGAACTGACCGATTGGCTGACAATGGGGGTCATCTCCTCCTATTCATATCGGGACTATTCAGGATTACCCGCGAGCCTTCACTTTGCAAGAAGAGGTAGCCCGTTGGCCGATAATCATATCGGTTCCCCAAATTATGAAAAATTCCTGACCGGAGAAGTTTATATGGAATATCCTTTGGTGGATACCTATGCCGATAACAGCGATATCCGCAACAATCTATTTTTGGTTACCAGTGCCAAAGTATCCATACCATGGGTTCAAGGCTTATCTTATAACCTAGATTACTCTCACAACTATTCCAACAGGAACGAAAATAGTTTCTTTCCGGTGAACCATCCTGACGGAGTTAACAACAAAGGGCGTGCAGAAAAAGAACCTTCTGAAGAAAGAAACTGGCTGGTAAATAATATTATAACTTACGATAACACCTTTAATAACCATCACATCAACACTACCTTACTCTACAGTCGTGAGAGCAGACATGGGCAAAGTTCATTTCTCAGAGCTGAAGGTTTCGATAATCCTGTACTTGGATACAACAGCATGGAACTTGGCACAGTAGCTACTGTATCATCAGGTGCATGGGAAGAAAACAGTCTGTCATATATGGCGCGGCTTAATTATTCCTACATGAACCGTTATTTATTTACGGCTACCTACAGAAGAGATGGATTCTCCGGATTTGGAGCAGAGAATAAATTTGCAAATTTCCCATCAGTTTCATTGGGCTGGGTAATATCTGAAGAAGATTTCCTAAGCAATTCGGATATGTATTTAAAGATCAGGACTTCCTATGGTGAAAATGGAAACCAGGGAATCGGACGTTATTCAAGTTTTTCAAGAATGGAAGATCAGGCGTATGTGTATGGATCGTCCACTGCCATAGGCGTTTATCCAAATACTCTGGGGAATGCGTCGCTTAGCTGGGAATCTACCACTTCTGTGAACTTAGGCTTTGATTTTGGTTTTTTAAAACAAAGGATTTCAGGCTCTCTGGACTTTTATCAGGCCAACACGACTGATGTACTGGTTGAACGTGCCCTCCCTATTACTACCGGCTATGAAAGTGTATGGACCAACATCGGCGGAATTGAAAATAAGGGGATTGAACTTGAACTTAACACAATCAACCTTCAAAAAAGGGAATTTACCTGGAATACAAACTTCATGTTTTCACTTAACAGGGATAAAATCACAAAACTGTATGGCGATGAAAATGATCAGGACATTGGGAATTCATGGTTTGTAGGAGAACCAATATCCGCTATTTATGATTACGAAATAGACGGTGGCATATGGACAGAAGAAGAATTATACAGCGGACAGATATTCGACAACTGGTATCCCGGCCAGTATAGGTATAAGGACCTGAACAATGATGGAGTTATTGAGCCAACAAATGACCGAAAAATTATAGGTTATGAAGCTCCCAGCTATCGTTTCAGTATAAATAATTCATTGTCTTTTAAAAATTTCTCCTTATCAGTGTTTATTTATTCTGTCCAGGGAGGCGATAAATATTTTATGCAGAATAACTCCTCCGTAGTCAATATCTCCTGGAATGCCGATGATGTTTATCGGATCAATGCATCTGCTGTCCGCCCCTACTGGAGGCCTGACAATCCTGTTAACAATGCTACAGGTGTATACAATACCCCGGTTACACACGGAGGAGTCTACGAAAGCAGAGGTTTTGTAAGATTACAGGATGTTTCGCTCACCTATCAGCTTGGTAGAAATGCGCTCGACTATTTAAATTTTGAAGACCTTCGAATTTATATTGCGAGCAAAAATCCTTACACATGGACACAATGGTCAGGTTGGGACCCTGAATCAGGCACCAGTAATGAACCGGTTATGAGAAATGTAACAGTTGGTTTTAAACTGACGCTTTAACAGGAATTTGGATAATTATCAAATTGTTTTATTTAAAATGAAAAAGATGAAAAAATATTTCAATATAAGCAGTAAATTAATCCTGATGGCTGCTATACTGCCATTAATAATGATCTCCTCCTGTAGTGAAGAAGTGCTTGAAGAGAAGCCACTTGACTTTTTAGCTCCGGAGAATGCCTACAACAGCATTCCTGGTATTCAGCAAGGGATAACCGGGTTACATTGGACCATGAGACGTGTATTTTATCATGATGGAGGCAATCAGGATGCATTTGCTATCATGTCAGGTGGACTTGGAACTGATATAGCTTATCATGGTGAAAATCCGGGAGGAAATCGCAAGTTGGTAAATTATGAAGCTGAAATGACGTCAGAAAATGGACAATTTACCTACTTTTGGAATTCTGCCTACGAGATGATTCAAAGAGCCAATACATTGATTGATGGAATTGAAAATGCAGATGAGGAAATATGGACAGATCCACAAAAGAAAAACGAATACCTGGCTGAAGCAATGTTTTTTAGAGCCTGGACCTATTATTTTCTAGTATCACTTTATGGAGATGTTCCATTAGTTTTAGAAAAAATTACATCCGCGAAAGCTGACTTTGTGAGGACACCCAAAGAAGAAATTTTTCAGGCAATGGAATCAGACCTGAAGTTTGCTGCTGACAATTTACCCCTGCCTCAGAATATGGAAGCACCCGGAAGAATAAATCAGAAGGCAGCCTGGCATAAATTATCTGAGGTATATTTAAGCTGGGGGAAATATCAGGAAGCAGTAAATGCTGCCTCAAAAGTAATTGATGGTTATGGCTCAGCGTTAATGACTGAACGATTTGGATCAACGGTTGATGTATTTGGAACAGGTGACGTATTCTTAGATTTGCATGCATATGGAAATCAGGATTTGGCTGAAAATTCAGAGGCCATTTGGGTTATACAATATGAACCTTTTGTTACAGGTGGTCTTGATTTCCCTGGTGAAAGAGGTTGGGGGCCTGCATATTTTAGAATGGGCAATGCACCAGATGGGAAAAAAGCTTTTAGAGGTGAATTTGTAGATGGAAAATATACCGGATATCTTGATATTTATGGTCGTCCAGTGGCATGGATTAAGCCCACTAATTATGCAGCAAATTATATTTGGCAAAGCGATTGGGACAATGACATTCGAAATGCAGAACATAATATCATAAGAACTTTTTACTTTGATAATCCGGAATCGGAATATCATGGGCAGGTAATTGATTTTGATCTTTATCCGGAAGGAACAAGAGATGCAGTGAAAGATACAAATCAGTATATCTACCCTTATTTCATGAAACATGCTGATCCTAAAAATCATTTTACAAATCCTGCACAATCGGGTGGAGGAAGAAATCATAAAGAAGTGTATGCAATGCGTTTA
This sequence comes from Mariniphaga sp., assembly GCA_024636975.1. Classification (GTDB taxonomy): domain Bacteria; phylum Bacteroidota; class Bacteroidia; order Bacteroidales; family Prolixibacteraceae; genus Mariniphaga. The sequence continues at coordinate 248,957 of JAGXGA010000019.1, forward strand.
GCTGAAACCTATCTAATACGTGCTGAAGCATATATCCGATTAAATCAACCTGATAAGGCGGCTGAAGATATCAATGCGGTTCGCACCCGGGCAAATGCAACCCCTGTTGCCGCAACAGATGTTGATATGGATTATTTGCTTGATGAACGTGCAAGAGAATTGTATGGAGAGGAATTCAGACACATTACCTTACGACGTACCGGCACTTTTCTGGAACGGGTCAGGCAATATTGCAACAACCCAATATACCCCGGATGTAATGTGCAGGATTATAATGTTTTATTCCCCATCCCTCAATCCCAGATTGATTTGAATATTGATGGGGATATGCCGCAAAATCCAGGCTATCCGAGCAGTTAAACAGGTAAACTTGATATCTGAAACAAAAGATACCAGATAAAATTACAAAAGCACCATTCACTATTGAATGGTGCTATATTTTTTTAAGCTAATTCTCATATTTTATTCGCTTACCCACAGAAAAATTCTATTTTTGTATGGTGTGTACGTACACGGAATCAACTAAAGGATAAATACAATGAGACAAATGTTTTTTTTAATACTGGCTACCGCACTATTTATTTCAGCATGTTCAGGTGGCGGCCAAAATTCAGAAACCCAGGAAACGAAAGATATGTTTACAGGAGCTAAAGGAGAAGTTAAATTAATAACCCTCGATCCGGGCCATTTTCATGCTGCCCTGGTGCAAAAAAAAATGTATGAGATGGTTGATTCGGTGGTGCATATTTATGCACCTGAAGGAGCTGAACTTAAGGGACACCTTAAATTAATTGAAAGCTATAACAACCGTTCAGATAACCCGACTTCGTGGGAAACTAAAATTTATACCGGCCCCGATTATCTTGAAAAAATGATTGAAGAAAAGCCGGGTAACGTAGTAGTACTTGCAGGGAACAATGCCAAGAAAACTGAGTATATAATGGAAAGCGTAAATGCCGGATTGAATGTTTTGGCTGATAAACCCATGGTGATAACACCTGAGGAGTTCCCTGATCTGGAGAAAGCGTTTCAGTTGGCAGCAGAAAAGGGAGTATTGCTTTACGACATCATGACTGAAAGGTATGAAATAACTACCATACTGCAGCGTGAGCTTTCCCAAATACCCGAAGTTTTTGGTGAACTGCTGGAAGGATCACTTGAAGATCCTGCAATTACAAAGGAAAGCGTGCACCATTTTTCAAAGCAGGTTTCCGGAAGCCCATTAATCAGACCCGCATGGTTTTTTGATGTGGAACAACAGGGCGAAGGAATTGTGGATGTTACCACACACCTGGTGGATTTAATTCAATGGGAAGCATTCCCTGAAGTTGTTTTAAGCAAGGAAGATGTGGAAATAATTTCTGCCCGACGCTGGACTACAGATCTTACTCCTGAGATGTTCAGGAAAGTAACAGGAAGGGATGAATTTCCGGACTACCTTCTAAAAGATGTAGAGGATGATGTTCTCAAAACATACAGCAATGGTGAAATTAACTATCGGTTAAAAGGGGTGCATGCCAAAGTATCCGTTATATGGAATTTTGAAGCACCTGAAGGAGCTGGCGATACCCACTATTCCATAATGAGAGGATCAAAAGCCAATCTGATTATTAAACAGGGAAAAGAAGAAAATTTTATTACTACCCTATTAGTAGAGGCTATCACTGACGAAGGGCTTGAAGATTTTGAAAGCGAACTTGACAAAGCTGTAAACCAAACACTGGACCCTCTCTATCCCGGTATTGCCTTAAGCAAGTTAAACGATAAATTATGGGAAGTTCAGATTCCTGTAATACACCGTAAAGGACATGAAGCACATTTTGGGCAGGTTACCGAAAAATACCTGCGCTACCTTGCCTCCGGAAGCATGCCCGAATGGGAAATTCCCAATATGGTTGTAAAATATTACACTACCACTCAGGGGATGAAAGTAGCTGCCGAATAATAATTAAACTGACAGATTTTTTGTATTTTCTAACAAATAATGAACCTAAACACCGTAATGGGTGTTGGTGGTTTTGGAACGATGCTATTTACATTAATTCACCCGGAACTAATTCTGTGCAAAAATTGAAATAGAATGAATAAGTCAGCAACAGTTGTATTGAATAATGGTGTTAAAATGCCATTGTTAGGTTTCGGTGTATTTAAACTGAAAGAAGGGACAGAAGTAATCGATGCAGTAAAGACAGCGTTGAGAAACGGCTATCGCAGTATTGATACAGCATATGCCTATCATAATGAAGCAGGTGTAGCGAAAGGAATTAAGGAAAGTGGAATTAGTCGTGAAGATATCTTTATCACTTCAAAAGTCGGCAACAATCAGCAAGGATATAAAGGCACAATTAATGCCTTTCATCAAAGTTTAAAAGAACTGAAAACTGATTACCTTGATTTGTACCTTATTCACTGGCCGCAGGAAGATCTTTCGATTGAAACCTGGAAGGCCATGGAAGATCTTTACGAAAAAGGATTAATACGGGCAATTGGTGTAAGTAATTACTGGATACACCACCTTGAATATTTTTTACCCCGCTGCAATATAATTCCGGCAGTAAATCAGGTTGAATTTCATCCCCATTTAAGCCACCCCGAATTACTGAAATATTGCGAGGACAGGAAGATTCAGGTTGAATCATGGAGTCCGCTTATGCAGGGAGAAGCTTTAGCGATACCCGAAATTCAGGCTATAGCCATAAAAACTAAAAAAACACCTGCTCAGGTTATCTTGCGTTGGCTAGTTCAAAAAGGAGTGGTGGTTATTCCCCGCTCGGCCACAAGAGAAAGGATAATTTCGAATTCTCAGTTATTTGATTTCCATCTTGATAATGAAGACATTCGAATACTGGATAGTTTGAATAGGAACAAAAGCATGAGACCATATTTTGATAAATTCATGTTTTTGATCAGAACCTTGATATACAACAAGCAGAAAAAGCATGTTTGGCCTGTTTTGGCAAAAGCTACAGCATATAAGGCAAATCAAAAGATAAAAACATATCTCGGCGCATTAAATCTTTGAATAAATCAGCCACTTGCGATTTAAATCAATTCGAAGGAAACTGGTAATAGCATTCTTGGAAGAGCGACCCGGATGATTTTCCCTGCCTACTGCAGAAATCCAAATGGATTCAACGTTTTTCTGAGTCCTGAGAAAATTAAGTTTCCTTATGAGTATAAAGGAAATGATCCATATCCCGTAAATGATAAAATTACGACGCAAATTAATCCTTTATACATCTTACGCTTAAACCACATTCCTTGTCGTAGAACTCACAGAATGAGTTGACATAGCAACTCAGTATCCGTAACCTGGCGATATCCGGATAGGTCTCTGTAGAGGACCACCAGCAACCATAATATCCATAGGCATCGAAAACACCAGAGTGGTAACGGAAACCGCCCGGCAGACCAGAAAACCCGCTGCTGTTGTTGGCTGATAAATCGGTACCAATTTCACCTGGAATTGTTGAAATATTCCAAAAGGATGTGGAAGAAGTGTTGTTTGCATTAAGGCTTGTGAAAAAAATATTCAGCCGAAAAATAGAAAATAAATCTACTGTATTTAATTTCAACCGGATTGCCGACTTGCTGGCGAGCCTGCTCCAAAATGGACTGCAACAGCGGGAGTGGCCGATGTATATAACCCAACCACAGGCAAAGTCTGGATGGACCGCAACCTCGGGGCTTCACAGGTTGCTGAAAGCAGTAATGATGCCAATGCTTACGGTGATTTATACCAGTGGGGCAGAGGGACCGACGGACACGAGAAACGTACATCCGGTACAACCTCTAAATTGAGTGACCGCGATATACCCGGACATGACAACTTTATAACTACCGGCAGCAGTCCTTACGACTGGCGCAGTCCACAAAACGATAATTTATGGCAAAGCATAGACCGCACCAATAAACCCTGCCCAGGCGGATATCGCCTGCCCACAGAAGCTGAGTGGGAAGCCGAACGCCAAAGTTGGAGTAGCAACGATGCAGCCGGAGCTTTTGACTATCCGCTTAAATTGCCCATGGCGGGCCACCGCGCCAATAATGGTATGTCTACAGTGAGGGTTCCACTGCTTACTATTCGTCAAGTACGGTTAGCAGTACCGATACATGGATCCTGTATTTCCATGACAGGACTGCCAGCGTGTACACCGACCATCGTGGATACGGTCGTTCTGTGCGGTGCATTAAGGAATAATTTTGAACAATATGCTTCTGAGCACCAATGCAGGGAGCAGGCTAGTTAATTGAATTCTCCGTAAAGTTTTTCACCTATTTCCCCCTTATCTCCCAAGGCTCTGCCTTTAATTAGCCAGGAAATTCCAAAAGAGAATAGCATCAATGCTTCAAAAGTCAAAGTTGAGTAAGAAAAAACATCCAGGTATGAAAAAATTGGTGTTAGAATTAAGAATACAAGTATAAAATACCCACAGGATTTATAAATGTTATTTTCATTAATAATACTTTCAGATGTGTTTTGGGCTGTATCCTGACCTATCGTAAAAATATTTATCGAAATATAGGATAATAAAATAAAGAGTAGTGATGCAAAAGCATAATGTATATATCCTATAAATTCTATATTATATGGCAGTATTGTATATATCTTTTCAGACCATGAGGTCGGATTAGTTGGAATAAATGCAAGTCCAATTGCCAGATAACCTGCAATATTTGTCAACAAGTTATCATTCTTCCAAATAGAAGAACTCTTATATCCGACATATCTAATAAAAAATAATCCGATAGCACATACTGTTCCGGTAAAAATTTCTCTCAGGTTTGAATAATAGTATTCACTTATTGAGGGCTGAATTGATGTTTTAAAAAAGGGAATCATTGAAAAACATACAAGTAAAACAGGTAGAAAAATTCCTAAATATCCTATAGCTCTTCGTATTCTTCTATATGTTTTTCTATCATAATCAGAAACGTTTGAAATTAATTGTTGGTTCATAGTTATAATATTTAGAGTTAGCTGTTGTTTCGACTGTATTCCAATTGCTATACTTTATCCTCACTTGAATAAGTGACGTTCTCAGTGGGTAAATATAGTTATCCTGGTCAATACTTGCTATAGCTCAAAATGTTTCGAATAACACCATTATTTCTATAATAAAAAAGGGTAGTGCATCAGCCGTCCATTATATGTTAACCCTCATACGCACAAGCAATATAGAACGAATGACTCTTTCGATACAGAAATTTTGTTTTCCTGAAATTTATTTAAATAAAGATGATTAAATTTTAAAACTTTTTGTCGATACCACCGTAATAAGTTAGAAAACCAAATAGTATGGTAGCTAAAAAAAACTTCTACATCTACCAATACATTGACAGATACACAGGAATACCATTCTATGTTGGGAAAGGTAAAAATGCCTGAATTAATTCTCATCTTAATCAAGCTAAAAAAAGGCTTAGGTCAGTTCTCTATGATAGAATTCGACAATTGTTTTGAAAAAGGCGTTATAAAATGATTGATATAAATTAAACACTCTTGGAACAAAGGGCTTTCTAAAAGTACATGTAAATTTCGTAGAAATTAATATTTTACATGATTAATTCTGTGTTTCAATTGTAGTTTAACTTTGTAAACAAAAAATCAAAAGCTTTGAAAAATTCACTTCTTCTTTTAGTTCTAACCATTTTGTTTAGCTCTTGTGCAACAATAAACAAATTGAGCAATGAAGCAATTCATCATGCAATTGTAGGACAAAATGAGATGATTGTTCACAGCAGTTTAGAATTGCCTGCAAGGACCATTAAAACTCCGGATGGAGGAAAAAATTCATATCTGAATTGAACAACAAGGGTATGTTTATTAGTCCGAATCAGTCAAAGGTTACTTTAACTTATTCTGGTGATATTGGAAACTCCGATAAATATCTTGGATTCAACAACAATAACATTGTTCAAGGACATTTTACGTGGAGTTGGCCGCAACCCCAAAGAAGGCAAGAAAAAAGGGGGTATAAAGGCCCATACCATCATTAAGGCAAGCGAGAATATACCTTGTCTTATCCGCTACAGCGAAGCAGTCCGGCATGACCACATGTTCTTAAATGAGGTACATAATCTGGCCGCTGGTTCAATAATTACTTTCTATAAAGGATATGTCGATTATGCCCAATATGAAGCATTTACTAAAAACTGTATATGGTATGTAACAAATAATTATAAATATTTCGGTTTACCGGACAACAATGATTTTTCATAAAGATTTTTTCATTAAATTGTCTTGTATTAATTAGGTAAACAATACTTTTTTATTATATGCAACTAAGCATTTTAAATGTTAGTTTATGCCAATTATTAACCAACCACCACTATCTCTTTCTGGTGTCCAATTTCTTGGATACCATATATTATACGATGAAAAAATAGGAATACCCGGAAATCATTTAAGATGGAATTTTAATGCAGAAATAGGCTTTCCACCAGGCGGCTTTACACTTACTAGAGCTGTTTGGAATCCCCAGTTTTTTTCCGGAGATAATAATAATTTAACTCATGGCTTTGGATCAATAGCTCCAGTTTATGATTGGTCGATACATTTGAATCTGCCCCTCACACAAATCGAGGCAATTGAGAGGATTCATATTGGTTTTACAAATTCGGAGTTGAGTACAAAATTTGCCAATTCAGCAGATGAATTGGTTAAAGTTGCGCAACAGCTAACCGACCCGGGTGATCCTAACCCTATGTTTCTTCGCTATTTTGAACCTACAGAGGAAACAGGACTAAAAACAAAACTTCGAAAACTAGACACCGTCCTAATTGCTGCTTTGGATCCCTACTTGGCCAGAATGACCGGATTGTACTACATAGACGATACCGGTATTTCATCTGAAACATATCTATATAGGATAACAGGACACTGGGGTGACCAAACTTATCCTTTAATTCCCGTGAATTTTGGAAACCAGTACATTCGTCCTAAAAACCAGAGTCTGCAATTTGGCGCCGTAAAAGTAGTATCCTCCGGACGTACTGTTGGGGTGCGCACACCTGAGTCCTATGATCTTATTGAGCATCCACAACTAACAGTTTACGGAACTGTTCCACAATCCATAAAATTATATTTTGACTTTCCAGTAGAGGAAGTCATTATCGACTATGACGCAGTAAGCAGTACAAGAACCACTAGACGAACCTTAAATATGCGGGGAAATGGCGCCCCGTTTAGAGCGCGGTTAGAAGAAACACAAATATTTATCAGTAGACCTGGGAATGCCTTTGAGCGTCTCGAATTTGTAGATCTACCTGCAGGTAACTGGTTCTTTTTCAGAATAAATTACCGAAAAAAAATAGGTCCCATAGAGGATGTTTCAGGCTTATTTGTATTGGATCCTACAGCCTCTCAACCCGTAAAAACTCCGGAAATTACAAAATTAATTCCGGAGCCGATGCCCGCGCTTTTAAATGAGTTGGGAGAAATAAATAATGAAGCTTCCCAGGTAGCCATTTCTGCCGGACTTATCAAACCGAATATTAGCGAAATAGATGTACCCGAGAGTATAGATTTTAACCGAATCCTCCATCTATTCGAGAAACCCATCTATCCTGTACGCCTACTCTTTGGGGCTTCTAGCCCTAGGGCAACCGCACTTCCTCAAAGGATTTTGAATTTAAGGGAAGGAATTTATTCACCCGCTTTATTTCGGGAAAATACGAGGGCAATGACCTTACCCAATCTATTAGGTTACTGGCCATTGAACGGGCAATACACAAATGCTAAGGGTAGAATTTCCCCAACGGTATTAGGGTCGCCACGGTTTGTAAAGGAACATGCGTTCAAACCCAGTGCCTTTTCTGTAAAATTTCATGGCAATGGGGCCTTGTCATTAGAAGCCCAGGATCATCTCAAAGCACTGGGCGCACAATTTACCCTGGAGGTAACCTTAAAAATTGATCCGGCCACAGTCACCGGGGCCATGCTCATAGGGAATAACCCACGTAGAGGTTTTCGGCTGGGATTGATAAGATCTTCGGATGGCAACTACAAACTTCGCCTAAATATTAATAACCGCCGTTTTGATGCCACCTCCCCTCTTCTCCCCAATTATTGGGTAAGGGTCTCCGCGGTGTATTCAGGAAGTCAGGTTTGGTTTCACTATTCGGATCCTGCTTTTGCAGTTCCGGAAGACCCTATTGCTGCAGAACTTGGCTCTGTAACCATTCCTATTGAACCTATTGTGATCGGCGCAGAAGTTAGTTCAGTTGACAGTAGCCTCACTAAACCCTTTATAGGAACCCTGGCCGATATTTGTATTTGGCAAAAGGTAATTCACCCTTCTGAGAGCACAGCTTTACTCACCAAATGGGGCCCTTTTTTAAATCAGCAGCATACTGTCGCTGACATGATCTATAACGATCAGAAAACCTATGTATGCTCTACCGGCAGGGACCCGATCTATATTGACCAAACCGGTCCTTTGTTGGCACTGGGAAACACGTTTTCGATATTCCTATTTGTTAATCCACATAATACCAATATTCAATATCCTACCGTAGTGGGAAATAAGTACTTCGAACGTCTTTGGATAGGCTTAAACAAAACTGGTTCAAGTTTTAAGGTCCGTGTGTATGTGAATGGCAGACGTTTTGATTCCACCAGTATTATTCCAGCACAACAATGGTCACATATAGGACTCCGATATGACGGCCGCAATCTTACAATATATATTAATGGTACTCAGGATAGCAATTTCTCCGCTACATTGGGGATTCTTACTAAGAATACTCTTCCCCTTGGTATTGGTTCCGATACAGGCACCACGGTTGTTAGCCAGCAGTATCGTTTTAACGGCTTTATTCAAGGAATACAATTCTGGAGAAAAGCAATTACCGTTGAAGAATGGCTTTCTAATATATCCACGGTTCAACATATCGACAAATATCTCGCAAATGGCCGCTACTTTTATGCTGTAAAAGGTATTGATCTGTTTGGAAGGACCAGTACTTGGAGTAGAACAAAAGACGTGAGAACCCTGGCTGAACCTATATACCAACCCCCTGTTAACGTTCATGCTGAATTTTTGCCTTTAATAGGAATTGTGGAAGGAGTAATGGAAACTGATGATGCCGCTGGTAAATATTATGAATTAATAACAACCCTTGAATTCAATGCTGACATCGCATCAAAAATAATGGGGTATGATGCTACCATAAGTCGTATGGTAGAGCTACCAAATCAACTTACAGGTGTATCCGAAATGACCAAGGTTGACCAATTACTGGAAATAGACACTTATGAAAATAGATCCGGGAACGCTTTTATACGGGTTAAGAAAGTTCCTTTTATCCAATTATTCCCGGCAAATGGGGATATGATTTCGATCAATTTAGATTATAACTTCCGATTAAAATGGGCATGGACCGGAACACAGCAACTGTATTTTCCAGAGGTAAATGCCTTTAAATTGTTTGAATTAAAGGGTACTCTTAATGAAATTACTGGAAGAATAGCATCAGTAACTTCTGTGGATGATTTTCACCATACTATTATAATGCAAGGAACCTTAAACGTAAGATCAAATGAATTAAATGGGGAGAAATGTCTAATCGGACCTCATATGTTCACCATTGAAAGTCATACTGCTGGAAGTAGTCCTAGGTTTACTGTTGTTTATTCCGGCAGACCTGCAATAATTCCTAAAAAAAATGATCTACTTCGCATTACCTTAAAGGAAGAGCATTCAACATATATTCCTTATTCAGAACCTGAAGAAAAAAGAAGATGGACAGACCGAAGGGTTGAAATACCAACTGAAGGACCTAATCTTCATAGTACGAATACGCCTCAACGGCCTAGCGTTTTAGATTTAGCTACGGTTACATTTGCTGAATTAAAAACGGACCCTCCTTCAAATGATTCTGTAAGGCAAAGACAAGAGTTATTGCTTGCAGGAGTAGATTGGCTGCCTATGTCACGGGTTTACAAAATTACCTTTAATAGATTTCCACGGCCAGACGGATATACGCATCCAATTGTAAAGAACTATATACCAGGCGCCCTAGTGTTTTTTGACAATCACACGGAGCGTAATCGATGGCGGTCATTTTATGTACTTTGGCACAAATGGGAAACCGCACAACAACTAACAGTATTTGTTACCGCCGGCGAAAAAGATGAAGACCTTCCTAGTTTACAAATCGACGCCGCTCATGCGATTCGGCTTTATATTGGTACGCAATATCAGTATGAGGAATCGCTAAGTAGTGTCCCCACTTTTGAAAATGGTACAGCGACAATTCAATATCATTTGTCATTGACCGCCAAAGACAATAGGAACAGAGAAAGTATGCTTTCTAGAAATGCCACCTTTGTTGCTGTAAATAGGAAAAGACCCCCCAAGGGACCACAGCCAGATGCAAATATTAAAAAGAAAGCAGATTATTATGATCAATGTCAAGTAGAAGTCAGTTGGGATGATCTCAATAGCCCGATAGACAAATTTATTAAGTACAAGTTATACCGAGCAAACGACAGCGCCATTTATACGCGTGATCTGGAACTAAGGCGAACACGCCAGGCTTTCTATCGGGGTTTAAGTCTAGCTGAAGTTTTTGCTGATGACCCTGATTTTGGGGAATGGTTTAATACCCTCAACCCAAGGGTGACTATGGCTGCCCTTTTTCCTGAGAAGGATACTAGTGCCTGGCAGGAAATCACTGTAGTTTGGCGACGCTGGGCCGATCGTTTTTACCCGGCATTGAATAACGAAGAATTAAATGTCATAGGCATGCGGGCAGGAAACGAAAAGGCCTTTGTGCTAATTACCGCAAAACCCATCGCGCAGCCCAAATATCTAGATTCAGTAAATGGAATTGTACGAAACCGCTATTATTACCGATTGCGCCTTATAAACGACTCTCTTTCTGAAAGTAGTATTTGGGGACCGCTTAGCGACCCCATTGTAACACCGGCCGTAATGCCACCCAGACAGCCCGTTTTTACCAAGGTTGAGGCAGGTGACCGGCAGATAACGCTTCACTGGGCCTTGAACCAAGAACCTGATCTGAAGGAATACCTTTTGTATCGGGCAGAAACCAAAGAAGAGTTGGAAGACCTCCGCTGGTGGAGCCGAGAAGCCGATCCAAGGATTGTAACTACCATTCCAGACCCCAGGATTAAAACCCTGACAAGAGCGGTAAGCCTTCCCGGGGAATTACCCATTGGTGCCGACGGTATTTTAGGGGTTTACATGCTGGACGAATTTGATAGGGAAGCTGATGCGCCGAACAGACAAACTCATGCATTAAATTATTGGAATCCGACTCCTGCCAATGCAGATGAGCTGGCAAGCGTATTTACTATTTCCCCGGACGGTGTAGTAGACCATGCTGTCACAAATCTAAGAAGGGTGGCCAACGGTAAATCCGTGGCTGTGGTCTATCGGGATACCTCTGGTGAGGTACAGGTAGTGACCCAATTGCACGAGCAGATTCCCTATGTTGATGAAGGTTTAGAAGGATTAAAAGATTATTATTATAGGTTGGTGGCAGTGAATGATAATAATAACAAATCCACGGCATCAAAAGTACAACGAATCAGAACCCTAGAATTAACAAATTATTCTGCGCCATCAATAGTTTTGGTTCATAGGCAAAGATCAACGGATCATGATGAGATTCGGTTGGCTGTGGAAGTTATGCAGCCGGGCGTTGAGTTACTCTTACAGTATAGAGCACCTGAACAACAATTTTGGAGAACTTTAATAGCTTGGACTCCTACTTACGGTAGTCATATTTTTGATGACACCGCCGATATAAATGAGAGCAAAATTTATCGTGCAATTGTACGTGGTAAATCGCTACGAACGAGCTTTCCTTCAATGGAACTACTATCAATTCCTAACAGCCTAATCTTGGACGACTTAATATCATGAGTATACCATTATTTCCATTAAGGGCGCTGGATGGTTCAACTTTAACCGTTCCGATTGGTTTTCCAACAGATAACCAACTTCTGTCATTAGATACAAATCATTGGCCAAGTTTTAGTGCTCAATACCAAACGTCGCCGGCAAGCGGTAGAGTTTCTGTTTTAGCGCCACTAGATGGCAGAATTCGCTTCGTTGAACGCACTATTTTAGGTACTCCGGTGTATCTATTAGAATTCAGACCAGATATTCCCTTAGATTTCCAAGCGATGCCCGGGTGGGCGTCACCAATACCACGATCTATTGTTATAAGTGTTTCTGCCTTAGATGATGAATCAAGTCGTTTGGTTGTCTTCTCTGATGCAATTAGAGTATTCCGGCGTAGAGGAGGGCATAGAAAGAGAGCTCGTTTCGAAGGAGGAAGACTTAGACAAGTAGACCCAATAGATTTGTCTTCAGGAGATATCACCACGCTTGCACAAAATGCATTGGATGGCAATTATGACATTAGTGTGGAAAAAGGGCAAGAAATTTTGAACACAACTGCTTCCATTAATTTGGGTATGATTCACTATTCAGGCGAAAACCTTGATGCTACAGATGCCTCTATTTATTGGATGGACGTGCATGAATACTTTATACGACTAAAAAGAGCTTTTCCAGATGATTCCTCAATCGGTTTTTCATTTCGACATAACCCAAGTGATATGCCTTTTCGTATGCGACATGAAAAGAAGACTTCTACTGCCATGTCAGGTGACAACCATATAAATACCCTTATTGGGGGTATGCAAGAAGTAGCAATTTATCATCCTCCAACTCAAAATCTTACGGCTGATCACACCCGATATACAGATAGATCATTGGCAATACCTGATGAATTATTCCTGCTATCACCAGGAGCAGATGCTTCGCTAACATTTTCAAGATCCACTGTTGACCACCGGCTGTATTTATTTCGAAATCAAGAAAATGAATCCCGAGTTTGGCGGTCCGATCCACGTTCAGGAAGGGAAATTTCCTTGCGATTTTCAGCTGTCACCTATAGCTGGCCTGCAACGCGGTTTGAACCTTATAATTTGGCCTTAATCGCGAATAATAATGTCGGGATTTCTTTTAATATAATGAAAGACTTGCTAGATACAGTAAGAAGGCTAACTAGGACCGTATTTGAACAAAAAGAGCGCTTTGCAAATTATATCAGACAAGGTGACAATGCTATTAAAATAAAGATGCTTGAAAACATCAATCGAATCATCAATGGAGCACCTTCCAGTTTCCGTGATGATCTGCGAGGGGCCTTGGACAATTCAGTATTTACAGGCTTTTCTGTTTCTTATATGGGTATTAAAAACGATAAAGATCGTGCTGTTATCCTTCTCAAAAACTCCATGAACGACCAATTCTTCGCCCAATTTAAGGCTGATCCTACAGATGCAAATATTGAGATTTTTAATAATGCATTAGACGCTTTAGAAAATGAACATGAAGGCGATATTTTCATTCGATCAATAACGAATGGGTTTATGGTAAAAGATATTCATAATTCATCAGCCACGGCTCCTGTTGACTTTGACTGGTTTAAATCCATCTGGAGCACGCAAAGGCGTTTTAGAGGTCCAGCTGTAGCGTGGTGTTTCAAAATGGTCCGACAAGATATGTTCCATCATGCCCGAATTGCTCATCAGCAAATCCGTCTACATCCGGATCAAGTTAGATATCTCATTCGAATACGAGGAGCATATCGGGCTCGATTTGGAGAATTATTTAGTATTACAACTAGCGAATATACTACTACGTCTAGTCAGGTAAGGAATATTTTAACCGATGAAGTAATCACACGTACACATACACAAAGGACGACTATCTCTTTCAGTCTCGATACCGATGTGGAAATCCCTGGCGCAGGATCCATGAGTGGTGGGACGATAGTGGCAGATGCTTTCGGGCACGCACTAAATGCATTTAACTTGTTAGGCTCACTTTGGAGGATATGTGAAGATACGGTTAAGGTATACCGTGGAGACCAAAGCTATCAGGCTATCTATGACTTGACTAAGGATATGGTAAGTTTGTCAAGCGATATATACCATCTAATGCCATCTAGGCATTATACCGGAATAAGTCGAGGACCTGGGTTTGCAGAATTTTTTCGAGGATTTAGTGTAGTTTTTGGAACTGTAAGCATGGCAAAAATGCTAATGAGCACTAATGATCTTCATGCCTCAGGAAACTATCTGTCGGCCGATCTTACCGCAATTGCCGCTGCAGGGAGTGCGGTAACTATCAGTGCGGAGGCATTGGTTATTATGGGTCTAGGTTCTGCTAGTTCAGGAGGAATGGCAATTATCATTGTCGCTGGCGCGGTATTCAGCATTGCATTTGAGCTAATGGCAAATGCCCTAAGAGATCCTGAAATTGTAGTAGACTTTAGTCATACCATGTTTGGAGAGGATTATGCAAATTTACAAACCAATTATGATGGTTTAACTGATACAGTTCGTAATAATTTTGTACAATCTTTTTTGCTCAATAATCGTAATAGTTGGGTCCGCAATCTTTACCGACAAGTAGCCCATCTAAATAATTATTTATGGCCCCTGAATGCAACTTTAACAAATCGAGAGGTGAATGAGCCAGGCAGTACGAGAAGAGTTAGGGAAATCAGCATTAGTATTGTCAGATCTAGGGCTAAAGCTTATTCACGAGTTTACTTTGAGTTGTTCTCACCGGGTACTCCAGATTTTGGCACCAAAGGTACTTTCGTAATTGATCCGCGCTCTTTTAGAGGTGTAGGTTGGCACCCTATAGTTATTGGTACTGCAGGAACTTCACCTTCTCTGCAGTATCAGGCTACCGCAGGGACTGGTGAGTCAGTTTCACTTCAAATAAAGACGTATGCACCACTAGGCAGCCCACTTTCAGGCATTAATAAAGGAGTAATAGCTGTTACTTTTGATGAAAGTATAGAATATACTCTTGACCCGAGTGATCCTAATTTGTCATCACTTGGAATAGCTCCAAGTCTCATTCGGAATATGCGCAGCAACCCATTTGATTTGAGGTTGCACGAATCGCCCATGGAAAACAACGCAAACAAGTCGCAAGCATTCATCTCAACTTCCTAAAAATAAATTATGCCAGATAAAATCATATATCCTGCTTCATATTTATTAAAAGATTTACTCCCTGCGGAGCTAATTATGGGACTAGATGACGCCATTGATTTTTTAGCCGTAGATCCCGATTTTATTAATGTGCAATGGACAAGTGAAGGCCTAGCAACACGCTATCGTTTTTATATACTTCAGGAGCTAAGTTTTAGGCTTCCATTTCTTTCAGACATTTCAATTCATATTGGTGAGCCTGATAGTTTTCCGTATTTCGACTTATCTTTTCAAAGTAGTCCGATGGCTAAATTCTCCATTGACAACCTTATACTTAGTATTAAAGCTAACGCAAATATTTTACAGGCTTACGAAAAAGATGGTGAAGTATGGCAACCAAAAGCTGGAGTAGTCGGGTACGAATTGGCTTGGAATACAGGTCTTTCAGTTGATATAACTGGAAAGTTCAACTTTAAATCTCCCGAACTATCTGGCGTACCTCCGTTTATGATAGGTGATTCTGGTTTTATAATTGATTTTACAGAGTCTGCTTCTTCAGATTCCGCCGCTGATATTCGATGGATTAATGACGATATTCCGCCTGAACTTAGCGAGAAAATACCGCCTGGATTCAAAGGAATGTTTATTTCCAGAGCGGCTATGTATTATAGCAAATTAGATTCAGGAACCCGATTACCGCGTATAGGAATTGCGAACGCTAATATTGGTTCAGGAGGATTTTCTGGTAGCGCAATTGTCGGTGATGAACGAGAAGATCCCGCAATATCTGAAGAAAGATTGAAAGAAGAAGATTTTGATGTATCTGAACTCACAGGTGATCATATTGCTGGTTTTGAACTAGGTGGTCTTGAAATAATACTATGGCATTTGAAAGTATCTTTCATGCAATCAATACCAGATGGCTTTCTACTTACAGGCCTGGTCTTTCTACCCTTTGCAAACAAATGGATAAAATTTAAAGCTTCGGCAGGGGGTCCAGAAGCCGATTTTATGTTGGAAATTGGCGGGACTGCAGACGCCCCTTTAATTAGTATCGAACACGAACTTTTTGAAATTAAGGCAGATAGCATTGCCTATAAACTGCAAGATGATATTCATTATGCCATCATAACTGGCAGTATTAAACCCAAAATAGAGGGTTTTGACTGGCCCGAAATGAAGGTTGATGGTCTTTCCATCAGTTCGGAGGGAGATATCAGTATTCCTGGAGGTTGGCTTAAAGCGCCTAATGAGATTACCTTGGATTTTAAAGCCTTTAAAATAGGAATAAGCGAAATAGGTTTTGGAAACGAAGGCGAGGAAGAAGCCACCAAAAAACAATGGCTTGGCTTCTCAGGTTCCATAAACCTAGTAGAAGGCCTAGAATTAGGCGCTTCCGTTGAAGGACTAAAGTTTAGCTGGCTTAAGAATGGCACAGGTCCTGTAGACGTTTCAATGAAGGGAATTGCGGTTGAGTTCGAGATTCCAAATACACTCTCCTTTGAAGGTTCGGTAAAATATGAAACACTAACAGAAGAAAATAATGGGGGAACAGGTTTAACTGGTGACCTCTTTAAAGGTAATATTAAGCTCAACCTTATGGCGGTTCGCCTCGAAATTGAAGCCGAACTCATGATAGGGAAGCTTAAGGATGCAGAAGGCCATGAGTTTACTACCTTTTTTATTGTCCTTGGTGCCGAACTCCCAACTGGGTTACCACTGGGAGCCACAGGTACCAGCCTCTATGGAATTAAGGGCCTTGCCGCTATTCATGCCGGACCAACAAAAACCAACGAACAGAATTGGTATGAGTGGTATTTGTCTAATCCAGAGCGCAATATCACCAGCATACAGAAATGGAAACCAATTTATGACGAATATGGTTTTGGTGCCGGTGTTACAATAGGAACAATGTATGATGACGGTTTTACACTCAATATGAGTGTGATGCTCGTTGTCCTGATTCCTGGACCAGTTATAATTTTAGAGGGTAAGGCCAATATATTAAAACAACGCAGCGCCGATAAAAAAGAGGAAGGTGCATTCTATTTACTCGCTGTTCTTGATGGCCGTGCGGGCACCTTCATGATCAATATAGATGTTCGCTACTCCCTAGAGGATGTTATTACTGTGGGAGCAAACCTGGAAGCCTTCTTCGACTTTAATAACTCCAGCAACTGGTACCTGCACATCGGGAAGAAAGAACCTGAAGCGAAACGCATTAGGGCTGAAATTCTATCGCTTTTTAAGGCCAGTGCCTATTTTATGATAGACAGCAAAAGCTTGCTTTTCGGTGCCAGTGTGGGATTGGACATTCGCAAGACCTTTGGACCTGTATCTTTTAGTTTGATTGCTAAAATTTCCCTGGACGCCGGGATCTTTTGGAAACCCTTGCAGATGGAAGGCAGGTTGGAGTTGTATGCCGAAATTGCGCTTAAAATATTTGGTATTGGGATAGAACTCTATCTGCAGATGTTATTGGAAGGTAAAGTCCCGGAACCTTATTGGATCCATGGACTGGCCAAAGTAGGCATAAAACTCTTCTGGCCCTTACCCGATTTGGAGTTGGAAGTGGAGTTTACCTGGGAACAGCCTGGCGAGGTACAACCAGTTATGCCTTTCCTAAAAGAATGTTCATTTATTCACCACAAGGATAATGGGGCTACCTGGGCTATGGAACTACTAACAGATGATCTAAGGGCAACTGATCTCAGTAACCTAAGTATTATTCCAATAGACGCACGACCGGTACTAACCTTTGCCCGCCCTGTCCATAATCTAAAAAGACATGCATCCGGAGGTGTAGCACTTCCCGTGCTAAGCCTGTTGAGTGATGAGGTTGGAGGCAAGAGCCTGGAATATAAAATGGACCAACTGGAACTCCAGGAGTGGACAGTCACAGGATGGAACTCGATAAGGACCGGAATAAATACAGGAGCAGACGATGAGTTCACAATTGATCAGGATAATATTCGCAACTTGGAGGAAGGAACCGAACCCAATGAACCACAAATTGAATTGTGGCGCTACCATGCCGCCGATATGGCCGATAGATATCAGCGCGAGGACTTCAATGACCGGCATCCACCTTGCAATCATATTACTACCCAGCAATGGATCAGAGTAGACTGGAGAGGCCAAGCGGACACCTTGTATGATTATCAGTTTGAATATGCTGGCTTACACTTTGTTTGTGATGAAGTGGCCGGAGAACAGGCACCCAATGTTTCGCGCAGTGAACTGTTACATACCCCAGAATTCTTAATTCAATTTCCGGAGCTGGTATATCAGGTGGCTGTCTACCTCACCCAGGAGTCTGCAGATATTGCAGGGTATGTTCTCAAGGATGGAGCTAAGATCGGCGATATGACCAAAACAGGGCCAGTCCTGTTCTATAGAGGTTTTGATCCTATCGAAGGAATAAGAACTGAGGGCAGAACTTTAATTATTACCAGTATTGTTTACATGACCCAAAAGAGTGTCATTGATCAGCTGGCTCGGACCAACGATAACCATCCTAACGTCACAGAGCAAAATATCAATGGGCCACTGGTATTGAGTCCTGCTACCTATTATCGTTTAAAAGTGGCCACCTCGGTAGATGTTGATAGCGTATTACGCACGGACACGGTAACTACGAATTACGCTTATTTCAGAACGGATGAAGGACCAGGAATTTCAGCCTTGCAGGATGGTCACGGAACAAATGAAGAGTCTAAGGAGCTCGCATATAAGAAAAAACCCGTTCAACAATTTGCCAGTTATATTGAAAAGACCTTACCAATTGACGGTGCCAAAAACTTCTACTCCGGATATGATATGGGGATTCAGTTTAATGAAGCCTATGTAGCCAAAATGTTCAGCAATCCTATAAACATGGTAATTAAGGACCGAAATGGAAAAACACTTGAAGCACCTGAAGGGAGTTTTAGAGAAGGATTCCTTCCATTAATGCCATTCGGTCTTTTAACATGGTTACAAGGTAAAGTTGCAGGTGAATGCTCAACAATTATACCTTCCACACCAGCCCCTTACTTGAATTTTATTACTTCGCTTCCCTTTAAACTAAATAGTTTGTATACGGCAGAGGTAATGACTCAAGGAAGTAATGGGGATCAGCTTTTACATAATTTCCAATTTACAACTTCTATGTATGCTAATATCACGGAACATTTTTTAAGTAAATATCCGGACGGAAGAATAAAAACTATTGATTTGCCTAAAGTTGCTATATCGAGAGTTGAAGATACACGTCCCTTGGTACTTGCGTTAAAAGCTTACAGATTAGCTTTAAATGATTTTAGAGGAACAAGTGGTGATTTAATAAATGTGTATACTATTATTGAGCAGGTAAAATACAAATATAACAGGTTGAATGAAGAAAGTATTACGTTATTTGATTCACTTGATAAGATTGTTAATAAATCTCTTCGCAAAATTAATATGGAGAAAAGATCTCGTGCTCCAAAATTTGAGATTTTTAAAATTCCAATAAACAATGATACTGATAATTTAATCTTGTTGGAATCTCCTGAACCTATTGATTGGTTACGAATAACGGCATCTTTAATACATGAAGGAATAATATTAAAAACATCTATAATATCCAATGATGACAAAACGCGAGCATTTTTGATGCATTCCAGAAGTTTATTATTTAAAAGTGGGGAATATACAGTGAAAATGAACTTCTCAGGCGAAGCCGATCCCATTACCGGAATTATATTACAAAATGGATTAATTGTTAATGAAGGAATTCGATTTCAAATGAATGTGTAATTTATTTTTCTGTTATGGCTTCTAAACAAGGCAATAAATCCCCGGATATGCAACAAAAAGCTGGACGATAAGTTAAAGCTATGCAGCGATTTTTTGATTTATGTTTAAAATTTCAAATTCTTCAATTGTTTTATAACCCAAAGTTGAATGTCTTCTTTTTCGATTATACCAGGTTTCAATCCATTTAAAGAGAGATAAATTTGCATGGTCCTGGTCATGATAATTTTCGTTATAAACGGATTCAATTTTTATGGTTTTAAAAAAGCTTTCAGCAACTGCGTTATTCCAGCAGTTCCCTTTTCTGTTCATACTTCGACAAACCCATTTATTTCCATTCAATATATTGCAAAATGCAGAACTGGCGTATTGAATGCCCCTGTCAGAGTGAAAAATGAGTTTTTGTGTTAGCGACCTGTTTATGATTGTCATTCTCCATGCAGCAATTGAAGTTTCTTCAGCACTTAGTCCTTTGCTCATTGCCCTTCCGATAACCTTGCGGTCAGACAAGTCGATAATAACCGTTAAATACATCCAGCCTTTGTTGGTTCTAATATAAGTAATATCAGAACCCCATACCTGACTTGGTCTTGTTGCTGTAAACTCCCTGTTCAGCACATTTGGAACAATTTTATTGAATCAGTATAGCTAATGAATTAGCATTTTATCCCCTGGTTTCAATATATGATACTTTTTTCTCATTTCCTGAGATAAAAGCACCTTCACTTCATCGGGGTAACCTTTAGTCCAGAACCGGTTATCATCAGTGACTACCATAGTACTGTGATGCTGGGGGAAAATATAATCAGGATTTAATTCATTTATCAGGACAAGTGAGGGAGTGATATGCATGTTGTGCTCAGTGGGCGAAAAAAACAGGACATCAACTTCCTTTAAGAACAAATGATCTTCCAATAAATAAGAATCTCCCGGTTGAAGCAGTTTAATTCCGTTTATTGTAATTAAATATCCGCAATCCTTCATGTTTGCATCATAATAGATTGCAAAATTTTTATTCCCATGTATAGCTCGTATTGGCTCAACCTTTATTCCATCCAATTCAAACGGTTCCCTGGGTCGGGCAATTGTTATCCGGTTAGCAGGTATATTCAGATTCTGTGCTGTTTCTATGCAACTTTCCGGCAGAATGAACCTGCAGGCTGAATTCTTTGCCAATACACGTGCTGTTTCCCTCCCAAAATGATCTCCATGGTCATGCGTTACAAAATAAATATCGACAACTTCAGCTAATTCATCTGCAGTAACCGGAACATTAATAATTCTCTCACCTTCAAGGTAAAGATCAGTTGCAATTACTACTTCCTCTGACTTTATAATCCAACTGTTCTGTCCAATCCACCAAACAGCAGTTCCGGAATGATGATTTTTAATCTGATCAATAATTTTTTGTTCCTGACCGGGGGCAGACATATGCAGGAATAATGTCAGTAATATTAAAATAGATGGTTTCATAGTCATTAAAATATGTTGTTTTAAATCTGACAACAAATCCTGCAATAGTATTAAAGATTTTAAACAATTTTGCTTGTGGCTCATAAAAAAAATTGTCGAATGCAGCTAAAAAATTATTATCAGTATTTATTTCGTATCCCGCTGGTATTATCCGATGCTGAAGCTTTGGGCAATGAATTAAACTGAATGTGCAGTTAAATAATAATTGGTGATTGCAGGTGAAACTATTGATAAACTCATGAAAATATCACTTTAGATTTGCCCCGGAAAGATAACAATAGCAGGTAAAGGATAATAAACCACAATGAACCATTTCGAACGATTCTAACCATCATTTCAGCCGCCAGTCTCGGGCCAATGTGGCAAGTAGATTACCGCTGCCTGTATGTTAGTGGCGAACAGCCAACATTCTTTTTAAAAAAAGTTACTAAAATGCTCCGGTTCGGAAAAGCCTAGCTGTGACGAGATCACCTTTACTGAAGAATTGGTGAATTTAAGTTCCCGTGTTGACCTGATGAGCAGCAGTTCGCTGATAACGGATTTTGCCGTAACTCCCATCACATCTTTCACAATTTTATTAAGATATTTGGGTGAAATATGCATCAGTTTGGCATAATCAGATACCCGGTGAGAAGTATCCAGATTTTGTGAAACAAGGTGTTTAAACCTGCTTACAATATTGAGGTAATAGTTATTGCTTTTTGTTGTTATATGCAAATTGCATTTGCTGTCGCAATATATCAGCAGGGATTTAAGAAGTGAGGATGACGCAACTTCTTTATTGGGAATATTGGATTGCATAATTTCGTTAATCATTTCGGCAAGGGAGTTAATCCGATCTCCGATTTTGGGGCTTAACACCATGCCTGGAATTTCGCCTGAAAAGAAAATATCAGCACGTTGAATATTGAAACCCTCCATGTGTTGTCGTAAAAAGAGGCGGGAAAATTTTATTATCCAACCTTTGGGATGAAAACAATTAAATCGGAGGTTTACCTCTTTGCCAGGGTAAATAAAAAGTATGGTGAAAGGAAATGAATCACGTTTTTCATAATCTGCATCAATACCTCCCACCCCGTCTTCCAGCCAAAGAATCTGGTAATTTTCAGGGTCACTAAATTTCCGGGAATGCCGGGTTAATTTCTGAACAAAGATAAATCCTGATATATCACTTAATTCATCAATCCCTCCAACCTTTTCTTTGAATGCCACGATACTCATATTTCAAAATTTTGCTTTGCTCCAGCCATGGGCATTAAAAAATTCTCAGCGACATAAAATAGGAGTGGAATGGACAAATATCCATTCCACCGATATTCCTAACTTAAACAAGGTTATCCTAAAAAAAGTTTAGTGCTGTTATTAAATGACAAAACCAGACAGGTCTGAAAAACTGATACAAATAGTCATCGTCTGCTTATTGGCAACGCACGTTTGGATTGAATGGGAAATACATTCCGTTGGGGTTGTTCTTCCATACCCAGACATGAAGCTGGTAATGCGGGAATGGCGGTCCACCTTTGGCATTGACCTCAACAAGTTCGCCAAATTCATTTTCAACCTCAATGATTTCCCTGTGATCAGCAAATTCTACTTCACCCAGCATGGGTGGCCCTGGATTCGCAAGATCCCATGGTTCTGCAGGGACAAGGAATTCTACAGCTACCAGTCTGTATTTTCCGTTTTTCATGGGCTCGTAAACCAATACCCCGGGTTCTGACGGAACCACAGCAGGTACGATCCTTGACATATTAACTGCATGATGTCCCATTGCGCCTAAAACAGGATGTTCCACACAGTGAGGATCAAGCTCATAACCATCTGCAACTGCTGCATCAAGACGATGATATTTTGCAGTTGCACTCTTGATTTGCGCCAGTATCTTATTCTGCGCACTGGCTTTTTTCAATTCAACATCCTCTGCTTCCAGATCATCCAAATGTTCGGTTGAACATGCAGCAAATATAAATGCAGCAAGAATTACCCAAAAAGGCATAATCAACAGTTTTGTTTTTGCATTCTTCATAATTGTAACTTTAATAATTAATTAATGATATTAATATCTGTTTTTACAAAGTTCCATAACTATCTGCATTGTTTCCCTGCAAAAAAGGAAACTAAAAATGTAAAAAAAATAAAAAAAAGAGTCGGATGTATTTTAATAATTGAATTGAATGAAGCCGAAATAGAAAATATGGTATCACAATATGTGATACCTTCAAAACAACATCCGGTAGTTGAAATGCTGTCAGGTGTTTTGAAAAGCATAAGGGCAAAAGAAATGAACATTGCAATTATGCGTGCTTTTGTTGTCCTTCGAAAAATGCTTTAAAACCATACTGAAATACGTTTGGAAATCGAAGAAATCAAAAAGAAAGTTGCCAGTCAGGATAAAAACATTGAACTGGTTTTCAGCTATCTGGACGAACTCATGGAGAAACAGGAAAACCCGGAACCAAGAAGGCAAATTGGGTACAGAAAAATTCATGATAAATAATGCCCCCTCAAGAGCAACCATGGTTTTGCAAAAAATAAAAAATGCAAAAGTTATTTAAATCCGGCTAAATTAAAAGTAATAGAATCTGATTCAGGAATTATAACATTTAATTATTATTAAACCACTCAAGTCGTAAGCATTCAGTGAGCTACAAATTTCCAAAAGTTTACTGGTAAAAATACAATGATTTATAAAGTCTTGTATATGATTAAGATAGGTTCTGCGGTAGTGTATGTTTAACTGAAAATGAGAAATCGTCGTAAGCCAATTCCATTTATCAATAAAATTCCTAAATTTAGCCAGCTAAAACCATAAAAGATACCGCAGCATAATGTTCAACCAAAATCCGAATCAAATAGCAAGAGGCCACATCGATAAGCAATTAGTTGCCTGCGGCTGGATAATTCAGGATATTAAAAAGATAAATCTATATGCCGGAATTGGGGTAACAATCAAGAAAATTTGCCAAAGCTAAAAGGATATTATTTTCTTGTTGATACCAAAAACCTTGGAGAACAGGCAGAACAGGAGTTTATGTCATTTGTCCCCAATGATGATAACCGGAAGTTTACTGAATTATATAGTGTCCAAGGTAAAACCGACTATTTTTTCACTGAATGAACCTAATTATCCCGAAAGGATATATTTAAACCAAAAAAACAGCAAAAAAATTGAGATTTCCTAAATCAGGATTGTCCTTTAAAGAAAATCCATGCATTGTTTACGACAAAAAAGGTTAAGTGTCCGCTTTCAGCGTTACTGAATTTTACAAAATCGTAGGTATCTAAAAAATGTGGTAGTAAAAAAGGAAAAATTTATTAACCACCTTTTACTTTGGTAGAAAGTATAAGTTAATGTTCAATCAATAACAAACCTTCTACTTTTGTTATTAAAAAATTCATCATGATGTAACATACGTAGCATTCATGTAACATACTTCCAAATGCACTAATTTTCAAGGCAAAAAGTAACATATAAACCACTCTTTGTAACATAGCTGAAATACGAAAAGTGGATGTCGATCTATATTTGATGTGGAATTTTAAACGAATAATTCGATTCAAATATGAAACAGCAAAATGTTTTAACAGTAGCTATCATTATCGCACTTGGCGGATTTCTTTTTGGATACGACATTGCAATGATGTCGGGAACTACATCTCAATTAGAAACTCTTTTTAATTTAAACAGTACCTGGTTAGGATTTACAATAGCAATTGCAATTCTCGGAACAATCGCCGGTACATTAATAATAGGTAAACCAGCCGAAAAATTTGGGTGCCGTCGCTCATTAATTGTACTGGCAGGTTTGTTTGCGATTTCAACAATTGGGAGCGCAACTGCTTTTAACTGGGAATTGCTTTTGTTTTTCCGTTTTATAACGGGGATTCTGTTAGGTTGTATTACCGTAATAACACCCATGTTCATTGCAGAAATTTCGCCGGCAAAAAAACGCGGACAATTGGTTTTACTCAACCAAATCTTTGTTGTTTCGGCTATCTTTCTGGCATTTGTAGTTAATTATCTGTTAGCACAGGTCTTGGCTGAATCGTCGTGGAGGTGGATGATTGGTGTGGAATTTTTTCCTGCCGTACTGTTTTTCGGATTACTCTTTTTGGTTCCCGAAAGTCCACGGTGGTTAATAAATCAAAACCGCAGCGAAGAAGCATTAATTATATTCACCCGTGTAAAAGCTGAAAATCCTGCAGAAGAGGTTTCAATAGTAAAGAAATCTGTAGAAATGGAACTTAAACTCGGACATGGGAAATTGTTTGTAAAAGAAAACCGCTTCCCTGTAATGATTGCCATATTAATTGCAGCATTTAATCAATTAGCTGGTATTAATGCTATTATGATTTATGCACCACGTGTTTTTGAAATGGCAGGATTTGGAACCAACGCATCCCTGTTACAATCTATTTCAATAGGAGCAACCAATTTACTTTTCACAATTGTAGCCCTCTTTCTAATCGATCGTTACGGAAGACGAACTTTATTAATGGCCGGCTCAGTAGGTATGGTTTTCTTTCTTGGAATGTTGTCGAAAGCATTTTTCACCAATAATTTTGATGAACTCGGTGGATATGGAGTAATGATTTACCTCATGGGATTTATTGCCTTTTTTGCTTTTTCCCAGGGAGCCGTTTTGTGGGTTGTAATCTCAGAAATATTTCCAAATAAAGTACGCTCAAAAGGTCAGGCATTGGGAAGTTTTACCCATTGGATATTTGCAGCAGCGCTAATCTGGGGGTTTCCAATTTTCGCTAAAATGCCCGGCATAGGTGGTGGTCCGTCGTTTGCATTTTTTGCCATAATGATGGTGCTGCATTTCTTTTTTGCATGGAAAGTTCTTCCCGAAACCAAAGGAAAATCTTTGGAAGAAATACAGGTTGAATTTACGAATCGAAGAAAATCATAAATCAATAATATCTCATCATGGAAATTAAAAATAACCAGATTTTATGTATTGGCGAAGTTCTTTGGGACAGGTTACCTTCGGGTGCCAAACCCGGAGGCGCACCTATGAATGTTGCTTTACATCTGAATGCTATCGGGCAAAATGTTTCTATAACCAGCCGCGTTGGAAACGATGAACCGGGGAAAGAACTGAAATTATTTTTGGAAAAATCAGGCATGAGTACTGAATTTATTCAAATTGACGAACATCTGCCAACCAGTGAAGTACTTGTTCATTTAAATGAAAACAACAATGCTACTTATGAAATTTGTGAACCGGTTGCCTGGGATAACCTTGAATTAACCGATTTATTAATGACAAAAGCCCGGGAGGCAGGACTCCTTATTTATGGTACGCTGGCATCACGGAATCCAATGTCAGGGAGAACAATCATGAGACTCCTCGAAAATGATGCAGTTAAACTGATTGACGTGAATTTCAGAAAACCTTATGATTCGCAGGAAGTAGTTGAAAGGCTACTTGAGAAAACCGACATCGTAAAACTATACGATGAAGAACTGGTGGCATTTGCCCAATGGTACAATAAACACAGGCACGACGAACAAAGCCTTGTAAAATGGTTTGCTTCGCAATACAACCTTAAAATGGTTTGTGTAACCAAAGGTGACAAAGGTGCATTGCTCTATTGCGAAGGTGAATTTTACGAACACCCCGGATTTAAAGTAAATGCTGTTGATACTGTTGGTGCCGGAGATGCTTTTCTTGCAGGATTAATTGCATCTCTGCTGGATAAAAAATCGCCTGCCGATGCATTGGCTTATGCCTGTGCAACCGGCGCTTTTGTGGCTTCAAAAGCCGGGGCAACACCGGAATATCATATAAACGAGATTGAACAAATTTTAGGTAACATCTAATTATATAATTATGAAAAGAAGAAAGCAGTTGAAAAGATTCACCGGATTATTCATTTTAGTCCTCGTCTGTATGTTTTCAATGAATGTAAATGCCCAGCAGGTAACTGTTAGCGGACATGTAAAAGATTCCAAGGGAGAGGTTTTACCCGGGGCAACAGCTGTTGAAAAAGGAACTATGAATGGTACGGTTACCAATATCGATGGTAACTATTCAATTACTCTCGGACAGAGTGGTACACTTGTATTCAGTTTTATTGGAATGTCAACTCAGGAAATCGGGGTAAACAGGCAAACTACCATAAATGTTGTAATGGTCGACGAAACTTTTGGATTGGAGCAAGTTGTAGTAACGGGTTACCAATCACAAAAGAAAGCCGACCTAACCGGGGCAATCGAAGTGGTTGAAATGGAATCAATTGAAAACGTAAGCTTGACCTCCGGAAACCAGTTTACGGAGTAATTCTTGAAAACGAAAACCACGAAAAACTTATTATAGGATACCATAATTTGAGACGCTATTTTTTCATCTCCTTTCAAAATGAAAATGATGCCGAAAATACAAAAGTTGATTATGCTCCGTCCATTATCGATAATTCGGAGGTGGATATCAAACTAATTATAAATGAATCCTCAGTTGAATTATTCGCCATGGAAGGACTTGTAACAATGACGAAAAAATATAACTCACAATCTGTTTTAAACCGGATAAAACTATTTACCGAAACCGGTAAAATAATTTTAAAAGAAGGCAGCATAACGCAATTATCTGGCATATTAAATTAAAATCATCAACTCAATTAACATGAATAGAAGAAATATTTTATTAGCAACCCTGGTTCTCACAATTTTAGCATTTAGTTGCACCGTTAAAAATAAGCAACAACCAACTAGCGAACCTGCAACCAGTTACTACACAGAAAAATATCGTCCGCAATTTCATTTTACGCCCGATTCAATGTGGATGAACGACCCCAACGGAATGGTTTATTACGAAGGTGAATATCACTTATTTTATCAATATTATCCCGACAGCACGATTTGGGGACCCATGCACTGGGGACACGCTGTTAGTAACGACATGGTTCATTGGGAACACCTGCCAATCGCAATTTATCCAGATGAACACGGATATATTTTTTCAGGCAGTGCAGTAGTGGATTGGAACAACACTTCCGGACTTGGAAAAGACGGTCAGCCACCTTTAATTGCCATTTTTACCTACCACGAACCCTCAGGTGAAAAGGCAGGAGAAATTGATTTTCAAACCCAGGGATTAGCTTTTAGCAATGATAAAGGCAGAACCTGGACAAAATACGACGAGCCGGTGCTGAAAAATCCAGGAATCAAAGATTTTCGTGATCCTAAAGTAATTTGGAATAAAGACAGTAAAAAATGGATAATGACATTGGCTGTGCAAGACCATATTGAATTTTATTCGTCACCAAATTTAATCGACTGGACACGCGAAAGTGGTTTTGGAAAAGAGTTGGGTGCACATGGCGGTGTTTGGGAATGTCCTGATTTATTTCAAATGAATGTGGAAGGTTCAGATGAAAAACGATGGGTACTTTTGGTTAGTATCAACCCTGGAGGACCAAACGGTGGTTCGGCAACCCAATATTTTGTGGGTAATTTTGATGGTAATAAGTTTACTACATCGCAAAAAGAAACAAAGTGGATAGATTCAGGCCGCGACAATTATGCCGGTGTAACATGGTCTGATATCCCCGATAGCGATGGGAGACGTTTATTTATAGGCTGGATGAGTAACTGGAGTTATGCCACGGTTGTCCCCACCGAAAAATGGCGCAGTGCAATAACAATACCGCGTGAGTTGATTCTGGAAAAATCGGAGAATAATTATATATTGGCTTCAGTACCGGTTGATGAATTAAAAACCCTGAGAAGTGAGAACGTGGAGTTACAAGCTCAGGTAATTTCGGGGAAAGTGGAAATGGATACAAAACAGATCCAAATCAGTCGCTCCGAAATGAATTTTCAGTTTAAACTTTCAAACGAATCCCAATTTGGATTGCCCGAAGAATTTGGAATTACATTAAGTAATGAAAAGGGAGAAGTTTTTAATATTGGATATTCCATCCAGGACGGTACTTTTTATACCGATCGTACAAATGCTGGCAACAACTCTTTTTCCAACAACTTTTCAGGTATTCATAAAGCAGAATATAAACCGGATGAAAATATGGAAATCCGTTTGTTTGTTGATGAAGCCTCAGTAGAAGTATTTGTCGATAATGGAAAACTGGTGATGACTGATATTGTTTTTCCAAGTACACCCTATAGTAAATTAATACTTTTTTCAACCAATGGAAATGTAAAACTCCAGGGAGCAGAAATCTGGAGTTTAAAATCAATCTGGTAGGTTAGAGCCCGGTGGAAACATCGGGCTATTTTTTTGCATATTCTGTTGGCGATATACCAAATTGTTCCTTAAAACTTTTAGTAAAATATGATGCCGAAGAAAACCCAACTTCGTAAGCAATTTCCGATATGCTTTTTCCGCTGTTTTTAATCAATTCAAGGGAACGTCTGAGTTTTACAGAACGTACAAATTCACTAACAGACATTCCTGTCAGTTTTTTAATTTTTCGGTAAACATGCACCCTCGAAAGACCAACAATCTGGCTTAATTCTTCTATTGAAAGCTCTTCTTTGTCATGATATTCTTCAACAATTTTTGATATTTTATTCAGGAATTTCCTGTCCATTCTCGAAATCTGTCCTTCCTCTTCTTCAACAACAAGATGTCCCCGGTATGATTCCTGCAGTTTTTTACGCAGTTCAAGTAATTTCTTCACCCTTACCTGCAGGTGTCTGCGGTTGAATGGTTTTGGAATATACGAATCGGCACCTTCCTCCAATCCTTCCAATTTCTGTTCCTGCGATGCTTTTGCAGTTAAAAGAATAATGGGGATGTGGCATGTTTTTAGCTCTGCTTTTAGTTTTCGGGTCATTTCCAACCCATCCATTTCGGGCATCATAATATCGCTGATAATGAGGTCAGGATCTTCTTCCTCCACAATTTTTAATCCTTCAAGGCCATTTCCGGCTTCAAAAATAATATACAATTCACCCAGGCTGTCTTTAATATATTCACGAACATCCTTTTGGTCTTCAACAATTAAAACTACCGGTTTTTCATCAGAACTTTGTTTCTCCTTCTGTACATCCTGCACTTCGTTGTATTCCGGATTAAAATGAATTTCGTTACTAATCAATCTTTCATGGTGTTTATTTGCTTTTTGTGAGATTTTATCGTCTATCAATTCATCGGTTTTCAGACATGTGTTACCCATTGGCAACCTAATAAAAAAAGATGTTCCTTTTTCCAGCTCACTTTCCACTTTTATTTTGCCATGATGTAGTTTAATGAAACCTTTTGATAGCGAGAGTCCAAGACCTGTTCCCTGAAATTCCTTTGATTTTTCAACCTGGTAGAAACGGTCAAAAATATGTGGTAAATGTTCTTTAGATATTCCACAACCTGTATCTATAATCTGAATTAAAAGTTCTTCTTCCGAAATGGTTTTCACCACAGGTATTTCTTTTTTTACATTGATAATAATTTGCCCTCCTTCGCTTGTGAATTTAAATGCATTGGAAAGTAAATTGAAAACTACTTTGTCAAGTTTATCCCAGTCGAACCACAAAAATATTTCTTCTTCCGCGGCATAAATATTAAAATCAATTCTCTTTTTAACGGCATATTCAACAAACGATTCATGTATTTCTTTTAAAAAGGCAACTATATTGTAATGTCCTGCCTGGAGTGTCATTTTTTCATTTTCAAGTTTTCTGAAATCCATTAACTGATTTATCAACCTAAGCAATCGTAATGAATTGCGGTGCATCAGGTTTAACTGTTTCTGCAATTCAGGAGCCAACCGCCCGGAATGAATTAAATCTTCAAGGGGACCAACAATTAAAGTTAAAGGAGTTCGAAATTCGTGTGAAATATTGGTAAAAAAACGAAGTTTAGTTTTAGTTGCTTCTTCCAGTTTTTTGGAAATTTCAATCAGTTGATCGCGTTGTTTTGAAATCTCATTATTTCTTCTTTCAATCTGCTGTTTCTGAAGTTCCAGTTTCGTGTTTGCCCTTTTTTTATTTCGGAATGCACGAAAAATAAGAACAACCAAAACCACGTTCAACCCCAGTAAAACAAGCGATAAAATCAATAAATTCCGTTGACTTTGAAACTTTGAAATTTGTTGATTCAGCACTAGATGCTGATTTTCAATTTTATTCTGCAACGACAATACCTGGTCGGTCTGCAATTTTATAATTTTAGCATTGGTAGAGTCAATTACCACTGTTTCAAGTAAATTTTCACGTTCGTAAGGCAAATTATTTAATATTTTGTGTGCTACCTGTATCGATTTTTCACCTCCGGTAGGGTACAAAAAGGTGGCATCCAGTTCGCCATTTATTACATATTGAATTCCACCTTCATCGCCGTATAAACCATCGATTCCCAAAAAATATTTATTTGCAGGGCTGTGTTCAGAAACAACGGTGTATGCTGCTTTGGCCATAACATCATTATAAGCGAAAACCAGATCAAAATCCACCTTGTCAGAAATAATCTTTTGCATTTGAACTTTTGCATCGCTATAATTCCACTTTCCTGAAATCGATGCAACAATCGAAATACCGGGGTAAATATTAATACTCTCCATAAAACCTTTGTGCCTGTCAATTGAAGGAGTAGAACCTGCAAGTCCTACTATTTCAACAATTTTCCCCTTTCCCATCAATAACTTTGCAGCATATCTTCCGGCCTCCTGTCCAATCAGGTAATTGTCTCCACCAACAAATGCAGTGTAGTTATTTGAAGCTATTTTTCGATCAACCACAATTACCGGGATACCTGATTTAAATACTTTTTCTACAACATGAGTAAGTGGTTCTGATTCATTTGGTGAAACAATAAGTAAATCGATTTTCTGTTGTATCAAATCTTCAATATCATTAATCTGCCGTCTGTTGTCGCTGTCGGCGTCCTTCATTATCATTTCAATTTCAGGGTAAAACGCCAGTTCTATTAACATTTCACGGTACATAGTTTCGCGCCATATATCGGCAGTTGTGCATTGAGAAAACCCAATTTTGTATTTTTCTTTGGCCCTGGCTGTATTGGTCAAAAAAATAATAGCTGCAACTATTAAAAAAGCTTGTATATAATTTCTTGTCACTCTTAAATGTTATAGTTTTTTCTTCTTGATAAAGATAGAAAATGAATGCTATTAATAGAATTGTATGCTCTTTTACTTCATATTACTTTTTTAAAATAAAAAAATCACTTTACCTCTATAAAAAGATGTAGGAGAAATTATTCAACAAAAATGATTACTTGAGATTGTACGAAATTGATAAAAACAGAGAAAGAAATTGAAAAGCTAAAAATTACGTATTACTAACCTTCAGGGATGATTATGGCTAGAAAAAATCACAATCCAAGAATATCATCCCTTGAAACAAAAAACTGAAAACAAGGTCACCAGGCATGCCAGAAAGGGGATAAAGTTACTTACCGTAACTGTTCAAAAATGTTCGATGAATTTAAGATTGCAAAAGCTGATGGGAGCTACATAAAAGAGATAGATAGTATCGAAAAGCAGGATCTTCTCATATTGGATGATTTTGCATTAAAACCACATGATAATAATCAGCGATTAATTTTACTTAAATTACTTGAGGACAGGCATGGAAAAAGATCAACCATTATAACATCACAAGATTCCCGGGTGACTTTATGTTTGAACTGACAAAAGGTGAGTTTGCAAACTTGAGGGTCACAAATTGTGACCTCAAGTTGGGGAGGTGCACGATATGTTCCAATGGTGTTCACAGAACAGGGTGAAGAAAGTAAATATTTGCCAACATTTAAGCACAATCATTGAGTGCCCTTTTTGTGCTCAAAATTGCTGCAAAATGCACTCTTTTTTGATTTCATGAATTTATATTAATCACAAAATCAAATGAATACATGTTTTGCTGGTTTCCATGGCAGTCAGGATGTCATCGGTTCGACTCCGGTATGCTTAACTTGATATCAAAACAGTACAGTGATGTATGGTCATTTCTATTTCTGGAATGCACATCCGGAATGCCCATTGAGTCACAAATCTTTTATATGCCCTCCGATGAATCGCAGCCATTGAAGTTAACCAGCACCTTTAAAGTTCAGCTATTTTCAAACTGCTTCAACTCGAACTCCTTCAGTGATAAAAAGCAATTCATTTTTTTTCACATGTTTCCAAATATTAATTCAATTAAGCTTGGAAAAGAATAGAAACCTGGCAAAAAATAAAAAAACACTTACCCTGTAAAGCGTAAGTGTTTCATTCTGAGCGTAAGCCCACCTGGGCTTGAACCAAGAACCCCCTTATTAAACCGTCGTTGGAAAAAATTCCATTTCAGTAAGCACAGTTGAATTGACTTTATCAAATACCTCTTCAGCAGCATTTTCAGCTGGAATTAATGTTTTCAGCTTAATTTGCTGCAATACTCTTTTAAAAACCGGATCGGTATTAATCTCTTTTTCAAAAAGGTATTTTAAGCCTGCGGAGGTTGAATCCCTGCTGCTGACCAGGGTATTGCCCAACACTTTCGAAGGTGAGACGAAAATCACTTCCAAACGTTTGTCCTCAAGTGTTTGTAAGACATTTTCCTGTACCCTTTTTGCATGGTACACAGCTTTCTGAGATTGCAGGTTTATTCTGTTTTTCGCATGTGCCGGATATGAAGATTCAGTTGAATTAAAATTCACCGGTGGTGAAATAAATATTAACTTCTGAATGGTGGGAAATTCATTTAATACTTTAAGCAGGGAGCCAGTGCCCCTGATTTCAGGAACAAATAGCTGCGGTTCTTTATTCCGTTTATTTAAACTGATAGGGGCTCCGCAATGAATGATGACATCGCAATCGCTCATAAAATTTCGAATTCCAGATAATTCGTGTAAATCTCCGTGGAACTCTTCCAGATTATTATTGGTCAAAAGCCCGGGTATGTTTAATACCTTTTCCCCAGTTCTATATTTGGAAACCGGAACTTTTACCCGATAGTTTTCGGAAAGAAATTTAAGAGTCATGTAGCTTCCAATAAATTCCAAACCGCCTATAATGCCTGCTTTTCTCATTTGCCTGAACATTGTTTTACAATTAGTTACAAGCAAAATTAAGGCACAAACGTGTCAGCTTATTTGTATTATTTACGCAATGATTAGGACTATTGGATCATTGGGAGATGCTTTTAAAAATAAGGTAATTAATTACCGTTTTTATAGGAAGAAGGGCTGCATCCGAACTGTTTTTTAAATGCACGCGAAAAATAAGCATGATCGTTAAATCCCAGGTTGTAACATATTTCTGATACACTGGCTGAATTTTGTTTCAGCAAATCGGCAGCCCTTTGTAAACGGAGCGATCGAATCAACTGGCCGGATGGCTGGCCGATTAAAGCGTTTAACTTCCTGTTCAGTTGGGAAATACTCATATTCAGGTGTTCAGCAAGATGCTCCACCGAAAACTGAGAATCCCCGAAATGATTTTCGATTTTCTGTATTGTTTTTTGAAGGAAAACCTGATCGGCTGAAATTGCGGAAACTTCAGAAGGTTTAATTACAGTTGACTTGCTGAAACGTTCGCGTAAAAGTTTTCTTTGTTTTAAGAGGTTGTCTATTTGTACTATGAGTTCTTTCGCTTTAAATGGTTTGGTTAAGTAGGCATCGATTCCGGATTCAAGCCCCTCTATTTTATCATCAAATCCTGCTTTTGCAGTTAACATGACAAGCGGAATATGGCTGGTTTTTTCGTTGTTCCGTACTTTTTTGCAAAATTGAAATCCATCCATTTCCGGCATCATTACATCAGTAATAATAAGATCGGGAATTTCATCTTTTGCCTTTGAAACACCTTCTTCACCGTTTGAAGCTTCTATTACTCTGTAACCTGTTTCCAGCAACTCGCGAATGTAATTCCGTACGTCAGGATTATCTTCAACTATTAAAATTATTTCATCGTTGTCAGAGCCGGAAGAACTTAATACAGTATTTTTTTCTTCTGCTTCAGTTGTCTCAAGATTATTAATCTGTAAAGATTTATCTGCTAGTTGTTTATAAAGCTCATCTTTTTTAATTTCATAATCACCCAATGGAAGCTGAAGTATAAACTCACTGCCTTCGCCTTCTTTACTATTTACTGAAATATTCCCTTTATGAAGTTCAATCAATTCTTTTGTCAACGCCAATCCTATTCCTGTACCTTCATGTTTTCTTGTGGCTGATCCGTCCACCTGGTAAAATCTGTCAAAGATATTTGGCAAGCGGTCGGAAGGTATACCGATTCCGGAATCAGTGATCCTGATTTCGACAATTGAATCAATGGTGCTTAAACCGACTTCTATTTCACCTTCCGTATCAGTAAAATTAAATGCGTTTGAAATAATATTAAGAAAAATCTTTTCCATTTTATCCGGATCGAAAACAACAGGAATGATGTTAAATTCCGATTCAAACTTCAGTATTATTCTTTTAGATTCTGCAAGCGATTCAAACGAATAAAACAAACTTTTTAAAAATGAAACGATGTTATGCTGTTCTGCTTTCAGCTCCATGCTTCCGGATTCAAGCCTGGAAAGATCCAGCAACTGGTTTATCAAAGTGAGAAGCCTTTTTGCATTCCTGTCTGCAACCTGCAGTTTCCCTTTTTCCTTCATCCCGATATTTCCAGACATTATACTATCAATCTGACCAAGTATTAAGGTCAGTGGTGTCCGGAACTCGTGGGAGATATTAGCAAAAAACCGGGATTTCAACTTGTCAAGCTCCTGGAGTTGTGCCTGTGCTATTTTCAATTCATTTAAAGTTATTTCAATCTTGTTTTTTGCTTCTTCAACATTTTTAAAGTCTTCATACCGGGCATAAGCTATGGAGAATGCTTCAGCCAATGTTTTAACCAGTTCCAGTTTTTCATTTGCAAGGGTGGAAACATTTCCAACATAGAGTATGCCCTGGGTGAAGGGAACAAAGTGCAGGTGAAGTGCCTCGGGTGGGATAGATGAACCCTGGTAGGTTTCTGCATTTTGAATTTGCCCGGTATCAATCATTGATTTTGTCCATTCAATGAATTTTTCCTTATTCCAGTGCTCTTTGTATATTTCGTTTTTTTTCCAGTGTTTAACAGCATTACTTGTGATCTCATTTGCATCAAATGATAAACTCATCGCTGCAAGCGACTTACCATCCGGTGTAGTTAAAAAAACCTGGACTTCTTCAGTTTCCTTATCAACAATAAAAACACCGCAACGTATAAAAGGTACCTCCAGTGTTTCCAGTTCCCTCCAGATAATCGTGGTAATACGTTTGAGGTCTTCGGAGGTGCGCATGCTGGCAATTTCACCCCGGACCCTGTCTGCAGATGCTTGTTTTATTGCTTCACGCGCCAGGGCTTCTGCTTTTTGGATGTCGAGAAACCGGGTGTAGCTCTGTTCAAAAACTTGTCCAAAGCGCTTTAAAATCTTATTATCATCATCAGACAATCTTCTTCCAAAATGATTAACTACAAAAATGGATGTATAATGAGAAACAGAAACAGACCTTGTATATCCGCCCTCACGGGAATAAACCTGCTCCTTCCACTCAGGAGTAGATGAATTATAGGGCGGATATTTAAATAAATGCTCAAAGAATTCATTTTTCTCCTCCCTTGTATATTCCTCAACGAAAAAATGCTCCCCTTTGGTTGTAGCCTCAGCCAATACTCTGTAAATGGGGCGATCCAGGAAAGGGATAGCCGCTTTTTTCATATAAATTTCTGCCACACCTGTAGATCCCCAAAAAGTGAATTGTTTATCAATTTCGTCATTGTTGATAAGCATAAACACCCCTGTTATATCCAGGTTCATATTGTTCAATTCCCGGGCAACTATATTGACAATATTCTGCAAATCAGATGAATGACGCATTGACATTGCATGTTCTCTTACTTTCTCAAAAGCTTTCTCAATTTTTAATTCACGGTTTTTCGATGCGAGTTCTTTTTTGAGAACTTCAATATATGATTCTGAATGTGTCATTTATATTAAATGGCTGAAATTTACTGCCCAAGTTATGTTTTTTTATAGTAACATGCTTACAATTGACAAATTGAAGGTTCTGAGAAACGTTACGTCCTCGTTGATTATCTTTTGACATTGATTAGTTAAATTGTATCAATTGAATTCAAGTTTTCCAAATTTAAGAAATTAATTCCTACTCCATGGCACCCGATGGACTGATGGTAAAAATAAATTATCACATTACAGAATAATCTCAATTCCATAGATAAAATCTGAACCTGAAAATTTCCAATTTGCAGAGACCATATTAGCTATTTCATTATTGTATTATTTAGTATTTTTTTTATTTCTAAATTTACCTGGGAATTATTATGATGTATAGAGTGACCACTATTCCTTACGGTAAGTAATGTAGCCCTGGTTTAAAATGCTCTTGCAATTTTAAAGAGGACCTATAATAAATGAGCTCATCTTTATCTCCGTGAAGAATTATTACCGGCCCCTGAAACTTTTGAATATTTTCAAAATTTCTAAACTTATATTTTAATAAAGTAGTTGGAAGCACAAGTATAATTTTTAAAAAAGAAATGTTTCTCATCATAACTTCCAAGCTATAGTAAGAACTTAACAATATCAACTTTTCAGCGTAATTGTCTGCTGCAATTTTTGAAGCCGCAGCAGTAACTAATGAAGTTCCTGAAACTATTATTTTATCTTCAGGGTATATCTTTTACATGGTCATATGCAGCTTGAGCATCCTGATAAAATTGTTTTTCGGACCTTGTAATCGAAAAAAAAAGTTGCTTAAACTTAATTAAAAAAAGCTCTAGATTTTGAAGATCAATCCTGTACCTAATATAAATTTAGTATTCCAATCATGTGGTAAATCTTTATTGAACTGTTGCCCTAAAAAAAGATTAAAAGTTGCTTTTTTTAAATGCAGTTCAGTGCCAATTATTGTGCGTTGTCGGGTATATTCAAAATTGTTAAGATAAAATGAAAATTCGGTAGACACATAGGGTACTATGCTCTTAAATTTTTGAAAAGTAAATTGAATTTGATTTCTATAGCGATTAATCAACTTTCCGTCTATAATTCGAAATTCATAACGATTTCTATCTCTGAATCTGAAATGACCCAAATCTTTATTATAATATAAATGCAACATAGGCCGATACTCTGTTCTCCATCGAATTGGAAATTCAACATATTCATGCTTATATCCTATTCCAAAACTTAAAATTTTTTTTGAAGGAAAATCCAAAGATAGTTGTGTGTGATTTAGATAATAATCACTCCCGCTTTTGAAAAAGTTTGCACTGTGAAAATAAAAATTCAATTTCCTTGTTTTAGCAAGGGCTCCGACAAACGTCCAGGTTTCAAAATCAGTTGCAACCAATTTTTGGTTTAAAAACAAAAAAATGAATAGTACTATTACCAGTAGAACCGGCTTTTTTGATTTTTCCATATTAAGAATAGTTCTATCAGCTTAATATACATGATGTTTTAAGTCTAAATTGATTGCCGTCTCCTCAGTTGGTCGTAATGTGTAAATTTAATTTAAATAACAGGCATATTAGTGATATTTATAATTTTATTTTATAAACCAGATAATTAGGGATAGCAGAAGCTCAATCAATAGCTAACATCTAATTGGCCTGCTTCAATATCTTAACTTTTATATTTCTGAAACTTGTTCGTGTACCTTCATATTGCAATAATATGTGTCCTTTATCAAAATTGCCCCATCCTGGTATATTCGCATACTTACTCTTAGCTAAGAGCTGATTATACCGGGGACTATCTTTAATTATATCAACGGTTTTTATTCCATTCAACCAATGTATGATATGATTTCCTTTGACTCTGACTACAGCCTGGTTCCATTCACCGTAAGGTTTAACGAATGTAGAATCCGGAGCACGGACCAAATCGTAGAGAGAACCACAGGTTCTGTTATAATTTGGTTTGTCATAAGGCCAGTTATTATTATCCAGAATGGCATATTCAAGTCCAAGCCCATGATTCTCTGATGACTTCAGGGATTCATCGACAAAATATTTTATACCACTGTTTGCATTTTTTGAAATTTTAAATTCCAGTTTCAATTCAAAACTACCGTATTTTTTTTCAGTAATAATATCACCTCCCTGTAAAGAATCGGGCAGTTCATTTCCAAGACAAACCAGTACACCATTTTCAAGAATCCATCCATGGGCAGGAAAGTAATCTTTATGTATTCCTCTCCAGCCATCAAATGATTTCCCATCCCATAAAAGCATCCATCCATTTTTTTGTTCATCTCTTGATAAGAAATTCTGATATTTTTTGTTATCGTTTGAATTACAGTTAAAATTTAAAGACGCTAAATAAATAATAAGGATAAAAAAGTAATTCATTATTGATTTTAAAAAATTTAGTATTAAAAATAGCGATTATATTGATAGAATACGAGAGAACCCGGTTTTAAGTTCTCTCGATTCAAAGTTCAGTTTCCTCAAATTTTTGGTTCCCAGCCTGGTTCGTAAGATCTTGCCCAAAGTCCCATTGCCTGCGGATCATTTAAAATATGACCATTGTTTTGATCGATATTTAAAGTTCTTCGTGTTCTCTCTGCAATATTCCCCAATTGGCATAGTAATACACTTTTAAAACCCGTCTCAATCTCAGCATTAAGTTTTGTATCTGTACGAATGGCATTTATAAAATTGTTTAAATGTGGCACATCCAAATTTCCTGATGGGCTGGTTGTATCCAAAACATCAATGTCCTCGCCTTCTTTTATCTCATCGATCATATTTCCTTTTTTATCAAAAATCTGAAATTTATTTCCTCCATCCGTGAACATTGTCCCATCAGTTCCATAAAAAACAACACCCCTTCCGCTTCCTTCAACGGGTCTGCCATTGCAGCTTCTGCCTTCCCACATAGCGGATTTATCATCACCAAATTCAAAATTGATTATTTGTGTATCAGGCGTTTCCCAGTCATCATTATAATGGTATCTTCCTCCGACAGAACTCACTTTTGTGGCATAATCTTCATTGAAACCCCAACGAACCAAATCTAATTCATGGGTACCATTATTTAAGGCTTCTCCGGTTCCCCAATGCCAGTTCCAGTGCCAGTTGTAATGAATAAGATTATCTTTATAAGGCATTCGGGGTGCTGGTCCCTGCCACAAATCATAGTTTAAATTGTCGGGCACTGAAACAACTTTACCAATGCCAATAGGTCCACGATCATTTGCATACCAGGCTTTGGCAAAATAAACCTTTCCAATACATCCGTTATGCAATTGCTCCATCGACTGTTGAATTACAGGCCAGGAACGGCGTTGAGTTCCCATTTGAACAATCCGATTATATTTACGTGCCGCTTGTATCATTAATTCTCCTTCAGCCGGATTATGTGAACATGGTTTTTCGACATAGACATGTTTCCCTGCATTACAAGCTAATATAGTTGCCGGAGCATGCCAATGATCGGGTGCAGCTACAACTATTGCGTCGATTGTCTTATCATCAAGAGCCTTCCTGAAATCCTCCAATCCAACAGGTGCCTTTCCAGTTGCTTTCTGAACGGTATCTATTCCTTTTGCTTTCGCCTCGCTGTCAACATCACATATAAAAGCTATTTCTGCATTATTTATACCGGACAAAGTTCTTGCAAGAGAATTTCCTCTACCGTTCACACCCATTATAGCAATTCTTACTTTTTCGTTTGCACCTAATATATTAGCACGTGAAATTAATGGAGCTCCAGCAATTATACCAGCTGTTCCCAGAGAAACATTTTTTATAAAAGTTCTTCTATCGTCTTTCATCTTTTTTATTGTTTTTAATAATTACTACTACCATGTTCTAATTTTAATTGATCGAAAGGCTACTTCATCACTATGCCCCTGAAGCAAGATATGCCTCTTTGGTATTTCTCCGAATTTTTGAAAGTCTTTATAATTGCTTAATGCAACCAATTGCCTGAAGGCATCACTTTTTCTGTCAAATTCCAGTACTTTCTGCTCGTTTAACCAATGCTCAACATGGTTTTCATCAACCAATATTTTCACCTTATTCCATTGTCCTGGAGGATTAACTTTTTTATTTTTTTCAGCAGGAATTAAATCGTATAAGGAGGCCATAGTCCTGTTGCCGTTGTTACCTAATTTGGCATCAGCATGACGTTCATCAACTATTAACTGGTATTCCAGTCCCAAATATTGACCTTCATGGCCTGGAAAATCATTAACAACAAAATACTTTATTCCACTGTTAGCTCCTTCTGTCAGCTTAATTTCAAGTTCTAATTCAAAGTTGGAATATTGGTTTTTTGTAATGATATCTTTACCTGCGGAAGTAGAATCTGTTTTGGCAAGAACTGTCAATACATTTTCTTCTATATTCCAGCCTTGTTCTGGAAATTCACTGGAATGTGTAATTTGCCAGGCATCTGTTGAAGAACCATCAAACAGCCATTCCCAATCCGTTTTTCTACTGGTATCATTTTGCTCTGTATTACATTGTGCATGTAATAATGCTGTTGCAATTAATAATAATGGCAATACTAATATTTTTGAATTCATTATGAAAAATTTGAGTACTGGTTTGTACATTGATGTACAAACCAGTATGGTTCCTATTAATTATATCCGGGATTTTGATTCATTTTCTCAGGATTTGATTCAATGACTTCCAAAGGAATTGGTAAAACACGTTTTTCTTCAGATACATCATAACCTTTGGATGACATTACTTCAACCATTCTATCAGTGCGCAGCAAATCAAACCATCTATGGTTCTCAAAAGCTAGCTCCACTCTTCTTTCATGTTCAATAGCTAATCTTACTGGGAAAGTGTTAACGGTTTCTGGTTTAAAAAACTACCGGGTTAATTATGCCATTTACAACCTTTCCGGTC
The DNA here is from genome assembly GCA_024636975.1 of Mariniphaga sp. Taxonomy (GTDB): domain Bacteria; phylum Bacteroidota; class Bacteroidia; order Bacteroidales; family Prolixibacteraceae; genus Mariniphaga. Next base: position 291,030 of record JAGXGA010000019.1, read on the forward strand.
AAATTTTAATCAGCGGGAATCAAAAGTTAACAACAATAGTATCGGAGTAGATTTAAAAGATTTAGAGTCCGGAACATATTTGTTAAAATTAATAATGAATAACGAAGTGTATTCTAATGCTTTAATGGTTATAAATTAACAAATTGACAGCAACTTTTTAATACGGGTGGGTTTTATGTTTAATGCAATTTTTACTGGAAACAGTAAAATATTCATAAACCAATTCTCTTTTAATGATTATTTTAAGGTACAAATGAAAGTATAAAGAAAAAATGATTTTGTTTGCCCATTGCTTTTAAAAATATTAGCCTCTTACATCTCAAAACTAACCAACATATTAAAAGGGTGGCTATGTTCTTTATTCCGCTTGCAGCTAATCTTGATACTTGATACTCAAATTTCCAAACAAATTAGAACCTTATCCAACAATACTTAAATGCCTTACCATTTCAAAATTTAAAATCGAAATTTTATTTCCTTTCATATCAATAATCTTTTCTTTCGAAAAATCTTTAATAACTCTCGACATACTTTCCTGTGATACATTCATGATAGAAGCCATGTCTTTTTTCGACAAGGGCACTTTAAATTCTTTACGTTTGTAAATTCTTAAGCTCAGGCAAAGTAGCAAATCGGCAAACCTTCCATGTAACTGTTTTAGTGTAAGACAAGCCATGCGTTTATAAGAAAACAAGCTGTCTTCATTCAAAATAGTTATTATTTTTTCGCTAAATTTTGCATTGGTACTAATAAGTTCCCTGACAGAATTACTATCAAGCAAACAAACGGTAACATCATCACATGCTGTTATGGAATAGGGATAAGTATTATGAGAGTATATGGCTTGAAGTCCTAACATTTTTCCTTTGCTTTCCAGTGACAATACTAACTCGTCTCCACCATGTTCACGAAACACTTTAACAAGCCCCGATTTAATATAAATAATATGTCCGGAAAGAGCTCCCTGTTTAATGATTGTTTCTCCTTTTTTAAAACAAATCTCAACCCTGCTTTTGTTAATTTGAATTAATTCTTCAACAGTTAGCATTGTAAATGGCAACGATTTGCAATTACAATCAACACATTTTTTTATAACCTTCCCTGAATACATATTTAACTTTTCACAATGTGGTGTGAAGATAATGTAATATTTAATATTTTGCTTTGGAGATCAATCATGTTCTTGATTTAAATCAAATGCTAAATTGACGCGAAAATGTTTTTTACTTGATTAGGTGTATGACGATTTTTAAAGCTATTTCATTATGGCCAACTATTTTTGATACATTGATTTTAAATTGAAATTATATAAATTATTGATCTTGGGTTTTATAGTAATGTTTGTTTCGTGCCAGAATACTCAGCAATCAAACAATTCATCAACTATATACGAAAACTCGGACCAATTGGATGAAGCAGCTAAAAAGGTAATTACTGAAATCCCTGTTTCAGAATTTAAAACCATTTACGATGGCGAGGACTATTATTTCAAAAGACAATTTTTATAGGAGCCTTATTGTAGGTATAAAATTGGTGACAAAACTGATTAAAGGAGGGCTTTAATAAAATAAAAATGACGTAAAGAGATCTTAATATTAATAACTTTTAAAAATTACTTATTATGACCAAAAAAACCATCACTCGTAAAGCGTTTTTTAGTGATTCGACTAAACTTGTTGCAGGTAGTATTGCAGGTTTTGCTGGAATTAACCTTCTTATTAAAGGACAATTGAAAGCAGAAACTCTGAAACCTGCTACCACGCAGTGGCCCTATCCTTATGCCATTCTCGACATTGAAGAAGTTAGGGAAAAAGCACATTTTCTTTATTGGAATGGTAAAGACTGTGCATCGGGAGTATTTGGTGCATTTACCGAACTTCTTTCTTTAGCTGTTGGGGAACCATGGACAAATATTCCTATGGAAATTATGCTCTTTGGCCGTGGTGGAGGTGTAGGATGGGGGTCACTTTGTGGAACATTAAATGGTGCCGGGGCTATTATAAGCATGGTAACCTCCAAAGCCGATTCAACGGCTTTAATTAATGAAATTTGGAGTTGGTACACTACCGAAAAACTTCCTTCTGATGCGGCAAATGCATCAACTTACACCACACAAAATTACGTTGGAACTTTGCCAAATAACATTTCAGGAAGCGTTTTGTGCCATCCATCTGTAAGCCAGTGGTGCCTCATTGCCGACAAAAAAGTATCAGACGTTGAGCGGAAGGAACGTTGTGCCCGTTTGGCAGGCGACATAGCTGCTAAAACTGCAGAAGTTTTAAATGACCATTTGCATGCCAGCTTTGTTTCAACATTTCATGACTCTGCGAGTGTTACCGGTTGTATGGATTGTCATAGTAAAAACACATTGACCCATATGGAATGTGTTTCATGTCATAGTACCGCCCATCATCAAACTGCGGTATCCGCTCAGAGTATAAGCGCCAATGCAGTTGGATATTCTCTCGATAATGCTTATCCAAATCCGTTCTATTCATCAACAACCATTCAGTTTGCAATTCCGGATAATGAAAAAGTACGCCTTGAGATTTACGATATAAAAGGAAAATTGGTAAATTCTTTAATCGATTCCAATTTTATGGAAAAAGGTACTTATAACATGGAATGGAATGGTACAAATAATATAGGAGAAAGAGTAATTAATGGAATTTACCTTGCCAAATTAACTACCGGGAATTATATGAAAACAGTTAAAATCAGTTATTCAAAATAATTCGATAGATAAAGGTTACAGAAATAAAATACATTAAAAATGAAATAACCAATACTTCAATAAAAGCTAATTCAGCATGGCAACATGCTGAATTATGCTACACTCGGTAAATAACTGCGATTTAAAAAACTGTATATATTGTTGTATAACAAAATATTATGTCATTAATGAAATCTCAATCAATTGCACGGGGCAGTATAGCAAAATTCTTACATATTGAGAAAATCATGATGGAATATAAAGTTGTCATGAGAAATAATGAACCATATATACAAGAATTGCAGTAAATTGCCATCATGCTAGATGCACTTTCGCATCCGGCACGGTTACAAATATATTATCCGTTGCACGGCCTTTGCTATCCATGTTATAGAATAAAACATCATATCACTTGAAGGAAGTCAAAACCACCTTTCTTAACTTTGGCATCTTCTGTAAGTTCTCTTTCATGATCAAAGTCGAATTTAAAAATGGCGTCCGATGTTAACGATATATGTCCTTCTTCCGACATAATCGTCTTCCTCACCAATCCATTTTTAAATCACAAATAAAATTAAGTCACAATTCGCTTTTTTCTTAGTTAATAAAAGCTATTTTAATAATGACTTAGCCATTTTAGCATGACGTAGTTCATCATCAATAATTTGTTGGATTTTAGGAAAATCATTCTTTAACGGATTGTAATTATCAATGGATGCTAACTCTCCTTTCTCCAATAATCCAATTACAAAATTATGTCCCAGTAGTTTATAAAGAAAACCAACAAGTTTTGCTTTTGTTTCTTTGGGTTTTAATACGGTATTCGTATAGGATTTAAGGATTGCTGCATGTTTTCCCTCATCAGAAGCTATTTCTAAAAATATCTCTTTATCCTTTTCATCCTTGGTGAGTTTAGCTAATCGCTGATAAATTAATACCGCATTGAGCTCACCTTGTTGCGATTTCACTAACTTTTCTTTCTGTTTGTTTGTCATTATTTTTAATTTTTTAGTCCCTAAAAATGCAAAAGGTTATATCTCTATTAGCATCAGCTTAATCTTGCAAATTCAGTATTGCTAAAGTTCATATTGATTTTACAATACTATACACTCAATCCCATGATATCGTATCTGAGAACAAGAGGCATATTTAACGCTTCCCTCTTTACATTTTTATAAGACAATGATTTATTTAGTTTTCTATTTTTAAGAAAGTCGTACCAAGATTTTATACAGGTTTTCTTTGTCTTTCAGGTTCAGATTTAAAGTTTTTTTCAAGAGTTCTTTATCTGCTGCAAGATGCACTTTTTTACCCTCTTCTGTAATCTTAACAAAAACAACTCGCTGGTCAACCTGATTCCTGACTTTCTTAATAAATTTGCTATTCATTAATTTATTTAATGCTCTTGATACGTTGGGACTTTCATCAACCATGACACTTTTAATTTGACTTACCGTCAACTCTTCACTTGCACTTTCTGCTAATGCATGTAATATCTGTAATTGTGTAAATGATAAATTAAATTGAATCAAGATTCTTGTAATGTCAGCATTCAACTCTTGGGCTGTACAGATTAAGAGTAATATAGTTTTACTATCTAAATTAATTTCAGAATTAATGATAAGCTTTTTATTGGCCATGGAATATCTTTATATTATTTTCAAAATTAATGAGATTTCCTTCATTTTTATGAGAAATACTTTTCTAATTTTTAAAATAAATATATTATAAGACTTCGTTCATTTTGGCTAACCCGTTTTTCACGCTTTCTTTTTGCCGATTAATAAGCATATTGGGTAACATATATTGCCACCTGTTGGACCACAGAAGCTACACCACCATTTTGTAGCGGGATAAAAGGCTGCTTTTAATTCTAAACATTTTGCCGGAAGTTTTGATTTTTTTGAATCCATAATGAGTTTTTTTATATAAGCTAATAATAATCCATGGAATTTAATTCCATGGATTACAAATGTATCTTTTTATTTTATACAAAAAAATTATTGATTAAAATTTCCTTCAGGAGTTGAAGGAGGGGATATAAAAACCTGAAATAAGAATGATCAAATTTGTGAATCGATAGATGAAATAATTTCTTTTACTTCCAAACAAAACCAAAATGGAACTTATCATACCATTTAATAAATCTAATTTTACACCCGACGGTGAACATATCATTTCAGGAAAAATAATCTTTGAACTTCAAAAAGATTGGGAAAAATCATTTCACTATAAATATAATCCCATCCATGCTAATGTAATTGAAGGCCATCCTTTGGCAATGCAAAGACTTACCGTTTACAATGACCTCGGAGAATCAACAAACTATGATTTCGGGATGGAACTTATCAATGGAGAAATTAATATAGATACCAATCTAGCAATTGAAAAGTATTCTGAATTAAAGACGGTTTATGCCATTGGGTCCCAATATCAATTTGATGAAGATGGTAATGGTGTTCCATTGTTATTGGTAAAAAACGATAAATTGAAGGATGATATTCTGGTGTTTAAGTATGTGCCGGATGATGATGAGAATGAGAATGACCAAGAGATCCCAGTTGATGTACGTGAAAAGGAAAGATTGGGATAAAATAATGATGTTAAAAATATATACTAACTGGCCATAAATGAACTAAAGAAATTTTCTGAAAAATTACGATTGTATTTAAAGGATAATCCTAAATCACGTCCTTTTGTATGTGATGGAAATCCCCTGGATTGTCAGGTGTTTATTGTTGGTTATAATGCTGCGACAGAAATGAAGTCTGAATTCTGGGATTATTGGGATGAAGAATCTGGGTTCAACAAGAAGAAGTGGTTAGAAGTATATGAGGCAGAAAGAAAGACCTCAGGAAAACTAAGAACCAGTCCTACACGTGAAAGAATTAACCGGATAAGTAATGGAGCCAAAACTTTCTTGGAGACTAACATCTATTTTATTCCAACTTCAAAAGAAAAGGATTTAAAGTCAAAGGACAAGGGCACCATTTTTAAATTTCTGATAGAGGAAATCAAGCCCAAGGTTGTTCTGCTTCATGGAAGGAAAGCTGTGAAATTTTTTAATAAAATGGAATCTGAATCCCTAACAATTAATGAAGAAAAGAGGGTAAGATTATGTGGTAGTGAAACAATCATTGTTACCGTACCCCATCTTTCAAGAATGTCATATCCTGATGCTGAAGCTTTGGGAAAGGAAATTGTTTACGAAATAAAGCTGAACAATGTTGAAAAATAGGCCGATATTAAAGGGAATCGAACCCTTTATTCATATGATTGGAAAAATTTCATTCAGCTCATTTCGTTTAATTTTAAACAAAAACAAAATCGATATTAACCAAAGGAAAATAAAGTTCCCTGACCAAAGAAAGGTGGTAACTACTACCCTTCTCAAAAATTAAAATCATCGAATTTCTGGAAAAACTTGGCAAGAAATGTGCAAGATTTGGGAAAAAGAAAAGAGTTACAAAATTTCACTTCTGTAACTCTCTCATTTTTAGTCTTTTTATTTGTGGGCCCAGCTGGGCATGATCCAGCGACCCCCTGTTCCGATAGCTATCGGAAGAGTCAGGTGCTCGTTTCATGTATCAGCTTATTTTGCAGCTCTGGATATTGTTTTAGATTTCTGATAAATGTTTTACTCTTCATTGATTTAATTTTACGTTCCATTCTGATAGCATGAGGATAATCATTCGCCTCTAAAGCAAGAAAAACTTCCCAGTCGTTGGCCGCTGCTGTATAGTGCTGTTTTCCGTAACTGTGTGCATTGTGCTTTTCCCGTCGCTTTTCCACAGAATCATTTGTTGCACCAATATAAAATTTATTTAATGTTTTACTAAACAGAACATAACATGCAGCACTCATGGTAAATTTTTTACTGTTTCCTGGCAAAAACCTGGCAAAAAATAAAAAAACACTTACCCTGTTAAGCGTAAGTGTTTCATTTTGAGAGTGGGCCCAGCTGGGCATGATCCAGCGACCCCCTGATTATGAGTCGCTAGTTTTTAAAAACGTGGTTTTTTTAATGCTTTGCATTTATCTAATAATTAAGCAATTAAATATTCTGTGAATTTTGCAACTATCCATAAATGTCTATAAAAGTATGAAGAACCTGGCAAAAAACCTGGCAAAAATTAACTGACATTTTTTCGACATAGATGTTCATTAATATCAAACAATTCATCAGTACCTAAGCCTGTGAGATAATGCTCGGTAACAACAGTATTGGAATGGTTTAGCATCTTACTGATTTTGACAATGGATACATCAGAACGATATAAAGATGAAGCAAAACAATCTCTTGCTGATTTTATTTTTAAGTCCACTGATAATTTAAATTCTTTACTAAAATCTGATAATTCTTTGTTTATCATTTTTTTCATTTTATCACTTTTGTTAGATAATTTTTTTTCGTTATAGAACTCATCAATTTTACCTAAAACATAAATGCTACTCTTATTTCCTACTTGCTCGAAAAGTGATTGTAATTCGGGGAAAAAAGGAACTTCAACAGGACGAACATTATTTGTTCTGGTAAATTCTGTTTTCTTCCGGACAAAAACTATTTTCTTACCTTTAATATCAGACCACTTTAACCGAAGCAGATCAACAAAGTTGCTACCATTCAGATAGTAAAGAATTTTCCAGATACACAATGCATACTTTTGGTCTTTATTCTTATAACTTTCAAAATTGACTATAAAATCAATTTCATTTTTTGTTAAAGCAGTTTTAGAAGGGAAATATCCTTTTATTTGATAACCTCCCTTTCCAAAAGGATACTTATAAGAAGAATTAATTAATCCTTCAGTTTCCATGGCGAAATTTATTACACTTCTTAAATTACGTAAATAGCTACCTATAGTCGCTAATGAAATATTATTCTTCATGTATTTTTTTTCAAATTGCTTTAAAAATTTGGCAGTTATATCATAGATTGTAAGTCCATTTTTGTATGTCATTAAAATATTCACAGTTGTTTGATAGTGTGACTTAGTTTTACTTTTTAAATCTTTTACTTGAATATATTGATCAAATAAATCGCTTATTTTACCGTCTGAAGGAATTTTTTTCTCTTCTTTTTCTTTTACCTTTTGCCTAAATAACTTAGAATTAAAAGGCTTTAATTCAGTATAGATACGTTCACATTTAGTTAAAAACTCATTGCACTTCTCACGAAATTCTATACTTTTTTCATCAACAGCTTTCTTAACAAACACGTGATTATACTGCATCACTGTCATGGGAGCGATGGGAACATAAATTACATCCTTACCATTAATTACTCGAACACTAAGATTATAGGTGTTATTCTTCTTTTTATTACGTTTATCAAGCACAATATTAAATGTAGCCATAGTTAGTTAGGTAATTTTGGTAAATCGATTGAAAAAGAGCCACCATTTTGAAGCCATTCATCAATTTGAATAACATCAAATAAAATCCTTCCATCTATTCTGATGATTGGAATTGTATTACTGTCAATTCTTTTATAAATGAAACTACGCTTAAGTGATGTGTAAAACATTAATTCCTTCAAATTCATGTATCTTTTTTTTAATCCATCTGTATTTTTTATCATTTGTATTAATTAATTTTTGAACCTGGTGCACAGGATATACAGTTATAGGACAGTTCACACAAAAAGTTTATTTTTTATGAAAATTAATTTCTGTCAGTATTGGGGGTAAGGCTAATTTAATGAGTTTTTGAATATGGCGAAGGAAAAATCTGAAATTTTCCTGTTTTATGGAATGGAAAACCATATTTGTCCATTTTTCTTAAAATTAGGTCTGCATTTCAGTGGGCTTTAGTATTTTTGTTTTAACCTAAAACAATCAACTTCCCATTAAAAACCTATATTAATTAAGAGGTTACGATGTTGGAGGACATTGCGATGTATTATAAAAAAGCGGATGGAAAGACGAAAAGGAAGATTTTATGTTGCATTTTTTTCGGAAAACTGGTTTAAAAAAAATAAAGTTGCAACCTATGAATTCACAAAACCGATCCAAATCCTTCTCAATGCCAGTAAGGTGTTCAAAAATTCAGGCACAAAAAAGAGGTCGAGAATGACCTCTTGTCCTGCATGGCTCCCCTGACAGCCGGAAGTGGCAACCTAAATTGCGAAAGTTTGGTGGGAATTACCACCATTCTAAACCCATTAAAAGGATTCTTATCTTTAAATCATTAATAAAAGTTTTATGAAAGTTGTCCCTGAATCATCTAAATTGGCGGATAAAGGTGAAAAGTAATAATCAGGAGGGATAAAAAACAAGCCTATCTTTTAACACCAATTGATGACGAAGATTTATATTTTACCCCGGCTATGCTTGATAAAATCAACTGGTCAATTGAACAAGTGAAAGAAGGGAAGGTTAGGAAGATAGAAACGGAAGAAGAATTAATCTAATTTCTTGACATCTATGATCTACACCTTATATTTTACCGATGACGCTAAAAAAGACCTTGACGGAATAAAGAAAAATGAACCGGTTGCAGTCAAAAAAGCAAAAGCATTATTAACAAACTACAGCAGCATTCCAAGACATGATTTATAAATTTTGAATAATGGATACGGTTTAACTTCTTCTAAAGGTTTTCCTGACAATTTGTTGTCTTTTTAATTTTTTCCTTACTCTCTGTTTCTTGTTTTGAACCTTCAATAAAACCTGCACTTTTTAGTTCGTCTACTATATATTTTATAATCTTTTCTGATGCAAGATTGGCGGCATATGATCGCAGATTTTTCTTTAGTAATTTAGGAAACAATGACAGTATTTTATCTGTAATACGACTAAATAATGAAGGCTTCTTCCTCTTTGTTTCGGATGAAATATCTAATATTTGACTCATCATGGCAGAACTACGTAAATATATTTTGTCTTTTAACTTTTGATTTTATTTTTCAGGAATCTGTGCAATATCAGGAACATCGTATTTATAGTTTTCATGGCGTCTATCAATACCATTAATCAATAAATTCATATCCGTAATCAAAGGTAGATAATCTGAGCCTTTAAGGTTAATTATAAAACTTATCACGCAAATTTTTTGTCTTTTTGGCCTGATCCCACAATGTTCCAATGATTCCAGGAGCAACCTCAATGATAAAAGTCAGGAAAAGGATCAATCATTATTATCCCATATTTCTGATAGTCTTTGCTATCAATTGGAACAGTTGCACAGCCATACCTGTGCTTAAGAATGCTTAAAACTTCAGCGTAAGGCTCATTATTAATTATTCCTCCTTCTATCGTGACCGATTTATAATTTTTCAGATATTCTTCATCCCAATATATTTTATATTTGATTTTGGGCTCCTTTTCACTCATATTCTGCTCAATTACTCTACTGAGAACATTTTTAATGTATTCAGCCTTAATATCCAACTTATCGAATTCTTGATATTGAAGACCCACAGGAAATACCCCGGTGGAAATAGCAGCTTTTTTAAGGTGCTCTTTAGTTCAATATTTGAACTTCAAAAAGATTGGAAAGAAACCTTCCACCATAAATATAATCCTTATTATGCTAATGTAATTAAAGGTCATCTCTTGGCAATGCAAAGACTTGTTTTCAAAAAGTTTAGAAAAAGAATTGAAACATTGTTTTCTCAACAATGTGACCAGTTTATGCTGAAAGTGATTATGCCAAGAACTTATTGGGCTTTCTGTCAGAATACTTACAAAGATTACTTCGGTAACTTTATTACAAAACATTAATTTAAAGAACAGTAAACCAATTAATAATTTAAAATATGCGTAAGTGTGTTTATCCGCACAACGGGTTTTTATTAAATAATTTTGTAATTAAATAATTTTAGTTTAACTTGAAGATGTAATTGATAAATAATCAATAGGATTTTTCAGAAGTTATTGATTAATAATAACTTTTACTCAATATACTTTGGGACTCATTTAGTTGGATTAACACACTTACCTGATTTGCGGAATATTTGCTAATTGTAATAATGTAGTTAACGTTATTTTATTACGTAAACATTAACCAATTTCACTATGAGACTCGCACTTGTTGATATCATCCGTCCGTACTTTTTTATTGGAGTGGAGTTGGGACCTGGGGTACAACAAGCCCTAACCATTCTGCATGTTGATGAATATGATGCAGCGTGGGATGACGATGCAGTTGTTATTTCGGGAACTGCTCGAATAGATTCTGACGATCCTTCTTCTCCATTCTTTTCGGTGAATGCAACGGGAAGACCTTCTACTTCACCTTCGAGTACCTCAACTAGTCCACTGGAATGGGAATGGCATGACGTAGCCGTAAAGTTCAGACTAACAGCGGCAAGACAACCCGCAGCTGCTCTCCAGTTAAGTGATATCACACATGACTCTTCTAATGTACTGGAGGCTTTAGGAAATGATACCGGCACCGCTTCTACCGATTATCCCAACACTCAATTTCGATTGGAATTAATGTTCGACCTGGTCACAGTTACTATTCCGTGGTTGATTGCAGCTAAATTGGATGGGTACCAGCTTGTTCGTGACCCCAACAATCAAAAGGTCAAAGTTTCCCTCCCCCGCGTATTATTAATTTTAAATCAGGACTCTGCCAGTTCAACTGATTTTGACGTAAAACTTGGCAGTTTTGGCGCAGAAACACTTGAAGATACCGACCCGGCGATTGCGGAACTTCTCCGGATGAATCCGCCATACGCGTTATTCCCAGGGGAGACATGTGGTTTTGGGTTTAAAAAGGCTATTCTCGATCTTTCCGAAACAAAAACACCCCCAGAATTATTGTCGCTATTCGGACTGGGGGATGACTGGCAGGGTATTTATCTTCCCGAGCTCAGATTTTTTGCTTCAACCCAGAAATCCGCAGGTGTTTCTTTCAATATAGGAGCACGGGAATTGTTGATTGGCCTTGATCCAACGCCGGGAATCTGGGGTGACTTTAATTTTGACATAGATTTCCTGGGAGATGCCCTTAAAGCCGGTATTCGTCTTTACAGTGTTGGTGGAGAATTATTTGAGCCTGAGTTGCTTTCAACCCATGATGATGGAAAGATAAAACGGTACCAGGTGACGGTACCTTCGACAGCCGGTCCTGAAACTGAAAATTATCTCCTTATGGTAGATATAGAATCAGGAGCGGCCCCATTTACCATCCTAGCGGTGAGTGGAATGGATCACCCTAATCCTTTGGCAAATCTTCCGGCCACCACCATTTTTGACCCTGCCAGCTCTCCGGAGGATATTTCTGTCCTTCAGCGCATGCGACTATTTTCACAGGACCAGCGAGTGGCAATACGTATTACAAGTACACGCAACCCTTCTCAGGTACATACCATTGTGCTGGATGTTTTTCCGGATTATGTATCAGCTTCTTCTCATACTAATAGTAGGAATAGAATTGAGGATGCTACACTTTCAGGAAGCACCACAGGAAATACAGGCACTGTGAGAATTGAGAGTCAGACATCGACTTCCGCCATATTAGTCCTGGATCCCCCGAACGGAACCCTTTCGGTTGATGGTGACAGTAAACCGGTCACTAATGGCAGGGCTACCGTAATTATTGAAGCAGGCAATTCACACGATATAAGTGTACACTGGGATGCCGCGGTTATACCGGTTCAGCGGCATTATTTTTTCTTTGCCTTTAATTCTTCTGTAGTCACAACGGCCAGGACGACTGATATAAGAGAGCTGGACGAACTTATCAATCAATTCGGTGGACTTGAGGAATCTGAGAGAATCATTCGAGTAGATGCTTACGCCAGTCGGCAAGCAGCTCCAAATAAAGCCCGTAACGATGAACTTTCCCAAGAACGTACGAATTTTGCCATCCAAAAAATAAGAGAACGAGCTGAAATTTTACGTGTTACGATTCCTGCAGTAATTCCTGACCATGCTTGGGGAAATGATCGGTATGCAGAACCTGCTGCTGGTGTTGATACACGCCTTATTAACGGACAGATTCCGGGAAATCCGGATAACTTATCTGCCTCGGAATATAGTGCTAATCATCAGGAAAATTATGATCCGGATATTTTTCAGGTAGCTGTTATAAGTCTTCTTAGACTTGACTCAAGTCCAGGAGATTTTTCAGGCACGCTGAGCAGGGTCGATGAGGACTCTTCAGATGAGGTTGACCGACCGCAGGAGCCACCCACACCACAGAGCCAGCAGCCCGGGTTCTTCAGACATGTGGGGGCAAGCATCCGTTTTGAAAAAGATCCCGTTCCGGTCGGCTTTGAATTACGGCTCACGGTAGATTTTAAAACCGCCCATGAAGAAGGACTTGAAGAATTCCGGGAGGATATTGATACGGTGGGGCCCGGATTGGAAGATCCGGATGAATTAGAAAATCTTCCCCAGGGAAATCCCAACCCGGATGATGGTGTGGTAGAATGTCGTTTCACCTTAATGTATGATCCCTCCACCAGCACATTCCATGAAACTTTAGTGGCTAAGGCAGGGGAAGGTGATCGGGACGGGTTATGGAGTTGGGGAAATATTCCATCGACGGACGATACGTCAAGCCTGAGCACAGATGGCTGGAGGGATGTATTAGGACTTTATTTCACCCTTGCACCTCTTCTCGCCGAGACGGCCTCGGATACGGCGAATGGAGGAGAAGTAGTTCCGCTGGTCATTGGTTTGGCAGCACCGGTAGCAATTACAGCCCTTGGTATTGCCCATGTATTACGGTTCACCCATTACGGTATAGAGCTGGACGTCACCCATAATGACAATGATGTCAAAGCGTCATTGCTATTCGATGTAGAAAGTGCTATCTATCTGAATTTTAAAATTGGTGATTTTGTAATTGTGACTAACCGTCCCGATAAACCAGTTAAAATTCGTTACAAGGCCATCGGATTCCGGCTTGAATCTCAGGCCGATGCCCCTGTTTCTTTCCTGCCCGTATTTGATTCTTCCAGGGGCTATACCTTTGATCTGGGTGATTCAGGATCTTTACGCGTGCTACCCAGCCTGGGTGATAGTCTGGGAGATATAATTCAGGTTTTAGGAGCCCGGATTGCGCGAACAAACCCTTTGAATATTGAGGTAGAACTTGGATTGGGCGTGGATCTCGGCATTATATCGGTTGACAAATTCGGTTTCCGATTACCTGTCGATCCGCTGGGAACACCTTCAATAACAGCAATCGGTGTGGGGGTAGAAATACCCGGCGTACTTACAGGCAAGGGCTACTTTAAAATCAATGATAGCGGATTTGTCGGGCAGCTCGACATAAGCCTGGAGACTGTAAAACTTCGCATCGCCGGAGGTGTGGCTGTTCAGAGTGTTTCGGAAGGCAGTCGCTCGGCAACCTCTACAATCGTCACCCTGGCTGTAGAGATACCCGGTGGCATTCCGCTCGGCGGCACCGGAATGGCCGTATTCGGAATACTCGGTCTTTTTGTCATGCATCAAAAGAGAAATGAGAGTACAACGGCTCGGAATCCGGCACTGGAATGGCTTACCAGTGTAAGCGGTGATCCCACCGATTTACGGGGATGGGGGCCGTTGATTGATAAATGGGCTTTTGGTGTTGGCCTGGTTGCAGGTACCATTGAGGGAGGAACCGTATTGAATCTGAAAGGGATGCTTGTACTGGAATTACCAGGACCGCGTGTTCTTCTGTTTGTAAAAGCCAACATACTGACAGCAAAACCGGAAACAAAAGGAACCGGTACAGGCACGTTACTGGCGGTGGTTGATATCAGTCCGCAACGCGTGTTAATTGGTATAAAATTCTCCTATGAGATTACTAAGGAAGTACTTGAATTGAACATTCCGGTGGAAGCGGGCTTCTTTTATGATCCTCCCGAGCACTTTTATGTTGATGTAGGATCCATTGCGCAACCAATTACTGCCAAAATCCTCAACATAATTGAAGCTACCGCTTATTTTATGGTCCATGGTGATGGAATTCCTGACTTTCCACTGGGTGCCCTGGGTGGCTTTTCGGTGGCTACAGGCTTTCGTGCTTCACTTACCTGGGGAAATACTGATATCGGGTTGTATTTAAGAATTGCAGCAGGTTTTGACATTGGCATTGGATTTAAGCCCCTGTTTTTTGCAGGACGTGTATATATTGAAGGAGAGTTACGTCTGTTTATTGTAAGCATTGAAGCCAATGCGGCACTTATTTTCAGAACCGATGGTACTGATACTATCATATCCGGGGAGATTTGTGGCAGGGTGGATTTCTTCTTTTTCTCAGTTAAGGGATGTGTGGACTTTACCATCGGGGATGACCCTTCATTTCCTGAACCACCGGATCCAATTCGCGACTTGATGTTACAGAGCCGCTCTCCCGCCCTCATAGAAGGAACCGGTGTTGACCGGGGTATTGACAACATTCTCTGTCGGGGCACCGAAGACGGCTCCGTACCACTTGTGGAAACCAGGGAAGGTGATGAAACGGTGATTAGAGAAGTATTTGTTCCAATTGACACGATCCCATTGATTCAGTTTGAAGTTGCTCCAGAAGTGGCACCTGATGCAACCATAGACGGCCAACTGAATGCCGGTCTTCCGGCAGGTTTCCCTGGTGGATGGCAAAAACGGGGACAGAATTACCTTAGGTACAGGATTGAATTAATTGAACTAAAATTGGTTGCCATTGGAGGTGATCCGGTTCCGGCAGGGACTTCACCAGTGACCGAGGGTCCAAGGCCCTATACCTGGCGGCATCCGGATCAGCAAACCGGAAGTGATGGATTCCCTGTCGAACTCGCCTTACTTGACTGGAAACCGTCGAATGTCGACAGAGCACTTGTTCAAAGCGAGGCCCTGGATAGTCTTATTGATGGTCGCTGGGAAAATGTGTGTCGTCCGGTGGCAGAAGCAGCACAGGTACTTTGGACCTTCAGGTACGAACCTCTTGGTGCGTCGCTAACAGGATGGCTGATTGACGGAATGGCCTGGCCCGATGCACCGGATACAGTAAGATCACGTCCCGTAGATACAAATGTGCGGGTGAAGGAAATATGGAGGACGGATACCTTTCTGGATGGCATGCTGCCCGCAAAAGAAGCCCATGTTGTCGGCCAGCAAGCGGTGTGCCCAAAACCTCCGCGCCGCCCCTTCAGACCTGATGTGGAGATTATTGACAGGGCAATATTCAGTAGGAGAACTACCCCGGTGATTACTTCATTGAGAGGTAACCTGCCTGTTTCAAGGGTAAATTTACCTGGAATGCTTACCTCTGCCCGCTTACTTGCTTCAAGCAGAAAATGCATTTCAAAAGTTCTTTGTGCTCCGTACGAGATTCCTGCCGCCAGCATAGGCATTCAAAATGACCCCCTGAGAAAGGCTCTTCTAAATCTCGATGATCAGAGGGCCGACACACTAAGGGATGTTGTCAGAATACAAGGGGGTCCATTCCGGGAACTTAAAGTGTTGATATTTGCACGGTCAAAAATGGTCATTGAGGGACTGGTACAGCTACTGGCCTTCGCTCCCGGAAGGGTTGAAATAGGTATTGCCCCTGATTTCAAAAGAATAAGTAACGATTTAGATCTACCGGACAAATGGACCGATATGTCTGGACCCTGGTGGGATGACGTTAAACTGGCAAGGTCTTATTTTCCGCATCTGGAAAGAGCCGGCGGTTGGGATGAGTTTCTGATTACAATCAAGACAGAAAAGCCCGTTCTGACTTTAGATATTGGAGTGACACCGCTTGCAGGCTCTATTGCCAATTTTGGCATGCAACCACCCCCTTTCTTCGTGGCTGTAATTGAAGGCTTATCAGAATATGAAGTTCTGCGAGAGACTGATGAAACCGAAGAGAATGAAGAGGATACAAACGGTCTGAATGAGGCTCTTGACAACCAGGAAAGGGCTATGTTGTTACCAGATGCCGAATATGAAGTGGTGGTGCATTATTCGGGTGAAGTAGGAAGTAAACCTGAGGATCCCCAGGATGATGATGATCCGAACGAAATTATTTCGAGACGTTCTGTTTCAATTAGACCTGTTTCAAGAACATTTTTTACCGATAGAGAGCCTCCCAGAAGCCTTGATCCCTGGTTGCTCGTTCAATACCCGCCGCCGGGTGAGCTTTATCATTTTTATAAAGAAACCGTCGTGGTGGTCTTTGCTACCGACAACGTGCTTGAGTTATTTGAGGTTTATGACAGGAGACTCCGGGCCGTAGCACGGGCGGCCTCGTTTCGTGGTTCAGAAGAAACGCCGGATGCTCCATTCACCCACCTTCTGCTGGCCCCAGTATTTGAGAAGTTGGAAGGAGCTATTCTGTCTCCGTGGGAATCTTCCATAAGACACAGACTGGCAGACCGTGCCTGTCTTAACCTTGAAACCGCAGGAAACAGACATGGGAGGGTGAACTTGCCGTTCGCAATGGATCCGCTGACAGACTATATAATGGAGGTTGAAATGCTTGACCCCTCTGATCGGGTGGTAAAACCAAGTAACCTAGAGAAAGAGGTCGGTGAACGGCCCTTGTTCAGAATGAATTTCAGTACCTCGCGATATCCAACCCGGGAAGCATGTGCCGAGGCAGTAAGGATTGCGAGAGTTAGTGGAAAAGTAATCAGTAATTTCACCCCGCTTGCATCACTTTCCGGAATGGTTTCGGATGAAGCGCTGGATGTAGCAACCATGGCGGCAGAGATTCCGCTTAATGAACGTCCTGAATCTCCAACTATAACCGTCCTTTGGTCAACAGATTCCACACCTCAACCCTTGGCAATAGTAATTGAAACGCCGGAACCATTATGGCGGATGAGGGATGAGCCGGAACCTGAATACGATGATACGGGTGAGTATATACTACGTTGGAGATTAAACAAGCGTCAATGGCTGGAGGTTGATGAACTCGTACGGTCAGATCCAGGGATTCTGGTTCATGATGGAGGTGATTTTTTACGCAGGACTACTGCTTTGAAGCAGCATTCAAACCGTACCATTGCAGAATTTCGGAATGATTTTATCGGACCAAGGAAAGCTCCGTCTGCCCCGATACCACTTCTTCCATTAGCCCTGGTTGATAAATTTGTCAGGGACGAGAGTGGCACAAGAACACTGGCTATTCTTAAACCCGGCGCCAGGGGCAATACCCTTACACTGGGATTATCAAGGGTTTTACATCCTCTATTGGATATTGATACATCGGACACCCCTGTGGTCCTTTGTGAAGTAGATGTTTCATTTGCACCTTGGGAGGAATTATCATGAGCAAACGTTATGTATTTCCGGAATTATTCAACGCCAGCGGTGCCCTGATTGCGGCAGGTGGACGAACCCGATTGGCATTGCGGTGGTTGTTGGATCCCTCTGTTGGGTTTCCCAAGGCGCTATTCCATATTTGGCATTTTAAGGGCTCGGTAGACTACGAAAGAACGGGTCATCAGTTGCAGAGGACTGAAAATGGGCGGATGATTTCCTGGACAGGTGGAGAATCTGCCGTCTCACTTAAAATGAATGTGACAGTGAACAGCGGGTCGGCCACTTTTCGTGCTCACAGTGCGGCCCTAGGCGCTGGCCATATTGTTGATGAAAAAATAATTACCGGTCCGGTATCCAGTTTTATCCTGACACTTACCGGTAATCCGGTCAATAGTATTTCATTTTCTGGTGCAGCAATCATTAACAATATTTCCATCCTCAAAATGAGCAATTTTGTGAATAGTCCGGATTGGGAATTAGTGGAGATTGCAGGCTTGCCGGTTTCAAGCCCTCTGTTTGATTCCAGTGGCTATTCGCTGGATCCACAGGGACCGGTGGGTGCCTTGACGAGCCCGGTCAAAGCAGCCATTCGAAGGGTTAAAGAAGGCACCCCGGAAATTGGGTGGCCCAATACAACAGATTTGGGAAATTCCATCCCGACCTTTATTCCTCCTAATCCCGAAATACTCGTAACCAAGGAAATTCAACCACTGCTAGAGGGAATGAACGAAGTTTTTATCAGTACACCGGAACCTTCCGAACATGCTGAAAAAGTAATTAATATGGTCTCTAAGGCTCCCAGATCGGTACATGGCACTGATGCCCCTTTAGAATGGCAGGAACGAGTAAAGGAAACCCAGATTCGCCCTGCAGGAAGTATTCTATTGGCATCTGGATCGGATCCATATGCAGCATTGGCTTTTGGATTCGGAACAACTCTGGACGTCAAGCAACAATTTAGAATGGCAGCTTCGGCAACCAATCCGGGGCGAACAGGTGTTTATATGGTGACAGTAGAACACGAAGCCAGGTTAACATTTGACCTACTGTCGCTGACAATTGAAATTCCTATCGAGGGTGAACTGGCGGCCGTTTACCTCGGCGCTAATCCTGTATTTCCTCAGACACCATCAGGGGTATCAGCAAAGGCCAAACTTCCCGCTGGTGCCACTACTTCATCTCGTCCACATCTCGACCCACCGGGTAGAATTGATGGTCCATGGCTTCAGACTGTGCAGGTAGGATGGAATCTTCCTGTGCCAACGACTGCGGCTGATCCCAAACCCGGAAGTTATGTGGTGGCAAGAGGTACCCTGGGTAGTAACCTGACGATCAAGAATGAAAAAAGGCTATCCGGCGGCTGGGTAATCATTGCTCCTGCGATTTCACGGGAAAAATCCCATAATGCAGCAATGAGATACCTGGATAATGGGGTGCCTGAACCTTTTCTGGGTGAAAATGAGGACCTTGTATATAGTGTGATTAACCAGGACCTATTCGGGAGATGGAGTAACTGGGCCTCTGCCAGCTATAATCTGTTAAAAGTGGGCGCACAGGTGCCTGCCATGTATAAAATTGAATTAATTGCGATTGACCTCACAGCTATGTCTGCTTCTGCTGCTGTTGAATTTACCTGGGATTGGTCTCACAGAAGCCTGAATACACTTACGATTCGGTTACTCACCCACCTGCCATCAACCGATGCACCGGCCGTACCGGGTTCGGTATTCAGCGTCGGAGGAACTGTAACTTCAGACTTTTCTATTGATTTCAGTACTGCAACAGTAGATACACCCCCCCTGGGAGTTGAACTTATTACCGAAGAATCACGTGGAAGTCTCCGAACCTATAAAGTAGTGATCCCTGGCATATCTCTGTCATTCGAAGCTCACCCCCACCTACGCGTCTCTGCACTTGCCAAGGCCAGAGATCGAATTCCAACAGTAGCAACCGGTCGTGAAAGTGCGTGGTCCAATGTAATAAGCACGGATATAAGTAGTCCTATCCCGCCACCAGCTCCTACTGTGCCTGAAGGTATGCAATGGTCATCGGTGCCGGATCCCCGGGGGATCTCAAGAGTTGAATTACACTGGAATGGATTCGCCCCTATGTATGCCATTTATGAGGCGGATGAAACAGCAATCCGGCGGGAGCTCAACATGGCCTCGGCAAACCTTGAAATAGCCGCGGCTGACAGACTGATTGCCCTGCGCGCCAGAGATTTTTCAGCCGCGAGGAGAGCATTCCGTCGAATTGCTGACAGACTTACCGAAAACAAACATAGGGTGCAATTACCTCGTGGCTCACGAATGATCCATTTCTATGCAATTGCACCTGTCAGCGTGACAGGTCAGGAAGGTGCACTTCCCGGATTGACCAATGACTATGTGGCTGTAGCTTCTCCCGGCATAAAAAAACCTGAGCAGCCCACGGTTATAGTACGGGAAAGTGAAGGTGTCATTCAGCTGTACATCAGGGTGAATGAAACACGGGTTGAAGCAGGGAAAATTGCCATACATCGAATCAGGCGTAAAGCACAGTCTTTATCGTTGGATACGATGGGCCCTCCGATTATCACACTGGACGATTCCGTTGCTGTACGTACAGATAATTTTGTTGAATGGATCTTTACCGAGACGGTCAGTGATCGTCCCTGGATCCCAATCTTTTACAGGGTGGTTGCCTTTGGAAAAACCACAGTAGATCGTGGTATTTTCGGTGGAGAATCTGCCCCGTCGCGATCGGTGGAAGTCGTTCCTCAGTCACCTTCCCTGCCTGAAATGACTCCTCTTGCACAGGATGTAATTACAGATTTCCCTGACCACATCCTCATAAGTTTTGAAAGTAATGCCCCACTTAGTCAAACATCCCTCGGTTATCATGAATTTACGGTCAAGGCCATTCAGCCTGACGGAGAAATGATAACAAAATCACAAGCAGGTCATCAATTGAAACTTTACAGTGAACGACCTGGTCCGGAAGATGAAGATTCTGTTTTTCGATTCGACCCGACAACTCCCAGGAATGGAAGAACAATGGCGTGGGTGCCTGTCAACACCACACTTGTCACAGTTGAAGTTACCGACCCGGCAGGGCGAAAGACCAGTCAATCCTTAGAGCCATGATTACAACAGATGTAGCAAAAACAGCAGTAAACCAGACTGGGTTAAATGCCCTGGGACTGGCATCAGGTATGCTTACCAAGCAGTGGGCAGCTAGCTTGCCCGCTTATGATCAGGGAACGCTGACACTGAATTCTTCTTCCAACTGGAAGGCAATGACCGGCGGTGTATTTCTCTGGCATATTGATGGTGCACCTAACCTTTACGATGTGACCGGCACTCCTCTAAGCGGTGCAACGGGCGTACTTGCTTTCCATCCCCAGGCTGCATTGCGAATAAGGCGATTGATTGGCAACCGGTATGATGGAGTAAGCGACGGTTCTGCGAAACGGCCAACACCTTTCTTTGCAGCCATACGAAATGGAACAGTACCGACCTCCACTGCGCCTGCTCAAGCGAATGTTGGTGATGACCTGGTGGAAGGTGATCTGTCCTTTCATGATGAAAAAGGAATGATTATAGATCCTATGGCTGTGGCAAGTCTGTTTGATGATCTTATTTCGGCATTCAGTGCATTGTCTCACAGTGGTACAGGGATAACCCTGAATGCTATCACAGGACTCATAACATCTGAGGTCAGGAAATTTCAGATTACAGATCCTTACGGAAATCCATGGGTGGACATCGCGGGGCGACCGGGCCTTAGAATTGGTGCTGGTTCCAGATTGGATAGCGGAATTCACACATGGACAGAGGGACAATCCATTAGCTCAACTTCTTCTTCTTCTTCAAGCCTTAAATGGGGATTATATCCTATAGGAACCCTTGGAACATCAAATATATCACCTCCTTCATTTCCGGGCACGGTTTTTCCTGCCGAATCATCAACGCCACAATTGAGGGTGCAGTTTTTTAGGATTATAGCCGTGGACCTTGAATTACACCTGACGGGTAATAGAAGTGATACAGCCATTGATGGTGTCGAGGCCGCCGATGCCAAAACGGTGCTTGAACCTTCGCCAACTATTATCAACGGTGATACGGCCAGTTTTCTTAAGGATGGGCAAACAATGAATGGTGCGGTCGCTGAAATCGCGGGACTAACAGGTTTTCGTATGGCAGTATCTCCTATCATACAAACTGATCATTCAATTCCCCCTAACAGGTTATTACGTTGGCCATCATTTCCGGTAACAACTGAAACTGCGCAATCCCTGACCGCCGAGATAGCCACTGCCGTCCGATCAGATATCACAGCAACTTACGTAGGAAGCGGTCCGGATATCATTATCTCTTGGCCTGCAGGCAGTCTGCCGTCCGAGGCTCATGTGCGGGTATTTCCAAGGATAGATCCTGGCCCTGCATTGATTCCTCTTGCTGAATTGGATTTTGCACGTCGCGGAGAAGGAGGTTCGGGAATTGCAAAAGCTTCAGGTCTTACAATTTTACTTAAAGATCCTTATAGAATTGGATCCGGATTACCTCCTACAGATCCTGAGTTGCGATTTGATCTCCTAATCGTTACAAGGGAAACGACAGTGCAAGGACGGCTCTTCGGAGGGTTAAAAGTTCAGGTTGGTGTGGGAGGAACTGCACCTGTTGTGCCATCATCAGCTAATCCGGTGGATGGAATTCCGAACAATCAACGTGGAATTTCCCCCGCGCCTATCCTTGGAATACGTCCTACCGCTCCTGCATCTGGATCAAATCCTTTACTAAGCGCCCTGGGTGAAGCAGAGCCTCGCGAAAGCCCACGCTTCCGAACAATGAGCAGAAATTCCAGTTTAGTTGCTGCCCATGATGGTGGTGCACCTGGTACCTGGACTGCATTAAACACCTCCGGAATATTGGATTCCCGGTCACTTCGTGATGATGCTGATCTGGGAAACCCTGGTAATCCATCCGGTCCTGAGGATCATGCTCCCGGTCTCTTTCTTACGGGGCAACTTGCCCAGACCCATGCAAGGGCGGCGTTACGGCGAACACATCACTTCGTGAGACGACTTCCAGAACTGGATGAGGAACGTTGGAATGATTTTCCCGCCGGAACGGGTTCCATTGCCGGGACCACACTTCAAAATATTGCCCCCACGGTAGAGAGTCCTGAACTGGATCTTGTTCCGGACTCCATTGCTGAAGCACTTCCATCTGATTGGATTGGGCTGATCAACGCGATCCAAGGATTTCTCCCACCCTCATTTGCACCTTTAATCGGGGCCATTCCCGCACCAGGCGCAGGGGATCGATGGGTGGCTGAAACTAGAAGAGAGCTTCTAGCTGCAAAAAATGGGAGAAGAGACAGCCTATGGAGTTGGCGTTGGGCAATAGCTCATGCAAGGAAATTAATTTATATTGAAACATCCTTATTTTCTTCCTCAGGCGATGGCACAGAGGACCATAAAGTGGATTTATTAAATGAACTTCAGAATCGACTAATCGAAATGCCTGGATTACATGTAATCCTCTCCTTACCTAAGCGAATCCCTTTTGGCCCAGGCTACGAGAGCTTTGCCCAATATTTTTACCAGGAACGAAAACGAATTATATCAAACCTTCAGGTATCAGCCCCCGGAAGGGTAGTTGCTTTTCATCCTATTGGTTTTCCAGGGCGACCTGAAGTTATCAGAGGAACTGTAGCTATAATAGACGATGTCTGGGCATTGATAGGTAGTTCGACATTTTCACGACGAGGCTTAACCTTTGATGGAAGTACAGATACAGTCTTTATCGACAAAACAATCTCTAATGGCTCCAGCCACGCTATTAGTAATCTTCGAAAGGAAACGATGGCCAGGATTCTTGCAATTAATTCCCCAGCTGCTGGTGAGACCTCTAATGCCAATTTTGTACAATTAACAAATCCATTAAGTTCTTTTAAGGTTTTTAAGCAAATCGTAGAACGTGGAGGGGACGGTTTAGTAGAACCACTGTGGGAAGGTCTATCCGAGGATGACCTTCCTTCCTTAGACAAGTCTATTGCCGATCCCGAGGGTCGTGATTTCTCCTCAGTTATTGGTGGGTTTGCTGCAATACTTTCAGACTTGGGAGCAGACCGAACCTAGAAATTTAAGAATAAAAATAAAGTGCCAACTTTCTTAACATTTTTTGGCTTTAACTTCTTTGTGAATTTGGGATCCGGATAATAGATTGAGACCTCGCACAAAGTCCTTGAAATGTTTAACGTCAAAACTTATTGGACCGATTTTTCTTTAATCCTAACTCCTACCTTTCTCAAAAATTAATTTATCGATTCTCCTAAAATCTTGGCAAGAATTTGGCAAGATTTGGGAAAAAGAAGAGAGTTACAAAATTTCACTTCTGTAACTCTCTTGTTTTACTATTTTAAATACAATGAACGGAATTGTAGACCTTACCGGATTAACGAATGCCACTCTTCTTCATTGGACTGCATATGGAAGTGCTTTTGTGGGACTTGCTGTTGCTAATTTACAGGAAGTTGTGCTGCCCGAAAACAAAATTTCTCGTGAATTTAATGTGGAACAAAATTTTGAACAAATTGGCAAAAGAAATATGCTGCACAAACCCGCTGACTCGACCAAATCGGCAATGCACTTTCTAAGGTCAACTGCTTTCTTGTTAAATTTCAAATTTCAAGGTCTTCATGCTACATAGATTCTTCATTATAGGGACTGTTGGTATTTTTTCATTCTTCAAATAAGCCTTTGAGAGGTACATTTCATGTGTAACTGAACTGAATTTTGACATAAATATCTGAAAGATGAACTTAAGTCAGTAAATATAAAGAAGTAACAATCTATGCCTAAAGTAGATTTTATTTAAAATATTGCCTTAAATTAGGCTTAAAAATCATAAACTATGACAGCCTTACTTATTTCTGATTTGAATGAAATCAAAATTTCAAGAATTTATTATCCAACACCTTTATTCAAGATATTAGTTTTTCTTGGTTCATTTCTATTATTTATTCATCCAGTTAGCAGTCAAGATTATGGTGAAATAACTCACCTTGTTGACACTGTTAAAGGTAGTGACATTCCAGGATCTATTTTTCCATTTGAAAATAATGTTGTCCCGTTGATTTCTGGAATTCCAACATCTAAAGATATTGATTTCCCGATATTCTCAGTTGCCACCACTTATGGTAATGGTAGAGTTATTGCTATTGGACACGAAGGTATGTTGGCCGATCACATTATTGTATCATACGATAATATAAAATTTGCTATTAATTCAATGAATTGGTTAAATTCAGGTAGTAAAAGAATTTTAATAAAAATGGGCTGGCTTAGTGATGGTAATTTGACAAAGCTCAAGGATAAATTAGAAAATGAAGGATTTATTATCACGTTTACAAGTGATAGAATCAATTCGATTGATTTAACAAACTATGATATAATATTATTTGGTAATGTTTGGAATGATGGAGAACCTTATTCTGATGATGAAATTACTACTGTTGTGAAATTTGTTGAAGATGGTGGTGGAATTTTTATCGCTGGTCTTGGCTGGAGTTTTAACAATTTAGAAAATTATGCCATGAATAGCATATCCGAGCCATTTGGTTTTAAATATGTGAAAGGAATTATGTGGGGAACATCATATTTTACTGAAATATATCCGGAAACAGCCGATTTAACTCTTTCTGGCTCATTGAAAAATATCCAACAAATTTCTGCACAGTACTCAGATAATTTGCCATCAGTTTTACAGAACAATGATCAAGTAAGAAGAGATTTCACAAAGTCAAATATTTATTTGCGATGGTCTACTGAATTCTTAACTGATGAGAGTAAATATCGAGATTCCATTTATAGTACCTATACTCAACTAATGAATGATTATCCGGTTTTATTTAAAAAGGGTACAAAGTATGATATCATATCAGAAACATCATTGATTTGGAATAGAGAAAGAATTCATGCTAATTTACGATCATCTAAAAAGTTAACGTATGATTTAATTTCAGAAATTGGAAATACCTTAGGGCTGGAGAATAATTATTTGGAAATTTGGGAAAGTACAAATGTTCTTCTGTTAGATAATTCAAGTTTAGATGAACCTCAACTTAAATTTGCAAAAGAAATATTAACTTCTTTACCAAGAGAATTATACAACTTAGGAACAATTTCCTTTTCTCAGTCCTTAGGAGAAACATATACAATGGCTTTAGGTAGCAATGTTTATGGTAGTGTAAATACTTTTTCATATCGAATTGGTCAGTATCCTGAAAATCAATTTCCAAATGATGTATCACAAGGTGTTACCGCAGTTTATTGTGCTGCAATGGCACATGAAATAAATCATGTGGTGGATGGTTATATATATTCCACAGACAAATTGAATTCAAGAAGAGAACAACTTATAAAACAGGCAGGCTCAGTATCTTTAAATTACCTGAGAAGCAATGTAACGAAATCTAATCCGAGTTTTTTTGTTGATGCTCCTCAGGAATTTTTTGCATCCATCTCAAACCAGTGGTTTACTGATTCTGAAAAAGTTTTAGAATTGGGGTTAATTCGGTTCGACAATCAATATAAAGAGCCTATTAATCAATTTCTGTTTTTTACCGATGTTTATAGTTTGAATACAGATTCTACTATTTTTTATAAAAATGATTTAAATGGAAATTTTTCATCATATAAAGTACCCATAAAAAGAGATTTAAACGGCAATATCAATCAGGTGAAGATAGATAGTATAGAATATAACTTTGAGGTAGACAATTTAGGAAATGTCGTTAATTACTCTATTGAAATAATAGAGCCCGAACTTTATATCGAGGCACCAGGTTCAATTACAGTTAATAATGATAGTGGATATTGTTTTGCAACGATAAACAATCTGGGCACACCTGTCATTGAAGGAAATTATGTTGAAGTAATAAATGATGCACCAAACTTCTTTATGGCAGGAGAAACAATTGTTATTTGGACAGTAACAGATAATAATGGAAATTTTAAAAGCGATGAACAAATTGTTACCGTTATTGATGATGAAGATCCAGTAATTGAATTTGATACATTAATTCATATGAATGATATGGGAGAGTGCTTCGCATCTTTTAATATCACACCTCCGGTTGTACAAGATAATTGTGAAATTTTAAATGTTAAAAGTGATGCTCCATCTCAATTTTTAGTGGGTGAAACAATTGTTAATTGGACTGTAACCGATATTAATAACAACCAAATAACATCATCTCAAATAATTATTGTAATTGATAACGAAGAGCCTACATTATCACAACTTAGTGATATTGAAGAAAGTGCTAATATTGGAGAGTGCGGTGCTACTATTGATTTAGCTGAGCCGATAGTTGCAGATAATTGTGGCGTTGTAAAATTGACTAATAATGCACCAATATTGTTTCCTATCGGTATCACTTACGTTACATGGTCAGTTACTGATTTAAATGGAATTGTATCTACATCCGAACAAAAAATTACAATAATTGATGATGAACACCCCCTAATAGAAGGACCTGATAATATTTCACTCTTTACTCTTCCGGATAAGAATTACGCAAAAATAAATTTAGAATTTCCGAACACATCTGATAATTGTGACATTCAAGAAATATACAATGATGCACCTGATAAATTTTATGTTGGTGAAACTCTCGTTACATGGTCAGTTACTGATATAAATGGTAATTTAGCTACAGCAGAACAAATGATTACAGTGATTGATAATCAACCTCCTTTTTTAACGGCTCCATCGAATATAGAAGTTATTGCCGGAATTAATGAAAGCTTTGCTACTATAACTGATTTTGGTACACCAACAGCATCAGATAATTGTGGAATTCATACCATTACTAATGATTTAAATGGTACTAATCATTTTATGGTTGGTACACATTCAATTACATGGATCGTCACCGACATTAATGGAAATGTTACTACAGCAGAACAAACTGTAACAGTATTAGAAAATACATCAGTTTCCACTGATTTGATATCTGATTTATATAATATTGTAATATATCCAAATCCAGCCACTAATTATTTAAAGATCAATCTTAATAACCGTTCAATGGATTATTATCGAATAAAAATTTATAATATTTTCGGTCAACAAGTATTAGAAACATTCACAATTGAGCAAGAAATAAAATTAGATGTTCAAGCGCTTAACACTGGATTGTATTTTGTTCAGGTAATTAATGATTCAAATGAAGTTATAATAAATGAAAAACTCATAATAAATTAAGGGTGATCTTAAACATTTTTTGACTTACAAATATCTGTCTTATAAATTACAACTTAGTTAAATAATTCAGCTGTATGAAATTTTACGCCACTATACCTAAAGGCAGAAAATTTCAAATATTGAATTTCAATGTTGTGTCAATATCTTTGTACCTATCCATAAATGACTTGCTAAGTATAAATTCTACACTTCTAACTTCTTCTTTCTGAATATCAAAAAGAATTCCCCTATACTTAAATTCAAGATACAAGAGGATTTGTTTTCCAACAACAATACTCGCAGAACCGTGCATTTCCATCCACCGAAAAAATTCATTTTCATCAAATTTGGTCTCCCAGATCCGGTTTCGTGTTGTTGTAAATTTTAATCGCTTCATTTTATTCTATTCTTATTCGAATCATAGAGCAGTAATGGTTGATGCGGTGAATGGCTAATTTAATAAGCTTATGAAAGATTGCGGAGGGAAATGTGAATTATTTTGCCACACTTAAGGTATGCCTTTATCAAGAATTACTTCCTAACACATCTCATCGTTCTCACATAGATGCCAAACATTCCTTATTTAAAAATAAATAGCCTCAACCTGCTGAATCCTTAAATTTTTATGTACATTTCATATATAACTAGTTACCGAAAATCCTCCGACAACAGGAATGGCAACGACAATACTCGGAACAATCCAGTCAATAATACCAATCGGTCAGAAAATCAAGTTAACAGTCCTGTAAACAGACAGCCTCAAAATGACAACAACAGGATAACTTCACCTGAGGGCACGGATATTACTTCACGCCCGCAACCGGCCAATACACCGGAGACAAGAAGAACTCACGACACAAACTATTATGGCGTACCCATTGGTCAACCAGTGAAAGTGGACAGACAAATGCGAATTCAAAATACAACCAGAACTTCCGGAAGGAGCAACAATAACACTGAAAGTCAAAGAAATAGCAGTGAAAACAAAAATGATCAGAATAAACAAGGGCGAAGGTAAAGACGCCTAAAATACGAGGCTGCAAAAGACTTGTATGTGGATATTATTGTGATGGGCTCACACAGTCGGAAGGGGCTGAAAATATAGTCATGGGGAGTGTAACAGAAAAAGTTTTAAATCACACTTCAATATCACTGTTTATCATTCCCACCAAACTTTCACATATCAGATTGCAACTTTCAACAATCAGGGAAGCCAGACTGGTCAAGAGGTTAAAAGCGACCTCTTTTTTTGTGCCCGAATTTTTGAAAACCTTGCTGGCATTGAGAAGGACTTGAATCGCTTCTGTGAATTCGCAGGTTTACAACTTTCCCTTTCTCCAAAACCAGTTTTCAGAAAAGATAAACTCAACCCATAATCCAATATTAAGGAGAGAAAGAACTTTATAAAAAAGTATCTCTTTTTTAGGATTTTTTTGAATTCCAGGTTTTCCATGAAATAAACTAACAGAACACATCTTTAATCACAAAAGCAGGTTGCTATAAACTTCTTTTACCAAATTTGTAAGCCAGACCGAGTTGAATATCTATATCACTAGCCTTGCCATTACCACCTTCTTTAAATTCCTGTTTCGACGAAAGGTACCCAGAACTGAAAGATCCAACCCACCGCTTCGAAATATCATATGCCAAAGCCCCGGAAATATTAACTGCAAATCCTCCACCTGTATAAACTTCCTTGTTGTCCACGTACAAGTAGGCGCTTGCAAAACCTATGGAGGGTGAAAAGTCAAAACGAAATTTTTCTGATAGAGGCAACGATAAAACCGGTCCGGCAGTAAAAGCATCTAAATTCCAGGACATTGGTATTTGACTATCGCCAATAGTTGAATATTGGTTGGTACGAACTGAAAAAATGACACCTATTTGTTCAGTAATCCTATATCCAAAGATAGTTTTACTGCTAAATCCTGTCCTTTCCATACCTTTATAATTGTTAACCGGTACATCAAATGCAAATTCATCCCTTGCAAACGATAATCCTGCACTAAATCCAATGTATGCCTTGTGTTCAAATTTGTGTATGGCAACAATTTCTTCTTGTAAGTATGAATAGTTCATCAACGGACTGCGGTATTTTTCAAAATTTTCAAAACTGCTGTTTATCGGAAAACGATCTTTTATTGTACCGGCCAAAATTCCAACGCCTCCCCCAAACACTCCAAATACCAATCCCAGGTAAGTAGATATCACACCTGTAAAAACCCCGGCTTCTCCTACAAAAGCCAATCCTGTTGCAAATCCACCTCCGGCACCAATAGCTGAACCTGCAATTGCTCCCCTGGCAATACTTTTATCCCGTCGTACTTTCAGAAATTCTATATTGCTAAAACTATATTCTCTCGTACTTGGGTAAAGTAGCGACCCTGCCACAAATATTGAAGAATCTCCGATTTCATAAAGTACACCTGTAACAATTTGGGGGCTTTTATTAAGTTTAACCCAGGTCTTATACACCTTTATCTTTTTATTACCATTTTCCTGTGCACCAGTCCAAAAACCACAACAAACAAACAATCCAATTATCATAAATATTTTCATAAAATTCAATTTATTCTCATATTACTTTGAACTTATTCCCTTGTTTCGCAGAATCTTTCTTTTATCTAAAGTATGCAATATTCATAAGATTAGCAGTAATAATGTTTAATTTATTGAACTCGTAGAAACATAAAAGACTTTTATAAAAATTAGAACTTGTTTTTTTTTGTTTGAAGTAAAAGCCTTTGTTATTTTGATGTTATTCGGTTAAGTACATGACAATATCCTAACACATTTATTAAACTCTTTATTATCAAAACAGTCCATAAAAATTAATATTAACATAATTTTATAAAAATGAAAAAGTATCTCTTAAATTTAAAACCAAAACTGTCCAATTTATTTAGAAGTTAAACTGTGGTAATTCACACTAAACTTTCACAAATCAGGATGCAACTTTCAACTGTCAGGGGAGCCAGACAAGACAAAAGGTCATTTTCATTCTAAGTAAATCTTAAAAACCAGCCCACAGCGTTATCACCATCCTTGCTCTAACAAGTTGACAGGTATCCGTGGGTATGTACTAGCTTTTTACTGGTTGTTAAAATAGATAAGAGTTAGCAATAATTCAAGATTTACAAAAATGGATAAAACATACTTTTAAGGCATGCAAAACAAATGTCTTATTGTGTATTTGTGCTAATATTTAATATTAACAAATAGAATGTTCATTTCTTAGACAGATACAGGCATAGAAACGATAATGGGTTCAAGCACGGTATGCTTTTCTTTAGCCATTTTTTCCGCTTCTGGATTATTCATAAGGGTCCGCATCCCTTCCAAATCAGAAACCTCTGCAACTAAGACAATCGAATTAGGATCATCCGTATCTTGAAAAGTTTTGAATCCAGATCCAAACTTTGAGAAAATTTCAACTCTATCTTGATGTCCTTTTAACCATGTCTCAAAATCTCCCACTTTATGGCGTAATACAACTGTTGGCATTTTTGTTTATAATTTAATATTTATGCTTACTCTAAGCAGTTTTCAGCTTCCCTGTTTGTTTTAATATTTGATATTACTTTATACACATTCGACTTGGGATAGAAGGCAGAGAGATAAACCTTAAACAGATTTTCCTAATAGAAAATTATAAATTAACCTTATTCGATTTTGTCTGAGCTATTTTCTCTTTGTCTAATAATCATGCATTTTTGATGTGTTAATAAGAATTCAGCCGCCCATCACTCCTAGCTGAGTCATCATTGACAAATCATCAAATACACCCCAACGTTCAACTGCTTTTCCATCTTTAATGAGAGCGATGTCAACGCCATTGACTTTAACTGATTTATTGGTGGCAGGCATATTTGCAAAAGATCCTGAATTAGTTCCCGTCATAGTTAAGTACGCAACTACCATATCTCCTTCAGCTACCATAAAGTCGGTTGAAACGTGAAAATCAGGAAAGGCGGTAATCATTTCGTTAAGCTGCGTAGTCAGATCATCCAGTCCTTTTCCTGAATGACCAGGGGCGGGATTATGATCTTTAAAATCATCCGTGCAAAAAAACTTTATTTTTTCCATGTTATGAGCATTCATAACTTCATCATAAAAGCGTAGAGTCAATGCTTTGTTTTCATCTGTTGTTTTCATTGCACTTTTAATTTATCGAATTTGGTATACAAATTACAACATATTAATATCAAATACAATATTAAAAGATACATAAATATTTAAATATTGTTAATTTATCATTATACTCTTTAAATAAAAAAATAGACTGAATGCATTATATTCAAACTATTTAAACATGAATATTCAGAAATGACTATGAAAAACCAGCCCACAACGTTATCACCATCCCATCACTAAATGGTTAACAGGTATCCGTGGGTATTTGTGTTTGTATAGCGTTGATTTAGCCACTTTCTTTTCTAGGTGGTAGTTTGTGTTGCTTTTGATAGAGAATTAAAAATATGCTACCCTACGAACGCAAATAAAGGACATCGCTCTTGGTTTAATTTCAGGCTGAAAACAATCAAATAATTTTCGTGTGCTGGTATTTCTTCAAATACAATCCTTCTTTCCGGAATGAAATAAGCACATGTGCCAACCCTATCCTCAGCACCAACAGCAAGAATAGCCTTATCATAAAACCATTGCTCACCCATGTATTCCTGATATTCAGGCCATAAAACCAATTTATATGTTCCCATGTGTTTGCAAAAGCGTATAGGATTCCTATTTTGAAATTATGTTTGGTCATTCAGAACCAAATGTTTAAATTAGTTGTAGTTTTATTAATTTGTAAATGTTTACAAACGCTTGTGATTGGATATGTGTTTATAGTCCAGTAAATTGGTCTAAAATAGATATAATTGAAATATAGTCACATGAATTTATAACAACGTTGGGCGGTAATTATTTTTATAAACAAGAAACTATGAGATTAATAATTACTTACATTCTGATTATAATTCCAACATACATGACTGTT
The DNA here is from genome assembly GCA_024636975.1 of Mariniphaga sp. GTDB lineage: Bacteria > Bacteroidota > Bacteroidia > Bacteroidales > Prolixibacteraceae > Mariniphaga. Next base: position 324,156 of record JAGXGA010000019.1, read on the forward strand.
GCACAGCAGAATGTTTACTTAAAAAATAATAAGACTGGTCATCTAAAAAAATTAAATAGAAAGACAATTTTAACTTTTAAAACTTCAGATTCGACATGGGTAACTGGGCGGATAATAGCTGTGAACGACAATTCATTTAGCATATCAACTTATGAAAAAAATATAAAGCCTGATACAGTTAATGTACAAATTAAATCGGTCAGTCAAGTGACAAATAAATTAATGAATAAAACTGGATTAGCTTCAATTTCATATTTTTTTGGAAATATTGGAGTAATAGGATTGGTTACGTCTCCATTTTTATTGATTACTGATCCACCAGAAGTTGCGCTGGGTATATTGGGGGCTAGTGCAGTATTTATAGGCGTTGCTGGAGTATTGCATAGTCCATACCTAATAAAAAGAAAATTCAACACCATTTATGAGTGGACGTTGGAAACAAAATAACTACTTTCAATAAATGGACTCTAAGCGGCGCGCAGCGCCAAACAGGTCAATTGTTAATTGTGTCTATAGTTAAAAATAAAACCAGCCCCCAGCGTTATCACCATCCTTGCTCTAACAAGTTGACAGGTATCCGTGGGTATGTACTAGCTTTTTACTGGTTTTCTTGAAATACAACCCTTCTTTCAGGAATAAAATATGCACTTGTGCCAACACTATCTTCAGCACCAACAGCTAAAATGGCCTCATCATAATACCATTGCTCACCCATGTATTCCTGCACATCAGTCCACGAAACTGGCCTTCCCAAAACTGTTTATTGATCCTTCGTAAATTCTGTCATCCGATTGGTTACAACCATTATGTATGTTAATAAAGAATAAAACTGCATTTGAAATTTGCATGGATAACTCTTTATTATTGTATAAAAGTGGTATTAATCTACTGAAAGCCTGTTATTTGAAGATGTCATTGAATTTAAAGATATCAGATGACTGTCGGATCATCCAATGGCATGTTCAAGTAAACAGATGCAGTAATCAATTTTTTAATACTTTTGCCTGATTTTGAAGTTTAAA
>JAGXGA010000001.1 GCA_024636975.1 Mariniphaga sp.
AGGCTTCTCAAACTTTATTTTAAAATCTTCAAATAGTTTCATTGGTATTTTTTCCTAAATTTACAAAGGAAAAGACTTTTTAAGAAGCAAATAGAGTGCTAGTTATCAACATTTTATTGTTTATTGACAGACACTAATTAACCTAAACAGCGGATCAAATAGTAACCTTCTCCGGACTAAACTCAATGTAAACTCAATATTAATTCAGTTTTAACTCAATGTAAATTCAATTATAATTGAATTTACATTGAGTTAACTATGAGTTTATACTGAATTTGATCAGGCCAAAGCATTGTTGAATATAACTTTTACAGCTAACAGTCCGTAGTATTTATGTTATTTGGGTAAAGAAAAAATAGTTTTTTCAACTACCCGGTTTGCTTTCATTTCAGCAAACGATATTATTCTTGTCTGCCCGGGCATCTTAATAATGTGGGTAAACGGAAGTTTGATTCCTCCCACATCCTTATAATCTTCAAAAGTGGTTGTCACTGTTGACATTCCTTCGGATGAATCCAGAAGTTCTTCGATTTGCGCAAGGTAATGGCCTTGGGTGTTGAAGTACCAGGTTTCCTTGAAGCCGTAATTGGTGGTTACTGCAATTTTACTCATTTCGGATCCGTTAACAATTACTTTTCCTTCATATTTATATTCAGTCAGATGCTTTTCCCAATTAGCATACCGTAAAAAGGAGGAGGAGTTAAGAAAGCTTCTTTTTTCTTCTCCCTCAATTGGCTTAACTGTAGCCTGTTTTTTTTCCCAGCATGTTTGGCCGTCGCTGCCTCTGATGATTTCTCCTATCCGGGTTGAGGACACCTTTATATAGTATTCATTCCCGCAGGTTTCTGTTATCTCTCTGTCGATCGACATACCTGATTCGATGAACTTCAGCTCCGATTGGCTTACCAGGTTTTGAATACCCGACAGGGCAGTTTTACCCCCGATTACCGACACGTAATCGTTCATAATTTTTTCTGCCTTCCGGTCTTTTGTGGTTGCACGGGCAGATGAGCCGATTGCTGCAAAAATCAGCAGCATAATAAATGTCACTTTAATTGTTTTTTGTTTCATGATCTTTGATTTTTATTAATATGAATTAAATAACAGAAGCACAGCAGCTTATTTTTTGCCGGCGTTCCTGTTGTAAACTTAAGGGTGTTTCAGGCAGCAGCACAAAAAAAGAGGTTGAAAGGACCATTGAGGCCGTTGAAAGTGATTTGCAGGGTGTTGAATGTGGAATTGAAGGAAATCTGTCCACGCAAAGTAACTTGTTGTTCCAGGTTACGAACAACTTTTCCAAACTTAGGAACACTGTATCCTGGCGGCTCGCTGGTTCATGCTCCCCCAGCTTAAAAGCTGGGGTTATTAAGACCCACTGAAGTAGTGCAGTTGCTATCTGTAGCTACCACTATTATTGCACCGCCCTGGGTAATAACCCCGGCATTTATGCCGGGGATTTGGGGTTAATCCAACCTTCCCTTTCTTACGTTCCTTCCCTGGAGAAGTCGAATGTATACAGAATTGAAGTATCGGGCTAAAGCCCGGGAGAGGGGGTGGTCGGGCTGTCTGTGGCCCCAGCTTGAAAGCTGGGGTTAGTGTCCGCTGCAACCTTGGTTACGGGCTAAAGTCCGGGGACATTGGTTCATGCTCCCTCAGCTTGAAAGCTGGGGTTAGTGTCCGCTGCAACCGTGGTTACGGGCTAAAGCCTGAGGTCGCTGGTTCATGCTCCCCCAGCTTGAAAGCTGGGGTTATTAAGACCCACTGAAATGGTGCAGTTGCTATCTGTAGCTACCACTATTATTGCACCGCCCTGGATAATAACCCCGGCATTTATGCCGGGGGTTTGGTTAGGAAGCTTAGCTGTTCAGCCACTTTTTAAAGCCGGCTGAACGGTCGATGCTGACAATGGTATCAAATTCATCATCGGCTTTGGGTTTTAGTTCCAGTTTTACCCGGCCCCTTGAGTATGCCACCATGTTTGAAATGGCCTCCATGTTTACCAGGTATTTCCGGTTTATACGAAAGAATGCCGAAGGATCAATCATCGTTTCAAGTTTGTCGAGGGTATAGTCGACCGGATAATTGCTGCCCTGGTGAGTCCTTAAATAGCAGCCTTTGTCGAGCACATAAAAGTAGGCTATTTCCTTTACCTCTACTTTTTTGATTTTTTCGCCGATTTGTATCAGGAACCTTTTTCTGAATTCGGGCTGGCGGCCCTGCATCTGGTCAAGCAATGTGTCGAAGTCGATACCAAACGCCGATTTAAGGTTCCGGTATTTTTGCAGGCTGTCGGCCAGATCGCTTTTTCGTATGGGTTTCAGCAGGTAGGAGATACTGTTCACCTCAAACGCCTTAATGGCATACTGATCGTAGGCCGTGGTGAAAATAACAGGGGTTGAAACGGCAACCTGTTCAAAGATGCTGAAACTGATGCCGTCGGAAAGCTGGATATCGAGGAATATAAGGTCGGCGCTGTTCTGAAACAGCCATTTAACCGATTCTTTTATTGAACCCAATTTTGCCAGAACCTTGATTTCCGGATCTGTTTCCCGCAGCATTGATTCCAGTTTTTCTGCTGCAAGTTTTTCATCTTCGATAATTAGTACGTTCATCTTTTTCAACATCAATTAACGGAAGTTTTGCAATGTAATGATTAGTTTCCACCAAAAAAACCGGTTTTTGAGCGCTTATCAGGGCATATCTTTTTGAAAGGTTTTTCAGTCCGAGCCCTGTTGAAGTGCCCATTGTTATTTTTGGCTGTATGTTGTTTTTTACCAACAGGTAATGGCTGTCATGGAATACTTCAATTTTTAAAGGCTTCGACTCGTTTATGATGTTGTGTTTGATGGCATTTTCGAGCACTACCTGGAGGGAGAGGGGAGGCAAGACCAGCTTCATCAGCTGAGCGGGGATGTTTACAGAATACGACAGGTCATCGCCGTACCTGATTTGTTGCAGGAAAAGGTACGAACGCATAAAATCGAGCTCTTTTTCGAGGGTTGCCACCGGTTGCTCAATGGTTTCCAGGACGTAGCGGTAGATGTGCGAAAATTCATCGATAAACTGTTGTGCCTTGCCCACGTCTTTGTTTATAAGCCCCGACAAAACATTCAGGCTGTTAAACATGAAGTGCGGGTTGATCTGGCTTTTCAGCACCTCAAACTTTATCTGCGAAAGTTCCTCCTGCAGGGTTTTGGCCCGCAGTTCGGCCTTCCGGCTTTCGGCAAAGAAAATCCACCCTTCCAGGATAGCCATCATAAACAGGTTTGCTACAGCATAGATCAGGGCATTGCTGACAAGGACACCCGTAAACTCTTCCTGGTAAGGCTGCAACCAATGCACAATGGAAGTCATGACTACTGATAACACCACGGCATAGGAAACAGCAAACAGCAACTGAATTACAATGCGTTTGAAATTTTTAATCCCCCAGGGAGCTGTTTTGTTAAGGTAAGAGATCATAAACAGATCGGGGTAGGCAATCAGGAAGGCAGCAACCAGGCTTATGATAATTCCGCGGAACAGGCGTCCCAGGAAGTATTCGAAATCGGGCAGTACATGATATCCGCTGTAATGGTTGTAAAGAATGATGCCCAACTGAATAACCACAGCAAGCCCAACCAGCATTTTTAACAGCCTGTTGAATGAGAACAAGCGGTGTATCTTTTTGAAACTCATTTTTATTTGCCTATTCATCTTCAAAGATAAATTTTAATTACACATATTGACCGGGTGACTTATTTGCTCTAATGTTTTATGTTTTATTACTTTTGAAAGTACATGCCAGAACAAACGTTCAAGAAAATAGTCACCAGGTCAATTACCAGAAAAAAGCAGGAAGGTATAAAATTCCTTCCTGCCGGTTTTAACAGTTACACTGATCAGAACCTTTTAAGGATTCCAAACCTTACGGACGCATAATTGTGTTTAAATTCTTTGGCCACCCCGTCGAAATCGGCGTCGCGGGTAAGTGCGTTGAATTTCACCCCGGGGGTAAGGCTCCAGTTGTTACCCAGGCCAATGTCGAGTCCTCCGGCAAGTTGCCAACCCAGTCCGTGACCGGTGTTGTTAAATACATCGCCGTCGCTGTTTTCGGTTTCAATGTGGCCATACAGTCCACCCGCCCTCAGGTACCATGAGAGGTTCGATTCACCAAACGGCCTCTTGTACTGAAGTCCCAGCACATAGCCGGTTTCTTCAAAACTGACATCGTCGCCTGCGAATGATTCTTCAGCTCCGAAACGGTTCCAGCCCCAGCCGCCATAAGCTCCCAGGTGTGGCATGAACCTGTAATGAAAAATTCCTTCGAACCCAAACCCCGGGTTCAGGGTGGTGCCGCCCAGCTCCTGGGTGGCCATTGAAACACCGGGACTGAATTCGAACCCGAAGCGTTTTTCGTTTTCCTGTGCGTCAACGCTTAATGCAAGAATAGCTGCCAGAACGATCAAAATAAATACTTTTGTTTTCATGACTTTAATTTTTTAAAATTGGTTTTCTAAATTGTTTCATGGTTCAAAAGTAGGACGGTTATTCAGCGCAGGAAACTAAAATATGATGAGCCTGTAGTTTAAGATGATGAATGCGTTATTTGAGGGAATGAATGGTACGATGCTTTCCATATTCCTATAATGGCTTTACAGGTCCTGTAGGCTTATTCACATCACCTTCACCCTTTAAGCCTGGTAAATCAATCGCGGCTTCAGACTGTAATAATCTTTTTGGGTTTTAAATACAGTATAGTATCATTTCTTCTTTTAAGATTTTGTTTTGAACAAAATTTTGTTTAGATTTCATGTTATTAAAATTGTAAGCTTTTAATGGTATAACATGGAATTCGCATGAGGATTTTAATTTTTCCCGGTTGGTGTGTAATTACTGCTCATGCTCATTTCATGCGTTAAATATCAAAACCCGGATAGTTTGTCTTTATTGCCGAACATAACGCTAAAGAGAAGTGTAAGAAAAGGAGAAGTCGTTGTACGGATAGAATTTCCGTATAACAAAGAGATAATTGACGTTATAAAGCAAAAAACCACTGCCGTGTGGAGTGCCAATTTAGGCTGCTGGTACATACCGGAAAGCAAATTTAACCTGGGAAATTTTTTCACTGCGCTAAGGGAAGTAGCTTTTATTGATTACAGTGATATAAAGAATAAATCATCAGAAGATAATAAACCGGCAACTTTAAAAAATACAAAACAGAGTAATAATTTAATACTGCCGCAGGGATATCTTGAACGGTTGCAACAGGAACGCTATAGTAAAAATACAATTAAAATTTACACCCATTATTTTAAAGATTTTGCAGCTCATTTTTCAGGTAGAGAATTGCCTGATATCACAAAAGAAGAAATAAATGAATATATTTTGCAATTGATAAATGAGCGGAATATTTCTTCGTCGCAACAAAATCAAAGAATCAATTCCATTAAGTTTTACTATGAGAAGGTGCTGCAAAGAAACAAGGAATATTATGATATCGGCAGACCACGGAAAAGCCGTCACCTGCCTGATGTGTTAAGCAAGGAGGAAATCGGCAAAATGATAAAGATTACTGATAACCTGAAGCATAAATGTTTGATTGCAATAATATATTCATGCGGCCTCAGGCGAAAAGAAGCCCTGACACTTAAGATTGAAGACATTGATTCGAAACGGATGTTGATTAAAATTAACGGCAAAGGTGACAAAGACAGGTACATTGGTTTCTCCAATAACCTTCTTGAGATGCTGAGAGCGTATTATCGTGAGTGTAGGCCAACTGATTATTTGTTTCAGGGGCAAAACGGGGGTATGTACAGTGAAGAGTCAGCCTGGAAGGTGGTTAAGCAGGCTGCCCGAAAGGCGGGCATTAAAAGGCGTGTATACCCGCATATTTTGAGGCACAGTTTTGCTACTCACCATATTGAACAGGGGGTTGATATCCGGTTCATCCAGGAATGGCTGGGGCATGAAAGCATTAAGACCACCCAGCGGTATACGCATGTTGCAGGAAATAATTTCAAATTTAAGAACTTACTGGATGATCTGCTTTGATTTTTTAATACATTTAGGCCAAAAAAACAATAGAGGTATATATGTACCTGGTACATATACACAAACGTTGTGTGGCATACAAAAAGACACAGAAAACCAGTACATTGACAGATGTGACGTAAAAATGACATAATAATGACGCAAGATAAAAACGATATAGATTCTAGATTTGATTAGAATTTTAAAAAATCAAAAAAATGAAGAATCTAGAATTATCAAAAAAAATTAAAGAACTAAGAACCCGTAAAGGATTATCACAAGAAGAATTATCAGAAGATTCAGGGTTGAGTTTAAGGACTATTCAGAGAATTGAGAACGGTGAAACAGAACCACGAGGTGATTCCTTAAAAAAACTTGCAAATTCCTTAGGAGTATCTCCCGATGAACTTATTGATTGGGCAATTCAAGAAAATAGAGGGTATTTAGTTTTTCTTAATCTCTCATCTCTGAGTTTTGTGTTATTCCCGTTACTTGGATTTTTAATTCCATTTATAATGTTATCAGCGAAAAAAGACAAGATTAAGGATATAAATATGATAGGAAGCTCTCTAGTAAATTATCAAATTACTTGGAACTTGATTGCACTTCCTTTTTTGATTTCGTTTTTCTATCTACTTTTTAATATTGTTTTTTTACACAATGGTATGATTTCAATGTCAGAGTTAATAACTCAGTTGATTTTGATTTTATTATACCTATACAACCTGACAATGATTTTAATAAATTCAGTGAGAATATATAACAATAAAAAAGTAAAGTATTTTCCAAGAATAAGATTTATGAAGATATAGATAAAAAGTACGACCACACAACAATGTGTATAATTCATAAGGGTTTCAGAGGTTTTCGAGCGTTATTCCCCGCTTTAATTTTGGGTGGTAACTTGACAGAAATAAAGCCCGAAATCCCTTACGAAATCATACACCAAACGTTAGGGTGCATAAAATCAAGTATTAAAAATAGAGCATTATATCAAAAAAAAAAATTAGGAGATGAATAGATTCTTTTTAGTTTGTTCTTTTTTGTTAACATTATCAGGATTTGTATTGGGACAAGAACAGGTTTCCATATATCAACCTATTCAATCATGTAATTTTATTGAAAAAAAGGTTAGTTTAATATCATGTAAAAATTCTACAGACTCAACACAGAATATAGAATTTCTTATTTATCCCAATATTGATAGGTTACAAAAAAAGTCTATTGATATATTTTCAGATAATTTGCCTGACAAAATAGTTTATCAGTTAGTTCTTTCAGGTAAATCAATAAATATTAAGGAAATTAATGCACTATTTGAATCACACATAATTTCTTTAAACAATGATTTTTTTAATCAAGTTAAATTTTTAAATCTTAATGAGATATTTGTTGAAGATTCTATAGAAATAAGTATCCCTATAAAATTGAAATAAATGAATATAAATTTTCCTGTATATGAACGCACCCTAACAATGTGCAAATTTCAGGGCGGCGACAAGTGGTGCGCGGTCGGCGGGTTCACGCCCGAATTCCCTTGTCCTTCGGACAGGAAATCGCACGCAACCCGCCCTGGAAACTTGCACTGAACCGTTATGGTGCAGCAACCAAAAGCTATAGGTTGAATAGAATAAGTTCTGATAAATGATGATCTGTTATAGAATTCCCCGCGTGCGAATTGAAACGTTGGAGCATTTAGGGTTGGCGGGCTGCTGAAACCGGAATCTGGAAGTTTGCAGTACCGGCTGCCTGCTGCAGTTTGGAAAGCCGGTACGGTAAACACGCCCGCGAGGGATACGTTCGCAAGCAGCATTTATGGAGGGCGGGGATGATAAAGCGCACGCAGGAAGGCCGTTCTCCGGGCTGTCATCTTGTTTGCAGCCAGTATTTAGAAACTTAAGCAACACGACTGTTTTTCAATGGAGGCAAACATAAAATCTGAAAAGTAAAAAGTATATTTGAAACGATAACCAAAAAGACAATCTTAACCTGGAATGGACAGTACTACATACACAATAAGCAAACAAGCCGCCAGCCCTTTTGATGGAGCAGGCCCACCCGCCCCGGCAGTAAATAATAAGCCGCCCTATAACAGTGTGCAATATGGCAATGGGCGGCATGCAGCAAATTTATACAACAGGACATTTAATCAACACCATTGCGATATGAATAGCTGGAGCATTGAAGGCCCAACGCCACATGCACCTGAACGTTATAGGGCATTTTGAAAAAACCAATGAATAGGATTATAATCATATTGATTTTATTAGTTTTTCATCAATTGTCTTTTGGACAAGTGATTGATAAAAACAAAGCAATTGCAATAGCTAATGAAAATGGATTGCAAAATGGGATTGAACCTCCTTTAATAGAAATAAAAGATAATGTGTGGGAAATTAAAAGTTTGTTGTGCGATGAAACAGAAAATACTTATCAAGTAATTAAAGTTGATGCAACCACAGGTGAAGTAAAAATGGAAGGGGGATATGTTGAAGTGTCAATTGTTGTTGGGGGCCAATCCAAAACAACCAAAATCAAAAATCCTGAAAATTTGAACGATATTCCCTTAAAAAAAATTGATAAAGAACCTTACCTGTTAATGACTCCGAACATTGGCAGGGAATGTAACCCGGATATTTCGCCAAATAACAAATTTGTTGCATTCCAGTACGAGAATAGGAAAATTGGCATTATAAATATTTATGGGCAGGAATTTGAAAATATATGTAGTGACTGTATGTATCCACAATGGATTGATAATGTTTGGGTGGCATATTTAAATGGTAATAATCAATTAATAAAAAGGAATATAAAAACACAGAAAGAATTTGTAATACCCGGAACAGGTACATTCAATAACTATCAAATTTCTCCTGATAATAAATGGATAGCATATACTTCTTCTGAAGTTTGGTATGCTCAAAAGAATGATAGTTTAGAATTGCCGATTATTAGTGCATCTGTTAACGGGCAAGAACTAGACCTTTGTTTATTGTCAATGGATGGCAAAACAAAAAAATACATCACAAAAATTAATAAATATGTGAATAGTCCCTGTTGGTCTGAAAATGGAGATACTCTTTTTTTCAACATTGAACACACGACATACTTTGCTACACATTTAGAAAAAAACACAATTAATTATTTTCCTATTAAAGAATTGGATTCTATCTCTTTAACTGATTACCGAAAGATTGTAAAAGGATTATTTCCAATTAAATATAAATGTAAAATTTATGCAATTGATAAAAATTCGCTCACACCAAGGTACTTGCTAAATGAAAAACCAGGAAGATACGGGGATTTATTATTTACTCATGATTTGAAATATTTGATTTTTACAAAACAGGAATATAAAAATTCAGACAAAGAATTATTGATACAAAAACTTGATTAAAAACGCCCTATAACATTGTGCAAATTTCAGGGCTGCGCCTGGTGGTGTGCGGTCGGCGGGTTCACACTTGATTTCTCTTGTCCTTCGGACAGGAAATCGCACGCAATCCGCCCCGAAAATTTAGCACCTGAACGTTATGCAACATATTAAAACATAGAAATGAGCAACCATAAATCGAAAGATAAACTTATAATTAAAAAGGAATTATTTACGGAGAATGATATTATTAAAATTGTGCCGTTCATTTTCCTTTTTTTCATTATGTGGGGGAAAGTACCAAATCATTATTTTTTGATTCCAATCGGATTTATAGTTGTTTATTCAATAGCTCCCATTAAAAGACTTTTCGACAGAAAACCACAAATTATTTTTGATGGTTCTGGCATTCATAATTTACGGACACAAATGACTTATTCTTGGGAATATGTGCAGGATGTGGATATTAAATTTAGAAGTAATGGTTTTTTTAAATTGGCTTTTAAATATAAAAATCCTTTGATTGTCCTCGATCTTGAGAAACTAAATACCTCTCCCAAAGAGATTGAGGGTTACATTAAAAAAATAAATGTAAGCATACTAAAAGACGAGGAAAAGGAACTAAATAAAGGCTTGTCAGAAATCTTAAAAAACAATCCTGACATTGCTGAAATTTCAAAAACTGTTAAACAATATAAAACTAGATATCTATGGATTTTTTTTATTGCTTTCATTGGAATCTTAGCTTTGGCAATTTCTCTTCAGGTAATTTATCCATATCCATATTCATTTGCGCTCGGATGGTCAATAATGTTAATTTCATTGACTTATTACAATAAATTTGCCGAATCAAAATTGCAAGAATCTGAATATATTCGCAAACTTACAGATAATCAATTTAATGAGTTAATGATCAGATTTTCATTGAGGCAAAAAAATGATAAGAAAAAGAAGAAGGTTGCTTATATCGGCATGTTTATAATAACATCATTAATATTCATCGCATCTTATATTTTGAGTAAATAATAAATGAACAGAATACGTTGCATAACAATGTGCAAATTTCAGGGCGGATCCTGGTGGTGCGCGGTCGGCGGGTTCACGCTTGATTTCCCTTGTCCTTCGGACAGGAAATCGCACGCAACCCGCCCCAGAAACTTAGCACCGGACCGTTGTGGCCAATTGGAAAACAGACAATCAACGTGCATACAAATGAACTAATCAATTAAAACAAATTATGATGAAAGAAACTAAAATGATATTAATATCAATGATTTTCACCTTATCCATTACCTGTATTAATGGTTATTCACAATATTCTGATTCACTAGTTCTTGATATTAAGAATTTTGCAAAAGGTGGTTATTCTATATTTGATAAAACAATGGTTGACATGTCTTGGCAAGATATAGAAAAATCGATAAGTAAAAATGCAATTGTTTTATTTCCTATTGCTGTAATTGAGGAGCATGGTCCTCATATGAATTGTGGCCCTGACATATATCAGATATATCTTGCAACTAAAATGATAAAGTGGAATTTAGAAAAGAAAGGGATAGAAACCTTAATTGTACCTCCAGTTTACTGGGGAATTGCTGATATTGGGAAGGAGTTTCCGGGTAACTTTACAATTCGTGAGGAAACGTTTAAATATTTACTACATGATATTTTTATTTCATTGAAAAGTTGGGGTGTTAATAATGTTGTTGTATTTGATGGACATGGTGAACCGAAACATAATGAGATAATAAGAGAGGCCATATTAAATGCAAATACCGAAATCAATTTACTAACTTATTTTTGTGTGGATCAGAACCATGTAAATAAATATCAACAAACCCCCTTTAAGGATTATATTATTCCAGTTAATTACAAACCAAGTATAAAAATTGATTGTAAATATGATAATCATCATGCAGATTGCCATGAGACAGGAGTAATGGCTGGATTTTATCCAGAAATGGTTGACACTGTTTTAGCTAGAAAATTAGAACCAACAAATTTCAGAGATTCAATAAAATATAAAAGTCCAAGGGACATAACGGAAGATTGGTATAAAAATGCTAAACAGATTACACCCTTAGGTTATTTCGGAGACCCTGCAAGTTTTGATGCAAATAAGTCAGTATTTAATTTCTTTCAAGACTATATTTGTGATGCGGAAGCAATTGCAAAGTTCTTTAGTAAGTAATATGTGAAAACCAACAGGCCACAACACACAATATAAAACAGTTGGGGTTCAGTGGTTTGCGAGGGTTTGGTTCTCGCTTCAACTTTTTCCAACGGTGGATACGAACGCAGCCCGAAAACCCAACCGTTTCATATTGTCAAACGTTAGACACAAATATCTATATTATGAAAATAAACAAAATCTTTGTCCTCCTTTTGATTGCAAGTTTGTCATTTGGATGTGATCAGGAAACAGAACAAAAGGAACCCAATAAATTCAGTGGACTGTGGTCGCTTTACATTATGGAAGAACTCAATTCCGAAACAGGAGTATGGAGCGAATGGAGGGACGGAATGCAAGGGTATATTTTATATGATGACAAGAATAATATGTCTGTACATTTAACAACTACTGGGTATGAAGATACTGATTTACGGTTTCCGATATTTACGGACACAATATCCAATGAAGCACTAAAACATCTCACCAACTCATATGTGTATTTTGCGAAGTATACCATCGATGAAAAACAGAATGTAGTTGAACATGCAAGAATCTCGCATTCAAATCCTGGCTTATGGAATGAAATTGTTAGAAGAAGGTTTACGTTCAGTGGTGACACCTTAATTCTTCAACCATTAGAAGAAAAAGATGCTGGGTTGAGGCTTAAATGGATAAAAGAACCAGTGTCTAACAAAAAATAAAAGCCATTAAAATGGGCTTTTATTAGGACCGTTAGCTGCAAATTTGACGCAACCTAAATTAGGAATATAAGCATCTATAAAACATTAATAATAAATCAACTAACTATGACTACAAAAAAAATGGTTTTCCTATTAATGACTATGGTTTTCATTTTAGGATGTAAAAAGGAAGAACAAAATGACCTGAACCTTTTGTCAATTGACCTCATAACTAATGACAGTCCCACTTTTTTTGCAAAGACTGTGATTCTATTTGAGGATAGTGAATACTTGATTAAAACAAATTTTGATACCTACATAAATTCTTATCCATTTGAAATGTATGGTTATGACGAAATAAAAGAGCAAGTAACTCAAGACTCGAATAGTCAAGATGTTTTATTGATGACTGACTATCTGTATCAAGCCCATGACAGTACATACATACTGGCTCATCACTTAGAGAGTGGCACTTGCTTAATTTTTGACAAAAAAAGAAATGAAATTATTCCTAAAATTGAAATGGAAGAATATATGGAAGGTGAGCCAATGATGTCAACAGGAGGTAGAAGATTTTATATAAAAGGAGGTTTATTTTTAGAAACAGTTGACTTAATAAGTTAAAAAAATCAGCAGCTAACCCACAATATAGCCAATAAGGGTTTCAGTGGTATGCGAAGGTATGTAGCCCGCTCCAACATTTCGTGTACCTTGATAGGAAATCTCCCGCAATCCCTTACTGGCCATATTGTCAACCGTGTGTGTCTTGAATCAACCAACGCAAGTTTGTTGAATGCTGTACAGAAGATGGAAGCCCTTACGGGGTGATAAAACGAAAGCCGGAGCCGAGCGAACTGGTAAAGGAATCATTATCATCAAACAAAGGAATTGGCCTTCCGCATACGGCCGTCAGGGGCAGTATGCAAACTACCTTATGCTGCAGTGCCCGGAAACTGGCACCGTGGTGAACGATAAGGAAAAGCGAAAGCTGGACTTTTGCAAGTAGGTGTATAGGAGTTGAATAGAGTGAACCAGCGACAGATGTCTCGATAGCGGTTAGACGATGCCGAAAGCAAGGGTTAACGGTTTTCCTTGCGACAGA
>JAGXGA010000020.1 GCA_024636975.1 Mariniphaga sp.
CCGTGATCAAGCATATGCATGGAGCCGTTCGCGAAAGGGCGGATGGGCAATTGCCCAAAGCCCGATCCTTGGAACTACAATTACTGTTGAACGATTGAAGAAACGGGGTTACGTTCCTTTGCTGGAACTCTACAATCAAAGAAAACCGGTTAATTGGGATGGGACTATGTCCCTAGGTTTCCTGATGACTTGACGAACCGCCGTATACGAGACCCGTACGTACGGTGGTGTGAGAGCTTCTCCCTGTCAGCGTTTGCTGACAGGGCAGGCTACTCGATTGTGCCGGCGTACTTTTTATAAATCGATAACTATTTTAATATTTTCTTTAACTACACTAATTAAATCATACGGTAAATCACCAATTTTTCTAATCAACCTTTTATTATCAATTGTCCGGATTTGGTCAATCATTATATCACAATCTTGCATCAGGTTGCTGGTGCCTTTTTTTAAGTGTACACGTAAAATTTCAGCATCCAATTTCACATTAGTTGTTATTGGACAAATAATTGTAGATGGATGTGGTATCTTGTTTAACAGATTTGTCTGAAGTATTAAAACTGGTCTTGTTTTACCAGCTTCAGTCCCAATTTGAGGATTCAAATCAGCAATCCAAATTTCATATTGTTTAATCGACATAATCTATCTCCTCAAAATCTTTTAAAACTGACATAGAACTTTTTTTAACCAGGTCAGATTCTTTTTTTATTTTTTTCTCCAGAATCATTCGTTGTTGAAGCTTATTATAATAATCAATAGCTTCATTTATATATCTGTTTCTTGGTTTTTTAACCGTTGAAAGAATCTTTTCAGTCTCACCGAATATTGAATCATCTATTTTTAAGGATACTGTTTTCATGATAAATAATTTTTATATCACAAAAGTATATATTATTAGTATATCAAACAAGTAGTTTTTTAAAGAAATTATCTAGTATGTGGCACAACCGCTCAGGTGCAAATTTTTCGTAGCGGATTTCGAAGTGCCTATCTAACTACCCGGATTGAATGCTGATGCGAAAATCTGCAGCATAAACACGCATGGACACCGCTATGAAATTTGCACTCCTGTTACCCGCAGTTTATTGGTTAATTCGGATACTATTCTTATATAAAATTTCAGGATCTAAATCTGCGTCATTGGCCCATTCAATCGAATCAAAACAAGGTTTAACAGTTTTAAACATCATAGGATCTTTGAGCTCTTGAAAAATTCCCAAATCCAGATATGGTTTCATATCAAATTGTCTCACCTCTCCATTCTCATAACTTAGAAGCAGCAAGTAGTCATTTTGAGTTTTTACTTCTTTTATCGTTAAATACATATCTGTTTATTTTAAAGGTTCTATTTTAAATGGTTTTTCTCCATTTTGACATAATTCCCAATCCGCCAATAATTCATCTTTATGAATCTCCATCCATGCTTGAATCAGCCGAGTCTGTCTGATAGGTATATCTCCATCAATTAAATCACCATCAATTATTTTAAAAGTTGCTTTTGTATCTTGATAATATGCGTGTATGTGTGGTGGATTATGCTCTTTTGGGGCAAAATACATTCTGATAATTATCCCGTAAAACATTGATATTGTTGGCATGTCATATTTTTTCTCAAATATACAAATATCTTGTCACTGATTCTTGCATCGATAGTTTTTAGTCACCCAAATTGCGGGTAACGTTCCGCAGCTACACGCAGGGCGGGTTGCCGAACTTCCTGCAAAAAGCTGCATTTCAAATATCTACTTCCATGTCAACGAAGCACCGAAACCCGACTTGCGTGTAGCTTGCTGTTATGGGCTGGCTTTCCTGACTAACAATTTGTATGGGAACAGACCACTCCTGATTATTTACTTTTTAATATTTTTAAATAGCCTTCCGATAAACTCATCACTTTATCTACAGTATCAGAGTCTAAGATTAAAATATAAGCAACATTAATTAACATGTTTTCATTGTTATTGTATTCTTCAATAAGGGGTTGATACTTGTCGATGTACATAATCCTAGATAAAATAGCACAAGTTGTCATCATTCCAGCAATGCCCCAGTATTGATGTGCCAGCTCGTACTTTTTCTTTTGATTATCAAGCACCAATTGAAACAATTCTATTTTCTCACGAGAGGTCAGGTCGTTCAGAATTTCATATTGGGCAATTATGAGTTCATGTCTGACGATATTATCTATATACATTCCGTTTTCAAGATCGGTATAGGTTTGCCAGTCCCTGTTAAAATCCAATTGTTTGTACAGATAAATTAATTTCTGAACCTTATCGCCCCTTCCCAACAACTCATCAAAACCATTACACATTGCATAAACCTTGTCAAATCCTCCTTGCAGGTCAGCCATGGTCCACATCAACCTCATTTCAGGATAACTGATACAGGATTTTATTAATGCATTGGTTGAAAGGCAATGTAAGGTTTGCTCTGGAATCTTGAACATTTCTGTCCGTTCCTCAGAAGATTTACCCCTTGCCGCTTCAACTGGATAAACGTAAACCTGATCGATCACTTCTTCGCAATCTTTTTTCTTGCACCCAATTACAAAGAAGAAAAAACACAATAACAACGAAATTTTTCTATAACCCATCTGAAAGGATTTTAGGGTGAAATACTTTCCACCACAATTCAATTTATTCTGCGGTACTTAAGCTTGCCCATAACGATCAGGTGCATGTGGCGATTAAATGCCCTGTTGTATAAATCTGCTGGATGCCGCCCAATGCCATATGCATTTTGTTATGGGGCGGCGTATTGTTATCTGCCGGGGCGGGTGGGCCTGCTACATCCAAAGGGCTGGCGACTTGTTTGCTTAGCGTTGTAAATTTAGTACTGTCCATTCCAGGTTAAGATTGTCTTTTTGGTTATCGTTTCAAATATACTTTTTACTTTTCAGATTTTATGTTTGCTTCCATTGAAAAATCAGTCCTGTTGCTCAAGTTTCTAAATATTGGCTGCAAACAAGATGACAGCCCGGAGAACGGCCCTCCCGCGTGCACTTATCAATCCCCGCCATCCATAAATGCTGTTATGCATGCAAACGATGCGGGCGTGTTTACCGTACTGGCTTTCCAAACAGCAGCAGGTATCCGGCACTGCAAACTTCCATAATGCGATTTCAGCAGCCCGCCATTCAAAAATGAGCCTCAGTCTGCACACACTCGCGGGGATTTTTCCCCCCGGAACCGGTCATCACTTAAAAGAACGATTTTATACTATCAGGATTGTTATTTGCTGCCCTATAACGTTCCGCAAATATGATTAGTTGCGGAATGCGTGGTACTTTCCTGTCGAAAAGCACCGAAGCCGAAGCGGTTGATAATGTTGATTATCCGCACCGAAACCGCAATTAATTATATTTTGCTGTTATAGCTCGTGTTTTTTTTCAGTTTTTAGTTTATATCCTTCCTTACTCATGTCTTTCTCTGCAATTAATTCTCCATCGGAACCATAGAATTTCCATATTCCAATAGGTTTATTTTGATGAAACCGACCTTGCTGCTCGGTCTGTCCATTGTCGTGATAATAGGTGCAAAGTCCCTCTTGATAATTGTTTTTATAATTTATAACACTGGCTAGCTGTCCATTCTCGTGGAACGTTTTAAATGTGCCATGTTGTAATCCTTCTGTAAAAAAACCGATTTGGAGTGTGTCACCATTTTCGTAAAATGTCTCGAATTTTCCATTTTGTTTATTTTTTTCCCAATATCCATTTTGTTGAATTTCACCACTATCGTAATAGATTTTGCTTTCTCCTTTTTTCTCCCCTTGAATCCAACTAAATTGTTCTTTTAATTGTCCACTGGGATAAAAAGTCTTTGAAATACCATTTAAAGCTCCATCTTTCCAATTTGATTCTTCATATAGTTTTCCATCCTTGGAGTAAAAAAAGGTAAGTCCGTTTTGCAAATCATTTTCAAAATTGACTTTTGAGCTTAAAATCCCATTGTCAAAGTAAAACAACCACTCTCCTTGTTGTTTGTCATTATCCCAATTCCCTTTTTCTGCTACTTGTCCATTTTCATGGTAAAGAGTAGCAACACCATGTTTTTTTCCATTCTTTAATTGTCCTTTACTTTTAATCGAACCGTCTGGATAATGCGTCTCAACTTTTTGACCACATGAAAACATTACTGTCGCAATCATAATTATTAAGGTAGGAAACGGTGTTTTTCTGTTCATTCGCTTATATTTTTTCGGTATCTGTTGTGTCTTTTTAACATGAGCTATAACGTTCGGTGCAATTTTCTGGGGCGGGTTGCGTGCGATTTCCTGTCCGAAGGACAAGAGAAATCAAGCGTGAATCCGCCGACCGCATACCACCAGACGCAGCCCTGAAATTTGCAAATTGTTGTGTGGTCGTTTATTTAATTTTTTACTATTCTATTTTTTTGAATATACATGAGTTCCGATGCAATCCCTGCAGTCAGTATCATAAATGACCAAACCTGATTTTTCGTTAATGCTGTCAAATAAAAAGGTTTGTTCTGCTTTGTCATTGAAGAAATGTATTTTGTAAAGATCATAATCATTCATATGATTCACAGTAGTATCAATCCGATAATAAGTTTCGATAGAAAGTTTGGAGTCAATGTATTCTCTGTACATTCTATCATTTCCAAAAGTAATGGTTTTATTGTAACCTTCTGTTGCAGGTGAAAGAGTTATACCTGAGCCATTTGAGTTCTCCCAGTCCCATGACCCGGATAAACTGCTTAATGAAATATTATTCATTAATAAAAATTCTTCAAGATCTTCGTCATTGTCCTTTTGGCTACAGCTAAAAATAGTCAAAGAAAAAATCAGTAGTAAAAAATAAGTGGATTTCATTTGGATGTTTTTGTGTTAGTTTAAAATATTACGTTTCAAGTGGATTCTTACAATACCACACAGTCGAGTCGGAAAGGGGACTTTCACCCCTTCCCTCTCGCAGAACCGTACGTGAACCTCTCAATTCATACGGCTCTTCATGTCTAATCACAAATGTAGGTTTATCCTACGGATGTACCAACCTCCAATGTGGAAACAA
>JAGXGA010000021.1 GCA_024636975.1 Mariniphaga sp.
AACAAGGTGGTATGTTTGAAAAATAAAAGAAGCACAAGCTAAAGTTTTATATTAGTAGTGACAAAACTATTTATTAACACAAAAACATTAGCTTATGCGCAGGCAAGTTACAAAGGATTCATTCAATGGACAATCATTCTATGTAGGAATTGATTTTCATAAAAAGAGCTGGAAAGTGTCGATATTAGGTGAACAATATGAGCATAAAACTTTTAGTCAGGATCCTGACCCTAAAATTTTAGCATCCTATTTAAACAGGAACTTTCCTGGCGGTAGATTTAATGCAGTTTATGAAGCTGGTTTTAGTGGATTTAATGCATGCCGCCAATTAAATCAGATGGGAATAAACTGCATGGTTATTCATCCTGCTGATGTGCCTACAACATCAAAAGAAAAACAGCAAAAGACAGATAAAGCTGACAGCCGTAAGTTAGCAAGAACTTTACGCAGTAAAGAATTTGTAGCTATTGATATACCTGATCCCGTACTGGAAGCTGACCGGGCATTAATGCGACAAAGATTCCGAATGGTTAAAGATTTATGTCGTACAAAAAACAGAGTCAAATCTTTACTTTTTCAATTTGGAATAGATATACCAGAACGTTTTACTATTGGCCAAACCAGAAATTGGTCAAAAGTATATATCAACTGGCTAAAGAATCTGGAAGTTAATAATCAGAGCTTAAAACAAGTTCGTGATAATTATCTTCGATTAGGAGAAGTTCAGAGAATTGAATTATTACAACTTGTAAAACAAGTGAGAACCTTATCTCAAACGGAAAAATACAATGCCAATTATAAGCTATTACTCAGCATACCAGGGATTGGTATAGTATCAGCAATGACTTTTTTAACTCAAATTGGCGAGGTGAGTCGTTTCCAATGTCTGGACGATTTATGCAGTTACATCGGACTTATTCCTAAAATGTACAGTTCAGGCGATAAAACTCAAGTTGGTAAACTAACAAACAGGGGAAGGAAAGATTTAAAAATAATGCTGATTGAAGCTTCATGGGAAGCCATTCGAAAAGATCCGGCTTTGATGCTAAGCTTCAATGAATTAAGCAAAAGGATGAATAAAAATAAAGCAATAATTAGAATTGCCAGAAAACTTTTAAACCGTATGCGGTGGGTGCTGATACATAAGCAACCTTATACCATTGGGGTACTAGAGTAAAAACAAAAAATAATAACTTCAAAACCTTGGAAAATTGGATGGGGACAAAACGGTAGATCATGATTGCAGCACCTGATAAGGAAAGACTGCTAACACAAGTTTACTTCCCCTTCCTCTTTAATTTGAAAATCACATTGCGGCAGAAATGACCGTTGATAGAAGTTTAATTGAAGAGGTATTGAAGGAAAAATTTTAAAGAAGAGGAAAAAGCAAATTCTTTTTTCTTTTCTAAAATAAGATAGTTCATAACAAGAACCCGTCAAGGCTAAAATGAACTCCACTTCGTTCCGGCCTTGACAGAACCTTGTATTGAACTGATGAAAGTTTTTAGAAAAGAAAAAAGAGAAAAAAATAAAATTTTAGCTGGATTATTTGTTTTTCAACATAGAAGTATCATGATATGTGATGTAATATTTACGCCGCAGACAAAACCTACCTCAAATTAATTATATAAAAGGTATAACACTGTGAAAAAAGTTTATTCGAAACAGCATGTTTTGCATATGATTATTAATCAAGAAATTTATGTTGTAGTAAATGCACATCATCAGAAGCATAGAAAAAAGAACCTTATTTTTTTCCGAACCTTAGTAAAAAAGTTTCTGCCCCTTCCTCCTTAACCTTATTGCATTATTCATCTGGGGAGGATAAAGACGCTCCGATGAAGCTATGGCAGTTCATTCAAAATGTCGTCAAATCACATCTACCACCTGCAAAAAGTTCCTGCCGGCTGCCAACAGCATCTGTCAGGAGCGCATGAACTTCCATATAAAGGAAGCCCTGACGGTTTTGTAGTCCCAACGCCTTAAACCATGTTGATACTGAAAACGTATTGCTGTATTTGTAAAGTCTTTCCTGATGTCAAAGTTTATCTGCATGGGTCTGTCGCGTTCATTTTTATACCCAGAGTACCCTGCCCATGAAGTGGAAAAAAGCCAGTTGCTTCTGGTGTAATCCATTCCAATCCCATAGAGTAAAGCATCGTTCTGCAGGTTCAGTTCGTCGTTGGTCTGCCAGGTATAGAAGCCAAGCATCAGAAATGGCATGAAGCTGCTGTTATCACTGCCCAGTTCTTTGGAGAAGCTGAAATCCAAAAAATAACCCGGGCTGTCGGTATAGCGGGCACCTTCAAGCTGGTTTCCTGAAGCGGTTTTAGTGGCAAACCGGAATACAGTATTGGGAAAAGCTTTATCGCGTACCACCTGGATCAGCGTACTGAAGTAAAAATCACCAATTGCCGTTCCTTTGCCATCCCGAATGCGGGAAAAACGATCGTTCCTGATTTCTTCTGAAAAGGCAAAACGTTCAAATGCCACACCGTACATTTCCACGGCAATCTTATTATCAGCAAATGGAATGTAAAAATACCCTGACAGGTCTGCTGTTGGATCGCCGGGATGAAAATGATTTGAGGCTGAAACTTCAAATTCCATTTCCTGTTTTAGCACCCCTTTTTGCACGTGGGGCACAGGAAGTGCATTGGGACCAAGATACCCGGGTGAAATTCTTATCCAGTTGCGCCATCCGGGATCTCCCTCTTCCCATCCGTGCTGCTCATTCCACCATGAATACCCGGAATCAGATTCCTGTGCCAGCCCCTGAAGGAATGAGCCGATTAAAAGAAAGATCAGGAAGTATTGCTTCATTTACTTTTCCAATTAGTTTATGAAGATAAAAAAGGACTGCAAATAATTTGCAGTCCAGGAGCCTATAAATTTAGTTTTTCTTTTATAGCAGGAGGGATAGCATCCTTATGCACCATGATGCACATGGTTTTATAGTTTACATACGGTTTGGATGCATAGAAATAGCCGTTGTACTTATTGTAACTTCCCCACGAGTTTTTAACCTTATAAAAGGTTTCTCCCTGGCTGTCTTTGGCAATTCCAATAATGTGCATGCCGTGATCATCGGTGGTCTGGAAGTTATCGAACGCAGTCTGACGCATCTCCTGGGTAACCTCTTTTTCGGGAACCGGCTTTTCCAGCTTGTAAAGCTCGTTTTCACGTTCGTTTTCAGGAAGAGCTTCCCAGCGAGATATTTCAGTATCATTCATGTTCATTTCCGGTGCGGCGGGCAATACAGCAACACCCTTATCACGTGAAACAAACCCCTTTTCGCTTACATCGGCTGCCCAGGCAATGGTAAAACCGTTGTTCAGCGAATAATCGATAATCTCTTCCAACTCATGCAGCGGTACGTTGTACATGGCATCCCACGACCAGTTATCAGGCACTTCGAGGATGAATTTCGAATAAAACGGATGATGCGTATAGGAAGTGATTTCCACGTAATCGTTCATATTTAGACCTACATAATTATCGGCGAAGCTTAACGGAGTATACGTTCTGCCATCGTACGAAAAGCTTTCCGGTACCTCTCCAAGGTAAGAATCGAGAATCTGCATATATGCATCGTACCAGGAAGTGCTGAGCTTACGGTTTTTATTTTCCACCACAGCATCTACATATTCCCTGAGGACGCGGTCCATTTCTCCGTGCACATGCATTTCTTCACCGTAATTTAACCCCTTATACGCCCCTTCAGGTACAATACCATGCTTTGCGATCATATTGGTAACGTCATGAAAAGCACCTCCAGCCGAAAAGTTCAAGTTACCATGCACACGCACATGTTTGCGGGCTTTCTCTGCATACGAATGATACACTACAAACATCTCAGAAAAATTCACACCAGGTTTTCCCATTCTGATCATTTCAGAAGAAAGAAACGACAGGGCAGAAAACGACCAGCATGTTCCTGTACGATGCTGATCTTCCACAGGTGTTGTCAGCATTACTTTTACGTCTTCAAACTCCCATGCATCTTTCTTTTCTGCAGGATTGTTTTCTGCAACAACAGGAAATAAAAAGCCAACAACAAGTATTGTTGTCAGCAGATAGAAAATTCTGTTATTCATTCAGCTAATTCTTTTTTTTATTTGGTTTTCAAAATTATAAATAAAATTTTCTTACCAAAATAATTAACGTTCGAAATATGGAGAAATAAGCAGCCGCAGACAGATGATAGTGCAGGTTTTTTTTCTGCGGCGCAAATGATACATAAAATATCATGATACTTGTTGCGCCGCATAATGCCCCCGCCACGGAGCCGTCATTGCAGCTCCGACCAGCTGGCGGAAAAGCAATCTCACGATATCATGCAGCTACCTTCATATGAAAAAAAGATTAATTTGCGAGTTATTCATTTTGATGTTCGGTTGAACACCGAGAGGAGACTTAGCAGCCAAATATAATGTAAGAGAGATCCGGGAGCAGTTCACCAGAAATAGTTGTATCTCACTAAAACAACAATAGGTCCGAAATGTGAAAAAAGCCTGATCAGCAACAGACATACCTTAATCAATTAAACTGGGAACAAGTCAAGGATGAAAAGAAATCCGACACTTTTATACCCTACCCTGAAATGATATTAATCAAACTATCCGCAGGATAAACAACCCATTAATGCTGCGAACCAATCACATTAACATTTAAACAACATCATTCAATTTATTTTATTTCATCATATCTGAAACAATTGGTAAGGTGATCATTCACCATACCTGTTGCCTGCATATGAGCATAAACAATAGTAGAACCTGTAAATTTAAACCCTCTTTTTTTCAGGTCTGCTGCAATTTTATCCGAAAGGTCTGTTTTTGCAGGCAACTCGTTCATACCCGTAAAAGCATTTATAATGGGTTTGAAATCTACAAATCCCCAGATGTACTTATCAAAACTACCAAATTCCTTCTGAACCTCAAGGAAACAGCGGGCATTGTTTATAGTTGCTGCAATTTTTTGCTTATTCCTTATTATCGACTTATCCTGAACAAGGGCATTAAGTTTAATATCATCGTATTTTGCTACTGCCTCAGGATCGAACCCATCAAAAGCATACCTGAAGTTTTCCCTTTTGTTCAATACGATCTGCCAGCTTAATCCTGCCTGAAAACCTTCCAGCACCAGGAATTCAAAAAGCTTTTTGTCGTCGTGCAGGGGAACGCCCCATTCGGTGTCGTGGTACCTGGTCATTAATACATTATTTTCAGCCCAATTGCATCTGATACACATAATCTGTTATTTTTGGTGAAAAGTTAAATAAAACTAATGAAACAGCTACCTGTTTTCTTTTAGTATTATTTTTGCTGACTGTGAAAAAAAATATGAAGAAATATATTATAGCATTGGTTTTGTTACTAAGTACATCTGTATTAACCGAGGCACAACTGAATATAAACCACTACATGCGGGTAGGCAGGACACGTATTTCCATTGAGAATTACACCGGAGCCATTGAATATTTCAACATAGTAATAAAGTTCAAACCTTACGTGCCGGAAGCTTATTTTTACAGAGGAGTAGCCAAATTCCAGCTTGAAGATTTCCGGGGTGCCATTATCGATTACGATAAAGCCATAGAAATGAAGCCGTTTTATCCATTGGCCTATATGTATCGTGGTATGGCCTATCATAATCTTGAGGAGTTTAAGAAAGCCATCGAAGATTATAATCGCGGGCTAAAATTTGATCCCGACAACGAGCCCATATACAACAACAGGGGTATCGCAAAACTCTCATTGAAAGATGTTGAAGGGGCAATTGCCGACTACAATAAGGCCCTGGAAATAAACCCAAAATCGACCAATGCCCTCATGAACCGAAGCAATGCCCGTATCGTTCAGGGTAATGTGCAGGAAGCCATCCGCGACCTCAACCAGGTGATTATAATCCGTCCGCATTATGCAGGTGCATATCTGAACCGGGGCATTGCCCGTTTCGAAATGGATGATTATGCATCGGCGCTGCGCGACTACGATCAGGCCATACGATTCGAGCCAGAGAATGCCCTGGCTTATAATAACCGTGGAATTGTCAAACATAAGCTGGGCGATTATGAGGGGGCTATCATGGATTACGACATGGCCCTTCGGATGAATGCAGAAATGGCCAGCGCTTATTTTAACAGGGCCATGGCACGGGAAATACTGGGGCGGCCAGGTTATGAAAACGATTACCGGATTGCCGCACACCTGAACCCCCAGTACGATCTGGAAGCCCGCCGGCTGGATGCAGAACAGATGGCACAGAACCAGCAGCAGCAGTCCCAGCAAACTACCTCCTCATCAGGGCAGTCAGGAACTGCTCAAAATACTGCACAGCAAAACACCCCACAGCAGAATACTCAGGCTAATGCCGGGCAAACAGGCTCTACAGAAGCCGAAGACAAGGAGTCGCAGCGTAAACGAAGGCAGCAGCTCAACCTGGTGATTGAGGATACACGAAACCTTCCTGATGAAAAAGAGGAGGAGATAGAAGACGGAAGAATACAAAACCGGAACATTGCAATAGACCTGCAACCAATATTCATAATTTCAGCTTTTGAGAAAAATGCCGTTGATTATGAACGGTCACAATATTACAATATGGCCATTGATGCCATTAATCAAGAAAACAATTACAATCCGCTGTTCACAATTACCAATAAACCGGTGGATGAATACCAGGATGTTTTTGAGAATTTCATTCTTTATTTCAATGCACGGATCAACATCGAACAGAGCAGCCACAATTATTTAAACAGGGGAATATTTTACAGCCTTACTGGGGATTACAATGCCGCATTCAATGATCTGAACCGTGCTTTGGAAATGAATAAAGAACAGGCCATGGGTTATTTTATAAGGGGTAATGCCCGTTACAAGATGCTGGAACAAATTGAACAGCTTGCCAGCCCGGTTGAAGATTTAACCGTATCCATAGGCGCTTCAGGTGTTGCAGGGGAAGATATCCCGCTCGACCTGCCTGAATATGAAAAAATAATGAATGACTACCAACAACTCTTATACCTTAAGCCTGAATTCTTTTTTGGCTATTACAACCGGGCATTCATCAAACTGAGACTCAAAGAGTATAAAAGTGCCATTGAAGATTTGAATAAGGCCATTGAACTGGAGCCGGAGTTTGCTGAAGCTTATTTCAACCGGGGCCTTACAAAAATATTCCTGGATGATATTGAGGGAGGTGCGCTCGATCTGAGCCGTGCCGGTGAACTGGGGATCCACGGAGCCTATAACATTATAAAAAGGTACGCCAATTGAGGGCAGAGAGCAGAGGGCACAGGGCAGAGGGCAAAATGATCAGTCTTTCTGCCAATGATTCCGGAGGAATCAAATGTTTATAGCAATGCAGTCTCAACCTACCCCCTGCGGCGCAACTGCCCGCCTGCGTTTGAAAATTATCCTTTCCATGCGCCGCTAAGGAGAAGGTTTTTTACAAAATTCTTTTAGTTCTTTGACAGTAAAAAGTGAACAGTTGATGACGATCGAAAAAAAAGCAACGGAGCGTCCGGGTGCAGAGGTTTTCCCTGCCCCGACTACGTCATTCAGGTGGGCATACCGCTGATTTAAAGCACAGCGTAGAGCAGAGCGCCTTATAAACCACTGCAATTTTAATTTGATAACAGGATTATTGTCATTCTTCTACAGGTAAAATACCCCTACATTGACCTCCCATATAAACCTGTAGCAATGAATCACAATCCAGTAAAAAGACTGTACCGACTGAAACAATTCGGAGAATTTGGCGATGTAAACCCATCCATTACCGACTCATCAACCTTCACATTTTTGAAAGGGGAAACCATGGAAGAAACTTTCCTGGGACAGACTGCAGGATGTTTCCTGTATTCGCGTCACTGGAATCCCAGTAACAAGTACCTTGCCGATGCACTTGCAGCCATGGAAAGTACCGAATCGGCATGGGTGACAGCTTCAGGAATGGCGGCCATTACCTGCGCCCTGTTGCAGCTTTGTCGTTCGGGCGATCATATTGTTACCAGTGTAACAACTTATGGAGGAACATATGCCTTTCTGAAAAACTGGCTGCCACGATATAACATTGAAGTGTCATTTGTCGACATTACCAGACTTGATCAGGTGAAAGCTGCCATGCAGCCCAATACAAAGGTCATTTATACCGAAAGTGTCACCAATCCGTTGCTTCAGGTATCCGATATTCCCGAACTGGCAAAAATAGCTCATGAGCACGATGCACAGCTGATGGTGGATAACACCTTCACCCCATTAATCATGGCTCCTGCATTGAATGGCGCCGACATTGTTGTGTACAGCATGACCAAATTCATTAACGGTAAAAACGACTGCGTAGCTGGCGCTGTATGTGCTTCCAAAGCGTTTACCGACCAACTTTCGGATGTAAACAACGGTACGGCAATGCTGCTTGGGCCAGTACTCGATTCACTTCGCTCCTCCTCCATCCTGAAAAACCTGCATACTCTGCACCTGCGCATGAAGCAACACAGCAGAAATGCACTGTTCCTGGCTGAAAACCTTCAAAAAGAAAAGCTGAAACTTATTTACCCCGGATTGCCGAACCATCCCCAGCATGAATTGCACAAAAATTTAATGAATGAAGAGTTTGGATTTGGCGGTTTGCTGGCCCTCGATCTGAAAACACATAAAAAAGCAAACCGTTTTATGCGGAAGATGCAGGATGCCGGGGTCGGATACCTGGCCGTTAGCCTGGGATACTTTAAAACCCTGTTTAGCTGCTCGGGCCACAGTACTTCTTCGGAAGTACCCCTGGAGATTCAAAAACAGATGGGCCTCTCCGACGGACTGGTAAGATTCTCTGTAGGGCTGGATAATAATATTGAAGAGATTGTGGTTAAAATTAAAGGTTGCCTGTAAATCTCATTTCTTTATTTGAAAATGATTCAATCACCCGATACACGACAAATATCAACTCCTGATATTTGGAAATCATTATATTTGCCCTTTCCATAAAAAAAAGATTGTAATGAGAAATATGAAGATTACTACCGGAATATTTATTCTGGTATTCCTGCTAACCAATTATCAGATTTCAAACGGATGCACTAACTTTTTAGTTACGAGGGGTGCCTCAGTTGACGGCTCTACTATGGTAACGTATGCTGCCGACTCGCACAGCCTTTATGGCGAACTTTACTACCAGCCTGCACAGGACCATCCTGAAGGAGCCATGCGCGACATTTATGAATGGGATACAGGCAAATACCTGGGGCAGATTCCACAAATACCTCATACTTACAGCGTAATTGGCAACATGAATGAATTCCAGCTGGCAATTGGCGAAACTACATACGGCGGTCGCGAGGAACTCGCAAGCCAGGAAGGCGCCATAATGGATTACGGCAGCTTGATGTATGTTACCCTGCAACGTTCCAAAACAGCCCGCGAAGCCATACAGGTGATGGCCGGCCTGGTGGAAAATTATGGTTATTACAGCTCCGGGGAATCGTTCTCCATTGCCGATCCCAATGAAGTGTGGATCATAGAACTTATTGGAAAAGGTGAAGGTGAGAAAGGGGCTGTTTGGGTTGCACTTAGGATTCCCGACGGATACATCAGTGGCCATGCCAACCAGGCACGCATTACCACTTTTCCTAAAAACAATGATGAAAACTGTATGTACTCACCCGACGTTATCTCTTTCGCCCGTGAAAAAGGATGGTATAACGGTTCTGACGATGATTTCAGTTTTTCTGATGTGTACGCACCGGTTGATTTTGGCGGCGCCCGTTTTTGCGAGGCACGTGTATGGTCGGGCTTCAATAAGGTGGCTTCAGGTATGGATAAGTATGTCGACTATGCCAAAGGAATAATCGAATACGACAACACCAACAACTATGCAACCAACCGTATGCCGCTCTGGATTAAACCCGATAAAAAACTGAGCGTCCGCGATGTTCAGAATATGATGCGCGACCATTACCAGGGAACAGAACTGGACATGACAAAAGATGTGGGTTCCGGTCCATTTGCAATGCCCTACCGTTTTGGAAAACTTACATGGGAAGTTGATTCGGTGCAGTATTGCAACGAACGGCCCATATCAACAAGGCAAACCGGCTTCTCATTTGTCAGCCAGAGCCGCAACTGGCTGCCCGACCCTGTGGGCGGAATCCTTTGGTTCGGCGTTGACGACACCTATAATACAGTGTACGTGCCCATGTATTGTGGCATCAATGAAATACCTGAAAGCTTCGCCGAAGGAAACGGTGACCTGCTCACCTACAGTGAAACATCAGCATTCTGGACATTCAACAAGGTATCAAACTTCGCATACCTGCGTTACAGCGATATGATTCAGGACCTGCAAAAAGTGCAAAAACACCTTGAAGATAATTTTGAAACCATTGTACCTTTAATCGATAAAGCTGCTGAGGGATTATACAAAAAAGAAGGAGCAGACAAAGCAAGAAACTTTCTGACTCACTATTCAGTTAATGAAGCCAACAATGTAACTGCACGCTGGGAAAAGCTGGGACAGTACCTTTTAATCAAGTACCTCGACGGAAACATCAAAAAAGAAAAAGACGGTGAATTTGAGCGCTCCGAAACCGGCATGCCTGTTTATCCTCACTTCCCTGAATATCCCGAATGGTGGTACAGGGTAATTATCGAACAGACAGGCGATCATTTTAAGGTTAGGGAATAGTTTCATCCCGACGTACTTCTGCCAGATCGTAGAATTTGTTTTCTACCCATGTTTCATTCCTGATGTGTTAGTTCCTTCGGAACTAAATATGGGTAGAAACAGATTCGGATCCATCCATCACAGTACCGCAGGAACGGAATGAATAACAAGATGTTAATAATTTCTATACATCTTAAATCACAAATCTAATGCCTACGAAATTAATTTTTCAGGACAGGGTTATTAACTTGTAAAAAAATATATTACTTTTGCGCCGGATTTAAGCAATCTCTGTTCCGTCGGTTGACGGATTACATTGCCACATTAATTAAATTATTTCAAAAATGGATTTAATAAAATTTATAGAAAACGAATTTGCGGTAGAAAAGAAACATCCAAAGTTTGGCCCCGGCGACACAGTTACCGTAAGTTATCTGATTCGTGAAGGAAACAAGGAACGTGTACAGAATTATCGTGGCGTGGTAATCCAGATCCGCGGAAGGGAAACCACAAAAACCTTCACAGTAAGAAAAATGTCAGGGAACGTAGGCGTTGAAAGAATCTTTCCGCTTTTCTCTCCATTTATAGACAACATTGAGGTAAACAAACGAGGCAAAGTTCGCCGCAAAAGATTGTTTTACCTGCGTGGCCTTACCGGTAAGAAAGCCCGCATCAAGGAAAAAAGATACTAACCAGACGGTAATTATATTATCAAAGGTCTTCGAAAGAGGGCCTTTTTTTGTTTCGGCTGAAAGCCCAACTTAATTAAGCCCGGTGGCACCGCCCCGGGTTAAAGCGAAACCCTCCCTTCCTAAACGCCCTGTATGGGCAGGTTAAAATTCTCCATTCATTTCAAAAACAATTAATTGTAATAGAAAGATCAAAAAAGATACACATATTGAAACATTTGTTTAATATAAATAATTAAATTTTTCATTATGTCACAATCTATATCTAAAATTTTTGTACACATGATTTTTCATGTAAAAAGTCATCGTCCCCGCATAAGAGAGGAAGAAGAAAAGGAATTATATGCTTATATGGGAGCAATTATTAAAGACAATGATTCCATTCCGGTTATAATTAATGGCGATAAGAACCACGTTCATATTCTATGTGTGATGTCCAAAAACATTCCGCTTGCAAAACTTTTTGAAGTAATAAAAAGGCACAGCAGCAGATGGATAAAAACAAAAAACAAACATTATACCCAATTTGCATGGCAGGGCGGATATGGTGGTTTTTCAGTAAGTCCTTCCTTACATGAAAAAACTAAATTATATATTAAAAACCAGAAGGAACATCATAAAAAAATGAGTTTTCAGGAAGAATATATCCTGTTTTTAAAGGAATACGGAATTGATTATGACGAAAAATATTTATGGTCTGATTAACATTATTGTCCATAATAAGTATACCGTCAGGTGCTGAAATGGTAATTGTTATAACAATAATATAAATAAAAGTTGATTCATGAGAACGCCCTGAAAGCCTGCCTGACGGCAAAGGCAGGGGCAACTTATTTCAGCCCAGGACAACACCCTGGGATTGTGATGAACCTCGTTGAATCGGCGTCCTGAAAGCCTGCCTGCCGGCAAAGGCTGGGGCAGCTTAATTAATTTGAAGCATTATTTTCATGAATATACATTTAACCTGCCCTTTCAGGGCGACGGGGGAGCTTCGTTCATCGTTTTCCCGGGGCGTTGCCACATAGCCGTCAGGATTATTCTTGTAAAATATTGACTGTCAGTGATAAATGTACACATGATTCTTTTTTTGCCCCATCTCGCATTGAAATGGGGCTTGAATTTTGTATTTTCACCATATCAAGGAACTTTTAAATTTTACAA
>JAGXGA010000022.1 GCA_024636975.1 Mariniphaga sp.
AAACATAAGCTGATCATTAACTCTATAAAATGTAAATTGGTCAACAGGGTGTTTGCAGTTATAAAAAGGCAAACACCATACGTGAGTATTTATCAACAAAATTTTGGTTAATAAATTTGCATATATCTTAGAATTCACAGAGCGCAGAGCCGGGTGTACAAAAGTAAAAAGTCATCCTTGCATCCTTGAATGCATTAAGGTCCTTAATGTTCTTATGATATGCAGACTGTTTGCCAGCTTTTCTTTCTTTGCCTTTGCTGTTACCAGTTCCTTTAACCTAACATGATGCTCTTCTTAAACTCCGGTGCTTTCCGGTGCTTCGTTGCCTGTTCAAAGGCATAAGCCACCCTTAACAGGGTAGGTTCGCTCCAGGCTTTGCCGAATATGGAGATTCCAACAGGCAGTCCATGCACAAAACCCATTGGAACGGTAATATTGGGATAGCCTGAGATGGCGGCAGGGGAGGAGCTGCTGCCGGCAAAATGATCGCCGTTCACCCAGTCGGTATTCCATGCAGGACCGTTGGTAGGGGCTATTATCGCATCAAGTTGATGTTTCTCCATAACCGCATCAATTCCTTCTTCCCTGGTGAAACGTTTCATGTCTTTCCAGGCCTGACGGTATTCTTCGCTGCTTAAATCGCCTTTCTCCTGTGCCATCTCAAAGATTTCCTGACCGAACCAGGGCATCTCTTTATCATTATTTTGGTTGTTAAATTCAATCAGTTCTTCCAGGCTTTTCACCGGCGCGTTGTATTCCTGAAGGTAACTGTTCAGGTCGGCTTTGAATTCATACAACAGTACCTGCCATGAAGGTTCTCCCCATTTCTGCTGGTGTTCAAAAGTAACTTCATCAATGATTTCAGCGCCTGTTGATTTAAATGCCTCAACGGCATTGCCGAACAAAGTGGTAACTTCTTTGTGAAACCCGTTCATGCCGGTGGCAATGCCAATGCGCATTCCATTCAGGTCATTCTTTAGGAACCGGGTATAGTCGTTAAAAATTTCTCCTTTTTCGATATAAGTATCCGCATCGTTATCATCGGATGCTGCCAGTGTTCCCAGCAGGATGGCTGCATCGGTAACTGTGCGTGCCATCGGGCCTGCCGTATCCTGGCTATGGGCAATGGGGATGATACCGCGACGGCTCCACATGCCCAGCGTTGGCTTTATGCCCACCACACCGTTCACTCCCGAGGGGCATACGATGGAGCCATTGGTTTCAGTTCCAATTCCAATAGTGCACAGACTTGCTGATACTGCGACACCTGTCCCGGAGCTTGAACCACATGGGTTGCGGTCGAGGTAATACGGGTTGCATACCTGCCCTCCGCGGCCGCTCCATCCGCTACTTGAATTGGTTGAACGAAAGTTTGCCCATTCGCTTAGGTTTGTTTTACCCAGTAACACAGCTCCGGCTTCACGCAGTTTTTCAATAATGAAGGCATCTTTTGCAGCCTTATGGCTTGCCAGTGCCAGTGAACCGGCTGAGGTTTTCATCCCATCACCCGTGTTGATGTTGTCTTTTATCATTACCGGGATGCCGTGCAGCGGTCCTCGAATCTTGCCGTTGCTGCGTTCTTCGTCTAAACGGGCAGCAATCTGCAAGGCATCGGGATTTAGTTCCATAACTGCTTTCAGGTAAAGATCTACCTCTTCAATGCGATTTAAATACTTCCGGCAGATATCCTGTGAAGTCATTTCACCGGAAGCCATCTTTTGCTGCAAATCTTGAACTGTGGCCTCATTAAACTCAAAATCAGGATTAATGGCTTCCTGTGCAGGTTTATCAGCTGTGGCTTTACAACCGGCAAGTCCGGTAACAGCCAAAGCCGAACCGGAAAGGGCTGTTGCTTTAAAAAATGAACGGCGTTTCATTATAAATGGTTTTTGTAACTTTGAAGATAGAATAAATTTAGTTTGAATGGCGAAGTTAAAAGAAAAGCTTAACGAAATCGTATTTGAAGCCGATACCCGTGCAGGTAAATATTTTGATGTAGCGTTACTGATGATCATTCTTCTGAGTGTTTTATTGGTTTTGCTGGAAAGCGTTCCCTCACTCAGAAATGAATATCATGAACAATTTTTAGTTTCGGAATGGGTTATTACAGGGATATTTACTATTGAATATATTCTAAGGATATTGATTGTTCGCAAACCATGGAAGTACATCTTCAGCTTTTTTGGTATCATAGATTTTTTGGCTGTAATTCCCACTTTTGTTGGATTAGTGCTGGTTGGTTATCAAAGTATTCTGGTAATACGAATTCTTCGTCTGTTAAGAGTATTCCGTATACTTAAGCTTACGCGTTATTCTTCGGCAGGCAGAATGCTTTCACGTGCCCTCTGGGCCAGCAGGGAAAAGATAAGTGTTTTTCTGTTTTCTGTAGTATTGCTGGTAACAATTGTCGGAACACTTATGTACCTGATAGAGGGAGAACAAAGTGGATTTACAAGCATTCCCCAAAGCATTTACTGGGCTATAGTAACCCTTACCACAGTTGGTTATGGAGATATCAGTCCGATCACACCTCTGGGCCAGTTTCTGGCAAGTATGGTAATGATTATGGGATATGCCATTATTGCTGTACCTACCGGTATTGTGACTGCTGAAATGATCAAGCCTTCTGAAAAACAAAATACGCAGGTTTGCCCCAATTGTCTGCACGGTGACCATGCTAATGATGCCTTGTATTGTAAAAAATGTGGGTCTGTTCTTAACCCTTAAAAAATTTCAGAGATTGAGGATTAAACATTAAATAAAGCTTCTTAGATTTGTATTAGTTTATATTAATCTTTTTTATCTGATTCAATAAATCATACTATTATGAAAAGAACGTTAATCCAATCTCTTGTCTGGATACTGATCCTGGTGTTTTCGGGTTGTGCAACTGTTTATACCGCTCCCGATTTACAGCCTGTTGCTCAATCAAAGTCGATAGCCATTTTGCCCTTCGATGTTAAGGTGCAGTACAACCGGTTGCCAAAGAATGTTACCCTGGAACAGATCCATGAGAACGAGCAGGAATTGAGTTTTGTGATGCAAAGCCAGATGTATAACCGTTTCCTGCAGAAGAACCACCAGTTTCCAGTAAGCTTTCAGGATGTGGATATGACCAATATGATGCTGAAGCGAAACAATATTGACATTGAAAAACTGAGCGAATTCTCAAAGGATGAACTGGCCCGGTTACTGGAAGTTGATGAGGTAATTTCAGGTAGTGTATTAACAACCAAGCCTATGTCGACGGGAGCAGCAGTTGCCCTGGGGATACTGTTCAATGTTTGGGGATCAACCAATCAGGCCGATGTAACAGTTTCGCTGCACAGCGGCAATGATTCGAAACTGCTGTGGAAGTTTAACCATGTGTATTCGGGCAGTGTTGGCAGCAGCCCCGATCAGCTTACCAAAGCAATGATGAAACCTATTGCAAGGAAGTTTCCATACAGGAAAAAAAGTTAATGAAAGAGCCGGTTTTAAGCCAGCTTTTTCATGAATACAAAATTGTGGATATTTTAATCTTTAAAATGAGAGTTAAGCAGGCTGAATGCTTATTTTTGTGAATTAAGATAAACAATTAGGCAATGAAGCAATACCTGCACCTTTTACAGACAATACTCGATAAGGGGGTTGAGAAGAAAGACCGCACGGGAACTGGCACAATCAGTGTTTTCGGACACCAGATGCGGTTTGATATAAACGAGAGCTTTCCGGTAATTACTACCAAAAAGCTGCACCTTAAATCAATTATCCATGAGCTGCTTTGGTTTTTGGCTGGCGATACCAATATAAAATACCTGAACGATAACGGAGTACGTATATGGAACGAATGGGCCGATGAGAAAGGTAATCTGGGTCATATCTACGGCTACCAGTGGCGTAGCTGGCCGGCACCTGATGGCCGGCATATCGACCAGATAAGCCAGCTGGTTGATTCCATAAAAAATAATCCCGATTCAAGGCGACATTTAGTAAGCGCATGGAACGTGGGGGAGCTGGATAACATGAACCTTCCGCCCTGCCATGTACTTTTTCAGTTTTATGTGGCCGATGGAAAGCTTTCGTGCCAGTTGTACCAGCGCAGTGCCGATGTGTTCCTGGGGGTTCCGTTCAATATTGCCTCCTATGCCTTGCTCACCCTCATGATGGCGCAGGTTACAGGGTTGAAGCCGGGCGATTTTGTGCATACTTTTGGCGATGTGCACATCTATTCAAATCACCTGGAGCAGGTAAAGCTGCAGCTTACACGTGAGCCTTATCCACTGCCTGCAATGAAGATTAACCCGGAGGTAAAGAGCATTTTCGAATTTAAATTTGATGATTTTGAATTGGTAAATTACCAGGCTCATCCACATATCAAAGGGAAAGTGGCGGTGTAGAACCTCCTTTAGTGATATTAAGATTCTTTATCGGGTCTGTTTTTGGAAGTGTTAAATAAGAGCAAAGATA
Organism: Mariniphaga sp.; assembly: GCA_024636975.1. Taxonomy (GTDB): domain Bacteria; phylum Bacteroidota; class Bacteroidia; order Bacteroidales; family Prolixibacteraceae; genus Mariniphaga. Next base: position 4,450 of record JAGXGA010000022.1, read on the forward strand.
TCAATATAGCTTTTCCGGATATTATTAAGTTGGTTGGTGTTCATCTGTCCAATTTGTATTACTTCATTCGTTTCCATTTGTCTCAAATACAAATCACAGATTAAAAAAGCATTAATAATTGAATAGGGAAGTTTAAAAAACTGACAGATTTAAGGCAATGTCCGGTAAAAAATGATTTTATTTGAAAATGATTTTACAAATTGGCATAATTCTAAATTAAACCAAACAATGCTTCTGGATAAATGAAACATTCATTGATGATATATAAAAACATCTCCATTATTGTAGCAGTAGCTGAAAATTTTGCAATTGGGAAAAATAATGATTTGTTGTTTCATCTTCCCAATGACCTGAAACGGTTCAAGGAGATTACTTCAGGGCACACGCTCATTATGGGAAAAAACACCCTGTTATCGTTGCCCAAATGGCCTTTGCCAAACAGGAGGCATATCGTAATTACTGACTGCCACACCGACACTTTTAAAGGATGTGAAACAGCTTTTTCTCTCGCAGAGGCAATTGATAAAGTGGAAAATGAAATAGAAGCATTTGTAATAGGTGGCGGATTGGTATACAGGCAGTTTTATCCAATAGCAGGGAAAATGTACCTGACCTTGGTGCATAAACCCTTCAATGCAGATACTTTTTTTCCGGAAATTGATTTCAACGAGTGGCAGGAAATAGATCGCGAAGATTTATATGATGAAAAAAACGGTTTTCATTATTCCAACATCAATCTTTTGCGTAAATAAGTCATCAGGCTTCGGGTATGGTGCCTTCTGTTTAATCTAATTTTTCAGTTCAGGATGATTCGCTCAAACATTTTGATTCTGACATTATTTCTCCTTGCCTGCTGTAAATTATATGCACAGAATTCCGGATTACTTAACCTGAAGTATGAGGATAATTACACTCCTTCCTATTACGAAGTAATTGACATGTATAAGACTCTGGATGCGCATTATGAGAATGCTGCATTGGTTGAAATGGGCAATACCGACAGTGGAAAGCCGCTGCATTTGTTTATCATCAATAACGAGTTGGAATTTAATCCGGCTGTAATCAAAGTACAGGGTAAAACTGTTTTGCTCATTAATAATGGGATTCATGCCGGTGAACCTGCGGGCATCGATGCCTGCCTTCAGTATGCAGATGATATTCTTCGCAATAAAGACGGAACAGCTTCAATTCTTAAGAGTACGGTGGTGATTATAATTCCGGCATACAGTGTTGGAGGTCTTTTAAATCGTAGTGCATATCATCGGGCTAATCAAACTACACCATACGAAACCGGGTTCAGAGGCAACGCAGCAAACCTTGATCTAAACCGCGACTTTACTAAATGCGATTCGGAAAATACAAAAAGCTTCACCCGCATCTTCCATGAATGGGATCCTGATGTTTTTCTCGATACGCATACAACCAATGGCTCCGACCATCAATACAGCATAACCCTGATAGCCCCTCAGCCTGATCTCTTTCCGCCGTTACAGGAACAGTATCTTCGGGATAAAATGCTGCCCGGTTTGTATGAGGGAATGAAAAAAGGGATCTATGAACTCATACCATATGTGGATTGGTTTTATGATGATCCCCGAAAAGGAATTCAGATGACACAGGAAGGACCCCGCTATGCTTCAGGGTATGCCCGGCTTTTTCACTGCTATGGAATGATAACCGAAACCCTCATATATAAACCTTATGCCGACAGGGTTAAATCTACCCGACAGTTCATTCAGACACTTGCTGAATACGTCTCAGCCAATTCCGAAGAAATCAGGGAGACAAGGAAGAAAGGGATTGAAGAAACTTTGGCTCTTAAAAATTATCCTTTTGCATATAGATTAGACTCAACCAGGTTTGAAATAATAGAATTCAAAGGATACGAATACTTTAATAATCAGCTTAGCAAAGTTACCGGATTGCCCCGACCGGGCTACAATACATCTGAATTATTTACCGATTCCATAAGGTATTACAATGAATACATGCCAACAGAATATGTAACAGTTCCGGAGTATTACATTCTCCCGCAGGCGTGGAACAGGGTAGTGGAGCGACTTCTTCTAAATGGAATTGATTTTTACCGGTTAAAGAATGATACCGTGCTTGAGGTGGAAATGGATTACATTAAGGAATTTTCCAGTCCGGAGCGCCCATATAACGGACATTATTATCATGAAAATGTGGTTACCCGAAGTGAAAGGCAGAAGGTTAGTTTTTATTCCGGCGATCTGCTCATTCCTGTAAGACAGGAAAAAATGGCTTACCTTATTGAAATGCTGGAACCCAAGGCTGCGGATTCATTTTTCCGCTGGAACTTTTTTGATGCCGTTCTGGATAATCGGGAATACTTCTCTTCCTATGGTTTTGAAGAGAATGCCCTGAAGTACCTGGAGGAACATCCTGAGTTCAAAAAGAAATTTCAGCAAAAAAGGAGAGCAGAGAAAGAATTTGCAGGCGATCATCTTGCCCAACTTAGCTGGATATACAACAATTCGGAGTGGGCTGAAGAATCACACCGGCGTTACCCCGTAGGCCGTATATTTCATAAATTGAATGAAGAAATTTTTCTGAAAGAATAAATTATTACTGCCCTTTGAAATATTGCTGATATTTCCGCAATTTCAATTTTGCTTAAGCAAGTAATTTGCCCAAATTATCGAAACGCAGGTTGTAATCCTCCATCGAGATTTCGATCACCTCACAGGCTTCTTTACAATCATAAACAGCGGCAATTTCTGTATTGCTTTCCTGCCCTGGCATATCTTTATAGGTAAGAAAATAATGTTCCAGTCGCTGGATTACTATATTGGGCACATCTTTTAATTCTTTGAAGTGGCCATATACAGTATCGTTCAACAGCACAGCAATTATTTTATCATCCGCCTGATTTCCGTCAATCATTCGAAAGCCACCTATAGGGCGGGCATTTACCAGAAGATCGCCATGTGCAAGCGTTTTTTCTGTCAGTACACAAATATCAATGGGGTCGCCATCGCCGGTAATGTTTTTCCGGCCGGTTTTCTGATTACAGTATTCGCCCACCTTTGTCCCGCAATATGTCTGAGGTATAAAACCATAAAGTGCCGGAATGACATTTGAAAATTTCTGAGGTCTGTCCAGCCTAAGGTAGCCGCTTTCCTTATCTATTTCATATTTGACTGTGTCGGTTGAAACCACTTCAATAAATGCAGTAACCTCCTGTGGTGCATTTTTCCCTATGGCTACACCATGCCATGGATGTGATTTGTATCGCAGGCCCATCAACCTGCCAATCGGATCCGATAGTTTGTCAACCATTGTTTTATTTTTATTGTTGCTATTTCAACCTTTAAGAACTGTTTTAGTTCAATTATTATCAAAATTTGATTGTAAGGGAAGCTTTTTGCTGATGATAAAGGTGAAATCTAAAGATAATTGCAGATTAAAAAAAAAGCTGCCTTATACAGACAGCTTTATAAAGATATATTTTAGGTGCATTTTTAGCCCAGCTTTGCTTCAATTCGGCTTCCTTTTTTATCAACAGCGGCAATCAAAATTTCGTTTCCTGTTTTTTCTGTTTCAAATACAAAAGGTTTACATTTCAAAGTTTGTGGCTTATGTTCTACTTTTCCGGCGAGTTTCCCATCAATTACTACTTCATAGTGATCAAGGGGTTCATCTCCCGCATAGGCAGTTTGCCATGTAAAAACGTTCTTGCCACCTTTTTCTGATCTCTTCAGCATGCGCGGACCTGCCAGCTCTTCTTTTTCCATTTGGAAGTAATTGGTCTTACCATTCTTAACTTCAGCAGCCATCTGTTCTATTTCCAGCCTTTCGTCATTATTCAATCCATTGGGTTCAATCTGGCAGGCATAATAGTTCTGAACCATCTGGCATTTCATCGGATCCTTATCAATCTGACCAATACCGATAATCAGGGTATGCACTCCGGGAGTGGTAAGTGAATATTCAATGAGCGGGCGGCTGGGTAAACCAGGTTTTCCCACCTTCCGGTAAACATGCTCAGGTTTATTTGACCAGGTAGGTTCCTTGTGGTACATCGCTGCATCAGCAAATGTTTTCATTCCAATTATACCCAAGCCTTTGGCTTCAGCGACAGGAATCACATTGTGCTGCATGTTAAACATCAGTCTGTCGTTGGCATTAATGGCTATGAGCATTCCTTCCAGAATACCCCATTCATCACGCTGAATCATATCTATCATTGCCGGTGGGTTGTTGTGTCCCGAGAAGCCGATGTGCCTGATTAATTTCTCATTTTTCGGGTTCATACCTGTAAGATTAGTGCCGTCGCGCAAATCGCGCAAGGCAACAAGAGCACCGAAGTTGCCATTTGGATCAAGTGGCGTTTCGAGTCCTTCATAGAGCACATCAATTTCTTTGGTATTGTGCAGGGTGTGAACCAGCACCATATCGAGGTAAGACCCTTCGGGGTACCAGCCTTTGTTGTCGCCAAATATCTGGGTGAGGGAACGTTTTACATCATCTACAGCACACTTCACATTTTCGCCATTCGACCAGTTAACCACCTCATCGCGTTCGGGCCAGCTGGGCTTACCCCAACGCATACCTGTTTTACTTGTGAGCCAGATTGATTCACGAAGTTTTTTATTGTAATTTTCCTCTCCCGGTATCAGGTTCTTTTGCTGGAAAGCTTTATGAAAATTGAGCTGGCTACCGGCATACAAGTTGGAGGTGTCGAAATAATTGATGCCCAAATCAAAGGCCTTCAAAATTATAGGTACCGGGTCCACATCTTCAGGTGTCCATTGCAGTGAAGCCTGTCCGCCCAAACCAAAAGTAGTGACCTTAAAGTCATGTTTGCCAAATTTACGCATCATTGGAGGTGGTACTTTTTCAATATTGAAACTACCCATTGGGATCACTGAAACAGCAGCAGTGGATGCCGCCGACACTTTCAGAAAATTTCTTCTGGAAATGCGGTTTTTATTGTTAGTTGCCATAATCATTAGTTTTTCATAAAGTTACAAAAAAACAGCTTACTGCAATCACTTTTTTTTGAGAACATAAAATCAAAATTCCGGTTCTGATTTCTTTTCCCTGTAAAAGTAACTCTTCTTTTCATCTTTTAAATCAAATGTGAACAGCCCTGTGTTGCGGAACTGATAAAAATAGTCGAGCATACCAATGTCGCCGGCACAGAACAGGCTGTGAGCACTCATTACAAAAATCCAGAAATATACACCTGGGTTTCCAACTGTGATGATAATGCCGGCAAGGGATATTAATTTTATTGTTAAAAAAGGTGTGAGAGCAACCAGAGTAAATTGTTTCCGGTTCAGTACATGGCGGTCGGCCTCGGCATAAAATATGAATTTTTTAAGATAAGTGCCTATAGAAACTTTTTTGGCGCCGGTAATTTTAAATGCCAGTGCATGCAGCAGTTCATGGATAAGAATCAGGAAAGTGAAGGAGAAAACAATTGCTATTAATAAATATATCAACGGCTGATAATTGCCCCTGATTGCCAAAACTAATGGGCGCGTTACAAAAAATAATCCTGTCAGAATCATCACAAGCTGGTACAGCATATACCCCCTGACCAGCTTACTGCCCGATGTAATCTGGTTGATAACAAATTCCTTTACCTGCTGATGTTCCAACTCATACAACAGTTCGTATTTACCGCTGTTCTGAAGCTCTTCTACATCCGGATTGTTCATCTTACCTGTACATGAGAATTTTGAACATATCTTTTATATTTATCAGTCTTAGCAGAAAGGCAACTAAAACCGACCCTGCAATAGTCAATAAATAGCCGTACAACCAATTCTCCATGTATTGGGTTAAGCTTGCCAATGAAATTACCACTCCTGTAAAAACTACCAGCTGGAGTATATAAGCAGCACCCGGCTTCAGTTTAAATATAGATAAGGCCAGAATAAGCTGGATGGCACCTGTAATAATTTGAGTGACCAGGCTGGCGTATGCTGAACCATACGCTTCAAAACGGGGAATGAGTATCAGGTTTAGCGTAACATTCAAAACCATACCACCAAATGCCATCATATTGAGTTGTTTTACACTGCCATTGGCAGTAAGCAATGTTCCAAAAATATATGTGGTGGCAATTCCAATAAAACCAATCATAAGCAATCCCAGCAGATCGGAAGAATAGGCTGTGTTTGATTTGTACAATACCGACATGATTTCATTGTCGTAATAGATGCTTGTCACAGCAATAACTATGGCTGGTATAATCAAAAGTGTATATGACAGCTTTACCATTTGGCCTATCGGTTCACCCTGTTTAATCATTTTTGAGAAAATGGGTAACAGCAGTCCTGCAAACAAAACTCCAAACATGGAAACTGCATCCAGAAGGCGAAAAGCCTGGGCATATATACCTGCCTGCTCTTGGCCCCGGCTACCTGGAAGCATTCTTTCAAGCATTACTGAATCAATTCGGTTATAAAGTGCCATCAACAAAATAAGGATGGCATATGGATATGACTTCCGAAGGAATACCAAAAAAAAGACAACATTGAATTTTATCCTGATTCTTCCCGATTTTTGCAGCACAATTGCAAAAGTGATAATAGAAGTCAGCAGGTAAGCTGCCGTTTGTGCATATACAAACCAACTTATGGAAAATTGTTCCCTGAAAGTATGTGTAAACAGCAGGATACTGCAAATAATTATCATCAGAGACCGATCGAGTACCGATATAATGCTGTCTGTTCGAAAAAGGTGCAGTGCACTTATATTCGACCTCAGGTACTGAATAAAAGATACAAGGAACTGGTTGAAAATAAGAAATATCAGCAGGTGTATTTGTAAATTGCTGTAACCGATTATTGCTGCAATAATAAGGCTTACAGCAGCATATAAAAATGCCAGTAAAATTTTAAGCCCTACAATGTTTGAAAGGTGTTTTGGTAGAAGGTAATTATGCCGGGCAATATTACGGTTGTTGTAACTGGTAATGCCTATATCAAGTAAAATATTCAGGATGAGCGAGAAATTAAGAAGTGCAAAGTAAAATCCATAATTTTCATCACCCACTAAATTTTGCACCGTGCGGTCAATGCCAAAAATCCAAAAAGGCTTGATCAGCAAGTTGAGGGAAAGCAGTAATACCAGGTTTGTAACAAATTTCCGTTTCAAAACATTTCAATCATTTAGTGAATCCGGAATAAAAAAGAAATTATGCTTATTATGAATACCGGTAGTAAAAGGCACCAGTTCCTTTTTATTAAGTACAAACGCAGAATACCCCAGTTTATTAAGAAAAGTGATGCATTTATTCCGGTTTTCATTGGCCCAAAGTTCGCAATAAATTACCGGTTGATGCTTTTTTATGATTTTTTCTGCACCCTTTAGTACGAAGTATTCAAAGTTTTCCACGTCAATTTTTAATCCTGTAATGGGCTCAGTCGATGTATTTAATTCCTTAAAGTCGTCGAGCCTCACCATTGGAACTTTAAACCGAAGTCCTGAATTGTTCTCCCTGATATCATCGTGAACTGCATGGCTAAGTCCGTGCATTGGTACCTTGTCAATTACAGGCATCACCATTTCAAGTTGTGTGTTTTCATCGCCAGCTGCCAACTGGTATTCTCTGATGTTTTCAAGCCCGAACTTTCTTTTAACACGCTTAAGTACGTTCATGTTTATTTCCAGGGGTTCAAACGAATAAACTGTACTGTCGGGAAGCGCTTTTGCCAGGTGGTAACTGGTAACCCCAATGTTTGCGCCTAAATCGAGCACTTTGCCCTTATCTGGTAACAGGTCCATAAAATGAAAGAAATCCTTTTCCTTTTTATCCCACCTGATTTTTGCGATAACAAACAAGGCAAAAACATATAAGTAGGTGTGAAACCCGAGAATTTTTTGTAGAATATATTTAGTGAATGTTTTCATTGGTAAGTTGATGTTTTACTTTTTCCGGCAAAAGTTTTATCTGAAATTTGCATTATCACCAAAACAACAGAATTCTTTAACATTTTTTGCTTCCGGGAATATCTCATAAATGTTTATTTTGCCGGACAGTTTACAGTATAATGTTTATTTGTTGCAGTTACCTTTTTCGATTCGTACCTTACGGTGTAATGCATCCCTTTAGATTTATTATTTAAAGTTATACTGCAAAGATATTGGAATTTTATATTTATTTTCATTCGAATAAATTACAGTTAATATTTTATATTTAATTAAATATGTTGCTGAAAAAATATCTGTTCTTCGATAATCATGTATGCTTGTCAGCTAGGCAGCAAATTAATTTCCGGTGGAATTGCCCTGAGTTGTTGGTACCCGGTTGTTTTAATTATTGATGAAAACATGGCAATTTCAATTTAGGTTATGAGGATAGCAATAAATACAAGACTGCTGCTAAAAAATAAGCTTGAGGGAATAGGATGGTTCACTATGGAAACGATGAAGCGGATAACCCGCAATCATCCTGAGCATGAATTCATTTTTATTTTCGACAGGGCCTATTCCAAAGATTTCATTTTCTCAAACAACATTACTCCTGTAGTAGTTGCTCCACCGGCAAGGCATCCGGTCCTTTTTTATTTATGGTTTGAATACAGTATCCCTTATATATTGAAGAAGCATAATGCCGATCTGTTTTTATCACCCGACGGTTATTTATCCTTAAAAACGCAAATCCCACAGCTTGCAGTTATACATGATATCAGTTTCCGGCACCGACCTGAAGATTTGCCCTGGATGAAGAGTTGGTATTACAATTATTTTTTTCCGCGCTTTGCACACAAAGCAGCACGTATCGCTACTGTATCCAATTATTCAAAAAAGGATATAGCCAGTTCATTCAAGATTGATTTATCGAACATCGATGTAGTTTATGATGGAGTTAACGACGGATTTAAACCCTCTACACCTCAGGAACAGGATTTTATCAGGGAGAAATATACAGGAGGGGCTTCTTACTTTTTGTATGTTGGCGCTTTGCATCCCCGAAAAAACATAGCCAGCCTGTTGAGTGCTTTTAATATTTTTAAAAGAAAGAATCCTGGTCTGGAAAAATTGCTGGTTGTAGGAGGTGAAATGCATAAAACATCTGATATTTTTGATATACTGGAAAAATTGCCTTTTAAAAAGGATATCATATTTACAGGCAGACTTTCTGAAACAGAGCTGATCAAAGTTTACGGTGCAGCCCTTGCTCTTGCTTACGTTCCTTATTTTGAGGGATTTGGCATGCCAATAGTAGAAGCTATGAGTGCCGGTATACCCGTAATATGTTCCAATACTACGTCAATGCCCGAAGTAGGGGGTGATGCTGTTCTGTATGCTGATCCTTCAAGTGTAGATCAAATTGCTGAAGCAATGATAAAATTAGCAACTGATTCTGAATTAAGAGCTGAACTTACTAAAAGAGGATTTGAGCAAAAAAAGAAATTTAGCTGGGATGAAACTTCCAGATTGCTGTGGAAGAGCATTGAACATATCATGCGTCCGATTGACCGGAAATGAATCCGGTTTCTTCATAAAAGGAGCATAATTTTTCTTAATATTCCTGGCATTTAGCCATTAGGATTTACATTTTGAACAAAAATTCGCATTATAAGTAAACTTTTTGCCTGCTGGATTTTTATATAAGGAAGAGAATTAAAAATCATTTACCTCATGTATTCAATAAATCAAAATGCCGGTATAATTCTATTTGTCTTTATGCTAACGTTTTATGCCGGGAAAGCATTTGCTCAGGTTGATGCTGCAGCTTTATATCAGCAATATTGTGCCCAGTGTCATGGATCAGACCTTGATGGCGGTAATTCCGCAAGCCTTATTGATGGAGTCTGGCAGTTCGGTGCCGAAAACAGTTACATAACCCGCAATATAAAGCACGGTATCCCTCACCTTGGAATGCCTTCCTATGAAAGCTCGCTTTCAGATGAGGAAATAAAGGCCGTTGTAGGATACATACGTGATGTTGAGAAAGAGGAAGGGGCTGAAAGGCCACCCATTGCGGAAACCTTGGAAACAATGGATTATTTTATGGTGGCTGAAACCTTTGCCGATGATCTTGAAATACCATGGGCTATTGATTTCATCGATGAGAATACCGCCCTTATTACAGAAAGGCCCGGGCGTTTGCGGATTGTAAGAAATGGAAAATTACAATCTGAACCGGTAGCGGGTACCCCAGAGGTATTGCATGAAGGGCAGGGCGGGTTAATGGATGTAGCTGTTGATCCGGAATACAGTGACAATGGCTGGATATACCTGGCATACAGTCATGCATTATCCAACTATGAAGGAGAGCGGCCTCCTGCAATGACACGCATTGTTCGTGGGAATATAGAAAACAATACCTGGACCAATGAGCAGGTTTTGTTTGAAGCGCCACCGGAAACATACCGCACCACACGTCACCATTATGGCTGCCGTATTGTATTTGATCCTTGGGGGTACCTGTACTTTGCAATTGGCGACAGAGGTGCTGGTTACCAGGCCCAGGATTTTACCCTTCCCAACGGTAAAGTTCACCGTATCAATAAAGATGGATCAATTCCTGAGGATAATCCTTACCTGTATGATGATAAGGCTATGAAATCATTGTTTAGCCTGGGTAACCGAAATATCCAGGGTATGGCTATTCATCCTTCAACCGGTGAGCTGTGGACAACTGAGCACGGCCCCATGGGAGGCGATGAGCTTAATTTGATTGAGGCAGGTAAAAATTACGGTTGGGAAACAGTTACCTATGGAAGAAATTATAACGGTACAATTATAACTGAATTAACACACATGCCCGGGATGGAACAACCCAACCTTTACTGGAAACCTTCCATTGCCGTATGTGGCCTTGATTTCTATAAAGGCGACCTGTTCGGAAAGTGGAAAGACAGGCTGCTTGTAGGAGCATTAAAATATGAAGAAGTGCGATTGCTGCAGCTTGAAGAGAACCGGGTGATCCATGAGCAGATAATCCTGAAGGGAGCAGGGCGCGTGCGCGACGTGGCTGCCGGTCCTGATGGCGCTATTTACGTGGTACTTAACGATCCCCATAAAGTAATTCGTCTTACACCTAAAAGGTAGTGTTTAAAAAGGCTGTCCCGGTTACGGAACAGCCTTTTTACTTGTTAAATGAGCTATCCTGTTAATTTCTAAGGTTTTTCGAATATCGAATCATCAATGTTATCATTGTAGCTGATTTCCTTAAAAGTAATAACTGCTGTTCCCATCGGATTCTTCGATTCAATTTTCGTTGGCATCTTTACTCCACCAAACTCTTTATAATCACTCAGATTCTGTTCAACTTCCACTTCCTGGCCCTGAGCATTTACACGTGCCTTTACCTTTCTTATCAGGTAATCCTCGGCATCGATAAAATAGTTTTTTGTTGTCCCGTTTTTATCGGTCAGCTTAATGTTATACATTGGAGTATCTTCAACATTTACTTTTCCAACCAAAGATGCCTCTGTCCCTTTTTCCTTATAGTTGTATAGTTCCCCATCGAAGTTGGCCTGATCCATTGCCTGGCTTAATTCGGCACCCGTTAAATCCTGGGGCTCGGAACTCACCCAGGGGGCAATCATCCATCCTTTCTCTCCATTGTATGCCTGAACCATTTTTTGTCCCTGCATTTCCATCTCCATCCGGAACTTGTCCGGGCGCTTCAATTTCATTGTCATTGGAATTTCCATTCCCATTTGTTCGATAGATGCCTGTATCGTATATGTTTCTTTTTCAAGAAGTTTTTCCTGACCAATTGCCTCAAAATGATTATCGAGAACTTCCTGTAAATTTTGAGCCTGCACATTGCTGGCTACTGCAAAAAACAGTATGGCTGAAACGAGTAATAAATAAATTTTTTTCATTTGTGCTTAATATAAAGTTTACTTTCGAAATGTATTATTAAGAATATGTCATGAATGGCCTTGGAAAGTTACAACTTAATGAACATATTTAAAAATATATTTCGGCTTCAATGTTTGCAAAAGGCACTCCTTTTGATATTAAAAGATCACGTACTTCCACCACCATAAGTGCTTTTCCGCATAAAAAATACTTTACATCGGGAAAGTGTTTCAATTGGTCAAGGTAATCGGTTACCCTGCCCGGAAAGGTATTGCACGATGATTCCCTGGAGCAGCAGCGGGTGTAATTTTCTTCAAAGGCCTCTTCCAGCTCATCTTCAAAATAAAACTGATTCAGGTAGCTCACTCCATGAATTAACGATTTGCCTTTTTTCATACCTGAACGAAACATGCTGTAGAAGGGCGCTATTCCTGTGCCGGCAGCAATCCACCACGCCGGTTCATTACTTCCCAGGAAGCTGCCATAGGGTTCGGAAACCAATAATTTATCTCCCGGTATTAATGATGCAAGGCGCGGAGTGAGTACTCCATCTTTTTTCACATTAAATAAAACTGAAATATCAGGATCTGTATTACCGCTACAGATGCTGTATATTCTGGGAGGCTGATCATTATCAAGTCCAATTTTTATTACCTGCCCCGGAATAAAATCATAATTACGTTGAAAGGAAATCAGATATACATCGGGTGATAGTTCAATATTACCGGTAACGACAGTCTCTCTCAACAGGGATGAATTTCCGGACGGCATAAATAAAGTTCTTTTTGTTAAACATTTGGAATGGTTAAGGTCACTACAAGATTATCATTTGAATTTAGCATCATATTTTTAACCCTGTAGAAGACTTTAAGTTCACTCATTGATGAAACTTCATCTGAATTGCCGCTTAATTCTATCACGGTAACCCTGTGAGCTTTTACTACGAGAGAAGAAGTGGCATCAAAACCAACACCAGGTTGCACAAGTTCCAGCTCATAATCGACATCCGAGCGGTTTAACAATTCAATTTTCCGGGTTTCACCATTTCTCAGCAGGCCCGGTGAAGGAGTTATTTGAAGGGAAGCAAAAAACAAAGGTTCCATCAAACCGGCCCTTCCCACCAGTGTATTGTTGAAATATGCAACCGTTCGTCTGCTGAATAAGGCTTCTCTTATTCCCCCTTCGGTCCGGCTTTTAGAAAAAACAAGTGTCATAGGCCTGTGCTCACCGGCAACATTATAATCCATGCCAATGGGTTCATGGATGTCGGTATTTGCCAAAATTGTCAACTTTTTATCCCTGGCCCAGTCAATGGCTTCCGGATAAAATTCGTTGTAATTAAAAACCTCAATACCATGTAACATATTGTTGTTTAACAGCCGTGTATGCTCATTCCACCATAGTGTAGTGTCGGGCTGCTGCGCTTTCCATCCCGGATGATTCCAGGTGATAAACGCACCCTGATCACGTGCTTCCCGGAGGGCATCAAACACATCTTCACGGTCGAGTAAATTGGCATTGCGGATAAAAAGGGCATTAAAATGGCCGGGAGGCATATTTCTGGTGATTTCAGCTCCTTTTATAAGCAGGACATTAAGGCTTTTAGCCAGAGGTTCAGCAATATCAAAAGAACGGTTATGGTCAGCTTCAACATCTTTTGAATGAGGCCGGTACTCGATATGATCGGTGATCGAAATCCCATCGAGTCCTTCTCTCCAGGCTTCTTCTACCCGTACTGTGGGCCATACAGTGCCATCCGAGAAAATTGTGTGCATATGAAAATCGCACTTTAACGTGATATATCCTGGTATGTCAGGAATCCGGATAATTTTTCTTGACTGTCCGGATGAATTAAAAAACAAGAGGAATAGAATAAAAGAAATGATCAACGGGCGCATAAACAAACAGTTTTAAACCATAATAAACAGGAGCATAAATATCAGGTTTTTTTATAAAACAGGCCACAAATCCAATAATTAAAATGCATAACCTTTAAAAACAATCTGTAAATGAATTTAAAATATCTTTTTAATATTTTTAAAAAGGCATTGCTTCGAATCAAATTTTTTACAATCTTTGTTAGAAGAAACATCTTTCAATGGAGAAGCTTTTCAGAAATAGCAGGAATCAGAGTCATGGAGTAGAGCAAAAGAAAATTTTGTATAAGAAACAGATATTGAAGACCTTTTATTTTCATGGCTCCATGTCGAACAGCAAGTTATCGGGAATAATTAAACTCAGTACCCCTAAAATTAACAGTCTTTTGGTAGAGCTTATCGATGAAGGTCTTGTAAAAGAACTGGGCAGGGGAGATTCCAGCGGAGGGCGGCGGCCGAATATGTATGATTTGGTTGAAGACAGCTTTTATGTGGTGGGCATTACCATCAATGTAAACCGGACCATAATTTCAATATTCAACAGCAACAACAAGATGGTGGATGAAAACCGGTTCTTTCAGATAAAAATGCAACCTGATTTTGATATTTTTCTTCAGGTAAATGATGAACTTGAAACGATGCTTCATAAGCATCAGATCCTAAAAGAAAAAGTGCTTGCAGTAGGAATTGAACTGCCCGGATTAATAAACCAGAAGCAGGATGTCAATAAAACTTATTTTCCGGAAATTGAAAACCTGTCGGGTAAGTTGAGGGAGGTGTTTGGGCTACCGGTAGTTATAAGTCATGATGCCAAACTGCGGGCATTTGCCGAGCAGCATTTTGGTCTCGCAAAGAATAAAAAAAATGTGTTGTTGCTTCAGGTAGACTGGGGGCTGGGGCTCGGAATTATAATAAATGGAAAACTTTATACAGGCAAGTCGGGTTATTCAGGAGAGTTTGGTCATTTGCCCATAGTTGATAACGGCGTTCTGTGCACTTGCGGTAAACAAGGCTGTCTGGAAACCATTGTTTCTGCCAATGCAATAGCCCGCATGGCCATACAGGGTATAAAGGCTGGAAATTCTTCAATGATAAAGGAACTGGTTCAGGATGATCCGGACAAAATCGATATTTCAGTTATAATTGAAGCAGCCAAACGGGGCGATCAGTTTGCCATCTCGATGTTTAATGAAGCTGCCCATTGGCTCGGGAAAGGAATTGTTTACCTCATACAGATTTTTAATCCGGAGCTTATAGTGATAGGAGGCAGGGTATCTGAGGCCAGTGAACTTATTACAGCTCCCATTCAGCAGGCTATCAATACCTTTAGTAACCGGGATATAAGCAACGATACGGTAATTAAATTTTCAGAACTGGGACTAAAGGCAGGACCAATGGGGGCAGCGGCCTATGCTATTGACAGGATTGCTTCTGCATGAACAGAGGTTGAAATTTAAAAATTTACAGAATGAAATTAAATTTTTCGACAGTAGAAAAAGCATTTTTTAATGAATCGAAGCTGCAGAACATTTCTACTCGTATGCCTTATATTGCAGTGGATAGTTTTCCAAAACTCGGATTGCTTTCCGCTCTGAGTTTTCTGGAATGGGCGGGTGAAAATCCAAATGGTGTTGTATGTCTTCCAACTGGAAAAACGGCACAATACTTTTTGCAGTTTACCAATCTTTTACTTTCAGAATGGGATACTGATAAAGGTGCTGATTTAAGAAAAAAATACAATCTGAGAGGAGCTAAACCCTCTTTAAATGAGCTGCAATTAGTGCAAATGGGCGATTTTTATCCGATAAGTTCCTCGCAGCACAACAGTCTGCATAATTTTATTTTAAAAAACTATATTGAGAAGCTTGGATTTAATCTTCACAAAGCACTGCTTATTAATTCCGATAAAATAGAACTGGCCGAAGGAAGGCATTTCAGTGAAGTATTTCCCGATTTCCAGATCGATTTGAGTCTCCGTTACAGGGAAGCCAAAAACCGGCAGGAACAAATTCAGCAGCAATCGATATTTAAGATCGATCAATGGTGTACTGAATACGAAAATCAAATACGTGATAAAGGAGGTATTGGATATTTCCTGGGAGGAATAGGACCCGATGGCCACATCGCTTTCAATACGCGCGGGTCGGATCACTTTTCTTCCACTCGACTTACCACAACAAATTTTGAAACACAAGCCGTTACTGCTACCGATTTAGGCGGCATTGAAGTGTCGAGAAAACGTCTGGTAATTACTATAGGCCTGGGAACTATCGGTTTTAATCCGGAAAACAAGGCCATTATTTACGCTGCCGGTGAAGCCATCGCCGATACCATAAAATATTCACTTGAAAGTGAACCGACAGTTATATACCCGGCTACTTCACTGCATAAATTAAAGAACAGCCGCTTTTATCTGACCGACGGCGCTTCGGTGAGCCTTGAAGATGCCGTTGATTACTTTTACAACAATGGACCCTGGACACATAAAAAGACCGAACGGGCCGTTATTGAACTCTGTAAGAAAATCAACAAGTTTGGTGGGAAACTGGAATTGAATGACTTAAAAGAAGATAAGTATTGTAGCCGGATACCCGGATTAAATGAGAATACAGTTCAGTCGGTAATTGATTCGATCCTGGTAAAAATGCAAAGGGGGATGCAAGGGGAAACTAACCAGATATATTATCATACCGGACCGCATCACGACGATATTATGCTGGGAATTATGCCTCTCACAAACCGCCAGTCGCGTGACTCCACAAATGAACTGCACTTTTCAGTATTGACTTCAGGATATACCGCTGTTACCAACAGTTTTCTGCTTGATTTATTGATTGATACAAGAGACCTGATAAGCATGGGGCATCTTGAGATGATAAATTATCCCGATTTTTTTGAGAATGGCTACAAATACAAGTGGGATAAGGATATTTATCATTATCTTGACAATATAGCTGCCCAAAATCCTGAAGAAAAGCGGCGGGGTGTATGTCACCGCCTGATTCGTGCCCTGGTGCTGATATGGGAAATTGAAAACAAAAACACCCTTCTGGAGGTTATTGATGAAGTAGTGGCATCGCTTCAGAGCAGCTACGGCGGAAGCATAAATCCACCAAAGGTTCAGAAGCTAAAGGGCATGATACGGGAATTTGAAGAAGAACTGGTTTGGGCTCACTATGGGATTATGGTGAAAAATGTACATCACCTGAGGTTGGGGTTCTACCAGGAAAACTTAACGGGAGGTAAGCCCGACATGGAGAAGGATGTTCTTCCCATACTGGAGGACTTCAGAAAGTATAAGCCCACTGTGATTAGCCTGGCAATGGATCCGCAAGGCAGTGGTCCCGACACACACTATAAGGTGTTACAGGCAATAGCCCGGGCAGTTGAAGAATGGAATAAGGAAGAAGATTTAAGCAACCTCCGCATTGTGGGATACCGTAATGTGTGGTTTAAATACAACCCATGGGACGTGGAAGTAATTGTGCCGGTTTCATTAAATGCCCTGGCTACCTTGAATAAATCGTTTGCAGAGTGCTATGTAACCCAGGTAAATGCATCATTTCCCAGTTATCAGCACGATGGAATGTTTAGTGAACTTACTCAGCGTAACTGGTTTGAACAGCACAAGCAAATACAGTTTTTGCTCGGAAAAAACTTTTTCTACGAAAACAGTTCACCTCTCCTTAGAGCAACTCATGGAATGGTGTACCTGCGCGAACTGAATGTGCAGCAATTTATAGAAGAAGCCTCAAAATTGGGAAAATCGATGGAAGGAATTTTATAAAATAAAATGCAAGATTATGGAATTGGTAATATACAAAACATACGATGAGATAAGCCGGTGGACAGCAGAACATATTGCAAACCGGATCAACGATTTCAATCCTTCAAAAAGCCGGCCTTTCGTTCTTGGATTGCCAACGGGCTCATCTCCTGAAGGAACCTATCGCGAACTGGTGAATTTACACCGTGAAGGTAAAGTATCGTTCGAACACGTGGTAACTTTTAACATGGATGAATATGTTGGACTGCCTGAAGATCATCCGCAAAGCTACCATTCATTTATGAAGACCCATTTTTTTGATCATGTCAATGTCAAAAAAGGCAACATACATATTCCCAATGGCAATGCCCCGGGTCTGGAGAAAGAGTGCCAGGACTACGAAGAAAAAATAAGGAATTATGGGGGTATTCAGTTGTTTTTGGGTGGAATGGGTGCCGACGGCCATATTGCGTTCAATGTTCCGGGGTCTTCATTGAGCTCGCGGACACGGGTTATTAATTTAAACTTCGAAACCATTCTGGCAAATTCCCGCTTTTTTGGCAACAATGTGAAAAAGGTTCCCAAGCAAGCCATTACTGTTGGAGTGCAAACTGTATTCGATGCACGTGAGGTAGTGGTAATTGTAAATGGGTACAAAAAGGCACGTGCGCTTAAAAAAGTTGTTGAAGAAGGCATCAGCCACATGTGGACCTTGTCGGCGCTGCAAATGCACCCTCACGGAATAATTGTTTGCGATGAGGAATCAACAATGGAATTAAAGGTGGGAACTGTTAAATACTTTACCAATAACAGGTAGCTATTATAACGACTGCCTGCTCATGGGTTTTTTAGGCTTTATTTCCACCTCCTGGCGGCATAAAGGGCAATAGTAAATTTCACATCCGGTACATGCAAAGCAGTTGCTGCATACACGTTCGGCATCCAGGTTCGAAAAATCAAAACCGCATGCTGTGCAGGTGTAATATTTTTCTTTTTTGCCTCCTCCAAGCATTAAAAGAAGGTTTTATATAATTTAAGCAGCCCAAACATAACAACTAAAGTAAATATGATGGTTGCCCCCGAAGGAATATCCATAAAATAGGATATGAACAATCCGATAAGAGTTCCCAGGAATGCAATAACCGACGACAGGATCAGCAGATTCTTAAAATCCTTTGTAAACAAATTGGCTGTTGCCTGCGGAATTGTTAAAAGCGACAGGATGAGGATGATGCCTACCACGCGAATGTTTAACACTACTGTCAAAGCAACAAGGGTAATGGTAAGGTAATTGAATAGGTTGACCGGCAAACCTGCCGCACGGGCAAATTCTT
The DNA here is from genome assembly GCA_024636975.1 of Mariniphaga sp. Lineage (GTDB taxonomy): Bacteria > Bacteroidota > Bacteroidia > Bacteroidales > Prolixibacteraceae > Mariniphaga. The sequence continues at coordinate 23,229 of JAGXGA010000022.1, forward strand.
CGTCGAAAGCAATGTAAAGAATTTTCCTGTAGAAAAGTGAAAAGGTGAGTATAACAACCACATTCAGGATAAACATCCACCACAATTCAGCAATACTCACTGTTAATATATTTCCGAACAGGTAACTCATCAGATTGGGTGTATACCCCGGAGTCATCCATACGAAAATTATTCCCAGTGCCATACCAAGCGACCAGAAAATGGCAATTGATGAATCTTCGCGAACACGTGCCACTTTAGTGAAAAACTGAATGCCCAAAGCCGATCCCACTGCAAAGGCTACAGCTCCGATAAGGGGATTGAACCCTAACAAAAAAGCCAGCCCAATTCCTCCAAAAGAGGCATGTGTTATCCCGCCACTGATAAAAACTATGCGCCGTGAAACGATATAGCTTCCTACAATACCACATGATATACTGGCAAAAATGGCTGCAAGAAATGCCTTCTGGAAAAAATCGTAGGAAAACAGTTCAAAAAAGTTGTTCATCTCAGTTATGTCGTTTTAATACCGTATGCGGAATTTCACCGTGAGAAATCAATTTAATTGGGCAATTGTATCCATTAAGCTGTTCCTGGGTTATCATGTTGTCGGGATGGTAATGCAGTTCACCGTTCACGCAGGCAATCGTTTTTACATAGCTCGATATGGTACCCACATCATGAGAGACAAGGACAATAGCCATGTGCTTATTAAGGTACCTCAGCCTTTCGTACAATTCTCCCTCGAACCGGTTATCCACAAATGTATCGGGTTCATCGAGCAGAAGGATTTTAGGATCACTGAGCAGGGCGCGGCATAAAAACACCCGCTGCATTTGTCCGCCCGATAATTCACCAATTGCTTTATTCCTGATGTTGGCTACTCCCATTTCATTTAAAAGGTTTTCTACCTTCTGTTTTACGTCTGAGGAATTCTTTTTCACAGCGCTTGCCATAAGAGACCCTGAACGCACAACATCGTAAACAGTAATAGGAAAATTTTTATCGATATGCTTTACCTGGGGTAAATAACCTATGGGTTTCTTTCTATTGTTGATGTCGGAGCGGAATATTAATCTGCCTTCCATGGGATTCAGCAATCCCAGTATAATTTTAAGCAAAGTGGTTTTGCCTCCTCCGTTGGGACCAATAACGCCAAGAAAGTCGTTCTCAAACACCTCAAGGTTTACATCCCATAAAACCGGTGTTTTATCGTAACCGGCCGAAAGGTTTTCTATTTTTATGAGTGCATCCATTAAAAGTTATCTATAAAAAGTTGGGTGATACCCATCAAATTCTCTTCCCATTCCGGATTTAGTGGCCAGACTTCCACAACTGTTCCATCTATTTCTTCGGCAAACACGCGGGCATGGTCACGGTCAAATTCGCTTTGAATATATATAACATCTATTTTTTCCTTCCTCGCCAGCTCAACCATTTTTGCCATATGTTGAGCTGTGGGCTCCTTGCCACCCGATTCAAGCGGATATTGAACCAGGTTGTAATCGCGGGCATAATACGACAGGCTTGGATGAAAAGTAACAAATGCCCTTCCCTGATGATCTTTTAAAGCGTTCCGGATTTCTGCATCGAGCTGATCAATTTCCTTAACAAACTTCTGATAGTTTGTTCTGTATTCGTCACTCTTTTCAGGAATTAACGCCGATAGCTCTTCAGTTATTTCTGCAGCCATTTGTTTTACCAGTTTGGGCGACAACCAGATGTGGGGATCAACCCCTTCCACATGAACATGATCGCCATGTTGCACTTCTTCTCCTACAATAAGGTCTAACCCTTCAGAAAGGTTTACAACTTTCATGTCCCGGTTAATCTGTTCTATTTTTTCTCTCCACGACAATTCAAAACCAATGTAGCCCATCCGGAACCACACTTCAGAACGTGATATCTCTTTCAGTTGCGATGGCAATAATGAATAGGATTCAGGACTTGCTCCATGGGGTACCAGTACCTGGATTTTGAAATCATCACCTGCAATTTTTTCGACAAATGTTTTCTGCGGTAAAATGCTTACAGTAACAACAGGTTTTTCCTGTTCATCAGTCTGCTTGCTATTGGATGTGCAGGAAAAAAGGATAAAAGTTATAGAAATCAACAAAAGAATTTTACTCATTTTTTTAGTTTTTTATTACTACAAAAGTCTTTGTTTGTTACCCGGCTTAAAATAGTATTCAAAACGGGTAAGAATATTATGCTACAAAATTAAACTTATAGTTTCAATTATTATACTTTTTTATCTTTTTTGGCGGCACCGGATCATATCCCTGCGTTCCCCAGGGATGGCACCTAAGGATTCTGCGGGTAGCCAACCAAAATCCTTTAAATGGTCCGTGAATTTTTAAAGCTTGCACCGCATATTCCGAACAGGTAGGGTGGTGCCTGCAGGTTGCAGGAGTGAAAGGCGATATAGCAAATTTGTAAAAATATACCGGCACCAGCAATATCCAGCTCAAACCTGTTTTTATGTATTTCCAGATGGTATTCATCTTTTGTTTATACTTTCTTATTTAGTAGAATTCATAATATATCCATTTTGTTGTGTCTGATTACCAATATTGGTTCCAAAAGTTACAGAAATTCTGAAAGAATTGCCAAAATTTTTTAAATTTGTCTTTCCAGATTTGTAATTATTTAAAAACTGAAAATTCAGGTAAAACCTCAAAAAATGGAACAAATAAATAACAATTCGACAGTTAATCTGGCTGTAATTGGTAACATATTTTTCATTCCTCGTTCCGTAAACATTTTTAAACTTTAAAAAACCTTATAAAATAAGTAATAAATCAATTAAATTTTAATAAATATGATGAAAAGAGTAGCAATTGGGGTTGATATAGGCGGAACCAATACTGCAATAGGAGTAGTTGATCCCGAAGGGAATGTAATGGTAAAAGATAATATTCCAACTCCCGCACATGGCGATATAAAACGATACATTGCTGATCTGGCAACAGCCATCAATGAAGTTATCCGTTCGGTAAAGTTATTAAACCAGGATCTGGAAATCCTTGGAATAGGTATCGGAGCGCCAAACGGAAATTATTACAGTGGCACAATTGAATATGCACCAAACCTTTCGTTTAAAGGTGTGGTTCATTTGGTAGAATTGCTCAGGGAACATTTCCCCAAAATGGAAGCGCTGGCCTTAACCAACGATGCAAATGCTGCTGCAATTGGCGAGATGATTTATGGCGGTGCAAAAGATATGAAGAATTTTGTGATGTTCACTCTTGGAACCGGCGTTGGCAGTGGTATCATCGTTAATGGAGACCTGGTATACGGGCACGATGGTTTTGCAGGAGAATGCGGCCATACTACACTGGTGCCTGGTGGCCGCAGATGTGGTTGCGGTGCTCTTGGCCATCTCGAAGCCTACTGCTCTGCTCCCGGGATGAAACGGACTGCGTTTGAACTCATGGCCCAATACAATGCCAACGACAGTTTGCTGGCCATTTACTCTTACAACGAGCTCGACTCGAAAATGATTTACGATGCAGCAGTTAAAGACGATAAAATTGCCCTTGAGGTTTTTGAAAAAACAGGTGCATGGCTCGGACAGGGTCTGGCCGATACGGTTCATCATCTGAGCCCCGAAGCAGTGTTCCTTTTTGGTGGACCAACTGCTGCCGGTGATTTCATTTTCAACCCAACCAAGGAACATATGGAGAAACACCTTCTTCCTATTTTTAAAGATAAAATTAAAATCCTTCCTTCGAAACTTAAGCCTGGCGATGCTGCTATTGTAGGAGCAAGCGCATTGGTGTGGAAGGAACTGGAAAAATAACCCAGGGTTAAATCCTATAGAAAAGCCGCCTTAAACTTCTTGTTTGAGGCGGTTTTTATTTTATTATCCATTTGAAAGTAATCCCGTATAACAAGGTATCGCCTTAAATGGTCCGGTCTTAATTCAGTATTAAGTCATACTTAACTCAATGTTAATTCAATTGTTATCGAATTTATATTGAGTTAACATTGAGTTTATATTGAGTTTACATTGAGTTTAATCAGGAGAAGGTCCCTGCAAGGAAAGGATGAAAAGAGACAATGGGTTATAAAAACTATAGTTGAAAATTAAGTATAGGCATGCCTTAAAATAAGGTAATAGAAGGCTATAAACCGAAGGAAAGGATATATTTTATGCAACGGGCAGGGTATTGTATCCCAAACTTTTAGATATATTTTTTGTTGTGAATGAAAAGAATTATTTTTAGAAAATGGAAATCCGGTATTTATTTATAGTTGCATGCTTTTTTATTAGTTTCAGTGTGCTGAAAGCTCAGCAGCCGGAAAATAATTTTACCGAAAAAGCAGCAGAGGTTGAAGCTGCAAATTATATTCAGAAACAAAATTTTAAAGAATCACTGAATTATTTTGCTTACGACCTGATTTATCAGCGTATGGAATGGCAGGTTGATCCAGCTGTGAGGTACATTAGTGGAAAGGTGACTTCCCATATAAAAAGTCGGACTGATGAATTGACCGATGTTGAGTTTGACCTTGATTCTCTAATGATGGTCGATTCGGTCTTGCATGCCGGTATTGCCATTGAATTTACAAGAAATATGGATAAGCTGGTACTTCATCTTTCCCGGTCCCTTGCAATGGATGAAATTGATTCGGTGGCTGTTTTCTACCAGGGCGAACCGGTCAGCTCAGGCTTTGGATCATATACTCAATCGGTGCATGGTCCTGACACAATACCTGTAATCTGGACACTTTCGGAACCTTATGGCGCCATGGAGTGGTGGCCCTGCAAGCAGTCGCTTGCCGATAAAATTGATTCGGTTGATATAATTGTTACATCTCCTGAGCCTTACCGCACCGCCAGTAACGGGGTGCTTGTTTCGGAGGAGATATCCGATGGTTTTCGCACCATGCACTGGAAGCACCGGTACCCCATTGTTACTTACCTTGTGGCTATTGCCGTTACGAATTATGCAAATTATTCCGATTTTCTTGAATTGGAGGATGGACGGCAGATTGAAATCCTCAATTACGTTTATCCCGAAAGTCTTGAGTCAGCAAGGGAAAGAACACCTGTTACTGTTGAAATAATGAAAACCTTTAATGAGTTATTCGGTGAATATCCATTTGCAGCAGAGAAATACGGTCATGCCCAATTTGGATGGGGCGGTGGTATGGAACACCAAACCATGAGCTTTATGGGAGGATTTAATTTCGAACTGATAGCCCATGAATTGGCCCACCAGTGGTTTGGAAACTACATTACACTTGCCAGTTGGCAGGATATCTGGCTTAATGAAGGATTTGCAACATATCTGACAGGACTGGCCATCGAGAATATTGCCGGTGCCGAGAGTTTCAGGCGCTGGAAACAAAGAAACGTAATGGTTATTACTACATTTACTGGTGGCTCTGTGTTTGTTAACGATACCACAAACATATCAGCACTTTTTAGCGGGCGACTGTCCTATTCAAAGGGAGCTTATATTCTGCATATGTTGCGATGGATAATGGGCGATGAACGATTCTTTAACGGCATACGCAATTACTATGAAGACCCGGAGGTGGCGAACGGTTTTGCTGAGCACGAACAATTGGTGGCTCACATGGAAGCGGCAGGTGATACCAGTCTGACAGAATTTTTTAACGACTGGTATTACGGTGAAGGATACCCGGTTTATTCACTGAAATATTCGGGTGATAATTCCCGGACAGAATTATTGCTTTTACAAAACAGTTCACATCCTTCGGTCGATTTTTTTGAAATGCCTGTCCCCGTGCGGGTGTACAATGAACAAAGAACTGATTCTGCCGATTTCAGGCTCTACCATACCCATAATAACCAGGAATTTGTTGTTGAACCCGGATTTGAGGTAGCAGATGTTGTAATTGATCCTGATTTTTGGCTGATTTCCGTAACCGATACTGTAATTGATGCCTCCGATGCTGTTGTTGATGCCTCCGTTGTTCCGTATAACGATGAAATACGGGTATATCCCAATCCTTTCCTGGGGCATATTACAGTTGCAGTACCGGGAGAAAAGCCGGTTGAGGAAATTTTGTTGTTTAATTCGGAAGGCCAAAAGATTGACCGTCAAAATGGTTCACGGCTAAATTTCAACTGGGGGCATCTCCCCGAAGGTATCTATTTTCTTAGGGTAAATATGTCGGGAAAAGTGTATGAGCGCAAGTTAATAAAGCACTAATCAGGATTTATTTTTTCTTCTTTTTAAATGTTGTTGTATATTCGTAGCACGAATTTTATATTTTGTGTTACTATGACAGTTTCCCGTTTCGGTGTTTCGCTCGAGGAAAATCTATTACATGCTCTTGATGAGTTTGTTGAGGACAATGGATTTCCCAACCGTTCACAGGCGATCCGTTATCTTATTGAAAAAAACCTGGCAGAAGAGAAATGGAAATGCGATAATATTGTTGCCGGGGCAATTGTGCTGGTATTTGATCATGAAAAAACCGATGTGCTGAAGCGATCTTCTGAATTGCAGTTTGAATACAGGGACGTTATACTTTCGTCACAGGGTTTTTACCTGAACCAAAGCAACTACCTTGAAATTGTTGCGGTCAAAGGAGCTTCAAGAAGGCTTACAGAAATTTCTGATAAATTAATCAGCATTAAAGGCATTCAGCACGGAAAACTGGTAATGAGTAAAGCAGAGTAATTTTTTTATCCATTCGGTAACACGAAAAGAATAATAGGTGACACAACTACTAAAATGAAGAACATGAATTTACGACTCAGCAAATTTTTATACCTGGCTTCGCTTGGTTTATTATATATATGGCCGGTAGGCGAAGTTCGGGCCCAGATCAGTTATATGCCCGATACCATTAAAATTGAGGAAGTAGTGGTAACAGGCTCACGTGTGGAGGTTTCCCGAAGAAATGTACCTTTAACTGTTTCTACAGTCGATCGCATGCAGATTGAAAGGAGTAATGAGTCGGCAGTATTACCTGTTTTAAGCCGCCGCATTCCCGGGCTTTTTGTCACTGAAAGGGGAGTGACCGGTTTTGGTGTGGGTACCGGTTCGGCAGGGCAAATCAGTATGCGGGGTGTTGGAGGTACTGCTCCAAATACCCAAGTACTGGTGCTTATCGATGGTCACCCGCAATTCCAGGGATTGTTTGGGCATCCGCTGCCCGATGCATATGTTTCATCGGATGTTGAAAAGGTTGAAGTTATACGTGGACCGGCTTCTATACTTTACGGTTCGAATGCAATGGGTGGAGTAATTAATATAATTACGCGTGAGCAACAGGAGGAAGGGGTATCAGGCAAAGCCAGACTTTCGTATGGTTCTTTCAACACGCAAAAGTACATGGCGAGCGGTGGGTTAAAGGAGGGGCCGTTTAGTGTATTTGCTTCTATAAACCACGACCGTACCGAAGGGCATCGCGATACTTCCGATTTTAAAATCGTGAATGGATATGTAAAAGCCGGATATGAGCTGAGTGATAATTTTGAAGTTTCGGCAGATGTAAGCATTGCCGACTTTAACGCCCAGGACCCGGGTACAATATTTAACCCGATGTTTTTCGGAATCGATATTCTGAGAGGGAAATCGTCAGTGTCGGTAAAAAACCAATTTGATAAATTTGAAGGCGGGTTACTGGCTTTTTACAATTTTGGTGACCATTCATTTACCAACGGCTGGGAATCGAAAGACATGCATAAAGGCATCAGTCTGTACCAGGGGTTACGCCTTTTTCCTGACAATAGAATAACATTGGGAGTGGATTATAAATCTGTTACAGGAATTGCCAACGACGGAGCCCCCGGGGGAGCTGATGTGTGGCATAGCGTATCAGATTATGCAGGTTATGCATATGTTCAGCATACATTTGTTGAACAACTGATCCTTAGTGCCGGGTTTAGGATAGAAAACAATTCTATGTTTGGTGTCGAAACAATTCCCCAGGCCGGGTTCTCCTGGCTTGCAACTGACAATACAACAATTAAAGGTTCATGGTCAAAAGGGTTCAGGAATCCAACCCTTATGGAATTATACTTATTTGCACCTAATCAGGATCTGGAGCCTGAGCGGATAACGAATTACGAACTGGGGATGAGCCAGAAGAGTTCTGATGGACAGTTTAGGATCGATCTTGCCCTGTTTGCCCTGGAGGGAACCAATGTTATTGAGGTAAGACCCAATGATGCGCCGCCACCACCGGTAAAACGACAAAATGCAGGTTCTTTCTCAAATAAAGGTATTGAACTGGAACTAAGCTGGAATGCAACCTCAAACCTGAGCTTTGCATCGAATTACAGCTATCTTAACCTCGATAAGCCAAGACTGGCTGCACCGGAACATCAGTTCTATATTGAGGGAACTTACATGTTTGGTGATTTCCGTGCAAATCTTTCAATGCAGCAAATCTCCGGATTATACACCTACACAGCTGAGCCTGCCCCTTTACAGGAAAGCTATACCCTGGCAAATATGATGCTTGCATACCAGTTCAACAATAATTTTGAACTGTTTGTCTCCGGTAAAAATCTCCTCGATCAGGAGTACAGTATCAACTATGGATACCCAATGCCTGGAATCACAGTGTTTACAGGAGTGAACATACAATTTTGATTAATAAGAAAGGGTTTGCTTAACCAGCACACCCTTTCATTGAATTTTTTGTAAATTGAACCCCTGTAACTTATACAGATTAATTCAATGGAAAATAATTCCCGTCGCCGGTTCATCGCAAAAAGTGCAGCGGTCATCTCCGGAATGTCTTTAGGTATTCAGGGTATAACTGCTGCCAATTCCAATTTATTTGGAACAGGAAGTTTAGCAGCAAATGTAAAGCGACCCATACATGCTTTTACTAAAGTACTTCAGTTTTTATCGTACCACGAAATGGCAGAAATGCTGGCAGAACAAGGGTTTGCCGGAGCTGATCTGACAGTGCGGGCAGGGGGACAGGTACTACCTGAAAACGTGGAAACCGATTTGCCTGCAGCAGTGAAGGCACTTCGGGAAGCCGGTGTTGATTCACATATGATAACCACAAATGTGATTGATGCTGAGGATAAATATACGCGTCCGATACTGAAAACCATAGCCGGCCTGGGTATTAAATACTACCGGACGGGATACCTTGAATACGATGCTTCAAAATCAATAAGCCAGAACCTGGATGATCATAAAAGGTCATTTGAAAAGCTTGAAAAAGTAAACAGGGAGTTTGGCGTTCATGGTGATTATCAAAACCATTCAGGGAGGAGGGTAGGAGGCCCGGTTTGGGATTTGCACCCGTTGCTTAAAGATCGCGACCCTGAATTCCTGGGTGTACAGTATGATATCCGCCATGCCACTGTTGAAGGTGCAGTATCGTGGCCGTTGGGAATGAAGCTTCTTGCTCCGTGGATTAAGACAATAGACATCAAAGATTTTATCTGGGAAAAAAACGAACAGGGAGAATGGAAGATAAAAAATGTACCGCTGGGCAAGGGGATGGTTAATTTCAAAGAATATTTTGAGTTATATAAATCGATGAAAATAGAGGCTCCGGTTTCCATCCATTATGAATACGACCTGGGAGGAGCAGAGCATGGTAACCGGAATCCTTCGATAACTGCTGAAAAAATGGCTGAGTGGTTGAAAAAAGATCTGGATTATCTGGAGAGTCAGTTCCGGCAATTTGGCCTGTAGCAATGACCGGTCGTTTATTAACGGTTATGCAAATCGTTGCGGAAGGAAGTCCTTACACTCCGGAACCCGATGTATGATTTTGCCGTATCCTGGTATTCGTAGGAGCGGGTTCCATTCCGTATAAAATAAGGTATATCTTTCCATGAGCCCCCGCGAATAACCTTACGTTTCATAACGGGCGGGTCATCGGGCAAGGCATTGTATTCAATTTCCGGATTTAGGTCGCTGGCCACATCGTAGGCTGATTCATAGAATGCGCTGCTTGTCCACTCTGCCACGTTACCTGCCATATCGTACAATCCAAAATCGTTGGGATCAAAATAGCCTACTGTCAATGTGTTGGTTGAAGTTGGGCTGTCGGAAACATAGTTTCCGCGAAGTGGTTTAAAGTTGGCCATAAAGCATCCGTCATCATTGCGTGTATAATAACTTCCCCACGGATAAACGGTATTTGTTCGTCCCCCGCGTGCAGCAAGTTCCCATTCAGTTTCGGTCGGCAAACGGTAATCATGCGCTCCAACTTCATTTAGCCGGCTGTTGTAATCCTGTTGAAGTTTGGTGCGCCAGGTACAGAAAGCGCGGGCCTGTTTCCATGTAACACCCACCACCGGATAATTATCGAATGCAACATGAGAAAAATATTTCATCGTAAACGGATCGTTGTAAGTATACGTAAAGTCGCGAATCCAGCTTAATGTATCGGGATAAACAGGTACCATTTCGCGCATAAGGAATGAACTGCGGTTGGCGATGGGTAATGTTTCACCCTGCTCGTTTACCACACTTCCTTCGTAAGCACTTTTTTCAAAGTTATAGCTGTTTTGCCGGCGTGCTGCCTGCTTGTAATCTACCCAGCTGAATTCATAGATCAGTTTCCGGCTGTCGATTTCTTTTTTGAATGCAAGGCGTTCTTGTTCGGGGATATACATGTCGTTAAGTGCAAGCTGGTAATCCGGATCGCGCCAGTCGATTTTTTCATCCCAGTTGATAACCGGTTCATCCATTGGAACACCCATGGCATTTTCGGTTACAAGGTATTCGGGGTAGGTATTTCCCAGCATTTTGCGTGCTATTGAATCGCGAACCCAATAAACGAATTGCCGGTATTCGTTATTCGTGATTTCGGTATCGTCCATCCAGAATGATTCGACGGTAACCCTTCTGGAACTTTGGCCAATATTAAGCACCTCGTCATCAGAAGAACCAATAACATATGAACCGCGCGGGATGTATACCATTCCGTAAGGAGACGGTTCAAACCAGTTTTTTGAGTTGCGTTCGCCGCCCGGCAGGTACTGAACTATTTCATTCCTGCATGAATGGAAAAGCAGGCCGGAGGCCAAAACCATATATATCATTGCTTTTCTCATTCCTGTATGTTGATACTATTTGAGTTTGTTAAAAAGTATTGGATGGTATTGAAAAAAAGAGCCTTATGAAACCATAAGGCTTTAAAGTTTCTTATATATTTTAATACTCCCAGAGATCTTGTTCAAAATTAAAAATTTCCGCTTCAACCCGCTTCGATTCAAGCATGGCCTCCCTGCCGGTCAGATAATCGCTGATCAGCCTGTTGTTATATACATTTGACTCCTGTACGATGTAGCTGTTAAAAAAGCGTTTGATAAACAGGTCATCGAACGACATTGATTGTGCTTCATTGTATGGATTCATAACCAGGTTGGTTGCCAGCAGGTCTCTGACTTCAGGATAATATACCCAGAATACTTTCTGACGCATTACTTCGCCTGCAGGATCCTCAGCACGTGTAAATTCACGGATAGGGCAAATACCCAGTATGCGTACATTCAGTGAAGATGCCTGTTTGTCGAAATACCATTCTTCCTTTACCATGTATTGTTTAATCTCTCCGGGTCTGATTTCGCCCTGGATGGTAACGGTTTTGCGTTCACCGGTATCGAAATCAATGGTTTCTTCTGTTGTTGCTTCAGCGCCAAAAGCTTCCTGAACCTGTTCAAAGGTCATGGGTACTTTAAAGTCATCATCCAGACGTGCATCGAAAGGAGTAATCTGACCACTTTTGATTCCTTCAAGTAAAAGGGATATCAGGTTCTGTCTTCCATCCATTTCAGATGTAGGGAAGTAGAGCGTTTGATTCATTTTCTCGCGCAAATCGATAATACGCCATATTTTCTTCGACCAGAATACATCTGCTTCACGTACCGTAGGCAGTGGCATAGGTTTTTTCTGGCTTACATCGGTCGACTGGTAGGCCCCGTTAATAAGCTGGGCATTTACCTCGTAGCCTGTTCCGGCTAACATCAAAACTGCTATTCCTATATAAATTAGTATCTTCATATTTATTGAATTTTTAAACCTATAGGGTCTAAATCACGGGTAGTACCGTCATCGCCCACTGCTTTTATATTAGCTATATAAACAAGGCTGTTTGGATTAAGCCTTCTGAATTGATCTTTTTGTTCATCGGTAAATCGGTTGGAGTTACTTTCCCATGCATTAACATAACCACCCGCACCGGTTATTTCTACTCTGAATTGCGTTACAGTATATTTAAAATTAAAATCAAAATCTTCCAGAACTGCCAGTACGCCGTCTTCAACTAAAAGTCGTTCTTTACGGACTGTACCTCCCCCTGACAGGCCAGCTACCTGTGCCACCGGGTCGGGAACTCTTTTAACACGCCAGTTTGTTGTACCCAGCAAACGCCTCTGTCCACCAATATTGGCATGCACCGATACGGTTGTCCTGCGTCCCTGTTCGTCTAATTCATTAGGTTTAATTATAAACGCATTGCCTTGTTTAACTACAGATCCGTTAGTCATTGATACTTCCAGGTTTTCCTGCGGAATGCCCCCTCCACCCACGTCGAAAGGGTTTTCCAGCCCACGGTAGAATACATTCATTTGGGTAGCCGACATGGTAACGGAAGGTTGGGTTACCTGGTATTCCTGGGAGAACGGATAGTTTTTAATAGTTCCGGCCGGTGTTTTGTATTTGATCAGCCCCTCCCAGGTAAAGGTTCCGGGTTGCGATGTTTTTACCCTGAAGGTTGCCTTTCCGCCAGTTACCGGTACCTGTTGGTTGTTGATAAAAATTTCGGGCTGTTGGGTAGTATCTTCAGCTGCCAGAAAAACGTCTGCAACATATTCATCACCCTGCAAAACAACACTTGATGTAGGGATTACCTGAGCTCCCAGTTTATTGAAAAGGAATGACCCTGCATCAATTTGGGAATAGAGGTAATTAATAACGTTCGCTTCCGAGTTTTTTACATCGATCTGAATTTTAGAAAGAAGCGTAAGCACTGCAACCAATGGTTTATCCATGAATCGTTCTGTTTCCCACGATTTTTTTTCTCCGCCTTCACGCAGATTGATTTTAGGGTCAGAAGTATCGAGAGCGGCCAAAACGGTTTCTCTTAAATCAACATCATCTTCCTCAATCAGCGCTAACAGTTCATTTTTGTATTCATTGATCTCTTCCTTCAATTCTGTTGCATTTTTTTGAGTAATCATATGTTCCGAGGGTACATTCAGATCATCTTCTTTGCTGATGATAAGTGTATCTCCGGCTTCTGTTACATAGTAAAATTCATCGCCCAGTACCCTGTTTTCTGAATTTACAGGTTTATAGCCTGATTTTCTCACCAATTCTTCCTTGATGCCGGAGATAAAGGAAAACATGCTGTCGGTTGTCTGGCGCACGTTATCGGCTTTAGCTTTCCATTCCCCAACACGGGTTTCATTTTCAGCATAGGCCCGTTCGAATGAAGCGTACACCTGTGCGTTTTTCATATCCACTGTTTTGATGGTTTCATTCAGACTCGTATCTACGACCCTGAATGCCTCAAGTACCTCAGCTGCAACGTTTAAAGCTAGCATTGCAGTCAGTACAAGGTACATCATGTTTATCATTTTTTGCCGCGGTGTTTCCGGGCAGTTCTTTGAACCCATAATTCAGTTACTTCAAATTTTTATTTTTTGTAACTCAATGCACCAAGCATGTTGCCATAAATGGTATTAAGCGCTTCCAGATGTTTATTTAACTGCTCTGCGTTTTCCTTATATTTTTGCAATTCGGAAACCGAAGATGCCAATACTTCATTCATGTGGGTCAAATCACTGCTGAATTTGTGGTTGGCTTCAAACTGTGATTTAGTACCCATCAGCTGAGATTCGAGGCTTTGATTTAAAGCATTAATATTCTGGTTCAATTTTTCCAGGCTGGTTGAATATACTTTAGAACCTTTGCTAACCGATTCGAGTTCGGCTGAAAATTTTCCGGATGCACCGTTTACTGTATCAGCAAGGTTATTTCCAGCTTCTGAAAGCCTGGCTGAAAACTCATCGCTGCTCCTGTTTAATTTGTCGAATGATATTTTACCTGTTTCAGAAAGTTGCTGTGATGCCGTTGAATACGACTGAACCAGTTTTTCAACCGAAGAGTTTACGGTTTCGTTGGCCCGATTGTTAATTTCAGCGAATGACATCATTGATTCTGAAGCGCTACTCAGGTTTTTGACATACATATCGGTGGCAAGGGTGGCTGAAGAAATGTCGCTGATACCATTGGCAGCATTCGACAGGTTGTTCAGGCTTTGGCCTACCTTATCAAATAAATCAGGTGAAAACTCTGAAGAAGAGAGCAGTTGGTTAAAGCCGTTTTTTCCTTTTCTTGAGTAATCATCCAGTTCCATCACCTCATAATCGTCGCGAAGTTCAGGGTAAACCTTTGACCATTCCGGCATTTCGTGAGTAGGTTCAAAGGCTGATAAAAAGAAAATAAAAGCTTCTGTTACCAAACCGACTGTAAGGAATAGTCCTGCATATTGCCAGTGCTGGAGTTTGAACAAGGCTCCAATCATAACAATGGATGCACCCCATCCGTAAACATATCCCATGAATGTTTTCCAGCGTTTTGTCTTAAATAATTCACCAATATTCATTTCTTCGAGGTTTAAGGTTTGTTAATTAATTAAATTCATCTCCAAATGTTGAACGTACACAACGAAATCCGACAAAAGATTTTGTTGTATCCTGGTATTCGAATCCCCTGGTTGAAACCTGGGTAAAGTATGCGATATCTTTCCATGAACCCCCGCGGATAACTTTTCTTTTCATGACAGGAGGGTCATCGGGCCGGGCATTGTAAGTAAAGGTTGGATTCAGATCACTGAAATAATTGTAACCGGCTTCGTCATAAGCGGTTTCTGTCCATTCTGCAACGTTCCCCGACATGTCGTATAAACCATATTGGTTGGGTTCATAACTTCCCACTTTCATTGTAGAAATTCCACCGTCTTCAACATAATTTCCCCGCAGCGGCTTGAAGTTTGAGAGAAATACCCCGTCTTCATCACGTGCGTAATAGCCACCCCATGGGTACATTGAAAATTCTTTACCACCGCGGGCAGCATACTCCCATTCAACTTCTGTAGGCAAGCGATATGCCTGCATTGACGGCTGTCTTCTGGTGGTTAAATATTCAGTTTGAATTTTAGTTCTCCAATTGCAGAATGCCATAGCTTGTTTCCAGGTAACACCTACAACAGGATATTCATCAAAACCCGGATGCCAGAAATATCGGGTTGCCCAGGGTTCATTGTATGAATAGGTAAAATCCCGCATCCATGTAAGGGTATCCGGATAAACATGCACCTGGTCGTTCATAATAAAAGCTGACCTATTCTCGATGGGTTGCAGTTCTCCTTCACTGTTGTAAACACTACCATTGTAACGTTGATTTTGGAAATCGTAACTGTTGGCACGCTTAGCAGCCTGGTGCAGATCGATCCACCAGTACTCATAAACCAGTTTACGGGTATCAATTTCCTTTTTGCCAAAAAAACGTTCGTTTTCGGGCAGATACATATCTTCCATAGCCAACTGGTAATCGGGATCATTCCAGTTGAGCCGTTCCCTCCAGTTAATGGTAGGCGGGTCGATTGGGTTGCCTTCCCTGTCTTCTGTTATAAGGAATTCAGGGTATTGTTCTCCAACCATTTTACGGGCAATGGAATCTCTTACCCAACTTACGAATTGGCGGTATTCATTATTTGTAATTTCTGTGTCATCCATCCAAAAGGCATCTTGCGAAACTGTTTTGGTAGGTGTTCCTGACATAGCCGGATCCTGATCACTGGGACCGATATTGAAACTTCCACGCCGGACATAAACCATTCCATAGGGCTGCGTTTCCCGCCATTTAGGCCGATTTTGTACTCCGACCAATTCACCATTCCCAGAGGGGTTGCAACTGGTGAAACTGATAAGGGTTGTGAGTACAAGTGCAATAAAAAGAAGTTTTTTCATAGCTCAAATATATCGCTTTCTTTTATAAATATCTTATACTTTTATATTTCTGACTTCGGTTGCGTTCCAAAGTAACCGAATAACTTACAAATATTTCATGCGACGCAAATCCATAATACCCAATGGCTGATGTAACCAAATCAAACGAGTATCCCACTTTTAATCCATTAGCCAGTTCAAGGCCCATCAACAGGGCAACAGCGTCATCTACCCTGTAGGAAAGTCCCCCCCAAAACTTGTCGTTGTAAACAATGTTTGTGTTTACATCCAACTGCCATGTAGCAATGTCGGACTTAAACAAGAACGAAGGTCGTAACTCAAATAACGGGTCTGCCAAACGAATATTGTATCCCCCCATTAAATAATAATGTCTTGGTAAATATGATCTTGCAGATTCATCGAATTCGATGGTGGCCTCATTGATGTGTGTTGTTGAAAATCCAAGGAAATAATTATTGGTGGTAAGGTATAATCCTGCACCGGCATCAAATGCGAGCTGACTTGCTTCTCCCTGGGGCACCGACTGATCGTTTGTGGGATCTGTAAATCTGTCATCATCGATGCCTTTCCAATCTCCGTTTACGCTTTGGTTGTAAAATCCTGCTGACACCCCTATGGAAAGGGCGCCAAAGCTCAATTCAGTTCTGTAGGCATAATTGGCGTTAATCAGTATATTTTCAAAATTTCCCAACCGGTCGCTTATTATATTAAGTCCAAGGCCTCCTGATGTTCCAAATAAATTTGTTGAAGCGTCAACACTAAAAACAAGCGTCTCTGGTGCACCTTTCATTCCAACCCATTGATAGCGGTTTAAAATTAGTCCATTTAATGCATTGTCGGCTCCTGCATAGGCCGGATTTACTCCCAGTTTATAAAACATATTGTTTGTAAACTGTGGGTCTATCTGACCTGAAGCTGCCAAATTAATAATAAATATCAAATATAGAAAAGAAATAATTTTTTTCATACACCAATATGGATGTGAATCCATTATATTTTCCAATCCGCGCTAAAGAAATAAAAAAATGTTCTTTATAACAAACTTCTGCCGGTTCGGTAAACCTAAGAACGCACTCATTAATTTATTATTTTGAAAGGCGATCCATTTTTTGGAGGAACCGAAGCCAGCGTTCAGGAATTTCATTTGCTGCAGCCTGCCTGTATTCCTCTTCTGAACAGGCTATTTCAATAGTTTCACCGTTTATTCCCTTTACATCAAACCACCAGCGGTTTAACTCCCTTTCGTGCCTGAAAACAACCGGATGGTCAAGGTCTTCTATTTCTACCTTATAAGCGGTTCTGGTAAAGCATTGTTTTCTGGCTGAAACACCTTTTAAAAAATACCAGGTAATTTCTGCTGCCAATGCCGATGTGAGGCCATCCTTATTATTTTCGGCAGCGGTTTCAAATAATCCAAAAACCGACAGACGAGGGCTTAACCCTGCATAATGCGCCAGCTGACAGGCCTCTTCTCCCCGCAACCCATTGGGGTTTCTGGCTGAAGTAGCAGGAGCTTCAATATATTTGAGTGCCCCCATGTCGAATGACAAAACATTGGAATTCCGAAGCAACAGTTCAGCCTGGTTTATATTATCACGCAACTCGCCAAGCCGGAGATGATTACCAAAGTCGCTGGTTTTATTTAGCAGCTGTTCGCCCGTAAGGTGTTGCTGGTAGCCAATCAGACTGAATTGAAACAAATGAGGAAACATCCTGAAGAGACGTGTAAGGTAGTTTTTGGAACTGAATGTTTCGGTTCCTGTCTTAACATCAAATACTGCATCTATTGCGGACAACCAGAAAAACCTTTCATTTCGAAAGGCTTCACAGATCCCAATAGTAAGCTCCTGGCTTCCTCCCAAAACAACTGTCACAATGTTTAATTCGTTCAGGTATTCCACAATATCACGCAATGCAAGTAATGTTCCTTTATGGCTTATGGACGGCTTAAGGTTACCCAGATCACTTATTTTTAGTTTTCCTTCAAAAGCTGCCAACCGATAAAGTGATTTCCTTATTATATCTGGAGAAGAGGATCCTTTCTTTTGTCTCTTACCATTTGTTTCAGGAATTCCAAGCAGGGCAATATCGGTTTTTATCAGTGACTTTAGGTTTATCGTGCCACTGAATCTTTCAACATGCGGACCAAGGCCGTATTTTCCTAAAGGAGCACTTTTCTCAATGATTTGAGAAAAATCAACCAGATCAAAGTAATCGGTTAAGTTCATTTGAAATAGATTTCTGCAAAAATAAAGGCAAATGTTAATTCATCTGCCTCTTATTGCCTATTTTTTTCTTCGGCCCCCTCTTGCTTTTGGCTCAGGTGATTGACTAATTATGTTTTTGCAATCTTCCAGCGAAAGTTCTTCTGCCTTCATTTTCTTTGGAATCTTGTAATTCTTTTTCTGGTACGAAATGTAAGGTCCCCACCGGCCGTTTAAAACTTTCAGTTCAGGCTCCTCGTCAAACTCCATTATAACTGCTTTTCGCTCTTTTTCCCGTTTGGCTTCAATTAATTGAATGGCGTGCTGAAGTTCTACAGTAAGAGGATCATCTTCTTTATCTAATGAAACAAATTTATTGTCGTGCCTGATGTAAGGGCCAAAGCGTCCTATACCAACAGTCACTTTTTTGTTTTCATATTCACCCAGATCGCGTGGCAATTTAAATAAATCGAGTGCCTCTTCCAGAGTTATAGTTTCAAGGTGCTGTCCTGTCCGCAGACTGGCAAACTGAGGTTTTTCATCATCTGTTTCAGGATTTGCAACACCTAACTGTGCTAAAGGTCCGTACCTTCCTATTTTTACTGAAACCTGTTTGCCTGTTTTAGGATCCGGACCCAGTACACGTTCTCCTTTTGATCGTTCTGAATGCTTTAGAACATTCTCCACCTGTCCATGAAACGGCCGGTAAAATTTGTCGATCATTTCATTCCAGACTTTTTCTCCTTCGGCTATATCATCAAATTCTTTTTCAACATTTGCGGTAAAGTTAAAGTCCATTATCTGTTCAAAGTTTTCCATCAGAAAATCATTGACCACCATGCCGATATCTGTCGGGAAAAGCTTTGATCGTTCAGCTCCCGTAATCTCTGTTTTAACTTTACCCGTAATTTTGTCGTTCTTTAAGGTAATTATATTGTATGCCCTTTCAATACCTGGCCGGTCTTCCTTCACCACATAAGTGCGGTTTTGGATGGTAGTAATGGTAGGGGCATAAGTGGATGGTCGTCCTATTCCAAGTTCCTCAAGCTTTTTCACAAGCGATGCTTCTGTAAATCGTGGAGGCCTTTGTGAATACCTTTGGGTAGCCAGTATCGATGCCATGTCAAGTGAATCATTTGCTTTCAGCGGAGGAATAATATCCTGACCAGCCACACTGCTTAAGTTTTCATCGTCGGTTGACTCCATATATACTTTCAGAAACCCATCGAAAATAATAACTTCACCTGAGGCGATAAAATCTTCAGGTGCGGTGGAAACCGAAATGGTAACCGTAGTTTTTTCGAGCAGGGCATCAGCCATTTGTGAAGCCATCGTGCGTTTCCAGATCAATTCATATAAGCGTTGTTCCTGGTTTGAGCCTGCAACTGTTTCCTGGTCCATATAGGTAGGCCGGATTGCTTCATGGGCTTCCTGTGCTCCTTTCGATTTGGTCTGATATTTTCTGATTTTTACATAATTCTCACCATGCAGCTCAGTAATTTTCTTTTTTGCCGTATTAATGGCCAAATCGGAAAGATTAACTGAGTCGGTTCGCATATAAGTGATTTTACCGTTTTCGTACAAACGCTGGGCTACTGACATAGTCTGGGCTACAGAAAAATTTAGCTTTCGGCTGGCTTCCTGCTGAAGGGTAGATGTGGTAAAAGGTTGTGCTGGCGAACGCTTACCTGGTTTTTTTATTACATCGGCTATAGTGAACTCAGCCGACCGGCATTTTTCCAAAAAGGCATTGGCTTCATCTTTGGTTGGAAACCTTTTATTTAATTCGGCCTTTACTTCTGCCGGATTGCCTCCATCGTCAATTGTAAGAAATGTGCCTGTAATGCGGTACCAATTGTCACTTTCAAAATTCATAATATCCCGCTCGCGATCTACAATCAGCCTTACAGCCACCGATTGAACACGCCCTGCTGAAAGTGAAGGTTTAACTTTTTTCCATAACACCGGAGAGATCTCAAAGCCAACAACACGGTCGAGCACCCGCCTTGCCTGTTGCGCATTTACAAGGTTGTCGTCAATGCTGCGGGGGTTTTTTATAGCCTTTTCAATAGCTTCTTTTGTGATTTCATGGAAGACTATCCTCTTTGTGTTTTCAGGTTTAAGCTTTAAAACCTCTTTGAGGTGCCATGCAATGGCTTCACCTTCACGGTCTTCATCCGATGCAAGCCATACCATTTGGGCATCTTTAGCTAGCTTCTTTAGTTCAGTAACTATTTTTTTCTTATCAGGAGAAACAACATATTTTGGCTGGTAATTATTTTCCAGATCAATACCAAAATCTTTTTTTTCAAGGTCACGTATGTGACCCATACATGAGGTTACTGTAAAGTTTTTACCTAAAAATTTCCCTATGGTTTTTGCTTTTGCCGGGGACTCAACTATAACAAGGTTTTCCTGCATACTTTTATTTTCTCTAATGAAAATTTCTGCAAATTAAAGAAAATGAAACGCTAAGTTCAAAATATAATGTATTTATTTTATTTCTATGGGTTTGGTAATGATTAATTTATTTGCTGATTGATAAAATATTACATGACCTGATTCGTTTAATTTTATGCTTCACCCATTGAAAGATATATCTTTGTCAAAAAATAATAATTACTGAATTTTATGGCCGAAGAAGAAGAAAAAATAAATAACAACTGGAAGAAACCCATTATAATATTCTGGTCAATATTCGTTTTAGGAGTCGCAAGTGTTGTGATCCTCTTTGCACTTATTGCAAGGGGTACTCTTGGTTTTATGCCAACCTTCGAAGAGTTGGAGAACCCTCCGAATCTTCTTTCTTCTGAGATTTATTCGGAAGACGGAAACATTCTGGATAAATACTTCATAAACGAAAACAGGGCATTTGTACATTACAGCAACCTTCCGCCTCATTTAATGGATGCCCTGGTGGCTACTGAGGATGTGCGGTTCTTCAACCATTCAGGTATCGATGTCCGAGGACTTCTGCGTGTATTTAAAGGTGTTGTTACCGGCGATGCAAGTTCGGGCGGTGGTAGTACAATCAGCCAGCAGCTTGCAAAAATGCTGTTTCCAAGGGAAGAAATTGCAAGCAAACCGGAACTGGTGTTAAGGAAGTTTCGGGAATGGGTTATTGCCGTTAATCTTGAACGCAATTACACAAAGGAAGAAATCATTCTGATGTATCTGAACAAGTACGATTTCCTGAATCTGGCTGTAGGTATAAAATCGGCTGCCAGCGTGTATTTCAGCATACCGCCCGATTCGCTTCAGTTGCATCAGTCGGCCATGCTGGTCGGAATGGCACAAAACTCATCGCTTTACAATCCGGTGAGGCGACCAGAGCTGGTGATAAATCGACGCAATGTGGTATTAAATCAGATGGCAAAATATGGGTTTATAACCAAAGCGGTAAGAGATTCAGTAAAACAACTCCCGCTCGATCTTGATTTCAATAAGGTGGATTATAAAACCGGCCCGGCACCATATCTTCGCGAATACCTGAGGCTGACTCTAACAGCAAAAGAACCTGAAAGAAAAAATTACGCCTCATGGCAAATGCAAAAATTCAGGGAGGATTCCATCGAATGGGAAACAAATCCTTTGTACGGATGGTCTTCTAAAAACATTAAACCCAACGGAGAGAATTACAATTTATATACCGACGGTTTAAAAATTTACACCACAATTGACTCTCGTATGCAGAAATATGCTGTAGAGTCGGTTGAATATCATTTGAAAAATAACCTCCAGCCCGATTTCGACGGTGGAATGAAGAACCTTAAGAATCCTCCCTTCGGAAATAACATGACCAATGATGAGGTGGAGGAATTAATTAATCGCGAAATTAGGAGGAGTGAGCGATATCGTTTATTGAGCAACCAGGGAAAAAATTTCACTGAAATAAAGAAAAACTTCAGGGATCCTGTCGAGATGACTATCTTTTCGTGGAAAGGTGAGATTGACACCATTATGTCGCCAATGGACTCAATTAAATGGTACCTCAGGTATTTCCGGTCTTCGTTTATGGCTATGGAAACTGAGTCGGGTAAAGTAAAGGCATATGTTGGCGGCCCCAATTATCAGTATTTCATGTACGACATGGTAAAGGGAGGCAAACGGCAGGTAGGTTCCACTGTAAAACCTTTCCTTTATACTCTTGCCATGCAGAATGGTTATACACCTTGTACCAAGGTGCCATATGTGAGCCAGCAGTTTCAGATGCCTGACGGAACAATATGGGAGCCGAAAGATTCAGAACTTGATACTGAAAATGAAGGCAAGATGGTAACTCTCAAATGGGGGCTTGCCAATTCACGCAATAAAATATCGGCATGGGTAATGAAACAGTTTAATCCAAATGCTGTTGCTGAAGTGATGAAACGCATGGGGGTCTACAGTCCTATTGATCCTGTACCTTCAATGTTTTTGGGAACCTCTGATATAACCCTTTATGAAATGGTAGGTGCCTTTAATACATACCCAAACCAGGGAGTTTATGTGAAGCCTTATTTTGTTTCCCGTATAGAAGACCGCTATGGCAATGTTATCAGCGATTTTCAGGCTGACAGGTATGAAGCATTTAATGAAGAAACAGCTTACCTTATGGTAAATCTGCTGCAGGGAGTTATCGACAATGGAACAGGAATACGGCTTAGAAATCGCGACGGGTATGGTAAGTTTACAATGCCTATTGCAGGCAAAACCGGAACCACACAAAACCATTCCGATGGCTGGTTCATAGGCATGACACCCGACCTGACTGCAGGGGTATGGACAGGTGCCGATTTGCGAAGCATTCATTTTCGTACCATCACCTCCGGACAAGGCGCCAACATGGCATTGCCAATTTGGGGTTACTTCTATAAAAAGGTACTGGCCGATCCTTCGTTGGGTTACTCCGAGGATATAAGCTTCAAAAAACCTGATGACTTCAACATCAACCTGGAATGTGAAGATGACAACCAGGTTAAGTCATTTCCCGAGTCAGATGATTTCTTCTGACAGGTTTTCTTAAATACCAATAAATAGTTTTAATTCAAAAACCAGGATTGAAACCCCTTCTTGCTGTTATTTTTTCAGATGGGGTATCAGCATATAGCTGATAAGATTCAGCTATTATAACATCGTATAACAGCAATTTAATTAGCTGTAATTTTTGTCGGTTGTCTAGTTTTACAATTCATTTAAATGCAGAAGAAATGAAAAGTAAAACAACAGTTAATTTTCACAATAAGATCAAATCCCTATTGGCTCCCGAAAAATTTGAATACGTGGAATCCGATCTTGTTTATGAATCGAATGAAAGGCTGGAAGCTTTCTGGCATATCATTATTGCAGGATATTCAATTGACTTTGCCCTTATAAACTACATTAAACTATACGAATACCTAAAGGACAAACCCATTGAATATTCAGAAGCTCTCACAACCTATTCCAGTTATCCCGGTTTGGAATCGGGAATGTATGTTACCAAAACCAAATGGTTCGAACTGAATTAATCAAGCAGTTCGGATATTATCTGTAGACCGGTTCTGATTCAGTTTAGAACCGGTTTATTTTTATTTTTTCATTCTGGAGTTCACTTGCCGGTTTACCTTCCCTTTTTACATGCGGATAACCTGCCGCAACAATACTGAGTATTCTGTAATTCTCCGGAATACCAAGCAGCTGCTGAATGTATTGTTCTGATGTAACTGATTCTGAATGATGCCTTTTTCTTATCTGTATCCAACAAGTACCAAGTCCGAATGACTGTGCGGTAAGTTGCAGCAGAATGGAAGCAATGGAACAATCCTCAATCCATACATCGTTTTTGTTTTCGTCGGCACACACTACAATTGCCAACCGGGCAGTATCCAGTGGAGTACTTCCATGCGGTTTGCATTTCTTTAGCTTTTGAAGGATGTCCCTGTCGTCCACAAAAATAAATTCCCATGGATTTATATTCTTTGATGAAGGAGAGCGCAGTGCTGCCTCTTTCAATATTTCAACCTTTTCATACTCAATAGCCTGTTCGGTAAATTTCCTGATGCTGCGCCGGAACCTGAGTAGTTCAATCATTTTTTTCTTTCAAAAATAATCTTCTTTGAGCAAATTTGTCAAATGATAATGTATTGGTATGGGATTCAAAACATTTTTTTTAAATTCAACCCATAGAAATAAATTTTTTGACAATGAAAACTCAATTCCTGTTCCTGTTTTTTGCGGTGTTAACTGTTGCCTCCTGTCGAAATGGTAAATATTATACAATGGAAGACTTTCCGGATGTAGAAAAAATTGATGCTCATTACCATATTTATACAACTGAAGAAAATTCGGTGGAGCAGGCCCATACAGATAATTTCATGCTTTTAAATATAAATACATACTCCGGAGGTTGCGAACGTGTAGTGGATGCCCACCAAAACCTGAAATTACTGAAGCAGCAGGAACCTGAAGCAACTGCATTCACTGCCACTTTCTGCCTTGAGGGTTGGAATGAACCTGGCTGGGCCGATAATACCATTGCATGGATTGACCAGTGCATAGCCGATGGCGCAATAGCGGTGAAGGTATGGAAGAACGTTGGTATGGAATACCGCGACAACGACAGCGCCCTGATAATGATCGACGACCCGCAGTTCTCCCCGGTATTCAGCCATCTGGAGGAAAAAGGAATTCCTCTTGTAGGGCACCTTGGAGAACCTAAAAACTGCTGGTTGCCTCTTGATGAGATGACCACTAAAAACGACAGCAATTATTTTGCTGAAAACCCGCAGTACCATATGTACCTGCATCCTGAATACCCTTCCTATGAAGAGCAGATGGCTGCCCGTGACCGGATGCTGGAGAAACATCCTGACCTTGTTTTTATTGGATGCCATCTGGCCAGTCTTGAGTGGAGCGTTGATGAAATGGCCCGTTTCCTCGATCGCTTCCCCAATGCTTCAATGGATATGGCTGCCCGTATGGGACAGTTGTTTTACCAGACCGCGGAAGATCGCGAAAAGGTGCGTGATTTCTTTATTAACTACCAGGACCGCCTGCTTTACGGAACCGATATCATCGACAGGGGTGGTAGCAGGGAAGCCTTTCAAAACCGACTGCACCAGACCTGGCTTGACGACTGGGAATACCTGGTTACCGATAATAATATGTCCAGTAATCTGATCGATGGCAGTTTCCGTGGATTGAAACTGCCAAAGGAAGTAGTTGATAAAATTTACGCTTCGAATGCCAGGGAATGGTACAAACTATGATTTGCTGAATCTATCCTACAATTCGATAGGTATACCATTGTAAAAATCAAGAATCTTTGCGCGGAAGATGTATTCGTATCTTGCCTGCAAAAGTTCCGACCGTGCAACAGTCAGGTAATTCTTGCTTTCATTGTACTCTACCGTATTTATCATACCCACATTGAACTTTTCCTCCGTATAACGGAAGGCTTCTTCCATCGATTCAACAGCTTTTTCGCTTGAGATGTACCTGTTTAAAGCTGCAAGTGCATTGGTATAGGCTTGCTCAATGTCTTTCCGGAGTAAATTCGATGCAGTCTGCAACCGGTATTCATAATCCTGAATTTGCAGCTTTGCATTCGAGACAGCGGTGTTTACCTGGTACCGGTTAAAAATTGGAATGTTCAGCGTTACACCAACCCCATACCTTTTATTATTGTCAAGCTGATCGCTGAAATTAATTTTATCTCCAAAAATGTCGGTGTACTGATCATTGTAAAGGTTGTAATAGTTCGCGCCGGCACTCAGTACCGGGAACCTGTTCCCTTTGGCTATGCTTAGCTGCCTTCTTGCACTTTCCACCCTGAGTTGTGCTGCCTTTATTTCAGGCCGTGAATCAAGTGCATTTTTATAGACATCGAATGAATTGGACATTGAAATGTTAGCCTTTATCTCCGGGAGCGTTGGTTTTTCAACCTTAAAACTTTTTTCAATGGGCAGTTCCAGGAACTGGTATAAATTAAGATAAGCCAGTTGAATCCGGTTCTGGTCATTTACAAGTTGCAACTCCTCTCGTGCCAGCTGGGCTTCGATTTCAAGCAATGCGCCGCGTGCAAGGCTGCCTGCATCCACCAGCTTACCGGTGCGTTCTACCTGTTGTTTGGTTACTTCGATCTGGGCTTCTGATATTAGCGCCAGTTCTTCAGCAAACAAAATTTCAAGATACGCTGCAGCTGTATTCAGCATGATATCATCTTTTGTTTTTTGCAGATCATGAATGGCGGCATGCAAATCAAGTTCGTACATTCTGATGGTATTGGTCAGAATGAAGCCGTTCCATAATGTTATATCGCTCGAAAGATATCCGTTCACCTGCATCGAGTTTACATTTTTATAGGTATTATCGTAGGTGAGCGACCTCCCAAAATTGTAATTGTTGGAAAGACTGCCGTTGAGGTTAGGTAACCTGTCGTACCCTGCCTGATCTAAAAGATTCTCGTTATAACTGGTATTTAATTGCTGCTGTTTAATCTGGATATTGTTCTCAATTGCATAGTCGATGCATTTCTGTAGCGACCATGTTTCTTGTGCGGTGGTTTCCAGTGCTGACAG
Organism: Mariniphaga sp.; assembly: GCA_024636975.1. Taxonomy (GTDB): domain Bacteria; phylum Bacteroidota; class Bacteroidia; order Bacteroidales; family Prolixibacteraceae; genus Mariniphaga. The sequence goes on from JAGXGA010000022.1 coordinate 49,898, forward strand.
GAAAAAGAGAAATCCTGCAATAATTGTTGTTGTCTTCATCATAATCTATTGTTTTATTTCAGGTCCAAATGTGTTGAAAATAGTGTTCAATGTTAAGCAAATTATCAATCAGTGAGTCCTGGAGCAGGTTATCACTTTGAAAAACTGTCAACCTTGTTCCATTTCCAGCATTAAACTTTACCGTTATCTCCTTCCTTTAGTTTTTTGGGATCAATTTTTTCCCCCTTTACTTTGTCTTCTTTGTTCAATCCGGTGGTAATTTCAATGTTTATACCATCCGATAGGCCGGTTTGAACGTATTGTTTTTTGAACTGCTGTTCTACTTCAGTCTGAACCTCAACAAACGAGGAGTCGTTTTCAAACTTCAGCAATCCTTCAGGTATTACCAGTACACTGTCTTTTCTGTCGAGCACTATATTGGCATTTGCACTGTACCCGGCACGTATGAACTGATCGTTTACAAGACTCACACTGGCTTTTATTTCAAACTGTATGGCTCCGTTTTCCTCTACCCCCTTAGGTGATATATATTCCAGAATTGCCTGGAACTTCTCTTTTTCTATGGCCCCTATTTCAAGTTCAATGGGCATGCCTGCACTAATCTTACCAACTTCCGTTTCATCAACCTTTCCTTCGAAAATCATGTCGCTCATATCTGCAACAGTAGCAATGGTAGTCCCGTCGTTGAATGTATTCGACTGTATTACCGAATTGCCCAGTTTTACAGGCACATCAAGTACCATTCCGGAAGTGGTTGACCTGACTAATGTATTAGTAGTGGTTTCTGCCTTTTTTGTTACACCATTTTTTATAAGCTCAAGATTATTTTCAGCTGCAGTTAGTTCTTCCCTTGAGGAATCGTAGGTTACTTTGGCATTTTTAAATTCTTCGTATGAAATAACTTCCTTGTCGAAAAGTTTTTGTTGCCTTTCATAATCAATTTTGGCATCTTCAAAAGTTATTTTTGCCCTGTTGAGCCTGGTTTCAGCGGAATTAAGGTTCACCATATCAGGGATGATCTTAATACGTGCAACCACCTGGTCCTTTTCAACCCGGTCGCCTGCTTCCACGAATAACTCATCAATAATTCCCGATACCTGCGGCTTGATGTCGACTTCAAAACGTGGGACCACTGAACCTGTGGCAACTGTTTTTTTGATCACATCGCTTACAAACGGATTCTTTGTTTCAAATACATCCGGTTTCTTTTTCGATTTATTGTAGAGGAAAAACAGGGTTCCTGCAAATGCCCCTATCAATACAACGATTCCGATGATTTTAAATACTTTTTTCATGACTCTGATTTTTTATTGTTTCTGTTTCTGTTTTTATTTTTCTTCCCTGATGGCATCAATGGGTTTTATTTTAACGGCCCGCCGTGCAGGAATCATACCGGCAAAAATTCCGGAGAATACCAGCACCGATAATGCTGCTATTGCCATTCTGAAACTGATTTCCGGACGCCTGAAAAACATTTCGTCGCCTGCTGATTCCAGAACTACATTCAGCGCCTCGAGCAAACCTACTCCAAGCGCCAGTCCAAAATATCCGGCCAAAACTGTAAGAAATACACTTTCGGCAACAATGTGCATAATTACATTTGATGGCGTTGCTCCAATGGCCCGCTGAATGCCTATTTCCTGGGTGCGTTCCCTGATTATTACCATCATAATGTTGCTTACACCAATGACACCTGCCAGCAGAGTTCCAATTCCCACTATCCATGTAAGCATTTGTATGCCGGTGAACAGTCCGTTGAATTTTTTCCATTCTACTTCTATATTGAACGAGCCGATAGCCTGCATATCTTCCGGGGCAATGTGGTGCCGGGCTTTCAGCAGTTCTTTCAGGCGTTCCTCAAGTTTGCTGACGGGTACTCCGGGCTTGGAGGTTACCGAAAAGAAGTGTACTACATCGCCCATATTATAAGTGCGTTGCATGGTGCTGAAAGGGATCATAATGGCTTCATTTTTTTGCCCGCCGCCAATATTAATCCTGGTCTGCGGATCCACTACTCCTACCACCTGGAAGTAAACGCCATTTATTTTAAGGTATTCACCTATCGGTTCTTCACCCTCGGGAAACATAACTTCAGCAACCCTTTCCCCAATAACACATACCTTGCGGTCTTGCATGATGTCGATTTCGTTCAGCAGACGGCCTTTAAGCGGAACCCACGGGTCGATTTTAAAATAGTCGGGGTAGTCGCCGTAAATATTAAAAGCGCCTGTATTATTGCCTCTTATGGTGTTGTCGCCGCCATAAGAATTGGGGCCAAACAATCTTGGCGAAAGGTATTCCACATCGTTTAAATTGGCCTTGAGGTATTGTATGTCATCATTTTTATAGTTCCATGACCTGCCACGTTTGAATCCTTCATAGGGCATACTTGTACGTTCAGTCCAAAAAAAAGCCGAATTGGTAGCAAATGCCTTGATGCCGTCCATAATGCCGTTTTCAAGGGCACGTCCGGCCCCCGACATAACGATGAGCATGAAAATCCCCCAGAACACCCCGAAGGCGGTCATGAAACTGCGCATCCTGTTCTTTTTCAGCGCCTCAATTATCTCTTTCCAAAGGTCTAAATCAAACATCTCATTTAATTATTACAGGTTTCATTACTTGGGTTCCGTTGAATTATTCATCCCTCAGCGCTTCAATAGGTTTAATACGTGCGGCCCGCTTGGCAGGAATGTATCCGGCAAGTGCCCCTGCAAAAATCAAAAGCAGGGTGGCTGTAGCGGCAATGTTTATATCAACCGTCGGATTCCGGAAAATCATATCCCCGTTTCCGTTGTTGGTTGCAGCGGCGGCCTCAAATTGCCGCTCTACAAGCAGATTAATTCCTTCCATAAGCCCGGTGCCCAATACCAGTCCTATATATCCGGCAATTGTGGTTATAAGTATTGCTTCCAGTAAAATCAGTCCGATAACCGATCCCGGGGTAGCGCCAATAGCTTTGCGGATGCCGATTTCCTTGGTGCGTTCCTTCACTACTATAAGCATGATGTTACTGACACCAACTACTCCGGCTATCAAAGTTCCTGCGCCAATGATCCATATGAAAATTTTTATGGCCTCGAAGATCCGCATTGTCTGCAGGTAATTTTCAAGCTTGTTGTAGGAACCCAAAGCAGCGCGGTCAGTTGGGTCAAATTTATGTTTCCGCGCCAGCGCTGCCCTTACTTTTTCCTCAATTACTTTACTTTCTTCAATGCTGTTGGCATTTATGGTAAGGGCAAAATTGTGCAGCCGGTTGGCACCATTAAATACTTTTTGTCCGGTAGTAACCGGCACATATGCATTCCGGTGACGGGTGCCCCCGCCTTCGAGACAGATGCCCACCACCTTAAACGGAACATTGTTAATCCGCACGTATTCGCCTATGGCTTCCTGTCCCTTGAAAAGTGCATCGTATATATCTTTTCCCAATACTACCGATTTACGGGATTCCTTGATATCCACATTATTAATAAACCGCCCGCTGGCTATTTCAATCGATTCTACTTCCCTTAGCTCGGGATGGCAGGTAATGGCGGTGTATTCACCAAATTCACTGCCATAGGCAAAGCGGTTGCCTGAAATAAAATACCGGCCTGAAGTGAATTCAATTTCAGGAATATCCTTTAGCAGGTCATAATCGGTATTGGTGAATTGTATCTGCCTGTTTTCCTTCATGCCCTGGTAAGGAATGCTGGTACGTCCGCTCCATAACCACATGGCATTTACTGCATCACGCATGAAGTTTTGTGCCACCCCATTGCTAAGTCCATTGCCCGACCCGAGTAAAATCATCAGCATGAAAATCCCCCAGGCTACTGAAAAGCCGGTGAGGAAGGTTCTCATTTTATTTTTTTTAATGGTGGCCAGAATCTCTTGCCATTTATCAATGTCGAACATTGCAGTAATTATTAAATGTTGAAATTATAATGTACGCTTGTGAATGCCGCTGCTTCTGTTAAAGCTGCTGCGGTTAAATCCTGATTTGTTTTTCAGGCGGTTACACGGGCCTTGGTATACTGCTGCTTCCACTCTTTCAGTTCGCCGTTCTGAATGATTTCGGAAATAATACCGTCTTTAAGCCTGATGATCTGGTGCGTCATGGCGGCAATATCGTGCTCATGGGTTACAATAATCACAGTAATCCCGTCACCATTGATCTCTTTGAGTATTTCCATTACTTCGTATGAGGTAGCTGTGTCAAGGGCCCCTGTAGGTTCATCGGCTACAATTACCTTTGGTTGCGAAATAAGTGAACGCGCAATGGCAACCCGCTGTTTCTGACCACCCGAAAGCTCGTTGGGCATGTGGGTTGCCCATGGTAAAAGACCCATTTTATCGAGGTACTCCAACGCGATCTTGTTGCGCTTTTTACGGTTTACCCCCTGGTAATAGAGCGGGAGGGCTACATTTTCCATGGCGTTTTTAAACGAAATAAGGTTGAACGACTGGAAAACAAATCCCAGCATTTCATTCCGAAGCTTCGCTGCATGCTTTTCCGACATGTCCTTTACAAGTGTTCCGTCGAGGTAATACGAACCCTCATCGTAATTGTCGAGGATGCCAAGTATATTTAGCAGGGTGGATTTACCCGAACCCGATGATCCCATTATGGAAACAAAGGCGCCTTTGGGTATATTCAGGTCGATTCCCTTTAAAACATGCAGGGAATTGTTGCCTGTTCCGTATGATTTATGAACGTTGTTTAAATGAATCATGATTGTTCTGTTTTCTGTTTTCAAAAAATATTGTTTTCTGTGGCTTTGCTTTTATGAGTATAAATTTCCTGTTTTTCTTACAGTTTTAATACTTTTATCGATAAACACCCGATTTTTATATGTGAATGCCCGAATTAACAAAGTTTATCAACCGGCAAATATTTTGCTGTTTGTTGAATGAGACGCACAGGACATCCAACTCGTTACAGCAATCTGCATTTTTTTTTAAAATGATACTTGTTTTTTATTTTTGCATTCCTTGTAACTTTGCCCCATGGGATTTAAATCGGTTTCTTTAAAATTACCAACGGGATATTCCGAACAACAGCTGCGACAGGCAATTGGCAAAGCTTTGCATATCCGGAATTTTTCATTTCAGATTGAGCAAAAAAGCCTTGATGCCCGCCAAAAGCCAAATGTATGGTGGCAGCTTCGTGTGGGGGTTCATTCCAACGAGTTGAAAGGAGGGGAAGAGCCGGTTCAGCCGGAGCTTGAAATTCCTTCGAAAAAACGCAGTTACCCGGTTGCCGTTGTGGGCAGCGGACCGGCAGGATTCTTTGCTGCACTGGTGTTGCAGAAAGCAGGTTTCCGGGTTACACTTATTGAACGTGGATCAGAGGTAGCCGTCAGAAGCCGTGCCCTGGCCGTGTTTGAACAAGGTGGCATGTTCGATTCAAAAAACAACTACGCGTTTGGGGAAGGCGGCGCAGGCACTTTTTCCGACGGCAAACTTACCTCCCGCTCAAAGCACATTTCAAAAGAGAAACAGTTCATCCTTTCGAATTACATCAAAGCGGGCGCACCCGAAGAAATTGCTTACCTGGCGCATCCGCACCTGGGAACCGATAACCTTCGGAAGATTGTTATAAACCTTCGCATGCAGTTTCAGGAGCTGGGTGGTGAAGTATTATTCGATACCCTCCTGGAGGACATAGTGGTAAAAAACTCCCGGGTAACCGAAGTAATTACTTCCAGCGGGAATTTGTCTGTGGGGGCGTTATTCATCGCTTCGGGGCATTCTGCCTATGAAACCTACCGGATGCTGATACGCCGCGGAATACCCTTCCGTACAAAAAAATTTGCACTGGGCAGCCGGATGGAACATCGCCAGGAAATTATCAATCGCGCCCAGTGGGGTCATGAATCGTTGCCCGGAGTGAAGGCAGCCGAATACAGGCTTACATCGCAAGCCGACGGAAATCATCCGGTATTCTCCTTCTGCATGTGTCCGGGCGGAGTAGTGGTGCCTGCAGCTGCTTACCCCGAAACAAATATTGTAAACGGCATGAGCTATTACAGTCGCAACGGGCAGTTTGCAAATGCAGCCTGCGTGGCAGGAATCCATCCCGGTGCCCTTGCCGGAAAAGAAGTTTCACCTTTGGTAGCACTGGAGAGGGTGGAAGCTATGGAACGATCATTTTATCAGTATACCGGCAGTTATAAGGCGCCAGCGTGCAGTATTCAGGAATTTACAAATCAAAAAAACATTAAGAATAATTTCGACAGCAGCTATCCGCTAGGATTAACAGCTGCACCTCTGTGGGAATTGCTGCCTGTACAAGTGGTAGCATCACTGCAGGCCGGACTTAGCGATTTCATACGAAAGATCAAAGGCTTTGAAACCGGAATCCTATTGGGATTTGAAAGCAAAACTTCTTCGCCGGTGCAAGTGCTGAGGGAACCTAACGGCAAGTGCGAAGGGTTCGAAAACCTTTACATCATTGGAGAAGGCAGTGGATATGCCGGGGGCATCATCTCCAGCGGCGCCGATGGCGTGAAGGCGGCAATGACGCTGGCACAGGAGTAGGAGGGAAGTAGCCGGCGGCAGGTCACAGCAGGCAGCAAGCAAAAAGTAAACGGTATAAAGTCCGTTTAACGGCTTCAGCCGTATAATATAAGAAATAACTTAGCAGACCTCTTGCGGGCTGAAAGCCCAGCTTAATTCAGCCCAGGGCAGCCGTCCTGGGTAAGAAGTGCCATTATTCCACGCGGCGCAATTACCTACTCGGATTGAAATGCAAACATTATAGGCGCCGCCTTCTCTGGCCTGGTTTTAAACAATGCATGCATTGCCTAAAATAACGGGGACAACCGTCTGGTTTTGAAGCAAAGATCAGGATTAAGGCTGTAGTTATATGATAGTAAACAATCACACTGATTGCCAAGGCAATATCATGTAAGAAATACCTTGAGTAAATTTGCAGTCATGGGAGTTACTTATTTGATGGTTTATGGGCCTGCCAATCGCACCAACAATGCCGTCATTACAGCTCCGGCCGGCCGGCGGCTGAAAGCCTGCCTGTTCGTGCATGCTGGCCCGGCTTAATTCAGCCCAAAGCATTTCGTCAGTTGCCGGACAGGCGCCTCCGGGGTAAAACGCAAAACAACCCTACTTTTAGCATACATTCCCCTTATTGAATTCAGATTAAATTCGATATTAATTCGATGTAAATTCGTTAAAACGCGAATTAACTACGAATTAACTACGAGCTAACCACGAATTTATATATAATAAGTCCCACCTCGGTATTCAACCGAACATCAAAATGAATAACTTTAATCAGTTTTTCAATTGCAGGTACCTGCAAAATATCATGAGATTGCTTTTCCGCCAACTGGTCGGAGCTGCAATGACGGCTCTGTAGCGGGGACAGAATGCGGCGTAACAAGTACCATGATATGGGATATAACATTTACGCCGCAGACAAAACCTGCCTCAAATTAGTTATATAGTAGGTATTTGTTAAGTTGGTGCTTTTCCTTTTAGTAATCATTCATGAATATTGACCAATACTGCCTTTCTAAATTATCTTCTATACTAAAATGTTTATATTTAAATCTTTGTTTAATTTGCCGGCAGTGAAAAATAATCAGGAAGGATGTAACTATTCCGTAAAAAAATTTATATAAAATGAAGGACATTGTATTATCGGTTTTAATATTACTTGTATTTAGCATGGTACCGGAAACCCTACAGGCACAGTTTAAATGGCCTGGGAATGCCAAAGCGGCAGTTTGTTTTACATACGACGACGGGCTCGACTGCCACCTCGATGTGGCTGTACCGCAGCTCGATGAGTTTGACTTTAAAGGAACTTTTTATGCTACAGGGAATTCACAAAGCCTTTACAAGCGGATGGATGATTGGCGGCAGATTGTCAGCAACGGCCATGAACTGGGTAATCACACCTTGTTTCATCCGTGCGACGCGCAGCGGCTCGACTGGGTAAAACCTGAATACGACCTTAACAACTATACCATGGACAGGCTTATGAGCGAGCTGCAGGCCGCCAACTCACTGCTGAAAGCCATCGATGGGAAAGAGCAGCGAACCTATGCCTACACGTGCGGTGATTTTATTGCAGGAGGAGAGGATTTCAGCGGAAAGATTCAGCCGCTGTTCCGGGCTGCCCGGGGTGCGGGTGAGATTTCCGAATCAATGGATGGTTACAACATTTACAATACTCCAAGCTGGATGGTGGAGGATAATTCAGCGGCAGAGATGATCGCTTTTGCAGAGACTGCGAGGGAAAGAGGTATTGTAGCTGTATTTATGTTCCACAGCGTAGGGGGAGGCTATCTGAACGTGGATGCGGATGAGCACCGGAAGCTTCTTGAATACTTCGATCAGCACCGTGATGACTATTACATTGGCACTTTCCTGGAAGTAATGGAATACATCCGCGGAAACCAGTAAAAGCAGAAGCTTTTTCAACTAATCATGCTTTAATCAGTTTTAAGTGCATTTGGTGCAGTGGTTTCTAGATCAAGATCAAGGTGGGTTAGTTTATCCGTTACTTCAAAATCGTATCCGGGGTATTCATACATAGGCATTCGGGGTTCGGTTTCGCCCAGGGAGTAGCCAAACACCCTTTCATATTCATCGCGGATTTCCCCCATGTTTTCCATTTGCCGCAGGTACTCGGCAAGGGTTTTGGCTTCAACAATAACCACTGTTTCCATCTTGTCAATAATAGGGCTGTGATTTCGTGTACGGTCGTGCCGGAACTGGAGTATGCGGCGGCCGTATCGTGTAATGCCGATGGTGCGGAAAGTAAGGCTTTTGCCAACGCCTGGAAGGTTCATGATGTTACGATCGGTGGCAAGGAATGGAATGTTGAGGTTTTTTCTCAAATCCGCCAGATTTTCGATTATATTCCCGGTATGGTGTAACAGTTTCTGCACTTTTGGCAACTCTTCTGCCGGCAATCTTCCCACGTATTTTTCTTCTATCTCTTCCTGGAGGGCACGGGCGTTAGGGGTAAAGTTGGCGCTGTTCTCCCGGAACCCTTTTACGGTGAACGTATAGTAAGTGAGTATGCCGATGTCGTTCAATGTCTTTCGGAGCTTTGCCGTATGTCCGCGTCTTGAGGCAGGTGCCGTAAGCACCAGCTGGTTGACTACAGCCCATCCGGCATCGAGCAGCATTTTTACTGCTTGCCGCGCTTCCGGGGTAATTTCCATGGGCGATTCGAAATGCGTTTGAATTACAAATTGCCGGATACCGGCCCGGGAGGCTTTCTTTTTGAAATCGGCAAGAATTTTTACCAACACAGGAGTTACCCGTTGAGGCAGGTAAGCAGGCAGTCGGGTACCTATACGCACCCTTACCATTTCGGCATATTTTTCATGTTCCCCCCGCAGTTTGTTCTCTTCCTTTTTGCAGACGATCATCCTGTAAATCTCATCCAGTATGTTTTTCAGGCTGTTGTCGGAACTCATAAGTGCATCTCCGCCTGTAAGCAGGATGTCGCGCAACTGGGTATCGTCTTTAAAATAACTGAGCAATTTTGGCAGACGTTCCTTCCATGTTTCTTTGGGTTTTAACTTTGTCAGGTTAAAATTGTAGCGTCCGCTCTGGAAGTCGTACATCCTTTGGCAGTATGCACATAGTCCGCCGCAGGCACGGCCCATTGTGTCGGGAATAAAGATTGCCACCTCGGGATATCGCCGGTGGATGTTGTGCGAGGGCAGTATCCACCCTGCCGCATTGGGTTTGCCTGCCTGCACCTTGTCCTCTTTTTCCCAGGCGTGGATTTGTCCGAATTCCTCTGCCAGTTGCCTGCTGTACAATACATAGCAACGGATGGCCAGATCACCGCCCACTGCGAAACCCGGCGTTCGCACATTCAACAGCGACAGGTAATATGGGTTAATGAAAAAAGGAATTCCCTTTTCCTTTGCTTCCCGGAGAATGTTCATTGTCTCCTGGTCAAGGGAGTAATCGAGCAGCTCGTTCAGCATATCGGGAGTCCGGACTGCAAAAGTGAGGTGAAAACGGGCTTCGGTCCACCATGAATTCATTAGTGAACTTTTTTGTTTAAGGTTTAACCCCGGTTCAAAAGTATAATGGTTACTTTTGATTTCCCCGCTGTCAATTTTTTTAATTAGGAGCCGGATAACCCGGTCGCGGTTGTTCTTCCGCAAGCCGGCAATTTTTGGTTCTGTACCTGCCGGATAGCGTTCCATCCACTCTTTTACCTGTTCATGGCGTGGAATTTTGAACCTCAATTTTCCGTTTAGCTGCCTGAACAAGTAAAACATATCAAGGAAGAAATCGGGTTTTGCACCGCCAATACCAAAATTAGTAGCCAGCCACAACATCTTTACCGGGCAGGTTTCAGCCAGTTCCCCCGGAATGTTCGGATCGGGCCATGCTTCCCCTTCATGCTCGATGTAATCGAGTATCCGGATAGCTGCCATATCTCTCCAGGTAAGCAGCTCATAAAACTCATATCCTGAATTTTTTCCATAAAAATATGCTGCTGCTGCCGGATTTTGTTGTAAAATGGGTAAGACCCATTCTTTGATTCCGGTTTTGGCTTCCAGTTCATTTTTCGAATTTCTGAGAATTTGTTCCAGCATTGGATTTTCCTTCAGTATGGTCAGTAAAATTTTCCGTGCATGAACATTAATGGCAATTTTGTCAAGAAAAGTTTTCATGATTTTTGATTCCAATATCCCCTTTTTTAATAATATAAGCAAAAAAGCTTGATTTTCAATTTGTAATTTTGAAGTAGAAATGGTTTTTAAAACACTTTTAACAGGGTAAAATCATAAACCATAATTGTAAGTGGTAACAGTCCTGAAGGGGGCGAAAGCAAAAGCAACGGGCAACACCTGTTCAACCATTATTTTAAACCGTAGTAGAGTTGTTAAATAGTTTAAAATTAACAGGTATGCAATTGCGCGAAAGCTGAAGTAGTAGAGGTTTATGAAATAATCAGGGTAAATCTACTTCCATATTTCGTAACTGAATATCAATAGCACTTTCGCTCGATTTTATAAAGTATTTCATATCTGTTAACCCAAACACATTTACATTGTCGTGTCCTGTTATATAAGTATTGTTTTCAATGAATTTCTCCTTGCCAAAAAGGATTTTTTCTACCTCAGAAGATGGCCTAACTAAATGATTTCCAAAATTATTACGATAAGACTGTGATATTTTTTCAATAAATTCATTGTCCCTAATTGTGGAATATGGATGTAGAATTATCAAGTAATCTTTTGCCCTGCTAATCGCCACATTATAAATATACTCCTTCGACAGTAAACATTTTGGATGGTTTGTGTAATAGTAATTATTAGGATTGCTAATAAAAAAAACTATATCACATTCATCGCCCTGAAAACCATGAACAGTGTCGGAATAAACTTTAACTTCTTCGGAAATGCCAAAAGAAGTAATCAATTTATTCATAAGAATTGCCTGTGCCTTGTATGGTGCAATCAATCCGATTGTCCATTGTTGATTTTTATTAATTGCATCAAAGTATTTGACGATTTCTGAAACCAAAATCGCACAGTAGGTTTGGTATGAACTATAAAGCAATTTATTGATTTTGTAAATTGAGTCTTCCTGATTTAATGGAATATCAATAAAGGTAACAGCAGTTGAAATCAACGTTTTAAATTCTCCGGGTAAAGTTTTGCTTTCTTTTCTGTTTACTTCTCTGTCGTGTTGCAAAAGCTTCGAGTAAGAAAGTTCACTAAAAAGTTGTCCAATTTGCTTTGTGCTGCGATATTGTTTATCAAGATTTTCAATTTCATCAATTTCTCTAACATTTTGCTCTTTCGGATTAAAACTTCCAAGCCCCATCATTTTATATATATTCTCGTCTTGAAAATCAAAATTTTCCAACTCATTGTCATTTACTTCTATAACAGGTGGAATTTGTTTCGGGTCACCTGCTACTATAAATTGTGCATTTGGATTAGTTTTAAACAAAGACAAAATTGCAAAAACAATGTAATGCAGTCCTGTCATTGACGATTCGTCGAAAATTACATAATCAAAGTTTCGGTGTTTGAAAAGTTTATAGGAGAGTTTTTCGTTTTCTTTTTCGCTATTTACAACATAGTAGGGTAAACGGTGAATCGTAGAAACGACAACATTTATATATTTTAAAGCATTTTTACTTAAAGAATCTCTGTAGATTTCTTCGTCCATCTCTTTCAGTTCAGGGTCAGCAGATGCAGTTCCAAGTCTAGCTATAAGAATATCTGAATTTATATTGTATAACTTTTTGCAAAGCACATCGGCGGCCTTATTTGTGGGCGTGAGAATAAGGAATTTTGCATTACGATTTTCCTTCAAGATATCGATTATTTTGTTGCATAAAGAAGTGGTTTTCCCAGTTCCGGGAGGTCCATAAATGTATTTTAGGGCGGGCAAAGTTTCCTTAATATCTTCCCATTCAATAATATTATTTTTATTGACAAAAGCTTTAAATAGTTTATCTAACAATTCAACAACAGGCGTAAATTTAATCTCAACCCTAATTACACTTGATAATCGCGAGACAAGTGACTGTGGAATTGATTCTCGGCAATAAATTAGCAGGTCCTGTCCTTTTTTTGACACACCTTCTACCTTAACGTTTTCATCTCTATGATTCTTCCGTATCAGGGTTACTTTTAAATCCTCGCTATCTTCAATACTCTGAGGAATGTATGCGCTTGCACCGCAAAGCAAAAAGTATTTGTCGGAAACTTTATCGTCAATGTTATAACGTTTTATTTCCTGAAATGAAACCGACTTTTGCTTTATTGTAGTTTGCTTTTCGCTATATGTCAATAGTAACTTCAAATATGCTTCGAACCACTGATAGGAATATTTAGTACTTTCGTTAATTGCCTTTGATAATGCTCTTCTGCTTTTCTTTATTTCTAGTTTATTTTTAATTTCAGTTACGCCTTTTGCTAACTCATCGTCTTCGTCGAAATCCGAAGATAAAATATTCTTTTTTATTTTTTCCTGATGAGGCTTTGTTTTTACAATAGATTTTGACAATGAATCTAACTTTTCAATAGCATTCTCCAGTTCTTCAGAATCATATTCTGACTCTTTGGAATTTTGTTTGGTTTTTAGTTCTGTTTTTGCTTTTTCATTCTCTAAAAGTTCTTTTGCTCTTCTTGCTTCTTCTTCACTTCCAAACATTTGCGATATTCGTTGTTCTTTTGTTAAAATCACACTTGGTTTAAATTGTAATAACTCAATAAGTAGTTGTGCTTCAGTGCTTTTTACATCATATCCTTCCGCTAAGTCGTTGATAGTTATTTTATGTGGCGCAACAAAATTGCCATTTTTGGTGGCAAGCCATTTTGATTCATGAAGAAATTTTTCGGCAGAAGATTTAAAGTATTCAGTGCGCGCTGAGTAATAAAAATAATCATGCTTCCCTTTAATGACCTCATTAAAATTCTGATAACTATTCACGATTTTAATCATCTGCTTCCAAAGTAATTGCAAACGTGAAATGTCTTTTGATTCAACTATTTCTGAACTTCCATCTATTATTTTGTCAAAGACATAATTACGGGTTGAATGCGAAAGAGGAAGTTTATTCTTTTCTCGCCAATCTGTTATTTCTATTGTTAAAACTTTGGGAATAGTACTTACTCCAAGTTTCAACAAGAACTCATACAATAATTCGCGATCGGCATTATCAATTTGTTTATGATAATCGTCCAAATCAACAAACAGTGTATCGGGTTTTGTTTCAAAGTATTTATCCAAATCCTTATTTGGGTAATAAATTTCACATGGTCTTCCACGATAGGTTTTTTGGTCTTTTTTACTTTTATACGATACAAACTCTTTATCTTTTAATAAAGTAATAAAATTGTCGATTATTGTTTTATTGCCGTGATTCTCTTTGTAGTATCTAAAGAATTTTTTGAAATGAGTATCTGTGTCTATTTCTCCACCGATATCGTATAAAGGCAAAATGTGGAAGATTTCGTCTTTGATATCCGGTTCTTTGATTCCAAATGCGGTTATAAATTCCTTTGAATATTTATTCGATAAAAGGTTTTTATGAATAGTAATAAATGCCGAATTCCCGCCATCGCTCGGCAAAAACAGAATTGGGTGGTAGTTTTTTGTATTACTTTCATATCGAAAAGCAGCCGCAGGGTTTCGTCCTGTATCTTTAAAAATAGGTTTGGTTTTGAATTTTTCAATATATGATTTCCTCTCAGAAAGATATTCATAGAATTGATGTAACCACTCAAAAGTCTGTTTCTCAATAAATCCAGTATCTATCATATTAGCAATTTTATTCTCCAAATCTAAATTTGCTTTAATAAGATTTGGCTCTTTTCTATTCCATGAATTCTCACTACCGCCATCAATGTAATCTGTTATTTCTGAATCCTTTCTTCTTCCAAGGGTTGTAAATACCCATTTTGCGTGAGGATTTCCTGTAAGTTGAGAAAGTTTTTCGTTGGAAAAAAGGAATGTTAAATCAGGCGTATCAGCCCAATAAGCATTCTTTTTATTTGTATACTCTCCGTCTTTTGCTGGTAATAATTCTTCTGTTTGAAATTTCTTTTTAATTTTTTTAAAAAATGGATAAAAGAGTTTTTCTTCTTCAGAATCATCCTCCAGAAAGTCGTTTTCTTGGTAAGGAATAATATTAATAATATCATCATCAATCAATTGCATATCTCTTAAAATCAAGAAACTATCTGAGGCTAATTTCGCAAGTTTCTTAACTGCCTTTTTATTCCATCCTTCATTCCTTTTTATTCCTTCGCGGCTGTCAGTCAATAAAAAAGGTGCGTGAACAATGAAATTTAAATTGGTTGTTTCTTTTGTAGGGAAAAAGCAAAAAGCAGGAAGATTTTTTGGTTTCAATTTCCCTTTTTCGAGAAAAAATCCAACAGAATAAGAATGCAACCGCCCTTCAATTTGTCTTGAAAAAAGCAACATTTTTTCATTTTTTTTATTCATTCCAACTTGTTGCGACAATTCAAGTTTTCTATAAGAAATATTACCGTTTTCTTCTAC
The DNA here is from genome assembly GCA_024636975.1 of Mariniphaga sp. Taxonomy (GTDB): domain Bacteria; phylum Bacteroidota; class Bacteroidia; order Bacteroidales; family Prolixibacteraceae; genus Mariniphaga. The sequence goes on from JAGXGA010000022.1 coordinate 64,913, forward strand.
TTCTCTAATAATTTTTTGAGAATACTCGCCGGTTTCACCATTGGCATCCCATCTTACTTCCAGCAAATTTGAAAGAAACAAAATCGGATAACTCAAAGATTTTAGCTTGCCTAAAATATCGGCATATGCTTTCACTTTGGGCATTTCTTTTTTGTCGAATGGAAAATAAAATACGGTTTCATCGGATTTTCTTTTATCAATATCCATTTTCAATTTTACAGGAACAATAAATCGTTCTATTTTAAATTGAAAATCGCGGTCATAGATATGAGGTGTTTTACTATATTGAAAAACTGCTTTAAAACCTACTCCAAATTTCCCAATGGTAGAATGGTCTGTCTTATTAGATTGAGCAACTGCTGTGATTGAATTTATATCACCCAAACAATTAATTTGTTTGTCTTTCTTTTCAGTCTCAGGATTTGAAACCCAAAAATGTTTTGTTCCATTGTGCTTAAAGTATAATCCGTTTACTTTCAAATTAAATTCAGCCATTGTCGCTTTTGCGTCATCGGCATTTTGTAGCAACTCATAAATAAAATGCGCTTGGTCTGAATATTTTTCTACAACACTATCCCACATGTTGCCTACAGCAAAATCTTCCATCAATGTGTTAGCTGTATTATTTCTTTTCCCAAAGAGTTTCTCAAACCATATCTTTTGTTGTTCGGTCATAAATTCTAATTTTTTAAGGATCGTTTAAAAATAAAATATAGTATTACTGGTAGCAAGCCATTCTTCTAACTGGATTCGATATCAGGAAATGCCTTTACATATTCCTCCCAAGTATTCAAATAGAGAATTTTCAATTTGATCATCTATTAATTTCTGATGGTTTTTTGTGCTGAATGTAAGATGAAACATAAACTTTGGATAATGATTGTGGCATGATTAAATGATTTTTGGTATGAAGTTTAAGAATAGTAAGTTAAAATTTTTTTTATTTAGTTGCAAATTTTATTTGCCATTGGGCCATTGCCCCGGAAGGGAATAGGAGTTTATCTGCTACATCGGGCGTTACCCGATGCTGATACCGGAAGGGCGTAGCCCTTCTTTCCTGTAAAATGATATTATATTATATTCTATAATTGTAGTTTGACAAAACCCCGAATGGGGCGTAAGCAACAGCAACGGGCAACGCCCGTTGGAAGGTGGGAAGGGCATCCTGAAAGCCCTGCAGGGGCGTAGGCAAGGTGTAATGATTAATCCCGTCAATACCGTTCATCATACGCTACATTATCTTTTTAAGGAAAGCTAACAGTTCTTCTTAAGATGTTAATACAATTCAATTATCTTTGCGCTGATTTTTAGCAGTTTGTCCGGCCCTCATCATTACCGGTTGTAAATGATGTAATTTGAACAGGTTTTGAATGCCGGATTATGGAATAGTAACAGAAAGCAGAAACAATAAATGACACATAAAGCAGGATTTGTAAATATAGTTGGAAACCCGAATGTGGGCAAATCGACCCTGATGAATGCCCTGGTAGGGGAGAAATTATCAATTATCACCAAAAAGATGCAGACCACCCGTCACCGCATTAAAGGCATTGTGAACGGAGAGGATTTTCAGATTGTTTATTCCGATACGCCCGGAATATTGAAGCCGGGATATAAGCTTCAGGAGACCATGATGAAGTTTGTAGACACAGCTCTTACCGATGCCGATGTAATACTTTTTGTAACCGATGTGGTGGAAAAACAAGGTAAAAATCCTGATTACATCGAGCGCATCCGCAAATCGAATGTGCCGGTAATTGCGGTCATTAATAAAATTGATTTATCGGACCAGGAAAAAGTAACCCGGTTGTTCGATTACTGGAGCGAAGTTTTCCCCGGGGGCAGCATTTACCCGGTTTCGGCACAGGAGAAATTTAACCTTGAACCGGTATTCAACCGTATCCTTGAACTTCTTCCTGAGAATCCTCCGTTTTTTGGAAAAGATGAATTTACCGACAGGAACGAAAGGTTTTTCATGCAGGAGATCATCCGCGAAAAAATATTGATGCATTATGAGAAGGAGATTCCTTACTCTGTGGAAGTTGAGGTGGAAACGTTTAAAGAAAAGGGAGGTCTTATTGAAGTCAGGGCGGTAATCCATGTTGTCCGCGACAGCCAGAAAGGCATTATCATTGGTAAGGCCGGTAAAATGCTTAAAATCATTGGCAGCGAAGCCCGGCTCGATGCCGAGGAGTTTTTTGGAAAAAAAATTTTCCTGGAATTGTATGTAAAGGTTTCCAAGGACTGGCGCGAAAAGGACAATCAGCTTAAAAATTTTGGTTACGGAGAATATTGATTCAGGCAAGTTTCGAATTCAGTTACAGAAGCAGGGCAACATATAATTGTTAATGTTTCCCGACAAATTACATTTGATAAAATGAGCAGCAGAATATTAGCTATAGTAGGAAGGCCTAATGTGGGCAAATCGACTTTATTCAACCGGCTTACCGAAACGCGGGAGGCCATAGTTGATGAGGTGTCGGGTGTTACCCGCGACCGTAATTACGGTAAGGCAGAATGGAATGGGAAGATTTTTTCAGTTATCGATACCGGAGGATACGTAGTCAATTCAGACGATGTGTTTGAGTCGGAAATTAATAAACAGGTGCATCTGGCTATTGAAGAAGCTGATGTGATTCTTTTTGTTACCGATGTGGAATCGGGAATTACCGATCTCGATGATGCCATTGCTGCCATTTTACGCAGAGCCAGAAAGAAAGTTGTGGTTGCCGTAAACAAGGTGGATAACAATATGCGCATTGCGGATGCCCAGGAGTTTTATGGGCTGGGATTGGGAGAAATCTATACCATCTCCTCGATGACCGGCAGCGGAACGGGCGATCTGCTCGACAAGGTGGCCGAACAGTTTCCCGATGATGCAGGAAATGAGGAGGAACATGAACTGCCATATTTTTCAGTGGTAGGACGACCCAATGTTGGTAAATCGTCGTTCATTAACAGCCTCCTCGGTGAAGACAGGTATATTGTTACGGATGTGGCCGGTACTACACGGGACTCTATCCATACCCGCTATAATAAATTCGGGCATGATTTCATAATTATCGATACCGCCGGCCTCCGTAAAAAGGGAAAGGTTCATGAGAATATTGAGTTCTACTCTGTGCTGCGCTCTGTGCGTACCATCGAAAGTTCGGATGTATGCATGCTCATGGTTGATGCCACCCGCGGTATGGAAGCACAGGATGTAAGCATCTTTAACCTGATTGTACGTAACAAAAAGGGGGTGGTAATACTTGTGAATAAATGGGATGTCATCGAAAAAGACCAGCATTCAACCAAAAAGATGGAGGCTGAAATCCGTGAACGCATTGCACCTTTTAATGATGTGCCGGTGCTTTTTATTTCAGCGCTGACCAAACAACGGGTGCATAAGTCACTCGATGTGGCCATGCAGGTATTTAAAAACCGGCAGCAGCGCATTAAAACATCCAAGCTAAACGATGTGTTGCTGGAAGCCATTGAGAAATACCCGCCTCCCTCGGTAAAAGGGAAGTACATCAAAATAAAATTTGTCACGCAGTTACCCTCACCAACCCCATCATTTGCACTGTTTGCCAACTTACCGCAATACGTTAAAGAACCCTATAAGCGGTATATTGAAAACCAGATCCGTGAGAATTTTGACTTCACAGGCGTGCCCATTCAGGTTTATTTCAGGCAGAAGTAGCTCTGAGGAAGTTTAAAGTTAAAGGTTTAAAGTTTAAAGAGGTTTGAAGTTCAGAGTTCAGGGTTCGAGGTTCCCTGTTCCCTGTTAAATTTGCTTAAGCAATAATATTTTATAAATAAGATGTAAAAGTTGACAAACAAAGCAACTGGTGAGACTTTCTCAAGTGTAGGAGGAAAGCCATGTAGCCCTCCTACGGGCTGAAAGCCCAGATTATTCAGCCCGGTGGCAGCGCCCCGGGTAAGTAGAGCAATCATCCCCCGCAGCGCAAGCACTGACTCCGATTGAAATGCAAACATCGCATGCGCCGTTTTCTCCGGCCTGAATGGATACGAGTTGTAAACACTAATTAATCGAATTGTATTTAATTAAGGATTTAGTTTTATGATAGAAATATTGGAGGTAGAAGAAATGACTCCTTTCCACCAATCTACATCTAATCTCATTAAATCAAAAATAAATTTCCACTCTTCCAATTTATTATGAGGCTAAAGCCAAATGAGATTAATGCTCTCTCAACCCGTTGGCTAAAGCCCCACGGCAATAAATCACCACTTAATCACTACTTAATCTTACTTAATCACCCTGTCAAATTTTGATGAGGCTAAAGCCACTGGAGGTGAATGCTCCATCAACCCATTGGCCCAGCGGCAATAATCCCATAAATCACCACATCATTTCAATAAATTACAACCACCTTTCCAATTATTAATGCATTTTTTATTCGATTTTCGTAAATTAGTTGTTTAAAACTACAACTATGTTTATAGTCCATGTATTTGTTCATGTGAAAGATAATCTGGAGGAGGAATTTCGTGCTGCAACCATTGAGAATGCCCGCAGCAGTTTGCAGGAACCGGGTGTTGCACGATTTGATTTGGTACAGCAGCAGGATGATCCTGCGCGGTTTGTGCTGGTTGAGGTGTACCGGCAGCCGGAAGATGCAGCAAGGCATAAGGAAACCGGTCATTATAAAAAATGGCGTGATGCTGTGGAAATTATGATGGCAGAGCCGCGCAGCAGCATTAAGTTTTCAAATGTATTTCCAATGGAAGAAGGATGGGGTTAAATTTTGAATATGCTACGGCCACTAAGATCATTTTTGGTGCAGGCAAAATCAAAAATTTGCCGCAGCTGCTGAATGACTCCGGCAGGAGAGTCATGCTGGTCACCGGAAAGAATTCCGGCAGGTATGATGATCTGTTTCAGATACTGTACAAGGAGAACTTTGAAATTACCACATTCGCCATTCCCTCGGAACCTGCAACTGATGTTGTTTCTGAGGGTACAGAACTGACGCGGGAGAAAGGGTGCACAGTTGTTGTGGGGTTGGGTGGCGGCAGCGCAATAGACGGTGCCAAGGCCATTGCTGCACTAGCTCCCAATAGGGGCAATATAACCGATTACCTCGAGGTGATTGGCAAGGGAAAAGCGCTGGAGCAAAACCCGCTGCCGTTTATAGCCGTTCCAACCACTGCCGGCACAGGAGCTGAAGTTACCAAAAATGCTGTCATCCTTTCCCCTGAGCATAAGGTGAAGGTCAGTCTCCGCAGTGATTTAATGTTTCCCCGGGTTGCGGTTATCGACCCGGAGCTGACTTTTTCGATGACTCCTGAAATTACTGCAGCTACCGGTATGGATGCCCTGACGCATCTTCTTGAAACTTTTGTGTCGAATCAGTCGAATCCTTTCATCGACTCTCTGTGCCGTGAGGGGATGTACAGAATTTCCGCCTCCCTTGAAACAGCTTATGATGATGGCAGCAACCGTGTTGCACGTGAGGATATGGCATTTGCTGCCATGTTGGGTGGAATGGCTCTTGCAAATGTGAAACTGGGTGCTGTGCATGGTTTTGCCGGCCCAATGGGAGGAATGTTTTCTGTTCCGCATGGCGCTGTTTGTGCCACCTTACTGCCGGCTGTTATGAAGGTTAATTACAAGGCAGTGAAGGAACAAAACCTGCAGTATGCTGTTGAAAAGTATCACGAGCTGGGGCGCATACTGACAAGAAACTCAAAGGCTGCTGCGCACGATGGTATCGAATGGGTGGAGCGGATGATTCAAAAATTGCAGATACCACGGCTTTCCTCCTTTGGGTTGTCTTCATCCGACTTTCCCTCATTGGTAGAAAAGGCAAAGGATGCCAGCAGCATGAAGGGCAATCCGGTAGCGCTTTCCGACGAGGAACTTTATGAGGTGCTGGAGCTGTCTGGATAAGGGAAAGATGCGAATTTTAGATACAACACGTACAGACCATTACTATCGACCAGTTCAGCGTGGATGGGTAAATGCTTTCCGAACGGCAAGCATCCAAAACAAACTCAATGAACTGGACGGGTGGATTCGCAACCGGCTCCGCTACTGCGTATGGTTCCGATTCATCGGGAGAGCCGTTCACGAAAGGGTGGATGTCCGTCAGCTGACGGACAAAGCCCTCCCGATGGCTATCGGGATTGGAACTACAATTACTGTTGAACGATTGAAGAAACGGGGTTACGTTCCTTTGCTGGAACTCTACAATCAAAGTAAACCTGTTAATTGGGATGGGACTATGTCCCTCGGTTTCCTGATGACTTGACGAACCGTCCGTCAGCTGACCATAGCCGTTAACTTAATTTATATAGGTTATCAACAAGTATTTGACAATGAGATGTTTTACCTTTTTTAGTTTCAATTAATAAATGTGTAATAATTGGAATATATCTTTCTTTTACCCAATATCTAAA
>JAGXGA010000023.1 GCA_024636975.1 Mariniphaga sp.
ATAAAATCAGAAGTAGATGCATGGCAAAATCACAGGAATAATAAGAATGCCAAGATTAACTGGCAGTTTACAAATGACCAGGCACGGATAAAACTCAAAAGGCTTTATCCGTCAATTTCGAATTAACACAACACTAGTTAAGTTAAGTAAATTTGACGTGACAGTAAAATATGGATAAATTCTTATTAAAAGGCTCACAAGCTTTGAAAGCTATAAATATTGATCTGATTTATCCGGGGGTTGAAATTAATATCGATTTCCTTCATATTGACGTTCAGAAACCATCTGAGTTCTACAGTTTGCATGCACATCCTAATTTCGAGTTTCATTTTGTTGCAGAGGGTGAGGGTGAAGTTGGTTTTCTTGATACTTATGATATTGACATCAATGGTATTGTATCGTTACCTGCAGTGGTAAAAAGTATATCTACTCCTTTAATAAGCGAATACCATCTAAGAGGAAGATATGAACGGGAAATGTCCAACAATATCAAAGTTTATCAATTAAATAAGGGTGATGCTTTTATGAATCCTCCCGGGCAATTCTGTTGGCAAAAATCATCTGAGCATAACCCAATTGTTGAATACGGAATGCGTTTTTCGTTTTCGATTAGAAAAACAGAAACACCAGTAAATAAGCATTTTATTAAAGAATATAATATTTTACATCAGCTCTTGACCCAGAAAATTATCCAAGTCACCCGCAACAATGATGAAGTAAAATCCATTTTTGAATCTATTTTTAAAGAAGCCTATAATAGGCTACCTGGGTTTTTATCAAAAATTAAGAATGATTTTCTTAACCTGATTATTTTGTATGCTCGTCAGGCGTGGGACAATAAAAAAATTGAATACTTTATACCGGAGGTAAATACTACCGAGAAACGATTGGAAATGATTGATGATTTTATTCAATCTAATCTTGGGAATTCAATAAAAATAGAGCAGTTGGCCAACTATGTAATTATGAGTGAGCGAAATTTAAGCAGGTTTGTAAAAAAGCATAAGGGAGTATCCGTTCATCAATATATTCTTCAGATGAAAATTAACAAGGCCGTGGGTTTATATGCAAATCCCGCTTATACCTTAACCGATGTAGCCTATATTACTGGTTTTTCGAGCCAATTTCATCTAAGTAAGGCAATAAAACAATACACGGGTAAGAATCCTTCCGAGTTGTAGCTCTGAATTTTAGATTATAAAATTTTTCAATACCAAAATTAATTATCTTACAATATCAGATAAAGAGAAAGGAAGTTTCAATTCCTAAAACAGCTTAAATAGTTTTTAAATATTAAAATCTTATTTTTAAAAGTAGTTATTCGATTTTTTTAAGTTTTGACCTGAGAGTTAGTTATATCAGATGCAAGATATAGCTATCTAGGGGAAAGTTCAAAAAAATAAATAATTTTTAAACAAATGAACGATTACTTATTTGATGTAGTTGTGGTGCTGTTGTATTTTATCATAGTTTTGATTGCGGGGGTATTAGTTAGTAGAAAACACAACAAAGACAGCGCTAACGATTTTTTAACAGGAGGACACTCTTTAAATTGGATAAAAACAGGACTCACCCTTATTGCAATGTCCATTGATACTGGTATAATGGGTGTGGCTGGATTAGGATTTGTGTGGGGGCTTGCCATTCAGGTAAATGCGCTAAATTTATGGATTTCGGCCCCTTTGGCTGCAATGTTCTTAATTCCTATATATTGGAGGTCAAAAATTATTACCACACCCGAATTGTTGGAAAAAAGATTCAGTGTTCATAGTCGCTCCTTGTTTTCAGGATTAATGGTACTCTATAATATTATTGTACTTGGTACTTCAATTTATTTAGGTGGCTTAATTCTTCAAACCATATTCGGATGGAACTTACTTCTTTCATGTTTACTTATCATTATAATCGTAGGAATTTATGTAATGATGGGGGGGATGAAAACAGTACTAACTATTAATATTTATCAGGCAATTTTTATTACCACGACATTAATAACTGTTGGAATTACTTGTATTTATAAAGTGGGTGGATTATCAGAAATACTGCATTCCAACGTTGAAAGTGCGACAGGAGCACCTTTGGCAAGCACTATGTTCCCAATTGAATTAAGCTGGACATCAAAACTCTGGTATGCAATGCCCGCAGGTATCTTGTGGGGAGCGCTTGCAGGAACAGCTTGGATAGCCATTAACTTCGGAATGGTGCAGCGTCTATTAGCAGCAAAAAATGAAAAGCATGCACAAAAAGCCATACTTTTTACAGGAGCTGGTCATGTATTTACATTCTTTTTTGCCTATGTTGTTGGGATAAGCATAAGAATACTCAAGCCTGAGTTAGCAAAAGCTGATGAATCTTACGTTTATGCTATTTTAAATTTTTTCCCGACAGGAGTAAGGGGCCTACTTATTGCCGGTTTGATTGCCTCATTAATTTCTACAATTGATGGCCTGTTAACTTCTTCCGGGACTTTAGTTACGCAAGATATATTTTTAAGATTTATCAAGCCAGGTGCCAGAGATAGAAGCACAAAACGATTTGCCAGAATTGTACAGGCCTGTGTATTGGCAATCGCATTTTTTATAGTTCCAGTGGCTGCAAAGGAACAAACAGTTACACGATTGATTCAGGATTTAATTTCCATTCCTCTTGGAGTAATGGTTGCCTTATACCTTGTTGGGGTTTTCAGTACAAAAGCCACACCCTGGGCAGCGTTTACTGGTGCATTAGCAGGAACTGTAACAGGTATTCTTATTTACTTTTTATTGCCTGATGTCAATTTTTTGAACCGGGGATTAATTGGATTTACGACCGTAGTTGTGACTACTTTTACATTAAGCATCTTTGAAAAGCAACAACCCATTGAAAGCTTATCAAATCTTACGGTTTTTACCCTTAGCGATATTAAAGGTCCGTGGGTTGGGCAGGGAGCTTGGAAACATCTTTGGAAATGGATTGCTGCAATTATTTTAGGATGGGTTATTTTAACAATAATATGGGAAATGATCGTTTCTTTGTAAAAAACAGGAACTTTCAAATATTTGGCTAGATTGTGTATGAGGAAAGGTAATTTGTTTTTGATATTTGCTGCAGAATCAAACGAACATTTAAAAAACTTTGACATGCAAGTTTTATTGTTAGTGAGTTCTATCGGGTATCTTTAATCTGAATTAAATGGAATATTACAGAGATCATACACCGGTAAAGTGAAAGTTGGAATGAAGGATGCAACCACGATTACAACCAGTCATCCTTAGAATTTTTTTTGCCCATTAAAGAATTTTTCGGGTATGTACAAATATATAATCCAGCACCAGTATATGTGTGGCGATGAAATTATTTTGTTGAACTCGATAGTAGAAGGTTGGGACGCTCAAAAGTTTAAATGTAGAGCAACCCTTTGGCGAGAATAAAAAAAAGATTTTCTAACTTAATAATTTATACTAATAATGCTTAAGCTAAAACTTTTTTTGTGGATTGCATTTTGTCTTTCTTTTGGATTACAAGCTCAAACCAACCAATTTATATATGTTGATAATGGCCGTCTGTTTCACCCTGATGGAAAAGAGGTGGCCATGTGGGGAGTAAACCTGCAACCTTGCCTTTCGTGGGAGTACAATGCCCGTATGGTAAAAGCTGGAATACCTAAAGATGTCACCACCTGGAAAAAAATGACCGATGAAAGTCTGGATGAATTGGAATTGCTAGGATGTAAAGTTATCCGTTGTCATCTAACTCCTGCCGATTTTACTGATGATAAAGGAAATCTGGTGGAAACCATCTACCTTGAATTATTAGATTATATGATTACTCAAACTCAAAAGCGAGGGATGTATTCGTATATCTCTTTTATAAACCACATGGGGAGTGGTGAAGTACCGAATTCTTTTATGCATACGAAAAATAATAAATCTGATTATAGGGCGGAATGGATGTTGGATGATGCTGTAATAGGATATTCAAAAAATTATATCACTCAGCTGTTAAACCGAACAAATCCCTATTCGCAGCTTACCTATAAATCAGATCCTTCCATTGTCATATGGGAAATAATAAACGAACCAAGCTATTATGCATATGAAGATTTTAAAAATACACGCTTCACTCAACCTTATGAAGGGTGGTTAAAGGAAAAGAATTTGATGGACAACAAAGAATCCTATTCTTTTTATCGAAAGAAATTGGTTCTGAATTACATCAACGACATATATGAAACCATCCGATCAACCGGAGACAAACACCCTGTTACATGGAATTGCAATTGGAACCGCATGATAATGGGCCACAATGATGTATTTGAAGCAATTGCTGAATCAAAAGTGGAAGTAGTAGCATTTTGCAACTACCCAGGCCAAAATGTGATAAAGAATCCTTATCAAAAACATCCGGAAGATTTAACCCGCTATGATTTTACAGAATGGTATCAGAAGTTTTACGGCGATAAAAACTACTATGGTTGGGTACTCCGTAATGATTTTAAAAATAAAGCAAAGGTTGTTTACGAGTTTGAAACCTTTTATAACCAAAGCGCCTATCTATATCCTGCAATGGCAGATTTTATGCGGTCAATGGGCGTGCAAATAGCAGCCATGTGGCATTATAGTATGCCAGCTTATGCACACGAAGTAATGGGCTCTCATGTACTTAACCTAAAATGTACACCCCAAAAAGCAGCATCCTTTGCAGTGGCTGCAAAGTTATTCGAGAATACGCCGATTCTGAAACCTTATCACATTGAGTCTCCTTTAGAATTTCAAGCAGATAATTTTACCTATTCTTACGAAAATAACATGAGTTTGTACAGCGACAATGAGGTTTACTATTATTCTAATGGAGTGCATGATAAAATTTCTCTCAGGCCTTCAAAAAATGTAAAAGAAGTATTCGGGTACGGAACATCACCACTGGTAAGTTACGATGGAACAGGAAATTATCATTTTTCTATTTCAGAAAAAGAAATTGAACTGCATATTCAACCTGATGTAATCCATCATACCGAACAATGGCGGCAGACAAAAGAAAAAGATGATGTGGTAACTGAACTCTTTTATGATAAAGAACGTAAAATTCAGCTTTATCTTGATGGATGGCAAAATGGAAAATTCACTGTTTATAAGGTCTTGGAAGGTAATGAGATATTAGTAGCTGAAGTTAAAGAGTTGGATTTAAAATTATCGTCAGGATACTATAAAATAATAAAAGAATAATTTTTGGACAATATGTATTAAATGGATTTACCAATTTATATTGAGCACATCAGATGTTTAGAAAGATGCTGAAATAAGCTCAGCATGATGACAAAATAAAAGTAAAGCTAAAATTTGTAAAAATGTCACCCTGCACTTATTACATTGTCTTAATTTTCAATTTTCAGGGATTTCATCGATTGGTGGTTTTGTAGGGAATTGGCAAGATTATATAAACAAGCACGAATAAATAATCAGTATATTGACCTTCTACAATTCTAATAAAAAATTGTCGAACTTAAAATTTACAATTATGAAACTAAAATTTTTACTTTTTTTGATGTTGTTGGCAATTGTTCTGAATGCTCAAGAACCAAACCGGTCATTGATGATTTCGGAAGTTCGCTTGACTGGTTGGGATACAGATAAGTATGTTGAAATTACCAACATGGGTACTTCGGATGTAGATCTCAGTGAGTATAAATTTGGAAATATGAGACCATGGGCCTCACCTGTTTTGGATGTTTGGAATGATCCATGGGTACCTGAAGGAGATCGTAGTTTCATGCTTCCCGAAAAAGTTTTAAAACCGGGAGAATCATTTGTTATTACTGGAGCATGGGACTATGGACCTGCCATGTATAATAAGCGAGTTCCTAGTTGGGAAGGATATGAGCGAATGAAACAAGCTGAATTTATGGATTTAGCCGATTTTCTGATTCATGTTACTGAAACAGACCAGCCCTATCCGGGAGTTATAGACAGCGTTACCATGCATGAAACATATGGTGATATTTATCAATATGTTTTGCATACAAACATTGGAAGTGGTTGTTATTATCTTGAACATCATTTTGCTGAAGGCGATTCAGCAGTAGTTGATCAGGTAGGTGGAGTTTTCGATGATGAAGGACGAAACTTATATCAGGGATATGATGTCGCTGGAGTTACCGGAGCTACAGGAAATTCAATTCTTGTTAGACGGTACACAATAAAAACCGGTAATCTCGATTTTGCCAATGCGCGTGGTGTTGGACTTGAAGATTCAGAATGGATTCCGATTCCTATTCTTCCGGGATATAACGCATGGCGAGATTTGTGGTGGACAGTTGGCAATCATGGAGCTTTTGAACTAAATGAAAATACATTGGAATCCGATGTCGCAGAAATTGATTTTGCCAATAAACAAATTACTGTTCCTTGGGGAACCAGAAGGCTAGATGGTGTAATGCAGCATATGGTTAAAAAACCAGGTATTGCGTGGAATTATGAATTAAACGCCAATCGTGAAGATTCAGTTTATCGTGCAGCAAAAACAGGCGATAAACTAACTATTTATGTTGCAGGAAATGAATTACAAACTGCAACTTTTGATATAGTTGTAGCTGAGCCTGATGAAAACGAAAATAATGTGGTTCCTGTTGCACATGTCAACATTGGATCGGTAAGAGAAGGTGGTCCAATTATAAGTAATGCACAAAATGGTATCCTGGGATGGCCGAGGGTTTCGCGATTTGATCATGGTAATGACACTATTTCAGGCACTTGGCATGGCTTGCCAAATGCGTTAAGGACTGACTCTTTATTGAAGCATCTTGAAAAACCAGGCAATGCAAGTTGGGAGTTTGTGTGGGTAGATGGAATTGAAAGACCTGACCTAAAGGATGGTGATGTATTAAAAGTAACTGCCCAAAGCGGGATGGAAAAGGAATATTTCCTAAAAGTACAATCTTATGAACCAAGCCACAATGCCGATCTTGTCTCAATAACATGGCCTGATATACCGGATTTCTATAGAGGGATTTTTGGCTGGCTAGGTGATACTATTCCAAATTTCACATCAACAACATATAATTATACTGTCCAGGTGCCATTGGGAGAAGAGGGGATCCCTGGGCTAGTTCCTAAAACAAGTGATTTAAATGCCCAGGTTGAAGTCCAACGTGCTAATTCCCTTACTGGTCTTAAGGAAGACAGAACAATTTCCTTTAAAGTCATTGCTGAAGATGACAGTGTTTCAAATACATATAATGTTGAGTTGGTTAAGGAAAAAGATCCAAATAATATCCAACCATATCATGCAGAGCCTTTTTTATCGGAACTGGTATTTTGGGAAGCATGGAACAATAATTTTGGTGAAATCTGTAACCCGGGTAATCAGCCACTTGATTTAAGTAATTATATGATTGCGATGGCTTTCAATACTGATCCTGCCGGAGTTATTCAGTCAAGAATGAACGTTGAAGACTGGTTGGATAGATATGACAAATATGTTCCCGGTTATAAATGGGTAAATGAAGCTGATTGGGCAGTTACACCTGGTATGTTGGAACGTGATTTGACAGTAAACCCTATTATTCAGCCTGGTGATGTTTTCAGTTTGGGAGGTATTGAAGATTGGGGATATGCAAGCGGTGAAATCGGACTTGAGAACTGGCCTGTTCCAAAACAATTGGATGTGCAATTTTTAAATAAAAATGAACATGTGAATACATGGAATGAGCCAATTAACAGAGATGGTAATCCTATACGAAAATGGAATAATGCCTGTTGGTACCTTTTTAAAATATTGAATGATTCAATTACATTAGGATTAAAACCAGCAAACGATCCAAATGATTTTGAACTTATTGAAGCTTTTGGAATGGGAGATGGTTCTATCTGGGTCATAGGAGGAAAGCTTACCGATAAAGTTGAGAGTTATAGGAGGAAGCCGGAAATTTATAAAGGAAATCCAACTTTAGGCGAATCTTTTGGGACCAGTCCTGAAGACAGTGAATGGGAAGTTATAGGTACAAGTTACTATGCCGACCAGGGATACGGCTGGCCATGGAGAGCACTTTATGTAGGGTATGATATTGGGCAGCACTACATGGTGGCGCCTGGACATTATTTATCTACAATATCATCTCCGGTTTATAAAGTAAGTGAAGGATATTCAATGGAAGAAGGAATTAGAGGAGTAACCACTGGCACAACTGTTGGAACTTTTCTTGAAAATATCATTAAGGCTCATGAAAACCAAACTCTTACATTGAAGTCAGTGGACACGGACCTGAATCCTGAGGATATAATTATCAACAATGATATTTTGATTGTACTGTCTGCTGATAGTACCAATACTACTCAGTATTTTCTGGAAGTGACAGATGATGGTTTGAGTTCGGATGCTGTGCTTGTTTCTCAGGTTTATGATGTGGAAATTATTAGTCAACCAAAAAGTGTTGTTCAGGATGAGGAAAATTCAGGGACTGGAACTATAACAGGTTTTGAGTATGGAACACAGCTTAGTACAATAATCAGTAATATAACTGTCCCACAAGGAGCTTTGATGAGTATTATTGATGGTAATGGTGCTTATGTTCCGTTTCAGAAATTAAATTTCGATACTGTTTATGTGAATTTAACTGTAAATTCCGAAACTTATTTTGATGTATTGGCCGAGGACGGCAGTACACGAATAGTTTATCAGCTATTACCTGCTTCTACTGAAGATGATGCCTTCATCCTTTCTGATGTTTATTCTATAACCCAGTCAGAGAATCTTGTTAATTTTGTTCCCCGCGGAACCAATTTTCAGACGTTTCTTTCAAACATTACTCCCTCCTATAATGCTGAAGTAAAAGTAGTTGACAAAATGGGAATTGAACGGACTGAAGGAAATTTATATGAAGACGATAAGATTGTTGTAACATCGCCAAATGGATTGGTGACCAGGGTTTATCATCTTGCAATGCTACGGACACAGTACATTCTCTCACCTGATTATCTTGCTTATGTTTTATCCGATGTCTATGCTGTCGACCAGGTTGAATATTCTATTGATGGTCCTACGAATGAAACCACATTAGATGAATTTTATTCAAGTATAAGGCCTTCAATGGGGGCAACTGCTGTCCTTTTAGATGCTGATGGAAACGAAAAAACATCTGGATTGCTTGATAGTAGTGATATGCTGAAAGTAACGTCTGCTGATGGGAAAATCCAGGTTGTCTATGGGCTTCATCTCACAGTTGTATCATCTAACCTGTTAGGCGTAAACCAAATTCAGGTTTACCCTAATCCTACGAATAGCAAACTGAATATTAAAGGTGTGGAAAATGGTAACCGGATACTGGTATTCAACTCAACAGGAGCGGTTATACGTGATCTGAAAGTTCAGGGTACCACAGAAGTTCTTTCCATTCAAGACCAGCCTTCTGGTATTTATCTGGTTGTAATTCGTAACAAGCATAATGATAAAGTGTTAGGTCAATATAAAGTAGTTAAAAAGTAGTACTTAAGTTAATGTTTGATGAAAAGGGCTGTCAGTTGGCAGCTCTTTTTCTAAAATCATGCTGTTTTAGCCTTTGAAAAGATAAAATCTTTATAAAATGAAAATAAAAAAAAATTCTTTTTTTAACATTTGGGATATTCTTGGTATTTATTTCTAGTGCAGAAGGACTGATTGCAGAAAATCAATTGTCCAATGAAAACCATTCACTGGTATTAGCAATTAAAGGTATAAACTTTACATTAGATCAATAACCCTTCAATTTCATAGGTATTAGTTTTTTTAACGCACTTTATAATCCTATTTTTAATAATAGCAAAGAATCGAGACTAAAATGGATTAAAAAGTTTACTAACCACGGTTTAACTGTACTGCGAATTTGGGGAGAATGGAATAATGATCTTGGGTTCATCGATACATGCGATTCATGCATATTGTATAATCCTGATGGAAGCCTTCGCGATTTTTATCTTAAAAGGTTAAAATTACTATTAGAAGCCTCAGCTTCCCAGGATATGGTAGTAGAATATGTTTTATTCTCTTCAGAAAGCAAGAGTAAAAAATTATCTGATGAAGCAGCCAGTAATGCTATAAAAAACTTAACTCAAGAGTTAATTCCTTATAGAAACCTGGTTTTTCAAATCTGGAATAAAAATGATTATCGCGTGGAAGATTATTATAAAATCATAAAACACAATGATCCATACAGGCTGGTGACTAATAGTCCTGGTGGTGGTGGAACACTTGGTGATGACAAGCATAATAAGCTACTTGATTTCTTAACACAGCATACTTCACGTCACGGAAATCATTGGAAAAGAGTAGGAGAAGAGATTAAGAGTTTAATTACAAAATTTAATAAACCAGTAGTTGATGATGAGCCGGCACGATGCGGAACCCGGGAAACAGAATGGCTTGGAGGACCAAAAGCTGAAACAAGTCCTTTTGATCATGTCATTCACATTTATAATGTTTGGAAAGCAGGAGGTCATGCGTCTTATCATCATGATATGTTTCAAACAGGTTATGGAACCAAACCTATTCCTCCTTCTGGAATACCAGACCCGGATTATGATCAATATCATAAAATAGTTTTGGAAATGTTCCTACAGATAGAAAGATTCAAATAATGAAGTTAAATCATCCTATTGGGTTGATATTCATAAATTCAAACTTTAATGGATAAAAAAATCATAATAACATTGCTGCTTAACGAATTATATGGTATCGATCTGAAAAATTACAAGTAAACATGTGAAGATTAATTATATGATCTTGAAGGAATTAATTAAAATAAAAGGTGAATTTTTTAGGAATTAAAAAACAATAAAACGAATATAGATGAAAAAGAAAAATTTCGTGAGCTTATTGATGTTGCTAATATTACCTGGAATAGTAATTTGGGGAAAATCAAACGAAGAATCGAAAAATTCAACTTCCCCATCCGGTGAGTCTGTACCAATTGGTGACTTACCGGGCTGGAAACAGATTTTTTATGATGATTTTACTAAAGATGCTGCGTTAGGTTCGTGGGGCAGCGAATGTGATTATTCAAAAAATGTATACAAAGGAGCTGAAGGTCAAAAGTGGCGGTCCTATCCAAAATGTTTTACTGACACATATCAAAAACGCCCTTATCGGGCCGATTCGGTATTAAGTGTTAAGAATGGTGTTTTAAATTTTCATTTACATCCTGTTGCTGGACAACCGGCCGGTGCTAATCCAACACCAGTAATTACCGGTACTAGTCAATATCAAACCTATGGACGATATACTGCCCGTTTTAAGGTTGATAGCCCTGACCTGAAAGAATATCATATTGCATGGCTGCTTTGGCCACAGACGGAAAAATGGCCTGATGACGGAGAGGAAGATTTTCCGGAAGGTTCACTCGCCGGAAAAATTGGAGGATTCCATCATTATGCTGGAATGGGAGCATGTATAGGATGTCAGGATGAAGCTGTATCAAATAAAAAATATACCGAATGGCACACATATACTATTGAATGGCGCCCTGGAAATATTAAATATATTCTGGATGGTGATGTAATTTTGGATTCAGATGAATGGGTACCGACCAAACCAATGAGATGGCAATTACAAACAGAGACCAAAGGTTTTGGGTCTAATTCAGGAAACTTGATGGTTGATTGGGTTACGGTTTATAAATATGTTCTGTAGTGGCTGAAACCAACATTAAAGAAAATGAAAATTACCAGATATAGAGAACCAATTTAGGTCCTTATTCTAGAGAGATATTCTTGTGTAATGTTAGATTTAAATTTTAATTTATGAAAAACCAAGTTGAATTTCTAAATGAAAAAATTAAAAAGCATAATTTAATTGTAATCCTGCTGATTCTTCTTTATGGCGGTTGTAGTTCAAGTGGTAAAAAGATTGAAAACCATGATGATATTGAGAATGAAAATTATGTCTCAGTTAGCAAAGAACATCCTAATTATTTTGAATTAACAAATGGTGACCCCTATATCCCAATAGGTTTAAATATTATTGGAGCTGGAGTAAGTAATGATAAAGAAGAGGAAGGTCTTTTACAGATAGAGCAGTGGATGCAAAAGCTTTCCAATAACGGTGGCAATTTTATAAGGCTTTGGTTGAGTAATGGTTTTTGGGAAGTGGAAAATATTGATTCTGGTCAATTTAATGAAGAGCAAGCCCAGCGGATTGACAAGTTGATTGAACTGGCTCGAAAATATAATATAAGGCTAAAAATGACTCTGGAGCATTTTAGGGGAGTGGCCCCTGATGAATCAGCCAGGTGGTCCACAAAAAATATATACCATACATCTCAAGGCGGGCCTTTAAACTCTTTAGATGAGTATATGTCTACAGATGAAGGTCGTCAGTTATTATTAAACAGAATTGATTTTTTTGCTAAAAGATATGGCAGTGATCCGGTATTTTTTGGATGGGAATTGTGGAATGAGATCAATGCTATGGCTGATCCGGAAAATTCTGATTTTTATCCTTGGCATCATACGATGTTAACACAGCTGAAAAATAGTTTTCCAAATAATTTAGCTATGCAAAGTCTTGGTAGTTTTGACCGGGAACATTGGCGGAAAGTATATCAAATGCTGAATGCAATGAATGAAAATGAAGTTGCACAGGTTCACCGGTATCTTGATTTGGGGGCTGAAATGGAAATCTGTCACGCACCCATGGATGTTGTTGCATCAAGTGCGATAAGAGAGCTACATTCCTATAATCTGCGGAAACCTATCATGCTTGCAGAGACAGGAGGAGTTGAGCCCAAGCATACTGGTCCTATTCGATATTACAAAATGGATAAAGATGGAATTTTATTACATGATGCTCTGTTTGCACCTTTTTTTGCAGGCGCTGCTGGTGGTGGTCAAAACTGGCATTGGAATGATTATGTTGATGCAAATAATCTTTGGTATCATTATGGACGATTTTCTACCGCAATAAATGGAATTAATCCAATTCAAGAGCAATTTTTGCCAATATATTGGGAAATGACTGGAGTAAGGGTATATGCCCTCAAAGGGGGGAAAACCAATCTGATATGGGTAAGAGATAAAGAAAATTCATGGAAAAATGAATTTGAAGAAAGGATCGCACCAAGGTTAGTGGAAAATGAACTTTTGGATGTAGTAGGTTTAACAGCTGGGAAATCCATCCAAAAAATTGAATTCTATGATCCATGGAATGATCAGTGGTCGGAAACAGAATCGACAAGCACTGATGTTAAGCTCCCTTCTTTTAGCCGTTCTCTTATTGTGAAAATTACCGCATTAAATTAATCTTATGCAATTGTAATTAAAAATTCAAATTCAACAGGTAGTATTAGAGCAAAAGACATATGATTATTAATTTAAATTCGTATTGAGTATGAGGCAATGTTTTATTTGTAAAAGTCTAAACTCCAAATTAAATTGGTAATTTTCCTTTTGTTCATCAAAAGAATCATAACAGAAACTTAAAAACTATAAGTAATGAATCGGAAAATAATTTGGATGATTTTGGGTATATTATTTTACAATTTTACTCTAAGTCAAAATGTATCAGTAAAGGTAAATATAGATTTATCAGAAGAAGTATTAACAAGTTCTTATCTTGCCGGAGTTACCCATACCCAAAGAAGTATTGACTCATGGGGTAATTCTGGTGCAATTAGTAATGCTAAATTATTATTAGACTCAGTTACGCATTATCAAAATCAGCATATTATGGGCTGGGGAACTTTAAATCCATGGCCGGATTCAACTGTTAACAATCCTGATGACTGGAACTGGTCTTCACTTGATCGTCGTATTCAACTAATGCGGGAAACCAACGGTGTCCCTGTTATAACACTTTGTGGAGCGCCAACCTGGATGCATTCTCCTAATATGAACGGACAGACTGACTGGAATGCACTTGAAACAGCTCCTAGCAGAGATCATTACGATGATTTTGCAAGACTATGTGCAGAAGTAGCACGAAGATATCCCGATGTGATGTATTTTCAAGTGTGGAACGAATTCAAAGGTTTTTACAATGCTTCAAAAAATCGTTGGGATTATGAGAGTTTTACTGTTTTGTATAATATGGTTTATGACTCACTCAAAGCGATAAACCCTGAAATTATGATTGGTGGACCATATGTAGTCATGGATTCCTGGTCTCACAGTTCAATCAGTCATCCATCGAGCCTTCGTGGAGATTACGGTGTTATGGATCAGCGCCCTCTGGATGTTATCAATTATTGGCTGGAAAACAATAAAGGTGCTGATTTTATTACAATCGACGGTGGAAATAGTAATAAAGATGGGGTATGGTTAACAGATGGCTTTAAATCGTCGGAGAAATTTGTAGATGTAATAAACTGGATCAGACAAAGGCCAGGTGGTGAATCTCTTCCTGTTTGGTGGGCTGAGTGGTATGCATACCCTGAAAATTATGTTAGTGGGACATCTGTCGATCAAAACTTTTTGAATGCATATATGTCTGCAGGAATGATCAAATCAATTAAAGCAGGTTACGCAACACTTTTGATCTGGCAGCCTCAGGGCGATGCTTCAGGACTTTCATTTCCTCTGGGAATATGGACTAATACAGAAATTTCGGGAGGGGGGAAACCTACACCCTTTTATTATACTCAAAAGGGACTTCATGATTATTTCAGTAAAGGGAATAAAATTTACAATACCAGCTTGTCACAGGAAGATGTAATTTCAGTGCTCGCTTCCGATACAACAATCCTTCTCGTTAATCAACTCAACAAAAATGTGGAGGTGACAATAGATGGATTTTCCAATCAGATTACTCTTTTTCCATATGAAGTCAAATTTTTGCATTATAATGATCTAACAATCACTTCAGTAAAAAATGATTTGAAAACTGTTCAATACCTGATGTACCCTAGCCCATTTGCTGATCATATATACATCGAATTAAAAGCAGAATATGGGAATAGGGTAAATGTTGATTTGTATGATTTAACAGGAACAAAGTTATATTCTGAAGAATTTCCTTTGGCCCATAATAGAAGGATTAAAATAAACACTGAAAAATTGACAAAGGGATCATATATCGTTAGAGTACACGATGAGAAATTTGTTTATAATAAGGTAGTTGTAAAAAATTAACAGGAAAGAGCAAAAAACAAATATTTATGATTGATTCTTGTATTTCTTCAAAAAAAACATTTTTCATAATAATTTTTACTTCGTGGTTTATCTTTGGAAATCAACCAGAAACTACAGCTCAAATTTGCAATGAGGGTATCCCGCTTTTTGGTGCTCAGGTTTTTATTGAACCTGGTCAGACGCAGGAAGAAATTGATGCCTGGTTTCGCATTCTAAGGGAAAACAATATGTCGGTATGCCGCATACGAATGTTTGAGTCATACATGAAAAAAAATGATGATTCCTGGGATTTTACATTGTTTGATAATGCATTTGAAGCAGCGGACAAATATGGAGTTAAGGTGTTTGCTACCATTTTTCCATATACCGAAAAGACAGATATCGGAGGATTTAAGTTCCCCCGTAGTGAGGAGCATTTAAATTCAATTTCTGAATTTATCCGTCATTTAGTTACTCATTATAAACAGTTTGATAGCTTATCTGGATGGGTTTTAATTAACGAACCAGGTTCTGGCAGTGTTTCAAATAACCAATTTGCGGATAAAAAATTTAAGGAATGGTTGATTAAAAATCCGCAGAAAGAGAATACCGATAAAGGATACCCTGTTTTGATGGACTTAACGAACCAACGATTTTTAATGGACTTCAATACCTGGTATTTATACTGGCTCGCTAATGAAATCCGAAAATATGATCAGGTAAATCATTTGCATGTAAATACCCATGCTATTTTTGATCTTGTTGCAGAATACGATTTTCCTTCATGGAGAAAATTTCTGAATAGCTTGGGTGGTTCCGCTCATCCAAGTTGGCATTATGGATATTTTGACCGGAGTCAGTATGCCCTTGCAATGGCGGCAAACAGTGAGATTATTCGTTCTGGGGCAGGCAATATTCCCTGGATGATGACAGAGATTCAAGGCGGTAACAATACGTACAGCGGAATGTTACCGTTCTGTCCTACTTCTGAAGAAATAACACAATGGTTGTGGACAACAATAGGATCGGAATCGAAGGGAAACATTTTCTGGTCACTTAACCCGAGGGCATCAGGTATCGAAGCCGGGGAATGGGCCCTGTTAACATTTCAGGATAAGCCCTCCGACAGACTAATAGCAGTAAAAGATGTGGCAAACACAATTCATAAAAATGAAGAGTTATTCCGAAAAGCCAAAGTAGTTGATTCCGGTATCAATCTCCTTTATATCCATGAATCCATGTGGGCTGAAAATTTAATGGCAACACCATCCAAACAAAATTATGAAGGCCGGGAAAAAGGTGCAGTTATGAAATCGGTTCTTGGTTATTTTGAAGCCTTAAGCGAAATGGGAATAAACTGTAACATAAAAGAGTTTAATGAGTTTGATTTTGATAAAGAGAATTATTCAGGGCAAGTGATAATTTTGGCTAACCAGCTTTCAGTACCAACATATTATTTGTCAGAACTGGAAGGTTTTGTTAATAGGGGGGGTAAACTCATTGTTGAAGGAATGACTGCATTTTTCGATGAAAATCTTCACAATACAATGCAAACAGGGTTTCCTTTTCAAAAATTGTTTGGCGGCAATATTAGCGAGTTCAAGCTGGTTGAAAATATTTCTTATTTCTCATTAAATAGTCAAAAAATTCCGGCTCATTTATGGAGAGGATTAGTTGAAAATAAAACCGGCAAAGTTATATCAGGTCAGGATAATGAGATTTTTGCAATACGTAATACAATCGGGGAAGGTGAGGTGATATGGATGCCTTCACTTCTGGGATTAGGAAGCAGAATTGAAAAGGACTACAACGCTTTAAGTCTCTGGCTTAGTGAAGAGATTCTGCGGGTAATTAAATCACCCTTTCAGTTTGAAAGTCCTGTTCCAGGGACATTCATGAAAACCATGCATTCTGGGGAAAACTACATAACCATCATTATCAATAAATCAGGAATAGAAAAACCTGTATCAGTTATTGCTGAAGATAAATCCTTAAAAGCTGATCTGATCTTCTCAAATTACAGGAATCAAATCCCTGACTCCTCAAGGTTTTTATTGAAAAATGATGAAACACTGGTGATTAAATGGAATTGAATCAATTAAATATCTTGTAACTACTCAGGTCGATTTAATGATTAATACCTCTTATTGAAAGAGTATTCATTTTTACGGGTTGCAACATTATAACAAATCGAATTGATTCAGATGGATTTCCACCTTTCTTGATTATTGTATCAACAACAGATCGCAATATTGCAAATATTTCTGCTCCTCTATCAGAACGAAAACCACCAGAAATTTTTTGCTTTACTTTCAGGTTACGGATTGCACGTTCCGAACCATTATTATTATATGGCACATCCGGATAAAACAGAAAGTTGAATACCTGGAAAGGGTGTATTTCAAATCTAATCCGGCAGTTGCGCCGCGAGGACTATTTGGCATCTTTACCCGGGGCGCTGCCACCGGGCTAAATTAAGCAGGGCTTTCAACCCGCCAGAGGACTACATGGCATTACTCCTGTCTGAAGTATATCTCTCCAGTTTCTATGGCCGCTAATTTACTCATGTTATTTCGCATATGATATTGCCCTGGCAATTTGAGGGACTGCCAACTGCCACCTACCACTAACTACTTCTCCTATTCCTTTGCCTTGGCCTCTCCTTCTGCCTCAACTGCCAACTGCTGCTACGGCTATATTTTTCCCGATTCTCAGCAAGTTTTTGTTTAAAATATGGCCTTTCTTAAATTTTAATTGTAAATTTTAACAACTGCCGGAAGGGAAAGCCTGCTGATGGCAAGACTTGCCGTGATACGTCTGCTGCACAATTTCAATGTAACTATTCAATTAATTCAAATATTCACATTCAAATTAAATTATTATGAAAAGTATTTTAAAACAAATTATCGAAAAAGGCAAGCAAAAAGAAAAAGCTTATGAGGCATCACTTCACAAGGAAATTTCAGCTCCGGCAACGACAAATGATCGCAGGAGTTTTTTAAAAAAAACGATGCTGGGCGGAGCCTCACTGGCTGCATTTATGAGTTTGCCGGTTGATGATCTGGTTGCCCAGACCACATCAAAGGTTCAACGTAATTCTAACCCATCCGATTTAAAAATTACCGATATGCGTGTAGCTGTAGTCAGGGAGGGTGGGCAAAAAGCCATAATCCGCATTGACACCAACCAGGGAATATATGGTTACGGAGAGGTAAGGGATGGAGCTGATCCGCGGTATGCCCTCATGCTCAAGAGCCGTATTCTGGGGCTGAATCCTTGCAATGTAGAACAAATCTGGAAAATCATTTATCAATTTGGAAACCATGGCCGGCTGGCTGGCGGAGTTTGTGCTGTTGAAATGGCCATGTGGGATCTGGCAGGAAAAGCATGGAATGTTCCCGCCTGGCAGATGCTTGGCGGCAGATACCGCGACCGGATCAGAATGTATGCTGATACCCCTTCCATCACCAATGAAGACAGGTTCAGGGAGGTAATGAAATTAAGAATTGAGCAAGGCTTTACATGGATAAAAATGGATCTTATGCTCGATATGATAAGAAACGAAGAGGATGTCATTGTAAATAAGGATTACTGGGAAAATATACCTGGCGGACTGGGACAGTACGACACGCGTGATTATATGAATTACGGGAATGCCCTGCATCCTTTCACCCAGGTACAGCTGACTGAAAAAGGGATAGATAAGCTGGTTTCGTTCGTTGACAGGGCCAGAAGCATTGTCGGTACTGAAATGCCGCTGGCTGTTGATCACTTTGGTCATTTCGATTACAATAACATGATACGCCTTGGCAAGGCACTCGACAAGTATCGGTTAGCATTCCTCGAAGATATGGTGGCATGGTTCTATACTGACCAGTGGAAAAGAATAACGGAGGCACTTGAAACTCCAACCTGCACTGGCGAAGATATTTATGCACTGAAGGGCGGGTTCAAAAAGCTTATCGATGAACGTGCTGTTGATATTATTCATCCGGATATTGCTTCTTCAGGAGGGTTGCTGGAAACAAAAAGAATAGGTGACTATGCAGAGGAAAACGGAATCGCTATGGCAATGCATATGGCAGGACTGCCCATTACTCTCATGGCCAGTGTTCATTGTGCAGCTGCCACCCAAAACTTTATTGCATTGGAACATCATTCGGTTGACACACCCTGGTACAATAACCTTGTAACTATGACAGGCAGCAAAAAAATGTTTGAAAACGGATTTGCCAATGTGCCTCTGGACTCTCCTGGGCTAGGAGTTGAGTTGAATGAAGATGAGGTCAAAAAACACCTTGATCCCCGATTTGAAAACTATGGGTACTTCAATCCTACACCAGAATGGAATGAGAAACGTTCGCACGACCGTACATGGAGTTAATAAAAAAAACCTTAATTATGGGGATAATCAAGAACAACAAAATGAATGACAAAGAAGTAAATCAGAAGTAAAATTAAACATTATCAAAATGAAAAAAACAATTTTAATCACTGCAATAGTTGCATGTATTGCATTATGGGGAAGCAGCCAGATCGTACCATCGGAAGAGCAAATGAAATTTTACACCCCGGAGTGGAACGGGGAACGTGATGCAACCGGACGTCCTCTTGTGCCCGATGAGTTGCTCGACCGGCTGCAAAACCTTTCAATCGAAGAGGTATGGGGGGCACTCAGGGGAGAAGGATACCGGAACCAGTATGAAGGCAACTGGGAAATGCTACATCCCGGCCAATCATTTGTGGGCCGGGCTTTAACAGTGCAATATATGCCCAGCCGACCCGATGTAAATGACAAAATTAAGAGCCTGGGAGAAAAGGAAGGGCGGATTGGCGCATCCAACTCATGGCCTATTGATATGCTGCAGGAACGTGATGTATATGTGGCTGACGGGTATGGTAAAATAATCGACGGAACACTTATCGGGGATAACCTGGGTAATGCGATTTACTCAAAATCAAAAACAGGAGTCATTTTTGATGGCAGCGCCCGCGACAGGGAAGGTCTTTCAAAAATTGAAGGGTTCAATGCTTTCGTGCGGGGATTTGATCCCTCCTATATCATGGATATGATGATGGCCGGAATTAATGTACCCATCAGAATTGGAAGGGCCACTGTATGTCCGGGTGATGCAGTTCTTGCCAAACCGGCTGGTGTGATATTCGTACCCGCGCACCTGGTGGAGAAGGTTGTATTACAGGGAGAATTTGTAGTTTTACGAGATAAATTTGGAATTGAAATGCTACGTAAAGGCGTTTATACTCCCGGTCAGATTGATACCCGATGGACAGAAGAAATTAAAAATTCATTTCTCAAATGGCTGGATGAAAACCCGGAAGAACTTCCTATGTCCAGAAACGATTTGAACGAATATATGGATCAACGAACTTGGTAGATTTTTTATCTTGAAATTCTATGTGCAGTCTTTTATTATTTCACTAAAAGACTGCACAGTTTTGTATATTTTAGTTATTGTAATCATTTCGTTCAGGTTTTTAATCGAATAATACACCCGGCTTATTTTTTCAAGGCCAACTCACCCAACTCCCTTAATTCATCTTCATCCAAAGCTTTATTAAATAAAACCAGACCACCAATTGCCCCTTGAAGAAATTACCCATGCCTCTTTTTAATAAAGCTTCACCTACAGTAAAATCAAAACCGTTAATTCCCATTCCAAGGGAAAAGTATAAGGGTTTTATACTTTGATTAACCCGTCAGGATAACCATCAAATCCTTATTGATTCCATCAGACCACCAGAGTACCTTGTCTGCATCATCAAACCGGCTGCCATGGATTCGTTAAAGGTTGGCAGGATGGAGGGTGGCCTGTCTCTCCGGAGTTACATACCCTTCTTTTATATTTTGGGGATGGGAATTCAGTTCATCTCCCTATTTCATGAAAATAGATACAATTGTTTTGATCTGCAACTGGCCCATTATTTCTGTCTGACATAAACAACTAAAATCAATGGTAAAGCAACTTGAAAAGTAAACACTCCAGGCAAGAATATTCGATAAAAATTTGTGATTGAATTTAAAAAATTTACAAAAAAATAACAACTATTAACAAATTATTAATAAATTGAACACATTTTGCAAAATGAACTGCCTATGGAAAATGAACTGCCTATGGAAAATTAAAGTATCACCGTAAAAATTTCTTCTTTAGTAATTTCTCTAAATCACTAATTATTAATTTTTTTAATTATCAAAATCTATGAACAAAAAAAAACTAAACCCTATTAAAAGGTATGGTTTATTCCTATGCCTTTTTTTTATTGTTGCCATGTCTGGCGCTTATGCACAGCAGAGAACAGTAACAGGTAAGGTAACCGACGCATCGGGTCAACCACTGCCCGGCGTTACAGTAGTAACAAAAGGTACAACACAGGGTACAGTAACAGATGTCGATGGCCAGTATACGCTTCCCAATATTGAAGAGGATGCCACACTGGTTTTTTCATTTGTAGGAATGCTTACAAAAGAAGTTCTGGTGGAAAATCAGACTCAGATAAACATGACCCTTGAACAGGACGTTATAGGACTGGAGGAAGTTGTAGCCATAGGGTACGGGGTTCAGAAGAAAACAACTGTTACAGGTTCTATCAGCACAATTAAAGGTGAAGAACTTGCAGAAATGCCAGTGCCCAACATATCACATGCTATGGCAGGTAAACTTGCAGGGGTAAGCATGCGGTCGGAAGATGGTGCTCAACCCGGTATGGACAATCCTGATATACACATTCGGGGTATCGTAACCACTGGAAACAACAGTCCTTTGGTTGTAGTTGACGGTGTAAAACGTAATAATATCAGCCAGATTGATCCTAATTCAATTGAAAGTGTTACAATATTAAAGGATGCTGCCGCTGTTGCACCTTATGGTATAGGAGGTGCAAATGGTGTAATCCTAATTACAACGAAAAAAGGTCAAACCGGAAGACCTGTAGTCCGGCTGAGTACATCATATGGATTTCAAAATCCTACATTTGTACCTGATATGCTGAATGCCCGCGATTATATGTCACTCCAGAATGAAGGTTATTACAATCAAACTCCTGAGGGTACAACGCCCCCAAATAATCCTGAACTGATTGCCGATTACAACCGGTTGCATCAAGAGGATCCCTGGAGGTATCCTGATTCCAAATTTATTGATGTGTGGAATGAAAATGCTCCGGTTCAAAAACACAACCTTGAACTCAGTGGTGGATCTGAACGGTTGAATTACCATGCAGGGTTAGGTTATTATGACCAAAAGGGACTTTTTGATCCGGTTGGCTATAAACGCTACAACTACAACACAAGTCTGGAGTTGAAAGCCACTAATACAACAACAATAGGGATTTCTTTATATGGCTCGCTGGAAAACACAAAAGATCTTGATCCTGGTGAAAATGCTACAGGACACCTGTTCAGAGCCTTCTATAAGTTCATACCCACTCAAACCTTAATTTATCCTGAAGGAGACAAATGGGGTGAGTCATCTGCAAGTTCACCGGTTGCAGCATTACGCTCGGATGGTTATGAAAGGTGGAACAAAAATACGCTATTAGCATCGTTATTTATAGAACAACAACTTACAACAGGCCTTAGTTTTAAAGGAGTATTCAGTTACGACCCGACTTCTGAAAACCAAAAGCAATGGCACCTTCCTTTTGTTTACCATGTTATTGATCTTGATGCCCAACCTTATACCTATACCGAAGCTATAACAGCTCAGGAAGGAAATGCTCCAACTTACACATATTTAAGGCAACAAAACAGGGAGTGGAGAAATTATACGGGTCAGGCTTATTTAAATTATGCCCGTACATTTGGGAACCACAGTTTGACAGGATTATTGGTGGCTGAAGCCAGGAGGAATACTTTTGCCACCTTTTGGGCCCGAAGAAATAATTTTGCCCTTCAAATTGATGAACTGGACTTTGGTAGTTCTGATAAACTGAACTATGATAACGGAGGTTCATCAAGCGAAGGAAGTGAGATTGGCTTTGTTTACCGGTTCGGATACGGTTTTAAAGAAAAATATTTGATCGAAGCATCGGGTCGATACGACGGACACTACTATTTTGCACCCGGTGCACGATGGGGGTATTTTCCTGCATTCTCTGCAGCGTGGAGAATCTCAGAAGAAGGTTTCATGCAGAACTCCAAAAACATTGACAACTTAAAACTACGTGCTTCCTGGGGTCAATCGGGTATGTTGGCAGGAGATCCGTTCCAGTATATGGCCGGGTACCAGTTAAGAGGAAATGCATACATTTTTGGAAATTCAGGTATGGTTCAGGGCTCGAGGGTTGCATTGGAACCCAATCCAAATATTACCTGGGAGGTATCAACCAAAACCGATATCGGATTAGATATAAATATGTGGGGTGGGTTACTGGGAGTTGAATTCGATTATTTTCATGAAAATCGTACCGGAATGCTTTTAGCTCCACAAGTCACACTGCCTGCCGAATATGGATTGGCACTTTCTCAGGAAAATGCAGGTGAAATGAAAAATGACGGATTTGAAATTACACTTTCTTCGCGCAAACAATTTAATAACGGATTGGAATTCGGAATTTCGGGTAATTTCAGTTATGCCAAAAACCGAATGATAGAAGTGTTCGAAACGGATGCACAACGCGATAATCCAAACCGTACATTAACAGGAAGACCTTTCGGAACTCCTTTTGGGTATAAAGCCCTTGGGTTGTTTTCCACAGCAGATGATAAAAACGGAGACGGGATAATTGATGCTGAAGATGGCTACAATGTAGTTCAATTCGGAGAATTACACCCGGGAGATATCCAATACGCCGATTTGAGTGGGCCTGATGGTGAACCCGACGGCAGAATTGATTCTCATGACCAGCATTCTATTGGTTATCCGGTATATCCGTTAATGACCTTTGGTGTGACTCCGGATTTACGCTGGAAAGGTTTCGATGTATCATTGTTCTTCCAGGGATCGGCTATGTCGAGCATAAATATTCGTCAGTTTATGACAGTTCCTTTTGAAAATAATGGAAGTAACACCGCCTATGAATATTTCGACAACCGCTGGACTCCCGCTACCCAGGGAGCGAGATACCCCAGAGCAACTCCCGCCCCTTACGCAAACAACGTTCAGAATTCCGATTGGTGGACAGTAAATTCAAGCTATATAAGATTAAAAACAATGGTGGTTGGATTCACTATACCTAAAAGATTAATGGACAGTATTGGTATAAATGGAATTCGGGTTTATTATACCGGCCAAAATCTGATGACTTTTAGTAAAATTACACACATTGATCCGGAAATGGGTTGGGATCAGCGTGAAAATTCCTATCCGGTACAGAAGATTCATACATTTGGACTTGATATAACCTTTTAATTGTAAAACAGGAACACTATGAAAATTTTAAGTTTAAAATACATAATATTTGGAATTTGTGCTGTTACACTTTTCACCACAAATTCATGCGATCAGGAAGAATTTCTTGAAAATGAAAACAAGTCGAATCTGACTGACCAGACGCAATGGGCTTCAGAGGGAAATGCTGACATTTTCTTAAACGATGTTTACAGCGAATTGGTAAAAGTATATAACCTTGCTGAACAACTGGATTATTACACGGATGATTATAACATCAGTCACTACTATACTGCTTCGAACTGGCGTCGGGGAATTGCCCAGACTCCATCGTCCAGTACAGATGGCGTTTGGGGGGGCACACATGGTCCTTCAAATGGTATGCACTGGAATCGTTTTTTTACGATTATCAGGAAATGCAATACATTCATTCAAAAAATTGAAGAAAATAAAGAAAACTTTTCAGATGAATATTACAACCAACGAATGGATGAAGCCAAGTTTCTAAGGGCATTCTTTTATTCTGAATTTTTTATGCATAATGGTGGCCTTCCCATTATTGAAATCCCGCTCGACAGGAACACCATGGCAGAAGATGAATTGTATTATCCCCGCGGCACTTTTGAAGAAACATTTAATTTCATTACAAGCGAATTGGATAAAATTGTAAATAACAATTATCTTCAGGTGAAATACAATGGAGGAGATCCAAATGCCGGACGCGCAACTTTAGGCGCTGCACTTGCCCTGAAAGGATGGATCGAATTGTTTGCTGCAAGCCCTTTATTCAATAGTGGTACTCCTTATCTGGATGACCCGGGAAATTATATTCATTTTGCAGCAGCCGATGCCAATCGTTGGGCAAAAGCAGCAGCTACAAACAAAAAGTTTATCGATGAAATGGGAAATGGGGCCCCTTATGAACTTTTTGACGATCCGGCAAATTTGTTCAGGGCAGCAAATGAATACAATTCAGAAATTATATGGGACAGGCAGTTTCTTGATGTTCCGGGAATGGGAAGCAGTTACGAAAGACGTGGAGGGCCTACTTATGTGCTGGATCAATATATGACCTGGGGAAATTACAACCCAACGCAGGAGATTGTGGATCAATTTGCTATGGCAAATGGGAAGCTGATTACCGACCCTGAATCAGGATATGATCCTCAAGATCCCTATACAGGCAGAGAGCAACGCTTCTATGATGCCATCGTTTATGATGGAGCACCTTATAAACTGGATTGGATGCCCCGGACAGACACAATTTATACCCGCATTGACGAAACCTATGCGAATCCGGATAAAACCAACCAGATTGACCTGGCTGGCAAAACCGATGTGGGAGATTCAGGTTATTATCAAAAAAAGAAACTGAATCCTGACAAAGCACCTGCTAACGATGCAAGTGGACAGAATTACATTCATTACCGCTATGCAGAAGTGCTGTTAAATTTTGCCGAAGCACAAAATGAAGCCACAGGACCTACCCCCGAAGTGTATGATGCTGTTAACAAGGTCCGCGAACGCGGGGATATCCCTGCACTTGAATCAGGTCTGTCGAAAGATGAAATGCGTGAGGCAATCTGGAGAGAACGTCGTGTGGAACTGGCTTTCGAAAATAAAAGACTTTTCGATATCAAACGTTGGAAAATTGCCGAAGTGGTCATGAATGAGGTACGCCATAATATGGTAATCCGCAATACTGTTCCTTCTGATAATTCGGGCGAATGGGTATATAGCATTGAACCGGAGGTAAAATGGTCTCCTAAATTTGAGTTAAAGCAATACATGAATCCCATTCCTCAGGATGCCATTGACCAGAATCCAAAGGTCGTGCAAAATCCTGGATATTAATATTAATGTAATATTTAGTTCACCTCAAAAGATTCTGATTTTTTGAGGTGAACTCCCATAAATCAAAATCAACTAAAATGAAAAGTTTTTCAAGACGCAGATTCATCCAAAGCACTATGATTGGAGCTGCCGGAGTTACAGCATTTCCATTGTTCCAAAGCTTTACTGCCGGTGCCAACAATACTATCCGGATTGGTTTTATCGGCCTGGGTCAACAAGCCATTAATCTTTTGAATGGTTTTAGCCGGATACCGGGCGTACAAATTGTGGCCGGAGCTGATGTTTATGGGATAAAAAGGCAACGCTTTGAACTCCGCTTAAAAGAGTTTTATAAATCCAGAAATGAGTTGGTTGATGTAAAAACCTATAAAGATTACAGGGAAATAATCGACAGAAAAGACATAGATGCTGTAGTGATTGCAACGCCCGACCACTGGCATGCTTTAATGGCTATAGATGCCTGTAATGCTGGAAAAGATGTTTACCAGGAAAAACCCATAACTTTTACAATAAAAGAAAGTTTGAAAGTAGCTGAAGCAGTCAGAAGAAACAATATAATTTTTGCTACGGGCAGCCAGCAGCGTTCTGACAGTAATTACCAGCACGCCGTAAATATGGTTCATAAACAAGCCAATGGCTTTGGAGAACTAAAAAAAGTAAGTGCATATGTTGGTCCGGGACCGGATCCTTATAATTTACCAAAAGAAGAAATCCCTGCTGACCTGGACTGGACAAAATGGCTGGGCCCGCTTTCTTTCGTACATTACAATTCAAAACTTAATCCACCAATTACCATCGATCCTCCTACCCGGGAAACCTTTTGGGCAAGATGGCGCTATTATAAAGAAACAGGGGGTGGATTTACATGTGATTGGGGAGCACACAACTTTGATATTGGGCAATGGGGATTAAAAAAAGATTACTCCGGTCCTGTTAAGGTGATACCACCAGGATACCAGGGAACTGAACATCTGACTTTCGTATATGACAATGGCCTGGAAATGGTTAATGAACCTTATGATGATAAGAAAACATTAGGTATTAAATTCTGGGGTAGTGATGGATGGATTGAAGTTTCAAGAGGAAGTTATGCTGCTTCCAATGATTTACTCCTCCCGCCAAAAGATGAAAATGCTGATGAAGGGTTATATGAAAGAAGTTCGCTTCACCTGGAAGATTTTATCAATTCAGTAAAGTCACGCAGAGACCCGATCGTCCCTGTTGAAATAGGACAGAGAACTGCAACCTGTTGTATTTTGGGTAATATTGCTCTGGAACTAAAAAGACCTGTAAGGTGGTCACCTGAGGAGCAATATTTCATTAATGACCCGGAAGCTGAGAAATACTTTCACAGGGATTATGAAAATGGGTATAAATTGTAAAATTGAGTGTCATGAGTAATTATTCAAGACGAAAATTTGTCCAAACAACACTTGCAGCCGGTGCAGGTTCTGTTTTTATTACTGAAAATCTGGTAGCCCAGGCAGACAAAAATGCTCCGGAACCATCATTAAAAGGAAAAAAAGCATTATATGTTTGGGGGGGCTGGAAAGGACACGAACCACAACAGTCGGTTGATGTTTTTGTTCCATGGATGAAATCAGAGGGTGCCGAAGTAATTGTTTCCGATTCGCTTGATTCATATCTGGATGAATCATTAATGGAATCACTTGATCTTGTTGTTCATATGTGGACAATGGGCAAAATAACCAAAGGACAAGAGGCCGGACTATTGAAAGCAATAAAAGGTGGAGTTGGCCTGGCTGGCTGGCACGGAGGCTTAGGTGATTCCTTCAGAGATAACGTGGAATATCAGTTTATGGTGGGCGGACAATGGGTTGCTCATCCCGGAGGGGTCATTGACCACAAAGTAAAAATAACAAATCGTAAAGATCCCATAACAAAGGGCTTAAAAGATTTTGCCATGCATTCCGAGCAATACTACATGCATGTTGATCCGAATGTTAAAGTTCTTGTTACCACAACTTTCACCGGCGAACATGCGCCCTGGATTGATGAATGCGTAATACCCGTCACCTGGAAAAAATATTACGGAGAAGGCAGGGTATTTTATTCATCCCTGGGACACGTCATGGCCGATTTTGAGGTTCCCGAAGCGCTCGAAATCCAAAAACGTGGAATTAGGTGGGCAGCCGAAAGCAATTATCATCCAAAAGAAAAATGGAAAGAGCCTAAATATATTTAATTGAAATAAATAATTCGTTTTTTAATCATAGTTATGAGTAATTTATCAAGAAGGAATTTTATGAAAACAGCATCTGCTTTTAGCGCAGGTGCTGTTTTTATCCCACACCTTATCAGTTGTTCACCTTCAAAAAAGCTTAACATTGCTGTAATTGGTGTAGGTGGACGCGGAAAAGCCAACTGGAGTGCCTGTCCGGAAGAAAACATTGTGGCTTTATGTGATGTTGACGAAAATCGCGCTGCTGAAGGCTTTAGCACTTTTCCTAATGCCAGGCGGTTTACAGATTTCCGAAAAATGTTTGATGAAATGGGTGGGGAAATTGATGCAGTTCTGATTTCCACACCTGACCACACGCATTTTGCTGCCACCATGGCAGCCATGCAACTGGGCAAACATGTATATGTAGAAAAACCATTGGCGCATAATGTGTGGCAACTGCGTACACTAAAAAAAGCGGCACACGAGTATAACGTCATCACTCAAATGGGCAACCAGGGCCACACCACTGATGGAATCCGCAGGGTAAAAGAGTGGGTGGATGCAGGCGTAATTGGCGAAGTAAGGGAAGTGCTCGCCTGGTTCAACGGCCCTGAATTTGGCGAAGACAAATATTTTACTAAACCCGGGCAATTTCCACCGGCTGAAGAACCAATCCCTAATGGAGTTGACTGGGATTTATGGCTGGGGCCTGCTTCTGAACGTCCGTACAACCATGTTTATCATCCTAAATCGTGGCGTGGCTTTTACGACTTTGGTAATGCCGAACTGGGCGATTGGGCCTGCCACACACTGGATGCCCCATTCTGGTCCCTGGAGCTTGGAATGCCCGAAGCAACCGAAACAACTTTTAGCTCGGGAGCTCCTGAAGGGTTTCTGCCCGACCAGTCTATCATTCAGTTTGAGTTTCCTGCCAGGGGAAACCGTCCTCCAGTACTATTAAAATGGTACGAGGGTGGACTGAAACCCGAAAACCGGCCTGAGTGGAAAATGGATGAACTGCCCGGCTCCGGAATGATTATGATTGGTGAAAAGCAAAACATCATTTCCGGTGGAAGGCCAAACAATGCTCAGTTGATGATGCCGCAAGCTGAATGGGAAAGCTGGGTGGCAAATGAAATGCCTGAGGCATCCATCCCCCGTATTGAAGGTGGTCCGCAGCAGGAATTTCTGGATGCTGTAAAAGGAAATGGCCCATTACCGGGTTCCAACTTCGATTATGCAGCTGATCTTACCGAAATGTCGCTGATAGGCGTGCTCGCACAACGTTTCAATACACGCATTGAGTATGATGCAGAAAACATGCGGGTGACCAATCACGAAGGTATGGAACGCTACATTAAAGAACCGGTACGCGAAGGATGGAGTTATGGAGAAAATCTCATATAAAAAAGGAGGGCTTATAACAATTAAAATATACTTGCTTCCTGCATCAGCAGCAGCCATAAGCAAAAAACCAGTTGTCACAAGCGAAACTTACACTTGTCTTTATAGCTGGCCCGGCAAATTTTTACTTCACCACTTTGCCTGGCAATAGCTTTTTATTTTTCATCAATAAAAAGTGGCGATTTAGTGGCAAAAAGAAAAATTGAAATCTTGTGCAGGAATATAAATATCACCACAATAAATGAAAAGCTGAGCCTGCAAGCAATACAAAATGTAAAGGTTCATGATTTTGAAGACGGGCTGGAGTATTATTCTGCCGTCCATGAATCATGCAATTTCATTGTTACTGAAAATCCGAAAGATTTTTATTTCAATAAAATTCCTGTAGTGAACTGTGAGCAATTTCTTTTTGAAAATACAGGAAGTATATTTTAGGGCTTCAATAGTGCTGGCACCAGGTGTGGAAATCGGTAAATTCCAACGAACTAATAAAAGATATTCCTTTTTGTTATGTGCCAGTTTGATCATATTAACATCTGTTTTTGTACGCCTAAACCGTCAATTCCAAGTTCAACTACATCTCCTTTTTTTAAATATCTGGGTGGGTTAAATCCCAGTCCTACTCCTGAAGGAGTTCCGGTGGATATAATATCCCCGGAGACCAGCGTCATAAATTTAGAAATATAAGAAACAAGGAAAGGCACTTTAAAAATTAAATTGGAAGTATTGCCATCCTGCATTAATTCATTGTTAACCTTAAGCCAAAGATGAAGGTTGTTTATATCCCGGATTTCATCTTTTGTAGCTAAAAACGGACCTATGGGAGCAAAAGTATCACAGCTTTTACCCTTTACCCACTGACCTCCCTTTTCCAGTTGAAATTCACGTTCGCTGTAATCGTTAAGAATTAAATAACCAGCAACATAATCCATGGCTCTTGTTTCTTCAACATATGAAGCTCTTTTCCCGATAACAACAGCCAATTCAACTTCCCAGTCAGTTTTTTTACTGTTTAGAGGAATAATAACATCATCATAAGGACCTGAAATTGCTGAAGTAGCCTTAAGAAACAGGATTGGTTCTTTTGGTGTTGCTGCCAAATTCGACTCCTTTATATGATCTTCGTAATTGAGGCCTGTACAAACAATTTTACCTGGCTTTTTTACGGGAGGTCCCAGCCTCAACTTATCACTTAAAATAGGACGTTCCTTTTTGTTATTCCTGATCCAATTATCGAGGCGTAACAATCCCTCATTTGCAAAGAAATTTTCATCAAAATCCTACCCAAAATCTTCTGCACTGATTATGTCTCCATTGGGGAGCATTAACCCAGGTTTTTCCATACCCGGTTCACCAAATCGAACTAGTTTCATATGCTGTTGTTTTAATAAAAAAATTCTTAGCAGAAAATTAAATTAATATCTCATATAATAATGATTCAATTTTTACTCCATTTCTGCAAATTAAATAAATTTGAGTTATAATCCGAAAAAGTTATTGGTTCTTTGCCACATTCCTGGGCAACATTGTTAGCCAACTGCCAGACCTTCTTGCTTATATTTTATTAACCAACTCCCTTAATTCTTTTTCATCCAAAGCTCTGTTGAATACGGCCAGACCTCCGATCTGCCCTTTAAAGAAATTTCCTATACCTCGTTTCCTGTTGTTTCCCTTGCTACACCGGGTAGCTCATCAAATCATTTGGTCCGGAGTAACTCTGCTGAACTTTTAACTCAATAAAAAATTCTATGTAACCTATTTATACTTTTTATCAATAAGAGTTTCGGAAGAATGAAAAAAATAATCTTATACCTTATTCTGCCGGAGTTGCAGCTAATATGAAAATAAAGGAAATAAGATCGGGTTGGTGGGTTATTGCAACAGGGTTAATTAGATTTAAGAAAAAAGAAAAGGTTTTTTCGAAACAGTATGTTTTGCATATGATTTTTTAATAATAAATAATTTTTTTCGCCTGTTTTTATCCTGACATGGGCCGGTATAAAGTCAATATAAATTCAATATAAAGTCAGTGTAAAGTCAATTACAATTGAATTTACACTGAGTTTATATTGAGAATACATTGAGTTAACACTGAGTTATCACCGGAGAAGGTCACCCGGAGGTAAGGTGTAAACAGGAGGAACAGGTTTTAATGACAAAGTTGAATAAACTAATTTTAATTGAATCAAGTGCTTTCATGCTATACCTCAAAATAACACTGTTTAGAGTTTTGCAGGAAAAATAAAAACAGCATCTTGTATTAAAATTGATTGATTATGCTATTTTGGTCATCTTTAGTGAAAAATTTAATTGCCAACAATCTTTGACAAAATACCATGATGAGAAATCTGATAACAACCATCTTTTTAGTTCTTGCAATTTCTGTAAATGCCCAAAATAATGACTGGGATGCTAGCTGGGTTAGTGTTCCCGGAGTGGGCGATCATTCTGCCGGCCTGTATTTATTCAGAAAAACGCTGCAGCTTGATTCTGCACCTCAGAGCTTCGAAGTCCGCGTTTCTGCCGATCCCCGGTATAAGCTGTACGTAAATGAAAAGCTGGTTTCAACAGGACCTGCATGGAGCGATCTTGATCATTGGAATTATGAAACAATTGATCTGGCCCCCTGGTTAAAGGCTGGTGAGAATGTAATTTCAGCCCTGGTGTGGAATGAAGGCAAACTTAAACCAATAGGCCAGTTTTCATACCGGACCGGCTTTCTGATGCAGGGAACCAGTGGTGAATCAAAATTGCTCAATACCAACGACACGTGGAAGTGCATTGTTGATAAAAGTTACACTCCCATCCGGCAGAATGTAAGGGGCTATTATGCCGTTGGCGCCGGCGACAGAATTGACATGAACCGTGCTTTAAAAGGTTGGAAAGTGGCCGGGTTCGACGACAGCAGCTGGGAACAGGCAAAACCTGTGTCTGAACCTTCAGCAAGGGGAAACGACTCCGGTACCGGCGAAGGCTGGAACTTAACTCCTTTAATTATTCCACCCATGGAGTTAACCTACCAGCGGCTTGTTTCAACCAGGAAATCGGAAGGCATTTCTGTTCCTTCTTCGTTTCCGGCAGAAAAAGTTTCGGTAACAGTTCCTGCCAACACAACAGCGAAAATTCTGCTCGACCAGTCTTTTTTAACAAATGCCTACCCCACTCTGGTCTTTAGCGGAGGAACAAACAGCACGATAGTCACTACATATGCTGAAGCATTGTACGATGAAAGCGGCGCCAAGAACAACCGCAATGAAATTGAAGGAAAGAAGATACTCGGACGGCAGGATACAATCATTTCCGACGGCTCCCATAATCAGGAGTTCACTACCCTGCACTGGAGGACTTTCCGGTACCTGGAGCTGGAGATTGAAACTAAAGATTCGCCGCTGGTAATAGAAGATGTATATGGCACTTTTACAGGATATCCGTTTGAAATGAATGCCACTTTGGAATCAGAAGTTGATGAATTTGATAAAATTATGGAAGTTGGCTGGCTTACAGCCCGGTTATGTGCGGTTGAAACATATATGGATTGTCCTTATTATGAGCAGCTGCAATATATTGGTGATACACGGATCCAGATGATGCTTACGTATTACAACAGCGGAGATGACCGCCTGCCTAAAAATGCACTGAATCTGTTCGACTATTCAAGGCAAAAGGATGGATATACGTTAAGCCGGTATCCCGACACCCGTGATCAGATAATCCCTACCTACTCGCTCTGGCATATAAGCACCCTGTATGATTACCTGATGTATGGAAAAGACAAAAGCTTTTTAAAATCAAAGCTGTTGGGTTCACGGCAAATCCTGAATTACTTTATAAGTTATCTGGATGAGGACGGTTCATTAAAAAATGTACCCGGATGGAATTTCACCGACTGGGTTCCTGACTGGACCAGGGGAATAGCTCCCATAGCTGAAGATGGGTCTTCTGCGCTTATGGATCTGCAATTGTTACTGGCCCTTCAGTCGGCTATTATTCTAGAAAATGCTGAAGGAATGGAGGAGTATGCCTTGTTCTATGAGAAGCTTGCCAGGCAACTGGAAACAACCATCAGGAATAAATATTGGGATCAATCAAGGAATTTATTTGCTGATACGCCACAAAAAGATAAATTTTCGCAACATGCAAACTCTTTGGCCATCCTGGCCGGATTGGCCGACGACCAGGAAGTCCGTGAAATCGGAGAAATCCTGATGACGGACAATACACTTGCCCCGGCATCGATCTATTTTAAATATTATTTGCACCTTGCACTTGCAAAAGCGGGGTTCGGCGACAATTACCCCGACTGGCTTGATGTATGGCGAAAAAATATTGATCTGGGGCTTACCACCTGGGGAGAAACTTCTGAAGTTGAAACTACGCGTTCCGATTGTCATGCATGGGGAGCCAGTCCGAATATTGAATTTTTCCGGATCGTTTTAGGTATCGAAAGTGCTTCCCCTTATTTCGAAAAGGTAAAAATAGAACCTCACCTTGGAGAAATAAAAAACATTAGAGGTGAAATTCCACATCCTAAGGGGAGTATTGCAGTTGATTACCAAAATACAGATACTGTTATGAAGGCAAAAATCACACTTCCTGAAGGTATTACAGGGAATTTCGTATGGAAAGGAAAGAGTTATGATTTAACAGGGGGAGTTAATCGTTTTGAAGCGAACAATTAACAGTAAGAGAAATGGATGCTGTTTTAGTATCTAACAGTTTTCATTAAAAGCCGGCAGAACAGGAAAATTTAACAGTAACAACATGTTATGCAATAATTTTTTCCTAATATTATTCTCTAATTAAGTTATGCCAGTTCAGAATGAGACCAAAGAACCAATCAGGCTCTAAAAGAACAAAATTCCGATGGGTCATTGCAGCCCTTCTGTTTTATTCCACAACAATAGTATATTTCGACCGGGTTATTCTGGGCATCCTTGCACCGTTTATTACTGAAGAAGTTGGCTGGAGCGAACAGGAATACGGCTATGTTGTATTTGCCTTTCAGCTTACTTATGCAATTGGGCCTTTATTTATAGGATATGTTATCGACCGTCTGGGAACCCGGTGGGGTTTATCGCTGGCAGTAGTTATATGGTCGCTTGCCAGCCTGTCACATGCTGCTGCCAGAAGCTGGCTTGGTTTTGCCATTGCGCGCCTGGGGCTTGGAATCGGTCAGTCGGCCAATTTCCCGGCAAGTATAAAAACCATTGCCGAATGGTTCCCGCAGAAGGAACGGGCATATGCCACAGGTGTTTTTAATGGTGGCTCCAACATCGGACAGGTAATAGCCCCTTTACTTATATCGGCAGTACTTTACTTTTTTGTTTCCTGGCAATATGTTTTCATTTTATCCTTAATTCTCAGCGCAACCTGGCTGATTTTGTGGCTGATTCTCTATAAGTCACCAGAGGAAAGCCGGTTTGTAAATTCAGCCGAAAGACAATATATCGTCAGCGACAGTGGTGATCTGGAAAATATAAAAGTTCCATGGAAAAAACTTGTAAAATACAGGCAAACCTGGGTTGTAGCGCTGGGTAAAATGTTTGCCGACCCGGTGTGGTATTTTTATTTGTTTTGGGGTGCAAAATTTTTAAATGCCCGGTATGGAGTAGAACTAAAAGGACTGGCCTTGCCGCTGATAATTATCTATGTTATAGCCTGGGGTGGAGGAATAACCGGTGGTGCAGTGTCTTCATTTCTTCTTAAAAAAGGAAAATCCACCAATTTTTCACGTAAAACAACCTTATTGGGAACTGCCCTGCTGGTGCTACCTGTAATGTTTGTTCCATTCATCGATTCGCTGCCGGTTAGCATTGGATTAATTGCTCTTGCAGCGGCGGCACACAACTCATGGTCGGCCAATATTTTTACTGTGGCTTCCGATTTATTTCCTAAAAAGATTGTAGGATCAGTCATTGGATTTTCTACCACGGTAAGTTCAATTGCAGGAATGGGAACTGCATTATTAATAGGATGGGTGCTCAATGAATCGGGTGTTGACGGGTATGTTTTCCCTTTTGTGATAGCGGCTTTTGGTTATTTAACCGGCCTGCTTGTCATTCATTTAATTTCTCCCGGAATGAAACCGGTTTCAATCGAAAACAAATAAGTTATGAATTCACGTGAACGTATTATTAAAGCCATTGACCACCAGGAACCCGACCGCATTCCATTCGATTTAGCCGGAACAACCTGGACCGGGATAACCAATGTAGCTTATCAAAACCTGCGACATTTTTTGGGTATGGAACCTGATGAGCCTGGATGGTCGGATGTAATTCAACAAATTGTAATTCCTTCAGAAGAAATATTAAACAGGCTTGGAGCAGACACACGTGGCGTATTTCCACTTACCAGCCACAATTGGGATGTATATTCCAGGTTGGCAGACAAAGGCGGGTTTTGGGAATATTTTGATGAGTGGGGATTTACTCATCATTTTCCAAAAAATGGTCATTGGTTTTCGTTGGTTAAACACCCGTTGGAACCTGTCGATTTTGAAGTAGAAGGAATAATTGAAAATTATACCTGGCCCGATGCATCCGCCAAACAACGTTTTGTCGGGTTGCGTGAAAAAGCAATTCAGTTTAAAAATCAGGGGAAAATTGTAATTACCAAAGGACTATGTGCTGGTCTTTTTGAAATGCACCAGCGGGTAAGGGGAATGGAAAATGCTATGCTCGACCCATTCCTTTTTCCTGTGAATTCCGACAAGCTGATTGGTAAACTGGCCGATTTAAAAATTGAATTCTGGAATGCCCTTTTTGATGAACTGGGCGATGCAGTTGACATAGCGGGAGAAGGCGATGACTACGGAACACAACAGTCACAACTCATTAGTCCGGACCAGTTTCAGGAATATTATAAGCCTCATTTTGAGCGGGTGCTTTCGTTCATGAAAAAAAAGGCACCCCATATAAAAATTATGTTTCACTCCTGTGGAAACGTTAGGCCAATTATTCCCGATTTAATTGAAATGGGCGTGGATATACTAAACCCGGTTCACATTAATGCAACGGGCATGGAACCGGTTCAGCTGAAAAAAGATTTTGGTGATGCAATTGTATTCTGGGGAGGTGGCATAGATACTCAAAAAGTGTTACCTTCGGGAACGGTGCAGGAAGTAACAGACGATGTTCGCCGAAACATTGAAACACTGGCTCCCGGCGGAGGTTTTGTATTTAATACGGTTCATAACATTCAGTCTGAAGTGCCACCCCAAAATGTTATTGCAATGTGGGAAGCCCTTCAGGAGTTTGGAAAGTATTAGCTCAATAAAAAGGATAATATGACTCAATTGAATTATTTGATTCTGATTCTTGCAGTTTTTTCAGGAATTTCCTGCAATTCCAAAAGTGGAGATCAGAAACACAATGCGCAGGTTACTTTTTCTGAAGACATTGCCGGTAAAAAAATCGATGTTTTGGTTGATGGTCAATTATTCACCAGATTTCAATGGCCGGAAAATGTAACCAAGCCTTTATTTTATCCGATTTTAACTTCGAAAGGAACTGAAATAACCCGTGGCTTTCCGTTAAATCCCAAAACCAGCGAACGTGCTGACCATCCACATCAGATTGGCATGTGGATGACTTATGGCAATGTTAATGGCCTGGATTTTTGGGGCAATGGTTCAGGAGGATTGGGAACAAAAAATCAAAACGGTGGGGTAATTAAACATCTTAAAACGGAAAAAACTTCTGAAGGATCAGGAGAAGGCTCATTCTTGTCAACCGAAAGTTGGGTGGATTCCTCCGGCCTTGAATTATTACGGGAAGTTACTGAATTTCACTTTATAGCAAATGCAGACATATGGATTATCGATAGAAATACAATTTTAACTGCCGGCGAAAATGAAATAACTGTGCCCGACACAAAAGAAGGAATGTTCGGCATACGGGTAGCCCGGCAATTGGAGTTGCCTTCCAGCGAAACTGTTGTATTGTACAATGAAGATGGTACAACTTCGAGGATGAAAGATACAATGAATATTGGCATTACAGGGAATTATCTGAGTAGTGAAGGTATTTCAGGTGAAGAAGTCTGGGGAACACGTGCACGCT
Organism: Mariniphaga sp.; assembly: GCA_024636975.1. Classification (GTDB taxonomy): domain Bacteria; phylum Bacteroidota; class Bacteroidia; order Bacteroidales; family Prolixibacteraceae; genus Mariniphaga. The sequence goes on from JAGXGA010000023.1 coordinate 37,907, forward strand.
GGATGCACCTTTCGGGAAATATTGAAGATGAAAAAGTTTCGCTGGTGATTTGTGATCATCCCGATAATCCCAACTACCCAACTTATTGGCACGCACGGCCTTACGGACTTTTTGCTGCCAATCCTTTTGGTGTAAAAGATTTTACAAACGGAAGCGATTCACTGAATTTCTCCATTTCTCCCGGGCAATCCTTTGCATTCAGATACCGGGTAATTATTGCCTCAGGTGAACATTTGCCGGCAGCAGAAATTAATAAACTCTCCAGTGATTTTGCAATGAAATACGAATAAATAAAACATCAAACCAACTATGGAACGAAGAGAATTTATACAGAAGTCAGCCAAAGGCACACTGGCATTGGGAACGGCACCATTAATCTTTTCCAATTCAAACTGGAAAGGAGCCAACGACCGTGTAAATATGGCGGTTATCGGCATCCGGGGAATGGGGCAGTCGCACATCCAGGAATACCAGAAGTTGAACAATGTGGAAGTTACCGCCTTGTGCGACGTAGATGAAAATCTATTTGCAGAGCGGATAAAAAAACATTTTTCCGATAAAGGATTGCGCGAACCGAAACTTTACCGGGATATGCGTAAACTTTTTGAAGACAAATCAGTCGATGCGGTTTCTGTTGTCACTCCCAATCACTGGCACGCTCTGGCAGGAATCTGGGCTATACAGGCCGGAAAACATGTCAGTATTGAAAAACCTTCATGCCATACCATTGAAGAAGGTCAGAAACTTATAGAAGCAGCCAGAAAATATAATGTGGTGGTTCAGGACGGCGCTGAGCAGCGAAGCAACCCCGGAGCGCAATCAGCTATGCAATTTATGCGCGACGATAAACTGGGTGAAGTATACCTGGCCAAAGGCATTTGTTACAAGTGGCGCAATTCCATAGGAAAATATCCTGATGGTTATATGCAGGAAGACGAAAAATATGCCAGCACCGCAGGCAGTAAATCATGGATAGGCCCCTTTACAAAAAGCTATATGGACAAAGTGGACTACGATTTGTGGCTGGGCCCGGCACCCAAACAGCCTTTTAACCGAAACCGTTTTCACTATAACTGGCATTGGAATTGGGATTATGGAAATGGTGACATGGGAAACCAGGGAGTTCATGAAATGGATGTAGCGCGTTGGGGACTTGGCGTGAAAATACCAACCAAAGTAAGTTCAATTGGCGGCAAAATGATGTTTGATGACGACCAGCAAACACCCAATGTTCAAATGGCAATGTTTGAATTTCCAAATCCGGAAGGCGGCGGCGATAAAAAGAAAATCCTTCAGTTCGAAGTAAGGCACTGGATGACCAATCCCGAAGGGAATCATCTGGGGTCAGGAGCCCCCCTGACCAATTCATATATGACAAATTCATCCAATGTGGTGGGAAATATTTTTTACGGCTCTAAGGGATATATGCTGAAAGATGTTGACGGCTGGCAAACCTTTATGGGTAAAGAACGCAGCCCCGGCGATTCGGGAAAAGGCCTGGGCAACCACTATCAGAATTTTATTGATGCCATAAGGGCAAACGATCACAGCATACTGACTGCACCAATCGAAGAAGGATTTTACTCCTGTGCGCTGATTCATCTGGCCAATATATCCTATCGGCTGGGCCGGACTTTAGATATCGATCCGGAAACATTAACCGTACTTAATGATGCTGAAGCAAACCGGATGCTTTCAAAAGAATACCGCAATCCTTATGTTTTACCAAAAAAAGTCTAAAATGATGAGAAGTGCATTTAGTTTGTTTTTCGTTTTGTCGCTGCTGGCATTTGCACCATCCTATTCATTAATAAATCGGGATGAAACAGCCGGGGATAAAGTTCAGTCGGATAATTGGGAGGTATTGTTCGACGGATCAGGAGTTGAAAATTGGAGAGGAAAAATGGAAGAGGGATTTCCCTCAAAAGGATGGAAAATTGAAAACGACATGCTGTTTCTGGCAGAAAAAGGAGGAGGTGATATTATTACCAAAAATAAATACAGCGACTTTGAGCTGATGTTTCAATTTAAACTGACTGAAGGAGCTAACAGTGGCATAAAGTATTTTGTTGGGACCCTGGTTGAGAAGGAAACCGGAAACGAAATTATGAATGGCCCCGAATATCAAATTATTGATGATTACAACAACGAACATGTAAAAGAGGATCCAAACGGACTCAGTTCAACTGGTTCGGCCTATTTGCTATATGCCCCGGAAAATAAGAAGCTGAATCCTCCGGGTGAATGGAATACGGGGCGCATAATTGCAAAAAATGGCAGTGTTGAGCATTGGCTAAACGGCGTAAGGGTTGTAAAATATAAACGCGGAAGCAAAGATTTTCTGGAAAGAAAGGCAGAAACCAAATTTAAAAATGATCAGAATTACGGCGAGCTGGAAAGCGGACACATATTACTGACTGACCATAACGACACTGTTTATTTTAAAGACATAAAAATAAGAAGCTTAAAATAAGGAAATCGTTTATCAGACAGACATCTTTATATATGTACTTAATATTTTTCAGGGATTAACTTAAGAAGAAAAACATTATGGCAAATAATAATTCAAGAAGAAATTTCCTAAAGCAATCGGCCATTACTACTGCCGGAATTGCAATTGGAGCTAACTCCGTAAATGCAACCATCAGCCCATTAAGTTCTGGTTCAAACAGTAAGATCCGCATGGGTTTTATTGGTATAGGAAACAGAGGATCACAACTGTTGAATATGTTCATGCAGAATTCAGATTGTGAAGTTGCTGCGCTGTGTGATGTTTATGAGCCATACCTTACACGTAATTATTCTAAAGTTCATCCCCGGTACATTGAAATGGGAAGAGTTCCGAAAATGGGAGAATCGTTTTCGAAGCCACCTAAGTATTACAATGATTACCGAAAGCTGCTGGATGATAAAGACATTGATGCCGTTTGCATTGCAACCCCCGACCATTGGCATGCACTGCAAACAATCCATGCCATACAGGCAGGGAAAGATGTGTATGTTGAAAAACCTTTGACACAAACTATCCTTGAGGGACGCAAGATGGTTGAGGCAGAATCAAAAAGCAAACAGATTGTTGCTGTAGGGTTAAACCGACGGGGTTCACCAACTTATCAAAAACTTGCCAAAGAAGTACCTGAAGGAAAAATCGGCAAAGTTACGGTTGCCAGTGCCTTCCGCATCAGTAATATGTTTCCTGATGGGATAGGAAAGCTGAACCCCGTGCAACCGCCCAAAGGTTTTGACTGGGACATGTGGCTGGGGCCTCGTGCCGCCCGCCCCTATCAATACAATATTGCACCCTATCAGTTCCGGTGGTGGAGCGATTACTCTACACAAATGGGTAACTGGGGGGTACATTATATGGATGTCCTTCGCTGGATGATGGGTGAAACAGCTCCTAGTGCCGTCAGTTCTCATGGAGGAAAGTATGTATTAGATCATGATGGAGATATCCCGGACACCATGCATGTAACTTTTGAATTCAGTTCCGGGGCAATTATTTCGTTCAGTATATTCGAAGCCAGCAGTGGCGGATTATTTCCCTGGGGAGAAGTAGAATTGCGCGGAACAAAAGGGACATTGCATGCCGGTGAAAATGGTTACCGGGTTACTCCAACCCGGAAAGGCCAATTTCAGAATTGGGATAAACTAATGGAAGCCGAACAATATGATGCAAAAAATGAGATGCTTGCCGATGGCAGCAGTGAAAACAGTACTGCTGGTTTAATCAGAAATTTTCTTGATTGTGTCAATACCCGTAAAACTCCCTGGTGCACATTAGAGGACGGACACCGTTCCACGAGCTTCGCCCATTTGGCAAATATTGCTCTGGCAACAAAAGAGCGCCTGCAATGGGATCCTGTTAAAGAGCGCTTTCTTAACAGTGAAAAAGCAAATCAGCTTTTACATTATGAATACAGGCAACCATGGCAAATCTAAAATTTTTTATCACAACATACTTTTTTGAATACAATTCATAAGCGCAACTATGAAAAAGTGGAAAATTGGAATAGCAGGGGCCGGATTAATTGCTGATTTTCATGCACAGGCTGTCAAATCATTGCCCAATGCCCAGTTGTCCGGATTCAGCAATATACGTAAAGCAGGGGCACAAAAACTGGCACAAAAATACGACGTCAGAAGCTGGGATACCATCAGCAGTATGATTTGTTCGGATGAAGTTGAAATTGTAATGATTGCCACACCAAGCGGAGCTCATATGGAACCTGCGGTTGAAGCTGCCCGAAATGAAAAACATGTGTTGTGTGAAAAGCCGTTGGAAATTGCCCTTCCACGCATCGACCAGATGATTCAGGCTCATAAGGATGCAGGAACTTATCTGGGTGGTATATTTAATTTCAGGTACAACGAAACCACACAGATTATAAAAGAAGCCATCGATGCAGGAAGGCTGGGTGTAATTACCTTTGCCGCGGTGCATGTACCCTGGTGGCGCAACGATGCCTATTATGAAGGTTGGCATGGCACATGGAGCCTCGACGGCGGCGGAGCACTTATGAACCAATCCATTCATATGGTTGATCTGCTGCTTTTCCTTTTGGGCCCGGTTGAACAACTGGGAGCCTTCTGTTCCAAAGAAGGCCATCCGCAAATAGAAACTGAAGATACGGCTGTGAGTATTCTTCGTTTCAGCAACAAGGCCTTGGGAATCATTTACGGGACAACTGCTTCTTATCCCGGTCAATTCAGGCGACTGGAAATTACCGGAACAAGAGGTACCATCGTACTGGTGGAAAACAGCTTGAAGGTCTGGCAGTTTGCTGAGAAGTATCCCCATGATGAACAGATAATTAAAAATTTTGGTGCCATTGAAGGTGGTGGCGGAGTTGCCGATCCTGCTGCCATTTCATATATGAACCATGCCAAAAACCTGTCGGCATTCATTTCTGCGATAGAAACAGGAAAAGAATTTGAAATTGACGGTGAAGAAGCCCGGAAAGCAGTCGCTTTAATTATTGATATTTATAAATCATCGGATCAAGGGAAAATAATCTAACCGGTTTCAGAAGTACGGGGTCGTCTTTGATATGATTCATATAAAAAAATAAAATATATTATTAATAATACCAGCTATCATGAACAGGAACGACAGTCTTTTTTTTACTGCAGTGATGCTCTTCTTTGTTTTCTTTGCAGGAGCAGCCACCAAAAAAACAGCGGTATCGGATTTACGCTGTGAGTACAAAACCAATCCGCTTGGCATAGGAGACCTTAATCCGCGTTTATCATGGAAAATTGTATCTGAAAAAAACGATCAGATGCAAACCGGGTACCACGTACTAGTTGCCACTTCACCCAAACTTCTTAAAGCGGGAAAAGCCGATTTATGGGATAGCGGAAAGATTGATTCTGAACAATGCATTCAAGTCAACTATCAGGGCAGGCAGCTTGAATCAGGGCAAAGATGCTACTGGGCCGTCCGGATCTGGGATAAGGATAAGGAAGCGACTTCATGGTCGGAACCCGCCTGGTTTGAAATGGGAATGCTAAATCCCTCGGACTGGAAGTCTGACTGGATTAAAACGGCAATTGAATTTGAAGAATACAGCTATCCTGCCCCCCATTTCAGAAAAGAATTTGAGGTAGCAAAAAAAATAAAATCAGCACGTTTATATTGCACCAGCCTGGGCTTATATGAATTCTTCCTCAATGGAGAGCGTGTGGGCGATCAGGTTTTCACTCCCGGGTGGACCAGTTTCGCAAACAGGCTGCAATACCAGGTGTATGATGTAACTCCGATGTTAAAAAATGGCACCAATGCAGCAGGTATTGTACTGGGGAATGGCTGGTACCGGGCTTTTCGACCCAATTCAAACCAGGCCCAGGAGATCAAGGATCTTGAAGTTCTTGCTCAGCTCGAATTGGTATATACCGACGGAACCAAAACATTTATCGGTACAGATGGTACCTGGAAGTCGGCAACTGGTGCAATTGTAAAATCTGAGATCTATGACGGGGAGGTTTATGATGCACGGCTGGAGAAAACCGGATGGAATACTCCAGGTTTTGATGACGACAACTGGAGTGGTGTTCTCTCAACCTCCTCATCAAAAAATCTTCTGGTAAGTTCCGTTTCGGAACCGGTGCGTAAGATAGAAGAAATTCATCCGGTTGAAATTATTGTTACTCCCCAGGGGGATACAATTGTAGATATGGGGCAGAATATGGTAGGCTGGTGCCGGTTAAAGGCAAATTGTCAGGCAGGAACAACCATTCGGTTGCAGCATGCCGAAGTGCTTGACAAAGATGGTAATTTTTATACCACTAACCTGCGTACGGCCAAACAGGAAATAATTTACACCTTTAAAGGGGAAGGCATTGAGGAGTATGAGCCCCATTTTACTTTCCAGGGATTCAGGTACGTCAAAGTTTCAGGTTATCCCGGAACAGTTAATAAAAATATGCTTACCGGAGTTGTAGTGCATAGTGACCTGGAAACAACGGGAACCTTCAGTTGCAACAATGACCTGATCAACCAACTGCAGCATAATATTGTATGGGGGCAGAAAGGTAATTTTCTTGATGTTCCCACCGATTGCCCTCAGCGCAACGAACGGCTGGGATGGACAGGTGATGCACAGGTTTTTGCACCTACTTCGTGCTTCAATATGAACAGTGCAGCTTTCTGGACCAAATGGCTATATGACCTTGATGCTGATCAGCATGAAGACGGTGCAGTACCGCATGTCATTCCCAATGTCCTGCAGCGTGGTGGCTCCAGTGGATGGGCCGATGCAGCTGTCATTGTTCCATGGGTACTTTATCAGTCATACGGGGATAAACGGATATTGCAGCAACAATACACCAGTATGAGAAACTGGGTGGAGTTCATGCATAGCCAGGCAGGAAGTAAAAACATTTATGTTCCAAAAGACCGGCAGTTTGGCGACTGGCTTGCCTTTGCCACCACGCGTTCGGATTATCCAGGTGCGACCACCGATAAAGATTTCCTTTCCACAGCGTACTATTATAATTCGGTAAACCTGTTGCGCCAGATTGCTGAAATTCTTGATAAAACTGATGATGCTCTCCGCTACAAGGACCTTCAGTCAAAAATAAAAACAGCCTTTAACCGGGAATTTGTAACTCACAATGGCAGGTTAAGTTCCAATACCCAGACAGCATATGTTGTTGCCCTTACCTTTGGATTGCTGCCACCGGAACTTGAAAGGGAGGCTGCTCGGCGTCTTGCTGCCGATGTCAACCAGTTTGGACATATCACCACCGGATTTCTGGGTACCGCCGACATCTGTCACACTCTGTCGAAATACGGGTATCTTGATGAAGCCTATAATTTGCTTTACCGCAAAGAATATCCCTCGTGGCTCTATCCGGTAACGAAGGGAGCCACTACCATCTGGGAACGCTGGGACGGCATTAAACCTGACGGATCATTTCAGAATCCGGGTATGAACTCATTTAATCATTATGCGTATGGTGCTGTGGGGGATTGGTTGTATAAAGTAGTGGCCGGCATTAAATCAGATGCCAATAGTCCTGGATATAAACGCATAATCATCAATCCGCATCCGGGAAATGAAATGAATAATGTCCGTGCTTCCCATGAATCGCCTTATGGAATGGTAACGTCCAGCTGGGAAATAAAAGCTAACACCTTCCAGCTTACAGTAGATATTCCTGCCAATACCACCGCTGAAGTAATAATTCCTTCAACAGGCACTACCTTTTCCGTAAATGATAACCCGGTAAAACCGCTTGAGAAATTAGACAGGGAGGGTCTGTCGTATCATTTCCTGAGAACTGAAATCGGATCAGGACATTATGTTTTTAAAACAAGTTTTAGTCCGGACATTAAAAAACTTTAGACATGAATTAAAAATTTTGATTGTTGATCTTCCTGCATGTCCAACTGGATACCGCTGCCTGAAATGCCATTAATGCGCCAATGATTGAACATCTCGTCAGGAGTGTAGCATGAATCATGACAAAACTTTAAGCCGCAAACCTGGACATTTGAGGTTGCTGAACTTATGAGTGAACAAGGAGCGGAGAAATTTCTGATTTTAACAGTTCTTACAAAATTATTCTCCATATCCCACTCACTGTATCATTAGGATGAAGTAAAAATAAAATCCATGCTTCAGCTAACCATCCCTCAAAACATTTTTTCCTGATCCTGGTTGTATGGATTATAAAATCACAAACAATTAAAAAATGAGAAATAACAATAGCTTTAGCAAAATATCGGCAATCCTGTTGATGTTTGTTGTTTTCACATCGCAACAGACATTCGGGCAGGAAAGCAAGGATTTAACAGTTTATGAAAGCCCTGAGCAAATGGTAGCTGCCGCCAAAGACGTAATTACCGAAATACCGGTTAAAGAATTTAAAAACATCTATACCCGCGATGATCTATACATCATCGATGTCCGGACGGCAGCAGAACACAATGAAGCTGCGGTTCCCGGAGCAGTTAATATTCCGCGTGGGGTACTTGAATTCAGAATAGGTGACGAAGAGAGATGGGAATCTGCAGGCAAAAGTGCCCCTGGAAAAGATGATCCCATAATTGTATATTGCGGATCCGGATCACGCGGTGCTTTATCGGCAAAAGCATTGATGCAGCTGGGATACAAAAATGTAAAATCGGTTCAGGGTGGCTGGGGTGCCTGGCACGAGGCTTATCCTGAGATAAAAGAATAATTTAGAGAGACACAAGACGGATAGACATGAGTAGCAAGACCAGATGATGATTATAATGGCACTGAATTTTCTTGCCTTGATTCTTGATACTATTAGTCTTGATACAAGCTCGAAAATTGCCATAAGATTTATAGACTCAAGTAACAAGACCGGATGAATATTTTCCTGGCTCATGAATTTTCTTGTCCTGATACTTGATACTATATAACTACTTTAAGAGAGGTTTTTACTGCGGCGTAAATGTTACATCACATATCATGAAACTTGGAGCGCCGCATTCTGCCTCCGCTACAGAGCCGTCATTGCGCGCGCAGCAAAGCAATCTCACGCTATTATGCAGAAGCTTTAATTGAAAAAATGATTAATTTACGATTAAGTTATTCATTTTGATGTTCGTTAGAATAACGAGGGGGGGCCTTGATAATAAAAACATTTACGAAGTTAGTGATGGTATGCCTGAGTAGTCCATCGCCTGTAATTTTATCCCTGCTGATGCGGGCTCTCTGCATACCAGAGCATTTTATGGAGTTATCGGTTCCTGGTTCCTGGCAAATCGTAGGTATATTATGAGATGAAAAACTATTTCAGATCTTTAAATAAAGATTCTCTATAGAAACAACTTGCCATTCACTTTCATTTTACTAAATTTACTATAATTAATAAAACTAATCTGTGTGGAAGAGCAGTATCTCATAAGGGGCATACTAACTCAAAATAAGATCGTGTTCGATTTTGTTTTCAGCTATTACTATTCCGGATTATGTGCATACTGTGAACGAATTACCAACAATCAGGATGTTTCCGAAGATATTGTCCAGGAGTTGTTTTTGAATCTTTGGATAAAACATCACAAAATAAAAATCGAGTCGTCATTAAAAAATTACCTGTTTACTTCAGTAAAAAACCGTTCGATCGACTACATCAAAAGCGAACAAAGAAAAACTAAAAAATTAATTCATCTGACAGAAGAACCTTTACAGTATGAAAATCTTTCATCACTTTGGTTTGCAGAAACAGAGTTGCAGGCAGTTGTTGAAAAAAGCCTGCAGAAGTTGCCTCCCCGATGTCGGGAAATTTTTGAGCTAAGCAGGCTTGATGGATTAAAAAATCAACAAATTGCCGATAAACTAAGCCTGTCGAAAAGGACTGTCGAACTTCAGGTCAGCAACGCCCTAAAACAACTGCGCATTGACATGGCGGCATATTTGCCCTTGAATTTACTGATGTTTCTGTTAAAATAACAGAAGGAAGTATTCTCCATACAATGCAAAGCATCTGGTAGTTTTTCCAATGAAACTATAATCGATTTTTTTCTTAAACAGAAATACATATAAAATATATCCCTTCAACTATATGTGTATTTTTCTTTCAGATCGTCATTATTAATGAAAGCAATAAAATTAAACGATTAATGATAGATAAGCCTATAGAAGAATTGCTTCCTTCATGGATCGAAGGCACATTAAACCCGGAGGAGAGAGAAAAGGTGGATCAGTGGAAGAATGCATCTGAGGAGAACCGGCAGATTTTTGCCGGGCTCCACAGGGCATGGGAAGGAATTAGGCAATTGAAACGCATGAAACATTATGATGCAGAGAAAGCACTCATCCGTGTAAATTCAAAAATAACAGCACAAAAGAAGAACAGAATATTCGAAGTTTTCCAAAAAGTGGCAGCAGTTCTCATTCTTCCGCTCATTGTTGCTACCTTTCTTTTCGCCATTGATAAATCAAAAAAAGAAAACGATCCGTTTGTGGCATGGCACACATTGGAAATACCAGCTGGCATGCGTTCGGAATTTTATCTGCCCGACAGTACAAAAGTTTATCTGAATTCAAAATCCAGTCTTAGCTATCCACTGGTTTTCAGAGATAATATGCGTGAGGTAAAATTATCAGGTGAAGCTTATTTTGAAGTGGCTGAAAATAAAGAAGTGCCTTTTGTAGTGAATAACGGACGGATAAACATTGAAGTAACAGGTACTGAATTTCTTGTCACAAATTATGCATATGAAGAACTTACTGAAATTGTTTTGCTGAATGGAAGCATTAACCTCTTTCAGGGCAATTACCTTACTGCAAAAAAAGACATCATTCAGTTAAATCCGGGAGAAAAAGCTTTCAGCAGGGAAAACAACAAAAATCTGGTCGTTGAACAGGTTAATCCTGAAAAATACATCGCATGGAAAGCCGGCATGCTATTATTCCGGGAAGACCCTATGCCGGAAGTAGTCCGCAGATTAAACCGCTGGTACAATGTCGACATTCAGCTGGAAGGCCCTGAACTTAAAGACTGGAATTATACGGCCACATTTGAAGATGAATCGCTGACACAGGTACTCGAATTACTTAAAATATCAGCTCCCATTGAATATACAATCAAACAGCGTGAAGTTAAAACCGATAAAACTTTTAGCAAAATGGAAATAATTATCAGACAAAAGAACCGATGAATTAAAAAAGGGATGCTGATCACATCCCTTGTGCACTTTTCGCCTGTTCTTTCCTGACCGAAAGAAAAGGCTTTAATAAACCAATAGTTATTAATTTAAAAGCGTTTAAATTTATGAAAATTTTATGTATGAACTGCCCTGAGCTAAAAAAGCTATGGGCAACTAAAACTTTTCGAACCATGAGGTTAACAATTTATGTTTTTATCCTCGCCGTTGTTCAGGGGTATGCTTCAAGTAGTTATGCCCAGTCAACAAGACTGAATCTCGCCCTCGGAAATTCCACTATCCGTGAGGTTTTGCTTGAAATAGAAAACAATTCGGAGTTCCGGTTTTTGTACAACAGCAAGATGGTGGATGTTGACCGGTCGGTAAATGTGGAGTTTAGCAATCTGACCATCGATAAAGCCTTAAACAGGTTGTTTAAAGGTACTGATGTCGATTACCGGGTTATTGACCGGCAGGTGGTTCTCTTTTCCGAAGATGAACCTGTATATGATTCTGACTTGCAGCAACAGAGAACAGTTTCAGGAACAGTAACTGATGCCGGCGGACAACCATTGCCGGGTGTTACGGTAATGGTTAAAGGCACGACACTGGGGGTTGTTACCAATGCCGATGGAAACTACACCCTATCTAATATTCCTGAAAATGCTACGCTGGTTTTCTCATTTGTAGGGATGAGAACACAGGAAGTTGCTGCAGGGAATCAAACCGTAATTGACATCACAATGGACGAGGAAACCATTGGATTGGAGGAAGTAGTTGCTGTAGGCTATGGGGTGCAACGAAAGGTCAATATGACTGGCGCTGTTTCCATAATTAATTTTGATGAAGAGCTTGAAAACCGACCAATAACGAATGCATCACAAGCCTTGAGCGGGAAAATACCAGGAATTTGGGTCAGCCAAAATTCAGGACAACCGGGAAGCGATGGCGCTCAAATCAGGGTGCGGGGATGGGGTACTCTCAATAATTCGAACCCTCTTGTTATAATAGATGGTATTGAGGGTGAATTCGATCAGATCAATCCAAATGATATTGAAAGTGTTTCAGTATTAAAAGATGCTGCGTCTGCTGCCATTTACGGTTCAAAGGCAGCTAATGGGGTAATTCTGATTACAACCAAAACGGGTAAAACGAATGAGAAGATGCAAGTCAATTTATCCTCTTATTATGGAATACAAACATTAGGCAGAAGTTATAATCTTATAAATAACAGTGCTGAAAATATGAGAATGACAAACGAGGCATTGGTAAATGAAGGAGGTAGCCCATTGTTTCCTGAAGATATGATTTCAGCATTTGATAACGGAACGGATAAGTATAAATATCCAAATACCGATTGGTTTGATGTTGCATTCGATAATGCTCCGATCCAGGAACATAATTTATCCATAACGGGTGGAACTGAAAAAAGCTCATCTTTTCTTTCTTTCAATTACATGAATCAGGATGGAATAGTTCCAAATACAAATACTGAAAGATATGGGATCAGAGCCAACCTTGAATCAAGAGTAAACGACTGGTTTACGGTGGATAGCCGAATAAACTACAGTCATAAGGTATCAGTGGAGCCGTATAACGATATCGTCTATGGGTCGATGGGCCGTTTTTTTGATATGTTGAATGGTGCTGCACCCTATATAGCACCCTATACAAGAGATGGGGAATTTGGAGCAGTTGAAACAATAACAGATGATGGGAATATTTTGTATGACAACAGAAATCCGTTAATTGATGCCAACAATGGGAAGAAAATCGCAGAGGAAAATTTTTTAAGCATTAATGCTTCTGCAAATGTTAAACTATTCGATTTTTTAAACTGGAGAACTACTGTTGCATCTTCCGGTAACTGGAACATGATTGATAATTATAATGAAACCATTATTGGATATACTGACTCTGGAATTCCTATGATGACCAAAAACTACAATAGAGAAGGAATTGAAATTTCACGCAGCCAGGTGTCATCTCTTGTAAATAATGTGTTTTCTACATTGAATTTTAATAAAACAATTGCTGAAATTCATGAATTTTCTGCAATAGCCGGGCTACAGGTTGAAGATCGGAAAATTAAAAACGTTTATGCAAGAAGATCGGACCCACCTAAAGAGGGATTAACGCAGGTAGATGCAGGGACATCAGGCATTCAGGGTGAAGGGAATATGGTCGGATTGAGGATGTTTTCTTATTTTGGACGTTTTAATTACGCATTTTCAGGTAAATACCTTTTTGAAGCAAATATAAGAGCTGATGCATCTTCCCGATTCAAGGAAGGAAACAGATGGGGGATTTTCCCTGGATTCTCGGTGGGTTGGCGACTTATTGATGAATCTTTTATGGAAGATCAGGATATTTTTTCTAATTTAAAACTCAGAGCATCCTGGGGCCAATTAGGAAATCAAAATATTTCAGGCTATTGGCCCTACTTAACCATCATCACTCAAAATAATGATTTAAGTTACAGTTATGCTGGTAGTTTTGCCCCGGGAGCAGCTGTAACCTCATTAGTCGATGAAGATATTACCTGGGAAACAACTACCACTCTTGATATTGGGCTGGATGTCGGTTTCATGAACAATAAAATAACTGTTGAAGCTGATTATTTCCAAAAGAAAACAACCGATATTATTGTACAGTTGCCAATTCCGGACATAATGGGTAATATAACACCTCCTTTTGAAAATGTGGGAGAAATGGTCAATAATGGTTTTGAGTTTACAATTAATTACGATAATCAATCTTTGAATCGCGATCGTTTTGGATACAATATTGGATTAAATGCAACTTATATCGACAATGAAGTTACCAAGTTCCGCGGAGGCGATTCTCCGGATCAATTGTACTTAATCAGAGAAGGATATTCATACCGGTCACTTTACGGATATAAAGCTGTTGGTATCTATCAAACGGATGCTGAAGCGGCAGAGCATATGAGTAATAACAGTTATACACCCATTGCAGGTAACCTGAAGTTTGAAGATGTAAATAATGATGGGAAATTGGGTTTTGAAGACAAGCAGGGGATCGGAAATACAATACCTAAAATCACCTATGGTTTGTCTACTGCATTTAAATATAAAGGATTTGATTTAAATCTTTTATTTCAGGGGCTTTTAGATGTTCATGCTTATAATAATAATCCTTTAACCCATCTAAATTATGAAAACAGAACAATCTCAACCAGGTGGAGAGATGCCTGGACACCGCAGAATACAGATACCGATGTTCCAATTTTATACTTTAATAACTCATGGGATAACCTGGAATCTTCATATTGGGTTAAAGAAATAAGTTTTTTAAAACTTAAAAATGTACAATTGGGTTATGCGCTGCCAACTGATCTAACAACTCAAATTGGATTGCAAAAGATTTATTTTTATTTAAATGCACAAAATGTTTTTGTACTTGTAGATGAAAAGTTTGAAGGTTACGATCCTGAGAAGAGTGCGTTTTCACATGGTACAAATCAATATCCTGTTCCAAGGATAATTTCTATAGGTTTAAATCTTAATTTTTAAAAATATGAAAATGAAACTAAATAATATAATAAAATACAGTTTACTATCATTATTGATTTTAACTGCAAGCGGATGCGTAGAGGAGTATTTGGATTTCTTTCCGGAAGATAAAATGACTGCCGCAAATTTTCCGGTTGATGAGGACGATATGGATTTACTTCTCAATGGACTTTATGGACAGTTGCGTGAAAATTCACTTTATAATGAAGGTTTTTTTGCTTTTGGAGTGTTGGATGGAGCAACTCCAAATTCTTTTAACTGGGGAAACCTACCCATTACAAAAATTGGTAACGGGCAACTTTCTGCAACCGATGGAAGCATTGTAAATTTTCGATGGACAAGGGCATATGCAATTATTTTCAGGGCGAATTATTTGATTAGGGCTTTGGAAACAGTTGAATTGAATGCGGATGTAAAATCAATGTATGAAGCGGAAGCGCGATTTCTGCGGGGGGTGGCTTATGCAACACTTGTAGAATCGTATGGAGGAGTTCCCATAGTTTTGGATGCTATTTCAACGGAAGATGCACGAACAATCAGAAGAAATACTGCAGAAGAAACCTGGAACCAGGCAATTTCTGACTACGATTTTGCAATTGCTAACCTCAATGTTGATGCACCTCAGGTAGGCAGAGCAAACAAAGGCGCAGCAATGGCAATGAAAATGAGAGCTCTTTTGTATCAAAATAAATTTAGCGAAGTTATAACCCTTGCTGACCAAATTATAGAACTGGGAAAATATTCACTATTCCCAAGCTACGAAGGTTTATTTCAACTTGAAAATGAGAACAACCAGGAGGTAATTTTCGATGTCCAATATATAAGGGGTGAAAATTCGCAAGGAACGCGTCTTGATCAATTTACAGGAACGGGTACTGGCAGCTGGACCAGAGGCACAAGGTATGTGCCAACCGAAGATTTGGTAAATGCTTATGAAAGGATAGATGGTACGCCGGGTAAATATTTCGAATCGGAAATTGATTTGGATAATCCCTACGAAGGTTGGGATCCCAGGCTGGCAGTAACTGTTGTTGTTCCAGGTTCTTATTATCTTGGCTACCGGTTTCCAAACTATCTTTACCCAGGTGGTGCATACAACCATCCGGGGAACAGGATAAAACATCTCAGCACACGCAAATACAGAGAAGATAGTGAAGCAGACCTGGCTCCAACAGATCAATCAGATTTAAATAATATAGTTATCCGATATGCCGATGTTCTGTTATCTAAAGCCGAGGCGCTCATTGAATCGGGAGGTAATGTTGATGATGCAATTGCTTTAATTAACAGAATAAGGACCGATAGAGATGATGTTAAGATGACACCAATACCAACTGGTTTAACCCGAGAGGAAGCCCGGGCAAAATTAAGACATGAAAGAAGAATTGAATTTGCTTTGGAAGGTTTGTATTGGATGGATATTAAACGATGGCATAAAATGGATGGATTTCTTAATGATGTCTATCCGATTGAGATACGGGATCATAGTGGCGGCCTTGTTGAAACCAAATTTCCTGATGGTTACAGAGAACATTTTAATTTACTGCCTATCCCCAATAGTGAATTATCTTTGAACGAGAACCTGGAGCAAAATCCAGGTTGGTAAAATAAATATTACACCCCGGAATTTATTAAATATCCGGGGTGCTTCTTTATTATAAAAATTAAATGCTATGAAATTAATCAGGCTCGTATTTTTGTTATTATTGGCTGCAGGCTGCAAAAAAGAAACCGATAAACCCAATATAATTCTTATTCTGGCTGATGATTTAGGATACAATGATGTTTCCAGTTATCGTATTTCAAATTTTGATGGTCATTACGAAAAGGCACCTACAAGTCAAACTCCCAATATTGATAAGTTGGCTGAACAGGGTATGCGTTTCAATGATTTTCACTGTGGTGCAGCCGTATGTTCCCCTTCAAGGGCTGCTCTGATTACAGGGAGAAATGCTACAAGGGTTGGAATTTACAACTGGATTCCTCCTAACGGACCTATGCATTTAAGATCAGAAGAAATTACAATAGCTGAACTGTTAAAAAAAGAAAATTACAACACAGGTCATTTTGGCAAATGGCATCTTACTTCAGAAGGGATGGGCCAACCACTTCCCAATGACCAGGGATTTGATTATAGTTTTTTTGCATATAACAATGCAAATCCTTCTCATCACAACCCGGAGAATTATTATAGGAATGGTGAACCTGTGGGCAAACTGGAAGGATATGCCTGTCAACTCGTAGTTGATGAAGCTCTTCAGTGGCTGGATAAAAACGATGCAAATACCCCATTCTTTATCAATGTATGGTTTAACGAGCCACATTTAAAAGTAGCTGCACCTGAAGAATTGACGAAAAGGCATGAGTATAATCAGGAGTATTACGGAGCCATAGAAAATATGGATATTGCAGTTGGACGATTAATAGATTATCTGGAAGAAAATAACCTTACTAATAACACTCTGGTAATTTTCACTTCAGATAATGGCTCCCAGTGGGACCATTCAAATGATCCTTTGCGGGGTGAAAAATGTTTTAACTACGAAGGAGGATTGCGCGAACCCTTTATTGTTTCGTGGCCACCTAAAATACCAAAAGGAAAGGTGAGCGGGTTCAATGGAAGTTTTACTGATATTTTACCTACAATTGCATCAATAACCAATATTCCTTTACCTTCCGACAGAATTTATGACGGAGTAGATATTTCTTCTGTGTTTTTTGACGGTCAGAATGAATTGGAAAGACAAAATCCAGTATTCTTCTACCGCTACTTTCATGACCCGATTTGCATGCTACGTGAAGGGGACTGGTGCCTGCTGGGTTATGATGAATTAATTCCCATAGCAGAAAGTTTGAATGAAGGGCAACTCGGGAAAATTAAACCCTGGCATTTTATGCCAAATCATATGGAGTATCTGAAAACATTAACACCTAAATATTTTGAATTATATAATTTGAAAGAGGATAAAGAACAGGATGTTGATCTGTCAGAAAAATATCCGGAAATAGTTTCAAAAATGAAGAATAAAATGATGGAACTTCGCGAAGAAATGATAATTGAAGGTGGAGATTGGTACAATCAATAATTTTAAATTAAGTCTTATGCCAGAAACAAAAATTCTAAAGAATGTGAATCTTCTGAAATCGGCAGGGATAGTTGCTTTGTGTTTATATCCATTTGCTGATGCTTTCCCAACAGTAAAGGAAAAACCAAATATACTGATGATTCTGGTCGATGACCATGGTTACGGCGATTTATCAATTAACGGAGGTATAGATATTAATACACCTCATCTCGACAATCTTTTTCAGAAAGGAGTGCAGTTTACAAATTTCTATTCTAATTGTACTGTCTGTTCCCCTACCCGGGCAAGTCTGCTTACTGGCAGGTATCCCGACCTTGTTGGAGTCCCTGGAGTTATCCGCACCCATGAAACCAACAGTTGGGGCTATTTTAAAGAAGACGTTCCAACCTTGCCTGAAATGTTGAAGAAAGCCGGATACCAAACTGCACTAATCGGCAAATGGCACCTGGGACTGGAATCGCCAAACATACCAAACGAAAGAGGTTTTGACTTCTTTCACGGATTCCTTGGCGATATGATGGATGATTACCGGACACATTTACGGCATGGTGAAAATTACATGAGGTTGAATCAAAAGGAAATAAATCCGGAAGGACATGCCACCGATATATTTTCTGACTGGGCTATCGATTATTTTCAGGAAGTAAAACAAAAGGACGTTCCATTTTTTCTCTATCTGGCATACAATGCACCGCATTTCCCCATTCAACCACCCGATGAATGGCTGGAAAGAGTAAACAAAAGGGAACCGGGTCTTTCTGATCTCAGAGCGAAAAATGTGGCCTTTGTAGAACACATGGACCATGCTATTGGCCGTGTTCTGGCTGCTTTGGAATCATCGGGTTTGGCAGAAAACACGCTCGTAATTTTTTCTTCGGATAATGGCGGAAGTCTTCCTCATGGTGCATCCAATGGACCTTTACGAGAAGGAAAACAAGATATGTATGAAGGGGGAATTAAAGTGCCCACTTGTTTTGTGTGGCCTGGGAAAATCAAATCAAAAACCCAAAATAACAACCTTGGGTTAACCATGGACCTTTTTCCTACCTTTTGTGAAATTGCAGGTGTTAATATCAATCATGAAATTGATGGAATAAGTTTGGCTCCCGGCATACTGGGAAAGAAACAAATAACCGGTGATCGCACTGTTTTTTTTATGCGGCGCGAAGGTGGAGGATACGGCGGACTTTGTTATTACGCTGTGCGGAAAGAAAATTATAAACTCTTGCAAAATACACCATTTGAACCTATGCAATTGTTTGATATAGTTGCTGATCCTTTTGAGAAACAACCTTTGGATGAAAATTCTGAAAGATTTAAGGAATTAAAATATGAATTATCTCAGCACATTCGCAAATCAGGGGCCGTACCATGGCAAAAAGAATAAGGCATGAAACTAACTGTTAATCATTTAGCTAATTTATGTAAATATTGACAGATACCTTATAAAAAAAATCCTTGGAGAAAAGAAATTATGAAAATTACCAAACTATTTAATTTAAAAACTGGCCTCTGTCTTTTAAGTCTTGGTTCAGGCACGATTGGGTCAGTAAATTGCGCCGTTGAATCTTCAACTAAACCTAACATAATTCTCATCATGGCTGATGATTTAGGATATGGTGATATTAGTTGCTATGGGAATAAAATCATTAATACCCCTGTCCTGGATAAAATGGCTGATGAAGGTGTGAAATTCACCAATTATTATTCCAATGGTGCAGTTTGTACACCAACCAGGGCAGCATTATTGACTGGAAATTACCAGCAACGCGCTGGGTTAGAAGGGGTAATTTATGCTGCGATGGATAAAAGAGATGAAGGAGGATTATCAAAGAAAGAAATAACTATGGGTGAAATTTTTCAGGAAAACGGTTATAAAACAGGAATCTTTGGAAAATGGCATTTAGGTTATGACGTTAAGTATAGTCCAGTGCACCATGGTTTTGATAAATTTTACGGTTATGTAAGCGGAAATGTTGATTATATATCTCACAGGGATGGAATAGGTCTTTACGACTGGTGGCAAAATACCGATACTATTTACGAAGAGGGATATGTAACTGATTTAATTACTGACAGGGCATTGGACTTTATGGAACGAAATAAAAACGAACCTTTCCTTCTATATATACCACATGAAGCGCCGCATTATCCTTTTCAGGGTAGAAATGACAAGGCAGACCGATTGCCGGGCCAGACATTCCCACATATGGGATCAAGACCCGACAGAGAAGTGGCTTATAAAGAAATGATAGAAGCTATGGATGAAAATATTGGAAGAGTATTTGAAAAGCTAAAAGAACTTCAACTTGATGATAATACTTTTGTATTTTTCTGTTCTGATAACGGAGCCCTTGAAGTTGGCAGTAATGGTAAATTAAAAGGTTATAAAACAAGTTTATGGGAGGGAGGAATACGTGTTCCGGCAATTGCATGGTATCCGGAAAAAATAAAAGTGGGAACCATTTCTGAATCCAATACAATAAGCATGGACATTTTGCCCACTTTACTTTCTATTTCAGGCATAAAAACTGAACATAAATTTGATGGTGAAAATTTTTCAGGTGTCCTTTTTAATAACGAAAAAATTCCGGAGCGTCCTTTATTTTGGAGGTACCGTAATCAATGGGCAGTAAAAAAAGGAGACTGGAAATACCTTAAAATTAAGAATGAGGAATATCTGTTTAATTTGAAGGATGATATCTCTGAAAGTACCGATGTAAAAGATGAATTTCCCAAAATATTAAATTCCCTTAAAATGCAATTAAACGATTGGGAAACTGAAATGAATAATTATCAACAACAAACAAATTAAAAATGAAAGCACTTAATGCCAAATCAATTGCCTTGGCTGGCGTGTTCACATTTGGACTTGCAAGTCACCAGTATTTATCGGCATCTGATTCAGGAAATGAGAATTCTTCAAAACCAAACTTTATCGTCATATTTGCCGATGATCTTGGTTACGGCGATCTGGGCATTTTCGGCCACCCCACAATAAAAACCCCAAATCTGGATAAAATGGCCATGGAGGGGCAAAAATGGACCAGTTTTTACGTGGCAGCACCTGTGTGCACCCCTAGCAGGGCCGGACTGCTCACCGGAAGGTTACCCATACGCTCAGGGATGTGCAGTGACAAACGCCGGGTACTATTCCCCGACTCAAATGGAGGGCTTCCTCAAAATGAAAATACCATAGCTCGTGTGCTAAAAGAGAATGGGTATAAAACTGCAGCAATTGGAAAATGGCATTTGGGACATAAGTCGCCATTTCTCCCCACCGATCATGGATTCGACAGTTATTTCGGCATTCCTTATTCCAATGATATGGATAGAATCGCAGGCTCCGGAACTGGAGATTATATCACATCACAAATTATGCTCGCAGAGGAAGAAAACTTTCATGCTTATAATGTTCCAGTTTTAAGAGATGACAGAATTGTTGAACGACCTGCAGACCAGCGGACAATAACCAAACGCTACACCGAAGAGGCCGTCGCTAAAATAAAAAGCTTGAAAGACGATCCGTTCTTTATTTATCTGGCCCATTCCCTGCCCCACATTCCATTGTTCCGTTCCGAAGAATTTAAAGAAAAATCAGTTGCCGGAATATACGGAGATGTGATTGAGGAAATCGACTGGTCAGTAGGTGAGGTTCTGAAAACACTAAAAGAAGAAGGCCTTGACAAGAATACCCTCGTGGTGTTTACATCCGACAATGGTCCATGGCATATTTTTAGAACACACGGAGGAACTGCTGGACTACTGCGAGGAGCAAAAGGCGGGACCTTTGAGGGGGGAATGCGTGAACCCACTGTTTTCAGGTGGCCGGGAAAATTAAAACAAGGAGTGGTGATGGACATGGCAACAACCATGGATTTGTTGCCAACATTTTGCAAATTATCCGGAACCGAACTTCCTGATGACCGCGTATATGATGGCTATGATATTTCTCCGCTACTTTTAGGTACCGGCAAAAGTGAACGCGAAGTGGTTTTCTATTACCGGGGAGAACAAGTTTATGCTGTGCGTAAAGGAGCCTATAAAGCGCATTTCATTACACAAAATGAATATGGAAGTCAAACTGCCCACCCGATTACAAACCCCCCAACAAATATTTTAAATTCGCCAACGGTACACGAACCGCCTCTGCTGTATAATGTAAATATCGATCCGTCAGAAAAATTCAATATTGCTGAAGAACATCCGGAAGTGATTGTTGGAATAAAAAGGGTTCTCAAAGAACATCTTGCAGGATTAGAACAGGTAGAAAATCAGTTGGAAAAATAATATAATTAAGTTTTACTGAGAAATGACATTGACATTTGACTATCAATAATTTACACATGATAGAATATTGGAATTTGGCTTCAAAATGCTGCATGTCATGATTAAATTCAAATCAGTCCGGTATTTAACAATCGAAGAATTCAAGAGCCCCTTGGCAGCAATGGTTTTAATACTGGCAATGAACCTTTTGAGATATTTACATGAATTATCTTTTACTCATTTTTACAAATGGCTGGCGCAAACTATATGGATTCAATTTGACATTCTTGTTCAAACTGACGGAATCAGTTATGATTATTCAACACGGTAATAACAGAATCAGATTATACCGTATTCATTTAGAACGTTGGTTAATCTTCAAACCTTAAGTTAAAATTGATAAATAAAGATTCTCTCTTAAAAATACTTGCCTTTCACTTTCAATTTATTAAATTTACTATAATAAACAAAACTAATCTGTGTGGAAGAGCAGTATCTCATAAGGGGCATACTTACTCAAAATAAGATCGTGTTCGATTTTGTTTTCAGCTATTGCTATTCAGGGTTATGTGCCTATTGTGAGCGGATTACAAAAAATCAGGAAATTGCCGCATTGATATGAACAAAATAACCATCCTTCTGCCCTCTTCTCTTTTATTTTTTTTGGGCTGTCAAAGTCAGCAGGAAGCTGACAAAGAGCATACAAAACCAAACATCATTTATATACTGGCCGATGATTTAGGATATGGGGATTTGGGCTGCTACGGACAGCAAAAAATTGAAACTCCCAACATTGATGCTTTGGCTGTCAGTGGTATCAGGTTCACGCAACATTATACCAGTTCACCGGTGTGTGCCCCGGCACGTTGTATGTTGCTTACAGGTCTACACTCAGGCCATGCACAAATCAGGGGCAATGATGAATGGGCTGACAGGGGCGATGTCTGGGATTTTGAAGCCATGGCGAAAAACGCCAGCCTGGAAGGTCAACGCCCGTTAAAAGCGGGAACACAAACTATAGGCACGCTATTGAAACAGGCAGGTTACAAAACCGGCATTGTGGGCAAATGGGGTCTTGGTGGTCCGCTTACTGAAGGCATTCCCAACAATCAGGGCTTTGACTTTTTTTACGGCTATAACTGCCAGCGGCAGGCACATACCTTTTTCCCTGTGCACCTCTGGAAAAATACAGAGAAGGTACCGCTTAACAACAAAATGATTCCACCACATACTCTTCTTCCCAAAGAGGCAGACCCGTTCGATCCTGAATCTTACAATGACTTCTGGCTTACTGATTATGCTTCTGAACTGATGCAAAATGAATTGATACAGTTTATAAAAAATAATAAAAATGAACCGTTTTTTATGTATTATGCCAACCCGATTCCCCATGTTCCTTTGCAGGCGCCGAAACGTTGGGTAGATTACTACGTGAAAAAGTTTGGCGATGAGGAACCTTATACAGGTGACAAGGGGTACTTTCCACATCGTTACCCGCTTGCAGCCTATGCAGCCATGGTTTCCTACCTTGATGAGCAAGTGGGAGAAATAGTTGCATTACTAAAAGAACTGGGTCTGTATGAAAATACAATTATTGTATTCAGCAGCGATAACGGCCCCAGTTTCAACGGCGGTACCGACTCCCCGTGGTTCGACAGTGCACACCCGTTTAAAAGCGAACAAGGCTGGGGTAAAGCTAACCTGACTGAAGGCGGCATTCGCATTCCAATGATTGCCCAGTGGCCCGGAAAAATAGAGCCTGGTACTAAAACAGACCTTCTTTCCGCTCAGTACGATGTATTACCCACGCTCTGCGAGATTGTTGGAATAGAACCTGAAGGAAAAATCGACGGCATCAGTTTTTTACCCACTCTTACAGGTGAAGGAAACCAAAATGCTCATGAATTCATATATTGGGAATTCCCGGCATCGGGAGGGCAGCAGGCCTTACGAATGGGAAAATGGAAAGGCATCCGTAAAAACATTTTTCAGGACGATTTACAAATCCTGCTATACAATCTGGAGGAAGATGTTCAGGAACAAAACGATGTTTCAGATCAATATCCGGAAATTGTTCAAAAAATTGATTCCATTTTTTTACAGGAGCATACGCCGGCTGAACTGGACAGATTTAAAATAAAGCAATTTGGAGATTAAGTATGAAAAAAAATATGATTCTTTTACCGGCATCTTTGCTGATATTTTCAGCGTTTCTAAATCAGCAAAAACAAGAAAATCCACAAAAACCCAATATTATAATTATATACACCGACGATCAGGGTTATGGCGATGCCGGAGCGTATGGCGCCACCGAGTTAAAGACACCAAACATCGATAAACTTGCGGAAGGCGGGGTTCGATTTACAACAGGTTATGCCTCATCGGCTACCTGCACTCCCAGCCGGTATGCACTTTTAACGGGTGAGTATCCCTGGCGAAATCAAGACGCACGAATTTTGCCCGGGTCAGCACCGTTGATTATCGACACAGCAAAAATGACCATACCAAAAATGCTGAAAGAACAGGGATACCACACTGGGATTGTGGGGAAATGGCACCTGGGATTAGGCCTTGGCGATGTGGATTGGAACAAGCGTGTATCTCCTGGTCCTAATGAAGTGGGGTTTGATTACTCGTTCATTATGGCAGCCACTCAGGACCGCACGCCCACTGTTTATCTCGAAGATGGTTATGTGGTGGGCCTCGAACACGATGACCCGCTAATGGTGAGTTACGAAGGGAATTTTGAAGGTGAACCAACCGGTCTCGGCAACCCGGAATTGTGCAAAATGATGTGGCATCACGGCCATAATAGTTCTATTCATAACGGAATTCCAAGAATTGGTTATCAAAAGGGAGGTAAATCTGCATTATGGGTGGATGAGGATATGGCCGATGATTTTCTAAAAAAAGCACAGCAATATATCAGGAAACAAAAAGACAATCCTTTCTTTCTGTATTATGCTTTGCAGCAACCACATGTTCCACGAACACCCCACCCGCGTTTTGTGGGTTCATCGGGTATGGGCCCACGGGGCGATGTACTTGTGGAGGCCGACTGGTGCGTGGGGCAAGTGATGAAAACGCTTGAAGAGAATGGACTGCTCGAAAATACGCTCATCATTTTCTCCAGCGACAATGGTCCGGTATTGAATGACGGGTATTACGATGATGCCGTTGAAAAACTGGGCAACCATAAACCATGGGGTTCGCTGCGTGGAGGAAAATACAGTCTGTTTGAGGCAGGCACCCGTGTACCATTTATCACTTACTGGAAAGGAAAAATTGAGCCTACCGTTTCTGACGCTATGGTGTCGCAACTCGACTTATTCTCATCGCTGGCACAACTGGTTGGCAGTGAAAAACGGGGACCCGACAGCGAAGAATTACTTGATGTGTTTATGGCTAAAAGCAACCAGGGCAGAGAGGAACTCATCATTGAAGCCACCTCCAGAACAGCTCTGCGCAAAGGCGACTGGGCGCTTATTCCACCCTACAATGGGCCGGCGAAAAATGAAATGGTAAATATCGAATTAGGTAATTCAACAGACTTCCAGCTTTATAATCTCAGTGAAGATTTGGGTCAGCAAAAAAATCTGGCAACTGAAAAACCTGACAAACTAAAAGAGATGATAAATACCTTTGAACAGGTGAGAGGGAAAAATTTCGGAAATATTGAGCAACTTGAATTGAAATAAAAAAAGATATCATGGTTAAGAAAAAATATACAATTATTGTAGTATTAATTTTGGTTTTGAATTTCTTTGGAAATGCTCAAAAACCCAGTGGGGAAAATTGGTTAGATATCGATAATGTTCCGGATGAAGATGCAATTTGCTTTGCGCTTTATACAGTAAATAACAATATACTGAAATTGACCGCGCAGCTTTATCCGCTCCAGAAAGATGTAGACAGGATTGTAAAACTGCAAATTCAAAAAGAAGGGCAATGGAAAACCATTGCTGCAACTTTAGTGAGCGAGGAGTCGTATGGTTGGCCACAGGAAGACGAAAAACAGTGGACAGCCCATTTTAGAATTGAAGAATGGGACAGCTCACAAGATTACCGTTACCGGGTCCTTGCTGCCGGGGAAAAAGCAACATACGAAGGACTGGTAAGAAAAGATCCTGTGGAAAAAGAAGAAATTGTGGTTGCCGGATTTACAGGGAATGGCAATTACGATCGCCGGCTGAAACCAGATATCATTAAAAACATAAAAGCCCAGGATCCGGATTTATTATTTTTCTCGGGCGATCAGTCTTATGATCACGAGCAGCATCTGCAAGCCTGGCTGTTATTCGGTCAGCAATTTGGTGAGATTATTAAGGACCGCCCCACCGTTTGCCTCCCTGACGACCACGACATTGGTCAGGGTAATGTATGGGGTGAAGCGGGAATTAAAGCCAACAGTAACGCAGGCAATGACGGTGGTTATTATTACTCCGCGCAATATGTGAACTCAGTACAAAATGCACAAACTTGGCATCTGCCGGATGGTTATGACCCTACTCCGGTTGAGCGGGGAATTGGCGTTTATTATACCTCATTGAAAATTGGAAAAATCGATTTTGCTATTCTGGAGGATCGGAAATTCAAAACAGGGCCAAAAGGATTGATTCCTCCAATGGGACCCCGTCCTGACCATATAACGGATCCAGAATATGATTATATGACGGTTGATTTACCGGAAGGAATAATTTTGGGCGACAGGCAACTCCGGTTTCTCGATGAATGGGGGCAGGAATGGCAAGGAATCAATATGAAAGTGGCGCTTTCTCAAACGATTTTTGCAAATGCAGCCCACCGGCACGGAAAGTATGACTATACGCTTTTTGCCGATATGGATTCCAATGGATGGCCGCAATCTGCAAGAAACAGAGCACTGGAATCCATGCGGAAATTCTTCGGATTCCATATTGCCGGCGATCAACACCTGGCAACAGTAATCCATCATGGGATTAATCAATATCGGGATGCGGGTTTTTCTTTTTGTGTTCCTTCCATTGTCAATTATTATAACAGATGGTGGACCCCTCTGAAAGAACCCGATGGAAAACCTGTTCCGGGGTCACTTGATGGCTTAGGAGATTATTACGATGGATTTCATAATAAGGTAACTATGTATGCTTATGCCAACCCGAGTGAAAAAAGGAAAAATAAATGGGGAGGTGAATGGGGTGAACGGGCAGCCGGTTATGGTCTGGTTCGTTTGAATGTTAAAACCCGCGATATTAAAATGGAATGCTGGCCCCGGGGGGTAGATGTAACAACAGCAGATGCCGAACAATATGAAGGCTGGCCGATAACAATCAATCAAATGGATAATTACGGACGCGAGGCCATCGCTTATTTGCCTGAAATTAAAGTATCAGGAATGGAAAACCCGGTAGTACAGGTTATTTATGAACCAACAGAGGAAATAGTTTATACCGTAAGATTTCAGGGAAGCCAGTTTCAACCGAAAGTTTTCAAAGAAGGAACTTATACAGTTAAAATCGGTGAACAGCCCAATAACTTGAAAACATTTTACGGTATCAATGCCCAGGAAGATGAAAAAATCGATAAAGTATTAAATATTGATTTCTGATATCCAATAAACTTCTACTAATTATGACAAGATGCCAATCATGAAAAAATTATATATTACCGAATGTAGTAAAGTTGGGCCTACACAGCTCCGGGAGTTGTAGATCACACCTATTCGGATCCATTCGGTTGCCAGCCGATAAGATAACAAACACCAGGAAGAGAAAAGATCTGAATTTATTTAAATAGTTTCATTTCAACTCAATAGTTATGAGCAAAATAAAAAATATCGGGTTAATTGCCATCACACTGATTTCTTTTATGAAATTATCGGCACAGCAAAAAACATCGGATCAAAAATTGCCGAATATCATATTCATCCTTACCGATGACCTGGGATACGGCGATATTGGAGTTTTCTTTCAGAACCAAAGAAAATTGGAAGGAAAACCTTATCACCAAACTCCTCAGCTTGATAAAATGGCCCGGGAAGGTATGATGCTGACGCGGCATTATGTTCCTGCTCCGGTATGTGCACCCTCCCGGGCATCATTGCTTTTAGGTGTACACCAGGGACATGCCGAAGTAAGAAACAACCAGTTCGACAAAGCGTTGCCCGACAATCATAATATGGCTACTGTTTTAAAGGAAGCTGGTTATGCCACAGCTATTGTGGGCAAATACGGATTGCAAGGGACAGAGGGAAACAGTCCTGGTACATGGGAAGCTTATCCCACTAAACGAGGATTCGATTATTTTTTTGGGTATGTAAGGCACCGTGATGGCCATAATCATTATCCGGCCCACGAAGCGCCGGAACGTCCGCCAGTAGAACTGTATTCGGGAACAGAAGAAATATCTGACCAGCTAAATGGTTGCTACACCACTGATTTGTTTACAGCAATGGCAAAAAAATGGATAACCGAACATCGGAATAATCATGCCGGCCAGCCATTTTTTATGTACCTCGCTTACAACACACCACATGCCGGTCTGCAGGTGGCCTCCACACCTTATCCTTCAGGTGGAGGATTAAATGGTGGCGTAAAATGGTTAGGCAAAACTGGTAAATATATTAATACCGTAACTGATACCATCGATAATTACATTCATCCGGATTATAACCATTCAGACTGGCCGGATGTGCAAAAACGGACAGCCAGTATGATCCGGAGAATTGATGATGGTATTGGGGATGTTCTGCAATTACTGGATGACCTGGGAATAAATGAAGAAACGGTGGTAATTTTCACTTCCGACAATGGCCCACATCATGAATCATACGGATATGGCGATTACACGCCTACCTTTTTTGACAGTTACGGACCGCTCGATGGTACAAAACGGGATACCTGGGAAGGGGGGATCAGGGTACCAACCATTGTCAGATGGCCAAATCAGGTGCCGGAAGACAGCCAAAACGATACCCCCTCCGCATTTTACGACTGGCTGCCAACCTTTGCTCAACTTGCACATGTGCCTGCCCCTGCTGTAACTGACGGGGTTTCGCTTCTTCCTCTTTTAACAGGTAAAGGCTCCGGCCGGCAAGGAAAAGTATATGTTGAATATACGGTTAACGGCGAAACACCTTCCTATGAAGCATTCCATGAATCGCATAAAGGACAAAAGCGCGGGGAAATGCAGGTACTTTTTCTGGATGGCTATAAGGGAATCAGGTACAATATTTCATCAGCAGATGATGATTTTCGGATTTACGATACCCGAAAAGATCCAGGAGAGGAAAACAACCTGGCAGGCAGCAACATATATTATAAGGACCTGCAAAAAAAGTTAAAAAGAAATGTGCTACAGTTACGTCGCCCTAATTTAACCGCTCCCCGCCCCTACGATTCAGTTCCTGTTCCGTCAGTACCAGTGGAGGGTAAATTGAAAAACGGACTCCGCTATCAGTTGTTTAATGTCACCACCCCCTGGGTGCCCGATGTTTCATCTCTCCGGCATAAAGCCGATCGGAAAGGCACTGTAGAGGGAGTAAATACAGCAGTTGGAAAAGAGACAGAAAACATGGTAATTGCATATGAAGGATATTTGTCTGTTCCCGCGACAGGTGAATATACTTTTCATTTCAAAACAAACGGAGGTGCCATACTGCGTCTTCATGATGCAACAATAATTGATGCAGATAAAGGCTATAAACCTGGAACGGCTATACAATCAACTGCCTTACTCGAAGAAGGGTATCATCCTTTTAAATTAGTTTTCAAAAGTGGAACAGATTCAGAACCAGATATCCGGTTAACATGGTCAGGTTCCAATTTCCAGGAAAAAATAATGAATCAACATTTTTTTTATTAATAGGAAGATACAAGACAGGTAGACACGAGTAGCAAGACAATATTTGAATTCATAATGTTATTCTCAGTCCTGATACTCATAATCTTGATACTTGATACTAACAATCTTGATACCTGATACTATTTTTGTATTTTACGCAAAATCTTACATATGAATCCAATTAAAATATACTATTCCCTCCCTTTAATATGCACATTATTCGCTTGTACAGGCAGTCAGGGAACTAATGAAACAAATAAAGTGGAGCTCCCGAACATTGTTCTGTTCATGGGAGATGATCATGGGTGGGATGAGGTCGGTTACAACGGACACCCTTTTGTAAAAACACCTGTTCTGGATGAAATGGCAGCCAATGGTTTACGTTTCGACCGGTTCTATGCCGCGCATCCAACCTGTTCGCCCACGCGGGGCAGCTTGTTAACAGGGAGGCACCCAAACCGATACGGCACTTTCACTCCAAACTGGTCAATTCGACCGGAAGAAATTACAATTGCCCAACTGCTGAAAGAAGCCGGATATGCAACTGCTCATTTTGGAAAATGGCACGTTGGACCGGTCAAAGAAGAATCACCTACAAGTCCGGGAGCCATGGGTTTTGATGAATGGCTTTCGCACGATAATTTTTTTGAAATGGACCCTGTGCTTTCCAGAAACGGCGAAGCTCCGCGAAAATTAGAAGGGGAAGGTTCGGAAGTAATTGTTGATGAAACGTTAAGGTTCATACAGAATTCACAGACTCAGAACAAACCTTTCCTTGCGGTGGTTTGGTTTGGCTCTCCCCATGAACCCTACAGCGGATTACCCGAAGACCTGGCTCTGTATGATAACCTTCCGGACAGTCTGGCAAATAAAAAAGTTAGGTTGACCTCAAATGAAACAGGTGAACAGGTAACCCGTTCACTCCGCGATGTATTGCAGGAACGCTATGCGGAGATAACAGCAATGGACAGGGCGATTGGTAACCTAAGAACCTTTCTTGAAGAGAACAACCTGAAAGAAAATACCCTGGTGATGTATTGCGGCGACAATGGTACTCCTGCCGATGCAGCTCGTACAGAGATGACACTCATGGGGCAAAAAGGAGACCTGTATGAAGGAGGTATCCGTGTTCCGGGTGTTCTGGAGTGGCCTGCAGTCATAAACGAGCCGGCAGCCACTTCTGTTGTTTCGGTCACCAGTGATATTCTTCCCACTTTGGCAGAAATAACGGGCCGGCCCTTGCCAAAAAGGCCTATAGATGGAATCAGCCTGGTCCCGTTTTTTAATGACTTCTCTAAACAGCGAACTGAACCAGTCTTTTTCTGGCAGTTTGAACCGGAAAAAGTATTCGATGAAGATGCAAAGCCATACATCGCCCCGGAACTGCAGGAAGGTACCACTCCCCTCGCAAAAATAATGGCAGGGAAATTCACCCGCAGTTTTCGAAATTATAAATACAACCAGATTTTAGAAAATGACTTTGGAGGTGTGAGGGCCATTATGAAAGATCAGTATAAACTAATATTGGAAGGACAATCGCCCAATAGTCAGGGGTTTGAATTGTACAATATCCATAACGATCCGGGAGAAGAGAAAAATCTAACCGAAGAATATCCTGAGTTGGTGAAGGAGATGCAGGCTGAATTGCGCCAATGGCAGGAATCGGTGTTAAACAGTTTAACTGGTACCGATTACAAATAATGTCAATTCATTTGGTCCGGATCAGGAATCCTAATTTATCGCTGTCAGGATCGGTTAAATTAATTATATTACCTGTAAATTGAAGAGGTAAAATTCTTCTTTTAAAAGCAGATTATTCTAAATTGCAATTATTTTATGACATCAAAAGATCGTTTCGATTTAACAGTAAATCACAGGCAACCAGATAGTCTGGTTGTTGATTTTGGATCAACTTCCGTTACCGGCATTCATGTGCTTGCTGTTGAAAACCTCAGAAAACACTATGGTCTGGAACAAAGACCTATTCGTGTTACCGACCCGTACCAGATGCTTGGCATGGTGGATGACGAACTTGCCGGAATAATTGGCATTGATGCGATTGGGGCAAAAGGAAAGAACAATTCATTTGGTTTTTATAATCATGAACCACTGAAAGAATTCATTACTCCCTGGGGACAAACAGTGCTGGTGCCGGAAGGTTTTAATACAACAGAAAATGAAAATGGGGATGTACTGATGCATCCAAAAGGTGATATCTCAATTGGACCATCGGGCCGTATGCCCAAAACCGGGTATTTCTTTGATGCCATAATTCGCCAGCAACCAATCGACGAAGAGAAACTGGACCCTGATGACAACCTGGAAGAATATGGCCTTGTTTCAGCAAATGATCTTGAGTACTGGCAAAAAACCACCCAGATGGCCCGGGCAACGGGGAAAGCCGTAGTGGCAGGATTAGGTGGCACTGCCCTGGGGGATATTGCCCATATTCCCGGAATCAAGCTGAAAGAACCGAAAGGAATCCGCGATATCTCCGAATGGTACATGAGCATTTTGATGCGTCCGGACTATATAAAAGCAATTTTTGACAGGCAGACCGAAATTGCACTCGAGAATTTCAGCCGGCTTCACAAAGTAATTGGCGAAAATATAGATGCCGTCTACATTTGCGGGACTGACTTCGGCACACAGGAATCAACTTTTTGTTCGCCGGAACAATTCGATGATTTATGGTTGCCTTATTACCGTAAAATAAACGATTGGGTTCATGCACACACTAAATGGAAAACATTTAAACATTCATGTGGTGCTGTGGAACCTTTCATGTCGCGGTTTATTGCAGCCGGTTTCGATATCATCAATCCGGTGCAGGTGAATGCCAAAGGAATGGATCCGGTACATCTGAAAAAAACTTATGGAAAAGACCTTGTGTTCTGGGGAGGTGGAATCGACACACAACACACACTGCCCTATTCAGCACCTGAAAAAGTAAGGGAAGAAGTGCTGCGGTTGTGCAATATTTTTGCAAAAGACGGAGGATTTGTATTCAACACTGTACATAATATCCAGGCAAACGTGCCGGTTAAGAACATCATAGCAATGATAGATGCAATAAAGGAATTTAACGGAAAAAATTAAGCTCCGTATGGTTTATTAATGAGAAAAATTTAGCCAACAGAAATATTGTAATCATTGGCGGCACTACCGGGGCAGTTTTGAAGACCGGATGCTTGCTTAACACTACCCTATTCATATGTCAACCCAAAGCCAAATGGAAATAATGTATCTTCTTCAGGATATCCCGGGGCATCGGAATCCTGATTTATAACAGCTTCGCGGCTTTTGGGCAGGGCAAATGGAAGTTTTCCTGATGGCATGAACTTTCCCATAATAATATCCATTACGGCTTCACTTCTTACACCAAAAGTTGCCAGAATGGCACCGGAATCAAGAAAACCACTCTTCTGATCTAAAACATAGGGGTTGCGAAAATCGATGGACAAAATTGTGTTATCCGCTCCAATAGTACTCATCACATGCTTTATATCGGCCAGCGATGGATATATGTACCACGATTTTGAACCAACCATATCGGAAAATGCCAGAAAATCCAGTTCTTCGGGAATAGCTCCACCGAACCTGCCCCCTGTATTTAGAACATTGATCCTAATAACAGCATAATCAACGTCAGCACCAATTGCTGGCATTTGA
The DNA here is from genome assembly GCA_024636975.1 of Mariniphaga sp. Taxonomy (GTDB): domain Bacteria; phylum Bacteroidota; class Bacteroidia; order Bacteroidales; family Prolixibacteraceae; genus Mariniphaga. The sequence goes on from JAGXGA010000023.1 coordinate 71,416, forward strand.
CCATTTTTTGAGTCGTAGTCACCGGCAATTGCTTTTATACCCGGCCAGGACCTTTTATTAAAAATCGTGGTATCAACTCCCATTGTATAAAAGACAAGAGAATCGTTATTCTCCGGCATGGGCAAAGGGAGATTCATATTGTTTTGCAACAAAACAATTGATTTTCTTTGTGCAGTTTCCGCTTTCCTCTGAAAAGACGGGTTACCCAGGATATAAGCAGCACGATCCGGATCGACATAAGGATTCTCGAACAAGCCAAGCTTAAATTGTTCGGTCAATTGCCTTCTGACCGATTGCTCTACCCTGCTTTCTGATATTTTTCCCTCTTCCACAAGGTCTAATATCATTTTATTATCACTAAACCCGGAAAGTACATCTGTTCCGGCCTCAACAGCAATAACTATTTGTTCTTCGTTTGTTTTATCTTCCAATCCCCATGCCCTACTGCCAATGATCCCGGTGTCTGAATTAACATATCCTTTAAATCCGAGCTCGTTTCTCAACAACCCTGTTACAATACCTTTTGAAAATGCCATTCCAACATCATTGGGCAAGTATTGCTGGCCAACCGGAATTCCATAGTAGGGCATTATGGATGATACACCAGCCTCAATGGCAGCTTTAAACGGAGCGACATGGTAATCGAACATGCCTGCCGGATAAACCTGGTTTTTCCCATAATCAAAGTGTGGATCACCTCCACCCTCCTGTGGACCGCCCCCGGGAAAATGTTTCAGTGTCAGGGCAACGCTTTTCGAATTTAACGATTCACCCTGCAAATTTTTAACCAGTGTGGAAACAATTTCGGCAGCCCACTCACTATCTTCTGTAAACGTTTCATGTATACGGTACCATCGGGGTTCAGTGGCTAAATCGGCCATATATCCATACATTGACCGAAGGCCAATAGAGGTCCATTCCGTTCTCATAACATTAGCAAATTCAGCAACCAGTTCTATATCTTGTGTGGCTGCAAGGCCAGCTTCTTTCGGCCAGGAGGAAAAAGCTCCCGATTCTACATTTATGCCTGCTCTGGCATCGTAAGCCACATGATTCCTTGCATTAGATTTAAACACTACCGGAATGCCAAGACGGGTATTTTCTGCAATTTCCTGAACAGAGTTTGTAAATTGAGCAGCTTCATATGGAGAAACCTGTCCCCCGCCAAATCCGCCACCACCACCCGAGCGTTCAGGATTTTCGACAACAGTATTCCTAAAAATAAACCTGGTCATCTTTTCATCCTCAATGTAACGGACACCATTTTCAGAAACTTTGCCATAAGCTTCAGCATTAAGTGTGTTGATCAACAGGAAACCAACTTTTTCCTTTAATGTCATTTGACCGATTAAATCATCAATTCGGTTATCCACCGGTTGACGCCAATCTTCATAAATATCGAGTTTCCCGTTTTTATTCAGATCTTTAAACATTAATTGGTCAGCATAAATGATATCAGCTGCCCTGGCTTCGATAACGGGCTGATAGCTATAGGTTCCCTGAGCTGTTAAAGCGGAGCTTTTAACAAGCAACATTAGAATGATCAGTCTGCTTAAATTTTTCATATACGTGCTTTGTGTAATATTATTCATTTTCATTTTATGAATAGCTTAATCCAAAGTCAAATGCAGGTTAAGTTCATTTGCTCCATATGCTTATCAGATACAAGTTTAATAAATTCAATCAAATAAGCATTTGTTTTTTCATCATGATTTCAATTCTTACTAAACTTTTGTTTACCGGAATGGATAAGTCTAAATAAGTCTTTCCCGGCTTATTGTTTCAAGGTCAATTCAGCCAATTCCCGTAATTCATCTTCATTTAAAGCTTTATCGAAAATAGCCAGGCCACCAATTTGACCCTTGAAGAAATTGCCCATTCCTCTTTTTAACAGAACTGCGCCTACAGTGAAATCAGAACCATTATTTCCCATTCCGTAGGGAAAGTAATATGGGTTTTTACTATGTATAAGCCCGTCGGGATAACCATCAAATCCTTTTGTGTTCTTTATTAATTCAGGTTCTCTGGGTATTAATTCACCATTCAGGAATGATTTTATGTACGTACCGTCATAAGTAAATGCAACACAACACCAATCATTTTTTGGGACTTTCTGAAAACTTGCAGAATAGTCAAGAGAATATGGGAAAGGAGGTGTAGGCTTACCGCTTTGTGATATATGTCCGCACACCTGATCGCCTCCATTGTAATGAGGCAATGAAATAAACAACCCATACTGACGCTTCCCGCCTTCCTGGTATTCATTCCACATGCCTCCTGCAAATCCGGTTTGCTCACCTGTCCATTTCACATAGGCCACAACAGTTATTCCCTGGCCAGGACCATAAATATTCAGCTTGCCGGTGTTTTCATTGGGTAAGCTCAAATAATTGGTTCCATCGAGTTTTATGGAATAGCCTGAAACCGGACCTTCCTTAATCCGCTCAATTGTTCCGTTTGCTTCACTCAGAGGGAATCTGCCTTTTCCTGATGCTTTCCTTGTATTACCGGGTGCCTCATCAAATTTCCATAATGCGATAAAACCATTTGTTGATTCGATTGCTTTTATGAGTGCTTCATTTGGTCCGGAAAAATTCTTTTGAGCCATTAATATTTGCGGTTGGATTAAAATTACTGAAATCAATAATAATATTTGTATGGATAATATATACTTCATAATCATTTCAATGATTTAAACCCGTTTAACATTATTTATGATCGTAAATATACATTGTTTAAATAATAAGTAAATACATAAACATTTTCAACTAAATTTGCACGGCTTATTCCCTAAGAAAAACATATGAGTATTTTTTCATTATTAACATCCCAACCATTGAGTCTTACGCGCAATTGGGGCCGTGCACACTAACAAATTAACTCAACATAACGATTAAAATAAATCCCATGAAACACACAAATAACAATCACAAGAAAATTAAAAATAAATATATACCAACTACTGAATTTTACAGCCAGATAATTGACAGCTTACAAGATTATTCAATTTTTACATTAGATAAAGAGTTCAATATAAATAGCTGGAATTCTGGAGCGAAAAAAATATTTGGCTATGAAATGGACGAAATTATTGGAGTACCTTTCGAAGTAATATTTACTGAGGAAGATAAAAAAAATGGAATTCCGAAAAATGAAATAGAAACAGCTTTAAAAGAAGGCAGAGCAGCAGATAACAGATGGCACATTACCAAAGATAAGAGCCTGTTTTATGCATATGGATTGATTTTCCCACTTATCAGTTTAGAAAGCGAGCTGTTGGGCTATGTTAAAATTTTACGGAACCTGACAGAAAGAAAACAATCGGAGGATGCTATAAAAAAATATATCCGGGAATTGGAAGAACTTAATATTCACAAAGAAAGTGTTCTTGCAATTCTCTCCCATGATTTAAGAAGTCCTTTATCGACCATTATTGGAACTGCAGGATTTTTAAAAGAAAATTTTCATAAAATGAAGCCCGAAGCTGTCCAAAAAATGCTTGATCTGCTTTACCGATCATCAACTTATGAATTGGATATGCTGGATTATTTAGTAGAATGGGCTAGAATAAAATACGCATCGGATGTATTTTCACCAAAGAAATTAAAAATAACTGAATACATTAATAAAGTTTTTGAAAATTTAAAAGAAACTGCTTTATTAGAAACTATTAATCTTCACAACGAAGTTGAAGCCAATATTTTTGTATTTGCAGATGGCAAAATGTTAATTTCTATTTTTCAAAATATCGTTTCAAACGCAATAAACCATACAGAAAAAGGAGGGACAATTACGGTATCAGCAAAAAGAATGGATGATAAAATTATTGTTCAGATAAAAGACACTGGGGCTGGAATGTCCAAAAAAATGATTGAAAATCTTTTTACCCCTCAAATGGCGACGCTATTAGAAGCAAGAAAGAAAAATAAAGGGGCTGGAATCGGATTATTATTAGTAAAAGGATTTTTAGAAAAAAATGGTGGAGAGATATGGGTAGAGAGTGTTTTAGGTGAAGGTTCCTCGTTTTATTTTTCATTACCTGTTGAGAAACCTTTACACAAAATAGGCAGTTCAGAGGAAATGATGTTCGATGAAAGTGCATAATACAGTACTTAATCTTATTCCTCAGAACTTTCTTTTATGCCCTTTTCAATTTTTTCTTCAACTTCCGCTTCTTCCCCGGCATCTGTTTTTTTCAAACCGTTTGTATTATCATCATCTGGTTCATAATTTAAACCAATAAGCAGTGGAAAATGGTCAGATCGTATATCTTCAAGTTTCTTAAGGGATATTAATCCAAATTCCCTGGAGTAAAAAATATGATCGAGCGGATACCGGAGTAAAGGCACAAAAACGTTATAGGTGTTGTATAATCCCCTCCCTTCACGCGGGTCGACCAGCTCACTGTACTTTCTGAAAAGCTTAGAAGTCATAGACCAGCCAACATCGTTCAGGTCGCCTGCTACTATGGTAGGATTATTTGTTTCTTTTATCTTTTTGCCGATAATAAGTAATTCAGTATCTCTTTCCCAGGTATCGATCCCGGGCATTGGAGGCTCAGGATGAACACCATAGAAATCAATTTTGTTTCCCGATGACAAGGTGATTTTTGTAAAAATAGACGGAATATCATCTTTTACCAAAAAATTCACAGAACTCTCAGTCAGCGGGAGCTTTGAAAGCAGCATCATTCCGTAGGTATTATCAAGCGGATATTTGATTGAAAACGGAAAATCCTCGTCAAGCTTGCTAATTGAGGCAGCCCACTCCTGGTCGGGTTCATTAATCAGAAGAACATCGGGATTATACTTCTTTACACGTGCATGAAAACTCTCTTTATCCTCATTGTCCATACGTACATTTGAAACCAGAAGGGTAAGGCTGTTCCTTTTTGTATGCTCGTCACTATCCAAAGCCTGTGATTTGTAAAGGGGTGTATAAACTACAACAAACTGCAACTGGTAAACAAGGGAAACTGCCAGTAGAAACATCAAGGGCAACTTGTATTTCCATTTGAAATCAACATAAAAATATGCGAATTCGTGGAAAATCAAATATTCTGATCCACCATACTGATGTATTAATCAGAGGCAACCCAGTGGCCATCAGAACAATAAGACATAATACAAGTGTAAGAATCCGCATTTATTTTAAATTATAACTTGCAAACGGTTATTTTGTAAAACTATCTGTTGGATAAACGATTTTATCGTGCTTACTATCTTCATATCTATCCATTGCTATGATCTGAAATATTAAACCCGATTTTTTACATATAGTTTACGATTGTGTGTAATAAGATTTTAAAGAATTAGAATTTTTCCATATATTATTATCGGTTATTTAACCGATATTATGCAATTATCAGTATATTTACCGATAAATTTCTTAAGTATGAATTATGCGACCATATCAGCTGATGTAATATCTTACACATCGTTACCGGAGGATGAGAAGAGAAAACTCGAAACAGACATAAAAAGATTATTAGGGGAATTTACAAAAAAGTATAGTAAATACTCCTTTTATGGCAGAATGGTTCAGGGAGATTACATTGAATGTGCCATAAAGGCACCGAAGCATGCATTAAGGATTGCATTGCTCCTGAAAACTTTAGTCAAGTCATTTGAATCAGACAAAAAATTACAAGGTGGCGGTCAGTTAAAGTATTTTAAAGAACATGGACTTAGGCTTGCTGTGGCTATAGCTCCACTTGATAAACTTGATCCGGCAAAAGGTATTATTGATGGTAAAGCAATATATATGTCAGGCAGGACAATTAAAGGATTTTCGACATCGGATAAACAGAAAATCGTAATTAAAAATACTATGTATTTTTGTATGGACGATAAGCAATTGCAGGAGCAGTTTGACACCATCTTTTCGTTACTGGATACCATTATTTCAAAATGTTCTGCAAAGCAAAGTGAGATAATCTATTATAAGCTGCTTGATTTCAGCGAAAAGGAAATTTCAAAAAAAATAGGAAAATACCAGTCGACCATTAGCCAGCATTCTACTGCGGCAGGTTGGCTTTCGATTGAAAAGGCAGTTAACTATTTTGAAAACACAATACTATGACAATCCTTCAACTCATAATTCTACAATTCATAGCTCACCTTCTTGCCGATTTTATCTTTCAACCTCAGCGCTGGTGCAACAAGAAAGAAAAAGAGATTTTTACCAGCTACCATATTTATCACATTCTGATAGTATTTACTACCAGTTATATAGTGTCGTTTGATGTAGGATTCTGGAAAGCTGCACTTTTATTGACAATTCTTCATTTTTTAATTGATGTTTTAAAGAGTTGGATAATCCTTAGGGCCAGGATTAAATATATTTTCTTTACTGACCAATTATTGCACCTCATAACAATTGCCGGAATTGTGTGGCTCTATGATTCCTTTTACGGAATAAATTTTTTGTTTGGAATGGAAACCACAACATTGGCTGTGATTGCCGGATTCCTGCTTTGTGCCAAACCCACCAATATTATAATCAAGTTCGTGCTGCAGGCATTTGCAATTGAAACGCCGGCTGATGATCCAAATGATTCGGAGGGGAAAAGTCTTCCGAATGCCGGAAAACTGATAGGTATTACTGAACGTTTTCTTGCTTTGGCTTTAATTCTGCTGGGTCAGTACGAAGCTGTAGGACTTATAATTGCTGCAAAATCAATTTTAAGATTTAGGGAAACAAAAAAAAGCGAATATGTATTGGTGGGTACCCTTTTAAGTTTTGGAATAGCAACATTAACCGGAATTCTCATAAAAATCATTTAACGGCTTTACTGCCGATAAACTAATATTATCGGTAAAAAGCCTTATATTAGGATAAAATCAACAGACAATTAATACGAAACGTATGAAAATTTCTTCTGTAATCATAATTCTTTGTTTAATCATGCTCTCAGTTTCGGCCCAGGAACCTGTCAGGATAGGTGTTGCCGGATTATCTCATTCCCATGTGGTTCCTTTGCTGCGGAACCTGAACCGGCCCGATATTGAAATCGTAGGTATTGCTGAAAGTGATACTGCCCTTTCAAACCGGTATGCCAAACAATTTGGTATTGAAAAAAACCTGATTTTTCAATCACTTGATGAAATGTTGGAAAAGACCCAACCGGAAGGAGTCATTACATTCACTTCAATATTCGATCATCTCAAAGTAGTTGAAGCATGTGCTCCCCGGGGAATACACGTAATGGTTGAAAAGCCTTTGGCAGTTAGTACCAAGCACGCCCGGAAAATGGAAAAGCTTGCCATAGAACACAATATTTTGGTTTTAACCAACTATGAAACTACCTGGTACCCATCCAATCATGAGGGGTTTAACATGATAGCCGGGGATGAAATAGGAGAATTAAGAAAAATAATCGTATACGACGGCCACAAAGGGCCAAAAGAAATCAATGTCAACAGTGAATTTCTTGAATGGCTAACTGATCCTGTCGAAAATGGAGGAGGCGCTTTAACCGATTTTGGTTGTTATGGAGCAAACCTGGTTACTTGGATTTTAAAGGGACAAAAGCCTGAAACAGTATATGCTAATTTAAAACAATACAAACCTAATGTATACCCCAAAGTAGATGATGATGCAACCATAGTGCTTTCGTATCCCCATATGGAAGCAATTATCAATGCGTCCTGGAACTGGCCTTTCAACAGAAAGGATATGCACATTTATGGTACTGATGGTTATATTCTGATCGATGATGCAGAGACTATCAGGTACAGGCTTGATGAAGAATCGGGGGAAAAAACTAAAAAGGCATCCCGGAAGGCCGCCCCCTTCAATGATCCGTTTGCTTTTTTTGCTGCAGCTATTAACGGTGATACAAAAATAAATCCTGCCGATTTATCCTCCCTTGAAAATAACCTGATAGTAGTGGAAATCCTTGAAGCAGCTTATAAGAGCCACAAAACAGGTAAGGAAATAAAATTAAATCAATAAAAAAAACACGCACAACCAAATCAATTCTTCCTGACTCCAAATGGCTGGGTGCCAGCAACTGTTTTTCCCGGTCCGTAGAACATTGCCCTTACATAGGACCCTATGTTTTCAAGTTCAGATAGATCTATCGCAGCTCCATCGTGCACCACTTGTCCATCTGAAATCCATTCCACAGCATCGTATCCACTGGCATCAATTTCAATGGTATTGTTATCTGTTTTTATTGAATGAAAAACAGGAGGCTCAGGACCATCGTGCCCTTCGGGTGCATAGATAAAATAACTAAGGCCATTTTCCATTCCTTCCCGCACCGATTCATGGGTAAGTTCCGGTAAAATAAGCATGTTCCAGTTCCGGCCTACATGAGGCAGGGTATGCATATCGTCGTTGGAGTATGCCCATATCTTTCGTTCGGGCATAGTAACGGTCAGCAATGAATCCCATTTGGGGCGATCCTGAGGGTAGCGGTCACCCTGATTGTATACTTCAAGGCCAATGAGGTGATCGTGGTTCTGATACAAATCGGTATACCACTCAACCGGATAATTATAACGCCCCGGATGGTTCAGCATAACAATTCCATCCTGTTCAGCTACTGCCTTCAGCGACTCTGTAACATCAGCGGTCCCTAAAAGGTCGTTGAAAAAACTGCCCATGTGGTGGTGCTTCGAGAATTCATTGCCTTCAATATCGATCATCTTAAGAACAATCGGATCACGGTCCTCATAATTAAAATGTGCAGGCATGGTTTCCGGATCGCTCTGTACCCGGTCATACGAAGTTTTACTGGCATCCATTTCCGAAAAGCCGGTCCACGGATAGGTCACTTCATTATGGTCGGTAATGGCCAGAATATGGTAACCCAGTGCATGGTAAATATCCACCACAGTATCAGGGTTCAGCCGTCCGTCGCTGCGTGTGGTGTGAGTATGAAAGTTTGCCTTGTACTGCATATGGTTTTCCCAGTCGACGTTTTCATACGGATTGTCGATTTCGATTCCTGAGTTGCAGCTGCTGAAGGAAATGGCAATAAATGTCAGAAATAGTAAATTAAGGCTGAGATACCTTCCAACGAAGGGCGATATTTTAAAGCTTAAATACATAATACACTATTTAATTAAAAATTAAGGCTGCCGTTGGGGCAACCTCAAATCAGTTTTAGCAACCTTAATATAATAAACACTAAAATGTTCTGAAGGTTTTAATTAGAATCAGGGTTCTGTGGTATTTGTTGTTGATTGATTAAAGAATCTAATTTGACAGCAGATTACTATATATGAATGAAACTAAACAACAGACAAAATCAATGCAAACTATTAATTCAAAAGTAGATAAATTCTTTATTTATCGAATTTTAAACTTCATACTTTTTATATAATTCCCTCCATGGCTCCCTCATTTCTCTCTTAAGCATTTTCTGAGCTAATGGGTTATCTATAAACTCCTCCTTCTCTGGATTCCAACTAAGATCTTGATTTAATAACATTGCAATATTTCCAAGATGAGCAATTGAAACAGATCTATGTCCGACTTCAGCGGGGGCAGCAGTTATTTCCCGAGACAATATGCAATCTATAAAATTTTGATAATGGCTTGCATTGCTATTATAAAGACGTATATCATTACGACCAATCTTGGTTTCAAGCAGAGATTCAGGATCAGCACCATTTTGCCAGATACTTCCTTCTGAACCTTCAAACTTATATCCCATTTGTTCATCAGTTGATACTATAAGTTTTACTCCGTTGGCATAAATTGCTTCAAAGTAGAATTCGATGGCAGTATTCCAAACAGGATGTTTTGCCCATTTTGCTTTAGCATTCTGAATCTTTTCCGGTCCAGTGTCATCCGTGCCCATCCCCCATTGCGCCATGTCAATAAAATGTCCACCCCAGTCAGTCAATTGACCACCAGAATAATCAAGATTCCACCGGTAATTCACATGGGTTCGGGCAGGACAATAAGGTGCATCAGGGGCAGGCCCAAGCCATGTATCATAATCAAATCCTTCAGGTACCGGTATAGTTTCTGTCAATTGACCCGTTCGTCCATAATCTGGTGTTCCTTTAGGCAAGCCAACTTTTACAGTATGGAGTTCCCCTATCTTCCCATTCCTGACTAATTCACAGACTTTCCTGTCTATGTTTCCGGACCTGCGTTGACTACCCGTTTGAAAAACGATATTATATTTTTTTACTGCATTACTCATTGCCCTTCCTTCGGGTATGGTTAGTGCTAATGGTTTCTGGCAATAAATATCTTTACCGGCTGCAGCAGCCATGAGTACCGGTATTGCATGCCAATGGTCTGGTGTAACTACTTCAACTGCATCAATGCTGTCATCAAGCAATACTTGTTTGAAATCACTAACTGTTTTACATCCAGTATAAGATTTTCCATATGTTTCACTGTAGGTTTCATTGACTAACCGTTTAATAAAATCTCGACCTGCAACTTTCCCATCCCAATAACCACTGCTCTCTTTATTAACATCACACACAGTAACAACCTGAACTCTTTTATCTTTTAAAAACTCTTTTACATCGTTTCCTGCTTGATTGCCCGCTCCAATAAAAGCCAAGTTTACTCTGTCTGATGGTGAGACATTTCCATTTTTCCCTCTAGCACAAGCAGGAATAATAGTTGGTACAACAATTGATCCCAATGCAATAGTTCCGTATTTCTTTAAAAATTGCCTCCGGTTTACTTGAATCATTATTCTAGTATTTAAATTATAGTTTTCGTATCCATATATTTCTATAACTAACCTCATTTTGATGGTTTTGTAACATTAAGGGCAGTTCTACTTGAGTGATTGGGGTTTTACCATTTCCAGCATGTGAAGGACCTTTTATCTCAACGTGATTTTGTATAAGTACCCCATTATGAAAGATTGTAAAATAGCCAGATTCCATTTCTAATCCCTTATCATTAAAACGAGGAGCAGTGAAAATGATATCGAATGATTGCCATGAACCTGGCTTCAATGATGCATTCACCAAAGGTGGATGTTGATTGTATATGGCTCCTGCCTGTGTAGAAGGTCTTGTTGAGTTTTCAAACGAATTTAAAACCTGCACTTCATATTTTCCCATCAAATAAATGCCTGAATTTCCTGACTCTTGTCCCATTTTTTCATTTCGCACATCAGTACGGGGTGTTTTCCATTCTATGTGCAATTGACAATCACCAAATAGTTCTTTTGTTTGAATATTGGGAGTACCAGGTACAACCGTAAATTTTTTTCCATCGACTTTCCATTTGGCGATACTTCCATCTAAAGGAGAAACCTGATCTCCCTCGGTAATACTTTCAAAATTATTTAAAGTACCCTTATCAAATAATATAATTGCATCCGATGGAGCTTTACCTCTTTTCCCCGGTTTAACTATCTCAGGTTCCAGAATATTAGTATCATTATCCTGAGAAAATACATTTGATCCGTATGTAATTGCAATAAAAATTAAACTGAATTTTATATAACATTTAAAATTGTTCATGTCAATATTTTTTTTACGATTCGTTGTCAAATGAATCTTCATTTGATACTCCCGTTTTACTTTATTTAATTCCCAAATATATAAGTGAATAATAAAAATAAGGTTGCCTTATTAATAGTTTATATCTTGATAAAAAACCTTTTAAGGCAACCTAATTTTATTTTTATGGAACAGTAACAGTGAAAATATTACTATAATTATATTTTCTAAAAGAATTATCAGTGCGAACACCAATTCTAACATAGTAGACTTTACCAGAAGTCAACCCGCTTATTACATCTGAGAATGACTGGTTTAAAATATTTTCATCAGCTATTTCAGATAAATTTGTTTCCATTTTAAAGTCATAAGTTACGTTATCTACAGTAGGAATCTCGGATATTAAAGTTTTCCTTTCAATTATTTTGTCACCCTCCTTACTTCGAGTAATATTATAACTTGCTATAATTTCATTGTTATTAGAAGTAATGGAGACGTCAGTAACAGCTAAAAATGGAATGACTTCGAAATTTATTGTTGTTTCAGAACCTACTTGTACACTTGCTGTATCCACAGGAAAGAATGCTCCCTCAACAGGAACAATATTATATTGATTTTGAAAAATCAGAGCATTTTCAAAAGTTCCGTCGGATTTACCGTGAATTGAAATTGGCGAATTCATACTTCCTCCTTGCTCAAAAAATCTTATGAAAAAACCATTGGGTTGTTGAGCTTGAAAAGGTTCATTGGTGATTATATCAATTAGTTGGCCGTGCACATATCCATTGGGTGCATCATAATTGTCAATTTCATCACAAGAAAAAGCAGCTACAACTAATCCTATTATTAATATTTTTTTTGTGATTGTCATATTATTTAGATTTATATAATTTTATATATTAATGCATTGTATTTATATTTCAATATCCAGGGTTTTGAACTAAATTCGGATTTCTATCTATTTCTGCAAGAGGTATTATACTATAATAGGCTCTTTGATGGAAAGTTTTAGGATATCGTCCTGTTTTTTCAGTTTCAAAACGATATGCATTTTGTTGAATATCAAAATATGGCTTTAAAGCAGTAACACGATAATTATTAAGTATTTTATCTGCAACTCGCCATCTTTTGTAATCCCACCATCTTAAATTTTCAAATGCTAGTTCAACGAGTCGTTCATGTCTTATATTCTCGATAGTAACTTCCTGATCATCTAATAATTTTATTCCAGCTCGTTCTCTTATTTGATTTACAGCCCATTTTGCTTCCTCTATGTTGTTTAATTCAATTGCAGCTTCAGCATAATTTAAAAGAATTTCACCATATCTAAATACCATAAAAGACTGATCCGAACTAGAACCTATTGCATCTAAATTATCCATATTATAGTTAAGATATTTACGAACATAAAATCCAGACTGCGTTTTTTCTGATCCACCAAAACCACTTAGTCCTACTACTCGTATAGTTCCATTGGCATTATCAATTTCATGTGTAACTGGATTATATAATGCACTAAAATCACCTGCTTCAATTTTTTCTTCCCCATCATAAATTCCTGCCTGCACATCTATAGTATTATTTCTAAATTGAGAAAAAGGAACTATTACTGACGCCATTAATCTAGGGTCTTTGTTTTCAAAAATATCAGTTGGATGTTCATAAAAAATTGGAGTGCCATCTGGATTATTTATTTTTAATGTTCCTGCACTACCGTCAATATATTCAAATTGCTCGACTAATTCAAGAGAAGGTCCGATATAAGACCCTGCTCCACCAGGTCCACGAATGCCAAAAGGAAGATTTTGAGAGTCATATCCATGTCCAAGATATGGATATTTATAATGAACAGAAAATATGGCTTCTGGATTATCGGGATCAATAAATAGCTGTTCGAAATTTAGTCGTTTATCCGGATTTTTATTATACAAAGAATATTTTTCTGAATCAATAATTGCCTTCGATGAATTAAAACTTGATTGCCAATATTTTTCTGCACCTGATGAAGGAATCCCAAGAATCCCATTTATTCTTAATGATTCTCCATATTCGGCTATTGAGGCAGCATATAACATTGCTCGTGATTTTAAAGCCAATGCTGCAAATTTGGTTGCCCTACCAGCAACATTTTCTTCAGGCAACAGAGAAATGGCCTGATCAAGATTCGTAGCAATAAAATCCCAAACTTCCTGTTCTTTGTTTCTGGGAACTTGTAATTCGTTTAAATTATCACCAGTATAATTTTGAACCTCTTCAATAATAGGAACACCACCATAACGTTTTGCTAATCCAAAGTAGTAAAAAGCTCTAATAAAAAGAACCTCTCCTAAAAAAATATCTTTATCTACAGGAGAAAGATTTGCATCAGGTAATTTAGCAATTAAATCATTGGCATTTCTTATAGCATCATAACCCCACCAAGGATACCACGTTCCATCAGGTATATTTGGTTGTTCACCACTATAACTGCTTATTGCCTCATCAGTTTGATTAGCTAAATAAAAACCACCGCTTGCAAAATTAAAATCTTCAATGGGCATTTCGCTATATAATGATGACATATATGCTTCAACCCCAGATGCATTCTGTAAAACTTGATCAGATGTAAGAATGTTAATAGGCTCAACATCCAATTCAAAGTCACATGAACTAAAAATTATTAAAAAAAGTAATATAATTTTAGTATAAATTTTAGTATTCATAATTTAATTTTTAAAATGTAACATTTAATCCTAAGCCTAAATTTTTATTGATTGGGTAAGAATAGAATACCCATTGCCGATAATGTTGCTCTGGATCCATATTCTTAAAATTTGAAAAGGTAAACAGATTAAATCCGCTTACATTTAATCGAAGGCTTTGTATTCCTAATTGTGAAAGAAAGGGGTTGATTACGGTGTACCCTATTTTTACATCCTTCACTCTCATATAGTTGCCGTTGATTAACCAAAAAGATGATGTCCACGTATTGGAACTAGGATAACCCGTTTGAGGGTAATAGCCTTGGACTAATGGACTATTTACATCATAAATATCCTCATGATGCCACCTGTCCATAAATTGTGTTAAACTGTTTCTGCTCCAACGAAGTGGTAACTGATTCATTCCTTGATACTGAAAGCTATAATCAGCAGCTCCCTGGAATAAAACATACATATCAAAATTTTTCCATTTCAAATTTATGTCTAATCCAAAATATATATTTGGAATATTGCTTCGAGCAATAGGTACCTGATCTAAACTACTTATAATTCCATCTCTGTTTACATCCTCATACTTTAAATCTCCAGGTCGAAGAGTTTTATTTCCTTGCCCATCAACAATTGGTGAATTTACAATTTCATCCATGGTTTGATACTGTCCTATATATTCGTAACCCCATTGCATATCGGTCCAGCGATCATTATTGTTATTTCTCCAATTTAAATATAAATTTCCATCAGTTGCTCTTTCCGTATATAAATTTTTCCTACGTGTATAGGTTAAATTTGCAGAAATTTCATAGGTTAATTCATTAATTTGATTTCGGTGACCAAGTACAACTTCAAATCCTTTTTGCTGATCGCTATTTAGATTTTCTTGAGGTAAATTGGCCCCAACAGTGGCAGGGAGAGAAAGAATTCGTGTGGCCAAAAGCCCGGATCTATCACGTTGAAAAACATCGAATTCCAATGATATTAACCTTTCACGTATAGCTAAATCGACACCGATATTTTTTGTAGTTGAAGTAAACCATGTAATATTTTGATTTGGCATACCTCTAAAACCTAATCCACGCACTACATTATCCCCAAATATATAGGTTCCACTGGGATAATTATAACCTGTTAAGAATTGAAAATTAGCAGCCGCATCGTCACCCATTTGACCAATCGAACCTCTTAATTTCAAATTAGAAATAAAAGAAAATGAATTTTTGAAAAATTCTTCCTCAGAGATTCGCCAACCTATTGATGTAAAAGGAAAAAATCCCCATCTTTTTCCCTTAGCAAATTTTGATGAACCACCATAGTTATAACCAAATTCAATTAGATATTTTGACATATAATCATAATTAAACCTTCCGATAAAACTTTGATTTGCATACTCTTCTATATTTGAAGAACTAATAGTTGCATTTTCAGCAACACCAGCAAATAGCTGATCGACAACATCTAAATCAAAATATTTATTGCCATGTAAGTTATCATTCTTTGTATGTCTGGCTTCATAAACTATAGTCGCTCCGATATTATGTTTTTCTTCAAAAAGTTTTTCATATATGAGCTGTCCAAGGAGTGTACTCCTTTGAAAAGGAGTATAGTTTTCATATAAACTGGTGGGAGTCCATTTTCCTGAACCTGCAACATTATATTCATCGTTTACCTGATCATAAGTATAAACATAATATAATTTTCTCCAGGCCTTTTCAAATAAGTCGCGATTAAAAAAACCGTACATGTATTTTGCCGAAAGGCCTTCAATATTATTAAATTTATAATCCAGAGTAATATTACTTTGAAATGTTTTAGTATTGGTTCTGTGGTAACCGGAATACTCTGAAGATATATCAGCTAAAACATTCTCAGGATTAACTAAATGTAAATAATCAGGATTATCGTTTGCATAAAGTGGTGTAGTGGGTTGTGCAAGCATTGCAGTAAAATAGATATTATCAGCAGTAAGACTGGTGTTATTTCTATCTTCCAACATTCCCTCCATGTTTATTTGTGCCTTGAGGTTTTCAGTTACATCGATAGTAACACTAGATCTAAGATTATATTTTCTGTAATACAGGTTATCACTTTTCCAAATACCATCTTCATTTAAATATCCAAGTGATGTATAATATTTAACTTTATCATTCCCCCCTGAAATATTTATATTATGGTGCATGACACCAGTATAATCTTTTTGTATGGCACCTAACCAATCTGTACTTGGATAAGTTCCATCTTTAAATTTTTGGATATCATCAGGAGAATAAGTTGTAGAGTTTGGATTTTGTCCTTGGGCAATTTCATTTTCGACTGTAAGTACTGCAAATTGATATGCATCTGTAACCTCTGGGTCAACTGTAAATTTCTGGAAATCATAAGACCCTGAATAACTTATAACTGGTTTACCTATATTGCCTTTTTTTGTTGTAACTAGAACAACTCCATTTGCAGCTTCAATTCCATAAATTGCTGCTGATCCGTCTTTAAGAATTGTAACATTTTCTATATCCATAGGATCAATTCTTGTAAAATCGTCTCTTTTAATTCCATCAACAATAATTAAAGGACTTCCCAAACCTCTAATATCAAATGCTGTTGCATATGAACCTGGTTCTCCAGATCTTTGCGTTACTCTTAATCCTGGAAGTTTACCAGCTAAGCCGTTTACAATATTACTAGAAGTAATTGATTCAAGTTTCTCTGATCCCACTGATGATAATGATCCTGTCAGATTCACTTTCTTTTGTACACCATACCCCACAGCAACCACCTCATCAATCCCAATAGCATCAACTTCCATAACCACAGTAAAAGTTGTCCTTCCATTAACATCCACCTCCTGCGTCCGCATCCCCACAAATGAAAACTGCAAGGTTTCAGCATCTGCAGGAATAGTTAAAGAGAAATTTCCATCGGCATTAGTTACAGTACCGGTTGTGGTACCTTGAACCATCACGGTAACCCCGGGTAATGGCTCTCCCCGCTGATCTGTAACCGTTCCGGTAACCGTTCTTTGCTGTTGAGCTGCATTCTCACTGTCTCCTGCACTTATACTTTTTCGAAGCACAATCTGCCTGTCGTATACATCCCATTCCAGGTTCTGCTCACTCAATGCAGCATCAAGAACCTGATTGATAGTCGCCTCATCCAGATTGACTGTTATTTCCTTTCGTGGGTCCAGGTCCTCCGTTTTATAAAGGAAAACAAATTCACTGTTGTCTTCTACATGCTTAATAAGCTCGGCAATAGTCCCGTTCTTTAGTTTAATATCGAGACGAGTGCTTTGCGAATAGCTATTGCCACTGGCTGATAGCAGGAAGCCAACTATTAAAAATAATGTTAACCGCATAATTCGCCCCCATTTTTTTTTGGTTTTCCCTGAAAGAAAACCGGTTAAACAATAAATTTTCATAATTTTGAAACGTTTAGAATGAATACTAATATTAATTGGTATTTATATCACCCGGCAGGTGTGCCACCACCTTCCGGGTTTTTTTATTTTCATTTTATTACATAGAGCCTCTCGTTTACTTCCATTATCTGCAACCCTGTAAGCCGCTCCAGGTACTTAAATACTTCTGATTTTTCTTTGGTTACATCCAGTTTTCCCGAAACCTGGATACCTCCCTTGAAAGGATCATCAAATTGGAACTGAATGTTATAATAGCGCTCAAGCTTTTTTGTAATGCGGTTAAAGTCGGTGTTTGTAAAGCTGAACAAACCGCTTGTCCACAAGGTGTATTCATCTACATTTACCTTCTGTGTCCTTGTTTGCTGAGTTTTCTTATTAAAATAAGCCAGGTATCCCGATTCCAGTGTTAACCCTTTTTCCCTTCTGCCGGCATCGGAATTTTTTATTTCCACACTGCCTTCAGCCAAAACTGTTTGCACGGCAAAATCTTCGGGATAAGCCGTAACATTAAATTTTGTTCCAAGGACCTCGACTAACAAATCGCTGGTTTTAACCACAAAGGGTTGTTTTTCATTTTCCTTTACTTCGAAGTACGCCTCGCCAATTAGATATACTTCTCTTGTTTTGTCAACAAACCGGGAAGGATAGATGAGCCGGCTGCCTGCATTCAGCCAAACTTTTGTACCATCGGCAAGGTTAATGGTTGAGCGGCTCCCATAGGGAATCACAAGCGTATTCATTTCGGGCGGGGCATCGCTGTTATCGTCCATAATGGTTTGTCCGCTGTTAAGGATTATTTTCCCGTTGGCAGAGTAATCAAGTTGCGACTCTCCCTGGTTAAGGGAAATAGGGCTCCGGTCGCCCAGAATAAGCAGTGGTTCCTGTACCTGGGCAGGCAGCGCAGAATTATTAACAATAATCTGCGGCTGCCTGCGCTCCATGTACAGGTAAACTAAACTACCACCTATGAAAAGAAAAAGGAAAGCAATTGCAGCATACCGCATCATTTTCCGCAGTATAATGCTTTGCATATTTTTTGTGTCTGCCTGTTCAAGTTTCCGGGCAATTCGTATGGCAAGTGATCTTTTCTCCGATTCGGTTAACTTTTTATCTTCATATTTAAGATAAGTTTCTATCTGCGATTTTAATTCATTGACTTGATCCCTGTAATCCGGATTGCTTTCCAGGTAATGGTTCCAGTAAGCATTTATTTCCGGAGAAGAATGGAATATCCATTTAAAAAACAATGGATTTTCAATAAGCCTGTTAAAATTCATATCCTTTTATTGATTCAGTTATCATTGATAAGAGGAGGAAATAATAAAAAAGGGACAAAAAAACATGCTTTTTTTTGTCCCTTTAATTCATGAATAGCTGATTTGGCTATTTCACAGTAATTTACACATCCATGTATAACCTGGCAAATAGCGTGGGTAATGGCTTACAATTATCTGCCTGACCTTAAAAGATTAATTACCGGATTGCTTGATTTTTATGGGTGATTGTGAGTAATGAAATAATCTTATTTTTAACCTTAACCTGAAGTTTTTTTAAGATCCGCTTTACCTGTTTTTTTACTGTATCTGGTTTGCAATCAAGCAAAGCCCCAATCTCTATATAAGTCAACCCACTGTTAAATTTCAAAAACAACAGCTCCCTTTTTTTTTCATCCAGATTTACCAATTCCTTTTGCAGCAGCTCTATTTGTTCATCCAGGTCTTCAGACGATATATTTTCCAAAGGAAATTTTAAATCGAACTGCTCCATAAACAGGTCGGGATGTGTGAACCGGTATTTTTCCTTTAGCCTGCGGATAATAATTCGTCTAAGCGTTTTGTAAAGGTAAAATTCCAGAGATGCAGGCTTTCTTAATTTTTTACCATATTTGTAAACATCAAAAAACAAATCCTGGATGGCATCTTCAACCAATGCCCGGTGACTGGTTAACCGGGAACCATAGGCAAACAATGCATCTACATATTCATTGTAAATGGTTTCAAAAGCCCTCCTGTCGCCGGCTTTAAATTTATCCCAGATCACCTGCCAATAAGCTCCTTCCTCAGTTCGGTTCATACATCAGGGTTTGAGTTATCCACAGATGGCAAGTTAACAAATTTTAAATTCCACTATTGTTTTATCAAAAAATCTTTCATGAAACCTGCTTTTATTGCACCAGAAAATTTAAAATCTTCTTGATAAGGTCTTCAGAATATTTAAATTTGATCAAATTTCAACGTCACCTGCTATGGATAAAAACACTAATAGCTCTTTATTCATAAAGATTGCCGCTTCATTTGACGATCTAGATATAATGCATAAATAATTTTAAAAATAAAAAGACTCCAATGAAAAAAAATATTCTAATCCTGACAGCAATTTTATTTCAGTTTTTATTTCCTTATAATAGCCAGAGCAATACCAATCAAATAATTAATCAATACGATATTGTAATATACGGTGGAACATCAGCTGGTATCGCAGCAGCAATACAGGCTTCCAGGATGGGAAACTCGGTGGTTTTGATTGAGCTGACAAATCGAATTGGCGGTTTAACTACCGGAGGCCTTGGCCAGACCGATATCGGGAATAAAATGGTAATAGGAGGCATTTCAAGAGAATTCTACCAGCGAATCAAAGCTTATTATGAAAATCCGGATAACTGGAAATGGCAGCAAAAATCGGAATACCGCGATGGTGGCCAAACCCGCACAGAGGAGGGTGAAGATGCCATGTGGACTTTTGAGCCTTCAGCTGCAATAGCTGTTTATAAAACCATGATGGACAAAGAAAATATTACTCTCGTATATAATCAAAGGCTTAACCGCGAAACAGGTGTCCAAATGCAAGACCGGAGCATTGTTGAAATTGAAATGGAAAGTGGCCAAAAATACAGCGGAAAAATGTTTATTGATGCCACATACGAAGGAGATTTAATGGCAGCTGCCGGCCTAACCTATACCGTTGGCCGGGAATCAAACAGTGAATACGGTGAAACACTTAACGGCGTCCAGGCGAATAGAATCGGGATGACCTTGCGCAGGACTGTTTCTATCAACGGGTATAATCACAATTTTGTAGATGGTGTAGACCCATACATCACAAAAGGAGATCCATCGAGTGGCTTACTGCCGTTTATAACGGAAGGTGGCCGCCCGGGAATTGACGGAATTGGGGACAAGGGAGTTCAGGCTTATTGCTTTCGCATGACACTTACCGATCATCCTGATAACCGCATACCCTTTGAAAAGCCGGTGGATTACAATGAGCAGGAATATGAACTTCTTTTCCGGAATTATGAAGCAGGATATAATGGCATTCCGTGGATAAATTCTGGCATGCCCAACCGTAAAACGGATACCAATAACAGGGATGGTTTCTCAACCGATTTTATCGGACAAAACTATGATTATCCTGAGGCATCATACGAGGAGCGTGAAAAAATAATTGAGCGCCACAGAAAATACCAGCAGGGGTTAATGTGGTCATTGGCATATCATCCGCGTATACCGGAACATATTAAAAAAGAAGTATCGCGATGGGGAACCTGTAAAGATGAATATGAACGTGAAGATGGATGGCAGCAGCAATTATACATCCGCGAAGCCAGGCGTATGATCAGTGATTATGTAATGACACAACAAAATTGCGAAGGATTTGAGGTGGCAGAAGACCCTGTTGGAATGGCTGCATATGGAATGGATTCACACAACGTACAAAGATATGTTGATGCCAATGGTTATGTTAAAAACGAAGGAAATGTGGAAGCACACGGTTTTCCACCCTACCCTATCAGCTACCGTTCTATTGTACCAAAAAATGAAGAATGCAGTAATCTTCTTATTCCTGTATGTGTGAGTTCAACTCACATTGCATTCGGCTCCATCCGTATGGAACCTGTGTTTATGGTATTGGGGCAGTCGGCTGCAACCGCTGCATCAATCGCTATTGAAAATGAAACCGATGTGCAATCGGTAAATTACAATACATTAAAAACAAGATTGCTTAATGACAAACAAGTCCTTGATTTTCAACCGGAATAATTAACAAATCAAGATATAAACAATATGAAACAAAAATCTAACTCAAAATTCCTTGTACCCGGAATTGTTATGCTATTTGCATTAGCATTCATGTTCCAAAGCTGCGGGAAGCAGCAACCCGCCAATGCCTATGAAGCCGATGTAATCATTTACGGGGGCACCTCTGCTGCTGTAATTGCGGCGGTGGAAGTAGCGCAATCGGGTAAATCTGTTATCATGGTTTCTCCGGATGTTCATCTTGGCGGCCTGACTGCCGGTGGTCTTGGATGGACCGATACCGGCAAAAAGGAGACCATTGGTGGCCTGGCCCGAAATTTTTACCACCGCGTTTACAACCACTACCAGGAAGATGAAGCCTGGAAATGGATGGAAAAGGATGAGTACGGGAACACCGGGCAGGGTACCCCGGCAATCGATGGAGATATGCGCACCATGTGGATATTTGAACCGCACATAGCCGAACAGGTTTTCGATGAACTGGTAGAGGAAAACAATATTCAGCTTTACCGCGATGAATGGCTCAACCGGGAAAACGGAGTAGAAAAAACCAACGGAAAAATTACCTCTATCACTACTCTTTCAGGGAAAACCTTTAAAGGAAAGATGTTTATGGATGCCACCTACGAAGGCGATCTGATGGCTGCCGCAGGTGTGAGTTACCACGTTGGCCGCGAAGGAACCGACGTTTACGGGGAAGAGTGGAACGGTGTACAAACCGGCGTCTACCATCACCGTCATCACTTTATGGTGCTCGACAAGCCTATTGATCCTTATTGGACTCCCGGCGATCCTTCCAGCGGATTGATTCCGCGTATCAGCCCTGACCCGCCGGGAGAAAAAGGTGAAGGTGACCACCGGGTACAGGCATACTGCTTCAGGGTTTGCATGACCGACCATCCGGAAAACCGTGTTCCTTTTCCCAAACCCGAAGGATACGACTCCACCCAATATGAGTTGCTGGTGCGTATTTTTGATGCCGGCTGGCGCGAATGGTTTGGTAAATTTGATGCCATTCCCAACCGGAAAACCGACACCAACAACCACGGCCCGTTGAGCAGCGACAACATCGGTATGAATTACGATTATCCGGAAGCCAGCTACGAACACCGTAAAAAAATTATTAAAGAACATGAGACTTATCAAAAAGGCCTGCTCTGGTTTGTAGGCAATGATCCAAGCGTACCGCAGGAGATACAATCGAAGATGAAGGAATGGGGGCTTCCCAAAGATGAGTTCACCGACAACGGAAACTGGCCCCACCAGATTTATGTGCGTGAAGCGCGCCGGATGATTGGTGATTTTGTGATGACCGAAAACGAACTGCTTAAACGTAAACCTACCCCTGAATCGGTAGGCATGGGTTCTTACACAATTGATTCGCACAATGTGCAGCGTTATGTTACTGAAGATGGTCGTGTGCACAATGAAGGGGATATAGGAGTAGGGCTGCCGGGGCCATACGAAATTGCCTACGGAGCTTTGGTCCCCAAAAAGGAAGAGTGTCAAAACCTGTTGGTGCCTGTATGTGCCTCTGCAAGCCACATTGCTTTCGGCTCCATTCGCATGGAACCTGTATTTATGATTCTTGGACAATCGGCTGCCACAGCAGCATGTATGGCCATTGATGAAAATATTGCTGTGCAGGATGTGGAATACGAAAAACTGAAAAACCTGCTGCTTGAAAAAGGTCAGGTATTAACCATGGAAATTGCAATTCAATAAATCATGAAATGAGCATGAGCAATAAGTCATCCCATCCGATGATTATAAATATTCTCATGCGAATTCCATATTATACCTTTGAAAGTAAACACTTTTAATAATATGAAAAGACGGAACTTTATAAAAGCAACAGCAGCCGGGTCGGCATTTTTAATGACTGCCAGCCCATTTTCATTTGGAAATTCTGCAGTTCATGATAAAAAATTTGGCTTTCAGTCGAAACGCAAAATTCCGGTTGCCTACAATGTGGATGTAGTGGTTATCGGGGGTTCAGTGGCCGGCGTGGCAGCGGCAGTGGAAGCTGCCCAATCGGGGGCAAATGTATTTCTGGCAGCACAGGAACCATACCTGGGAGAAGATGTCTGCGGCACCTACCGTCTGTGGACTGTTGATAACTGCATCTCCAACACAGACCTGGGAAAGAAAATCTTCGGCAGCGGGCTTCCCACACCCATGCATGTTAAACGAACGCTCGACAATGAACTCATAGATCATAACATCGATTTTCTTTACTCCAGTTACGTAACCGACATCCTGAGCGATGACAACGGACAACCTGCCGGAGTGGTAATTTCAAACCGCTCAGGAAGGCAGGCCATTTTAGCCAAAACAATAATCGATGCCACGCCACGTGCCATGACAGCACGTATGGCAGGAGCTCAATTCGGGAGTTACCCCACGGGCATGCAGCCGTTTAAATTCACTGTTGTTGGGAATAACCTAAAGCAGGGATCTAACCTTGCGGGGAGAATACATGAGAAGCAGGTTCGTCTAAAATTTGCATCTACCGGAAATACGCAGGGAAGCGGTTTTTCAGAAGCTGATATCCGTTACAATGCTATTGAATATACCATCGGGATTAACATGAAGGACAACAGTTGGGCATCATTTGCCGAAGCAGAGCAAGTAGCCCGCGATTTAACCTGGGATTCAAACCAGGTAGAATCGGCAGACCTGCTGTTTCAGAATCCGCCCGACAAACTGGTAGGACAAAAAAGATGGAACAATGCCAATGTTGATTTGGATAATATTAATCTGAAGGTTTTCCGACCCCGAAAATTGGAAAACATTTTTGTATTAAGCGGAAGTGCCGGACTAAGTGAAGAAGCAGCAGAAACCTTGCTCCAACCAGGAAAATTCATCCGCATTGGGGAACGGTTAGGAAAAGAAGCGGCAGCTGTTGCCAAAGGATGGGTGGCATCAAATACGGTTGTAATTAAAGGCAAACCACATGATAATATAGTAAGTGGTGATGTAGGAGAAATCCTGGATGGATTGCGCCCTTCGCTGAACATGGGTGAACTTGTTGCAGAAGAGACTTCCCTGCCTGTACTGGGAACTTACGATGTAGTGGTAATGGGAGGCGGTACTGCCGGTGCCCCTGCTGCTGTAGGCGCTGCCCAGCAAGGTGCAAAAACACTGGTACTCGACTATATGCACGGGCTTGGGGGAATGGGTACCCTCGGAATGATTGGCAAGTATTATCACGGCTACCGGAAAGGATATACCAATATAGTGGATTTAGGAGTAAAAAACATGGACCCAGACAGTCCCCGCCAAAAAAAATCGCTGGCGGAATGGGTGTTCGACTGGAAAACGGAATATTTCAGGAAGGAAATCCGCAACGCAGGTGGAGACATCTGGTTTGGGGTATTGGGCAGCGGTGCCTATGTTGAAGACGGTCATGTAAAAGGTGTGGTGGTAGCAACCCCCGAAGGCAAAGGAATCGTTCTTGCTCATACCATAGTTGATTCAACCGGCAGTGCCGATATTGCCATTGCAGCAGGAGCTGCCTACAGTTTTACCGACGGGCTTTCGGTTGCAATGCAGGGCTCCGGGCTGCCATTTAAGAACCCTGACGATTTTTACAATAATACCGACTGGACCTTCATAAATGACTCCGATATGCTCGATGTATGGCGTGCATTCATAGTAGCCAAAGATAAATTCAAAGAACAGTACGATATTGGAAAAATTCCGCAGACCCGCGAGCGGCGGAGAATGATAGGTGACTTTACAGTAGGCGTGCTTGATGTGTACAATGGCCGCACCTATCCGGATATCATTTCAGCCCACTTTAGCTCATTTGATACACATGGTTTTACAGAAGACCCGTTCTTCTCATTGAAACCTCCGGCTCACAGCGGAGTGGATGTGCTGGCATTTGTACCTTTCAGGGCACTCCTGCCCAAAGGGCTGGAAGGAATTGCAGTTACCGGTCTCGGAGCCAGCGCGCATCGCGATGCCATGCCGGTAATCCGTATGCAACCTTGTCTGCAAAACCAGGGCTATGCTGTGGGAATGGCTGCCGCCCGGGCAAAATTCAACGACCAAAAAATCAGGTATATCGACATTAAAGCTTTGCAAAAGGAGCTTGTGAAAATTGATAGCCTGCCCGGGCATGTGCTTACCGATTTGGACAATTATCCCCCACCCTATGAAAAAATCCAGCAGGCTGCTCAATCGGTAGTTAATGACCTGGAAGGGCTGGAAACCATCCTTTGGGATAAGGAAAGAGGTATTACCGCTTTGAACGACCAATTCTACTTAACTGAAAATACAGAAAATAAATTGGTTTATGCACGGATACTGGGTATGCTGGGCGAACCTGCCGGATGGAAAGAACTTATTAAAGCCATCGATGGATACGATGGTTGGGATGAAGGATGGAATTTTACCGGCATGGGGCAGTTCGGGAAAAGCATCAGTTACCTCGACAGCCTGATTATAGCTGTTGGCAGGACAAAAAAACCAGAAGCAATTCCTTCCATCATTCGGCTGGCAGAAATGCTGACCCCCGAAAGCCACTTATCTCATTTCAGGGCAGTAGCCATAGCACTGGAAACGATAGGCAATCCCAGAGGTGCAGAACCGCTTTTTAAAATTCTGCAAATGCCGGGTGTGCGTGGTCACGTTATGCCCGATATAAAAACGGCACGTAAACTAACTCCTGCACATAAAAATGATGTAAGCACGCGTAACAATTCGCTGCGCGAATTAATCCTTGGACGGGCGCTATATAAGTGCGGCGACCTTAATGGAATAGGAAATCAGATCCTGAATGATTACTCGAAAGACCTGCGGGGTCATTATTACCGCCATGCCAGTGGAGTCCTCAAGTTGTTCCCTGAGCAAAAAGAGGTGGAAGTGGAATTATGAAATTGAAACCAATATAGGGGATATGGAAAAGCTCTCCTGATTAGGAGGGCTTTTTTAATTGTCGCACCTCATTACCGATAAAAGGTATTTATCGGTAATAAAACTGATATGGTTCAAAATAACCAGAGGAAGGTAAAGGGTGAACGAAGGAGTAATAAAAACCTGTATCCAAATTCGAACTGAATTATTTCAGGTATTAAAAACATTAACTTTGCAGGATTCTTTGCTTTAACTCGTTTTTTTTAATGATTAAAATAAAACAGATAGCACAACCGGATAAAATTGTAAGTTTTTTATTACAACCCTATCCCTTCTATTACCAGGGTAAACTATTATGGAAGATTGCCGGATTACTATTTGTTGGGACGTTATTGTTCAATTATGTTTTTGAACCTTTTGAGGTATATGCTCCTGAGCATAAAATGAACTATTTCTGGATTTCATTTATTCATGCCTTTAACCCGGTGATTATCCTTGGGGTATTCTCTTTATTCAAAATCTCATCAAAAGCAGAAGAAAACTGGACAGTCCGTAAGGAAATTATTCTAATCGTTGTATTTCTATTGCTGGTTGGTATTGCACAATTCATTGTTCGTGACATCATTTATGACAACCCCGACAACTGGTCATGGAGGTATTTATTTGAAGAAATAAGAAATACATTTTTAATAGGGACATTGTTCGCTATCATTTTTACATCCTTAAACTACAATAGATTAAATACCAGAAACATTAAAAAAGCCGGTGAACTGAATCTTTTGCACGACTTACCACAACCAACATGTAATTCAATGGTCCTGATTGAAACCCAGGTAAAAAATGACGATTTCAGTTTAAACATCGATAATTTACTTTTTGCAAAAGCAGATGGAAATTATGTTGAATTCTACATAGTAGAAGAAAAAATTAACAAAGTAGTTAAGCGGATTACATTAAAAGAACTTCAATCGCTTTTGAAACCTTTTCCGAGCATCATCAAAACACACCGGTCATACCTTGTAAATCTGCGCCACGTAAACAGTGTTACAGGCAATGCTCAGGGATATAAACTTCGATTAAATAACTACGACGAAAAAGTACCTGTATCCAGAAACATGATTCAACATTTCGAGGCAATGGTAAATAGAAATTAAACCAATATTTGCTGTTCGTCACAAAAGTTTGTTCGTCGCACCAAAAAAAAAATTCATATAAATTTCCCATTTACTTTTGGCTTGAAATTTTAAAACACAACATTATGCGCAGACATGATTTAGATTGGCTAAGAGTATTGGTATTTATATTACTCATTTTTTATCATGTGGGAATGTTTTTCGTTCCCTGGGAATTTCATATTAAAAACAACATTACATACAAGTGGTTAATATACCCAATGTGGTTTGTAAATCAATGGCGGTTACCCATCCTGTTTGTAATTTCCGGAATAGGAACCCATTATGCCCTGCAAAAACGAAGCGGATCGCAATTTGCTTTGGAACGTATAAAAAAACTCCTGGTACCATTAGCTTTTGGTATTGTACTGGTCATTCCTCCACAAGTATATATTGAACGAATTGTTAAAAATCAGTTTTCAGGCAGTTACCTTGAGTTTTGGCCTTTAAATTCATTCATCGGTATTTATCCTTATGGAAATTTCAGCTGGCATCATTTATGGTTTTTACCCTATTTATTAGTGTTTTCGTTAGTTTTGATACCTGCTTTTCTATATTTAAAAAACCATCCGGATAATAAATTCAGCACATGGATAAAACAGGTAGTAAAGAATCCTGTGGGATTGTATGTTTTTATTATTCCGCTGTATCTGTCCGAGGCTTTTTTGAAACCTTATTTCCCGGTTACACATGATTTGGTTAATGACTGGTACACGTTCAGCAGCTCCATTATACTTTTCTTTTATGGATTTTTATTAATTACAACTATGGACGTTTATTGGAAAACTGTTGAAAACTATCGGAAGTTATTTTTAATAGTTGGAATCGTAAGCTTTACCGGATTTCTTTTAGCAGCTCCGAATCAAAAAGGATATGTTAACATGCATTATCTGGAAGCATTTCTAAAAGTGATCAGCTTATGGTCGTGGATACTGACATTATTTGGATTTGCAGCCAAATATTTAAATAAAGGTAGCAAACTGTTGAGTTATGCCAACGAAGCTGTATATCCCTTCTATATATTACACCAAACGGTTATGATTGTGATCGCCTGGTATCTGATCGATTTAAACTGGTCGTTGGGATTGAAAGCATTTTTGATGATTATTGGAACATTTGGATTATCATGGTTTTTGTATGAGATGTTCATCCGGAGATGGAAATATTTAAGACCATTGTTCGGATTAAAGAATTACAAAAAAAAGAATGACGCTAAAGTTTTAAACCTTGAGGTCATACCCATCCGTTGGCTGAAGTTCAACGGCAAATAATACAATCCGGAACATTATACACACCGCACAATCTTTATTTTCGTAATAATATTGAAAACCTGCAAATTGTTTCTTAAATTGAAAAGCTTTAGAGAATAAATCTGATCAGAAACAACTGAAATAATTTATGAAACGAAGAGAAATACTCAAAGGTGCGGCATTTTTGCCATTTATTTCCTCCTTCCCTGTAGTTGCCGGCTCAACTCAAAATCAGGAAAGTAAAAATAATTATTCTGATGATTTCAGCAACATTAAAATTACCAGGGTTCGCTCCATTGTAACGGCTCCAAACGGAATTGAGCTAATTGTAGTAAAAGTGGAAACCGATCAGCCCGGGCTTTACGGAGTGGGTTGCGCCACTTTCAGGCAGCGTGCACATGCAGTTGCAGTTGCTGTCGATAAATACCTCGATGACTTTTGCAGGGGTAAAAATGTAAATAACATTGAAGATATCTGGCAAACTGCATACGTGAGTTCCTACTGGCGAAACGGGCCGGTGCTGAACAATGCCCTGAGCGGCCTCGACCAGGCGCTTTGGGATATCAAAGGAAAAATAGCCGGGATGCCCGTCTACCAGTTGCTGGGAGGAAAGTGCCGTTTTGCGGTTGATACTTATACCCATGCCGGGGGAAGAACACCGGATGAGGTACCAGATGATGTACTAAAATATATGGAGCAGGGATTCCGGCATGTACGGATTCAGTTAGGCGGCTATGGTGCCACGCATCTTACCGGACAGCCTGATTATAAAAAGCACGGATTTGGCATGCCCAACGACAACACCATGAATGAACAGGCTTATTCTTCAGGAGTGGTGAAAATGTTCGACCTCGTGCGACAAAAGGCGGGAGAACAGATTGAACTGCTGCACGATATTCATGAACGGTTGCAACCGATGGATGCCATCAACCTGATAAAAAAACTGGAACCTTACAGGCCCTATTTTATTGAAGATCCGTTTTCTCCTGAAAATATCGGCTGGTTCGATTTGTTGCGTAAACAAACCAGCGTGCCCATTGCTATGGGTGAATTGTTCAACAATCCACATGAATGGATTGACCCGATGAAAAACCGGTTGTACGATTTTATCCGGATTCATATTTCACAAATAGGTGGAATTACACCTGCAATGAAAGTAGCAAGACTGGGCGAATGGTTCAACGTACGAACAGCATGGCACGGACCGGGTGATGTGTCGCCGGTTGGGCATGCGGCCAATGCTCATATCGACCTTGCGGTTTGGAATTTCGGCATACAGGAAGCCCCGCGGATTAACGACCGTCTGCGCGAAGTTTTTCCCGGTTCACCCACCGTTAAAGACGGTTTTATGTATGTGAACGAAGCACCCGGCCTCGGTATTGACATTAACGAAAAAGAAGCGGCCAAATACCCTCTTCCCCAATTCGATTATAACTGGACACAGGTTCGAAAAAACGACGGAACGTCAATTCGTCCGTAAAATGAGATGTTTCTGCTAAAAATTAATATTATGCAAACAAGAAGAAACTTTCTGAAACAAACGGCTGCCCTGTCGGTAGCCGGGTTACTTTCAAACTGGGCAATGGATGCATTGGCTGCCGACAGGATTGGGATGCTCCTGCCTCAGCGCCGGCTCACACGCAATGGAGAAAAAGTAACCGCATTTACTTTGGGAGGTTACCATTTGGGAAAAGCCCCAACTCCGGCCCATGCAGAAAAACTCCTGGAACGTTCAATGGAACTTGGCGTAAGGTTCTACGATAATGCAAGGGGTTACCATAGTGGTTATGCAGAAGAATTATACGGTAAATTCCTGATTCCAAAATACCGCGAGGAAATATTTCTGATGACCAAATCGCCTGGAAGAAGTAGGGGTGATGCCCAAAAACATTTGGATGAATCGTTAAAAACAATGAACACTGACCATCTGGATTTATGGACCATTCATACCATTACCACCAAAGAAGATGTGGATAATCGCATCAATGAAGGTGTGCTTGACACTTTTCTTGAGGCCAAAGAAAAAGGAAAAACACGTTACATTGGTTTTAGCTGCCATACCAATCCAAAAACAGCTTTGTATTTTATTGATTTTCTCGAAAAAAGGGGACTTGAATTCGACACTTGCCAATGTCCCGTTAATGTTACCGATCCCGGATTTGAATCGTTCCAAAAACTTTTATTGCCGGTGCTGCTTGAAAAAGAATACGGTATAATTGCCATGAAATCAATGGCCGGTGGAGGTATTATCGGTCGTCGTTTTGATTTAACACCAAAAGAATTTAAAGATGAAGACATTAAAGATTTGACAGCTGAAACATCGCTATCCATGAAACAGTTGCACCAGTACGTGTATTCACTTCCGGTTTCAAGCCTCTGTAGTGGCTGTGAAACAGTTGAGGAACTGGAACACAATGTAACTGTTTTAAAAGCTCTCGAAAAACTCTCTGATTCCGAAATGAAAAACATTGAACAGTTAACAGCACCTTTCGCCGGAAAATATGCAGAACATTATAAAAGAATTATGTGATGTCGGATCAGCTTATTAATAATCCTATGAATCGATTCAAAACCAAGACTATTGCCTTAACTATTCTGCTTTCGTTGTGCCTTGCAGAACAATCACCTGCCTCGAAACCTGACATACAACAAACAAAACCCGCTCATCCAAACATCGTTTTCATATTTGCCGACGATATGGGATATGGTGATGTCAGCGGTCTTAATCCATATGCACGAACGCAGACTCCGGCCATCGACCAACTTATTGGAGAAGGGATAACCTTTACCGAAGCTCATGCCGGTGCTTCGGTTTGTACACCTTCACGATACGGTTTGCTTACCGGCAGGTATGCTTTTCGGTCAGAAGATGCAGCCCGTGGTATCTGGGGTTTTCATAAACCGGTTATTGAACCTGGCAGGGAAACCCTTGCATCGCTGCTAAAAAGTGCAGGCTATACCACAGCCTGCATCGGCAAATGGCACCTCGGACTGGGCTGGCAAACCAAAGACGGTTCAGCAGACCCGGATATGCAAGCCAATACCGGTTATTCCAATGTTGACTTCAGCAAAATAATAACCGGTGGTCCAAATGATTACGGTTTCGATTACTCGTTTATTCATCCTGCCTCACTCGATATTCCGCCCTATATGTTTCTCAAAAACCATGAAGTAATTGATCCTGATGTGATTTTGACCACCGACTATTACCCTATCCGGCAGGAGAATACACAATACTCATGGGATAAAAAGCATACCGATGAACAGGACGTTTATTGGGAAAAAGGCGTCTGGTGGCGGCAGGGTGAAATGTCAAAATCGTTTCACATCGAAGACTGCCATTCTGAAATAGTTAAGGAAGGAGTCGCATTTATCGAAAGGCAGGCAAAAAACAGTTTGGAAACCCCGTTCTTTTTATACCTGCCTTTAACCGGTCCGCACACGCCGTGGGTGCCGGAAGAACAATTCCTCGGAAAATCATCAGTCGGTGTGTATGGTGATTTTATATTGAATATTGACGATGCGGTTAAACAGGTTAAGCAAGCTCTGATTCGTCACGGAATTACTGAAAATACTATCCTAATCTTCTCAAGCGACAACGGAGGTTACTGGCCACAGGAAGAGATTGAACTTTATGCCCACGATTCAAACCAGGGCCGCAAAGGACAAAAAGGCGATGTCTGGGACGGGGGCCACCGGGTTCCATTAATCATATCATGGCCGGCAAAAATAAAGCAGCCGGCATACTACGATCATCTCGTCAGCCTCATCGATTTTTATGCCACCTTATGTGACCTTACCGATCAAAATCCCCGGGCAAATGAGGCAGAAGACAGCTTCAGCTTTTGGAAAGTGTTGAATGGTGAAATGGAAAAACCGACACGCTATTCTATGGTTCATCATTCATCGGGTGGATATTACGGCATCCGAAATGGCGAATGGAAATTCATTGATGGCCTGGGATCAGGCGGATTTACGCATCCTTCAAAACTTTCACCTGAAGAAAAAGGTCCTAAAGGTCAACTTTACAATTTGCAGTCCGATGCACTGGAAAGCCGGAATTTGTATCATCAGCATCCGGAAAAGGTTAAGGAGTTGTCGGAGTTAATGAAGGAAATTATAAACAACGATGACAATCCTTAATGTCCTATAAACACAAAGTAAAAAAAATACTATGTGAGACTCTCATTTATAAAGTTCTTCTTTTTAACCCTCTGAATCCTATCTATGAAACAAAATTATTAGTTTTATACCTCAAATCTTAAATACAACACAGCATTAATGAGGTAAAAAACAAGACTGAATTCCTTGAAACCTGCCTGATGGAAAACCAAAACTTAAATCTTAATCGGAAACAAGAAAACAGTTATACTTCTGGTATACATGAAGTATTTCGAAAGCCATGTCAGGATATAAATTCAATCGCATTTATTGATACTGAAATTGAACCTGTAAGTCACAAAATTCTCGATATTGGAGGAATTAAGCCAGATGAAAGTAAGTTTCACAATAATACAATTGCTGAATTCGTAGAATTTCTTAACGGGGTCAAATTCATCTGCGGGCATAACATTATCAATCATGATATAAGGTTTCTGCATAAAGCATTGGAAAGTGCAGGTTTTGATACTTCAAATGCCATTGATACACTTTTTCTTTCCCCGTTGCTTTTCCCCAAACGCCCCTACCATGCCTTGCTAAAGGACGACAAACTACAATCGGAGGATATAAATAATCCGTTAAATGATTCAATCAAGGCAAAAGACCTGTTTTATGATGAAGTGAACGCATTCAATCATTTAAATAGTTCCCTTAAGCAAATTTATTATTTGTTGTTAAAGGATAAAAAGGAATTCTCAGCATTTTTTAAATTCCTCTCCTGTAAAAGTTTAAGTATAAATCCGGAAGAACTTATTCGAAAACAATTCAAAGAGGAAATCTGCGGGAATTCTCACCTTGCAAAAATCATTTCAGAACATCCAATAGAGCTGGCATTTTGCCTATCGCTGATACATGCAGGTAATCGTTACTCAATTACCCCTCGATGGGTTCTAAAAAATTATCCTGAGGTTGAAAGAATAATGTTGCTTCTAAGGAATAAACCCTGTATAAAGGGTTGTTTATACTGTAACAAAGCATTGGATATACATCGTGGACTTAAAAAGTTCTTTGGTTTTGATACTTACAGAACATACGCAGGTGAACCTTTGCAGGAGAAGGCGGTTAAAGCAGCTGTTGATAATAAATCAATCCTGGCAATATTCCCAACCGGCGGGGGCAAATCAATAACATTTCAGGTTCCGGCCTTAATGAGTGGCGAAAGTGCCAAAGGTCTTACAATAGTCATTTCACCCCTGCAGTCGCTGATGAAGGATCAGGTTGACAACCTTGAAAAAGTCGGGATTACAGATGCCGTAACCATTAACGGATTGCTTGACCCGATTGAACGAGCTAAATCGTTCGAACGGGTTGAAGATGGGTCGGCTTCCATCCTATACATTTCGCCGGAATCGATGCGTTCGCGAACCATTGAACGCCTGCTTTTGGGAAGAAAAATTATCCGCTTTGTAATTGATGAAGCGCACTGCTTTTCTTCCTGGGGCCAGGATTTCAGAGTCGATTATTTATACATTGGCGATTTTATCAGATTATTACAGGAAAAGAAAAACCTTGTGGATCAAATCCCGGTATCCTGTTTCACTGCTACTGCCAAACAAAAAGTTATAGAAGATATCCGGAATTATTTCAGGGAAAAGCTTTCACTCGAACTGGAAGTTTATAGCTCCAAAGCATCACGGACAAACCTTAAATACAAAGTTTTTGAAAAAGAAAACGAGGAGGAGAAATACCAAACACTCAGAGATCTTTTGGAAGAAAATAATTGTCCGGCCATTATTTATGTATCAAGAACACGAAAAGCGTGGCAGCTTGCCAAACGATTATCCCAGGACGGGTTCAAAGCATTACCGTATCATGGAAAAATGGATACAAAGGAAAAAATGGCAAATCAAAATGCGTTTATTAATAGTGAAGCACTTGTAATGGTGGCTACATCTGCATTCGGTATGGGCGTCGATAAAAAAGATGTCGGAATGGTCATACATTATGAGATCTCCGATTCACTGGAAAATTACGTTCAGGAAGCAGGAAGGGCAGGCAGGGATGAAACACTTATAGCAAATTGTTATGTATTATTCAACGAAGAAGACCTAAGTAAACATTTTATCCTGCTTAACCAGACTAAACTTTCCATCAGGGAAATACAGCAGGTATGGAAGGCGATTAAAGAAATTACAAGGTTCCGTTCCACAGTCTCAAATTCTGCCTTGGAAATTGCCCGAAAAGCAGGATGGGATGACAGTGTGGCAGAAATCGAAACAAGAGTAACAACCGCAATTGCCGCACTTGAAAATGCAGGCTACCTGAAGCGGGGGCAGAACATTCCGCGGATTTTTGCCAACAGCATTCTTTCAAAAAACGCACAGGAAGCAATCGATAAAATAAATGCATCCGATAAATTTGAAGAAAGACAAAAGGAAAAGGGCATACGTATCATACGGAAACTCATTTCAGTGAAAAGCAGAAAACAAACAAATGAAGAAATCGCAGAAACAAGAATCGATTACATCAGTGATCACCTTGGGATTGTAAAAGAAGAAGTAATAAACATTGTGAATCTCTTACGTGAAGAACATATTTTAGCCGATGCCAAAGATCTGACAGCATTTATCAGGAAAGGTGAAAAACAAAAAAATTCTGTCAGTACTGTTGAAATGTACAGCAGGATTGAAAAATTTCTGTTGCCTTATTTTAATGAACAGGAAAAAACAATTTATTTAAAAGAATTGAATGAAGAAGCTGAGAAGAGCGGATGTGAAAATGTCACGCCGAATCGAATAAAAACCATTATTAACTTCTGGGCAATAAAAAACTGGATTAAAAAGCGGAACCTGGATTTTTCAAAAAATCATCTTGTTGTTACAAGCCTTCAATCGAAGGAAGTATTAAAAGAGAAACTGGAACAAAGACAAGAACTGGCAGGATTTATAATCGAATTTCTTTACCATAAAAGCAACGTGTTAAATTCAGAAAAAGTAAGCGGAAATGATGAAATCCTGGTTGAATTTTCAGTGCATGAGCTTAAAGATGCCTATGAAAATTCGATTGCAAGCTATGGTAAAAAAGTTTCAGTTGATGATATCGAAGACACACTTTTTTACCTTTCAAGAATTGATGCATTAAAAATTGAAGGGGGATTCCTGGTTATCTACAACCGTCTGACAATTGAACGGACTGAATTGGATAACAAAAAACAATACAAGATGGAGGATTACCAGAACCTGAATCAGTTCTATCAGAATAAAATCCAACAAATCCATATTGTGGGGGAATATGCAAATAGAATGATTACCGATTACAGGGATGCATTGCAGTTTGTTGAAGATTATTTCCAGATGAATTACTCCTCTTTTCTAATAAAGTATTTTAAAGGCAGCAGACAAAATGAAATAAAACGAAATCTTACACCTGCCAAATTCAGGCAACTATTCGGAGAACTTTCTCCGGCACAACTCAAAATCATCAATGATAATAAAGCCAAATTCATTGTTGTTGCGGCTGGTCCGGGAAGCGGAAAAACCCGGGTATTGGTGCATAAACTGGCTTCACTACTTCTGATGGAAGATGTGAAGCACGAACAGTTGTTAATGTTGACCTTCTCAAGGGCAGCTGCTACCGAGTTCAAAAAACGTCTTTTAAAACTTATTGGCAATGCAGCCAATTATATTGAAATAAAAACATTTCATTCCTATTGTTTCGATTTATTGGGTAAAATGGGCAGCCTTGAGAAATCGGAACTCATCTTGAAAAAGACTATTAAAAAAATAAGAGACAAGGAAGTTGAAGCTAACCGGATTACAAAAACTGTCCTTGTAATTGATGAAGCGCAGGATATGAATGAAGATGAATTCAACCTTGTGAAGGTGCTGATGGAACAAAATGAAGAAATGCGCGTAATTGCTGTTGGTGACGATGACCAGAATGTCTATGAATTCAGGGGTGCCAGTTCAAAGTACCTTAAAAATTTTATTAATTCTTACAATGCAGAAAAATACGAACTGGTTGAAAATTACAGAAGCAAAAGCAACCTTGTTGAATTTACCAATCAAATTGCAGGACGGATAAACCAGCGTCTGAAAAACATATCGGTATTTTCCCGGCAAACAGATAATGGCAGGATTAAACTCGTTCAGTACCGAAGTGAATACCTGATTGTTCCTCTTGTAATCGACATTCTCACTACCGGAGTAAGTGGCACCACCTGTGTGCTGACAAAAACCAATGAAGAAGCATTGCAGATTACAGGACTTCTTTTAAAAAACGAATTGCAGGCAAAACTGATCCAAACAAACGATGGATTCAGTTTGAATAACCTTGTGGAAGTTCGTTATTTCACTGACCAGTTATGTATTACTGATGGAGTTTTTGTAATAAGCGACGATGCCTGGACATCCGCAAAACGTGAATTGGCAAATATATATCGCAAAAGCACCAGGCTGGAAATATGCTTAAATATCATAAAAGAATTTGAAGCAGCGAATCCCATAAAAAAGTACAAATCAGACCTGGAAGCTTTCATTTTAGAGTCAAGGCTCGAAGATTTTTATAATGATGCAGGAGAAACCATTTTTGTTTCAACTATTCATAAAGCAAAAGGCAAAGAGTTTGACAATGTGTTTCTAATGCTTGAAAACTTCTATGCAGAAACCGACCCGGCGAAAAGACAGTTGTATGTTGGCATGACCAGGGCTAAAAAAAATCTTATAATACATACCAATTCAACCTTTTTCGATAAAATAAAAGTTGCAGATATAGAGCATAAGATCAAAAATGAAACGTTTCCTCCACCTAAAGAATTGGCGATTCACCTTACTTTTAAGGATGTATGGCTGGATTATTTTGCTAACCGGCAATACCATGTTTCCAGGTTAAGAAGTGGTGATAAACTAAAACTGATGGATGATGGATGCAAAGATTCAATGGGTCACCCGGTCCTTAAATTTTCAATGCAATTTATTAATCAGATCAATACCCTGAAACAGAAAGGCTATGATTTAAAGAATGCCCGCGTCAACTTTATTATTTACTGGCAAAAAGAAGATTCAAATCAGGAAATTAAAATTATTCTTCCTGAGCTTTATTTTGAAAAACAGCAATTGCCTCACCGATTGTAAAAACAGGTCTTCACCGGGGAGAGAAGGCTCGCAATCAATCCAAGCGGGGTATTTCTGCAACAGCAGTTGCGGAGGCAGCATTTAAAGCTATAAGGAAAAACCGGCATGAAGCTATAATCGGAGAAGCAAAGTCATTGTACCGAGCATCACGCATAGCACCGAAACTCTTTCATAAGCTGTTGAATAAAGTAGCTGCCGGCTAATTATAAAAAAAATAAACAGCTTTCCTGAGTAACTTTTTTAGATTCCGGGGCTTTTCAAATTCTACCCACATTTATGTTTCCTAAAGGAACTGTGCCATTAGGGACAGAATGTGGGCAGAAATTGGTAAGTAATAAAATTACGATTAATCGTGACCCAATTGTTTTACAAGTTTATTGTAGATTCCAAATAAAAGGAATGATGGAGCCCACTGACCAACAAACAGGGCAGTTTTGCTGCTTCCTGAAATTTTTAATATTAATGAAATGAGCATGGATCCTAAAGATGCCCATAAAAATACATCGGAAGGAATTTTTGCTGTTTGCTCTTCTATTTTACTTGCAACTTTACCTTCTTCCTGTTTAGGATTCGTTTTATTAACTTTTTCTTTAATATCTTCCATAATTATTGTTATTTGGGTTAAAAATATTTATCAGAAATAGGACAATTGAAAGGTTATAAAGTTCATATGATATTTGATCTGTTCAACTGATTTACGGCCCATGGATTTTTTACCCATGAAGGCAATCAGTGAGAGCGAAATTCCCAGTAACACAACCCCCGGGACAGTGCATTTAGGTGTTGTTTATAAACAAATTCCTTATTAGATTTATCCCAATAAATAAAGCCAGAAAACGTATTAATAACTTTGATTATGATACTTTCAACAACGCATTCAATTCCTAACAGGGAAATTACAGAAATACTGGGCATAGCCAGGGGCAGCACAGTACGTAGCCGCAACATTGGCCGCGATATAATTGCAGGGTTAAAAAACATAGTAGGCGGTGAAATTGAGGAGTATACCCAGCTTCAGGCACACGCTCGCGAGCAGGCTATGGAAAGAATGGTTGAAGATGCCAAAAAGCACAATGCCGATGCTGTAGTTGGCATTCTAATTACCACTGCCATGGTTACAAAGGGTGCTGCCGAAATTCTTGCTTACGGAACAGCAGTAAAACTCAAGTAAAATGGAAATTCTAAAGTATTTATTTGGGATACAGATTTTGCTTTCGGCATTGGCTGTAATTGGCATAATTTACCTTGTGTGGCGAAAAATAAAGAAAAGCAAAGAAGAGAAGTTTGAGAAGAGGGATAATTAATTAAAAAACGCAAAACACTAAGTTGATAATTTTCAAAAAGGAAGATCATCATCCCAATTAGTGTTTATTGGTGATGAATTAACTTCGTTTTGTTCCATTTCTAAATAAGTTATTCCGTAAGGAAATCCGCCGGAAGTATACCCGGCAATAAAAGCAAATTCATCATCGAAAGTATTTAATGCTTCTGAACGTTGTTCCTTTTTTAGTTGTTTTTGTTTTTGCATAAGGCTAAGTGAATGTATGAGTTGTTTTTCGTATTGTTCAGATATTTCAATCCCAATCATTCGCAGTTCCTTAACAGCACAAAGTTTATCAACACCGAAATTTTTGGCGTAGCCATAAACAATGCGTTTTCCTGAATAGGTCTTCACCCATTGTTTCGCCTTTTCAAGTCGTGCCGGCCGTTTAAGCCTCTTTTTCTTTGGTGCCTTTTTTTTCATCGCCTCCTCATGTTTTATTTTCGGTAAAAGTGCTCTCTTGTTCTTTTCAGCAGCTAAAATAAAAAATTACCCGGTGGATGATACATTCCTTGCTGTTTCATACAGGATTTTCGATAAGAGATATGGGATAAAATTGGTTTTTACAACATGAATGGTTTTAAAAGACAAACAAGTTTACTATATTTGATTACCAGCGATATCATGCAATCATGAAGACAAATATATTAATATGCGGATTGTTCCTTTTGCTAATTAGCTGCAATACACAACAACCCAAAGACAAAAGTGCTTTGGAAGAAACAAATGAAGACTCAGTTGCTGTTCAACCTGACAGTTCAGGGAACAATGCCTCATCGGGAGTAATATGGAAACATTCCTTTAATCAGCAAAAAGAAGTATTTGAAATGATACAAATGCGTCCTGTCGATAATGACACATTAACCGGAGAGGCATTGGAAAAGATCATCAATAGTGCATGGCCAAAAGTTCAGATAAATTTCACAGGTACTTCAAATGATACAGCATATTTATCGATCCCCGACAGTGAAGCACTTACACAGCAAATGGGGTCTGCAGGAGCAGAAAGTTTTATGATTTCAACCACCTGGTCGTTCACAGAATTAAAAGGGATACGATATGTTGCATTTGACTTTATATATGGCGACCATGCAATGCCCGGTGTTTACAGCCGCACTTCGTGGAAACAGAATTTAAATCATTAAAAAGTTAAGGCTTAACCAAACAACAAAACAATGTTATATTTAAGTATTCTGCAGATTATTTATAAAAACGCGATGTAATTTGTGCAACTACCCATTGCCTGCACTTTCAAATCATTATAAGATACACCTTTCCCTTACAAAAAAAGTTATATTTGTAGTTATCATAGAAAACACAGACAGAAATGGAAAAAAAAGGATACAAAAACGGAATTAACCGCCGAGAGTTTTTACAGACAGGAGCAAAACTAACTGCTGCCGGTATGCTTGCAGGATTTGGAACAACAAGGTTGTTTGGAGCTGTTAACAGTAGTCAAATGGGAACGACCGTTGAACAGATTACTCTAAACAACGGTGCTAAAATGCCAATTCTGGGGTTTGGAACTTTATACCTCAATGGTCCGGTAGGAGAGAAATGTGTTGCCGATGCCATTTCGCTGGGATACCGGCTTATCGACACGGCCACAGTCTACAACAATGAAGAGGCGGTGGGTGTCGGCATAAAACAAAGCGGGATTGACCGTAAAGAGCTTTTTGTGACTTCTAAGGTATGGGTCGAAGACTCGGGATATGAAAAAGCAAAAAAAGCATTTGATACGTCGCTCAACAAACTGGGATTGGATTACCTTGACCTTTACCTCATCCACCGCCCGAGGGGCGATGTAAAAGGCTCCTGGAAGGCAATGGAAGAACTTTACAAAGAGGGCCGGATCAAGGCTATTGGGGTAAGCAATTTCACTCCTGCCCAGATCAACGACCTGATGAAAGGCAGCAGCGTGAAACCGGCAGTCAACCAGATTGAAACTCATGCTTTCTTTCAGCAACCCGGAGATCGCGAGTTCCTGAAAGAAAACAACATTCAGATGGAAGCCTGGTCGCCATTAGCTCAGGGGCGCAACGGACTCTTTACCAATGAAACGCTTGCGGAAATTGGTAAAAAGTATAATAAAACCAATGCACAGGTAAGCCTGCGGTGGCATTACCAGCGAGGTATTGTTGCAATCCCACGCACTTCGCAAACGGCGCACATGAAAGAAAACCTGAATGTTTTTGATTTTGAGCTCAGCGAGTCAGATATGAAGACCATCGCGAAGCTGGATTTGAATACCACCCAGTTTCCCGAGTGGGAATAACAGCATGCGGTTTAATACGATCATAAGAAAGGCAGGACTTTTGGTTATGCAAAAGATTCAATTGTTTTAAAACCGGGATTTGATGACCCTATAGAGAACTTTAAAGATTATATGTAATGGACTTTTATTTGCAGAAATTAGTTCTATTATAATTTTTCCTGTGACCCCTCGCCCTGCGAAAGCTTTGTGAATTCACCGGTTACAATTCAAAATAAAATTTATATCTTGTCAGGGATAACATCTGATATTATCTAAACTTTAAATACCTAAATCGGTTTAAATGAAATTTACATTCTTTTCTTTTCTCATTGCTTTTGCAACACTTTTTCAGGCATGTACACCCAAAGAACAAATTCCACAGGAAGAAAAAGCACAATTGATTCAGCTGAGAGATGAAGTTGTTGCTGACCTTACCGGAAACCTGTTGCCTTTCTGGAAGAAATATTCAGTCGATCCTAACGATCCCAATAAAGGTTTTTACGGCGCCATTGCCTATAATGGTGAAGGCATTGCCGGTGCTGAAAAGAGCAATGTCCTTTTTGCGCGTTACCTGTGGACCTACTCTGCAGCCTACCGTATATTGGATGATACGGAATCACTGGAACTGGCGCATCGTGCCTACAATTACCTGAGCAATTATTTCTGGGATAAGGAAAACGGAGGCGTTTTTTGGGGGCTAAATGGCGACGGAACGGTAGCGGATGCAACAAAAATGACTTACGGGCAATCGTTTGCCATTTATGCCTTTTCGGAATACTACCGTATCACCGGGAA
This sequence comes from Mariniphaga sp., assembly GCA_024636975.1. Taxonomy (GTDB): domain Bacteria; phylum Bacteroidota; class Bacteroidia; order Bacteroidales; family Prolixibacteraceae; genus Mariniphaga. Next base: position 113,887 of record JAGXGA010000023.1, read on the forward strand.
TGAAGAAAGCCTGCAACATGCAATTGAACTGTTCCGGTTACTTGAAGAACATACCAAAGATAAAGAGTACGGTGGGTACCTTGAATCATACACTGCTGACTGGGAGCATATTCCTGGTATAGGCATGGCTATGGGGCGCTCCAAATCAATGAATACCCATCTTCATATACTTGAAGCTTATACCAACCTCTACCGTGTATGGCCCGACGAGCAGCTGAAGAATCAATTGGTTGAGATGATTGACATTTTCAGAAACCACATTCTGAATAAGAATACCGGGCACCAGGAACTATATTTCGAACGGGACTGGACGGTTTTTGGCCAATACGACTCATATGGCCACGACATTGAATTTTCATGGTTGTTTGATGAAGCAGGTAAAGTGCTTGAAGATCCCCAACTGCTTAAAAACATTCAGGAAGCCTCAGTACAAATTGCCCGGATTCAACTGGAGGAAGGAATGAACAATGAAGGTGCAATGATTTATGAAAAGGAAGGTGAAGACCATTATAACAGGGATATTTCATGGTGGGTACAGGCTGAAGCAGTGGTAGGTTTTTTAAATGCATATGAGTTATCAGGAGACAAAATATACCTTGATGCAGCCACAGAAGTATGGAACTATATCAAGGAAAACATGATTGATAAAACCCATGGAGGATGGTTTCCAAATCTGGATGAAAATGGCAATCCACGAACGGAAGGAGTTAAAGGCAACGGATGGACAGGACCATATCATAATGCCCGCATGGGATTGGAGGTTTACGAACGATTGCACGATCTAAAGTGATAAGGATTAGATCAGAAACCGATTAAAAAATGATAATATTACACCAATGAAGACAAACCGACGTAAATTTATTTCGAGTGCATTGGCCGGAGGTATAGCTACAGCTGCAGTGCCATTTTCTTCCTGCAATCGGGAAGCTGGAGCTTTAAACACTCAAAATGATATTGATTCCAGGGATGAAAGGCTGAAGGAAATAATAAAAAAGCCCCTGCTTAAAAAAGAGTTGTTTTCTTCGCCTGTCATCATCGAGTCGGTTGAATTACTGAAATACGAAAACAGTTACCTGTGCAGAGTAAGATCAATAGATGGCGCAGAAGGCATATCGGTTGCCCATGGTGATATGAATGTTTTTTATCCAATTTTTATCAATAGAGTACAACCATTTTTTATCGGGAAGGATGCCCGGGATCTGGATCTGATTCTTGAGCGAATTCTTTTTTTCAGACTTAATTTCAGATTAAATGGCATTGCGTTAGGAATTCCACTGGCAACCGTCGAATTTGCAGTTCTCGACATGCTGGGTCATATTGCCAATAAATCAATGGGGCAGCTTGTGGGAGAAATTCACAACCGGGAAGTTCCTTTTTATGTTGCCACTGAGTTTCGGGAACTCCCTCTTGAAGAACATTTTGCCCGCATCAGGGATGCAGTTGCCCAATACGATGTAAATGCCCTCAAGATAAAGATAGGGTATATGCATTACGGAACAACCGATATTCATTATGCAGGTCTGCCGGGGAAATCGGAAAAACTGATACCACTGGTAAGGGAACATTACGGAGATGACATGTATCTATACGCCGATTCGAACGGTTATTACGATGCTGAAGGAGCTGTTAAGATAGGCAGGCTCCTTGAAGAATACAACTACAGTTATTTTGAAGAACCGGTAATGTTTGACCATTTTGAAGAAATAAAAAAAGTATCGGATACACTTTCAATACCCATAGCCAATGGGGAACAGGATCACAGCTTCACAAACTTCCGCTGGTTAATAGCCAACGATGCCATTGATGTTGTTCAGCCCGACAACTATTATTTCGGAGGGATGATTCGTTCGGTGAAGGTGGCGCGCATGGCCGAAGCATTTGGCAAGACATTTATTCCCCATATGTCAGGGGGTGGACTGGGGTATATTTACAACAGCCATATTGTATCCGTATGCCCGAATGCAGGGCTTCACCATGAATTTAAAGGTTTCGGAACACATGTTCCCTTTGAATGTCCGACTTCTCCTTTGAAAATTGTGGATGGAAAAATAAAAGTTCCGTCTGGTCCCGGGACAGGTGTTCTGATTGACCCCGAATTTATAAAGAAACATCGTTTGCTTACAGCATAAAAAGAAACCTTAAAGGAATTTTGAATTTAAAGACATTCAAATATTGATTCTGACCTTTTAACATTTATAACAATATTCGGTTACCAACATGTTCAAAATTAATAAATCGATTATTATTCTTGCAGCAACAGCTTTTACAGCACAAGTTACTGATACCTTTGCGCAGGAGACCCCCCCTAATGTTATAATCATTATTACCGATGACCAGGGATACGGCGATTTGGGAATTACCGGCAATCCGCACGTAAATACACCAGTGCTTGATAACTTTGCCCGTGAAAGTATCCGGTTCAACCAGTTTTATGTATCACCTGTATGTGCGCCAACACGTTCAAGCCTGATGACCGGCAGGTTTTCATTGCGGACTGGTGTGCGCGACACGTACAATGGAGGTGCCATTATGGCGCCGGAAGAGATAACCATAGCCGAAATGTTAAAGCAGGAAGGATACAGAACAGGAATCTTCGGAAAATGGCACCTGGGCGACAATTATCCTTCCAGGCCAGGTGATCAGGGTTTCGAAGAATCACTCATCCATTTATCGGGAGGCATGGGACAACCGGGCGATTTTACGACCTTTTTTAAAGGAGACAGCAGCTATTTCGATCCCATCCTGTGGTATAACGGTGAGCAAAAATCGTTTAATGGTTATTGTTCCGATATTTTTGCTGAAGAAGCCATTGCTTTTATTGAACAGAACCACCAGAAGCCATTTTTCTGTTACCTTTCATTCAATGCTCCTCATACACCTCTTCAGGTACCGCAGGAATATTACAATATGTATAAGGATATAGACCCTTCAGCAGGATTTCAAAATGACGACAGGCCTTTCCCAACAATGAGTGAAAAGGATAAGGAAGATGCCCGGAAGGTATATGCCATGGTAACCAATATAGACGACAACGTTGGTAAGCTCCTGCGAAAACTGGAGGAACTTGGCATTAAAGACAATACCCTTGTAATTTTTATGACCGATAACGGGCCTCAGCAACGAAGGTACATTGCCGGAATGCGGGGACTAAAAGGCAGTGTTTTCAGAGGAGGTGTGCGAGTGCCTTTTTATTTCAGGCTGCCGGCACTGTATAAAGGTAACAAAGATATTGAAACTGCTGCCGCACATATCGATGTGCTGCCTACCCTGGCGGAGCTGTGTAATGCAGAGGCGCCTGCCGACCGGCCCATTGACGGTAAAAGCTTACTGCCATTACTTAACGACACCGACCCGGAGGGATTCAATAACCGGCCACTTTTCTTTTACTGGACCCGCAGGTTCCCGGAGTTGTATAACAACATCGCCCTGCAAAAAGGATCGTATAAACTTGTGGGGAACACAGATTACGATGCAGAACCTGAAGATTTTGAGCTGTTCGACATTGAAAAGGATGAATTTGAACAGCAAAATATTAATGCCTCCAATAATTCAACTGCATCGAAAATGAAGGAGGAACTCGACTTGTTTATTCACGAACTTTCCAACTCGCCTCATTTACAGAATTCACCTCGAATTATCATTGGCAGCAAATACGAGAACCCGGTTTTCCTGAACCGTAATGATGCGGGCGGAGCGCGGGGGATATGGACTCAGGAAGAAGTTTTTGGTTTCTGGAGGGTGCGAATTGAAAAAGGAAGATACAACATCCGGTTTAAGTTTATTAAGCCACTTGAATCAAACGGAACAATGTATCTTGAATCCAATTCATTGATTTACCAGCATAAGAACGAAACTGTTCCTGCTGATGTAATCGAGATGAAAAATGTTTATTTACCGGAATCGGAATGTGATCTGATCCCTCATTATATAACCGGGGACCGGAATATTTTTCCTCTGTGGATAGAGATAAAAAGAATTCAATAGACAGGGTCCGGGATAACTTCTTCCTCCCTATCCCACAAACTTATATCCCAGGCTGTTTATTTTTTCCTTTACCTGTTCCATATCGATATTGGAGCCGGCTATCTTTACTTCCTCACTTTTATTACTGGCTTCCACATTGGATATACCTTCCATTGCTTCAAGGTTTCTCTTCACAGTAGCTTCGCAGTGTGAGCATGTCATTCCTGCTACCTTTATGGTTACTTCATTTGATGTATTCATTTCTTATCTGTTTCAATTATTGTTTAACTGAAACCTAAAACAAATATTAAAAGCGCTTGTTTTGTCAAAACGGAAAGAATTCCCATTACGAACCATGTTAATCGGGACGGTCGACATACAATTGAGCGGTTCCCACCTTTCTCACTAACACTTCTTCTCCCCTCTCTATAAACCCGCTTTGGCTCATGGCATCGTATATTTCCCCGTCGATAATCACCTTGCCTCCCGGGCGCAGAACAGTCTGGGCTTTTCCTGTTTTACCTTTTAAAGCAAGAAAAGAGGCATCAACATTTAAATAACCCTCACTAATGTTTTGAACGGTACTAAGGGCAAAATCCTTGAACGGGCCCGATTTGGCGCTAAACATTTTTTTACCAAAATAAAGTGATAATAAAAAGCCTCCAAACAGACCTACAGTTACTGTCATTATTGCTATTCCAACATTCTCCAATTCAACATATCCGAAATCAAAATCCACGTTGTTGATCAGGCTTAGAATGAGGCTGGTAAAAACAATTGTAATTCCTGATATGCCTGCCACTCCAAACCCGGGAAGTACAAATATCTCTACCGCAATTAATATTACACCAAGGATGAAAACCAGTATTTCCCAATTAGCTGCCAGACCTTCCAGGTAAAGAGGGGCAAAATAAAGTACCGCTGCCAAAATGGCTATCCCCAGGGGAAAACCAATGCCCGGAGTTTGCATTTCAAAATAAATACCTCCGATTATGGCCATAATTAGCAGACCTGAAAAAACAGGATGCACAAGAAAACCAATTATTCGTTCAATCCAGCCCGGTTCATATTCCACAATTTCATAGTTTTCAACACCTGCTTGCTGCAGAACTTCCTGAATACTTTCAGCCAACCCGTCGCTATATCCATACTTTATTGCTTCCTCCGAGGTGAAGGTTAACACTTTGCCTGTATCAATCACTCCCTCTATATAAATTGAGGGATCAACCATTGCTTCAGCAATACGCGGGTCTCGTCGCCACTTATACACCGTATCGTTTTCTTCAACAACCGGCACCTTTCCTTTTGCTTCAGCTGTTGTACGCATTGTGGAGCGCATATAACTCTGATACTTGTCGGGCATAGCCTGCCCGGTTTGGTTTACAACGGTGGCTGCCCCAATGCTGCCGCCCGGACGCATGTATATGCTGTCGGCTGCTATGGAAATAAGAGCTCCGGCCGATGCTGCATTGTTATCGATAAATACATACACCGGTATATCGCTTTGCAGAATCTTTGTCCTGATGGAATCGGCATCCAGCACCGTCCCCCCATAAGTATTCATGTGAATCAGAAATATATCAGCCCCAAGGGTATCAGCAGCTTCAAATGCTTTTTTTGTTTGCCTCCACATACCCGGCGCTATTTCCTGTTTGATGTTCAGTTGATACACCAGTTTCTTTTCACTTTCCTGTTCCTGGGAAAATAAGCATGCCGGCGAGAGTAACAGCAAGGTCAATAAATAATAAATTGGTTTCTTCATTCTGTCTTTATTCATAAAACATACATACTGAAATTCAGGTTCTGCAGCGAAGTTATAAATAATCCGGCAGATAAAATGGAAATTATTGACCTGTACAAGAAAATCCTAATCCGGTGAAATTGCTAACTTTGCCTGCATTTAAGAACTAAGTAATGAATCGGAACACTTTACTGGCCATCTCACCTGTCGACGGCAGGTATAACAACAAAGTTAGTAACCTTTGGAAATACTTCAGCGAGTATGCTTTAATAAAATACCGCGTCTTTGTTGAAATCGAATACTTTATTGCACTTTGCGAACTGCCGCTTCCACAGTTGGAAAGTATCTCAAGAGACCATCTGGAATCACTGAGAGAAATCCACCGTCAGTTTTCACCCGAAAATGCACAGCGGGTAAAGGAGATTGAAGATATAACCAATCATGATGTCAAGGCAGTGGAATATTTCATAAAAGAAAAATTTGATGAAACCGGACTAAGCAAGTACAAGGAATTTATTCATTTTGGTCTTACCTCGCAGGATGCAAATAATACTGCCCTGCCACTTTCTATAATCGATGCACTGAATGCAGAGTATTATCCACTCATGCAACAGTTGGTTGATAAACTGGACAACTTAGCGGACCAATGGGATAAGATACCGATGCTGGCAAAAACACATGGTCAGCCGGCTTCTCCTACTAAACTGGGAAAAGAGCTGCGCGTTTTTACTGAAAGGCTGCAGGTTCAGCTTGACCAGTTGCACAACCTTCCTTGCCATGCGAAATTCGGAGGTGCTACAGGAAATTTTAATGCCCATTGTGTAGCTTACCCTGATATCGACTGGCAACAATTTTCCAATTCTTTTTGCAAGGAAAAACTTGGGCTGGAACGATCACAGTACACCACCCAGATTGCCCATTACGATAATTACGGAGCAATTTTCGATGCCCTGAAACGAATAAATAACATCCTGCTCGACCTCGACAGGGACATCTGGAGCTACATCTCGATGAACTATTTTAAACAAAAAATTAAAAAAGGTGAGGTAGGTTCATCGACTATGCCCCACAAAGTTAATCCAATCGATTTTGAAAATTCAGAAGGTAATATAGGCATTGCCAATGCAGGATTTGAGCAGCTCTCTTCAAAACTGCCGGTGTCGAGGTTGCAGCGGGATCTGACCGACTCTACCGCAACCCGGTTCATTGGTGTTCCTTTTGGACATACCATCATTGCCATCAAATCAACGCTGAAAGGACTGGATAAGCTTTTGCTGAACCAGGTTGCCATTGAAAAAGATCTGGAGGATAACTGGGCGGTAGTAGCTGAAGCCATTCAAACCATACTTCGGCGGGAGTTCTTTCCAAATCCATACGAAGCATTAAAGGAACTGACACGTAGAAACGAGGTCATCGACAAGCAAGCCATTCATACTTTTATTGATGAACTGGACGTTAATTTAGATGTAAAAAATGAGTTAAAAAAAATAACTCCACAGAATTATACTGGTATATACTAAATGAAAGATTTTCTTCATCTCCTGCGAAGGTTTATACCTCCTTATAAATGGAAGCTGATATGGAATATTGTTTTTAATTTCCTGAGCGCCATATTTGGTGCGTTTTCATTTTTACTTCTCATACCTTCGCTGAAAATATTATTTGGCACCCAGGAACTTGTTGTTGCAAAACCTGATGTGGATTTCAGCATATCTTCATTCGAAAACTATTTCAATTACTACATCAGCCAGGTAATTCTGGAGTACAGTCATGAAAAAGCACTTATTTTTATAGGTATTTTTATAATTGTTACTGTATTACTGAAGGTAGGGTTCTATTACCTGGGAATTTACATGATTGTTGTAATCCGCAATGGCGTTGTGCGCGATATTCGTTCGAAAATATACCGAAAGATCCTGCGGCTTCAGCTGGGATTCTTCTCCGATGAACGAAAGGGTGATATCATGGCCCGCATGACCGGTGATGTAACAGAAGTGGAAAATTCCATAATGAATTCGCTGGACATGATGATAAAAAACCCAATAATAATATTGGTATCAGTTGCTGTAATGATTTACATGAGTTGGAGCCTTACCCTTTTCGTGTTTGTCATGTTCCCCATTGCAGGATATATTATCGGCCGTATAGGGAAAAGTCTTAAAAAGGAAAGCCGCAGGGGCCAGCAAAAAATGGGTGAAATATTATCCATTATTGAGGAAGATTTATCAGGATTGCGCATAATCAAAGCTTTCAATGCAGAAAACAGGGCAACCCAACGCTTTGAAAAGGAGAATGAAAATTACTTCCACATCATGAACCAACTCATGTGGAGACGATTCCTGGCACATCCCATGAGCGAATTCATGGGAACCGTTATTATCATCGTTGTACTTTGGTATGGCGGACAGCTTATTTTGAATGAAAAGAGCTCGCTTGACGCTGCCGGATTCATTGGTTACCTAGTTTTTTTCTACAGCATCATTAATCCGGCTAAAGCTTTTTCAACAGCACTCTACAGTATTGAAAAAGGTCTGGCTTCAATGGAACGAATCGACATGATTTTGCAAACACCTTCCGCAATCAAAGAGCAACCGGGAGCACTGGCAATTTCTGATTTTGAAACCAACATTACATACGACAATGTATCGTTTGCCTATAAGTCTGCTCCGGTTTTGAAAAATATACAGCTTGAAATCAAAAAAGGAACAACCATAGCCTTTGTTGGCCGCTCAGGAAGTGGAAAAACTACCCTTGTTGATTTGTTACCACGTTTCTACGAAGTTACCCAGGGAAAGATCACCATTAATGGAACGGATTTGCGCCAACTGAAAATAAAGGACCTCAGAAATCTTATAGGCTACGTGAACCAGGAACCCATTCTTTTTAACGATTCGTTTTATAACAACATTGCCTTTGGAATGGATGACGCCACTGAGGAAGAAGTTATCAGTGCAGCTATGATTGCAAACGCCCATGAATTTATTGTTGCAACTGAGAAAGGCTATCAGACTACCATCGGCGACAGGGGGGATAAGTTGTCGGGAGGGCAAAAACAACGGTTATCAATTGCCCGTGCTGTGCTAAAAAACCCTCCCATTCTTATCCTCGATGAAGCCACTTCATCGCTCGACACCGAATCGGAACGGCTTGTACAGGATGCACTGGAACGATTAATGAAAAACCGGACTTCCCTGGTAATCGCACACAGGCTCTCTACAATCAAAAATGCCGATTTAATTTGCGTAATGCATAAAGGGGAGTTGGTTGAAAAAGGCACGCACGAAGAATTGCTGAAAGCTGAAGGACGTTACAAGAAACTTCACAAGATGCAGGTATTCTAATGAAAAAAGCTGCAATACTGCAGCTTTTGCACGGGAGGAGAGACTCGAACTCCCGACACCTGGTTTTGGAGACCAGTGCTCTACCAACTGAGCTACACCCGTTTTTAATTTTGCGATTGCAAATATAGTAATTCATCCGATATTACCTAAAAGACGCCTCATATTATTCTTACAATTCAGTTCGCCTTTTCAATAAACAAAACAACAGCCACTGTTTAAAATATTCAACGTTAACCTGTTCAAGTACAAAATAAATGCATTTAAGATTGATGATACAAATAAAAACAAATAAAAGGAATCGGCTAAAAGAAAAACACCGGCGGTTAACCGGTGTTAAAGTTGCGGAGAGAGAGGGATTCGAACCCCCGGAACCTCTCGGTTCAACGGTTTTCAAGACCGCCGCAATCGACCACTCTGCCATCTCTCCGGGCGCGACAAAAGTAGAACTTTTTTTGTTTTTGAAAAACCTTATTAAGAAATTATTTTATAAAATGCTGAAAAAAAAAGGGTTTTGGGGTTGTTTTTTTAAAAGTTATTTCTGAATTTAGCTACAACTTAATTTGAGTTCTCTGAAACAGTTGATTTTATTGACTTTTCGGTTCAATGGCAAAAGAAAAGAAGACAAACAAAACATAAAATTTAATCTATAATTCGTTTATTTTTAGTAATTTAGTATTTCATTTAAATTTTTAGCTTATGAACAAAGCACAATTGATTGATGCAATGGCCGCTGAAGCAGGCCTGACCAAAGCTGATGCAAAAAAAGCGCTCGACGCTTATATCAGCGCTACTACCGCCACCCTTAAGAGTGGCGACAGGGTGGCACTTATAGGATTTGGTACTTTTTCAGTGAGTGAACGTGGTGCCCGTACAGGCAGAAATCCACAAACAGGAAAAGAAATTAAAATTCCTGCAAAAAAAGTAGTTAAATTCAAAGCAGGTGCCGACCTGGCCGATTCAGTTTCATAGCTGAACGATTATTAGAAAAAGCTTAAAGGGAGCAGTACAGCTCCCTTTTTTTATTCTCTTTACTACAATGCAAAAAGAACTTATCGAATACCTTTCAGCTTGTATTACCCCAGAAAGAAACCAATTGTTTGAAAAAATACTCTCACAACGCACTTCATATATTACCGTAATGCTCGAAGATATTTTTCAGCCACAAAATGCAAGCGCAGTGCTACGGACCTGCGATTGTTTTGGTATCCAGCATGTATATGCAATCGAAAACAGGAATACCTTTACAGTGGATACTGAAGTGGCAATGGGGGCTTCCAAATGGCTGAGCATTCATAAATACAACCAGGCTGAAAACAATAGCCTTGAAGCGATCCGAAACTTAAAAAGTAAAGGATACCGTATTGTTGCCACAACACCACATAAAAACGACTTGCTCCTTCCTGATTTTGACCTTACAAAAGGGAAAGCTGCCCTTGTTTTTGGGTCCGAATTGCCTGGAATCTCTGATACTATAAAAAATGAAGCCGATGAATTCCTGAAGATACCCATGTATGGTTTTACTGAAAGCTACAACATCTCGGTTTCTGCAGCCGTTATCCTTTTCCATTTAACTGAGAAACTTAAAACACTACCCGGCATTAACTGGCCACTGGATCAGCAAGAAAAATATGAAGTTAAGTTGCATTGGCTCCGGAATACATTAAAAAGGAGTGCCCTTCTTGAAAAAAGATTTTGGGAAGAGCATAATGCAGCACAAAAGAATCGAAAATAATAAATCCCCTTTGCCGCCATAAGGTGGATAATGCACCAAAGAAATACCACAAAAGAACCAACGCATGTTCTCATTAATTTCAAATACTCATCAAATTCTAATCAAATTCAGATCAAATTCAGATCAAATTCAGATCAAATTCAGATCAAATTCGGTAAATCGCGAATTTAATGCGAGTTTGATGTGAGTTTGATGTGAGTTTAATGTGAGAATGAATATCTGCGGGTACTGCTCTGAAGGCACCCTGAATTGGTGCAGCAAATTCAGGGTAGGGTGAGGAATCGGGATGCCGGCTGAAAGGGAATGGGACAAAAAAAACCGTTTGGTGGAGTATCCACCGAACGGTTGCATATAATCTGTTGACTTATTTACTGCAGATATTTTAAACAGATAATAACAAGCCTAATGCTCCGGCTAATGCTTTTTCTCTTCCAGGAAATGTTGCATGATTAATTCATGATAACAGTGTCTTCAAATTATCAAGCGAAATCAGTTCCACCTTTTTTTTCTTCCACATATCGAATGGTAAAGGTTTATTAGGCAGTTCTTTAATTGCATCCTCAACCACATATACTTTTTTCACTTTTTTTACCAGGCCTCTGACCGATGCATCAACACCTACATTGGTGGATACACCATAAACTACCACCGTTTTAGGATGCAATTGTTTTAAAATAGTTTTGGAATAAGGATTACCTGCAAAAACATCAAATTCATCTTTTCTTATTATGAAATTCCGATGAACATTTCTGTCAAAGAATTCTGGTGTAATCAGGTACTTTTTATTCCAGTCGAAAATAACTGCATCTTCAGGGTCAGTTTCCTTAATGAAATCGGCACCCCGGGAGTTTACCATGCAATGTTCAGGAAAGGTGTTAATATAATCGGGTGATGCATCGAGTTCAGCTGAATATGGGAAATGATAATCGGCAGTATTCACTACCCTGATTGATTTTTCTTTTGCAAGCATTGTAAGCTCTTTCCATTGCGGGCGCAGGTCTTCAGCCCCCTTAACGTACAATTTCCCTCGGGGGTATACAAAATCAATTTGAGTGTCAACATTCCAGAACACGCAGTTCAATGCATCCATTTTCATGCTTTTACATAAACCAATATGTATAAACCATATGGTTTATATTCAAATATCACTTAAAGATATTCATTCTGAATGGTGACAGTGGCCTTTTAAGTGTTAAAAAATGATAACCGGGAATAACATATAACCGGAGTTTCGACTTCATTGATGTGACTATAAACCTTCTTCAAGAAAGGAAACAAATTCATCATCTTTAAAAGTAACCCCCAGTTTATGTTCGGTTCCATCCGGTTCGATAATTACATGGAAAGGTATACTGTTGGTGGCATATTCATCAATCTGAAAATCGAGATTCTTTTTCCCCATGGTTTTTTTCACCTTCCCATCCACCTCTGATGTAACCCATTCCTCTTCGGGCAAGGTAGAACGGTCATCGGTATAAAGTGCAATAACAATATAATCTTCCGACAACATTTTCAGTGCACGTGGATCAGTCCACACACCGTTTTCCATTTTCTTGCAATTGGCACAGGCATGGCCTTTAAAAACCAGAAAGACTGGCTTATTCTGTTCTTCCGCACAGGCCATTCCCTGTTCATAGTCGAAATAACCATTTAATCCATGGGGCAGGTGCAATTTATCGGCATATTTTGCCTGGCCGCATAATTCCTGCTGTCCCGTTGGTGCTGAAGTCATATATCCACCGGCAGATCCATACGACTGCCCTGCCCTTTGGGGAGGAAGTAAAGCAGAAATGGAGCTTAAAGGCGATCCCAATAATCCGGTAAAAAGATAAACCACAAAGGTAAATGTGATAATTGAAAGAAATAACCTGCCTATTCCTAAATAAGGTACCCCGGAGTCGTGAGCAAATTTAATTTTTCCAAGAAAGTACAATCCAAGGAAGAAAAATAAAACAATCCAGATTGCCAGGTAAATATCCCTGCTAATAACATCCAAACCATAAACCTGGTCGATGTTGCTTAAGAATTTTAACCCAAAAGCAAGTAATACAAATGCAAATACTACTTTAACAGAATTCAGCCAGGCACCTGATCGTGGCAGCTTGTTCAAAGCAGAAGGAAAAATAGCCAGCAACGTAAAAGGAGCAGCAAATGCCAGTCCGAAAAACGACATACCTATAAGTGGCCGCATGCCTCCATCCTGCACCGCTTCAATAATAAGAGCACCAATAAAAGGGCCTGTACACGAAAAAGAAACAATAACAGTGGTGAGTGCCATGAAAAAAGCTCCGATCATACCACCCTGCTCTGCTTTGGAATCGGTTTTATTCACCAGGCTACCCGGCAGAACCATTTCGAATGCACCAAAGAAAGATATCGCAAAAACAAAAAACAGGATAAAAAACAGCAGGTTTGGAATCCAGTGGGTGCTTAGGATATTACCTACATTTGGCCCAAACAATCCAAACGTAAATAAGGCTCCAAGAAATGCAAAAATAAGCAGTATGGATAAACCAAAAAACAATCCGTTTTTGATAGCCTTTCCCCTGTTTTCGCTCCCCCGCATAAAAAATGAAACCGTCATTGGAATCATAGGAAAAACACATGGGGTTAAAATTGCTGCAAAACCAGCCAGTGATGATATTAAAATAAACAGCCATAAAGCTTGCCCGCTGGCAGAACCAGGTGTCGATCCACTTATAAGACCTTCTGATTCAGCAGCAGGAGCAACAATTTTCTGATTTCCACTGTCCTGATTGAACTGGAAAGAAAATTCTGCCTCATTTGGAGGCAGGCACATTTCATCGTCGCACCCCATGAATAGCACATAGCCTGATATTTCAACAGGAGCATCACTTTTCAGCCTGATCTTCTGAGTCAGAATAGCTTCATCGCTGAAAAAACGCAAATTCATCATGAAAATATCATCATACTTTTCTACTGGCTGCGGTTCTTTTTCCAGTTCTCCAACGAATTCAAAGAGAGCAGAATCTTCATAAACCACCTGTGTGGCTATTGGTCCACCCTCTGGCAGATAAGTATCGTATAAATGCCAGTTTTCTTCAATTTCGGCAGTAAAAATCAGTTCAACTTCCTGTCCGTCCTGCCTGGAATCAAAACTCCACTTAATGGGTTCAATTATCTGGGCAAATAGAGGAAAGTATGCCGATACAAACAGCAAAACGAAAACAAGTTTCTTCATATCGTTGTAAATATTAATGCTTAACTAAAACATCCACAAATGTAAATATTTCCATACTATATCCAAGAACTATCCTGATTCGCACTAATTCGTTTTAAAATTATTAAAAAAAAGCCGGCTGCAAACAAGGCCGGCTTTTTCTACAATATAATTTCTTCAAGATTTTCATCAAAAAAATGGTATTCTAAAAAGGCAAGCGAATTGTCGGGTTTCACCTTCACCCATTTGAAATGGATAAAAAACCACATGTTTCGCTGGCTCTTTATTCCTTTGGTAAGGTATGCAGCTATGTAGGGGTGCACACGCAATTCCAGTTTTTTCTTGTTTAAATCTTTTAAAATATAATTCACCTTGCTGTCGAGGTCATCGACCAAAAGGACAGTAGGCATAATTTTACCACTTCCGTTACAGGTAGGGCATTTTTCAGCCGTTTCAATAATTTCTTCAGGGCGTACACGCTGCCGTGTTATTTGCATTAAGCAGAACTTACTCAGGGGCAATATATTATGCTTTGTACGGTCGTTGGCCATTACTTCCTTCATATGCTCATATACTTTCTGCCTGTTGGCCTGCATGTGCATATCAATGAAGTCGATGACAATAATTCCACCCATATCCCTCAACCTCAATTGCCTTGCAACCTCATCGCAGGCAGCAAGATTTACCTCAAGTGCATTTGTTTCCTGACTCCCGGCTGTTTTAGCCCTGTTCCCGCTGTTTACATCAATTACATGAAATGCTTCGGTGTGCTCAACAATCAGATAGGCCCCATTTTTAAAAGACACGGTTTTACCAAACGATGCCTTTATTTGTTTTTCAACGGAATAATGCTCAAAAATTGGACGGCGTCCTTTATACAATTTGACAATTTTCTTTTTATCTGCCTGGATGCTTCCAATATAATTCGAGATTTCATCACAAACTGGTTGATCATTAATAATGATGCTGTTGAAATTGGGTGTATAAATATCCCTGAGGAGGGCAGTGGCCCTGTCGATTTCGCCAATTACCAAAGAAGGGGTTTGTGCACGTCTCAGCTTATGAAATGTGGTTTCCCATTTATCGACCAGACCTCTTAATTCCTGATCGAGATCGGCTACTTTTTTCCCTTCTGCAGCGGTTCGGACGATCACCCCATAATGACGGGGCTTAATGCTTTGAATGAGTTTCTTTAGCCGGCTTTTTTCTTCGTTTGATTTAATTTTCTGCGAAATGGATATTTTATCACTAAAAGGCATTAAAACCATAAACCTTCCTGCGATTGATATCTCGGACGTCAATCGGGGGCCTTTTGTTGAAATTGGTTCCTTGGCAACCTGCACAAGAATTTTTTGACCCACCTTCAATAAGTCAGTAATCCTGCCTTCTTTGTTAATATCAGGTTCCGACTGAACCTTTGAAATGGAGGTAACTTTGTTTTTCCTTGAAGAAACAATACGCAAAAACTTATTCAGAGTAGCAAACTGCGGGCCCATGTCGAGGTAATGCAAAAAAGCATCCTTTTCGTAACCCACATCAATGAATGCGGCATTAAGGCTTGGCATAATTTTTTTTACCTTTCCAAGATAAATATCGCCTACAGCAAACTTTGCGCCGCTCTTTTCCCGGGTTAATTCAACAAGTCTTTTATTTTCCTGTAATGCTATAACAATTTCGGAAGGAGTGACATCTATAATCAAATCACTACTCACAACCTAAATATTAGTACTGTTAAATAAATAATATGTGTTTTAATAACTGATTAAACCTAAGACATTAATGCCTTAGGTTTAATTAGTTCATTCAGTCAATAAATCTGAATAATTATTTTTTCTTCTTATGCCTGTTTTTACGCAATCGTTTTTTGCGCTTATGAGTGGCCATTTTATGTCTTTTTCTTTTCTTACCGCTTGGCATACCTGTTATTTTATGTTATTTTTTACTTTAGACACAAATGTTTTCGCCGGTTTAAATGACGGAATGTTATGTGCCGGAATAATGATGGTGGTATTTTTAGAAATATTTCTTGCAGTCTTTTCTGCTCTTTTCTTTACCACGAAACTACCGAAACCTCTTAGGTAAACATTCTTACCATCTTCCAAAGAATCCTTTACTGTTTCCATAAAGGCTTCAACTGTCTTTTGAACAGTTACCTTTTCAATACCCGTGTTTTTTGAGATTTCATTTACAATATCTGCCTTTGTCATGTCTTAAAATATTTAAATATCAATAAATTAATCGGATTAATATGGTGTGCAAAAATATAAATTATTTAA
Source organism: Mariniphaga sp. (assembly GCA_024636975.1). Classification (GTDB taxonomy): domain Bacteria; phylum Bacteroidota; class Bacteroidia; order Bacteroidales; family Prolixibacteraceae; genus Mariniphaga. Next base: position 130,121 of record JAGXGA010000023.1, read on the forward strand.
TAACCCAAAAGCTTTTCAAATAAATTATTTTTGTTTTTCTTAAAGATTTAAAGGATTTTAGAAAAAGTGGACGAATTTATACGGTTAATATACTGGTGGTATAATCAGAATAAACGGGATTTACCGTGGCGTGAAACAAAGGATCCCTATAAAATATGGATCTCAGAAATAATTCTTCAGCAAACACGTGTAGATCAGGGGTGGTCTTATTACCAGAAATTCATTAAAGTGTTTCCTGACGTTAAAACGCTTGCTGCAGCAAACGAGGAGCAGGTGCTAAAACTATGGCAGGGCCTGGGATATTATTCCCGGGCCCGGAATCTTCATAATTCTGCAAAGACCATTGTAACAAAGCATCAGGGCAAGTTTCCGCAAAATTATTCCGACATACTTGCATTAAAAGGCATTGGACCCTATACTGCCGCTGCCATAGCTTCCATAGCATTCAACCTGCCCTACTCTGTGCTTGACGGAAATGTATACCGGTTTTTAGCAAGATATTATGGAATAACCCTCCCTGCAGATTCTGCTGCAGGCAAAAAGGAGTTTTTTAAAATCGCTGATGAGATACTATTGCACAGCAATCCGGGATTTCATAATGAGGCATTGATGGAATTCGGAGCATTACAATGCATCCCCGGCTCACCTGATTGTTTAAAATGTCCTCTTGTAACTTCATGTTTTGCATTTGCGAATAAAAAAGTAGATCAGCTCCCGGTAAAGGAGAAAAAAACTGGCAGGCGTTTCCGCTACTTATACTATTATTTAATTGAAAACGGCAATTGCATCTGGATAGAAAAGCGTACCGAAAAAGATATCTGGAAAAATCTATACCAGTTCCCTGTAGTTGAAACTACAAAAGAACTTACAGTTGAAGAAGCATTAAACCATCAACCTTCCTTTTTAAAAGGTCACTCCTATACCATAAAATCAATATCTGCTCAACGAAAACATATTCTCAGCCACCAAACATTAATAACCCGCCTTATTAACATTGAGGCCAGCAGCAAACTGACACCATTGGGGAGCTATTTGAAAATCAAAAAAAAAGATTTGCACAAATATCCAGTTCCCCGTTTAATAGAACGTCTTGCACAAAAGTCAAATATCATTAAAATTTTTAGTTGAAAATCAGATAAATTAAAAACAGATTTTGTATTTTTATATCGTTAACCTATAATTTAAATAATATGTCGATTAACAAAGTAATTCTTGTAGGAAATGTAGGAAAAGACCCTGAAATCAGACACTTGGATTCAGGCGTTGCAGTTGCCAATTTTCCCTTGGCCACTTCTGAAAGTTACATTGCCAAAAACGGCGATAAAGTTTCCACCACCGAATGGCACAACATCGTGCTTTGGCGCGGACTGGCAGATGTAGCCGAAAAGTATGTAACCAAAGGCCGTCAGTTATACATCGAAGGTAAAATTAAAACACGTGCCTGGGATGATAAAGATGGGAACAAAAGGTACACTACTGAAATTGTAGCAGATGTAATGCAAATGCTGGGTAACAAATCCGATTCACAAGGTCAAAGCTCCAACGGCGGAGCCAGCCAACCGGAATCTTCAGCATTCGAAAGCCCTGATTTAGGTGACCAGGGAGGGGACGATGATCTCCCATTCTGATCCTTAAAGTTAACAATTTTAAAAATCTAACTGGTTTTCCCGGTCTCATCAGGCCGGGATGACTTTTTATTGCCCCTTCATTTCATTTTACCTCATAAAGGGTGTACTTTTGCGTTATTGATTGTAACATATATGGATATCATGAGGATTAACCTACTTTTTATAATTGGAGTAATGGGTTTTTTTGGTTGTAATGAAAAATATACTCCAAAACCACGTGGCTTTTTCAGAATAGGTTTTCCTGAAAAAGATTACAATTCTATAGCACATAAATTTCCTTACAGCTTTGAAGTACCGGAATATTCAGATGTAGAACCTGACAACCGGAATCCGGATGAACCCTGGTGGATCAACCTTGAATTTCCACAGAACAAGGCAGAGGTGCATGTTTCATATTACAATCTTCAGGAAAACGATAACCCTCGTGAACTGCTTGCCGAATTAATGGAAGAAACGCGGGAACTGGCATACAAACATTCGGTTAAAGCAAATGCCATTGAAGAGCAGATTTACCTTAACTCAGAAACTGACGTTTATGGAACGCTATACCGCATCAGGGGAAATGCAGCCTCACCTATGCAGTTCTTTCTTACCGACAGTGCGCACCATTTCCTGCGCGGAGCACTCTACATAAGGGCTACACCCGATATCGACTCACTCCAACCCGTAGTTGAGTTTCTCGAGCGCGACGTCATCCATCTTATTGAAACTACACAATGGGAGTAATAAAAATTTCTGAATTACCTGAAGGTCATAAAGGAATGCTGGGTATATGGAATTTGAGTGAGACCTGTAGTGCCCTGCTCCGGGAATTTTGTTTCTCGGATAAGGAACAACTGGAATTTAACAACATTAAAAACGACAAGCGAAAATGCGAATTCCTTGCGGTAAGGTTACTGTTACAAAAAATGATGCAGAAGAAAAAAGAGCTGCATTACACTGGGTCCGGTAAACCCATTTTGGAAGAAAACATTCACATCAGTATTTCCCATTCATCGGAACTGGCAGTAGTTCTGTTAACTGAAAAACCAGCAGGGGTAGATGTGGAAAGCATTCATAGAAAAACCGATAAAATTGCTGCACGATATCTTTCCGATTCTGAACTACAGCATATCGAAAAAACACCAGATCCTCCCTTCACACGAATATTGTACTGGTGCGCCAAGGAAGCCTTATTTAAATGCACCCCCGAGGAAGGCATCGATTTTAAAAATCAACTTCTGATTAAACCTTTCCTGCCTGCTTCCGGCTCAGGTAATTTTGACGGTCAGCATTTGATAAACAATCAGCTTGTCAATTTTGTCTTTCATTATTCTATAATGAACAATAATGCCATTGTTTATTGTTTTGAGAAAGATAACACTTAGAATTAATGCGCAAAAGATGAAGGCAGATAAGCTTACTTACAATTATAAATGAAATGAAAATACCGGAAAATCAAATTTTAATCATATTCGGCGCTTCGGGAGATCTTACCAAAAGAAAGTTAATTCCCGCGCTATATGATTTATTCCGTCAGAACCTGCTGCCTGAGCGATTTGCCGTTCTGGGTGCTTCCCGTACAGTTTTGACAGATTCAGAATTCAGAAAGCAGGCTGAGCAGTTTTTACCATCAAATAAGGAAGTGGAACAATTTACAAATCTGCTTTTTTACAAAGCGGTTTCACCCACTGAACCTTCCGGTTTTAAAAATCTTAAGCTACGGCTTAAAAAGCTGGGGGAGGATTTTAATATTGATGCCAACTATCTGTTTTACCTTTCCACTCCACCAGCAGTATATTTAAACATTGCTGAAAATCTGGCTGAATACGGATTAAGTAAATCAACGTCTCATTTCAGAAGGTTGATAGTGGAAAAACCATTCGGCACTGATTTAAAATCGGCACAACAGTTAAATATTAATCTACTGAAGCACTTCGATGAAAACCAGATTTATCGGATCGATCATTATCTGGGCAAGGAGAGTGTGCAAAATATGCTGGTTACACGTTTCTCTAATGGTATTTTTGAGCCATTATGGAACAGGAATTTTATTGAGAGGATAGAAATCACATCGGCAGAAAGCCTGGGGGTGGAAGACCGGGGCGGTTATTATGACCATTCAGGAGCCCTTCGCGATATGCTGCAGAACCATCTGATGCAGTTGGTAGGTTTTGTAGCCATGGAACCACCAGTAGTAATGAAAGCAGATGCCATACGAAATGAAATCGTAAAGGTTTTTCAGTCGATGCGCCCGATTCCTGAAAAAGAAGTTTCCAGACACGTAGTCCGCGGGCAATACATCTCTTCCAAAATTAACGGCGAAACTGTGAAAGGCTACCGAGAGGAAGCCAGGGTAGATGACCAATCGAGAACAGAAACCTTTGTTGCCATGAAATTTTACATCGATAACTGGCGGTGGGGAGGTGTTCCCTTTAGCATTCGTACAGGCAAAAAACTTCCGGCATCCGTAACCGAAATAGTCATCCATTTTAAGCAGGTACCCCATCACCTCTTTAATAATGAAGGATTGCCGGAGCTAAACAATAACCAATTAATCATCCGTATTCAGCCAGATGAAGGCATCCTTTTGAAGTTCAGGATGAAAACCCCCGGCGCCGGATTTAAGGTACAAACGGTTAATATGGATTTTCACTACTCCGACCTTGCTGATGTCAGGCTGCCTTCAGCTTACGAAAGGTTGCTGCTCGACTGTATGCAGGGCGATGCTACCCTATACTCCCGTGGTGATGCAGTGGAAGAAGCATGGCGTTTTGTTCAGCCTGTTTTAAATGCATGGAAAAATAACACAGATATCCCTTTGTATGGATATCCTGCCGGAACCTGGGGACCCGAAATTGCAGATACGCTCACTGAAGGTGGACAATGGCGCTATCCATGTAAAAACCTGGTTAACGACGGCACCTGGTGTGAACTCTGAACAAAAATAAATTCATATATTTATTCGTAAATAAAATTATACCAATGGCAGTTTCTACTGAAGTAAAGATATTTTTAAAACCAAAAAAGGTGGCCCGTAAGGTGGCCCGGGAAATAAATAAACTCATAAAGGAATCAAACCGAAAACGCTTCGATATTGCATTATCCGGAGGAAGCACTCCTAAAAAGCTGTTCAGGGCACTTGTAAAAAAACACCACGATACCATTCCTTGGGAACGTGTCCATTTTTGGTGGGGCGATGAAAGGTGCGTTTCACCTGAAAGCGAAGAAAGCAATTACAGACTGGCGTTAGAAATTCTGCTCCAGAAGATACCCATTCCTTCAAAAAACATTCACCGGATTCATGGGGAAAATACTCCCGAAGCTGAAGCGATAAGGTACTCTGATGAACTGATGATGCAACTGCAAAATACAGATAATATTCCTGTATTTGATCTGATTCTCCTGGGGATTGGTGAAGACGGCCATACTGCTTCCATATTTCCGGGTCGTCTTGATTTATTTCAGTCCAATAACTTCTGCGCTGTTGCAACCCATCCGGAAACCGGGCAACAGCGCATCACCCTCACAGGCAAAGTTATTAATAATGCAAAAAACGTCTTCTTCATGGTTACCGGGGAAAACAAGGCAATCAGAGTTTCGGAAATTATGAACAATGAGGAAGCAGCAAAGAAGCATCCTGCCTGGCATGTTGATCCGGTTCATGGTTCGCTCACCTGGTTCATTGATGAACCTGCGGCTTCGCAAATCAGCTGAAACTTAATTTGATTGAGAAGGCTTCAACCCCAGTACTTCTGTACCAAAGTTAATGGTTTCGTCAGTAACTTCAGCTACCGAGCCTGAAGTCAAATCACTGGCGATTACATGATCTCCGGCTGAAGGAAATGCCTCTTTTACTTTATCCTCAGAAGAAGTACCAAGCTGTTTAAACATTTTCAACATGGCATCCACCTTTACAGTTTGATCCTGATTTTCCTCATCCAGGTAATAATACCCCAGAAACACAGGCACATTTACCCGCCGGTAGGTTTCCTTTTTCATGGTAGCATCAACCAGTTGCTGTAAATAAACAACCCCTTCGAGCCTGTACCTGCAATACCAGTACCGGCATTCTTTCGATTCAGGATCCTCATCTGAAACCCGGTACTTATCACCTGTCACCTGCCGTGCCAGCTGCAAACCCCAGGGCCTGGCAAGCAGAAAAGCCGTATTGTTGTTTATCCGGATATTTGGAGAATACAATATCAGCCCGTCCACATACTCCGGGAATTCGGCTGCAAGCTTTAATGCAAGGGTTCCCCCTGTTGAGGTGCCCATAACAATAACTCTCTCACCCAGATTACTTGCTATCATAAGCGCTTCCTTTGCCGATTCCCACAGGTTATCGGGGGTCATATCTAACAACGGATCATCAGTAATCAAACCATGCGAAGCTAGCCTTGGAAAATAGGCATTCATTCCAAAATGTCGGGCAAACTCTTCATTTGCCGGATAGCCTTCCCTCCATGAAGCAGAAAAACCATGCAGGTATAATAGTGAATACTCAGTTCGCTCCCTTGAATCGTTATTCCAGATGATGCGCGATTCATTGTCGGGTTTAATGTTCAAATCCGACTCTTTTTGTTCGATGTAGTTTTCCAGGTTTCTTGCTCCTGTGGGCAATGAAGGGAGGTTCTGGTTCAATTCTGCATTAGGGGGTGTTGGCCCCAAAAAATAGGCTGCTACCAGTATAATCAGAAAAATAAAAAAGTATATTTTTTTCATTAAAGAAGATTTTATGATTTAGAATGTTGAGTATACTCCTGCAATACAAAATAAACGTTTTTTCCAGTTCAAATGAAGAATATTTTGAAAATAGATTGCCGGGAGGTGCGATTTCCGAATCGCACATTTTCGTTGAGTGGTGCGATTTCCGAATCGCACATTCTTTAATCAGCGGATCGGTCCCGAACAACTTTCGGAACGCTGCTCCCGGAACGGAATCCGCTGTATCCGGTTCAAAATTCAATTATCAGTTGCACAGGCTCGTTTTTCTCATCTGTCTTAAAATTGGAAAATGTGAGTCCCAGCAACCGGATTCCCTTGGTAAATTCATCTGCATGCAGCAGGTCTTTTGCCCCTTCAGTCAGTTCGGTTTTTTGTGTAAACCACCCGGTAATGGTTTTGCTTCGCGTATGTTGTTCAAAATCGGCATATTTATATTTCAGCGTCAGTGTCTTTGCCTTTGCTTCCGAGCGCAGGTACCTTTCCCAAACAATATCCGCTATTTGAAGCAATTCGTTTTCAAGATCCTGAAGCAGGAAAATATCGTTACTGAACGTTTCTTCTGCGCCCACCGACTTCCGCTCACGGGAAGGTTCCACCAGCCGGTTGTCCTCTCCACGGCTGATTTCATAATAGTAATTTCCCGATTTCCCGAAAAGCCGGACCAGTTCATACCTGTCGATTTGTTTTAAATCGCGGCCAAACCAAATCCCTATTATATTCATCTTCTCAGCAGTAACCTTTCCTATTCCGTAAAATTTTCTGATTTCCATGTTATCAATGAAATCCTGTGCTTTAGCGGGGGTAACTACAAAAATGCCGTTGGGTTTATTTACATCCGAAGCTACTTTTGCAAGGAACTTGTTGTAGGAAACCCCTGCAGAGGCTGTCAACTTCGTTTCCTCAAAAATGCGTTGCCTGATTTCCTGAGCGATGAGTGTGGCAGATGGTTTTCCTTTTTTGATGTATGTAACATCAAGATAAGCCTCATCGAGTGATAATGGTTCCACCAGATCGGTATATTCGAAGAAGATGGAACGGATCTGCTGCGAAACTTCCTTATAACGTGAGAAGCGGGGTTTGACAAAAATCAAGTCCCTGCATTTTCTTTTGGCCACCTGGGAAGCCATCGCCGAGCGTACTCCGTATTTACGGGCTTCATAGCTTGCGGCAGCAACCACTCCCCGCTCCCTTGACCCACCAACCGCCACAGGCTTTCCTCGCAGATCAGGATTATCGAGCTGCTCCACCGATGCATAAAAAGCATCCATGTCGATGTGTATTATTTTCCGGATGTTCTCCAATAGATTACAATAAATAAATACGATTATTGTACAATTATTTTCTTCGATAGGTTCAGTTTGCCATCAGTAACGAAAATAAGGTAAGTTCCATTATCAAGGCCAGCAAGATCTATTTCTTTTGATTGTTCAATTGTGGAATGAATAAGAATCCTGCCTGTTACATCCATGATTTTCAATACATGCTTTTTCGTATTGTCGAGTTGGATTGTCAATTTATCCTTTGCAGGGTTTGGATAAACCTGAAGTGTATGCACAACTTCTTCTGTAGTTCCTGTTGTACTTAACTTGTGTACTCTCAACCAATCGATAAATACTGAGCAGGGGAATTCAGCTTCCGGTACAATGGACCCGCCATAGGTGTATTGACTTCCACCTACACCTGCACTTAAAATGGCATACATTTTATGTTCGAAAGGGTACCATTCTTCGAAATGATTTGAATATTCAGAAATACCAACTCTACTGTTATCCCTGTTAATTACTGCAGATTTATCCTGACCGTCTTCCTGAAAGGCGCCACCATCATTAAAATAATGAATATGGTATACGTTGTCATCAATAAAGAACTCCATTCGATTGGTATACCAGTCGATACCGTATGTATGAAAACCTGAACTTCCTGCATAGGGATCATCTTCAGCAGGAGGATAACCACCTTGTCCGGGCTCGGAAGGAAAGGGAACTTCCTGATGCTCGTAGCTGTAATAGGCTGCCTGGTGACCATGGTTCCACGACTGCCACTGATTGTTTTCCCAAAACCAGGCATAATGCACCCCCCCAAGATTGTGGTAAGGAATTGAACCTACATATTCCATAATGTCAACCTCTCCCCCCTGGGGCCACATTAAATAATCCCACCCTTCAGGCAATTCGTCGGGCATCATCCAAAAAGCAAAACCCTGTCCTTTGTATTTTACATCCCGTGGAAAAACTCTAGCTGCAATCCGATGCCCCGGACCCCAGGAAGCCTTTCCTGCAGTTCTTATCCTTCCGCTGGTGTAGTTCCTGTCGATAAATGATTCCTTCCTTGTTGTAATAACCAGGCAGCCATCCTGTGCCCCCGTTACACTATCCCGGAAACTTACATTTTGCACCCGCCCTGTTGCCCTGTCAAGCTGCCCGGTACCCCAGTCGCCATTAACACCAGTTCCTGTTTCAATGCTCCATTTGGTCAAATCCAGCTGGCCTTCATTAAAGTTATCTTCCCAGATCAGTTCTCCAACCTGACCCAAAACTGAAAGATTAAACAGCAACAGAGAAAAAAGAATAGGAAATAACTTCATTATCTTTACATTTATTTTCCATCAGAATAATCTCCCATGGAATATGAACAGCAAATTTAACCACCAGATCCATATAATCCTAATTCTGTTGTTGTGGATTGAAGTCACTTAAATCAGGAATCATGTAAGTGTCAAATGCTTCTAAAGTTGCGTTTGTGAGAAAATTTATACCACCCCTGCGCAAGAAATAATACCTTAACTGCCGCTTTCAATTTCTATATCGTATTTATCAAGAAGTCCTGATACACCCGGAAATGAAAACTTCGCCCTGCGTATGCGGTTGCGCTCAGGATCGATGGAATAATTAAAACTTGTTCGAAAATCCGCCTTATCAATGATCGTAGTATCAAAAACTGCATTCTTAAAATCACAGTTTTCAAAAGCTGCACCAGTCAGGTCGCATTCGCCAAAGTCGACTTCCTGTAAATTGGAATCTTTAAACAACGTCTTTTTTATCTTTTTCCTGTAAAAAGAGGAACTGTTTAACAGGCACCTGTCAAATGAAAAGGAAAGTCCAAAATCATTACAGTTTTCAAAATGTAATCCAAACATTTTACAGCCTTTAAAAGATACATCACGGAAGGCAGTTCCCGTTAGCCGGCTTAAACTTAAATTACAGTCGATAAACCGGCACTCATTAAAAATCATTTCCGAAAGATCGGTATCTGAAAAATCACAGCTTGTGAATACACAATTGTCGTATTCCCCTTTATTTAATCTGTTCACCTGAAAATTTACATTTGCAAAAATCCTGTCTTCTATATAATCCATATCCCAAACCTATTTTATCAACTCCGGAGTGGCTCTATGACATCCACTTTGCATCGTTTTCCAAAACATTCCTCCTTCTATGGTCAGCTATTTTTTGTATAAGTTGCCGCGGGAGCGGCTTATCATAAGTGAATTGGATGGTATCCTTTCCGGTTTTAAAACGTTTAAGTTCCTCCCTGAATGGTTCCAATGACGTACCTGTAGGCATAAAATTTAAATGCGATTTATAAGCAACAAATGAAAACAGAATTCTTTTTTCAACAAATACTGGTTGCCCCCACTTTAACATCTCTTCGGCATCCGGAGCAACTTCCTTTAAGATTGAACGGATTCCCCGTAATTTCTCTGTTGCAGCTACAGGAGCATTATCAATATATTCATCCACACTGGCAGGTTTTATCTTTACCATCTGTTTTCAATTTTCTCTAACATTATTAAGTAAATCATTACGAAAGATAGACGAAAAAACAGATACCCGCAAAAGAATTCTTTCCAACATTAATGAAGTAAGCCTAATTTAAACATTTTGTACGGGTTCATTTTTTTATTATTTTCATTGCCTGCGAAACATGCCAGTGAAGCAATTAAGATATCGCAAAAGAAAGTTAAGTTAATGACTAAATTAATATCCAATCCGATGAAACCATCAACCACCACCCGGCGGAAATTCATACAAACCACAGCCGTTGCTGCCGTTGCAGCACCCTTTGTCTTCAGTTCCTGTTCGGATAAGGAAACTCTGAACCATGCTTGTATCGGGGTAGGTGGAATGATGGGACAAGGTGACTTGAATAACTTCCTGAGCCATCCCCAGGTCAGGATTGTTGCTATTTGCGATGTGGATGAAAGTATGCTTGAGAAAGCGTCGGAACTGGTGCCTGACGCCCGCCGGTACACCGACTGGCGCGAAATGCTGAAGAAAGAGGGAGATAATATCCATTCGGTGAATGTTACAGTTCCCGATCACAATCATTTTATTATAGCCTGGAATGCCATCCAAATGGGAAAGCACGTATACTGCCAGAAGCCTTTGTGTCACGATGTTGCCGAAGTAAGGGAGCTAACCCGGGCTGCCCTTGCAAAAGAGGTAACAACCCAGCTGGGCACGCAGTATGCCTCATCGGACAATGACCGGAAAGCGGTGCAGCTGATAAAGGAAGGTGCGGTGGGTAAAATTCGTCATGCATACCTGTGCTCAAACAGGCCCGGCGCCGAGAAGTACCGTCTGACCGGGCCCCGGCCGGTAACAGGTGAAGCTGTGCCACCGGAACTTAACTGGGATGTGTGGATTGGTACAGCCCCAATGCGGGAATATGTCTCCGGTATTTATCATCCCGTAAATTGGCGCTCGTGGCTCGATTTCGGTACCGGTTGGTCGGGTGATATCGGCTGTCATATTTTCAATTCAGTATGGAAAGGGCTCAGCCTGGAAGCTCCCCTCAATGTAAAAGCTATTGTGCAGGAGTCGTGGAAGAATTCACCCGAGCGAAGAGCCGATACCTGGCCACAGGCTAACCACATAGTTTGGACATTTCCAGGGAATGAACTCACCGAATCGGATAAACTGACGGTTGAATGGTTCGACGGCGATATTTACCCTCCCCGCGAAATAATGGACCTGTTCCCAGGTGACCCATACCCGCCAGAATCGGCAATGCTTGTCGGAACCGAAGGAGCTTTGCTTTATGGACATGGTAACGATACAGTTCTTCTACCGAATGAAAAATTTAGTAGTTACCGTATGCCAAATCTGACCCCACGGAACCATTACCACAACTTTGTTGATTGTTGTTTAAACGGAAATAATCCCGAATCACCGTTCTCCTTAGCAGGACCTATGACCGAAGCCATCCTGCTCGGAACTGTTGCCGCACGGTTACCCGATACCCGGTTGAAGTGGGATTCGGAAAATATGAAAATCCCAAACAGCCCCGATGCTGAAAAACTGCTTAGCAGAAAATACAGGGAGGGGTGGAATATTAAGGGTATGTTTTAAAGAATGTGTGCATTGGGCGACTTTGGCCGGCAGGAATCCTTTTATAGGTTAAAAGCCAAATTTCTTGCCTAACCCTCCGGTTAACTTATCTTTAAAAGATCCTTTAGTAAGGTCTCCCAGCATTTCCATCATACCCTGCTTGTTATCTTTCCCTTTTGCAGCTGTAAGATCTTTAAATTTATTGATAACAAAAGGTACTGCAAAAGCTGCAACCTTATTTGCAACATTTGGGGAAAGTCCCACCTTGCCAGAAAGGTTTCCTGCCACTTTAGTTACAAGGTTATTTGCAAACCCCGATGACGCACCACCCTCTTCCGAAAGGGCCTTAATTTCGTCGAACTGTCCCTTTTCAGCCTTCTCTGTAATCTCTTCCTTAACTGTATTGGTTACTGTTCCGGAAGCTTTTTCTGCCTTGTCGTTACTTAATTCACTTTGCCCGGCCAGTTTGCCGGTAAGTTCACCTTTAATTGTTTGCAATATATTGTTATATCATATTCCATGTGTTTTTAGATTAAGGATAAGATAGTACTTTTATTTTAAATAATTGTATCTTCAGAGTATTATCCACACAATGTGATGCAGGAAAGTTTAGATTGCATCCGGTTCAAAAGTATTGCCCTCGTTTAGGTTTCCGGTGGAATAACCTTTTTTGAACCAGTTCATGCGCTGTGCGGAGGTGCCGTGTGTGAACGAATCGGGAACCACATATCCCTGCGATTGCTTCTGAAGATTATCGTCACCCACAGCCTGAGCTGCATTGATGGCTTCATCCAGATCCCCTTCCTCAAGAATGTTCTTCATTTTTTGGGCATGGTGTGCCCAGATACCTGCATAGAAATCAGCCTGGAGTTCCAGCCTGACCGATAGTTCGTTCGATTGTTCCTGACCAACCTGCTGTTGAAGGGAATGAACTTCGTCAAGTGTGCCCAGTTGATTCTGAACATGATGGCCCACCTCGTGGGCAATAATGTAAGCTATAGCAAAATCTCCTTTGGCTCCCAGCCTTTGCTGAAGGTCGTCAAGAAATAGCAGATCGATGTAAAGGCGGTCGTCACCCGGACAATAAAACGGTCCCGTGGCAGCGCCCGATAAGCCACACGCCGAATTCACCTGCCCGCTGAAGAGTACAAGTATCGGTTCCCGGTATTCAAGACCCATCTCGTTAAAAAGTTTATGCCATACATCTTCTGTGTCGGCAAGGACAACAGCAACAAACTCCGCCAGTTCTTCTTCATGAGCAGTGGGTTGATAATCTGTCGAAGTTTCAGTAGTCTGGGAATCCGATTGCAAAAAGTTTAAAGCCACTTGTGGATCACCACCTAAAAGCATATAAACGATCAGCCCGATAACGCCTAATATACCTCCTCTGATCCCGAATTTCTTACCGGTCGACATTCCTCGCCGGTCTTCAACATTGGAACTTTGCCTTCTGCCTTTGTATCGCATGTCCTAAAAATTAATAAATGAAAGTTAGTTAATTTTCAGGAATACTTTGCATAAAAAGTTCCGCATGATCAACCGGCTCCCAAAGTTCTATCTTATTTCCTTCGGAATCCATAATGTGCACAAACTTCGCGAAGTAAAGCCCGTTTGCCGCAGGGCAGGCAATCTGTTTATAATGTACAAGTGTCAATCCTTTTTTCTTTGAAACTTCCATTCCCTCTCGCAATCATAGCATTTATACGATTTCCTAAGAAGGGGAAATGCGGCATGAATAACAAACAGCACCAGCACGGTCCAAATGGTTGGTACTTTTTTTATGCTTATGTTTTCAGAACTGCAAAACGGACAGGCATGTTTGTTAAAACCTTTTTCTACAAACACCCTTTCAACTTCCTTTTCTTTCGTTCCCGATTCATTTATGTAACCTCCCTTTTTAAGCACCTCCAAGCCCTTGCTGAAATCTTCCTCTTTAACCAACAGTTTGACGCCTCCAATTGCATTGGAATAAAAATTATCAACCTGCACCGTCAGCTCATCCCGCAGCTCCGAATCGATGCCTTCCGAGAACAGATACGTTTTGGCCATATGCGCTTCATGCGGATACATAAAGGCCACAAGAATCTTTAAATATTCATTTTTTGCCATTAAGTTTATTTATAATTTATTGAGCGATTTAGGCCCGTAATACTCCTTTTACTCTCCATATCTTGTTGACACCAAAATGTCCGGAATACTATTTTTATAATCCCGTTATCTGACCTTTCCACAAATAATTAAAGCTTCTTTATGATTTTATAAAAGGCAGAGATATGATAAAGTTAATAAGAAATCTTTCTGAAAATCTGCGGAAAGAACAAATCTTCAGGCCAAAAGGCATAATAATGATAAAAGCGGTAAAATTTATGGTACGGATGATTTTCCGATGGGATGCTTACTACCTTAAAAAAATGAAAAAGAAAAAAGATTATTAACTAATGGCAAAAAAGACTGTTTTAAGGTACTGTATCCTGTAAAAAATAAAATACCTTTTAGTTGTTTATTCTAAATTAAATTTCTAACTTGTATTAACTAACATCTGGATTTCAAATAAATACGATTAGAAAACAACTTAGAATAAGCTGAGTATAAGCTTTACAGGGTAGTTGAAATTTAAGGGCGAGACACAAGATAATAGACCAGCAATTCTGCAATTATTCTTGATTTTTCAGCAATGCTTAATAAATAATGACGATAGATAACACTTAACAAACCGTCTAAAGTAGGAAAAAGCAGCACAGCGACAATAAATAAAAAAGTCTGCGACGGGGACGCTGAAAACTGGTTAGAGTAAGCACCAAAAAAGAATTAAGCATTATGGCAATCAAAAAAAAGAAAGGGAATGATGATTTAAAATCACATGAATCCTTAAAAAACAGGCAACTATTCCTGCTTAACCCCTACATCCAAAGCATTCAGACCGGAAAGGGTATAACTAATTGGGAACAAGTGACCTGTGCAGGGTATAACCCATACTACCAGCGGCTGGATGCAGTTGTCAACATTAAACAGCCAACCGGATACAGCGGAAACCTTTGTTCAAACGGATCAAAGGAATACGTAAGGTTTTTTGTTGATTTTAAAGATGGAGCCGGTTTTCAGGATATGGGACTTACCGACTTTAAAGTGGCAGATATACCTAATTCACCTCCGGGGCCCCAGCATCCAATCAGCTATTTGGCCTTTTTAATTATTGACGATAAAAATTACCGCAAATTTCTTGAATGCAACAAGGCTGTTATCCCAACATTAAGGGTAGTACTTTCATGGAATGCTGTCCCATCAAGCGATCCAAATCACATTCCTTATTACGGTAATCGTATTGATGTAGATATTCAATTAGCCCGTAAAACAAGGATTTGGTGGAAGGACATAGTTGAACTGGCAAATATCAAGAATTTTGCTTCTATTATTGATTCCAATCTTGAAATTCCGCTGAAGGCTCCGGTTGTTGAAAAGGCAGAAATACTTTTCAAACAAAATGCTGCCTCTGATGTGCCTGTGAATCGAACATTTTACTCTACTATCGGGGCAAAGCTGAATTCAACTGTCGATTTTAGTAAAGCAAGCTCAGTTTTGGATATCAGTAGTCTGGATGTATTTGATTTCGACATCAACAGTTTTTATGATTTTTTTTACGCAGAAGGGAAAAAAGCTAATGTAAATTTTGAAGAACTAACCTGTATCGGTTTAAATACGCTGACCGACCGGCTTGGTGCTGTTATCCACATAAAGCGACTATCAGGGTTCAACGGCGATTTATGTACTAAAGGATCGTACGAGCATGTTGCTTTTTGGGCCGACTGGAACAACGATGGTACCTACGATCAGTACCTGGGAACTGTTAGCCTCAATGTTCATGATATTTCAAACATTCCTGATGAGGGTCTCTTTTATACGGTGCAGTTGCCAGTGGATGTTACAAATAAATTAAGGGAATGCAGCAACCCAAATATTGTAAGGATAAGGGCAGTGCTTTCATGGGAATCATTGCCTTCAACAACTAATCCAAATGAACTTAACCACTGGGGCAACTATAAAGACGCATTGGTGCAGTTGCGTCCACAATTCCAGCCCGGTACCGGAATTCATTCAGCAATCCATTATGTTGGTAATGTTGACAGATTTTCTATCGATCCAGTTTCTCATTTGCACAATGCAGGCTCAGCATCTATTTACAACAACCGGCCATGGGGAGGTAGAATCAACTTCAAAGGTGTGATTGACCGAAACGGATTTGGCGGAATCATCGAGTATCGTTTGCTGGTGAAAAAACTAACCGATCCCGATAGTTCATTCGTGCCAGTCTCAACTTCCGAAACGTTCAGTCTTGACGACATATTTACTCCTGCCGGTGCTTTTCCTGATCCTCAGACCAATGCCGATGGATGGTATATCTACAAACAAAATCCAAATATTGGACTGTACAACACAAACAGCCTGCTGGCAACCTGGAATTCTTCAGGAATGACTGATGGTCCATATACCATCCGGTTTGTACATACTGATGAGTTTTCGAATGAAGTAATTGCCGATCAGTTTACAATCATGGTTTGCAATAAAGGAATGAGCATTTCCCCAACAGCAAATGCGGTTGTCGATACCACTAAGGATCTCGACCTTGTAATTGATGGAGGTGATTGCCACAGCTATAGCTCAGACAATCCCGGAATAACAGGACATTTAAGGGCCATTCATCCTTATTTTGCCTGGTGGTCGCTTGAAATCCAGCCAACGTCGCATACCCATGGCACTGTTCCGTCACCGGTTTCAAGAACGCATTCAGCAATCGGCGACAATGGCGATGCCAATGCACCCTGGACTCTGGATACTAATCCACTTGATCCCTGCGGATATACGGTTAGTCTTCATGTGCGCTCAAGAGTAATTCTCAACAGCTCTACTTCCTTCCCATACTATGGCCCAAAAGCTGTAGGTTTTGCAAAACTCCCGTAAGGGTATTTTGAAAAACAGTTATTGGAAAGCATCGCTTAATATCCTGCAAAGGGTATTAAGCGATTTGCTTTAAAGGTTCCTTTCATCTTACGGTGCCTTTGAGCCTCTGTTTTGCGAATAAACATGGTTTTATTTACAAAAGAAGATTCCATTTATGGAATTTAGTGAATTGGTGGTAAAAAGGGAAAACTAACCACAAAAATACCAATAGAACACCCAAGAAATAATTGGTAAAAAAGAAGAACTGGCCAATAAACACCAAAAGAACACAAAATTTACATGTATTTCATTGCACTTCTATTCCTCCTTCTTACTGTCAGAAACCCATTCATAAGCGCCCATATCAGGCCCTGTATCCTCCAGGCGTGACCGGTTATTCAGATCGAATGGAAACAACCTTGCAATTTCAGGATGGCCCATATCTTTTGCAGGTGACAATGAATCGATGGCAAAGTTATTTTTAAAAGCATCAATGAAACGAGGGTCTTTATTAATTAAAGTGTTTTCAAAATCATTGTCTGAGTAAAAATCCGATTTGAGCAAACAATTTTTTAATTCAGCATTAAATGTTCCCTCTCCCCCCTTATCGATGTAAACTTCATCAGCATTGGTTCCAGAAACAATGCAGTTACCGAAAACAGCGTTAAAATCAAAACTATATATTTTCTTTTTGTACCCGAAATAATTGTTTAAAACCAAAGCCGGTTCACGCCTTGTTCCAAAACTGAAATAGTTGGCTATCGTGCAATGGTTGAATTCATATTCGCCCCCAAACTGAAGTGCAACTGTTATTGAACCGGAATTTGCAAAAACAGTGTTTGCTGCCTTAAAATAAGTAGTCCTGGCATCAAGGCAATTCAATGTCATATTTTCAATCCTAGAATTGGTTATCGTGAGAACCGGATTGGAAGAAGCTCCCAGGCTGTCGACCTGGATGCCTTTTTCTGCATTCTTTATAATTGCCCAGTCGATTGAATTATCCACACTCCCTTCTGAAAAGTGCAGTCCGCCGTATACATAAATCCCTCCATTATCCAGTATTCTTGATGCTCCCCACTGTCCGGGGACATCTGCATAACTTTCTTCCAGCCGGTCGCCTAAGAATTTAATAGGTGCATCAATTGTTCCTTTGGCTTTCATCGTTCCCTCCACAAACATGCTTGAGCCTTCATGGAAATGTATCCGGCACCCTTCCGTAATGGTTAACGTTTCAAGCGAATCAACTAAAACCGAGTTGTATATCAGGTAAGGCTTATCGTTATTCCAAACCTGCGATTTTAAAATTTCCCCGTTTAAAAGATGGCAATCCTCACCAAAAGCTATTAAGTTAACATCCTGAATGTTGTTATTTAGATTGAAAACGATTGAATCCTGAACAACCATCCGCATATTTTCACCTGTCGGGTCAATCGTAACTTCAACGAAAATAAAAATGCTGTCACCGCCGGGAATGCGAACATCGAAATCTTCGTTGGTCGTTAGTCCATTAATATTTAACCGGAATGGCGTTACGCTTTTACCTGCCAAAGATATCTTTGAGATGCTAACCGTATGCTTATCCGGATTTTTAACTGTAAGCTTTTTGGTGACCGAACCAATAGCAGTAAACACCGTGTCGAAAGTTAATGTATCCGCTGTAAATTCAAGTCTCATCTCGCTATTGGGTGTGAATTCTTCCCGGGTGCACGAATAATGCAGTATTCCAATAAATAAAACAAACAAGAAAAAGGGAAAACGATTCATCATAGTTTTTTATACTATAAAACCTGAATTTTATAAAATTATTATTGTACCGATATCAAACGAATGCTTGGATATAATATTTGGAAATTTCCCCCAAACAGAAGTTGAAGGACTAAAAAACTTCATTTCATTGGTGGGATTTAGTGAATTTGGTGATTTAGTGATTTGGTGATTTGGTGGTAAAAAAGAAGATATACTAACCTTAAAAACACCAAAAAGAAAAAGAAGATTCGATTTGGTGGGATTTGGTGTTATAGGTGTTTTGGTGGTAAAATAACCTACCACTAACTGAGCAATTGAAATTTTTATTTTGCCCCTTTTACCTCAACAGCATAAAATTTAGCAGGTTGTTTCCCGGTATTAACAACCATGTGGGTTTCGGTTCCGCCCCAAAACGCTGTTCCGGCTTTTAAATCAAGATCCTGCGACTTACCGTCTTCGGTTGTCATCTTAATGGAAGCATCGGTGATAGCGATAACCAAACGCTCCTTATGTCTGTGCTTACCCACACCACATGCATCATCACCGGGAAGGCTGTGAAATTCAGTAACCTTCACTTTGTCGTTTTCAAGAATTACCTTACTTGCTTCTTTTTCAGAATGGCCTGTTGGACTATTGCCATACACTAAAAAACCTGTAATGCAGAATGTAACAAAAAATAACTTTTTCATAATCCTAATTTTTAAGTTTTAACTATTAATGTCGATTCAAAATTAGGTTGAATTGAAAAAATCAGTTTTTCTTAAAAGCTCAATTATTTTGTTTATTGGGTGGAATGATGTTTTTATTGTGAGTGAGTGGGTGATTGGGTAAATGAGTAATTGGGGAAGAGGGATGGAAGTAGTTGTTGTGCGGGGATGATGAATTGAAGATTATGCACTGCTCGGTATGAAGTCTTCAAACAAAGCTTTATCAAAATTTAATTCCTATTGCCATTCCACCTGTAAAGTTCAAATAGTGCGTCGGTTCATTGATAATTTCAAAACCAGTTTTATGAGTAACAGCACGGTATGCATTGTAGCCGAACCCCATCCCAAAATCAAGACTAATCCATTCAGCCATATTGTATTGATAGCCCGCTTTTAATCCAATTCCGGCAGTCGTTACATCATCTCTTGAATAGGCAATATAACCATTTGATTCTACATCTCTTGCTACTATGTAATCCTTGTAAAAAAGATAACTTCCCAGATAAAATCCATCTGCCCAGTTCTTATTTCTGGAAAGATAGAACCGAAACTCAGGTGAGATTTGAAAATCATAATTATCCCGGTTTACCAGCCCTGCATAACGGTAATAGATGGCAAAATTTATACTGGTATTGTTACTTGTTTTATGTTCATATTCAATACCTCCTGGTATTATTCCTAATTTTAGGACAGAGTTCACATCCGAATTCTGAGCCTGAACCTGAAAACAAAACAGAATAAGGACAGCAGCTATTTTTAAAATAAGAATTTTAATCATTTAATCACCAAAACTTTAAAATTCACAAATAAAGGTTCCATTGTCATCTTTCTTTCTAAAGGCGTCTATGTGTCTTTGCGAGATTTATTAAAATCCCATTAATCTGCGTACTTTCCCTGCATTATCTTTTGTTGTCAGCAGCTCCAGCAGCAAAAAGGCAACATCAATTGCCGTTGAAGGATTCCACGATGTAATCATATTGTCATCCATTACAACCGGCTGATTTATCACCTGAACACCAAAACCCTGCAAGGCTTCTCTTCTGACAGGACTGTTATATGTTGTCCCTCTTTTGTATTTCAAAACACCACTTTTCCCTAAAGATAAAGCACCGGCACAAACCGATGCTATAGTTTTTCCCTCTCCCCGAAACCGGCGGATTACATCAAGAAACCGGCTGTCGTAAGCATCGTTATAAAACCCGTATACTTCAAAACCACCCGGAACGGCCAGTGCATCAAAAGCGTTTACTTCAACCTCATCTATTATACAATCAACAATGAACCGCTGGTTAAACGAACTTTTAATTTCCTTTCTAAGTGCGCATGTAACCAATTCCGTTGAACCATCTCCCTCATTAAGGTTCCACCCCATTACATCAATAAAGACACTTGCCTCATATATCTCAAAGCCCTCTGCCAGTAACAACAATATTTTTTTCATATACTTTAGGTTTTAAAAAAATTCCTCCTATGCTAGATTTCTTCTCTGGGCCTGTGCTGTGAAAAAAGAAAATTTAGGCCACCAAGACGCAAAGGCACTAAGTTAGCACTAAATAGAATTCCTTAGCAATTATCTTTTTATTCTTTGCATCCCTGCGAATTCTAATATATATCTCATTTTATTAAATAACGACACAGTTTAAACCGAAATTACTGGCACAAATCAAACCGGAATCACCGAATACAAATTACCGGTTCCTGATGCAGGAATAACAGTTATGGTACATACCTTCGCCATACCAAGTCCATATTAAATTCAATTGAACATGTTCCGGAACTGGACTTGGTATGGCCCAGATATGTCGGGATTAAGATCAAGGAAGATTTCCTAATGTGCCATCACCAGGTTAACGCCAAAATGGAAATACTTGTTCCGATTTAGCGGATGCAATACCATTATTAAGCCTGCTCATAGGCCTTTCGTATCCAGTCAAAAACTTCACGGTCAAGTTCAGTTTCACTGGTCACGTTGATTTTATGAGAACACATGGCATTGGAGGCTGTATTGGCTTCCAGTTTTCCTTCAGATACCTGGCCTTTCAGATTGATTCCGATTTCAAATCGTGTTTTGGTGGCAGGTTGCAGAAGGGCGAACTGTTTATTTCTGCGCAGGCTTACAGAAGATTTTTTGGGGGCAATTTCAACGTCGTTCCCAAATTTTTTTACTTCCGCAATTATTGACTCATACAACGGAAGAAAATGCTCTTTCCCTTTATATTGATTTTCGATCAGTGAATCTTTGTTGTCAACCGAACCGGCATCAGCACCCCGGGCCTTAAGGGCTACAAAATTGGCATAGCCATGAGTGATACCGTGATTTTCTTTCAGGTATTTAATAATCTGTCCATGCTTATCAATTTTTTCTTTCTGCACAATGGAAATCCATTCTTCCAGGCTTTTACCTGTGTTTTTGTGCAGATTCTCAATCATAGTTTGAGTGGCTTTATCCATGGCTTTTATCTTTTGATTTTTTTGTAAAAAAGGCAACTATTGCAGTAGTCAAAAGTCCCATAACCGGCGTTGCAATCAGATTTTGAACGATGTAGCTTTTAGTGTTAAAATAGTTTTCAGCAGCTTCACGGGTCATAGTACCTTCTTCTACTACATATTCAATCATATTTGCAAAGTAATCAGAAGAAATTATACTGGTGGTGAGGTATTGTGTAAGCGGACTTAATATTGTTACAATTACAGTGATAATAATACCGGATATAAATCCTTGTTTATAAGTCATATATCCATCGTAATCTGTTTTGCGCTTATCCAACAGGGCAAGTACATAGATGGCAACTGCAGGAATCGCAACCAGGTTTGTAAAAATGGCATGTTTATCGAGGTGTTCATCGTGCAGGCCTGTAATTTTTTCCATAACCATCCAGATGAGCATCATCATCACAAAGATTAGGGCCCATTTAATTTCAACTTTGAACTTTTTCATTTCGATGCATTTTATTCCATTGAATGCAAACCAAATGTATTTCCTTCGGTATCCTGACAGATTGAAGAGAATCCATATTCCCCGATTGAGAATTTAGTTTTCAGTACTTTACCACCCGCTCCAACTACACGACTTTCTTCAACACTGCAATCATCACATGTAAAATAAATCATAACGCTGTTTCCGCCTGGTTTCATCCCTGCAGCTTTTACCAGGGCTCCACTTGCATTTGGTTCATTGTGCAGAAATGGAAACGAAAGCATTCGAAATTCATTTGCTTCATCCATTTCAGAGGGAACGATTAATTCATCTAATTGAATTTCGAGCATGGTCTCATAAAATTTTTTAGCCCTGCTCATGTCATCAATGTAAATCTCAAACCAGCCAACCGGATTTTTCATTGTTATGATATTTTAAATTAAAAACAATACAATTTAAGACTAAAATGTCCGGAAAGCATAAAAAATGAATTGTCATATGGCAAGAAATACATTTTTTCATTCATTCAAAATGGGTATAATTATATAAGAAGAATGTCATTTTATTACCTGGAGCCTGGCAGCCTCTTTTCGAATCCGGCTTAATGAAGTATCAGTGATGCCCAGATAAGAAGCGATGTATTTGAGGGGAGCCTGGAGGATAATCTCAGGGTGATCTTTTTGAAGGGTAAGATACCGTTCGGTAGCAGAATCGGTAATCATTGTGAGGGAGTGTTGTTTGGTAGTAAACAAGACATCAGTCATCCAGTTGCGACCCCATTCCGAAAATCCGGGAATGGATTGGAATAATTGCTGAAAAGAATCCAGGCTAATTTTCCAGCCAACACAATCAGTGATGGTTTGAATGTTTTCTTTTGTGGGGAGGCGCAGGAAAAGAGAGGCTACTTCAATCACAATTTCATTTGGGCTAAAAAAACCCGTTGTCACATCTTTACCTTCTGTACTGGTGGCGAATGCCCTGATCAGCCCTTCTTCAAGACAGTAATATTCGTTAGATATTTGGCCTTCCTTCAGCAGATATTCATTTTTCTTAAAACAGATTTTTTCATGTGCCTTACATATTACTTCCAATTCTTCCGCTTTTATAGTGGGATATCTGTAAATTCGCTCCAGAGTAGAATTACCTGAATCAGTCATATTATAAAACTTTCTTTTAAAAATGGATGATGATGGCTGTTCTTCATTTGATGCGATTTAGCATGCCTTTTCTTTTAATGAGATTTTTATAGTCCCACTGAATGTTTTTTGATTTTTCAAGCCATCGTTTCAGATCTTCAGCATTAATTTGTTTAACGTTAGTATAGCGAACAGAAGCATCTTTAAATTTTCCGGTACCTGGATTAAGCTGTTCTTCTTCAAAACTTGCCCCACTCCAGAAAAGCAAACGGATACATCCTTTTAATTTACTATACCCAACAATAGGGTTTCCTTCCAAAAACCAAACCGGGTGTGCATGCCATATTTTGTTCTCTGCTTCCGGAAGGTTTTGGGAAATCACTTCATACAAAAAATCACAAATTTCCTTGTCTTCCTTCGTTTGTGAATCGTGATATTTCAGAATTCCATTGTCCATTTTTATTGTGCTGCACTTATAATTGCCATTTATCTTGCCATAAACGTTTATAAACGCCTAAGAATATTCCCAACTTTGTGTAAGTTAAGGAATAATATCCAATTTCATACCCATAGGTATTTCATATACAGCTTAAGTTTCTTTATCTCGTAGTTGATTGATGAGAGTAAACAACTTTCCACTTATTATCAATCTTTTCATATACAAATGACCAATGAAAATTAGCAGCTAACTCTCTTCCGTCATTTAAATTGGCCTTAGCTACTCCTGATGCTGTCATCAAAACGATATCCTTTGATAAAACAGTTATCTTTTTTTCGTTGATGGATATATCTTGTCGACTTAAACCCTGAGCATTTAATTTCACATCATCAATTAAAGAAGAATACTCATAGTAATACTTTCCATTGGTGATAAATCCGGCTCCATGTGTATCATCAACCCCTGAACTCAATTCATCGAAATCAAGTTTCTCCGCAAAGACCAGCATTTTTTGAAAAAGAGAGTCTACCTGATTTTTTATTAGTTCTGTCTGCCTTTTAGAAAGAGTTTGGCCTTCTGATTGTTCAATAAATCCAATTGACAGAATTAAAGAAATCGAAATGATAATTAGTTTTTTCATTGGTTTATTTTTTAAAATTATAATTTTCATCAACAGCAAGGTCTATATTAGTACGGACAGTCCGTAAGCATTATGACTGGAATTTTGTTAAGTCAGGGTAATTACTACGTTTCCGACTTTCTGTCTGGTCTCAACATATTTGTAGGCTTCAACAATGTTATCTAAATGATATGATCTGTCCACCAATGGTTTATACTTCCCTGATTCAACTAAATACTTTAAGAAGTTGACATCCTCT
This sequence comes from Mariniphaga sp., assembly GCA_024636975.1. Taxonomy (GTDB): domain Bacteria; phylum Bacteroidota; class Bacteroidia; order Bacteroidales; family Prolixibacteraceae; genus Mariniphaga. The sequence continues at coordinate 154,544 of JAGXGA010000023.1, forward strand.
TTTTTGATGGTTGGTAGTGGAAACATAACTTTCCTGCCATTGAACAATGGTGTTAAGAGAGCCAAAAATATGTTCTCAGAATTTTTCTCAAGTTCAGTAGAGATATAAATCCCATGTTTTTTAAGTAGCGGTTTACACTGCGCAAAAGAGCTTTTACCTACTGCATCAAAAATAAAATCAAATTTCTGATCGGTTTTAGTAAAGTCCTGAGTCATGTAATCAATTACCTGGTCGGCGCCCAGCGATCTAACTACCTCGACATTTTGAGTATTACATACCGCTGTAACTTTTGCATCCAGATTTTTCACCAATTGTACCGCAGCTGATCCAATTGCACCGGTAGCGCCATAGATCAAAACATCATGTTCACCTGTAACCTTAGCTGCCCTGATGTTGCACAAGGCATAATGTGCACCTTCGGAAATCGGGGCTGCCTGTTCAAATGTCACATCATCAGGTATGGTGGAAATGGCATCTGATTCAGCAATGGTCATAAATTCTGCGTGTGCTCCAAACTTGGTGTCATTATAACCAAACACCCTGTCTCCTGCTTTAAACAGTTTAACATCTTTGCCAACTGCTTCAATTATTCCGGCAAATTCGTTTCCCAAAATTCCATATTTTGGTTTGAATAGTCCGCTAAAGAATCGGGAAATAAAGTACTCAGCGCTTCGAAACCCACAATCAGTCCGATTTACAGTTGTGGCAAACACTCTAATTAAAACTTCATCAGACCCGGGTGATGGTTTTTCTACCTCCACCAATTTGACGACTTCAGGCGGGCCATATTTTTTATAAACAGCTGCTTTCATTCTTGTTAAACAAATTGCTTTAACATCGGTAAAGCAATAAACTTTAGCCAAATGTAAGAAGCTTTGTTATTATTTCAAATCAATACAACCAAAATTTCAAAGCTATTCATACAGTTCAGGTGTTACAGAGAATTTTACTACAAATTCCCCATTTTTATCACGGTAATTATAAACCATAGTTGTTTTGTTATCTCTGTATATTTTAAGATCAGGATTTGACTTTACATTATTTATTATTCCTGGTTCAAAATACTTTCTCACAGTGTCAGGATTAACCTCTGCTTTTGTCATATCAACCAAAGTATAATTATACTGAAAAATATTTTCTGGTAAAGCAACAGCATTGTCTAAACGAGTATATTGGTCAACCATTATGGGACAGGATTCATTGAGTTCACTCGCAGCATTCATCATTATTTTATCAAATGAAGGTGGATTAAAAAAAACTTGTTGTACAAAAAAGTATGCAAGCCCAAATGCTATTATCCCTACAACCGACCCAAATATATTTTTATTGTTTAGCTTCCATTTATCAGATGAGTTTAGTGTAGTGGTGCCCACGCCTTCCAATTTCATTTTTGGAAGTTCATATCCACAACGAAAACAATATTTTGCATTGGTATTATTATATTCTTCACAATGCGTGCATTTAACTTTGTCCATGGTTACTGGTATTTTTTGGTTTTATGTTTATCGATATAAATGAACCGGGTGGGTTTTCGTGGTGCCATTTAGTTTTTCATTTTCATCTTTTTATATTTTTTCCAGATATAAATAAGCAAAAAGACAATTATCCAGAATGGCCAAATCTTAATCACAAAGAGCAAGAAATCAATAAGTCCATACCATCCTTTAGATAAAGATTGTTTTAATCGTTCTGAAAACTTGTCTCTGTTAATGGGATTATATTTAAAATCTTTTAGTTTGGAAATAGTCAAATCAAGCGTACTAAAATCTACCAGGTCGCCCAAATATTTTAATCTTCCAGCAGTACTTTCTATTTCTTCTTCTAGTCCACGGATTTTTTCTTCAATCTCAAGAATATCCTTTACGCTTGCAGCTTGTTTTAAAAGGTCATTATACCGTTTCAAATAATTCCTTTTATTTTCAAGTCTTATTTCTAAATCAATAAATTGGTCGGTAACATCACGTGCATCAATTTCTTTATATAGAATCTCACCATCTCCTGTTTCGATCGCGGAAATTAAAAGCTCAAAACTGGCACTGGGAACCCTAATCTTTAGGTTGTACGTTGATTCCCAATCCATATTGTTATAACTCTCATTAGCGTAATACCCATTATGATTTTTTATTAAGGTGTCAATACGTAATTTTGCACTTTCAAGTTCTGTTACACGAAGTCCTATTCGTCCGTCTTTAATAATTTTCTTTTTATTAACCTCTTGTTTTTCAATTTGATTATGCGGGGCTTGAGGTACATTAGGTGATTGTTTGGTTAGAGGAATCATTTCTTCCTCAACTTCAGCCATATCATACATAACCTTATCATTCTGTTTCTGATTGCAGGAGGTTATCAGAAATGCTAAAATGAATAATGAAATTATTTGTTTCATAATAGTCTGTTAATTATTTTGGGTAATGCTTTTTAATTTGTCACAACCTAACCTCTATTATTCATAAAAAAAGGGAGTTTGTTACCTAAAAATAGCTGAAGTATCAGTATTTTTAGGGTGTACAAGAACAAACATCCCTTTTACAATGATAAAAAATAATTTTGAAACGAACCAACAAACATTAGACC